>NZ_JBFUBB010000003.1:0-572691 GCF_056405975.1 Polaromonas sp. P1_E12 | reverse complement strand
CCCCACCCCTTGTGGATGCGCCGAGGAGCGCGGGGCCAGACGGAGCAGGGCAAAAACTTGTTTGAGCCGACGGCGAGTTGTTTTTGACCCCGGCTGGATCGAGCACCGCAGGTTGCCGGTAGCGAAGCGGAGGGACGCAGGAACCAGGGTCGCCATTCTTTTGCTTACTTTTCTTGGGCGAAGCACAGACAAGTTAGTTGCATGCCGGGCAACCCCCGGCCAGCAACCCTCAGCAAAGAGCGCTAAGGCCGGAGCAAGAGCCGGCCAAGAAAACTTAAGAAACGATATAAGCCCCAGCCCCAGTAGAAAACAACTTCCCGTCAGCCCCCAAAAACTCCATCCGCGTACTCGCCACCCGCGACCCCAGCCGCATCACCTCAGCCCGCAACTCAAAAAACTCACTGATGCCAGGCCGCAAATAATCCACCCGCAGATCGATGGTGCCCAGCTTGGCAAAGCGGTGCAGCCGCTGCATCGGCGATTCGTCCATGTGGCGCGCGCCTATGGCCGCCATCACGGCGAGTCCGCCCATGGCGTCCAGACCGGCGCTGATCACGCCGCCGTGGATGCGGTTGTGGGCGTAGTGGCCGATCAGCTCGTTGCGCATGTCGATGCGGGCGGTGACCCGCTCCGCCGTCACCGAGGTGATCTTCAGCCCCAGCAGTTTGTTGAAAACGATTTTTTCCTCGAACAGCTCTTTGAGGCTGGCGACAAATTCCGGCTCGAACTCAATCGCGCCGGTGGGGGTGGGCTGTGTTTTGGTCATGGCGTCAATTGTCGTGCAGCGAAATCTTTCCTGATTTTCCGGGTTCTCATGCCTTGGCCTCATCGAATCTCAGCAACACCTGCCCGGTACTTGTTTGCTGACCCACCTCTGCCATCACAGCCGCCAGCACGGCATCGTGCGGGGCATTGACCGCGTGCTCCAGCTTCATGGACTCAATCACCAGCAGCGTGTCACCGCGCTTCACGGCTTGGCCGGGCGCCGCATGGACAGCAATCACCTTGCCGTTGAAGGGCGCCCGCAACTCCCGCGCGGCTGCAACACCGCCGGATGCCGCCGGTTCCAACGTGGCATCTTCCAGAAACAGGTCCACAGAGCCCGTCTGCACATGCCAGCGTGCGCCGGGTTGCCCGGCAGACTCCTTCAGGCGAACCGCCGATATGCGCTGCCCGGTCTGGCCTGTGCCTACCGTCAGAGCGCCATCGGGTCCCTGTGTGATCACCGCCTGCAACACCTCGCCGCCCGTTTCAATTTCCAGCGCGCCCCCGCCCAGCTCACGTATGCGCAGATCCAGCAGCTGCCCACGGTGGCGCAGCCGGACCGGCCTGGGAAACGGGCACGGCAGGCTGTTTGCGGCACTGTTTGAATCAATACTTTGATAGAAAATGGCCGCCAGACCATACGGCACAAGCGCAAGCAGCTCCTCTTTTTGTAGCGCTCCGCGTATCGTATCGCCCTGCTCCGCCAGAAAAGGAATCAGCGCATGCCCGGCGCGGAACACCGGATGAGCAAGACAAGCCGACAAAAACTGCCGGTTGGTGGGCAGGCCCAGCACTTCTGTACGGCCCAGCACCGCCACCAGCCGGTCTATGGCTTGCTCACGTGTCGCGGCATGCACCATCAGCTTGCCCAGCATGGAGTCGTAGTGCGGTGACACCACCTGGCCTTCAAACAGCGCGTGGTCAAAGCGAGCTTCGCCGGGTTCGCGAAAGCGCCGGACCGTGCCTGTGTGCGGCGTGAAATTCTCGTCTTCGGTACACAGGCGCACCTCAATCGCATGACCGCTAAACACCACCTGATCCTGTGCAAGAGGCAGCGGCTCGCCTTGCGCTACGCGCAGCTGCCATTCGACGAGATCAAGGCCTGTGACGGCTTCGGTGACTGGGTGCTCCACTTGCAGGCGCGTATTCATTTCCATCAGAAAGAAACTAGCCCCCACGCTTGCCACTTCGTGTGCTGCACGAGGCCCTGCAGGCCGCGGCCCGGCGGCGCTCAAGTCAGGCCCATCAACCAGAAACTCCACCGTCCCCGCACCTACATAACCCGCCGCTTGCGCCAGCTTGACGGCCGCGCCACACATCCGCGCACGCAGCGCCGCATCCAACGCGGGGCTGGGCGTTTCTTCAATGATCTTCTGGTGACGGCGTTGCACCGAGCAGTCGCGCTCGCCCAGATGAATGCAATGGCCGTGGGCGTCGGCAAACACCTGCACCTCGACATGGCGCGGATTCAACAAAGCCCGCTCCATCAGCAGCTCCCCGCTGCCAAAGGCCGAGAGCGCTTCAGAGCGGGCGCTTTGCAGCGCGGCCGAAAGGTGTGCGGCATCCCGCACCAGCCGCATGCCGCGCCCGCCGCCGCCCGCCACGGCCTTGACCATCAGCGGGTAACCGATGCGCGCGGCTTCGGCTTCAAAGCGCGCGTCGGACTGGTCATGACCCTGGTAGCCCGGCAGGCAGGGTACGCCTTGCGCCGCGGCGAGTTGCTTGGCAGCCGACTTGCTGCCAAGCTGCCGGATCGCAGCCGGCGGCGGCCCCACCCAGGTCAGCCCCGCCGCAATCACCGCGTCGGCAAAGGCGGCGTTCTCGCTGAGGAAGCCGTAACCCGGATGCACCGCATCGGCGCCGCTGGCCTCGGCCGCAGCAACCAGTTTGTCGATGCGCAGATAGGAGTCGGCGGAACTGACACCTCCCAGCGCATGGGCGATATCCGCCTCCTGCACATGCAGCGCACCGGTATCGGCGTCTGAATACACCGCCACCGTCTGCATGCCCATGGTTCTCGCGGTGCGCATGATGCGGCGAGCAATCTCCCCACGATTGGTCACCAGCAGGCGGCGGATGCTCTTCATGCAGGCGCCCCGCTCCGTACGCCAGGCATGGCCATGAACTCAGCCACCCTTCTTGCCGGGCTTGGCCACGCCCATCATTTTGGCGATAATCCCCATCATGACTTCGTCGGCCCCGCCGCCTATGGAGGCCAGGCGACCGTCGCGGAACATGCGCGCTACCTTGTTCTCCCAGGTGTAGCCCATGCCGCCCCAGAACTGCAGGCAGGTGTCGGGCACCAGGCGGTTGAGCCGCCCGGCCTTGAGCTTGGCCATGGAGGCCAGCTCGGTCACATCCTGGCCCTGCACATAGAGCTCGCAGGCGCGATACGTCATGGCGCGCAGGCTCTCGACTTCGGTCTTTATCTCGGCGAGCTTGAACTGCACCCATTGCTGGTCAGCCAGCGTGGCGCCGAAAAGCTTGCGCTCGTGCGCCCACTCGACCGTCCATTCAATGCAGTTGGACAGCGACTGGATGCAACTGGCCGCACACCACAGGCGCTCTTCCTGGAACTGCATCATCTGGTAGACAAAGCCCGAGCCTTCGCTGCCGATCAGGTAACGCTGCGGCACACGCACTTCGTCAAAGTAGATCAGGCCGGTGTCGGATGAGTTCATGCCGATTTTTTTGATCTTCTTGGCCGCTTCAATGCCTTTACGCAGCTTGCCCTTGTCGCGCATGGGCACCATGACCAGGCTCTTGTTTTTGTGCACAGGGCCCTCACCGGTGTTGACCAGCATGCACATCCAGTCGGCCTGCAGGCTGTTGGTGATCCACATCTTCTGGCCGCTGATGATGTAGTCGCCGCCGTCCTTGCGGGCTTGGCTTTTGATGGAGGCAACGTCGCTGCCGGCACCTGGCTCGCTCACACCGACGCAGCCCACGGCATCGCCGGCAATCGCTGGAGCGAGGAATTCACGCTTGAGCTCGTCGCTGCCGAAGCGCGCCAGGGCCGGCGTGCACATGTCGGTCTGCACGCCGATGGACATGGGGACGCCGCCGCAATCGATATGGCCCAACGCTTCGGCCATGGCCATGGCGTAGGAGTAGTCCAGGCCCGAGCCACCGTATTCCTCAGATTTGGTCAGGCCCAGCATGCCCAGGTTGCCGAGCTTCTTGAACACTTCATGCGCCGGGAATATTTCGGCGGCTTCCCATTCATCGACGTGCGGGTTGATCTCGGCATCAATGAAACGCTTGAGAGTTTTCTGGATTTCGAGGTGTTCGTGGGTGTACTGCATTTTTGTCTCCGGTTCTTTTTTGACTGAAGTGCTACATGCGCGCCACGCCAAACTGCATGGGCCTGAGCTGCCGCGCATCGGCCTCGGCGCACATTGCCAGGCACTGCGCCAGCACCGCGCGTGTGTCGCGCGGGTCGATGACACCGTCGTCCAGCATCAGGCCCGAGGTGCAGAACACATCGGCCTGCGCCTCGAACATGGCGACGATCTTGTCGTACTGGGCTTGCGACTGGGCCGGGTCCGGTACAAGGCCCTTGCGTGCCAGGGCCGCCTCACCCACGATCTGCATGGTGCGCGCGGCCTGTTCGCCGCCCATCACCGCCGTTTTGGCACCGGGCCAGGTGAAGAGAAAGCGCGGCGCGTAGCCGCGGCCGCACATGCCGTAGTTGCCCGCGCCAAATGAAGCGCCGCACTGGATGGTGATTTGCGGCACCGTGGCATTGGTCACCGCCTGGATCATCTTGGAGCCGTGCTTGATCATGCCGGCCTGCTCGCTCTCCTTGCCCACCATATAGCCGGTGGTGTTTTGCAAATAGACGATGGGGTGGCCCAGCTGGCACATCAGCTGGATGAAGTGCGTGGCCTTGTTGGCGCCGGCCACATCAATCGGGCCGTTGTTGCTGATGATGCCGACGGCACGGCCGTCAATCGATGCCTGCACGCACACCGTGGCCGCACCGTAGAGCGCTTTGAAAGGCAGAAAATCGGAACCGTCCACCAGCCGGGCGATTACCTCGTGCATGTCCAGCGGCTGGCGCAGGTCGCTGGGGAGCAGGCCCAGCAGCTCGTCAGGCGGGTAAACAGGTTCGCAAGGGGAATCCTTGTTTGCTATTAAATTGGTAGCTGCCTGCGCTCGTTCTGCTTTGGTTTCAGCCCGATTTGACCATGAAGTCCGGGCCACAACTTCTCTGGCCAGTCCCAGCGCGTGGCGATCGTCGTCGGCCAGTTGTTCGCCCAGGCCTGACACGCCGGTGTGCATTTCAGCGCCACCCAGTTCTTCTTCGGTCGCCACCTCGCCGGTGGCGGCCATCAGCAGCGGCGGGCCGGCAAGGAAAGCGCGGGAACGCTTGCGCACCATGATGACCACGTCGCTCAGGCCCGGCATGTAGGCGCCCCCCGCCGTGCCCGAACCGTGCTGCACGGTGATCACGGGAATGCCCGCCGCCGACAGGCGCGCCAGGTTGCGAAAGAGGCTACCGCCGTGCACAAAGCCTTCGACCCGGTAGCGCATGAGGTTGGCGCCCGCGCTTTCCACCAGGTGGATAAAGGGCAGCTTGTTTTGCAGCGCGATCTCCTGCACGCGCAGGATCTTTTCCAGCCCCATGGCCTGGACGGCGCCGGCTTCTATGCCCGAGTCACTGGCCACCACCATGCAGCGCACACCGCTCACAAAGCCGATGCCGGCCACCACGCCGCCGCCCGGCACCGACTGGGCCGCGTCCTTGTTGTCCTGCAGGTAACCCGCGAGGGAACACAGGCCCAGCCAGGGCGCCCCCGCATCCAGCAGCAAAGCCACACGCTCACGCGGCAGCAACTGGCCGCGCTTTTCAAAGGCGGGCCGTGATTTGGCGGAGGCGGCGGCGCTGCGCTCTTCCAGTGCGCGCAGTGCGGCGATGCGCGACAGCATCGCCTCACGCCACTGCGAGGCTTGTGGCGATTGCGCATTCCACGCAGACTGGAACAGCGTCATGACTGGAAGACCTTGGGGGTTTCTGCCAGGTGAAAGCCGTCGAAGGGCGTGATCGCCTCACGCTGCAGCGCTTCAGCATCGGGCCGCCGCATGGGCCAGCCCATGCGCATCTGGGGCCTGGCGCCGTCGACGCGCAAGGTGCTGCCACTGACGAAGTTGGCGGCCTTGCTGAGCAGGAAGACGACGGCCGCCGAGGTTTCGCTTTCGGTGCCGAAGCGGCCCAGTGGCACCGTGTGGCGCATCTCGCGCAGCATGGGGCCGGCCTCGGGCGGGTAGTGGTCCATGCCGCTGGAGGCGATGTAGCCGGGTGCCACCGCGTTCACCCGCACGCCGCTATGGGCCCATTCGGCCGCCGCGGTTTCGGTGAAGCTCACCATGCCGGCGCGCGCCGCGCCGCTGTGGCCCATGCTGGGCATGGAACCCCACATGTCGGCCACGATGTTGACGATGCTGCCCCCTTTGCCTTGCATTGCCTGCAAATAGCATTCCCGCGCCATCAAAAATCCGCCTGTCAGGTTGGTGTTGATCACAGCCTCCCAGCCCTTGGCGCTGATGGATTCCAGCGGCGTGATGTACTGGCCACCCGCGTTGTTGACGAGCCCATCGATACGGCCCTGCGCCACCACGATGGCGGTGATGGTGGTCTTGACGGCCTCTTCCTGGCGGATGTCGCAGGGGTGAAAACTCACGCGACCGCCCTGCGCCACGATTTCGCCGGCCACGCTGTGGAGTTTCTCGATATTCCTGCCTATCAGCACCACATGCGCGCCCAGCGCGGCGAGTTCATGCGCGATACAGCGGCCAATGCCGGAGCCGCCGCCGGTGACAACAATGACCTGGCCGGAAAAAAGGCCGGGCTGGAACACGGATTGGTAGCTCATGCGCGGACCTTTCTTGCCGGGGATTTCGGAGTCTTTTCGCCAATGAACAGCGCCATGGCCGCATCCGCCAGATCATCCAGCGATGCATCTTTCTTGGCGTCAAACCACTGCACCGACCAGTTGAGTGCGCCAAAAATCAAAAGGCGCGACAGCTTCACCGGCCCCTTGAGTTGCCCTGCGGTGGCTAGCGCCTCCAGCACCGGCTCCCACACGGCTTCGTAGTCGCCCTGCAGCTTTGCCAGCAGGTTGCGCTGCCGGGCTGTGATGGAACGCGACTCGTAAAGCATCACAGGGATGAAGTCGCTGCCGGGGCCCAGCAGCACGTCAAAGTGGTTGCGGATCAGCACGCGCAGCAGCGCTGGCGCCTCAGCGGTAGAGAGCCCCGCCGCCTGCAGGGCCGCAGCCTGGCGTTGAATCGCCGAGCGCATGCCCTCTTCCATCACGGCATGGAGCAGCGCGCCCTTGCTTTTGAAGTGATAGAAGGGCGAGCCGCTGTGCATGCCGACGGCCGCCGCGATGTCGCGCGTGCTGGTGGCGTCAAAGCCTTTTTTCCGGAACAACCTGGCGGCCGCATTGACGAGTTCGACCCGCCGGTTGCCGTCGTCGCGTTCGTCCAGGGTTTTGCGCGGCCGGCCGCGCGGACGCTTTTCAGCACTGTCGGTTGCGGTTTTCGAAGAGGTATGAGCGCGTGCGGCAGGTCGCGAACGCGCGGCAGGTTTGTCCATAAGGACGGACCTTAGCAAAACCCTGTATTTTTAGCAAGCAAGTGCTTTGTAAAAATACCGGGCCGCGTTTCGTCACTTGCGCTCGGCAGCCGCCTTGCCGGTAGCGGGCTTTTGGCGGCCCTCTTCTTTGGCGGGCACACCGACCTGCGGGTGCGCGCCGTGGATATGCGCATGACCGCGCCCGGCGGGGGTACGGTTCTGGCTTTGCCGCAGTGCAGCTTTTTCCAGGCCGCTGAGGATGCCGCAGTCGCCCGCGGCCTGGCCGCTGGCGCACTGCTCACGCAAAATCTTGAGGTCTTTTTCCAGCGCCTTAAGTTCGCGGATGCGTGTGGCGACGTGGCTGATGTGCTCGTCCAGCAGGCTGTTGACGTCGTCGCAGCTGCCGGCCGGCGCGTCCTTGAAGTTCAGCAGCGCGCGAATTTCCGCCAGCGTCATGTCCAGCGACCGGCAGTGGCGTATGAAGGCCAGGCGCTGCACATGGCTTTCGTCATAGATGCGGTAATTGGCGTCGGTGCGCGCCGCTTCGGGCAACAGACCCTCACGTTCGTAGTAACGAATGGTTTCCGTCTGGGTCTGCGCGGTTTTGGCCAGTTCTCCGATTTTCATGGCGACTCCTTGAACATCGTCCCAACATCGCTGTAGGGTCACTTCAGCAGCCAGCTTGACTCTAAGGCCGCTACAGGGTTTCCAATTAGGCCATGAAATCTGAAAAAAACCTTGTTTCCGGCCTCGATGCCCCTACCGGCGACTGCTGTGGCGGCGCCCACGCCACACACGCACCTGTATCCAATGCCACGGGTGCTGCGGGGCGGATTTTCCGCATCGCCACCATGGACTGCAGCGCCGAAGAGTCTGACATCCGGCGCGCGCTGGAGCCGATCGCCGGTATCCGGTCGCTGGGCTTCCAGCTGGGCGCACGCACGCTGCGAATAGACGCCAGCGAAGAAGCCTGTGCGACTGCCCTGGACGCGATCCGCAAGGCCGGGTTTGACCCTCAGCCTGCCCAGGGTGCCAGCACGCATACAGGCGGCCATGACCATGAGGGGCATGCGCACGACCACAGCCATGACGGCGGCTTTGGCAGCGGCGCCACCCGCCTGGCCGCGGCGCTGCTGCTGGCCGTGGGCGCCGAGGCTGTGTCATTTTTCGCGCCCGAGCTGCTGGCCTGGAAAATCGCCGGCATGGCGGTGGCGGCGCTGGCTATTGGCCTGGCCGGCCTGGACACCTATAAAAAGGGCATGGCCGCTCTGCTGCGCGGCAGGCTCAACATCAACGCGCTGATGTCGGTCGCCGTCACCGGCGCTTTCCTGATCGGGCAGTGGCCGGAAGCCGCGATGGTGATGGCGCTCTATGCCATTGCCGAGCTGATCGAAGCCAAAGCCGTGGACCGCGCGCGCAATGCCATCAAGGGCCTGCTGGACATGGCGCCAGAACAGGCCCTGATGCAGGGCGAAGACGGCGCGTGGGCCAACACGCCGGTGGCCGCCGTGCCGCTGCAGGCCCTGGTGCGCATACGCCCCGGCGAGCGCATACCGCTGGACGGCCTGGTGACCCAGGGCAGCAGCGCGGTCAACCAGGCGCCCATCACCGGCGAAAGCATTCCGGTCGACAAGGAGCCCGGCGACAGCGTCTTTGCGGGCACCGTCAACGAAACCGGTGAGATCGAGATCCGCGTCACGGCGGCGGCCGGCAACACCACGCTGGCACGCATCATCCACGCTGTCGAGCAAGCCCAGGGCAGCCGTGCGCCCACGCAACGTTTTGTCGACCGCTTTGCCGCCGTCTACACGCCGGCCGTGTTCGCCATCGCCGTTGCGGTCGCCGTGTTGATGCCGCTGCTGGCGGGCCTGAGCTGGCAGGAGTCGATCTACAAGGCGCTGGTGCTGCTGGTAATCGCCTGCCCCTGCGCCCTGGTGATTTCCACGCCCGTCACGGTGGTGAGCGGGCTCTCGGCCGCCGCGCGCCGGGGCATCCTGATCAAGGGCGGCACCTACCTCGAGCAGGCGCGCCTGCTCAAAGCCATTGCGCTCGACAAGACCGGCACCATCACGGAGGGCAAGCCCGAGTTGGTGGATTGGCGTACCTGGGGCAATGCAGACGCAGCGGTGGCCGCACAGCTGGCCGCCGGCATGGCCTCACGATCTGATCATCCGGTGTCCAAAGCGATTGCAGCGGGCCTGAACACCGAAGCCGCCGACGTGCAAGCCTTCAAGGCCCTGCCGGGCCGGGGCGTTGAGGGAACGGCCCAGGGCCAGCGCCTCGTGTTGGGCAATCACCGCCTTATCCATGAGCTGGGCTTGTGCGGCGTGGAGCTGGAAACTGAACTCGCCCGGCATGAACAGCAAGGCCGCACGGTGACACTGCTGGCCGACGGCACGCGCGTGCTGGCCCTGTTCGCAGTGGCCGACACCATCAAGCCAACGTCCCGGCAGGCGATTGCCGACCTGAAGGCGCTGAGCGTCACGCCCGTGATGCTGACCGGTGACAACGCCGCCACGGCGCGCGCCATCGCAAGCCAGGCCGGCATCGACGACGCCCGCGGCGACCTGCTGCCCGAGGCCAAGCTCGACGCCATTCGCGAAATGCAGCGGCACTACGGCGCCACCGGCATGACGGGCGATGGCATCAACGACGCACCGGCGCTGGCGCAGGCCGACATCGGCTTCGCCATGGGCGGCGCCGGCGCCGACACGGCCATGGAAGCGGCCGACGTGGTGATCATGAACGACAACCTGGAGCGGGTGGCCGAAACGGTGCGGCTGTCAAAACGCACGCACGCCATCCTGTGGCAGAACATCAGCCTGGCACTGGGCATCAAAGGCATCTTCCTGCTCCTGGCCGTTTTCGGCACGGCGACGATGTGGATGGCGGTGTTTGCCGACATGGGCGCCAGCCTGCTGGTGGTGGGCAATGGCTTGCGTTTGCTGCGCGGCCGGCACAATTAAATTGCTATAGATTTAGTAGCTTCTCGCGCACATCCCTATTGACCCGAGGACCTAAAAGTACAAAACCCGAAGTGACTCAGGAAGCCTGCTTCGGGTTTTTGCATGCGCCTGCGAAAGGCGCTGGCAATGGATGATCAGCGCTCGACTGTCTTGTTCCAGCGCGCATTCCAGGCTGGGCGGTTCTCGTTGATGGCATCCCAGTCCACCGTAGTCGCCGTCTTCATGTAGGTGTTCATCTGGGTCACAAGCGCGGCAGCCTTGCCACTGGCCTTGGTTTTGGGGTTGGACGGGATCTGGTCGCCAAACTCCAGCGCCGCAGCCTGCGCCTCAGGCGACAGCAGGTACTGGGCAAGCTTGTGGGCCAGCGCGGGTTCACTGTTCTTCGCAATCACGCATTCACCGACCGTCAGCACGGCCGAGCCTTCCTTGGGCTGCACATATTCCACCGGCAGGCCTTTTTCCTTGAGCACGCCGACGGCGGTGGGCGTGAGGGGGAACATCGCGGCCTCGCCGGTCTGCACCATTTCAGCCAGCTTGGCCGAGCTCGGGATGTACTCGAGCACATTGGGTCCTATGGTCGTGGGCCAGGCCTTGAAGCCGGGCTCCACGTTCTTGTCGTTGCCGCCCTGGATGCGGTTGAACAGCAGGAAGCCGTGCAGGCCGAAGGTCGACGACGACAGCGACTGGAACACCACCTTGCCCTTGTACTTCGGGTTGGCCATGTCCATCCACGAGGTGGGCGGAGCCCAGCCTTTTTCGGTGAACATCTTCTTGTTGTAGGCAATGCCGGTCATGCCGATGTTGACGCCGGCGGCCATGTCGCCCTTGAAGCGTGCCGTGGGAAACAGGTCATTAAGCGCAGGGGTGGCCTGCATCTTCTCGCACAGGCCCATGCCGATGGCGCGGTACATGATGCCGTCGTCCAGGAACATCACGTGCATCTGCGGGTTGTCCTTGTTGGCCTGCGCCTTGGCCAGGATGTCCGAGGAAGTGCCGGGCACGACCACGACCTTGACGTTGTTGGCCTTCTCGAATGCACCGAAGACGTTCTCGGTGTAGGTTTTTTCCATGGTGCCGCCGTTCATGCCGATGTACAGCGTCTTGGTCTGGGCCATGGCGTTTCCGCCGGCCAGGCCGGCGGCTGCAACGGCAAGCGACACCGCTGTAGCGCGGGCGGTCAGGAATCGTAGGGAGATGTTCATGGAAAACTCCTGGTGGCGTTGGTGAAGTGAAGGCAGTGAAATCGAGGAGGACTATGGAGAAGAGGACTAGACAACGGTGGAAGAAACAAGCCCGGCGGTTGTCGCACGCGGGTTTGCGGAAAAGCGTTCAATCGAAAAAGCGTCGATAGGCGTGGCACTCTCGCCGCTTTGCACCAGGTCGGCCAGCACCGCACCCACGCCCGGGCCCAGCTGGAAGCCGCCGCCGGCGAATCCGAATGCATGAATCAGGCCCGGTGTGGTGGCGCTCGGTCCTATGACCGGCTGGCGGTCGGGCAGGTAACCTTCGGTGCCGCTCCAGGTGCGGATGATGTGCGCGTGTTTCAGCGCCGGCAGCAGCTCGACGGTTTGCTGCATCAGGCCGGCCAGGCCGCTGCGCTGTGCGCGGGCACGCTGGTCGTCCAGCGCGTAACCCCGGCCGCCACCGATGACGCAGTTGCCGCGCGCTACCTGGCGGGCATAGACGCCGCCGCCCTCCACGCCGAGGCTGAGGTTCATGAATGCGGGTAGAGGCTCGGTCACCACCATCTCGGGATGACCGGCCTCCATGGGCACCGGCTCACCGAACTGCGCCGCGAGGGCGCCTGCCCATGCGCCCGCGCAATTGAGCAGGTGCTTGGCGCGAACCTCCAGCGCATCGCCCGAACGCAGTACAAACACCGCTCCGTCGCGCGCCACTTCATCCACGCGGGTCTGTTCGCGCACGTCGGCGCCGAGCTTGCGCGCGGCCAGTGCAAAGGCCGGCGACACGAGACGCGGGTTGGCCTGTCCGTCACCGGGGCACAGCGACGCACCTATGGCAGCTCTTCCCAGCCACGGGCAGCGTTCGCGCAAGGCACGCATGGAGAGCATTTGCAAATCCATGTCGAAGCCCAACGTGCGCTCGCGGTAGCTTTCGAGCGAGACCATGTCGGCTTCGCTGCGCGCGATCTTGAGGTGCCCCGAAGGGAGGTATTCGCCGTCGATGCCGATCAGTTCGGGCAATTGCGCCCACAAGCCCTGCGCGCGCTGCGACAGCGGCAGCTGGCTGATCGGCCGGCCCTGGCGGCGCACGCCGCCGTAGTTGACACCGCTGGAACGCGAACCGCACAGATCACGCTCGAGCAGCACGACCGACAAACCCATGCGGCGCAGGAACAGGGCCGCCGACGAGCCCATGATGCCGCCGCCCACAATCGCAACGTCGGCCGTGACGCATTCCATTACACGCCCTCCTGCTTCATCGCCTGGACGGCCATGGCCGAAAATGGCAGCGGCTTGATGGGCGACTGCCCGCGCAGCCGGCCGACACCATCTGGCTGTACAGCGCAGGCCTGCGCAAGGATTTCCGCCGCCGCCACGCCGCAGGTACGCCCCTGGCAGCGCCCCATGCCCACCCGCGTCAGCGCCTTGAGGCGGTTCATCTCGCGTGCGCCGGTGTCGGCCACGCACTGGCGCAACTCGCCCGCGGTGATTTCTTCACAGCGGCAGACCACCAGTTCATCAGGGGCGGCTGCAGCCCAACCAGCGGGAAATGGAAAGGCCCGCTCCAGTCCTTCCCGGAAGGCCGCCGTACGCGAAAGCTGGTTTTCGAGCGAGGCCGCGCGTGCCACATCGATCCTGTGTCCGGTGTCCGCGAGCAGCGCCAGCGCGGCACGCTCGCCAGCCCATTCCGCGGCATCAGCGCCCATGATGCCGGCACCATCGCCGGCCAGGTAAACACCTGCCACGCTGGAGCGGCCCATGGCGTCGCGCTCGGGCAATGCGCCGCGCTGCAGGCTGTCATAGCGAAAACGGCAGCCCAGCAAATCGGCCAGTTGCGTCTCGGGCCGCAGCGCGTAGCCAAAACCCACGCCGTCGCAGGCGATCTCGTGCGTTCGGCCGGCCTTGCGCCAGTGCATAGCCTGCACGCATTCGTCGCCTGTGGCGCGTACCAGCTCCACGCCCTGGTGCACCGCGATGCCATGCATGCGCAACCAGCCCAGGTAATAAAGGCCCTTGGCCAACAGCGCCGGCTGGCGCAGCATGGCGGGCACGGCGGCAGCCTTGCCTGCAAAACTGGCCGTATCAAGTACCGCCGCAACTTTGGCGCCGGCCCTGGCATACTGGTAAGCAATCAAATACAGCAGCGGCCCCGTGCCGGCAAACACCACGCGCGAACCAATCGCGCAGCCCTGGAATTTCAGGGCCACCTGCGCGGCGCCCAGCGTGTAGACGCCGGGCAAAGTCCAGCCTGGAAAAGGCAGGACACGGTCCGCCGCGCCGGTGGCAACAATGAGGTGGCTGTAGCGCAGCGTGCTCATCAGCCCGTGATGAAGCAAGTCGAGCTTGCCGCCTTCAGCGCTCCAGACCAGGGTGTCGGGGCGGTAATCGACCTTGTCCAGGATGCCGGCCATGGCCTCATGTACCGCGTCGGCGCGCCCGGCTTCAAAACCATAAAGAGCCTCTTTGGGCCGCGAGAAACCCGCGGGCGGCTGGCGGTAGATCTGCCCGCCCCAGCGCGGCGCTTCGTCCACCACCACGGGACGCAGGCCGTGCGCCACCAGCGCCTCGGCAGCGCGCACGCCTGCCGGGCCGGCACCCACAATCACCGCCTGCGTGCTCATACCGGTCCCTCCGCGCCAGTCACCAGCCGCATGCCTTCTTCGATGAAGGTGCTGCAGGCACGCAGGCGCCGGCCCGATTCGGTGGCAACCCAGCAGTCCTGGCAGGCGCCCATCATGCAAAAACCGGCACGCGGCTCGCCGCTGAATTCGCTGAAGCGCAACTGCGCGCTCTGCGTCAGCACCGCCGTCATCACGGTGTCGCCGGCCAGGGCCTTCAGGGCCTGCCCATTGAGCACAAAGTTCACCGGTTTGCGGTTGCCTTCGGCCAGGCGGTGAAGCAGGGCTGCAGGCTTGTGGCTCACCCCGGCAATTTCAATGGTTGATTTCATTTGTGTCCGACCAGGATCTTGTCGAGGCCGTAGATGCGGTCCAGCACCAGCATGGCCACAGCCGTGAGCGCCACCATGAGGGCCGAGACGGCCGCCATCAAGGGGTCTATCGACTCGGTCGCATACATGTACATCCGCACCGGCAAGGTCACGGTGGAGGGCGCAGTGACAAAGATCGACATGGTGACCTCATCAAAGCTGTTGATGAAAGCCAGCAGCCAGCCGCCGGTGACGCCGGGCAAGATCATCGGCAGCGTGACGCGCACAAACACCGTCGCCTGGCTTGCACCCAGCGAGAGGGCCGCCTGCTCAGCGCTGCGGTCGCTGCCTTCAACCGAAGCCAGCACCAGCCGCAGCACATAGGGCGTGATGATGACCACGTGCGCCAGCGCCAGCCAGAAGAAGCTGCCGGTCGCGCCGATCAGCGAGAAGGTGCGCAGCAAGGCCACACCCAACACCAGATGTGGAATGATCAGCGGCGAAAGAAACAGGCCATTGAGAAAATCACGGCCTGGGAAGGTATGGCGGGCAATCGCCAGCCCGGCCGGTACAGCCAGCAGCGTAGCCAGCGTCGCAGATATCGACGCCAGCCAGAGGCTGTTCTTGAAGGACTGCACAAAGTCCGAATGCGCGAACACCGCACGAAACCAGCGCAATGAAAACTCCGTGGTCGGAATGGCCAGCGTGTTGCCGGGCGTGAAGGCCACCACGCACACGATGACCAGAGGCGCCAGCATGAAGGTGATGACGAGTGCGTTGAAGAGCAGAGCGAGAGGACCGTTCCTGGACATGGCGCGCTCCTTATCCCAGCGATTTCTTGTACGAACGCTCGAGCACGCGGTTGTAGCTCAGCATGATGGCCAGGTTGGCCAGCAGCAGCGTGAGCGCAATGGCCGCGCCCAGCGGCCAGTTGAGTTCGTGCAGGTATTCGTCATACACCACCGTCGCCACCATCTTCAAACGCCGCCCGCCCAGCAGGCCGGGAATCGCGAAGGCGCTGGCGGAAAGGCCAAACACAATCAGGCTGCCAGACAGGATGCCCGGCAGCACCTGCGGAAAGATGATGCGGCGCAAGGTGGTGAAGTGCGAAGCCTGCAGCGACAGCGCCGCGTCTTCCACACCCGGGTCCAGCTTTTGCAGCGAAGTCCACACCGGGATCACCATGAAGGGCAGCATCACGTGCACCAGCGCGATGACCACGGCAGCTTCGGTATAGAGAATGCGCATCGACGGCAGGCCCACGGCGCGCATGGCCTGGTTGACCACGCCTTCGGGGCCGAGCAGCATGCTCCACCCAAACGCCCGCACCACCACCGACACCAGCAGCGGCGCCAACACCACCAGCAGCAAAATCGAACGCCAGGGGCTGCGCATGCGGCTGAGCACATAGGCTTCGGGCGCGCCGACAACGATGCAGATCAGCGTGGTGAGTGCCGAAATCCATAGCGTGCGCCAGAAGATGCCGTGGTAGTAGTCGTCCGTCAGCACGGCGGCGTAATGCGCCAGGGTGAAACTGTTCTTCACGCCGATGGCGTGGTCAAACACCTGGAAGGACAGCACCGCGGTGAGCGCCAGCGGCACCAGCAACAGGCAGGCAAACAGCGTGAAGGCCGGCGCCGACAGCAGCCACGGCGTGCGCGATGCACTGGCCCGGGCCGACGTCATCGGTGCGGCCACGGCCGTGCTGTTCATGCCGGCACCCCTTGCGCGCCTGGCAGCAGGCGCACCTGCTGGGCGGTCCAGTCCAGGCCCACGTTGGCGCCTTCTTCGGCGGGCGCCGTGCCGTCATTGGGGCAGACCACTGCGAGGCGGCCGGCTGCCGTCGACACCTGGTAGAGCCACTGGCTGCCAAGGAAGAAGCGCTCGTGCACCGTGCCGCCTATGCGGCCCTGGGCTTCAGGCACCAGGCGGATTTTTTCGGGGCGCAGGCTTAGCACCACGGCATCACCCTCTGAAACACCAGGAGCCTGGACTTCCAGCGGCACATTGCCGCCCACATGCACGGTGGCCCAGGGGCCGGTGGCCATTACGCGGCCTTCGAGCAAATTGGCCTTGCCGACAAAGCTGGAGATAAAGCGTGTCTGCGGGTGTTCATACAGGCGGTGCGGTTCGTCGATCTGCGTGACACGGCCGGCTTCCATCACCACCACGCGGTCGCTGATGGACATGGCCTCGGTCTGGTCGTGTGTGACCATCACGGTGGTGGTGCCGACCTTGCGCTGGATTTGCCGCAGCTCAAACTGCATTTCCTCGCGTAGTTTGGCGTCCAGGTTGGAGAGTGGCTCATCCAGCAGCAGCACGGGCGGCGAGATGACCAACGCACGCGCCAGGGCCACACGCTGGCGCTGGCCGCCCGACAGTTCACGCGGGTAGCGGGTTGCGTGCGCCTCCAGGTGCACCAGCGCCAGCGCGGCCTTCACGCGCTCAGCGCGCTCTTCCTTGGGCACGCGGCGCATCTCCAGGCCGAAACTGACGTTGTCGTGCACGCTCATGTGGGGGAAGAGCGCATAGCTCTGGAACACGATGCCCAGGCCGCGCGAATTGGGCTTGGCGTGGGTGATGTCGCGGCCGTCCAGCGTGACCTGACCCGACGTCACCTCACAAAAGCCCGCAATCATCTGCAAGGTGGTGGTCTTGCCGCAGCCCGAAGGACCGAGCAGCGAGACGAATTCGCCCTTTTCCACCGACAGGTTCATGTCGGCCACGGCGCGGGTAGCGCCGTAAGACTTGTTCACATTCGCCAGGGTCAAAAAAGACATGGGGAGCACCTCTGCAACAAAGGGAATGACCAGCGCCGCACAGACAAACGACGTGCAAAACGATGACACCCTGATGACTTCATGCTATGGCATCCTATAAAAAATCGTCAATAGGTTATTCCGTATAGAGATATCTTTATTTGATTTATTCCGTTTAATGGAATTTATATACACTTAATGCCATACTGATTCCGCCAAAGGAGACGCCATGAAAGATGAAGACAATAGCTCCAGCAGCGTGCAGCGCGCCTTTTCCATCATCCGGGCACTGGCGGCCACGCAGGCCAAGGGTGGGCGCATCACACACATCGCCAAAGCCACGGGTCTCACGCAGGCCACCACGCACCGCATCCTGCAAAGCCTGGTGGCCGAGCGTGTGGTGGAGCAGGAAACAGGCTCAAAGCTGTATCGCCTGAGCATTGATTTTTTTGCACTGGCCGCGCAGGCAGGTAACACCATGGACCTGCGCAGCCTGTGCCGGCCTTCAATGCTGCGGCTGTGCGCCAGCCTGGGTGACACCATCTTTTTGCTGGTGCGCAGCGGCTTTGACGCCGTCTGCCTGGACCGCAGCGAAGGCCCGTTTCCCATCCGCTCTTTCACCGGCGACATCGGCGGTCGCGTGGCGCTGGGCATGGGCCAGGGCGGTCTGGCCATCCTGGCTTTCTTGCCCGAGACAGAGCGTGAAGAAGTGATCCGCTACAACCTGCCGCGTGTGCGCGAGTTCGGTGTGTACGACGAGGTGTATCTGCGCACCGAGATTGAGCGCGTGCGCGAGCTTGGCTACGCCGGGCGCAACACCAACCTGCTCGACGGCATGGCCGGCGTCGGTGTGCCGGTGCTGGACCGCGAAGGCCGCGCCGTCGCCGCGCTCAGCGTGGGCACGATCTCGTCACGCCTGAGCCCCGATCGCCTGCCCACGGTGGTGGAGCTGCTCAAGCGCGAAGCCACGGCCATCAGCGCGCAAATCAATCCGTTTGACAGCACGCTGCGGCGGCCGGCGCAGAGCCTGGCTCCAGCGGACAGCACCTGAGACACTCACACAACGACAATTTTTCTGCCAGGCTTAAAAGAAGGAGCCCCATGGACAACGAACTCGCCAAGAAGCAACGCGCGGGCTTTTCGGTCAAAGAGCGCGCCATTGCAAAACTGGGAATCGCAGCGATTTCGTTTTGCCTGGCCTGGGTGGAATGGCTCACGCCTTCCGTTCCGCCCTTTACCGGCAAGTGGGCCTGGACAAAGATCTGGGCCTTCGAAGTGATGGGGCCGCGCGGAATTATCGGCATCTGGATGGCACTGGGGACGCTCATGCTGGCTCTGGGCCTTGTACAGCTATGGAACTCAGGAAAAAGCGTCGACTGAGGCACGCGGGATCAAGGCAAAGAAATCGCCTGCTCGCGCAACCAGCCGCGCAGCTGCACCAACGGCCGCCAACTGGTTTTCTGTGAAGGCCAGACCAGGTAGTAGGCAAAGTCAGAGCTCAGCGAAAGATCAAAGGGCACAGCCAGCGTGCCGTCGGCGATGTCGTCGGCCACCAGAAAGCGCGGCAGCACCGCCAGCCCCAGCCCGGCCTTCACTGCCTGCGCGATCATGGAAAAGAGTTCGTATTTGGGGCCCGTGCCTGCGCCTTGCGCGTCGTCAATGCCGGCCAGCTGGAACCAGTCGCGCCAGGCATGCGGGCGCGTGCTCTGGTGGATGAGGGTGAACTTCAGAACATCGGCGGGGCGGCGCAGTTGCCGCTTTTTCATGAGCGCCGGGCTGCACACCACCACGCTGTCTTCACCCATCAGGTATTCAGACTCGGTACCGGGCCAGTCGGGCCGGCCGTAATGGATGGCAGCGTCCAGCCCCGTCAGTGAAAAATCAAAAGGCTGCAGGCGCGTGGCCAGGTTCAGCGTCACATGCGGGTGCGCTTTCAAAAAAGACGGCATGCGCGGGATCAGCCACTTGGTGGCAAAGGTGGGCACCACGCCCAGCTCCAGCGTGCCGCCCTCGCCTTTGGAGGACACCAGGTCCAGCATGGCGGCCTCGAGTGAATCCAGCGCGGGGCTGACACGCGCCAGCAACGAGCGGCCGGCGTCCGTCAGTTCCAGCTGGCGAGGCAGGCGCAGGAAAAGGCTCACGTCCAGATCCTGCTCGAGGCCCAGAA
This sequence comes from Polaromonas sp. P1_E12, assembly GCF_056405975.1. Taxonomy (NCBI): domain Bacteria; kingdom Pseudomonadati; phylum Pseudomonadota; class Betaproteobacteria; order Burkholderiales; family Comamonadaceae; genus Polaromonas; species Polaromonas sp. P1_E12. Next base: position 553,341 of record NZ_JBFUBB010000003.1, on the reverse strand, counting down.
TCTGGTGGCTGACCGCGCTCTGGCTCACCGAGAGGTCTTGCGCCGCCAGCGTAAAGCTGCCGCGATGGGCCGCCGCTTCAAAGGCCAGCAGGGCCTGGGTGGATGGGATTTTTCGGCGCATCGCATGAATATATCTCATGGCTCCATCGAAATACATCCTTTGTGTGTGGCGCTGAAACTGCCGAAAATCCGGCTTTCACCTGCCAATTACAAGACTGATATGACCCATCTTAAGAAGCTCCTCGCCTGCTGCCTGCCAGCCGAAGCCGTCAAAAATATCCATGAACAGATGTACGTTCACCCGTCGCTACAGCAAGCCGCTTCGGGCATCGTCACCCGGGCCGAGTTGGCCCAGGCGCTGAACATGGCGCTGTTTCACGGCCTGGTGCAGCGTGTGCCGGCCGGGCAGGACTATATCGCCAGCGACGTGGTGGCGCAAAAGCGCCAGGTGGTGTTTGACCACGGCGCGCTGCGTACCGTGCGCTGGGCCAGCGGCGCCCTGCCCGCGGGCGAAGCGGCCTTCACCCGCGTGCTGCGCCCGCTGGGTTTTGAACTGCAGGGCACCTACCCGCTGCCGCGCCTGAAGATGACCGGCCGCGCCTACAGCCACCGCGATTTTCCTGAAGACATCGCGCAGTTTTTTGTGTCTGAACTGCACCCCGAGCAGTTCTCCACGCCCTTCCAGTCGGCCGTGACACGCGTGCTGTCGACCTCGCGCGATCCACTGGGCCCGCAGGACGTGGCCGACCTGGAGCAGCTCACACGCGATGGCATGCTGCCCCTGGCACAGGCACTGCGCTTGCTGCCACAGCTGCTGCAATGCTTTGACCGCCAGCACGGCGTGTTTGGCATGGACGACTATGAATTGCTGCTGGCCGAATCCGCCGAGATGGCGTGGATTGCCACCGAAGGCAATGCCTTCAACCATGCCACCGACCGTGTGAGTGACGTGGACGCGGTGGCCGAACGCCAGCGCGCGCTGGGCCGGCCCATCAAGGACAAGGTCGAGGTGTCGGCCAGCGGGCGTGTGCGGCAGACGGCCTTCCGTGCGGCCACGGTGCAGCGCGAGTTCATCACCGCGCAGGGCCGCGTCACGCGCGACGTGCCGGGATCCTTCTATGAATTCATCACACGTGATGCACTGATACCCATCGCCGCAAACGACCCCGTGCAGGCGCCGCGGCTGGACCTGGCCTTTGACGCCGGCAACGCCACCGGCATTTTCGGCATGACGGCTGCACGCGCATGAACGCTGTGCGTGCGCTGTACGCGCAGGCCAGCGGCTCAACGATACGCGCCATGCTGGCACTGGCCGGCCAGGAGGGCATGATTTCGCTGGCCGGCGGGCATCCCGATCCGGCCCTGCTGCCTGCCGACTGGCTGCGTGAATCGCTGCAGGACGTGACCGGCAAACTGCAAGGCCGCAACCTGCAGTACGGCGCTACCGAAGGCCTGCCCGAGCTGCGTGAAGCCAGCGCGGCCCTGCTCACACACCGCGGACTGGCGGCCAAGGCGAGCGAGTTGCTCATTACCACCGGTTCGCAGCAGGCCATCGATTTGCTGGCCCGCGTACTCATCGAACCGGGCGAAGGCATCGCGGTCGAGTCGTTTAACTATCCTGCGGCACTGCAGGCTTTTCGTTTTGCGGGCGCGCGGCTGATTGAAGTCCCAACCGACGCACGGGGCATGGATATCGACCGGCTCGAATCCATTCTGCAGGCCGAACGCCCGCGCGTGCTGTATGTGGTGCCCAACTTTGCCAACCCGACCGGCGCCGTGATGCCGCTGGCGCGGCGCGTGCGCCTGCTCGAACTGGCCGCGCAATACGGCGTGACCTTGATGGAAGACGACCCGTATGGTGAGTTGTGGTTTGGCGAGGCGCCGCCACCTCCGCTCGCACAACTCAACCAGCAGGCCGGCTCGCCCGCGCAGGTCGCCTACATGACCAGCTACTCCAAAGTGGTGGCCCCTGCCCTTCGCCTGGGTGTGCTGCTCGCACCGGCGGACATTCTGCGCGCGGTGGTACTGGCCAAGCAGGCGGCCGACGTGCACAGCGGTTCGCTGGAGCAACTCACGCTGGCGACCATGCTGGGCTCCTACCGCCTCGCGTCGCACCTGGCCTCGCTGCGCACAGCCTACGCGGCCAAAGGCGCCACGCTGGCCAACGCCTTGCGCGCGCATGCCGGCGGGTTGCTCGAATTCGATGCGCCGCAAGGCGGCATGTTTGTCTGGGCACGACTGCGCAGGGACTTGCCCCTGTTGCCGACAAAAGATTGGGTGGACTTCGGGCTTCGGCATCGAGTGCTGGTAGTACCAGGCGCCGCCTTCAGCATCAGCAACGCCGCACAACCCTGGTTGCGTTTGAGTTTTGCCAACCCATCACAGGCCGCGCTGCAGCAAGGCGCCGAGCGCCTGGGCCGCGGGCTGCAAAGCCTCGCCACCCACACCGCTTCCGATTTCAGGACAACCCACGAAAGGACTTCCGCATGAGTCACTCCAGCGACGTTTCATCCCTCTTTAAAACCCTAGGCGTCAACGCCGACCTCGGCAGCAAGGCGTCCGCGGCCATCGAAGTGGTCACTCCCATCGATGGCAGCCTCCTGGCGCGCGTAGCCATCCACAGCGCCAACGAAGTCGACAGCGCACTGAACGGCGCACACCAGCGTTTCATAGCCTGGCGCAATGTGCCCGCACCCAAACGCGGTGAACTGGTGCGCGCTTTTGGCGAAACCGTGCGCCGCCACAAGGCAGAGCTGGGCCGGCTGATCTCGCTGGAGACCGGCAAGATTTTGCAGGAAGGCCTGGGCGAGGTGCAGGAAGTCATCGACATCTGCGAGTTCGCCGTGGGCCTTTCGCGCCAGCTCTACGGCCTCACGATTGCCAGCGAGCGGCCCGACCACAAGCTGCTGGAAACCTGGCACCCCGTGGGCGTGGTCGGCATCATCTCGGCCTTCAACTTCCCGATGGCGGTGTTTGCCTGGAACGCCGCGCTCGCGCTGGTATGCGGCAACACGCTGGCCTGGAAGCCGTCAGAGAAAACACCGCTGTCGGCCATCGCCCTCAACGGCCTGCTGCTGCAAACGGCGAAAGACCTCGGCCTGGCCACCGAAGGACTGAGCGAGCTGCTGATCGGCGAGCGCGCCACCGGCGAGGTGCTGGTCAAGCACCCGCATGTGAAGCTGGTGAGCGCCACTGGCTCCACCGCCATGGGCAAGAACGTGGCGATTGCCTGCGCCGGCCTTTTCAAACGCTCACTGCTGGAGCTGGGCGGCAACAACGCGGCCATCGTCTGCCCGTCGGCAAATCTGGAGCTGGTGGTGCGCGGCGCAGCCTTTGCTGCCGCCGGCACTGCGGGCCAACGCTGCACAAGCCTGCGCCGCCTGATCGTTCACCGCTCGATCTACCCGGAGCTGGTCAAACGCCTGATGGCCGTCTTTGAACGCCTTCCCATCGGCAACCCGCTCAAAGACGGCACGCTGGTCGGCCCCTTGATCGATGGCCGCGCATTTGACGTCATGCAGTTGGCCCTGGGCGAAGCGAAGAAGCTGGGCGCCACGGTGCATTTCGGCGAGCGCCAACCGGGCGACGGATCAGCCCACTATGTGCGCCCCGCCATCGTGGAACTGAAGGAGCAGGCCGGCCCCATGCTGCACGAGACCTTCGCGCCGATTTTGTATGTGGTTCCCTACGACAATTTTGACGAAGCCATCGCACTGAACAACGCCGTGGCGCACGGCCTGTCGTCGGCCGTCTTCACGCAGGACTTGCGGGAAGCCGAACAGTTCACCTCAGCGCGCGGTTCCGACTGCGGCATTGCCAATGTCAATATCGGCACCAGCGGTGCGGAAATCGGTGGTGCCTTTGGTGGTGAGAAAGAAACCGGCGGTGGACGCGAATCGGGCTCCGATTCGTGGAAGGCCTATATGCGCCGCGCGACCAACACGGTCAACTACGGCAGCAGCCTGCCTTTGGCACAAGGGATCCGGTTCGATATCTAAAAGTCGCGAGTCCCCTCTCTTTCCCCCAGCGGGGGAAGGAGCGAGAAACTCAGACGGCGCTGAAATCCGGCTTGCGCTTCTCCATGAAGGCAGAGAAGGCTTCGCGCGCCGCGGGCTCACCCAGCATGCGGCCGAAACTCACGCCTTCTTCGGCCATACGCTCTGCCACGAGGGTGGCGTTGCCTTTTTTCATGAGGCGCTTGGTTTCCATCAGCGCGCTGAGCGGTTTGACGACCAGCTTTTGCGCCTGCCGCTGAGCCAGTGCATTGGCTTCGGCGGGCGGCACGATGCGGTTGATCAGGCCGATCTCCAGTGCGGTCTCGGCCATGAAAGGTTCGCCCAGCAGCAGTGCTTCGGCGGCACGTGGGTAACCCATGAGCTGCGGCACCAGAAAGCTCGACGCGGCTTCAGGGCACAGGCCCAGGTTGACGAAGGGCATGGAAAACGCAGCGTTGTCTCCGGCGTAGACCAGATCGCAGTGCAGCAGCAGCGTGGTGCCTATGCCGACCGCGGGGCCGCACACAGCGGCTATCAGCGGTTTGGGAAAGCTGCTGATGCCGCGCAGGAAACGGAAGACCGGCGAATCGGGCGTTGAAGGCGGCTTGTTCAGGAAATCGCCGATATCGTTACCGGCGGAAAAGATGGTTTCATGTCCCTGGATCACCACCACACGCACGGCTGCATCGTGGTGGGCCGACTCCAGTGCGTCGGCCATGGCGCCATACATGGCGGAGGTGATGGAATTTTTTTTGTCCACACGGTTGAGCGTGATGGTCATCACGCCCGCGTCGACGTGGCTCAGGATTTCGGGAATGCTGCCGGTGGAAATAGGGGTGGGAGTGTTCATGTGTTTTCCGTTAAGACGCAAGTGTAGGGGCCAGCCATGCATGCTGCCCCCGCGGGCCTATTCTTTGTAATAAACAACCTGCGTACTGGTAGCCAGCAGTACTCCCGCTTCGCTCCACAGCTGCGCGGTCTGGTCAAAAAAACCGTTGCGAAAGGCCTGGGCCCTGGCTTGCCCCAGCAAATAGCCTTCACCGCATTCAGCCAGTTGCCGGCCGTCGGCGTGGAAGTACGTGGTGATCGACACCGTACCGGCGGGTACACGTGTGGCACGGCGCAGCCAGACCCGCGGATAGAACACGTCGGACATGGCCGCCAGCGCCGGGAAGTCGAGCGCCCGCGGTGGATCGTCGCGCACCCACAGCTGCGTGAGGCTGCCCGTGCCGCTGCCGTCCCAAACCTGCGGAATCGCGCCGCGCACCGGCCGCATGTCGTAGCGATTCGTCCATGCGGAGGTCGAAAACCGCAGCCTGCCTGAAGCGTCGGCAAGCGTGACCGCGGGCATGGGTGTGTCGTTGGCACTCCAGGTCTCGCGGCGCGCAGCCGTAACGGCTGTGGCGGTCATCACAGCGCCTCCGGCATCGCCGTCCTGCGACAACTCCACCACCCAGTGCTGGGTGGATCGGTTGGTGCGGGCCGGCCTGGCCGTGACAGTGAATGGACCTTCGGACATGGCCGCCGCGTAGTTCACCGTCAACGCCACCGGCTCGCCCAGCAGGGCCGGGTGCAACAGGATGGCACGCAAGGCTGTGGCCGCTGTGGTTCCGCCGAAGGGCCCCACCATATTCCAGTATGCGGGGCTGCTGTGACCCAGCCAGGTGTGGGGCCTGTCGCTACCGACGGCTTCCAGCCTGAGCGCGTCGTCAAAAGAATGCGTGCTTGTCATGTCGGCAGGTGTGATGGAGCTTTCCGGTTCAAACCGGGACTTTGGCGGCACCGGTCATGCCGTCGATGATCTGCTGGGCACGGGGCCACAAGGTCTGGTTGAACTGTTCCCGGAAGAAGCCAAAATGCCCGATGCGCCTGACCTTGAGATCTGCCGGCGCGATGCGTTCAAAGCTGCGCGGTGCATTGCTGTACAGGTTGATGAGGTTTTGCGTGCCGCGCCAGGTCATCAGCTCGTCGTCGGTCATGGACAGCGCGGTCACCGGAAAACTGACCCGCCCATAACTGAGCCGTGCGCTTTCTCCCTCGGCCCCCACGCTGTAGTGCGGATCCAGGCACCACTTGCGCCACTGCAGCATCACGCCGGCTGGCAGGTCGCCAACTTTCTTTAACCTGCGCCCGGGGAAATAACCACAAAGACGCGTGGCCAAAGGCACCAGCACATACCAGAAGTACAAAATCAGGCGCCTGAGCTGCGGTGCGTTGTCGCGCCAGTACCCGCTTCCTGCCGCGATGCTGACGAGGCCATCGATCTTGTCCTGATTCTTCAGGAAACCCGGCAGCTGCGCCCCCAGGCTGTGACCCAGCAGGTAAAGCGGTGCATCCGGCAAGGCTGCCTTGGCGGCATCCACCACAGCCTCGTAATCGGCGGCCCAGTCGAGCAGGTCGGCCTTGAAACCGCGCAGGCTGCCGCTGGCGGTGTTGGGCAAGGATTCGCCCGAACCCCGGTAATCAAAAGTCATGACGCAAAAGCCCTGGGCAGAAAGCCATTGCGCAAACGGTGCGTAATAGTCTTGCCGCACCCCCATGGCGCCACCGATGACCACGCTGGCACGCGCAGGCGAAGAAGGCGCATAAACGCGAGTGGACAGTTGCGCTGTCCCTGAACTGAGGATCTGCATCTGCATCACATGCTCCTGTAAATGGATGAACTGAACTCGGGCACGCGCATCAGGCGTGAAGGTGTTGCACCAGTTGGGGCCAGAAGCTGGCACGCAGCTTGTCGCGAAAGTAGCCGAAGTGGCCTATATGCCTGACACCCAGATTTTCCGGCTCAAGGGTCATGCATTGCACCGGTTCACGTCGCGCACCGAACAAGGCCACAAACCGGTCTGACGACCACTGTGAAAAAACCTCGTCGTCGCTTGAGTTGAAGTAGGTGATGGGTGTCTGCACGCGTTCAAAACGTTCACGCTGATGGGCATCACGCGCCAGGTAGTCCGGATGGCGGCACCAGCGCGTCCATTGCCGCATCACACCTGCGGGAATGTTGCCAACCTTGCGCAGTTTTCTGCCCGGGAAATAACCGAACAACGGTACCAGCAAGGGCGCCCAGATCTGGGTGGCGGCAAACAGGCCCCAACGCGGCACGGCGTTGCGCAGGCGCGGCCAGTAACCGCTGCCGCTGGCAACCAGGACGGCACGCTGAAAGAGGTGAGTGGTTTCGGAGCTGGCAAACAATTGCCCGCCCAGGCTGTGCCCCAGGTAGTAAAGCGGGAGGTCCGGCACGCGTTGCCGCAAGAACCGGGCAGCGGCGCTCACGTCCTGCTGGCCCCAGGTATCGAAGGTGGCATCAGTGGACGCCACGCGCTCACCGCCGGAGGCAAAAGTGCCGCGGTAGTCGAGCGTCAGCACGGTAAAGCCTTGCGCGGCCAGCCAGCGGGCGAAGGGCTCGTAATGTTGCTGGGGAGTGGCCATGGCACCGGCCAGCAGTACGCCGCCGCGGGCCTCGCCTCCCGCGGGATCCGCTGCAAATACCGTCGCTGCCAGCGCCCAGGAGTCCTGGGTCAGAACCGTGATTCGCTCCATCTTCTGTCTCCAGTCAGGAAAAGCCCAGTCTGCCCCGCAGCTGCCATAACCGCTGCCGCAAGCGCGACAGCGGGGCCGCCGCCGACGGCCTTACACGCGCTCGAAAATACCCGCAGCGCCCTGACCCATGCCCACGCACATGGTCACCATGCCGTATTTGAGCTGGTGGCGATGCAGCGCATGGATCACGGTCGCGGCGCGGATCGCACCGGTCGCGCCCAACGGATGGCCGAGGGCTATCGCGCCGCCCATGCGGTTGACCTTACTGGCATCGAGCTTGAGCGTGTTGATGACGGCCAGTGATTGCGCGGCAAAGGCTTCGTTCAATTCAAACCAGTCGATGTCTTCCTGCTTGAGGCCGGCATAACGCAAGGCTGCGGGGATGGCTTCGATCGGGCCAATGCCCATGATCTCGGGCGGCACGCCTTTGGCGGCATAACTGACAAAGCGGGCGAGCGGCTTCAAGCCAAAGTCCTTGACCGCTTTTTCGCTGGCCAGCACCAGCGCACCTGCGCCGTCAGAGGTCTGCGAGCTGTTGCCGGCGGTGACTGAGCCGCGCGCGGCAAACACCGTCTTGAGTTTGGCCAGGCCTTCGAGCGAGGTGTCGGGGCGAGGGCCTTCATCCAGGCTCACCGTGCGGGTCTTGCTGATGACTTCACCGGTTTCCAGGTTGGCCGTGCGGTCGGTCACTTCAACCGGCGTGATCTCGTTGCTGAACTCGCCGGCCTGCTGCGCCTTGATGGCCTTGAGGTGCGACTCGAGCGCGAACTGGTCCTGCGCCTCGCGCGAAACTTTCCATTGCTGCGCCACCTTTTCGGCCGTGAGGCCCATGCCGTAGGCGATGCCGACGTTCTCGTCGTTCATGAACATATTGGGTGACAGCGAAGGAGAATTGCCGGACATGGGCACCATGCTCATACTCTCGGTGCCGGCGGCGATCATCACGTCGGCCTCGCCCACGCGGATGCGGTCGGCCGCCATCTGGATCGCCGAGAGGCCGGAGGCACAAAAGCGGTTGACGGTGATGCCGCCCACGCTGGTGGGCAGGCCGGCCAGCACCGCGCCTATGCGCGCCACGTTCAGGCCTTGCGGGCCTTCGGGGATGGCGCAGCCGCAGATGATGTCTTCAATTGCCTTCGGATCGAGCGAAGGCACTTGCGCCAGCGCGGCCTGCAGCGCCTTGACCAGCAGGTCGTCGGGCCGCATATTGCGGAAATAGCCGCGGCCCGAGCGCCCGATGGGCGTGCGGGTGGCGGCGACGATATAGGCTTCCTGGACTTGTTTGGCCATGATGGTTTCCTTCAATTTCTCGGTTAACTTTTCCGCGGGCCGGAGGGAATCCAGGCCCAGACAAATTCGCATTCGACCGGGTTGACGCCGGCTTCATCGGTCACGATGACCGGCACATTGACTTCACCCTTGTCGCTGGCCTGCATGGCGGCGCGCTGTTCATCGCTCAGCGTGGCCACGGCGCGCAAGGCGCCGGTGGCGCGCTTTTTAAACGCCATCTTCAGTTCCTTGGCCAGCGGGATGCAGTCGTCGCGCACATTCATGCCGACCACCATGCCGGTGGCGGTTTCCGCCAGCAGGTTCATCGCAGAGGCGTGCACGCCGCCAATGTGGTTCTGTACCTTCTTCTCATTCCTGATGCCGATCTCGACCCGGCCTGTGCCCATCTCGAGGAAGTCCAGACCGGCGGTTCCGGTAAAAGGCACAGCGCGGCGCAGCACCACGCTGCGAAACCAGCCGCGCGCAAAGGCCGGCACTTCCTCGAGCCGCTGCAGTTGCCGTGCCAGGCGGTTGGGCTTGTGGTCGCTCATGGCGGTTTGGCCGGTCATCAGTTACGAACAGGTTTGCCAGTGCTCATCATTCCCATGATTCGCTCCTGGGTTTTTGGATGCTCAAGAAGAGAGCAGAAAGCTTTGCGCTCCAGGGTCATCAAATACTCTTCCGTCACCAGCGTGCCGGCATCGACGTCCCCGCCGCAGACCACATTCGCGATCAGGCTCGCAATATGGAAGTCGTGCGCGCTGATGAAGCCGCCGTCGCGCATATTGACCAGCTGGCCCTTGATGGTGGCCAGGCCGCTGCGGCCCACCACCGGGAACTGGCGCCTGTGCGGTGCGCGGTAACCGGAGTTGAACAGTGCACGTGCTTCATTGAGTGCCACGAACAGCAGCTCGTCCTTGTTCGGCACGATCACGTCGCTGTCGAGCAAATAGCCGATCTTGCGGCTTTCAATCGCGCTGGTGCCGACCTTGGCCATCGCCGCGGCGGTGAAGCCTTCGGTCAGGAAGGGCAGGATGTCCTTGTTGGTGGAGGTGCTGGCGTTCTCCGCCGCACGGCGGGCGATGTAGGCCAGGCCACCGGCGCCAGGCACCAGGCCCACACCGACTTCGACCAGGCCGATGTAGCTTTCCATCGCGGCCACACGCTTGGCCGAATACACTGCCATTTCGCAGCCACCACCCAGCGCCAGGCCGCGAATGGCCGACACCACGGGCACGGCCGCGTAACGCAGCTTGAGCATCACGTTCTGCAGTTCGGCCTCTGCCCCTTCAATCGCCTTGGCGCCGCCCATCATGAAGGCGGGCAGCATGGCTTGCAGGTCGGCGCCGGCAGAGAACATCTCGTCATTCGACCAGATGACCATGCCCTTGTAGCTTTTCTCGGCCAGGTCCACACCCATCGCCAGACCTTCGGCCACGTCCGGGCTGATGGCGTGCATCTTGGTCTTGATGCTGGCGATCAGCACGTCGCCATCCGCACCGTCCAGCGTCCAGAGGCGGATCGCGTCGTCTTCATGCAGCGTGGTGCCTGCCGTCTCAAAAGCAGGTGCCTTGGCACCGAGCACGTCTTCGGGGAAGAACTGGCGCTCATACACCGGCAGCTTGCGGCGAGGGATGAATTTTTTGGCCGAGGCGCTCCACGAGCCTTCGGCCGTGTGCACGCCACCGGCGTCGGCCACCGGGCCCTTGAACACCCACTCGGGCAGCGGCGCCTTGGACAGCGCCTTGCCTGCATCAATGTCTTCCTGGATCCAGGTAGCGACCTGCTTCCAGCCGGCTTGCTGCCACAACTCGAAGGGGCCTTGCTTGGCGCCAAAGCCCCAGCGCATGGCGAAGTCGATGTCGCGTGCGGTTTCGGCGATGCTTTCCAGGTGCACCGCAGCATAGTGAAACTGGTCGCGCAGGATGGCCCAGAGAAAACGCGCTTCAGCGCCTTCGGCCTCGCGCAAGAGCTTGAGGCGTTCGCCCGCGGGCTTCTTCAGCATGCGGCCGACGACTTCATTGGCCTTGGCGCCGGCGGGCACGTATTCCATGCTCTCCGGGTCCAGGCGCAGGATGTCGCGGCCTTGCTTCTTGTAGAAACCGGCGCCGGTCTTCTGGCCCAGGCTTTTGGATTCGAGCAGCTTGGCCAGCACGGGCGGCGTGCCGTAGACATCGGAGAACGGGTCTTCGACCTTGCCGGGGCCCAGGTTGTCTTGCAGCGTCTTGATGACGTGGGCCATGGTGTCCAGGCCCACCACGTCGGCGGTGCGGAAGGTGCCCGAGCTCGCGCGGCCCAGCTTCTTGCCGGTGAGGTCGTCGACCACGTCATAGGTCAGACCGAAAGTTTCGGCTTCCTTGATGGTAGCCAGCATGCTGGCGATGCCCACGCGGTTGGCGATGAAGTTGGGTGTGTCGTGGGCACGGATCACGCCCTTGCCCAGCGCGCTGGTGACAAAGGCCTCCAGGTCGTCCAGCACCTTGGGTTCGGTGGTCGGCGTGTTGATCAGCTCCACCAGCGTCATGTAGCGCGGCGGGTTGAAGAAGTGAATGCCGCAAAAGCGCGGCTTGATGGACTCGGGCAGCGCCTCGCTGAGCTTGGTGATGGACAGGCCCGAGGTATTGCTGGCCACGATGGCGCCCTCGGCAATGAAGGGCGCGATCTTGTGGTACAGGTCGGTCTTCCAGTCCATGCGCTCGGCAATCGCCTCGATGATGAGGTCGCACTCCCTGAGCAGCTCCATGTTCTCTTCGTAGTTGGCTTGCTGGATCAGCGCCGCGTCTTCGGGCACACCCAGCGGCGCTGGCTTGAGCTTCTTGAGGCCTTCGACCGCCTTGATGACGATGCCGTTCTTCGGGCCGTCCTTGGCCGCGAGGTCAAACAGCACCACCGGCACCTTGACGTTGACCAGATGGGCGGCGATCTGCGCGCCCATGACACCGGCGCCGAGGACGGCGACTTTTTTGACTTGGAATCGGGACATGGTTAAGACCTGGTTGAGGGAATCTGGTTGAAAAATTCGAGCACAGCGCTCCAGTAGCGTTGTGGCTCGTCGCGCATGCCGTGGGTGTGGTCGGCGCGTTCGAGGATCAGGCGCTGGATGCGTTCAGGCCGTGGCGCAGCCTGCTGCAAGGCATCGCCGAAATGCACCGGCGTCCAGCGGTCGCCCTGGCTGTGGATCAGCAGCACGTCCACGTCGCGCATGTTGGCAAGGTGGTGTACGGGCCGCAGGCGCAGCTCGCCTTGCGGATTGATGCGCCGGCTTATGTTGAGCACTGCATGGGCAACAGGGTAGGCTTTCCAGAAATCGGGCAAGGTGGGCGCGCAAGCTTCAGCCACCACCTTGTCGTAAGGAAAATCCGCTTCGTCAATCGCACTCAGCGTGTTGATCGCGCCGAAAGACGCCGTCAGCGCATGCACCGGCAGCCCGGCAAAAGCGCCACGTGCCCAGGAGCCCACCGATATCACGTCACCGGGGTAATCGAAGTTGGTCGACGGGCTTTCACCGAAACCGTTGAAGTCGAAAGCCACCACATGAAAGCCCGCATCGAGTAGCGCCTGGGCATGGCCGTGGCGCAGCCAAAAACCCTTGCAGGCAAAACCCATGGGATGGGCGCACACCACCACACCGCGCGGTGCCAGCGGTGTACGCGCCACGATGGCCTCAAGCTGGCTGGTACTTCGGCTGGCTATCTGCACCCGTTCCCAGCCTTCTTGCGGCACGTCCGCCGGCCAACGCCAGGGTTTCATGAAGCGGCCGAAAAACGGCTTTTTGAGAAGATGGTGGCCATACCAGCGGCGCGCGGCCGGCACAGTGCTGCCACCGGCGCCGAAAGGCAGTGACCGCAAACGGGAAATGGCTTCACCCATGGCGAGTCCTCACTTTCAGCATGCTCATTGCACACGCACCCAGGTTTGGGTGCGGCCAAAAGGCCCGATGGAGCCGCGGACTTCCATCTTCTTGCCACCCTCAACGGGTGTCATCTTGAGGGAATAGCTTTTGCCGTTCTCGGGGTCGAGTATCTTGCCGCCTTCCCAAACGTCGCCATCGGGTGACTTCTTGGCGCCCCGAATGATCTCAAGGCCCAGCCGAGGCTTGTCCTTGCGGTCATCCGTGCATTCGGTGCAGATGTCGTCGGGTTTGACGCCCGGGGACAGGCGCTTTTCGACTTTTCCGCTCAACACGCCACCTGTGTCGACAATACGCACCTCGACTTTGGGGTCGCCGGTTTTTTCATCGAAACCGCGCCACAAGCCTACGGGCGTGTTCTGGGCAAGCGCGGGGATAGCGAAAAGACTGAATGCCAGGAACAACAAATTGCGTTTCATGGTGGTGTCTCCCTTGATCTGTTCAGATGGTTCAGGCCAGTGCTTCGTCTGTTTCCATGAGCGCCTTGCTGCCCGAGCGTGCGGTGCGCATCAGCGTTGCGGTTTCGGGGAACAGCTTGGCGAAGTAAAAGCGTGCGGTTTGCAGTTTGGCGACATAGAACTTGTCGGTGTTGCCGGCAGCAATTTCACGCAGCGCGGTTTGCGCCATCAATGCCCAGAAGTAGCCAAACACCAGGTGGCCGGCCACGCGCAGGTAGTCCACTGCGGCGGCGCCCACTTCGTCGGGGTTCTGGAAGCCCTTGAAGCCCAGCTCGGTGGTGAACTTGGTCATCTGGTCGGCCAGGTAAGCCAGCGGGTTGATGAACTCGGCCATCTTCTCGTTGACGCCTTCTTCGGCGATCAGCGCACCGATCACCTTGCCGAATTTCTTCAGCGTGGCGCCATTGTTGCCCAGCACCTTGCGGCCCAGCAGGTCCAGCGACTGGACGGTGTTGGTGCCTTCGTAAATCATGTTGATGCGGTTGTCGCGCACAAACTGCTCCATGCCCCACTCTTTGATGAAGCCGTGGCCGCCGAAAACCTGCATGCAGGCGTTGGTGGAGATGTGGCCGTTGTCGGTCAGGAAGGCTTTGACGATGGGCGTGAGCAGTGCAACGATTTCGCCGGAGTCCTTGCGCACTTTTTCATCGGGGTGATGCAGTTCCTTGTCGAGTAGCAGCGTGCAGTAAATCGCCAGCGCCCGGCCGCCTTCGGCATAGGCCTTGGCCGTCAACAGCATCTTGCGCACGTCGGGGTGCACGATGATCGGGTCGGCCGGTTTGTCTTTGGCTTTGACGCCGGACAGTGAACGCATCTGGATACGGTCCTTGGCGTAGGCCAGCGCATTTTGAAAGGCTACTTCGGTCAGGCCCAGCGACTGGTTGCCCACGCCCAGGCGTGCGGCATTCATCATCACGAACATCGCGGCCAGACCCTTGTTGGGCGCGCCCACCATGGTGCCGACAGCGTCTTCGAGCACCATCTGCGCGGTGGCGTTGCCGTGGATGCCCATCTTGTGCTCCAGGCCGCCACAGTAAATGCCGTTGCGCGAGCCGATGGCGCCGTCTTTGCCGATGTTGAACTTGGGCACCGCGAACAGGCTGATGCCCTTGCTGCCCTGGGGCGCATCAGGGAGGCGGGCCAGCACCAGGTGCACGATGTTGGCGGCCATGTCGTGTTCACCGGCGCTGATGAAGATCTTGTTGCCGGTCAGGCGGTAGGTGCCGTCGGGTTGCGGTTCGGCCTTGGTGCGCAACAGGCCCAGGTCGGTGCCGCAGTGCGGCTCGGTCAGGCACATGGTGCCGGTCCATTCGCCGCTGGTGAGCTTGGGCAGGTAGAGCTTTTTCTGTTCGTCGGTGCCGTGGGCATGCAGGGCTTCGTAAGCGCCGTGCGACAGGCCCGGGTACATGGTCCAGGCCTGGTTGGCCGAGTTCAGCATTTCATAGAGGCACTGGTTCAGCACAAAAGGCAGGCCCTGGCCGCCATATTCCGGGTCGCAGCTGAGCGCGGCCCAGCCACCTTCGACGTACTGCGCGTAAGCTTCCTTGAAGCCTTTGGGCGGCGTGACTTCGTGTGTCGTTTTGTCGAGCTTGCAACCCTCTTCGTCGCCGCTGATGTTCAGCGGAAAAGTCACTTCAGCGGCAAACTTTCCGGCCTCCTCGAGTACAGCGTTGATGGTCTCGACATCGACGTCCGCATGCTTTGGGATGGCCTTGAATTCATCGGTGACCTTGAGCACTTCGTGCATGACGAATTGCATGTCGCGCAGGGGCGGGCTGTACTGAGGCATGGTGGATTCCTTTTGCTTAAACTGGTTTGGAAGGGGATGCCTTGCCGGAAGCTTTCTTCGGCAAGGTGGAAAGGGGGGCGTCGCTGCCATAGCGCGCCAGGATGTTGGCAAAGCCGGTATTGGCGCGGTCCATGGAGCCCGGCGTCTTGAGGAAGCGGGCTTCGTAGTGCAGCGCCAGGATCAGGCCGTGGATCTCAAAGGCCATCTGGTGCTCGTCAGCGTCAGCATGCAGGTGACCAGCCTCTTTGGCCTGCACCACAGCGCGGTACATGGCGGCCAGCCAGGTTCGTACCGAACCCGCCAGCGCATCGCGCACCGGGCCGGGCCTGTCGTCAAATTCGACGGCGCCGCTGATGTAAAGGCAGCCCGAGTCGATTTCAAGCGAGGTGCGTTTCATCCAGTTATGAAACAGTGCCGCCAGACGAGGCAGGCCGCGCGGCTGCTGCAGCGCCGGAAAGAAGACCTCTTCTTCAAAGCGCACGTGGTATTCGCGGATAACGGAGATCTGCAGCTCTTCGCGCGAGCCGAAATGGGCGAACACGCCCGACTTGCTCATGCGCATGACCTCGGCCAGCGCGCCTATGCTCAGGCCTTCCAGCCCGATCTGCGTGGCCAGGCCCAGGGCGGCGTCCACAATGGCGGCCTTGGTCTGCTGGCCTTTTTGCTGGCTTTTGGCCACAGCGCTGCCCGTTGCCGGGGCGCGGGAGGCTTTAGCGGGAAGTTCTGTGATGGCCATGAGGTGCTACAAAATAAAACGAACGGTCGTTCTATTTTGCAACACTTTGATGACCATGCAAAGGCCATAGGCTTTTCTAGGGCATTCGGCCTAGGACCAACACGGGTAAACCCTCGGATGTTGGCTCACCCCCGTCCAAGCTCACTGCGTGTGGCTTGTTCCCCCCTCCAGGGGGTGGCGCCTGGGGCCGGCGAAGCCGGACCCTCGGCACCCACTGGTGGAATACCCCACCCTGGATACGCGGCTAGAGAGCGTGGGGGCTACTTCTTGTAGGGAACGACAGTCTGGTGCTGCTCGCCCAGGCCTTCGATGCCCAGGGAGATTTTGTCGCCCTTCTTCAGGTACACAGGCGGCTTCATGCCCAGGCCCACGCCGGGCGGGGTGCCGGTGGTGATAACGTCACCGGGCTCCAGCGTCATGAACTGGCTGACGTAGCTGACGATTTTGGCGACGCTGAAGATCATGGTCTTGGTGTTGCCCTTTTGCACGCGCTTGCCGTTCACCTCGAGCCACAGGCCCAGCTTTTGCGGGTTGGGTACTTCGTCGCGCGTGACCAGCCAGGGGCCGAGCGGGCCGAAGGTGTCGCAACCTTTGCCCTTGTCCCAGGTGCCGCCGCGCTCAATCTGGAATTCGCGCTCGCTCACGTCGTTGATGGTGCAGTAGCCGGCCACGTAGTCCAGCGCTTCCTTTTGCGACACGTAGCGGGCCGTCTTGCCGATGATCACGCCGAGCTCGACCTCCCAGTCGGTCTTGACCGAGCCTTTGGGCAGCATGATGGGGTCGTTCGGGCCCTGGATGCAGCTGGTGGCTTTCATGAACACGACCGGCTCGGCGGGAATCGGCAAGCCCGATTCGGCCGCGTGGTCGGCGTAGTTCAGGCCGATGGCGATGAACTTGGGCACGCCGGTGACGGGGCTGCCATAACGCGGCGAGCCTTTGACCAGCGGCAGCTTGTCGGCTTTGAGCTTGCGCAGTTTGGCAATCGCAGCATCGCCAAGCTGATCCGGGCCGATGTCCTTGATGACAGCGCTCAGATCGCGCAGCTTGCCGTTGGCATCAATAAGGCCGGGCTTTTCCTTGCCGGGGTTGCCATAGCGAACGAGTTTCATGGTTTTTCCTTTTGATAAATCGGATGAAAGATTAATAAGTGGAACGGCCGCCCGAGAGATCGAAAACGGCACCGGTTGAGAACGAGCAATCTTCGGTGCACAGCCAGCCGACCATGGCGGCTACCTCATCGGGCGTGCCGAAGCGGCCCATGGGGATTTTAGAAAGCATGAACTGTATGAACTCGGGCGTCATTTGCTCAAAAATCGGCGTTTTCACCGCGGCCGGTGTGATGCAGTTGACGCGCACACCTGTATCGGCGAGTTCCTTGCCCAGGGATTTTGTCAGGGCGATCACCGCGGCCTTGCTCGCGCTGTAGGCGCTGGCATTCGGGTTGCCGTCTTTGCCGGCCACCGAGGCAACATTGACGATGCGACCATAGTTGCGTGCACGCATGTGCGGCACGAGTTCACGGCAGCAGAAGAACAGGCCGTTGAGGTTGACCTGCTGCACCTGCATCCATTGCTCGGGTGGGTAGTCCCACAGCTTGACGTTGGGACCGGTGATGCCGGCCGAGTTGACAAGCGCGTCAATAGCAAGGTTGTGGGCCACAGTTTGTTTGACCGCCTCCACCACGCTGGCATGGCTGGCCACATCGACGGCTACCGTATGCACCCCGGCGCCCAGCGCGCCCCTGGCCGTGGCCAGTGCCTCGGGGTTGATGTCCCAAAGCGTCACCGTGCCGCCCGACGCCAGCACGCGCTGAGCCACCGCAAAACCCAAGCCGACCGCACCACCGGTGATGACCGCATGGCGCCCCTTCAGGTCCAGCTGGTTCATATGGTGATGCCACCGTCCACGTTGTAGGCCTGGCCGGTCACAAAAGCAGCCTCGTCGCTGGCCAGAAAGACCACCAGCGGGGCAATCTCATGCGCCTGCGCCAGGCGCCCGAGCGGCTGGCGTGCGATGAAGGCTTTGCGGGCCGCCACGGGATCTTCGTTGGCATTGATACGGTCCTGTAGCGAAGGCGTGTCTACCGTACCAGGGCAAATCGCATTGCAACGCACGCCGTCACCCACAAAGTCGGCCGCGACGCTTTTGGTGAGGCCAATCACTGCCGCCTTGGTGGTGCCATACACAAATCGGTTGGGCAGGCCTTTGATGCTGCTGCAGACGCTGGCCATGTTGACAATGCTGCCGCCCTTTTTGGCCTGCATGCCGGGCAGCACGGCCTGGATCATCCAGAACTGGGCGCGCACGTTGAGGTTGAAGGCGAACTCAAGATCGGCATCGGTGGCCTGCAGGGCTGTGCCCCCGTGGACAAAACCGGCGCAGTTAAAAAGAATGTCCATGGGCGGCAGGCCGCCTATCAGTTTCTGGATCGCCGCCTTGTCCAGCACGTCCAGGGGCAGCGCCGTGATGTTGGCCGCCCCTTTGTAGCTTTCCAGCAGCTCGGGTTTCAGGTCGGTGGCCCAGACCTGCGCGCCTTCGGCCGCCAGCGCCAGTGCGGTGGCATGGCCGATTCCCTGGCCGGCTGCGGTCACCAGCGCTTTTTTTCCTTCAAGTCTCATCTTCACTCCTACAGGGTTTTGCCGGATGTTGTCCCGGGGGTTTCATGGGATTATCAATTGGTCTTACCACTTGTCCAATTCTGGCTAACCCTTAAAGCTCCCACCTTTTCATCCTTTTCCGCCCATGCCCCTGCAAACTGTCGAACCGCAACGCCTTTACCGCCAGATCGCCGAGCAGCTGCGCACGCTGATCTCGGCCGGCGAATGGGCCGTGGGCGCACGGCTGCCCGCCGAGCGCGACCTGGCGCGACAGCTGGGCGTGAGCCGGCCCTCGGTGCGCGAAGCTCTGATCGCGATGGAGGTTGAAGGCTGGGTCGAAGTACGCACCGGCTCGGGTGTCTATGTTCTGGACCGAAGCAAGCCCGCCAGCCACGACGGTAATGGAAGTGGCCGGGCCGAGCAGATATCGCCGGACGAATGGGGACCCCTGGAATTGATACGCGCCCGCCGCGTGGTGGAAGGCGAAGTCGCCGCCATGGCCGCCACCCAGGCCAAGCGCAAACACATAGACGCGATGGACAAGGCCATCGCCAGCATGCAGTTTGACGCCGACCGCGGCGTGCTGCCGCTGGAAGGCGACCGCGCTTTTCATACCGCCGTTGTCGAGTCCTGCGGCAACGTAGTGCTGATTGAAACCATACAGCGCTTCTGGGACTCGCGTCGCGGCCCGTTGTTCGAGCGGTTGGGCGGGCATTTTGAAACCGTTGAATCGTGGCGCTCGGCGATTGCCGAGCACCAGGCCATTTTTGATGCGGTGCGCAACCGAGACGCCGATGCCGCGCGTGCGGCCATGCATGCGCACATGGACCAGTCGCACAAGCGTTTCAGCGTGAGCTGGAGTCGGACCAAAAGCCAGGAGGTACAAAAGAAATGACCCGTCACGATTTCTTTCAGCGCTCACCTCACCCCGGATTTCCCTTCCAACAAAAAGCGAAAGCGAGACAAGCATGAAGTTTCTGACACCGCGCAAATTGCTGGCAACAGCCCTTATGGCGCTCACCAGCCTCTGCGGCAACGCCTGGGCGCAGGCCTACCCGAACAAGCCTATTGAAGTGATGGTGGCCTTCCAGCCTGGCGGCGGCACCGACTCGCTGGCGCGCGCCTATGCCGAAGCCGCCAAAAAATACACCACGCAATCGCTGGTGGTCTACAACAAACCCGGCGCCAGCGGCGCCATCGGCCTGGCCGACGTGGTCAATGCCAGGCCCGACGGCTACAAGATTGCCATGCTGTTTGTGGAGGTGACCATCCTGCCGCACATGGGCATCACCAGGATCACGCAGGACGACTTCATCCCGATTGCCCGCCTGAATGCCGACCCGGCTGCCATCACCGTGAAAGCGGACTCGCCCTACAACACGATTGAAGAGTTCCTCGCCGCCGCCAAAAAGACCGGCAGCGACGTGAAGGTCGGCAACGCCGGCAACGGCTCGATCTGGCACCTGGCCGCCGCTTCGCTGGAAGAAAAAACCGGCGCGAAGTTCAACCACATCCCCTACCAGGGCGCAGGCCCCGCCGTGCTGGCCCTGCTGGGCGGTCATGTGGACGCAGTAGGCGTGAGCCCGGCTGAGGTTGCCGTGCATGTGGCGGCCGGCAAGCTGAAGATTTTGGGTGTGATGGCCGACCAGCGCGTCAAGGGTTTTGAGAGCGTGCCCACCCTCAAGGAACGCAACATCGACCTGTCCATCGGCACCTGGCGCGGCCTGGGCGTGGCCAAAGGCACACCGCCTGAAGTCGTGGAAACCATTCGGACCTTCAGCAAAAAGGCGGCCGAAGAGCCCATCATGCGCGAAGTGATGGACAAACTGAACCTTGGCTACGCCTATGCCGACGGCCCTGCCTTCAAGGCGCAAATGGTGCGCGACAACGACAACTTCAAACAACTCGTGACCAAGCTCAACCTGAAGAACTGAGCAATGAGCCTGTTCAATGTCTAAACGAGGCCTCGTTTAGACATTGAACAGGCTCTTAGACCCCAGGCTTCACGACGGTGCGCGCTGGCGCGCATCGTCGATTTCCTTTCTGCCAGCAACCACCCTTCGAGGAGACAACATGAACGCATTCAACAAAAAGAGATTCGCTATCAAAACAATAGCTGCCTGCGCTTTACTGGCGGGCACTATGGGATTTTCCGGCATCGCATCGGCGCAGACCAAGCTGAAATGGGCGCACGTCTACGAGACTTCCGAGGCCTACCACAAGTGGTCGGTCTGGGCGGCTGACGAAATCAAGAAGCGCACCAGCGGCCGCTACGAGATTCAGGTGTTCCCGGCTTCCACGCTGGGCAAGGAAAGCGACATCAACCAGGGCCTGCAGCTGGGCACCGTCGACATCATCATCTCGGGCGCATCGTTTGCGGCCCGGAGCTTTCCGCGTATCGGCGTGGCCTACTACCCCTACACCTTCCGCGACCCGGAGCACCTGCTGAAATACGCGAAGAGCGATGTCTTCAAGGAACTGACCGAAGGCTACAAACAGAAGACCGGCGTGCAAACTGTCGCGGTCACCTACTACGGCGCGCGCCACTCCACCAGCAACAAACCCTTCAAGACCTGCGAAGAGATGAAGGGCCTGAAAATGCGGGTGCCCGACGTGCCGGCCTACATGGCCCTGCCTCGCGCCTGCGGCGCCAACCCGACGCCGATCGCTTTTGCCGAGGTTTACCTGGCGCTGCAAAACGGCACGGTCGATGCACAGGAGAACCCGCTGCCCACCATCGAAGCCAAGAAGTTCTATGAGGTCCAGAAGAACATCATCCTGACCGGCCACATCCTCGATTCGCTGGTCACGCAGATCGGCCCTCACGTCTGGACCAAGCTCAGCGATGCCGACAAGAAAGTCTTCACGGATGTGATGCAGGAAGCGGCCGCCAAAGCCACGGCCGACATCCAGAAGCGGGAAGGCGAGCTGGTGGACGAGTTCAAGAAAAAAGGCATCAACCTGATCACGGTCAACAAGGACGAGTTCCGCGATCACATCGTCAAGGCCGTGGACATGGCGTCAATGGGCTACGACAAGAAGGATTGGGACCGCATCCAGGCCATCAAGTAAGTCTTGCCCATCCGGCCAAGGCTTCCCGCCCTTTCCTCCATCGGAGGGAAGGGCCTCATTACCCATTACCCCACCATCATGACTTCCATTCCCGACATTGACGCCTTGCCCAAGGTCATGGGCGACGACGGCGAGTTCCACGCCACGGATGAAGCAGTTGACCTGTCCGGCACGCCCGTTGAAGCCTGGGCGGCGCTGTTTTTCTTCTGGGCGTTGGGCCTGACGGTTTTCTACCAGTTCTTCACGCGTTATGTAATGAACGATTCCGCCGCCTGGACGGAAGAAATCGCACGCTACCTGCTGATCGCCACCGTCTTCGTCGGCGCCGCCATTGGCGTGGCCAAGAACAACCACATCCAGGTCGACTTCTTCTATCGCTTCATGCCCGCGTGGCTGGCCCGGGGCATGGCCCTGTTGACCGACGTGCTGCGCATCGCCTTCCTGGGCGCCATGGTCGTGCTGACCTGGCAAATGATGGACAAGATGGGCAACTACAAGATGACCATCATCGACCTGCCGATGAACCTGGTGTACGGCGTCTGCCTGGTGGGGTTTGCGGCCATGGCCGTGCGCTCGGTCTGGGTCATGCGCATTCACCTGCAGCGCGGCTACAGCGTGCTGGAACGCCCTGAATCCACGATGGAGGACCGCTGAATGTTGAAGGTTATTTTTCTCTTCCTGATGAGCGGCGGCCTGCCGGTGGCCATGGCCATGGCCGGGGCGTCGCTGGTCTACATCCTGTTCACCAACAGCTCGCCGCCCTTTGTGGTGGTTCACCGCATGGTCAGCGGCATCGACAGTTTTCCGCTGCTGGCCGTGCCGTTCTTCATCCTGGCCGGCAACCTGATGAACAACGCCGGCATCACCAACCGCATCTACAACTACGCGCTGGCGCTGGTCGGCTGGATGAAGGGCGGACTGGGCCACGTCAACGTCGTCGGCTCGGTGGTGTTTGCCGGCATGAGCGGCACCGCCATTGCCGATGCCGCCGGCCTCGGCACCATCGAGATCAAGGCCATGAAGGACCACGGCTACAGCACCGAGTTTGCCGTGGGCGTGACGGCGGCCTCGGCCACGCTGGGCCCCATCATTCCGCCCAGCCTGCCCTTTGTGATCTACGGCATGATGGCCAATGTCAGCGTCGGTGCGCTGTTTCTGGCGGGCATCCTCCCGGGCCTGCTGATGGCCATCCTGATGATGCTGACAGTGGCCTATTTCGCGCACAAGAACAACTGGGGCGCCGATGTCCCCTTCGCGTGGAGCCGCCTGAACAAGGCGCTGGTGGAGACCGCCGTGGTCATCGGCTGGCCGCTGCTGCTGTGGCTGCTGATCGGCAAACTGAACTTTCCGCCGCAGATCACTGTGGCCGTCGCACTGGTAGCGCTGTTTGCGGCCGACAAAGCCTTCAATTTCCAGGCCGTGTTGCCCATCATGACGCCCGTGCTGCTGATAGGCGGCATGACCACCGGCATCTTCACCCCCACGGAAGGCGCGATTGCCGCCTGCGTCTGGGCGCTGATCCTCGGGTTTGCCTGGTACCGCACGCTGACCTTCAAGAGCTTTGTGAAGGTCTGCCTTGATACGGTCGAGACCACCTCCACCGTGCTGTTCATTGTGGCCGCGGCATCGATCTTCGGCTGGATGCTCACCGCCACCGGCGTGACCACCGACATTGCCAAATGGGTGCTGGACTTCACCAAGGAGGCCTGGGTCTTCCTGCTGCTGGCCAATTTGCTGATGCTGTTTGTGGGCTGCTTCCTGGAGCCGACCGCTGCCATCACGATTCTGGTGCCTATCCTGGTGCCGATTGCCACGCAGCTGGGCGTGGACCCGATCCACTTCGGGCTGGTGATGGTGCTCAATTTGATGATCGGCCTGCTGCATCCGCCCATGGGCATGGTGTTGTTTGTGCTGGCCCGCGTGGCCAAACTTTCCGTGGAACGGACCACCATCGCCATCCTGCCCTGGCTGTTCCCGCTGCTGGGCAGCCTGATCATCATCACCTATTTCCCCAAATTGGTACTCTGGTTGCCGAAGATGTTTTATTGAAAGTGAAACAATCACCCTGAGACGCCTTCGGCGCCTCCCCCTCGAGGGGGGCTACCTGCGGCCCGGCGAAGCCGGTTCCGCGATGGCCCCCCGATAAAAGCACAGAAACTCAGACCATGACCCCGTTTATTCGCCTTCACCCCGCCGATGATGTCCTGATTGCCCGAGCCCAGCTGGTGGGCGGCACCGAGGTCGAAAACATCACCGTACGCGGCCTGATCCCGGCCGGCCACAAGATCGCCACGCGCGCGCTGGCCGTGGGCGAGCCCGTGCGGCGCTACAACCAGATCATCGGTTTTGCCAGCAAACCCATCGCGCCCGGCGAGCACGTGCATACGCACAACCTCAACATGGGCCCCGACAAGGGCGACTTTACGCGCGACTACGCATTCGGCGCCGATGTGAAACCGGCACCGGCCAGGCGCGAGGCGACTTTCATGGGTATCAAGCGGCCTGACGGACGCGTGGCCACGCGCAACTACATCGGGATTCTCTCGAGCGTCAACTGCTCGGCCACCGCCGCGCGGGCGATTTCCGACCATTTCTCGCGGCAGAACAACCCTGCAGCGCTGAAAGATTTTCCCAACGTCGACGGCGTGGTGGCGTTGACGCATGGCACCGGCTGCGGCATGGACAGCGACGGCCTGGGCCTGCAGATCCTGCAGCGTACGCTGACCGGCTACGCCACGCACCCCAACTTCGCGGGCGTGTTGGTGGTGGGCCTGGGCTGCGAGTCCAACCAGATCAATGCCTGGCTGGCCCACGGCAGCCTGCGCGAAGGTGAAACCCTGCGCGTCTTCAGCATCCAGGACACGGGTGGCACGGCCAAGACGGTGGCCAAGGGCATCGCCATGATCAAGGAGATGCTGCCGCAGGCCAATGCCGTCAAGCGCGAACCCTGCAGCGCCGCGCACATCACCATCGGCCTGCAGTGCGGCGGCTCCGACGGTTACTCGGGCATCAGCGCCAACCCGGCGCTGGGCGCGGCGGTGGACTTGCTGGTGGCCCATGGCGGCACCGCCATCCTCAGCGAAACCCCCGAGATTTACGGCGCCGAGCATTTGCTCACGCGGCGCGCCGTGCGCCCCGACATCGCCGAAAAGCTGATCTCGCGCATCAAGTGGTGGGAGCACTACACCCAGATCAACGAAGGCGAAATGAACAACAACCCGTCGCCCGGCAACAAGGCCGGCGGCCTCACGACCATCCTGGAAAAGTCGCTGGGTGCGGTGGCCAAGGGCGGCACCTCCAACCTGGAGGCTGTCTATGAATACGCCGAACCCGTGAAGGACCACGGCTTCGTCTACATGGACACGCCGGGCTACGACCCGGTCAGCGCCACGGGCCAGGTGGCCGGCGGCGCCAACATCATCTGCTTTACCACCGGCCGCGGTTCGGCTTACGGCTGCGCGCCCTCGCCTTCGCTCAAGCTCGCCACCAATTCGGCACTGTGGCAGCGGCAGGAAGAGGACATGGACATCAATTGCGGCGAGATCATCGACAGCGGCGTGACGGTGCAGGAGATGGGACAGCGCATTTTCGAGATGGTGCTGGCCACCGCATCGGGTGAACCGAGCAAGAGCGAAAAGCACGGCTACGGACAAAACGAATTTGTGCCCTGGCAAGTCGGCGCGGTGATGTAAAGGCTTTTCACATGCAAAAAGTGCTTCAAGCCCAATATCTACGGGCGCAAGCAGCTACTATTTTTATAGCGGCCGGCAGCACGGCCGCTGAAGCGGAAAAAATCGCCGCCAACCTGGTGATGGCCAACCTGAGCGGCCATGACTCGCACGGCATCGGCATGCTTCCGCGCTACGTCGATGCGGTGCTCGAAGGTGGCCTGACGCCCAACGCCCAGGTCAAAACCCTGCTCGATACCGGCTCGCTGCTCAGCCTGAACGGCCAGCGCGGTTACGGTCAGGCGATCGGCGAGCAGGCGATGGCGCTCGGCATGGCACGTGCCAAAACCCATGGCAGCTGCATCATGGCGCTGGCCGAGTCGCACCATCTGGGGCGCATCGGCCATTTCGCCGAGATGGCCGTGGCCCAGGGACTGGTGTCGCTGCACTTCGTCAACGTCATGACGCGGCCCGTGGTGGCCCCCTGGGGCGGCGCGGATGGCCGCTACGGCACCAACCCCTGCTGCATAGGCATACCACTCAAGGACAGCCCGCCCTTTGTGCTGGACTTCGCCACCAGCCGCGTGGCCCAGGGAAAAATGCGCGTGGCGCACAACCAGGGCAAATCCGTCCAGCCGGGCCTGCTGATCGACGAACACGGCCAGCCCACCACCAACCCCGGCGTGGTGGTGGTGCCGCAGCCGAACGGTTTTTTTGGCGCGCTCATGCCATTCGGCGAGCACAAGGGCTACGGCCTGGCGGTGGCATGCGAGCTGCTGGGCGGCGCGCTCACCGGCGGCGGCACCTGGCACCACCCCACAGTGAGCGTGCGTGCGGTCTACAACAGCATGCTCACGATCCTGATTGACCCGGGCAAGCTGGGCACCCAGTCGGCCCTGGAAATGGAAGCGCTGGCATTCGTCGAGTGGCTGCGCAAAAGCCCGCCGGCCGACGGTGTGGACGCTGTGCAGATTGCCGGTGAACCGGAACGCCGTGCGCGGCTTGAACGCGAACAGGGCGGCATTGAAATGGACGGCGAAACCTGGCGCGAAATCGTCGCAGCCGGCCAGAAGGTCGGTGTAAGTGTGCCGGGCTGAGCACCGAACGCTATCAAATCAGTAGCTGCTCGCGCAGTCTCTATAAGGTCTAGCGGCCAAAATGATCCTCAATTTCACCGAAAAACCATGACTCCACCGATTCAAGACCAGGTTGCGCTTGTCACTGGCGCCAACGCCGGCATGGGCCTGGCCACGGTGCGTGCCCTGCTGGCCGCCGGCTACAAAGTGGCGGCCACCGACCTCGGCACCGAACGTGTGGCCGCCGAGCTTGCCGCGTATGGTGACCGTTTGGCCTGCTTCACCATGGACGTGAGCGAGCAGGCCCAGGTGCACGCCGCTTGCGACGCCATTGAAACGCATTTTGGCCGCATCGACGTCTGCGTCAACAACGCCGGCTTCCTGCAATACGCCAACTGCGAACAGACCACGCCGGAGCTCTGGCACAAGACCCTGCGCATCAACCTCGACGGTGTCTTCTACGTCAGCCAGCGCGTGGCGCCAGGCATGAAGGCGCGTGGTTTCGGCCGCATCGTGAACGTATCGTCCTACGGTGCCAAAACCGGGGGGCTGTCGCCGCTGCCAGCCTATGCGGCCAGCAAGGGCGGCGTGATCTCGCTGACCTTCAGCTTTGCCCGCGAATATGCCGCGTTTGGTGTGACCTGCAACGCGCTGGCCCCGACATTCGTGAAGACCCAGATGCTGACCGAGCAGGTCAGTGCCGAGCGGCAAGCCGAGCTGCGCCAGAAGATACCGGTGGGCCGTTTCTGCGAGCTCGAAGAGTTCGCTCACTGCGTGCTGTTCCTGGCCCACCCGATGAGCGGCTTCATCACCGGCGAGGTGCTGGACCTCAATGGCGGCCTGCAGTTTGACTGAGCGCGCGATGCTGAACACCCGCGCTTTGCCGGAAATCGCCACGCGCGGCATCGGCGTCCCCACTTACTCACGCCGCGGCACTGTGGGCGTGGTGCACCTGGGCCTGGGTGCCTTCCACCGTGCGCACCAGGCACTGGTGTTCGATACCCTGCTGCAGCGCGGTGATGCGCGCTGGGGTGTGCTGGGTGTCGCCATGCGCAGCACTGAGCTGGCCGACGCCATGGCCGCGCAAGATGGCCTGCATGCCGTGCAGGTTGCCAGCAGCACCGGTGTGCAGTGGCAGGTCGGTGGCGCCATCTGGCAAACCTGCGTGGCCGCCCGCGAGCCGGCGCAGGTGGTGCAGGCACTGGCCGCGCCATCCACGCGCTGGGTCACGCTGACAGTCACTGAAAAAGGCTACGCCCCGGAACTGGCCCGACTGCTGCTGCAGGGCCTGACGGCGCGCCGCACAGCGGGCCTGCCCGGGTTGACGCTGGCTTCCTGCGACAACCTGGCACACAACGGCCGCAAGTTGCAGGCTTTGTGCATCGATGCCGCACAAAAGGAAAATCCGGCGCTGGCGCAATGGATCGGCACCGCCTGCGCCTTCCCGAACAGCATGGTGGACCGCATCGTGCCGGCCGCAACCGGCGAGCGCCTGGCGGCTGCCGGGCAGGCGCTCGGCGTGACCGACCAGGCTGCACTGGGCACCGAAGCATTCTGGGAATGGGTGATTGAACGCCGCTTTGCCGATCCTGCGGACGGCGACGTGCTGGCCGCTGCGGGCGTCACGGTGGTGGACGACGTGGCGCCGTTTGAAGAAGCCAAATTGCGCATGCTCAACGGCAGCCACACGGCCATGGCCTGCATGGGCGCGGTAGCGGGCTGGCCCGTCGTCAGCGACTGCATCGCCCAGCCGGCGGTGCATCGCTTCATCCACGGCCTGATGACGCAGGAGATCGGCCCGCAGCTCAGCCGCCCGGACTGGCCCGCCTACCGCGACGCGCTGCTGGCACGTTTTGCCAACCCCGAGTTGCAGCACAGGGTGCACCAGATCGCCACTGACAGCTCGCAGAAAATTCCATATCGCTGGGTACCTTCGGTGATTGATGCCCTGCGTGCGAACCAGCCCGTGGAACGGCTGGCCTTTGCGGCAGCGGCCTGGATGCGTTATCTGCGCGGCATCGACGAGCAGGGGCAGCCCTACGCCATAAACGACCCGATGGCCGAAACGCTGAAAGCTCTCGCGCTTGACCGTTCCGGTGACGCTGCAGCGACAGTGCAAGCCCTGGGTACGCTGCCGGCCATCTGGGGTGAGGCCCTGCCGCAGCAAGCGCGCTGGCTGGCCCGCATGACCCACTGGCTGGCCCAGATCAACCAGCGCGGCATGCTGGCCGCCCTGGACCAACTTCACTCCCACCCCATCTGAACACCATGAAAATCACCAACGCCCGCGTCATCGTCTGCAGCCCCGGCCGCAATTTCGTTACCCTGAAAATAGAAACCGACGAAGGCCTGACCGGCATCGGCGACGCAACGCTCAACGGGCGCGAGCTGTCTGTCGTGAGCTACCTGACCGAGCATGTCATCCCCTGCCTGATCGGACGCGATGCACACCAGATCGAGGACATCTGGCAGTACCTGTACAAGGGCGCTTACTGGCGGCGCGGCCCGGTCACCATGAGCGCGATCGCCGCAGTCGACACCGCCCTCTGGGACATCAAGGCCAAGGCCGCCAACATGCCGCTGTACCAGCTGCTGGGCGGAAAGAGCCGCACCGGTGTGATGGTCTATGGGCATGCCAATGGGAAAGACATTGCGCAGACCGTGGAAGAGGTGTTGCGCTACAAGGAGATGGGCTATCAGGCCATACGCGCGCAGAGCGGCGTGCCGGGCCTGGACAAGGTTTATGGCGTCGGCAAGGGCACGCTGTTTTACGAACCGGCTGACGCTGACCTGCCCAGCGAACACGACTGGAGCAGCGAAAAATACCTGCTGCACACCCCGAAGTTGTTCGACGCAGTGCGTACCGCCGTCGGGCCGGACATTCATTTGCTGCACGACGTGCATCACCGCCTGACGCCGATCGAGGCGGGCCGGCTGGGAAAATCACTGGAGCCCTATCACCTGTTCTGGATCGAAGACGCGACGCCGGCCGAAAACCAGGAGGCTTTTCGCCTGATCCGCCAGCACACGACCACACCGCTGGCCGTGGGCGAGATTTTCAACACCATCTGGGACTGCAAGGACCTGATTCAGAACCAGCTGATCGACTACATCCGCGCGACGGTGGTGCATGCCGGCGGCATCACCCACCTGCGGCGCATTGCCGACTTTGCGGCGATGTACCAGGTACGCACGGGCTGCCACGGCGCGACCGATTTGTCACCGGTCTGCATGGGCGCAGCGCTGCACTTCGATACATGGGTGCCCAATTTCGGCGTGCAGGAATACATGCGCCACACCGAGCAGACCGATGAGGTGTTTCCGCACAGCTATCGTTTTGACAAAGGCTTTATGCACTGCGGCGAAACGCCGGGCCATGGCGTGGAAATCGACGAGAAGCTCGCCGCGAAATACCCGTACCAGCGCGCCTACCTGCCGGTGAACCGGTTGCAGCACGACGGCACCCTCTGGAATTGGTGAACTGGCTCACCCCTGCTGGCGCTCACTTCGTGTAGCGCCCCCTCCCCTTGCAGGGGACGGCGCCTGCGGCCGGGCAAAGCCC
Source organism: Polaromonas sp. P1_E12 (assembly GCF_056405975.1). Lineage (NCBI taxonomy): Bacteria > Pseudomonadati > Pseudomonadota > Betaproteobacteria > Burkholderiales > Comamonadaceae > Polaromonas > Polaromonas sp. P1_E12. The sequence goes on along the minus strand of NZ_JBFUBB010000003.1, from coordinate 523,669 downwards.
GTTCCGCGGCCCCAACTGACATGCCCCCGGGGAGGCCAGCTAAGGACTGTTCTTTTCCAGTGGGGGCCGGGGTCCGGCTTTGCCGGCGCCAAGGCGCCCGTCCCCTGAAAGGGGAAAAGGCGCGACACGAAGTGCGCGTCCGATAGGGGTTAGCCCAATATAGTCGCGAGGCTGGCTTCGAGGTGCTCGGACGGCAGGCGCTTGAAGCCGGAGCGGGCAAAGCGCTGCAGGCGGCCGACCATGAAGGCAACGATGACCGAGGCGCGCACCTGGGCGTCGACCGTGGGAGTCGCCGCGCCGCTGGCGGCCGCAGCGTCGCGCAGGCTTTGCTTGAGGCTGGACTCGAGCTTGTCGAAGAACTGGTTCATGCGCTCTTGCAGGCGGTCGTTTTCAAACACCAGCGCATCGCCCACCATGACACGCGTCATGCCGGGGTTCTTTTCGGCAAACTGCAGGATCATGACCACCAGCTTGCGGGTACGGGCTGAATGGTCAGGTTCACGTTCACCAATCTGATTGATCAGTGTGAAGACGCTTTGCTCGATGAATTCGATCAGGCCCTCGAACATCTGCGCCTTGCTGGCGAAATGGCGGTAAAGGGCGGCTTCGCTCACATCCAGCTTGGCTGCCAGGGCCGATGTGGTGATGCGCTCGGCGCCCGGCTGCTCCAGCATGGTGGCCAGCGCCTGCAGAATCTGGACCCGGCGCTCACCCGGTTTGGGGCGCTTGCGCACCGCAGGCTCGGCTGGCGTGGCGTGCGGGCTCAGTTCGGATTCAGACGCTAAGTCGGACATAGGCGATGAAGTAGGAAATGTTTCAAAAAACCGGGAATCGTTGCAATTGATTCTCGCACAGCCAAGTGACAGTTCGTCTCTCACCATGCCCGGGTTTTCGCCCATGAGGCGAAGGCGCAACGTTCTGTTCCGTAACAGCAAGCGCTTACTGTGGTGGGCGAGCTACAAACTCAATCGAACCCGTAATCCGTACGGTCCGGCTGGGCCAGTCCCGGTGTGATCCAGCTCCAGCTGCGAATGGTGAACCCGCGCGATTTCGCTGGCAATGGCCAGGCCCAGGCCATTGCCCTCGCCCGCCGTCCCCTGCACCCGGTAAAAGCGCTGCAACGCCATGCTGCGCTCGTCCGGGGCTATGCCGGGGCCGTCGTCTTCGACTTCCAGGAAAACGCCCCAGCGCCGGTGTTCGGCGGCAGCGCCACCAGGACCCGGCTGTTTTGGCGTGTCCGGCGCTTCGAAGCCTGCCGTCGGGCCACAGCGGATCGTGACCGTGCCGCCGGGCGGTGTGTATTTGACGGCGTTGTCCACCAGATTACCCAGCAGCTCGCGCAGCAGCCACTCGTAACCACTGACCTGTGCAGGCTGGGTTTCCAGCCCCAGGTCAATGCCCTTGCGCATGGCGGCATCCAGATGCAGGGGCAGGATGGATTCGCAGAGGTCTTTCAGGTCTACCCGTTGCATGGGCTGGGCGCCGGCGGCTGACGCGTCGGCGCGCGAGAGCGCCAGCAGCTGGTTGGCCAGCTGCGACGTCCGGCGTGTGGCATTGCGCAGCTTGATGATTTTTTCGGCCGACAAGGTCACCGCCCCGTCCGAGCCTGCCGCCTGGGCCACCTTGGCCGCTTGCGCCCAGGCCTCGACCTGGGCCTGCAGCCCGGCCAGAGGCGTGCGCAGTTGGTGCGCGGCATCAGCCACAAACCGCCGCTGCCCCTCCGCCTGGTCGTTCACCAGGCCAAAAAGGCGGTTCAAGGCACTCACCAGCGGCTGCACCTCGGCCGGCGTAGCCATCGGGTCGATGGCACTCAAGTCGCGCGGGTTGCGGCGCTCCACCGCGTCCTTGAGCTCAATCAACGGCTTGAGTGCCCGCGTGACGGCCCAGTTGACGGCAAAACCAGCCGCCACAACCAGGATCAGATTGGGCAGCAGCACCTTGAACAGCACGGAGCGTACCCATTGCTGGCGCGGGTCGGATCCATCCGCCAGCTGGACGATCAGCTCACCCACCGCAGTCTTCATGCGCTGCGCGGCAATCCGGTAGGTCACGCCGTTGTATTCGATGCTGTGGAATTCCGGCTCGTGCGTGGCCGGCAGCAGTTCGGGAATCCAGGGCTCACCGGCCAGAAAGTCGCCTTCGGCATCGGCGAGGCGAAAGCCGGCAAAGCCAGGCCGGCCCTTGAGGAAATCATCCACGGCGGGGGCCATCAGCAGCACCGGCGCACTTTCCGGGGTGGCGCCCGGCGCCACAACCGAATCGGCCAGCAGGGGAATCAGCCGGAGCAGCTGCTGATCTTTTTGCAGGGCGACATCGCCGGCCGTCTGGTAGTCAAAATAAATACTCACCAGCGCAAAAGTCCCCAGCGGGAAAAGCAGCAGCAGGAGCAGCCGGCGCTGCAGGCCGGACTTCATGGCGGCAGGCACGAACGCGTTGCCGCCCGTGCGCGCAGCCAGCGTACGCAGGCGGTTTTTCAGGCGGACGGCCCAGGACTGGCCGAAAGGGTTCATGCCTGCGCTGCCTATTCAGCGCCAGCGCTGGACGGCATCCCCGGGGAAACTTCCACCAGCTCCAGCCGGTAGCCAAAGCCGCGAATGGAGCGTACGGCTATGCCGTGCGGCTCCAGCTTGCCGCGCAAACGCGAGATGTACACCTCAATGGCATTGGGCGTGATTTCCTTGTCCCACCCCGTCATGGCCTGCAGCAGCTTGTCTTTGCTGGCCGGCTTGGGCGCGTGGATCAGCAAATACTCCATCACCGTCCATTCGCGCGGTCCGAGCTCTATCAGCTGGCCGTTGGCGCGCGCCTCGCGGTTGGCCGTGTCCAGTTCCAGCGCTCCAAAACTCAGTGTGGCGCTGGTGGCGGCCTGGGAGCGGCGCAGCAGTGCGCGCAGGCGCGCCAGCAACTCGGGCAGCTCAAACGGCTTGACCATGTAGTCATCCGCCCCCAGATCCAGCCCCTGGACACGGTCCTGCAGCGCGTCGCGGGCCGTCAGGATGAGCACTGGCATGGCCATTCCGCCGCGGCGCAGGCGGCGCGTCAGTTCCAGCCCGTCAATGCGCGGCAGCCCGATGTCGATGATCGCCGCATCGAAGGTCTCACCCTGTAACACTTCCTCCGCGCGTTCGGCACTGCCGACCCAGTCGACGGCGTAGCCGGCGTCACTGAGCCCCAGCTTGATGCCGCTGGCCACCATCACGTCGTCTTCAACCAACAGGAGTCGCATAACGAATTGTCCGTTTCGTCGCCAATGCCAATTGACCCCGCCTGAGGAGTGTCAATTCAGGAAAAAACCGGTGCCGCTGCCTGTTTTGGTTTTTGGTCTTGTTTTTGGCCCGGTATCGGCTGCCAGTCTGCCAGACCGGCACTGTCGCCACCCTGACGGCAAAGGAAATGCCCATATTTGCTATATTTTTTATAGCAGCTTGCGCACACCCCTTATACCCTGGCGACCAATTTCATCAAAATAAGGGCGCCGCCCATCCGGACAGCCTTGGGCCGCCAGGAACGCCTGGATCAGTGCGAGCGGATCATGGTCCCGTAGGCCTGGTCGGTCAGGATTTCCAGCAGCATGGCATGCGGCACCCGGCCGTCGATGATGTGGACAGAATTCACGCCGCTTTTGGCCGCGTCCAGCGCGCCTTCGATTTTGGGCAGCATGCCGCCGGAAATCGTTCCGTCGGCAAACAGCTCGTCGATTTCGCGGGCGCTCAGGTCAGTCAGCAGCTCCCCGGCCTTGTTCAGCACGCCGGGGGTGTTGGTGAGCAGCACCAGTTTCTCGGCCTTCAGCACAGTGGCCAGCTTGCCCGCCACCACGTCGGCATTGATGTTGTAGCTCTCGTTTTCCTCGCCAAACCCGATCGGGCTGATCACCGGAATGAAGGCATCGTCCTGCAGCGCCTTGACCACGCTCGGGTCAATGCTGACGATGTCACCCACAAAGCCGATGTCGTGCTCCTTCGTCGGGTCATCCTTGTCGACCATCTTGAGCTTTTGCGCACGGATCAATCCGCCATCGCGGCCCGTCAGGCCCACGGCCTTGCCACCGGCCTGGTTGATCAGGCCGACGATGTCCTGCTGCACCTGGCCGGCCAGCACCCACTCCACGACTTCCATGGTCTCTTCGTCGGTGACGCGCATACCCTGGATGAAATGCCCCTTTTTGCCCAGGCGGTTCAGCGCCGCCTCGATTTGCGGGCCCCCGCCGTGCACCACCACCGGATTCATGCCGACCAGCTTGAGCAGAACCACGTCCTCCGCAAAATCTGCCTGCAGGGCCGGGTCCGTCATGGCATTGCCGCCATATTTGATGACCAGGGTCTTGCCGTGAAACTTGCGGATGTAAGGCAGCGCCTGGGCCAGGATCTCGGCCTTGTCGCGCGGGCCTACATGGGAGAGGTCTGGGTCGTTGGCGGTATTGGTGGTCATTCGCGGGGCCTTGTCAGGATGAAACAGGGAACAGGAACACAGGGAGCAGGTATTGCCGGGAAATATTGCCCGAATTGTGCCGCATCACTGCGGCCAGCGTGCCGGCCTCAGCGACGCAGCCAGCGCGGAACCTTGAAACGGATGATCGCGATATAAAAACCGACATACGTCAACACAAACAGCGCGCAAAACATCATGAGGATCGAGGTCTCACGCCAGAACAGCACTGCCGGCACCACCGTCAGCAAGGTAAAGCTCCAGAGATAAGGTGACGTCCGGTTGTTGCGCATCAACATGCGCCGCGACTCGTCATCGTGGAACACACCACGCACCAGGCGGCGGTAGATCAGCTGATGGAAATGCAGCGCATCAGCCACCCCGGGCGATCCGCCGCGCGCCAGCTTTCGGTAGATCGAAAAAACAGTCTCCCAGACCGGATAAATGATCAACAGCATCGGAAACCACGGCGAAACCATCTGGTGGCGCTGCACCAACAATATGCAGGCGAGCGCGATCACAACACCCCAGAGATAGGCGCCCCCATCCCCCGCAAAAATCAGGCCACGGGGGTAGTTCCACATGAGAAAACCCATGGTCGCACCTGCCAGGCATACAACGATGGCAGCCAGCTGACGGTCACCAAGCTGAAGCGCGACATAGGCGATTGCCAGGCAGATGAGCGACGCGACGGTACCCGCCAGGCCGTTGTAGCCATCAATGATATTGAACGCGTGCGGCAAGCCGCAGAACGCGAAAAAAGCCAAGGCAACGCCGACCCAGGGAAAAGACAGCAGCAGCATGTCGATCCCAGGCACGCCGAGCCGCGGTAACGCCAGCCCGAACAGGCTGCACGCCAGCGCTGCGGACAGCCCCGTCAGCAACAGGCGGTAACGCACCGTCAGCCGCTGCGTGAGATCTTCATAAACGCCGCCCAGCACGGCTGGCAGCAGGACCACCACCAATTGCAAGGCGGTATGCCAGGTCATGGGCACATTTACCCGGCTGGCGGTCGTTTCGGCTATCACGCCGGCAAGCAAGCCAGCCAATAAGCCCAGCAGTATCCCGATGCCGCCGACGCGCGGTATGTTTCCCGCATGGAACCGCTGCGGTTTGCTCACATCGTATCGGCTGGCATGCTCACGCGCCATGCGGATAACCAGCATGGAGGCGATTAGCGACACAGTGAAACTCAGACAAACCAGAAATACCATGGGGCCCCCGCTTTATTTGCCGCAATTATCAGCGCATACCCCCGGCCCGCCCCTTGCACTTTCCTCACAGCCCTGACAGGACCTGCCGCAACGGGTGTAAATAATCCCTCACACCGGTGTTCTACCCATGCGGCAGCAGTGGTAATATCCTGTTCACTCATTGAACAGCTGAATCATCCATTTGCTGAATTCTTCACTTCAGGAAGAAAACCACCTGCGGGTACTGCGCCTGCTGGAGGCCAATCCTCATATGAACCAGCGCGATCTCGCCAATGCGCTGGGCGTTAGCCTGGGCAAAACCAACTATTGCCTGAAAGCGCTGCTCGACAAGGGCTTCATCAAGATGCAAAGCTTCAGCCGCAGCGAAAAGAAGCTGGCTTACGCCTATTTGTTGACGCCGAACGGCATTTCCGAGAAGGCCGGCCTGACCTTGCGCTTTCTCGAACGCAAGTTGGCGGAGTACGAAAACCTCAAGGTTGAAATCGAAAACCTCAAAGTCGAAGTCACCCAGGCAAAAACCAGCACTGATCACAACCATGACTGAAACCGTCACCATCACGCCTGTCATCCTCTGCGGCGGCGCAGGCACACGGCTTTGGCCGCTGTCGCGGAAAAGCTTCCCGAAACAGTTCGTCCCGCTGATCGGCGGTAAAAGCCTGCTGCAGCTGACCCTGGAGCGGGTGGCACACGTCAACGGAGACAGCGCAACCACGCCCGATGTGATCTGCGTCGCCTCGGAAGAACACCGATTCCTCGTCAGTGAAGCCATGCAGGCAGCACGCGTCAAGGGCCGGATTGTGCTGGAACCCACCGGGCGCAACACTGCGCCTGCGATGGCGCTCGCGGCGCTGCTCGCCAAACCCGGTCAAGTCCTGCTGTTTTGCCCTTCGGATCACCATATCCCCGATGTTGGGGCCTTTTCAGCCATGGTGGGCCAGGGCCTGGCGGCGGCGCTGAGCGGTGAGATCGTGACTTTTGGCGTGGTGCCGGCTTTTCCGGCAACAGCCTACGGTTATATCCAGCAAGGCGCGGCGCGCGGCGACGGTAGCGCCAAAGTCGCGCGTTTTATTGAAAAACCCGACGCAGAAAAAGCCCAGGCACTGATATTGCAGGGTGACACGCTCTGGAACGCCGGTATCTTCCTGACGCGCGCCGACACACTGATCGCGGCCCTGGAACAACACGCGCCCGACATTCTGCAAGGCTGCCGGCTGGCTGTGTCAGCGGTCGGAGAGGACCAGCAGTTCGTGCGGCCCGACGCAGCGGCATTCGGTGCTGTGCGCGCCGAAAGTATCGACTACGCAGTGCTCGAGCGCCACGGCGCTGTCGCTGTCGTGCCATTTGCGGGAGCCTGGAGTGACGTCGGCAGCTGGAATGCCGTCGCCGGGCTCACGGCGCCGGACGACGACGGCAATCGCATCGACGGCAACGGCATGGCGCTGCACAGCAAACGCACCTATATTCACGCGCCGCATCGCACCGTGGTGACACTTGGCACCGAGGACCTTCTGGTGATTGACACGCCCGACGCGTTGCTTGTCGCCGCGAGCAGCCACGTGGAGCAGGTCAAGAGCGTGGTTTCCCAGCTCGAAACGCGCCAAAGCCCGGAAGCGAGTCTGCACCGCAAGGTAGCGAGGCCCTGGGGCTGGTATGACAGCATTGACCGCGGCGCCCGATTCCAGGTCAAACGCATCATGGTCAAGCCCGGCGCGTCGTTGAGTCTGCAAAAACACCATCACCGGGCCGAACACTGGATCGTGGTTTCCGGCACCGCACTGGTCACCAAAGGCGAGGCCACCTTTCTCCTCACCGAAAACCAGTCCACTTACATTCCGATCGGCGAAACTCACCGCCTGGAAAATCCAGGAAAAACCGATCTGGAAATGATCGAAGTCCAGTCCGGCAGCTACCTGGGCGAGGACGATATCGTGCGATTTACCGACAACTATGGCAGGGCATAAACAATGAAAACAGCACTCATCACCGGCATCACCGGCCAGGACGGTTCCTACCTGGCGGAGTTTCTGCTGAACAAGGGCTATATCGTGCACGGCATCAAACGCCGCACGTCGCTCTTCAATACGGATCGAATCGACCATTTGTTCCAGGACCCGCACGAAGCCAACCAGCGCTTTGTGCTGCACCACGGCGACATGACCGACTCGTCGAGCCTGACCCGCATCATCCAGCAAACCCAGCCGGACGAAATCTACAACCTGGCCGCGCAAAGCCATGTCGCCGTGAGTTTTGAAGAGCCGGAGTACACAGCCAACAGCGATGGCCTGGGCGCCTTGCGCGTCCTCGAAGCAATGCGCATTCTCGGACTTGAGAAGACCACCCGCTTCTACCAGGCTTCGACTTCCGAACTCTATGGCTTGGTGCAGGAAATCCCGCAAAAAGAAACTACGCCGTTCTACCCCCGCAGCCCCTATGCGGTTGCCAAGCTCTACGCCTACTGGATCACAATCAACTACCGGGAAGCCTACGGCATCTATGCCTGCAACGGCATCCTGTTCAACCACGAAAGCCCGGTCCGCGGCGAAACCTTTGTGACGCGCAAGATCACGCGCGCACTCGCCCGCATCAAGCTGGGCATCCAGGACTGCCTCTATCTGGGCAACATGGATGCCAAACGGGACTGGGGCCACGCCAAGGACTATGTCGAAATGCAATGGCTCATGCTTCAGCAGGACAAACCCGAAGACTTCGTGATTGCCACCGGTGTGCAATACAGCGTGCGTGATTTCGTCGAGGCGACTGCCCGGGAATACGGCATGCAGATCCGCTGGGAAGGCCACGACGAGAACGAGAAAGGCTATGACGCTGCCACCGGCAAATGCATCGTGTCGGTCGATCCGCGTTACTTCCGTCCGACCGAGGTTGAAACGCTGCTCGGTGATGCGACCAAGGCACGCGAAAAACTCGGCTGGGTTCCGAAAATCAGCTTCGCAGAACTGGTCGCCGAAATGGCCAAAGTCGACATGACACAGGCCGAGTTCGATTTGCAGGTCAAGGCGCACGGCCACAAGGCCTTGCGCAACCAGGGCTAAACGTGGCCAAACCCCGTGTTTTCCTGACCGGCGGCGGCGGCATGGTCGGCCGCAATATCCTCGAGCACCCGCTCGCGGGCAACTGGGATTTTGTCGCGCCTGGCAGTCGGGAACTGAACCTGGCCGACTTCGAGGCGACGCGCCGCTTCGTCGCAGATGTCCGGCCCGATGCTGTAATTCACTGCGCCGGACTGGTCGGCGGCATTCAGGCGAATATCGCGCACCCTGTCGATTTTCTCGTGGTGAACGTAGACCTCGGTCGCAATGTGATCATGGCGGCGCGCGAGGCCGGCGTTACCAGGCTGCTGAACCTCGCGAGCTCCTGCATGTACCCACGCGAAGCGCAGAACCCGCTCGGCGAGGAATTGATTCTGCGCGGCGAACTAGAGCCGACCAACGAGGGCTATGCGATCGCCAAGATCTTCGCGACCCGGCTGTGCGAATACATCACCCGCGAAACACCGGTCAACCAGTACAAGACGCTGATTCCGTGCAACCTGTACGGCCGGCACGACAAATTCGACCCGAAGCACTCCCACCTGATCCCTGCGATCATCCACAAGGTCCATCAGGCCAAGGCTGGCGGCCTGCCGAGCGTCGAGATATGGGGTGACGGCACGGCACGCCGCGAGTTCATGTATGCAGGTGATCTGGCCGACGCCGTGCTGCATGCGCTGTCCGATTTCGACAAGCTACCGGGGCTGCTCAATGTCGGCCTCGGCCACGACCACAGCATCAACGACTACTACCGTGCTGCCGCCGAAGTCGTTGGCTGGAGCGGCGAGTTTGTACATGACACAAGCAAGCCGGTCGGCATGAAACAAAAACTTGTCGACATTGAGAGGCAGCGCGCCTGGGGTTGGCGAGCGTCGACGTTGTTGAATCAAGGCATTGAAAAAACTTATCAATTTTATTTGCAGGATAGCCAAGCATGAGCCACAAATACCCTCTCGCCACCGCCACCTGGGACCAGGCTGAATACGCTGCACTGCAAGAGGTCATCACCTCGGGCATGTTCACCATGGGACCCAAGGTGTTCGAATTCGAAAAACAATTCGCAAGCTACCTCGGTGTCAAGCATTGCGTGATGGTGAATTCCGGTTCGTCGGCCAACCTGTTAATGGTCGCGGCGCTTTTCTATTCCAAGAATGACGCGATTGCTCTCAAACCGGGCGACGAAGTGATCGTGCCCGCCGTATCCTGGAGCACAACCTATTACCCGCTATACCAGTACGGCCTGAAGATCAAATTCGTCGATATCGATCTCGAAACCTTGAACTACGACCTCGATGCACTGGAAAAAGCCGTCACCGGTAACACCCGCCTGATCATGGCCGTCAACCTGCTCGGCAACCCGAACAACTTCGCGCGCATCAAATCCATCATCGGCGACAAGAAGATCACGCTGATCGAAGACAACTGCGAGTCGCTCGGCGCAACCTTCGAAGGCAAGCAAGCCGGCACTTTCGGCCTGATGGGCAGTTACAGCTCATTCTTTTCACATCACATCTCGACGATGGAAGGTGGCCTGATCAGCACCGATGACGAGGAGTTGCACCACATTTTGCTGTCGTTGCGCGCGCACGGCTGGACCCGCAATCTCCCGAAGTTCAACCATGTCTGCGGCGAAAAAAGCGACGATCCGTTCAAAGAGTCGTTTCGCTTCGTCCTGCCCGGCTACAACGTACGGCCACTCGAAATGTCGGGTGCACTCGGCATCGAGCAGGTCAAAAAATTGCCAATGCTCGTTGCCGAACGACGTAAAAACGCAGCATTGCTGCAATCGGTTATGCGCGACCACCCTACCGTGCTGATCCAGAAGGAGATTGGCAATAGCAGCTGGTTCGGTTTCAGCCTCGTGATCCGGCCTGGTGTCGACCTCACACGCGAAGCACTGGTCGCCAAGCTTAACGACCTTGGGTTCGAAGTACGACCTATCGTTGCAGGCAATTTCGCCAAGAATGAAGTCGTCAAATATTTCGACTCGGAAGTCTTCGGTGAGCTGAAGAACGCCGAGCATATCGACAGTAACGGCCTGTTTGTTGGCAACCATCACTACTCGATTGCCGACGCAGTCACAACGCTCAAAAACCTCTAACGCATGAGAACACCAATGTCATTGGTTTCCAAAATCAAAACCCGTCTGGGGCTGATGTACCGTCGCCACATCAAACGGGAACCATTCTTGATTGAAGTTGAACGTTGGTTCAGCGACCGGGGGGATGAGACCTTGCGCCTGAACTACGCACTGAATGCGCAAAGTGTCGTTTTCGATATTGGAGGATACCTGGGCGATTTCGCCGCCGAAATCCACAAACGCTACGGCTGCACCGTCTATATTTTTGAGCCTGTTGCGGAGTTTCATCAGCAGTGCGTAGCACGCTTTCTGGGTAATCCCAAAATCGTCTGTTTGAACTATGGACTGTCTTCCAGCGACGGATTCTTCAATATTGGCTTGGCCGACAATGCGTCAAGCTTCGATTCACCGCATGCGACCGGCGCCGTTCAGCGGGTGGAAGTCAGGTCGGTGGTCAATTGCATCAAAGAACTGGAAATTGCGCAGATCGATTTGATGAAGATCAATATCGAGGGCGGCGAGTTTGATGTGATTCCTGCGTTGATCGCCTCCGAAGACATTCGTCGGATTCGCCACCTGCAGGTCCAGTTCCACAATTTCATAGACAAAGCGGTGTCCCGTCGTGAGCTCATCCGCAACGATCTGGCAAAAACCCACGACGAAGCCTGGAACTACGAGTTCGTCTGGGAAAGCTGGAGCCGAAAGGATTGAACTTTGTGTGATCTTCAAATCTTGTGCCACTCAGAGTGGCCGTCCGTGCAAGCCGGAGACCCTTCGCACGGTCCGGCTGTCTTGATCGCTTTTTTCGCAAACGACGTCACTTCCAAGATGGCGCCTTTGGATAACCGAACCCAAGGAAAAACATGAAAGCAGTCATTCTTGCCGGCGGCCTAGGAACGCGCATTTCCGAGGAAACATCTTCGCGGCCGAAACCCATGATCGAGATCGGCGGCAAACCCATCCTCTGGCACATCCTGAAGATTTATTCCGCCCATGGCGTGAACGATTTCGTGATCTGCTGCGGTTACAAAGGCTACATGATCAAGGAGTACTTCGCGAATTACTTCCTGCACATGTCCGACGTCACCTTCGACATGAGCAAGAACAGCATGGAAGTGCATCAGCGCAGTGCCGAACCCTGGCGCGTTACCCTGATCGACACCGGCGAAGACACCATGACCGGCGGCCGGCTCGGCCGGGTCGCATCGTATGTCAAGGACGAAGAAGCCTTCTGCTTCACCTACGGCGACGGTGTCGGCGATGTCGACATCACCGCGCTGCTCGCGTTTCATAAGGAGCAAGGCGTCAAGGCGACCCTGACCGCAACCCTGCCGCCAGGACGGTTCGGCGCGCTTGACTTCGAGGGCGACAAGGTGCGCAGCTTCAAGGAAAAGCCCAAGGGCGACGGTGGCATGATTAACGGCGGCTTTTTTGTGCTGTCGCCAGCCGTTCTCGACTATCTCGACGGCGACAATTGCACCTGGGAGCGGCAGCCGCTCGAGTCGCTTGCTGACGAAGGGCAACTTGCAGCGTTCCAGCATGGCGGCTTCTGGCAGCCAATGGACACCCTTCGCGACAAGAATTACCTTGAGGAACTCTGGGCCTCAGGCAAGGCTCCCTGGAAGGTGTGGAAATGACGCCCGAATTCTGGCGCGGCAAGCGTGTCTTTCTGACCGGTCATACCGGCTTCAAGGGGAGCTGGCTGTCCTTGTGGCTACAGCGCCTGGGCGCCGAAGTCACTGGCTATTCACTGGCGCCGCCGACCGAGCCAAGCCTGTTTGAGGCGGCTCGCGTTGCCGACGGCATGACATCGTTGCACGGTGACGTGCGCGACCTCGTCGCGCTACGCGAGGCAATGCGTCTGGCCGCCCCGCAGATCGTGATCCACATGGCGGCACAGTCGCTGGTGCGTCACTCGTACGTTGAACCCGTCGAAACCTACGCTGTCAATGTGATGGGAACCGTGAATCTGCTTGAAGCCGTGCGCCACACGCCTGGCGTCAAGGCCGTCGTCAACATAACGACCGACAAATGCTACGAGAACAGGGAATGGCTCTGGGGCTACCGTGAGAACGAGCCGATGGGTGGGCATGACCCCTATAGCAACAGCAAGGGTTGCGCTGAACTTGTCAGCGCGTCCTATCGGGCATCGTTCTTCAGCGCGCAGACCCATGCCCAGCATGGCGTTGCGCTGGCCACAGCGCGCGCCGGCAATGTCATTGGCGGCGGTGACTGGGCCAAGGATCGCCTGATTCCCGACATTCTTGCTGCGTTCGAACAGGGCCGGGTCGTCGATATCCGCAACCCGAACGCCATACGTCCGTGGCAGCACGTGCTTGAACCGCTGCGCGGCTACCTAACGCTCGCCGAACGTCTTTACGACAACGGTCCCGCCTGCGCCGAGGCCTGGAATTTTGGCCCGAAAGATGAAGACGCGCGGCCGGTCGGCGTGATCGTAAGCTGCATGGCCGAACTCTGGGGTGGCAACGCACGTTGGAAGATTGACGCAACCGAGCAGCCTCACGAAGCCAATTATCTCAAGCTCGACATTTCCAAAGCAGTCGGTCGGCTGAGCTGGCGTCCATTGCTCAATCTCGAGACGGCCCTGCACATGATTGTCGTCTGGGCCCGGCGGCGCGGTGAAGGCGCGGACATCCGCGAAACCACTCTGGCGCAAATCGACCACTATCAAACAATGATCCGGCACTGATCGAACGATGCGAAATCTCAAAACCAACATGCGATGTCAGGAAGCGCAAATCCGATGATTTTTATCCTGGGAGCCCGGGGTCGCCTTGGCCACGCTATACACGCCTCGCAAGACCCGGCCCGCGTCGAAGCGCCCGATCATTCGATTTACTCGGAGTGGTGGCGCGACGACGGCGCTGACGAGGCCGCGCGCTTTTTCGAAAGCCGGCACGCCGCCGAAGACAGCGTGGTCTACGTTGCCACAGGCATCATTGATCCTGGTCGCCCACATGACGAGCACGAACGCATCAATTTTTCACTGGCGAAAAATGTGGTTCAGGGTGCAACACGAACCGGGGCGCGAGTCATTACCTTCGGTACGGTCATGGAAAAAGTGGTCGACGACAAAGGGCTTAATCCCTACTATTGGAGTAAAACGAAACTAGGTCGTTTTGTCGAGGAATTTTGCGCGACGAGCCGGTTCGGCTTGCACATACGCCTGCATACCTTGTTTGGGGGGCGGGCGCCGGACCCCTTCATGTTTCTCGGTCAAATCCTGCAGGCTATCGACAGGAACGCCGAATTCAGGATGACGCCCGGCATGCAGTTACGGGAGTACCATCATATTGATGACGAAGTTGCGGCAATCTTCCGGCTCGCAGATTCGCACGCCAGCGGCTCGGTCGAGCTAAGCCATGGCATGCCGGTCATGCTGAAAAACCTGGCCACCTACATTTTTGAGGCGCAAGATCGTCTCGATCTGCTGAAAATCGGCGCCTTGCCCGGACCAGTCAACGACAACTATGAATTTTTGTTCGAGCGTACGCCGGCGCTGGACGGCCTGAATTTCCGCGACACGCTACCAGCGGTTGCAGATTACCTCGCGCAAGTCAAAGAAAGTGCTCGCTGACGTCGGCTCGATTGACCCGCGAACGTTGATCAGCCCCGCTTTATACAACATCAGAATCGGCAGATTTCAAGTTATGCAAAACGCCAAAACCCAAGCCCTTCGCGAGCAAATCTCTGCGCTGGTAGAACAGTACGCCGCAGTCGCATTGGCTCCCGAACCCTTCTTGCCCGGTGTGAGCGTGGTGCCGCCGTCCGGCAAATTACTCGATGCCGCTGAACTCAAGAACATGGTTGAAGCGTCTCTCGACGGCTGGCTAACGACCGGACGCTTCAACGCCGAATTTGAGAAGAAGCTCGCTGCGTTCATTGGCGTCAAGCACCTCATCACGGTCAACTCGGGCTCGTCGGCGAACCTCGTAGCATTCAGCACCTTGACCTCGCCGAAACTCGGCGAGCGTGCAATCAAGCGTGGCGATGAAGTCATTGGCGTGGCCGCGGGTTTTCCGACTACCGTTAATCCGATCATCCAGTTCGGTGCGATCCCGGTTTTCGTTGATGTCGACCGCCTCACGCACAACATTGATGCGGGCAAGATTGAAGCGGCGATTGGCCCCAAGACCAAAGCGATCATGCTGGCACATTCGCTCGGCAACGCATTCAATCTTGACGTCGTGACTGCGCTTTGCAAAAAGCACAACCTGTGGCTCGTTGAAGACTGCTGCGATGCACTCGGTACCACCTACCGTGGCCAGATGGTCGGCACCTTCGGCGACATTGCCACGTTGAGCTTTTACCCGGCCCACCACATCACAATGGGCGAAGGCGGCGCGGTCTTCACCAACAATGACGAACTCAAAGTCATCGCCGAAAGCTTCCGCGATTGGGGCCGCGACTGCTATTGCCCGCCCGGCAAGGACAACACCTGCGGTAAACGTTTCTGCTGGAAGCTCGGTGAACTGCCCGAAGGTTACGACCATAAATACACCTACAGCCACCTCGGCTACAACCTCAAGATCACCGATATGCAGGCGGCCTGCGGTTTGGCGCAACTCGACAAGGCTCCGCAGTTCATCCAGGCGCGCAAGGACAACTTCGCGTTTCTCAAGGAGCGCCTGAAGGCCTGCGAGGAATTCGTCAACCTGCCCGAGCCGACTGAGCACTCTGATCCGTCATGGTTTGGCTTCCCGATCACGCTGAAAGAAAATTGCCCGGTCACCCGGCTCGATCTGCTGACCTACCTCGACCAGAACAAGGTCGGCACGCGGCTGCTGTTCGCCGGCAACCTGACGCGCCAGCCCTACATGAGCGGCTGCAACTACCGCATCAGTGGTGATCTGACCAACACCGACAACGTGATGAACAACACCTTCTGGATCGGTGTGCAGCCCTCGCTGACACCGGCGATGCTTGAATTCGCCGCACGCAAGATTGAGACATATCTCGGTGTGAATTTCTAAAAACCATCATGCAAGCTGCCTTTCCTGCCGATGATCTGGATCTGGTGTTGTCTCTGACACCGGAGTTCTGGTCACGCTTTGGCGGGGCCAGGCTGTTCATGACAGGTGGCACCGGTTTCATCGGCAGCTGGCTGCTGCAGTCGCTGCAGCGGGCGAACGACACGCTCGGCAGCCGTCTTGAACTCATTGTGCTGAGCCGAGATCCCGAACGCGCACAGAAAGAGTCACCGCACATGTTCAATCGCCGCGACACCCGGCTGGTCGCGGGGAGCATGCTCGATTTCACCGTACCGGCCGGCAAGCTTGACCTGATGGTTCACGCAGCCGCTGATGTCGGCGATCCGCACCGGGCGGCCGACCCGCTGGCGGTATTTGATTCGATCATGCAGGGAACGCGGCGCGCGCTCGACCTCGCCGATGCAAGCGGTGCATCGCGCTTTTTGTTGACGTCCAGCGGCGCGATTTATGGTGCCCAACCTGCTTCAATCGAACGAATGCCAGAGACCTATGCATGCGCGCCCGATCTGCTGCAACCGGCTGCTGCGTACGGCAACGGTAAACGCGCGGCCGAATGGCTCGCGTGCACCTATGCCGCGCAGTTCGGGCTTGGTGCCTGCATCGCACGCATTTATGCGCTGATCGGCCCAGGCCTGCCGCTGAACGGGCCATTCGCAGCCGGGAATTTCATCCGCGACGCGCTCGCTGGACGGCCCATTGAAGTCAGGGGTGACGGCCGGCCTCTGCGATCATTTTTGTACATGGCGGACCTCTGCGTCTGGCTATTACGCATTCTCGGCACCGGCAAGCCGGGCCAAGCCTATAACGTGGGCTCGGAAAGTGCGATAAGTATCGCCGAGCTCGCGCAGCATATCGTTCGAGCCTCGGGGGCCGGGCTTGAAGTGAAGATCGAAGCACCGCCTGCCGCCGAACCGGCGCCACGCTACCTGCCCGACACGCGCAAGGCGCGGGAAGAACTCGGTCTTGCGGAAATCACGGGGCTTGACGCGGCGCTGCGCAAAACATTCAACTGGAGTCGTTCATCGATCACATCATGAACAAATTCAACGCCACCCGCATCCGCAAAACTGTCCTTGATATGGCCTATTCGGGCGCGACTGTGCATATCGGCTGCGCATTTTCGATCGTCGAACTGCTCGCCGTGCTTTACCGGAGTCATCTCAGGTTTGATCCCGCGAATCCTGAGTCGCCCGATCGGGACTACATGGTGCTCAGCAAAGGCCACGGCGTGATGGCGCAGTATGCCTGCCTGCACGAAATCGGCTGGCTTGACGATAACGACATCAGCCAGTACTTCAAGGACGGCAGCCGGCTTAAGGGATTGGCCGACGCACATGTTCCCGGCGTCGAAGCAACGGCCGGCTCTTTGGGGCACGGGCTTTCGGTAGCAACAGGTCTGGCCATGGGTGCAAAGCTCAGCCAGACAGACCAAATCTGCTATGCGCTGGTCGGGGATGGCGAGCTCAACGAAGGCGCGATCTGGGAAGCAGCGCTGTTCGCCACGCATTTCAAGCTCGACAATCTCGTCGTGATCGTTGACAAAAACGGCTTTCAGGCAATGGGGCCGACCGACGAGGTCATTGCACTCGGCAACATCGAGGAGAAATTCCGGGCCTTCGGTTTCGACGCAGTCACCATTGACGGCCATGATGAAGCCGCTATTGACGCGGCCTACCGCGACGCGCGCGCCGGCCGCAACGGAAAGCCGAAAGCAATCGTCGCGACCAGCATCAAGGGCAAGGGCGTCTCGTTCATGGAGCACAACAACATCTGGCACTACACACGGCTGACCGCCGAGACCCACGCGGCTGCGATCGCCGAACTCAGAGGCACAGCATGAGAAACGCATTCTCCGACGCGCTGGTCGCTGCAGCGCTGGCCGACCCCAAAGTGCTGCTTCTCACGGGCGATCATGGCTATGCCCTGTTCGACGCTTTTCGCAAGGCCAGGCCGAACCAATACATCAATTGCGGCATTGCTGAGCAAAATATGGTGGGGGTGGCGGCGGGTCTGGCTAAAGCCGGTTTCAAACCCATCGTTTATGGCCTCGCGGCATTTGTACCGATGCGTGTGCTTGAGCAGATCAAGATCGATGTCTGCTACGAAAACCTGCCTGTGATCCTGATAGGTGATGGCGCCGGGCTCGTTTACAGCCATCTCGGCAGCAGCCACCAGTGCACCGAGGACATCGCCTGCACGCGCGCGGTACCGGCGTTGACCGTGTTGTCACCAGCTGACCGTTTCGAAATGACCGCGGCCATGCAGCTCGCACTGCGGCTCGAATCGCCGGTCTACATGCGCGTCGGCAAAAGTGATCGTGGCGACGTGCACGATGGTCCAGTCAAACTGAAAGCTGGCGACATGCTACCGGTGAGTCCGAGAGGGAAACGCATCGCCCTGCTCGCAACCGGGTCCATGGTGAAGACCGCACTCGATCTCATCAAACAAGGCCTCGACGCCGAAGCCTGGAGCGTACCGTCGATCAAACCGCTGGATCGCGAGTGCCTGCACTCGATTATCGACAGGGTCGATGCCATCGTGACCCTGGAGGAACATTCGGTCATGGGCGGACTAGGTGCCTGCATCACCGAAGAAGTTACCGCCTACCGGGCGCTGCCGGTCTTCCGCATTGGCATCAAGGACCGCTTCTCATCGTTCTGCGGCACCTGGGATTACCTGCTGCATGAGCATGGGCTCGACTTGCCGAGCGTGCGACAAAGCGTCGAGACCTTTCTCGCTGGCAAGCCGTCCAAACACTGAGTTATGGCCTTGAAGCAGGAACTCCCACAACTGTTGCGTCGGCTCTGGCTGCATTTGAGCCTGCGCCGTCGGCGCCAGTTCGCGGGTTTGCTGGCCCTGACGCTGGTCAGTGCGTTCGCCGAGGTGATGAGTTTGGGCGCCGTACTGCCTTTTCTCGCGGTGCTGACCGCACCGGAACGGCTGTTGGCCTACCCACTCGTTACGCAGGTCGCGCAGGCATGGGGTATCGCTTCAGCACAAGGATTAATCCTGCCGCTGACGATTATTTTTGCGGCAGCAGCGCTTCTGGCCGGGGCCTTGCGCATGTTGCTACTCTGGGCTGGCATGCGCCTGGGTTTGACCAGCGGTTCCGATCTCAGCACCGAACTCTATCGGCGCACCCTCTACCAGCCCTATCAGGTACATGTCTCACGCAACAGCAGTGAGGTCATCGCCGGCATCACGCAAAAGGTCAACAGCATAGCTTTCGGCGTGCTGCAGCCGGTACTTGTGCTGCTGAGCTCCGTCATCCTGCTCGCGTCCGTTGTTGCCGTTCTTGTCGCCATCGACCCATTTGCCGCGATCGTCGCTGCGCTGGGCTTCGGCGCTAGCTACACGATCATTGCCGCCATAACCAGAAGCAGGCTCCGGCACAACAGTGAGCTGGTGGCACGCGAACAGACGCAGGTCGTCAAGGCGCTGCAAGAAGGTCTCGGTGGCATCCGCGATGTGCTGTTAGACAATGCGCAGCCGCTGTATTGCGAGATCTACCGCAAGGCCGATCATCCGCTGCGCCGCGCCCAAAGCGACAGCCAATTCATCAATATCAGCCCGCGCTACGCGATGGAAGCGGTCGGCATGGTGCTGATCGCTGCGCTGGCTTATGCACTCAGCCAGCAAAACGGCGGCGTTGCGGGCGCATTACCGGTGCTCGGCGCACTCGCGCTCGGCGCGCAGCGCCTGCTCCCGGCCTTGCAACAAAGTTTCGGGGCCTGGGCCACGATCGTGAGCTGTCAGGCCTCGCTCGCCGAAACGCTGGCGCTGCTCGATCAGCCGCTCCCACCCGAAGCATTCCAACCACCGGCTGCACCGCTGGATTTCAAAAACCATATTCATTTTGACCAGGTGCGCTTTCGCTATTCGGACACAACGCCGTGGGTGCTTGATGGTCTCGATCTGACAATCACCAAGGGAACCCGCGTCGGTTTTGTCGGCAGCACGGGTAGCGGTAAAAGTACAACACTCGACCTCATGATGGGCTTGTTGCTGCCAACCGAGGGACAACTGCTGGTGGATGGCAAGCCGGTTCGCGGCGACCATCTGCGTGCTTGGCAGCGCACCATCGCCCATGTACCGCAGAGCATCTATCTGGCCGACACCAGTCTCGCTGAAAACATCGCCTTTGGCGTGCCAAGGCAGCTGATCGATATGTCGCGCGTCCGCGAAGCCGCGCAACAGGCACAGATTGCCGAGTTCATCGAGAGCCGTACCGGCGGCTACAACGCGCATGTCGGTGAACGCGGCATCCAGTTATCGGGCGGTCAACGCCAGCGCATCGGCATCGCGCGAGCCCTCTACAAGAGGGCCAGTGTGCTGATATTCGACGAAGCGACAAGTGCCCTCGACAACGCGACCGAGCAATCGGTCATGACGGCGATTGATGGACTGGATCGCGGCCTCACGATCCTTCTTATCGCACACCGCCTGACGACCGTCATGAATTGTGACGTCATCATTGAACTAGAACACGGAAAAGTCGCTGCGCAAGGCAGCTACGACGAGCTGCTGACACACAGCGCGAGCTTCCGACAACTCGCGCAGGCTTCTCCATGAGCACGATGACCATCCACAATACCACCCTGCCTGATGTGCTGGTGGTTGAAACCACGCGATTCTCGGACCTGCGGGGCGCCTTCAGCCGCCTCTTCTGCGAGCGTGAGCTTGCCGGGGTGACCGGAGAGCGCCGCATCTTGCAGATCAATCACTCGCGCACACAGTCAAAAGGTGCGATTCGCGGTTTGCATTACCAGCGCCCGCCACACGCCGAAATGAAGCTCATACGCTGCATCCGGGGCAAGGTGTGGGATGTCGCGGTCGATCTAAGGCAAGGCTCACCGACCTTTTTACACTGGCATGCCGAAGAACTTACACCTGAAAATGGCCGCATGCTGGTCGTTCCCGAGGGCTGCGCACACGGTTTTCAGGTGCTCGAAGAAAACAGCGAAATGTTGTATCTGCATACCGCCTTTTACAAACCTGAGGCCGAAGGCGGCCTTGCCTATAACGACCCAAAACTGGCTATCACTTGGCCCCTTCCCGCGACCGATGTCTCGGAAGGTGATCGTGGCCGCCAGCACATTAATCACGATTTCACAGGACTTGCCGCATGAACTGCCGCCATTGCAACACTCCCCTGCAGCATGTATTTCTCGATTTGGGGTTTGCGCCGCCCTCCAATGCATATCTGACCAAGGCGCAGCTCACGCAGCCCGAGGTTCACCTCCCGCTGAAACTGTTTGTCTGTGACCACTGCTGGCTGGTGCAAACCGAGGACTTCACGCAAGCCGACGAGCTGTTCCGCTATGACTATGCGTACTACTCGTCGACCTCGATCAGTTGGCTCGATCACGCCGCACGCTACACCACAGCGATCACCAAACGCTTCGGACTCGGTTCCGAGAGTTTCGTGATCGAAGTTGCCTCCAATGACGGTTATCTGCTTCGCAACTTTCTACCGCCCGGAATCCCCTGCCTCGGCATCGAACCCACAGAAGGTACGGCCAAAGCCGCAGAGAATCTCGGCATTCCGGTACTACGCGAGTTTTTCGGTGATGCGTTGGCCAAACGCCTGACAGCTGAGGGCAAGCAGGCCGATCTCATCATCGGTAACAACGTCTATGCGCACGTACCGGATATCAACGACTTCACACGTGGCCTCAAGTCGGTACTCAAGCCTACTGGCGTGATCACGCTCGAATTCCCGCACCTTATGCAACTGATCGAGCACAACCAGTTCGATACGGTTTACCACGAGCATTTCTCTTACCTGTCGCTGCAAAGCGTCAGCCGTATCTTCGACCAGGCCGGCCTGCGTGTGTGGGACGTTGAGGAACTCAGCACCCATGGTGGCAGCCTGCGCGTCTACGGTTGCCACCGCGAGGACACACGCGAAAGCACCGGCGCGGTCGCGCGTATTCTCGAAGACGAACAGCGCCACGGTCTCCGTGACTTGAACACATATCTGAATTTTCAGCCGAAGGCCGACCGGGTCAAAAACAAGTTACTTACCTTTCTGATCGAGCAAAAGAACGCCGGCAAAAAGGTCGCGGCCTACGGCGCGGCTGCCAAGGGAAATACCCTGTTGAACTATGCGGGTGTCAGGCCAGACCTGCTGGCATATGTTTGCGACGCCGCTCCATCCAAGCAGGGCAAATACCTGCCTGGCAATCACATTCCAATCCTCCCACCATCGGCAATGGCCGAACACCGCCCGGACGTGGTGGTGATCCTGCCGTGGAATATCGCTGCCGAAGTCATGCAACAGCAAGCCCACGTGCGAACTTGGGGCGGCAATTTTGTGGTTGCGGTTCCCGAACTGAAAATCATGGCGTGAATTAAGCATGCTTCAACCGTTCGATCCAGTTCGCAATTCACACTGAAAATTAGTACCTTAATGCGTGCGTAGCGCGTCAACACCAATTCGGCTTTTGCCAAAATCTTTCGTCTCTGGAGAAAACAATGTCAAACGACCCTCGTGACCTAAACGGTCAAAAATTGCAACGAGCACTTTCGACGCTTGGACGCGATGCCTTGTTGCGCAGACGTCTGATTGACTGGTTGAAGGAAGCAGAAAAAACCTTCGCCTATCAAGGTTCGGTTCGCGATGACATTACGGGCCCGATTATCGATGCGCTTCACACCGAAGACGACCGATATGAAAAGACACTGCAGGATGGAACACGCTTTGAGTTTCTCTACCGAACAAAAATTGCGAGGGATTTCATGCTTTCGGAGCGGGAAAATCCTACTCATGTCTGGGAACCTCAAACGACAAGATTACTGCAACACCTGTCCGCCCACAGTGACGGCGATGTTCTGATCGGTGGCGCATATTTTGGCGATCATGCCATTTTATTGGCTCGCCAACTGCAGAAAGAAGACCGTCAGGTTCATTGTTTTGAGCCCAGTCCCGAACAATCAGGAATGCTCGCAAGAAATGTTGCGCTAAATGATCTGAACAACTTGGTCATTAATCGCAAGGGACTGTGGGATGTCAGCAGCCAGCGGCTTCGTCTTGAAGGCTTCGACTCGTTCGCCAATTCGGTCGTTGCGGACACTGCCGAAGATAGTTTTGAAACGGTACGAATTGACGACTATTGCGCCGCAATGCAACGCCGACTCGGCGTCATCATGCTCGATATTGAGGGCGCGGAGTTTCGTGCGCTGCTAGGAGCTGAAAAAACACTCCTGAATAACCACCCAAGCATCGTTTTTGAAGTTCACCGGGACTATGTGGACTGGTCAAACGGCTTACTAAATGCACCAGTTTGTAAATTGTTGAGCGCAGCGGGCTATCAGCTTTTTGCGGTGCGCGATTTCCACAATAACCACGAAGTCGGGGAGCTTTGTATCGAACTCATTCCGGCCGAGGCCGTTTACCTCGAGGGCCCACCGCATGGCTTCAACATGCTGGCCGTAGCAAATACGCAACTCATATCTGGCCCCCTTTTCAAGCAGGTAAAGAACGTGAGCCCCAAGTTACTCCGTCATAAATCACCTGAACTACATCATCCCTTGGATGGGTTTCCTGGCGAATGAAATTCACAGTGTTTGGTGGCGCCGGGTTTGTCGGCCGTCACTTGGTCACTCATCTGCGTGAGCGCGGTTACGAAGTAACCGCGCCGGTGCGCGGCGCGCTAGTCCATAGCGAGGAGAACCTCGGCCACGTGATTTATGCGATCGGCCTGACAGCCAACTTTCGCAGTCGGCCACATGACACCGTCGAAGCGCATGTTGGTTTACTCTCAACATTGCTCCAGTCGAGCCGCTTCGATTCGTGGCTATACCTCTCAAGCACTCGGGTCTACGCGGGCTTGGCGCCAACTTACAGCGCGAAAGAAGATGCGAAAATCTCGATCGCACCTTCGGCCGACAGCCTGTATGACCTCAGTAAGCTTCTCGGTGAAGCCCTGTGTCTGACGCAGGCTTCGCCGGCCGTGCGGGTGGCAAGGCTATCCAATGTCTATGGCCCTGGGCAAGGTAAAGCTACATTCCTGGCGTCGGTGATCCGTGAACTGCGCGAGACCAATAGCGTCACGATCCATGAAAGTCCGACCTCCTGCAAAGATTACGTCGACATCGACGATGTCGTACCGTTGCTCGAAAATATCGCGATTAGCGGCCGGCAGCGCCTCTACAACGTAGCTAGCGGGCAATCCGTATGTCACGCCGAACTGGCACGCGAGCTGGCGGCGCTGACGGGCGCACATATCTCCTTCGCACCAGGCGCGCCCGAGCGCATTTTCCCGACCGTCGACATAGCGGCGGTAACTACCGAGTTCCACTACCTGCCCATGAAGCTGAAAGATCGGCTCTCAGGCTTGTTGTCCACCTATCCCATCCAACACGGAGTACCACAGTGAGCGCCACACCCAACGATCCAATCGCGGCTTTCGAAGCTGAGAAATTCAGCACCATCGCCAGCTATCCCGCCAACAAATCATGGCAATCACTGTCGTCGCAATGGATGGCGGAAGCTTTCCGCGGCCGCTATATGTATAACTTTTCATGGCAGGGCCGACCCATTATCCAGACCCCGGTCGATATGGTCGCGACGCAAGAACTGATCTGGCAGGTCAAGCCGGATCTGATTATCGAAACAGGCATCGCGCATGGCGGCTCATTGCTCATGAGCGCCGCAATGCTGGCGTTGATCGATTACTGCGAAGCCGTCGAAAGCGGCTCCACGCTCGACCCGAAAGCCACATCGCGCCACGTGCTCGGACTCGACATCGATATCCGCAAGCACAATCGCGATGCAATAGAAGCACACCCGATGGCGCACCGCATCCAGATGCTCGAGGGCTCATCGACCGATGAAAAAATCATCGAACAGGTGCACGCGATCGCGAAAAAGCACCGAAAAGTCATGGTATTTCTCGATTCAAACCATACGCACGAGCACGTATTGGCAGAACTCGAAGCCTACGCACCTTTGACAAGTGCGGGCAGTTATTGCTGCGTGTTCGACACGATTGTCGAGGATCTGCCGAACGATATGTTCCCTGATCGCCCCTGGGCACATGGCAACAACCCGAAGACTGCGGTATGGGAATACCTCAAGCGACTGAAAGAACAAGGCCGGCAAGCCGTCGATGGTGGAAAGCTCGTATTTGAAATCGACAAGTCCATCGAGAACAAATTGCTTTTGACGGTGGCTCCAGACGGCTATCTCAAGCGCATCTGATGCCTTTTTTCGGAGAAATTCGTTTCCAGACGTTTGAAAACCATGGCCAATCCCACTCTCGATAGCTGGTTTGCCCACTCGCTGCGAAAAAGCGCTAACGAAGAAAACCCTTCTTTTGCCACGCTTTCACTGCTGACAGTGGTCATACCTTGCTATGCAAGACAGGATTTCCTGTTGCGACAGTGTGTGTATTGGCACGGCAGTGGTGCGAGCGTGGTGATCGTCGACGGCTCACCGCAACCACTGGATGGCATCTCGCGGCAGACGCTGGATGGCCTTAGCGATGTAATTTATCTACATGCTGCAATCAGCATGTCTGACCGTCTGAAAATGGCGGCCAAACATATCCGCACGCCGTACGCGACCTTGCTCGGGGACGACGAATTTTTTCTGTTCAGCGGACTTTGCAGCGCAATTCTTGCACTTGAACGCGACGCTTCACTGAGCGCCTGCATAGCGCAGTCGCTGGCGTTTCATACCATGCAGGACGGGACTGCCTGCAGTTACGGCCACGGTTACCCGCATTGGCGTTACACGGTCCGACAGGACGAGATTGAACAGCGGCTGCAGACTGCAATGTCGGACTATACGGCCGCGACCTGCTACGCCGTCTTGCGCGCGCCAGTCTGGTGCAAATCCTGGGGGCAGCTTGAAAACTGGTCGTCACCCTATGTGAGCGAGATGCAGCAAGGAATCACTACCTATATCTGGGGAAAACTCTCGACGGTCGACGAGGTGTACTGGATGCGCTCCAGCGAAAACCGGTCTATCACGAGCACAGACTTCAATCGCGGTCTGTCGTTTCGCGACTGGTGGTCGTCTGCTCAATTTGAGACGGAGCACGAGCGGTTTTTCGCGATACTCACCCGTGAGCTCAAAAGCGCCATTACCGTTGACGACGCGCGCGCGCGTGCCGTAGTGCGCGAGGCGGTCGAGACATTTATCAGGCATCTCGATGATCTCGACCGTGATGCCAGGCAGGCGCTGACAGGTCCAGGCGCGGTATTGAATACCTTCCGCAAGAGCACCGCTGCTATCGCCAAACGGCTGCTGCCGCGCAGATGGCTGGAGTACCTCAAGTCAGCCATGTTCGGTGCTGTCCCGGCACCGACGCCCGGCAACTATGGCCAATTGCAAGATCTACAAAAACTTACTCCTCCCGTTGAATTTCTGATTGACGACCGATTGATCGCCGAACTGTCGGCCATGGAGAATTTGATCAGCGGTTTCTACCGGGCAAGAAAAGGGCACGTAGCATGACCCACAGCGTCCTCATCTCCGGTGCAGGCCAACTCGGCTCGCGCTACCTGCAAGGCCTTGTGAACTGTGCCAGCCCGCTTTGCATTCACGTTCAAGACGTCGATCCGGTGTCGCTCGCGAGAGCGCAACAACGCTGGGACGAGGTCGAGAAAGCGAACAGAGCCCATGAGATCCAGTTGCACACCTCCCTCGCAACGGTGCCGGCAGCAATCGATGTCGCGATTGTTGCAACTACCGCACGCTGGCGACCTGAGGTGGTGCGAGAAATTGCCGCGCGAACGACGGTAGGCGCCTGGATCCTCGAAAAGGTGCTGGCACAGAGTGAGACAGGGCTCGACGAGATTGAGCATCACGTTGGCCACGCCAGAGTCTGGGTGAACACGCCGCGAAGAATGCTCGACTGGCATCAACAAATCAAAGCGCAGCTGACATCCGGCAAACCAATGCATCTGAAGGTCAGTGGAGGCGCATGGGGCCTGGCCTGCAACTCGATCCACTTTCTGGACATGTTCGCCTGGTGGACCGGTGAAACGCCCACAACATTTGATACCAGTGAACTCGCACCTGGCTGGATCGAATCCAAGCGCCCCGGCAACTGGGAGGTCATGGGCACGCTTAAAGTCGACTTCTCGGGCGGATCAACTGCGGCCCTGGAAGCCGGCGACGGAGATGTCTTCTACCGCTTTGAACTCGATGACGGCATACACCGCTGGGCGATCGACGAAGCGGCCGGCACCGCAAAACGTTCTGACGGACTCGATCTGCCGGGACGCCTGCCCTTCCAGAGCGAAGTAAGCGGCGCACTCATCGAGTCGATTCTTGTCAGCAACGATTGTGCATTGCCGACTTTGGAGCAGTCGCTCGAAATTCATCGTCCTTACATTCGAGCGCTGCTCGATCATTGGCGCGTCAACGTCGATGTCGAAGCCGACGCTGTCCCCATCACCTGAAGCCGAGGAACATAGACATGAACATCTGGTTGATCGGCGCGGGGCCGCATGCCCGCGAATACGCCAAGGTCCTGCAGCATCTGGGCCTGGACTTCGAGGTGATCGGGCGTGGCGAATCGTCCGCGCAGGCCTTTGAGGCCGCCACCGGCCACTCTGTACGACGTGGCGGCTTGGTACAGGCGCTCGCTGAGTCAGGAGCGCCTGCACGGGCGATCGTGGCAGCGAGTTTCGAGGAGCTTGCGCCGGTTGCGCTCCAATTACTGGAGGCCGGCACCCGGCGCATCCTGCTTGAAAAGCCCGGTGGCCTGAATCTGGCTGAACTCGGCGCGGTCGCGGCGGCGGCCGAGCAGCGTCAGGCCCATGTGCTGATCGCTTACAGTCGGCGTTTCTATGCTTCGACCCAACAAGCGCGGCAAATGATTGAGGAAGACGGCGGCGCACTCAGTTGCAGCTTCGAATTTACCGAGTGGGCTCACACGATCGTACCGATGCCCCTACCCGATTCAGTCAAGCAGTCCTGGGTCATCGCCAACTCGTCGCACGTGCCCGACCTTGCGTTCCATCTCTGCGGCTTCCCGAAGGACTGGAAAAGCTGGCGTGCCGGCGCGCTTGACTGGCATTCGGCTGCCGCGCGGTTTTGCGGCGCCGGCGTAACCGAACGCGGTGTGCTATTTAGCTATCACGCTGACTGGGAAGCTCCTGGCCGCTGGGCAGTAGAAGTGCTGACCCGCAAGCGCAGGCTTATCTTCAAACCAATGGAACAGTTACAGGTCACCCACCTGGCATCAGTCAAAGTCGAACCCGTCGTCATCGATGATGTGATCGACAAAGAGTTCAAGCCGGGATTGCATGCTGAGACCCGCGCTTTCATTGAAGGCGACGACACGCTGTTCTGCACGATCGCCGAGCAGCTTGAACACGGCGCTATCTACAGCGAGATGGCCGGTTACACAGCGACGCCCGAGACAGGCAGCAAGGCGGCCTGAAAAGATGACCTCGCAACTGATCGTTTTCGACAGGGACGGAACCCTGATAAGGCATGTGCCTTATCTCTGCGATCCGGCGCAGGTGGTCTTGTTGCCGGGCGTGCGCGAGGGCTTGACGCGGCTACGGGCCGCCGGTCACCTATTGTTTTTGCACACCAATCAGTCGGGGGTCGGTCGCGGCTATTTCCCGTTTGAGATGGCGGTTCGCTGCAACAACGAAATGCTGCGTCAGCTCGACCTCGGTCCGGCGCCGTTCGAAGAGATTTGCATCTGCCCGGAAGTGCCCGAGGTGCCCGCACTGTATCGCAAGCCATCACCCAGGTTCGGCCTCGAACTGCTCTCGAGATATTCGAAACAAGCCACCGATATCTGCTATATCGGCGACAACCTGAGCGATCTCATGACGGCCGCCAACCTCAGCTGCCGCGGCATTGGCGTAAACACCGGCGTGCACAACCTGCACCAGGAGCTCGCGGCTCGTTCGCTTGAGGCACATTTCGAGGTATGCGACAACTTCGGCGAGGCCGTTGACATGCTGTTGGCCTGGAGCAGTGAACATCATGGCTGAACCTCGCCTGCTGGTGCTCGCAGGTGGCTTCGGCACGCGCCTGCGCAGTGCCGTCTCGGACGTCCCCAAACCGCTGGCACCGGTCGCAGGCGAGCCCTATCTCGGCTACCTGGTCGACAGCTGGATCGCCCAAGGGGTACGTTCGATGACATTTCTGCTGCATCACCAATCCGAACTGATCGAAGAATTCGTTGGCGGGCTTGCGCATACCGGTCGGCTCCATGGCTGCGAAGTCGACTTCCTGGTGGAACCCGAACCGCTGGGAACGGGTGGTGCCGTGGCCTACGCAGTACGGCAACATGCCCTCGCGGGTTCCTTCCTCGTCAGCAACGCCGATACCTGGCTCGGTAGCGGTATCAGCGCGGTATTTGCGGCCGAATCGCCTTCGATGGCCGTAATTTGCGTAGAAAATACGGAACGCTATGGCAGCGTACGGACGTCGGCCAATAAAATAGCCCTTTTTGAGGAAAAGCAAAGCAGCCGCGGTAAGGGCCTGATTAATGCGGGTCTGTACCATTTCGATGCGGACCTGTTTAGGCATTGGGATGGCAAGCCCTTTTCCCTGGAGCGGGATGTCTTCCCGGATTTGGCGGCCGACAACCGGCTGACAGCTGTTTCACTGAATACCGACTTTATCGATATCGGCGTGCCGGAAGACTATTTCCGGTTTTGCCGATGGATAGCGTCAAACAAGGCGGGAACCCTGTGAGCTTCGAATTATTCTTGATTTCAGAAAATGCGTCGTTGCGCGATGCATTGACGCAACTCGAAGCCAACCACCATGGCATCGTGCTGACGACCAATGCCGAAGGCATGGCGACCGGATTGGCGACCGACGGGGACGTGCGTCGCAAGCTGCTTGAAGGCGCGCAACTCGAGGACGCCATCAAGTCCTGCGCCAACCCTGACTTCGTCTGGGCCGACAAGGCAAGTTCGCGCGAACTGCTGCTCAAACAGCTCGACCACCATATCAAAGTCATACCGCTGCTCGACGAAAACCGGCGCCTGGCCGGAATCGTAAGCCGCGACCACATGCCGCGTCAGATCGAAGAGCCTGTCTATGCGCGGGCGCGCTCGCCGGTGCGGATCAGCTTTGGCGGTGGCGGTTCAGACCTCACGCATTTCTTCGCCGGTGAAGGCGGAGCCGTGATCAACACAACGATCTCGCTCTACAGCCACGCCACTTTGCGCAAGCGCGACGACACGCGCATCGAGATCCATTCACGCGACCTCGGTGAATCGCTGCATGCCAACGACCTGCAGCACGCGCTGTCACAAAAGGGCCGTTTCGGGCTGATCCTGGCATTGATCAAGGCAGTACACCCAGACTTTGGTTTTGAGCTCTACCTGCATTCCGATTTCCCGATGAATTCCGGGCTAGGTGGCTCGGCCGTACTCGCGGCAGCCGTGCTTGGCTGCTTCAATCAGTTCCGCCAGGACCGCTGGGACTCGCACGAAATCGCGGAACTTGCATTTCAGGCCGAACGGCTCTATCTGGGTATTGCGGGGGGCTGGCAGGACCAGTATGCGACGGTGTTCGGCGGCTTCAATTTCATGGAATTCCGGATGGACCAGAACATCGTTCACCCGCTGCGGATACCGGCCGATGTCCAGCTCGAACTCGAGGAAAGCCTGGTACTTTGCGATACCGGTTCACCACACGACTCCGGCGACATCCATCAGGACCAGCGCCAACAAATGCAGCAGGATGACATCAGGCAGAAAGTGCAGACCAATGTCGAGCTCACCTACCGCATTCGTAATCATCTACTACGCGGCAGGCTGCTTCAGTTCGGCCAGGCATTGCATGAGTCGTGGCTGCTCAAGCGCCAATTCAGCAGCAAGATATCGAACGACCGGCTCGACCATATCTATGAGGATGCGCGCGCGCACGGGGCGCTTGGCGGCAAGCTGCTTGGCGCCGGCGGCGGCGGGTTCTTTCTTTTTTATGTCACACCGTTCCGTAAACACGAGCTCATTGGAAAACTCGAAAGCCTGGGCCTGAATGTGCGCCCATTCCGCTTCGAGCAGGAAGGGCTGCGCGCCTGGTCCGCGCGCGAAGGCAAGAATCAACCCCACCCGGAAAAAACATGAGCATCAGCATCGCCAATTTTGAGGTCGGAGCCGGCAGGGCATTTGTGATCGCCGAGATCGGGAACAACCACAACGGCAGCTTTGAGCGTGCCAAGCAGATGGTCGACCTGGCCGTCGAGATGGGCGCGGACTGCGCCAAGTTCCAATTGCGCAAACTCGACGAGGTCTATCGCCAGCGCACCCTGCGCAAGGACGGCGAGGACCTCGGCACCGAATACGTGCTCGACCTGCTGCGCCGCTTCGAACTCTCAATTGAACAGCACCGCGAACTCGCAGCCTATTGCGGGAGCAAGGGCATTCTCTACCTCTGCACGCCATGGGATCAACACAGCGTCGACGTGCTCGAGCAGTTGCACGTGCCGGCCTACAAGGTCGCCTCGGCCGATCTGACCAACCTGCCGCTGCTCGAGAAGCTCTGCGCAACCGGCAAACCGCTGATCCTGTCTACCGGCATGAGCCTGCGCGAGGAAGTTCAGGTTACCGTCGACTTCCTCAACAAGCGCAACGCTTCGTTTGTGCTGCTGCACTGCAACAGTACCTATCCGGCGCCGCTGCATGACATCCACCTGCGCTGGATGGAAAAACTCAAACTGATCCATCCGCTGGTTGGTTATTCAGGCCATGAGCGAGGTATCGCCGTCACCCTGGCCGCGACCGGCCTCGGCGCCTGCGTGATCGAACGCCACTTCACGCTGGACCGCGGCATGGAAGGCCCCGACCACGCGGCCAGCCTCGAGCATGCGGAATTCAAGCGCCTGATCGAGGGTATCCGCGAGATCGAGCAGGCGCTCGGTGACGGCCGTGAGCGCCGCATCTCACAAGGCGAGATGATCAACCGCGAGAACCTCGGAAAAAGCCTGGTCGCCGCGAAAGCCCTCAAGAAGGGCTCGATCGTCCGGCCTGAGGATGTGCAGGTGCGCAGCCCTGGCCAGGGCCTGTCGCCGCAGCACTACGAAAAACTGCTGGGCCGCACCTTGCAGCACGATATGGCGGCAGAGGACTTCTTCTATCCGTCGGACCTCAAGGACGAACGGATCGAGCCGCGGCCCTACCGCTTCAAGCGCCCTTGGGGGGTGCCTGTCCGTTACCACGACTTCGGTGAATACAACTCGCGCATCAAACCCGATCTGTTCGAATTTCACCTGTCGTATTCGGACATGGAGCTCAAGCTGGACGATTTCCTGAGTGGCACTTATCCCTGTGATTTTGTGGTCCATGCGCCCGAGCTGTTCGCCAACAGCCGGCTCATGGATCTGGCCTCGCCCGACGAAGACTACCGCCGCCAGTCGATCGCTGAAACCCAGCGCGTCATCAATATCACGCGCGGCCTCAAACGCTTCTTTCCGAAGACCATCCGACCGCCGATCGTCGCGAATATCGGCGGCTTCACGATGGACGCGCCGCTGCCGCCCGACGTCATCACGGCCTATTACGAACGCTTCGCAAAAAGCCTCGGCGAACTCGACATGGAAGGCGTCGAACTGATCCCGCAGACCATGGCGCCGTTCCCCTGGCATTTCGGCGGTCAGCGCTTCCAGAACATCTTCGTCCGCATCGAGGAAATCGTCGACTGGTGCCAACGCCTGAACCTGCGCATGTGTTTCGACATCTCGCACACGCGCCTGACCTGCAACCATTTCGGCATCGACTTCTATGACTTCGCCGAAAAGATCGCGCCGATCTCGGCGCACCTGCATCTCGGCGACGCCCAGGGCCTCAACGGCGAGGGCCTGCAGATCGGCGAAGGCGACATCGACTTCACGCGACTCGGCAGAATCCTGGAAAAAGGCTGCCCGACCGCTTCGTTCATCCCCGAGATCTGGCAGGGCCACAAGAACGGCGGCGAAGGTTTCTGGATCGCGCTCGAAAAGCTGGAAGGTACCCTGTGAGCTTAGAGCAGATCAAGACACAGATCGAAGCGTCCATCGCGGTCAAGCAAGCGCTGCTGGCTGATGGCGCGTTGCTGCAGCAGATCGAAAAACTCGCGAAGGCTTGCCTGACTTCGCTGAAGGCCGGCGGCAAGATCATTTTTGCAGGCAACGGCGGCAGTTTTGCCGATGCACAGCATCTGTCAGCGGAGTTCACTTCGCGTTTCCTGTTCGACCGCGCGCCGCTCGCGTCGGTGGTACTGGCGGCCAACAATTCGGCGATCAGCGCGATTGGCAACGACTACGGCTATGAGTTCGTGTTCGCACGTGAGCTCGAGGCACTGGCGAAACCGGAGGATGTCTTCATTGCGATCTCGACTAGCGGCAATAGTGCCAATATCCTGATGGCCGTCCAGGCCGCCCGCGAGCGCGGCGTGAGCACATTCGCCTGGACCGGTGCGAGCGGTGGCAAGCTCAATGAAGCTTGCGAATGCCTGCGCATTCCATCGAATGAAACCGCGCGCATCCAGGAGTGCCACATTCTGGTCGGGCATATTCTGTGCGGTCTGGTCGAGGCCTGGTATTTTCCAAAGGGAGCCGAAAAGAAATGACAAAAATCGTGGCGCTGATTCCGGCGCGAGCGGGCTCCAAGGGAGTCCCCCACAAAAATATCAAACTCCTTGGCGGCCACGCGCTGCTGGCCTGGTCGATCGCCGCCTGCCTGCGGTCGACGACCATCGACCGCGTCATCGTTTCGACCGATTCGGCCGAATACGCGGCATTGTCGCGGGAACTCGGCGCCGAAGCGCCGTTCCTGCGCCCGGAAGCGATCTCGGGCGACCGTTCGACCGACTACGACTTCATTGTCCACGCGCTCGACTGGCTGGCAGCCGAAAGCGGCGAACCCGAATACATCGTGCATATCAGGCCAACCACGCCACTGCGCGACCCGCAGTTGATCGACGATGCGGTGAAAGCTTTCATCGCAGCGCCGCAAGCCACCGCGCTGCGATCGGTACACGAGATGTCCGAGTCGGCCTACAAAACCTTTGAGGTGGCGGAGGGAGGGGAGCTCAAGCGGCTTGGTGCGGACAATACCGAGCTCGACGCGGCAAACAATGCGCGCCAGCAATTCCCGAGCACCTACCAAGCCAACGGCTATGTCGATGTGCTGTCGAGCGCGTTTATACGGAAGTCGGGCCTGATGCATGGCAACCATGTGCTGCCCTTCGTCACGCCATCGGTGGTCGAGGTCGACACACTCGACGATTTCGAGCACCTGGAATTCCAGATCACCCGGATGCCGGGTGTTGCACAAAAACTTTTCAACTGAAGGCAACCATGGCCGCTCATTCCTTTTCCCGCCTGCCCCAATCCGTTCCACCGGTCTCGACCGCCAACCGCCTGATCCAGACCGCGATCCCGACGCCGGGCACGCGCGAAGTGCTCGAACGGCTTGAGGCCTGCGAATCGCGTTCCATGCACGGACAGTTGCCCCTGGTCTGGGATCGGGCCGAGGACTACAGCATCTACGATGCGGCCGGCAACCGCTGGATCGACTTCACCTCGACCATTTTTGTCGCGAACGTTGGACATTCAAATCCGCGCGTGACCGCCGCCATGAAAGAAACGCTGGACCGCCCGCTCTACGGCTGCTATGCCTATGCGAACGAGAACCGCGCACGGTACCTCGAAAAACTGGTCGCGTTCGCCGGTGCGCCGTTCGAAAAGGCTTTCCTGCTTTCGGCCGGCACCGAAGCGACCGAAGGCGCGCTCAAGCTCATGCGCATGAACGGCCAGAAGGAAGGCAAACGACGCCGCGGCGTGATCTGCATCGAAGGCAACTGGCATGGCCGCACGATGGGCGCGCAAATGCTCAGCAGTAATCTGGCCCAGCGCGAATGGATAGGCTACCAGGATGCCGACATTCATCACATCCCGTTCCCCTATCCATGGGCCCTGGCCGGGCGCACGCCGGAAGCGTTTCTGGACGAAAGCCTGGCCAGGCTCGAGAAGGCCGGCATCGACATTGCGCAAGACGTTTGCGGCTTCATGCTCGAAACCTTCCAGGGATGGGGCGCAGTGTTCTACCCGCCAGAATATGTGCAGGCCATCGAGCGCGTCTGCCGCAAGCACGGCATCCTGCTGACCTTTGACGAAATGCAAGCCGGCTTTGGCCGCACCGGCAAGGCCTTCGGCTTCCAGCACTACGGCGTGACGCCCGACCTGATCTGCTGCGGCAAGGGCATGGGCGGAGGCGTACCGCTGTCCGGCGTGATCGGCCGCGCCGCGATCATGGACCTGCCCGATGTCGGCAACATGAGCAGCACGCACTCGGCCAACCCCCTGGTCTGCGCCGCTGGCCTGGCCGTCATCGAGGAAATGGAAGATCGCAATCTTGTCGCCGAGACCGCGCGCAAGGGCGAGCTGCTGTTTGCCGCACTGCACAAACTGCAGGCGCGTTTTCCCGACCGCATCTCGCACCTGCTGGGTCGAGGCCTGATCGCGGCGGTGCTGTTCAAACACCCCAAGACCGGTGCGGCCGACGGCCCGTTCACGAGCCAGGTCGCCGAACTCTGCATGCAGAAGGGGTTACTGGTCGTGCATACCGGGCGTGAATCGATCAAGATCGGCCCTCCCCTGACGATCACCGACGAAGCCCTGCTCGAAGGTGTGGATGTGCTCGGCGAGGCTATCGCCGAGATCGCGGCCAAATGATCACGCAGATTCGCCATACCGGCCTGGTCGTCGCCGACCTCGATGCGGCGCTGCGCTTCTGGCGGGACCTGCTGGGGTTCACCGTGGCACGGCAGATGGACGAGTCCGGGCCGCACATCGACGCAATGATGGGCCTGAAAAACGTGCGCCTGACAACGTCGAAACTTACCGCACCTGAAGGCGGCATGATCGAGTTGCTTTATTTCCATTCGCACCCAGACAGGCCAGCCTGGACCGGAACACCCTATTCCACCGGCTTTACGCATGTTGCAATGACCGTGAAAGATATCGACGTCCTCTGCAAAAAACTCGCAGGTGCGGGCGTCATTTTTTTTGCACCACCACAGCATTCCCCAGACGGCAAGGTCAAGGTCACCTACTGCCGGGGGCCCGAAGGCGTATTGCTGGAACTGGTCGAAATATTGCAGGAATGATTCCACAATGATCTTCACCCAACACTCTCACCAAGCCAGTTGCCCGCTCTGCAGGCAGGCAACCGCCGGCGTGCTATCGACTACTTTGCGACGAGGCACAGGTATCGTTTTTTATTGTGAGCCCTGCCGACACGGTTTTCTTTCGGAGAATCAGGCACCGGACGCCAAAGCCTACTACGCAGAGAATTACCGCCAGGAGTATTCGCACAATGCCGAAGCCGCGGCGACCAACGCGCGCGAGATTTTCGACGTTTACAAAAATTACCAGCATGATCGGCTCAAGGCCATCGGGCCATACCTGTCGGCCGAAACCCGCCTGCTGGAAGTCGGCGCCTCATCGGGGCAGTTCCTGGTCAATGTCAAGGATCGCGTGGCGCTCGTCAACGCGATTGAGCTCGACAAAGCCTGCTGTGACTTCATGTCATCGGAGCTGGATATAGAGGCGGACTCAGAATTTCTGCGCGAGTCCCGCTTTGCGGACCAGCGATACGATGTGGTCTGTGCATTCCAGGTGCTCGAACACGTTGAGGATCCCGTTGTGTTTCTGCGCGACCTGCAACAGTCGACCCAAAAAGGTGCGACGCTGTTTATTGAAGTGCCCAACCTCAACGACCCGTTATTGTCGGTCTGGAATGTCAAGGCATACCAGAAGTTCTTCTACCATTCGGCGCATCTGCACTACTTCACCGGAGACTCGCTCAGGAAAACCGCTCAGCTCGCGGGTTTCGATAACGCGCAGATCGATATCTCGTTCACTCAGGACTACAACCTGCTGAATCACCTGAACTGGATCATGAATAACGGACCGCAGGCGACTTGCAATGTTGGCCTCAGCGAAATCGACCTCGCCGGCGCAGACCCCGACATGTCGACCTGGCTCACCGCAAAAATGAAAGTACTCAACGAAGAATACGTCGCGCGACTCGTGAAGAACAAGGCAACTGCCAACATGATGATGGTGATCAAAAATGTCTGAGCGTATCGGTTTCATGCAGGGACGGCTGTCGCCGCTCGTCAACGGCCGCATCCAGGCTTTTCCATGGGACTGCTGGCAGGCCGAATTTCCCACGGCCGCGGCTCATGGCTTTGGCCTCATGGAGTGGACGCTCGATCAGGACCTGCTCTACAGCAACCCGTTGCTGACCGAGGCTGGCCGCTCGGAGATCACGGCGCTGCGCGCGCGGTATGGCGTGCGCATCGGTTCGCTGACCGGTGACTGCTTCATGCAGAGTCCATTCTGGAAGGCCGATACGGCGCAAGCCGAGCAGTTGCAAGAGGATTTTCGGGCCGTGGCCAAGGCTTGTTCCGCGGTGGGCATCGTCATGATGGTCCTGCCATTGGTCGACAACGGCAGCCTGGCGACACGCGCACAGGAAGACCATCTGGTCTCCGTGCTGCAGGTTCACGCCCCGCTGCTGGCCGAGCTGGGCGTTCAGGTCGTCTTTGAGTCGGATTTTGGACCATCCGAACTCGCGCGTTTCATCGAACGGCTGGATCCTGCACTTTTCGGGGTGAACTACGACATCGGCAACAGCGCTGGGCTCGGCATGCGGCCTGCCGACGAAATTGCGGCCTACGGCCATCGCATCGTCAACGTGCATATCAAGGATCGCGTGCTCGGTGGTACCACGGTGCCGCTTGGCACAGGCAGTGCTGATTTCGAAACTGTTTTCTCGGCACTCGCAAAGGCTGGCTACCAAGGCAATTACATCCTGCAAACCGCCCGGGCGCATGACGGCGACCATGCTGGCGCACTTTGCCGCTACCGCGACATGGCTGTCAACTGGATAGCACGCCATGGAGCTTGAACTCGCCGGCAAAACAGCCCTGGTCACCGGCTCCTCACGCGGAATCGGCCGGGCCATTGCCGTGGCGCTGCAAGCCGAGGGCTGCAGGGTCGCGATAAACGGGCGTGACGCTGATGCCTTGAAAGTGGCCGCTACGACCCTGCAATCCGCAGCGGCTGTCACGGGCGATGTCACCGACGCAGGCCAGGCACGACAGGTTGTCGACGAAGCGACTCGGGCACTCGGCAGGCTCGATATTCTGGTTTGCAATGTCGGTAGCGGCCGTTCGGTGGCACCGGGCCTGGAGACTCCCGAGGAATGGCAACGCGTGTTCGCGCTAAACCTCTGGAGCGTCACCCATACGGTCGAGGCGGCGCGTACCGCGCTCGCCGCTTCGCGCGGCGCGGTGATCTGCATCTCGTCGATCTGCGGACTCGAGGTCATCCCGGGCGCACCAGTTACCTATTCGGCCGCCAAAGCCGCACTGCACGCCTACGTGCGCGGCATCGCCCGACCACTCGGCGCCCAGGGTGTACGCATCAACGCCATAGCACCCGGCAACATTCTGTTTGACGGCTCAGTGTGGGACAGGAAGCTGGCAGCCGACGCAAATGCCGTGCAGTCAATGCTGGCCGCCAACGTCGCACTGGCGCGCCTCGGTACGCCGCAGGACATCGGTCAACTGGCGGTGTACCTCGCCTCACCACGCTCGGGTTTTGCAACCGGTGCAGTCTGGACACTCGACGGCGGCCAGGTCCGCGGATAGCGGCAACTCGAAGGAACACCCATGACTACCGCATTCAAAAAGTTCGATCTCACGGGAAAAACCGCGCTGATCACGGGTGCCGCAGGCCTGCTCGGTCGGGAGCACGCAGCAGCGTTGCTCGAAAGCGGCGCAGTTGTGGTGCTTACCGACATCGGTGACGGCGCACTCGCTTCGGCCAAAGAACTCCTGGCCCGCTCCTCGGATGAAAGCCGCATCCACACCGCGATCCTCGACGTTTCGAACCCGGGAGCGGTCGCCGCGCTATCCGCGCGGCTTGCGGCTGCCGGACAACGGATAGACATTTTGGTCAACAACGCGGCGATTGACCCCAAGGTTACGGCCGGCGCCGGCATGGTCGAAAGCTCTCGTCTCGAGAACTTTCCGATCGATCAATGGAATCTGCAAATCGCGGTCGGGCTGACCGGCGCATTCCTCTGCAGCCAGGTCTTCGGCACTGCGATGGCCGCCGACGGCAAGGGCGGCGTAATCCTGAACATCGCATCAGACCTTTCGGTATTCTCGCCGGACCAGCGCCTGTATCGCAAACCGGGACTGCCCGAGCATCTGCAGCCCGTCAAACCGGTTACCTACTCCGTCATCAAGGCTGGACTGATCGGCTTGACGCGTTATCTCGCAACCTACTGGCCAGAACAGGGCGTGCGCGCCAATGCAATTTCTCCGGGCGGTGTGTTCAACGGTCAGGGCGAAGAGTTCGTGACCCGGCTCAGCGCATTGATCCCTTTGGGCCGAATGGCGGCTGGCGACGAGTACCGTGCCGCAGTGCAGTTCCTCTGTTCGGACGCCTCTTCATATATGAATGGCCAAAATATCGTGATGGACGGAGGAAGGTCAGTCTGGTAACGGCGTCCCGCGAGCCGTTCAGCGCAGCGATGGCATCAGCCACCAAACACCCATCACCACTCTCACCGGCTTTGCACACGTATGGTTTATTTTTCAATCGACAATGACCATCACACCAACTTGGCGCTGTCGATCATGGAAGAGAATCGGCTTTCCAGGTCCGGCGTGACGTTCATTTCACACCGGTCACCCCGCAACCAGGTGGCAGGGTCGCTAGGCTTCGCTGTCGAGCCGGTGGATGTTCATCCGCTATGTTCCGGCCTCAGCTTCAAGAATCCCATAAGTTATTTGAAGGCCTATATTCATCAGGTCCGACTAAAGCACCGCTTTCAGTTCCGGCCGGGAGATTTGCTTGTTATCACAACGGAATATGAAATCAACAATGCATTTCTAGCCGCGCAGATGCGGCATGCTGGCGGACAGGTTTATCTCTACGACGAGGGCATTGGGTTCTATTTCAACAACAGCAGCTTCCACGACCGACATCTTTCGTGGACCGACCGGTTATTCCTGGTCCTTTACAACTTTGCCTTCAAAGCGTTGGGTATACCGGCCTATGCCAAAAAAGGATTCGAAGGCCGGATGTATGTCCGGATACGCGAGAAATACCTCAATGCTCTCTATTCGAGAATGCGCCTGCCTATCGATCGGCCCGTGGAGATCCGCGGTTATCGGCATTTTTTGGTGTCTGAACAGGCGTTTTTACCAAAGAACGATCAGGTTGCGATCTTCTTCGCCAACAACCTCGATGCTTTCGGCCTGAAAGCCGAGGAGCTTGCAATCTCCGCAGAGGCCCTGCGCGTGTTGGCCGCAGGTTTTTCGGAGGTTCACCTGAAAATTCACCCGGGAGATTGGGCCGCTCAAAACGAGGTGTGCAATTTCTATACTGCGCTGGCTGCTCAGCATTCCAATATTCATCTCATCGATAACGCGATCTCCAGCAACACGGCCATGGAGCAAATAAGGCCTGGGGTTGTCGTTGGAACCATGGGCGCGGCGATGTTCGATGCTTTCTTTTTCGGCTGTCAGCCGATTTTCCTATTTCATCTGCTGCCATCCGTCAGAGAATTCGGCGTCTGCAACTTCACCTTGGAAGGCTTGGGCTACCGCTACATCGCGAATCTGCGGGAAATTGACCCGGGATACAAGTCCGGTGTGAACATTTCCTCGTTACTCTACGACGGCCCGCAGACCTGGAATTCGAACGTGGAAACGCCGGCTTCGCAGACTTAGCCAGTCATGAGACACCCATGCTCAAACATCTGATCAAACAAATCCTGCCGCCCATTCTTTTCGTATTAGCGCGCGGAGCCTTGCAGCGGCTGAAGCCGGAACGACCGATTTATGACGGCCTCTACCGGGATGCAGCGGAGCTACAGCCGTCAAATGACAATCCATTCGAGCACCCGAACTGGATTTCTTATGTTTCCGAAAGGGCTCACTCCCGCGTCGACGGTGTCAGTCACCAAGACATGAACGAGATGTGCCTTTCGCTGATCGCATCGATCGCGCCCGCCGGTGATCACGCAGCCCCAGGCCGCATTGTCGATTTCGGTGGCGGCGTGGGTATGTATTGGCCGGCCCTGAAAACGCAGAATAAAGCGGGCAGGCAGCTTGATTTCACGGTCGTCGACAGCTCCGCCAACTGCGCACTCGGAACCAGGTTGTTCGGCGCAGATGGCGTGTCTTTTTCAACTGATTTTGAATCGCTGTTGACGCACAGCGCCAAGATAGGCGTACTTAACGTTTCAAGTACGCTCCAGTATTGTCTAGATTACGAAGCAACGCTGGCACTGCTGTGTCGCAGCCAGGCCAGGTTCATCATCGTATCCCGCCATCCGGCCCCCGGGGGCAATCACCCTGTGGCCTACACCATGCAAAACGTCACGACCGTCAAAGGTTTTTGCGGGCGGATCCCGGTTGTATTGCTCAGCGTCGAACGGCTGGCTCAACTGATGCGCGGCCAGGGCTATGAGATGATTGCGGACTACTACAGTAACGCCGATTCCGGCAAATACTGGAAGAACGGCAGGAAGGCGATTCCAGAAGAATTCTCCCAAATTGTCGATCACGCCCTGGTTTTTCAGAAGCAACCGGGGCCACCTGCCGGCGATGCGTCCGCGACTTCCGTCGTTGCTCCATGACCGGGAATAGAACGTGCTAGTAATCATCTTCGGGCGTGCCGCCCAATTCATCCTGCTCCTTTTGGTCATGCGGGTGGCTACGACTTATTTGCCACCTAGCGAAATGGGCCGTCTCTCGCTGATCACCGCCGCCACAGCCTTTTTTGCGCTTTTCCTCGTCAACCCGATTGGTATGTTCATCAATCGGCGCTTTCACGCCTGGGACGAAATCGGCCGCGCCAAACACTACCTCAAGCTGCACTGGATCTATCTTCTTGGTGTCTGCCTGTTCGCGGCGCTGACGCTCGGCGTACTCAACAAAATCCACGCCTTCGGCTTCCAGTTCAATACCGTGTGGTTGCTGGTGCTGGTCTGTGGCTCGCTGTTGTTCAACACGATCAACCAGACCGCAATCCCATCGCTGAATCTGCTGGAGTTGCGTGGGCGTTTTATCGTCCTCACGCTGGCAACGATCGGCGTCGGCCTGGCGAGCGCCTATGCGCTGGTCGAATACTTCTCGCCGACTGCTGAATACTGGCTGCTCGGCCTGCTGATCGGCCAAACGGTGTTCGCGGTCATCGGCGTCAAGCTGTTTTTCGACAAGCTCAGGCCGGAGCAGCCCGCAGACAAGCTGTCGCGCTCGCACCTCAAGCTGCTGTTCGACTTCGCCTGGCCGGTTGCAATCTCGGTCGGGTTTAATTGGCTGCAGACGCAAGGCTACCGCTTTTTCGTCGCCGACTCGCTAGGTTTGGCCGCACTTGGCCTGTTTGTCGCAGGCTACGGAATCAGCGCAGGGCTGATGGCGGCGTTCGAATCGGTGCTGACAACCTACTTCCAGCCGCGTTTCTACAAGCGGGTCAGCACCAGCACGATCGAGGAACAGTCCGCCGCCTGGAATAAATATGCTGGCGCGATCCTGCCCTCGCTGATGCTTGTAACGTTTTTATTGATCAGTCTGGCGCCGGAGCTGACGCGGTTCATGGTGGGCCCGGCATACCAATCGGCATCGCAGTTCGTGATCTGGGGCGTGCTGGCAGAAGGCGCGCGGGTTGTTGCCGGCGTCTACAGCATGTCGGCCCACGCCAAGATGAAGACCCGCCTGCTGCTGTTGCCGAACCTGCTCGGCGCGGTCATCTGCATCGTGCTGATCAAGTTCCTGGCACCCGGCATGGGTGCGCATGGCGTCGGTCTGGCCCGCTCGCTGGCCGGCGTCGGCATGTTGGTCGCGATGCATTACATGATGATCGTCGCGCTCGACATGCGTCTGCCATTACGTATGCTGGCCAAAGGCACTGCAATGGGCGCTGGCTTGATGCTGATCGCGATGGCCGGCCGGTGGGCCATGAACAGCCCAGGCATCATTGCAGCGGGCGTGCTGATCGTTGTCACCGGGCTGGCCTTTCTGCCGATGTTCTACTGGCTGCTCTATCCCTATTTGCCAAGGCACGACAAAGTTTCATGAAAATCCTCCTTGTTTGCATGTCGTATGACTATGGCGACCCGACGCGCGGTCATTCGTACGAGTACTACAATTTCTACCAGAGCCTGCTGGCGCTCGGACACGAGGTCGTGTTGTTTGACTACATGACCGAGATTCAGCACCTGGGCAAGCCAGCCATGAACCGCAAGCTGCTCGAGGTCACGGCGGCGTCCAGGCCTGACTTCGCGATGTTCTCGCTTTACACCGATCAGTTCGAGTCGGACACGATCAAGGCGATGAAACAGCTCACACGCACACTGTGCTTTTTTCACGACGACACCTGGCGCGTCGAATTTTCCCGCTACTGGGCGCCACAGTTCGATTTTTTCACAACACCCGACGTATACGGTGAGCGGAAATACCGGGCATTGGGTCTGGAAAATGTGATCTATTTCCCGTTCGGCTGCAACAACAGCATTTACCGGAAAGCGTCTGTCGAAAAAAAATACGACGTGTCGTTTGTAGGTGCCTGGCACCCCTATCGCGAATGGCTCATCAATCGGCTGCGCAGAGCGGGGTTCAATGTCAAAGTTGCCGGGTACCGCTGGCCAGGCGGCATCGTGTCGCACGAGGAGATGGTCCAGCTGTTCAATGAAAGCCGCATCAACCTGAATATGTCGAACTCGACCTCCTGGGACGCGCGTTACCTGCTGTCGTCCCCGCGCGGTCTGGTCAATCGCATCCGCTCGCCGAAGTCCGTCGAACAGATCAAGGCCCGTCATTTCGAGATTAACGGCACTGGCGGGTTTCAGCTGTCGTACTACGTTGAGGGACTGGAACGGCACTACGGTATAGGCACAGAGATTGCCATCTACCTGGACCCCGACGACCTTCAGCAAAAGGTTGCGCTTTATCTTGCAGAGACTGCACTGCGAGAAAGCATCGCCGATGCCGGTTATGCCCGGACTCTTGCGGAGCACACCTTCGGCCACCGCTTTCGGCACGCGTTCGCCAGGATGGGACTCATCGATGCCTGACAATACACTGCCACTGGTCTGCATCTGCATCCCGACTTATAACGCGGAAAAAACCGTCGCAGCCACTTTGCATTCGGTACTAAACCAGAGTTACGGGAATCTCAAAATTCACGTGGTCGACAATCACTCGACCGACAGCACGATCGCAGTTGTCGAAGGATTTTCTGACAGCCGCATCTCGCTCTACCGCAACGCGGTCAATATCGGTGGCGAAGGCAACTTCAATCGTTGCATCGAACTGGCCATGGGAAAATACACGGCGATCTACCATGCGGATGATATTTACGAACCAGATATGGTCGCATCACAGGTCGCATTTCTCGAGGCGCATCCACAAGCCGGAGCAGCGTTTACGCAAGCACTGCTGATCGATGAGGACAACCGTCCCATCGGTGCGATCCGGCAGCCACCCGAACTGGCGGCCATGGGTCCGTTGCATCATTTCCCTGAGGTATTCAAGGCCATTCTCCAGCACTCCAATTTCCTGATCTGTCCCAGCGTGATGGCGCGCACCAGCGTTTATCAACAAAACATCAAGCGCTGGCGCGGAGAACTGTTCGGCCCGAGCGGCGACCTTGACGTCTGGCTCAGGATGCTGCAGCTTGGGCCCGTCGGAATACTCCCGGGCGCGACCATGCGATACCGGATCAGCAGCAGCCAGTGGTCAGCGAATGTGCGCCTTGATACGCGCCGTGCGGCTTTTTTTACCGTGATGGACTACTATCTCGCGCAACCCGACGTGCGCAAACTGGTTACCACCGAGGATATGGTCAACTACGGACGCCTCGAACGTCGCGACCAGGTCATGCGCGCCGCCAACGCCCTGCTGCGCGATGAACCGCAACTGGTTCGGGAACTTTTGCCCAACGTATTTTCGCCGGACGCCCTAAAGGCAGCACTGCAGACCAAACGGGGGCTTGGCGTTTTTCTGCTGGGCCTGTACCTGAAGGTAATGCTCGGCT
Source organism: Polaromonas sp. P1_E12 (assembly GCF_056405975.1). Lineage (NCBI taxonomy): Bacteria > Pseudomonadati > Pseudomonadota > Betaproteobacteria > Burkholderiales > Comamonadaceae > Polaromonas > Polaromonas sp. P1_E12. The sequence goes on along the minus strand of NZ_JBFUBB010000003.1, from coordinate 478,852 downwards.
TGCGGCTCGATGGCCTGGCCAAGATCTCGCTGGTTCATCTCAAGAGGATAAGCAAGAAGTGATTCCCGCCCCTGTGTCCGACGAAATTTACATCGACACACCGCCTGCCTATCGGCAGGACCGGATGTTCGACTTGTCGAATCTCGCGCTCAATCGCGACGGGACATTGGTGCCCTACGCGCGCGTGCGCGAAGCGCACGCCAGTGCCGGCAGAACCGTACGCACCGCCGACTACCTGATGTCCTCGCCGGCAAACAACAACCCCAAGGACTACTACTCGCTCGGCGTCCTCGACAACTTCAAGATGCTGGCTGCACGTCCTGATGTACACCTTCGAGCCTTTTTGGTGCTTGAGCCACCCGTCGTCGACCCGAGCATCTACAAGGCCTTACCGGAACTGACCGCAGCATTCGAGCGGGTCTATGTCCACAACGTGAGTGGTGACGGCTATTCGCTCGCAGGTGTTAACAGCTCGCGGTTGCGCCAACTCTATTGGCCGCAGCCTCGCGAGGATGTTATGGAACCCTACTGGTCTCGGCGTGACCGTCTCAATCGCATCGTGGTGATCAACGGAAACCATGTGCCACGCAAAGTACCGAACGAGCTCTACAGCCGCCGCATCGAGGCGATGACCGAACTGGCGGAATCTGGCGTTGTCGATCTTTATGGTCGCGGTTGGGCCAAATTAAAGGCTCGTACGTCCCTCTGGTGGCCCTATATAAGCCGGCGCAAAACGCTGCTGTCGATTTACAGAGGCTCGTGCGAATCGAAATACGAGGTACTGAGTCAATACAACTTCTGCCTCTGTCTCGAAAACATGGCGATGCAGGGCTACGTAACCGAGAAAATTTTCGACTGCTTCTATGCGGGAACGATTCCCCTGTATTTGGGCGCTCCCGATATCAAGCAGTTGATCCCCAAAGAAGCCTATATCGATTGCCGTGAATTTTCATCATGGCAGGACGCCTACCAGGCGGCTGCGGCAATGTCACCCGAAGCGATCCAGCAGATGCGCGAACACGGCCAGCATTTTGTTCGCAGCGAGCAGGGCCGGCGATACACCGATTCATTGCTAAAAATAGTCGGAGACGCGTCATGAAAACCCCGTGCTCTGCCGAATCCGATTCGCAGCGCGCTCAAGGCCGGCCAAGATGATCAGAAATCCATTTTTTGAGCTTCCATGGGGCAAAGATTCTCAGGTATTACTGATTTTTCTCACGGTATTTTCGTGGTCGCTCTTTCCGGTGATGTTGAAGCAGTTCAACATCACACTGTTCCAGGCCGGTTTCGCGGCCTGTTTGCTCGTGATCTGTCTGTTCGTCGCTCTCACAGCACAGCGCAACCAATTGACGCTGACGCCTCTGCATAAACTCATGCTGATTTTCTGGGCGGGCTATCTATGCATGCTATTGATCGCTTCTGTCCATGCGACATCGAGAACCAGCATCGTGCAGTGGTGCATCCTGTTCACCAAGTTCCTGTTTTTCCTGTTTCTGCTTTTCCACATCAATCGAAAATTTGTCTACGCAAGCCTGCGCATCTATGCGAACCTGATGGTCGCGACGGTTGTTTTTTCGCTTGCCGCCATAGCGGCGGTGTTGCTCGGCATCCATCCCTTCAGCACGATGGAAGTCGGAGGACGTGCGGCGGACGTTTTCTTCGGTGCCTACTACATCACCAACACGCCCATATGCCCGCCCACGCCGGTGTTCCGCATTCAGGGACTCAGCGAGGAACCCGGAACCTACGCGTTCGCACTAATGCCCGCGATGTTCTGGTTCCTCATCGTGGAGAAGGCTTATCTTCGGTCCACCGTTATCGTGCTCGGATTGATGCTTAGCATGTCCCTGGGTGCCGGGCTTTTTCTCTGCATGGTACTAGCGCTGATTTTCCTTCTGATGGTCATCAAAAGGTCTGTTGGCGATCATAAGTTGGTGATCTTCCTGGCGGGTGCAATAGGCGCCATTGCCCTGATGTACAGCCTGGCCGGCGCCTGCACCAAACAGTATCTTGAGAACTTGAGCGACAAATCCGCCATGGCACTGGTCGAAGGATGCATGAAAGAGCATTCGTCTGACCGTGAGACCTGCGTACACCGGGTTGCCCATGCCCTGAGCACCACACCAACCGGTAAGTCGTTGTCACTTCATGACCGAAAAGAGGGGCTGCGTATCGTCATCGATTACTTGAAGGAGCATCCGATCGGAACTGGCACCGCGCTCGGCATGCAAACCGTGCAGAACTCGATTGCTGTAGGTTATGCGGTCGCGACACTGGAATCCGGCGTCGCCGGTGGAATCTTTTACATCGGCCTTTTTGCGACGATGGGCTGGCTTGCCCTGCGAACCATCGTCAGGGCGGACAACAAATCATTTGATGGACACGTCAACGTGGCGGTGTCGTTAAGCATCGGCGCCGTTCTCGTAATGGGCGCCCAGCGGATTCAGCCCGACCTGAGCTTCTGGCATATGTGGCTCTACGCAATATGGTTTCACCTCCTGCAGCCAACAGCATCGGGCGCCAGCACCGACTCACGAGCTCTTTGAAAATCAACATCCGCAGAGCACAAATTTGTGACCTGCGATCTTTAAATATTCCATGCCACGACAAACATGATTCCGCGACTCCTGAAAATTATTGATATGCCATCGGAGGAAAACCTGTGGGCCAGGAGCTTCATGATCGCGGGCGTCGGCATCTGGCTCATATTTTTCACGCTGGGACTGTCTGGCTACGTTGGCGCGAAAGATTCTTATCTGCTTTTTTCGGCCGCGACCGGAGCCATGCTGATCACCGGATGCCGTCAGAAACACAGTTACGGCTATTTGTTCCTGACGGTATTTCTGTGGCTCGGGCTCTGGTTCAAACTGACGATTCATACCATTTTCAATTACCCGTATGTCGAGCCCATCGGATTGTTCGAGGGTGCGCCCGCAGCGTGGGACGAAGTACTGCTGGTGGCAAGCGTGGCAAGCTTGGGTGTCATTGCGGGCGGCATAGCCTATGCAGCCCTGGCAGGACGTGTCAGCCCCATACGTGATGAAAAGAAACTCGTTGTGCCTTCATGGTACGAACCAAATCGGAAATGGCTATGGCTTGCGCTGGCGCTCGCGACGGCAGGGGTGCTGGTTGTCAATCTGGCATACGGAATACATAGAATCGGCCTTGCACCAAAAGCATCCCTGATGTGGCCGCTGAACTCGGTAGTAGCCTGGCTGCTCAACATCGGCCTGGCTACTTTCGTTGCCCTTTTTGCCTGGTGGGACATCACGCTCGGGAAGAATCCCGCCTTGGCAGCTTATGGCATTTTGATTGAGGCTTTTCTCTCGAGCACGTCGATCCTGAGCCGGGCGGCCTATATCTTTCACGCCGTTCCACAACTTTTCGTTTTACACCAATTCAGGCACAAGCTGGCGGGCTGGTCGCGCCTGAAAACAGTCATGCTCGCCGCTTCCTTTTGCGCGCTGCTGGTGGTATCCATATCGGCCGTCACGACATTCCGGAACTACTTCTACCAGACCGGCCTGTATACAAGCACGGCCTACCACGAGGCCTACTACCGTTGGGAAATTGTCAGCGGCCAACTCGGCACGCTGGAGGATCAACTCAAAATCGCCCCCCCGGAAAAGCGTCCGCCAATCATTGAATTGATGCGAAAACTGAATATCGAGAAAATACAGCTGGAAGCGATCATGGCCGCCGAAAAGAAGAAATGGGCGGAAGCCATGGGCACGGATTCGGCGCAATCCCGGCTGTTACTCAATGAGTTTGGCTATCAGCTGACCGATGGTTTTTCGGCGCGCCTCTTGCAACTAAGCGTTGACAGATGGATAGGCCTGGAGGGCCTGATGGCCGTTCAGGCCTATCCAGGCAAGGACCCGGCGCTCTTGCGTCGCGGTTTTCTGGAGAAGCCGGCGATAGGAAAACCCGATATCTACCAAAGCATCTCGAAGTCTGTGTACCTCAAGTCCGACGGTACAAAATTCAGATTTGCAAGCCTGCCTGGCGGGCCGGCCTTCCTCTATTACAGCAATTCGCTCTGGATCGTCGCATTCGGAATGGTTATTTTTACGTTCCTGGTGCTGCTTGTCGAGCTTTTGATACGAACCTTGACCCGCAACCCCATTCTCTGTTCGCTTTACGGCGTCGTGATGGCGAGCACCGCTGTTCAATTCGGCGTGGCTCCGCAGCAAAGCATTCCTTATTTTCTGGTTCTCGGCTGCGGTATCCTGCTGGTATGGACGGTCCATACGCAAGGTTTTGCGTTCGCTCTGTACAAGTTGAAACTGGCAAAAGCCCCGCCACCACGTGACAACTAAAACGGCAACAACCCTTTTTGTCCACGCCACCAATGTGCATTCCGGCGGAGGGCAGTCGTTGCTGCGCGCACTGCTTGAGGCTCTGCCGGCTGGTCGTGACGCCACCGCATTGCTCGATAGCCGCATGCCGGTGCCGAAGACATACCTCCCGCTTTTGAAAGTCATTACTGTTGCGCCGACCGTGTGGCATCGCTTCAGGGCTGAATGGTGGCTTTCCAGATCCGTGAGACCAGCGGACCTCGTGCTGTGCTTCGGCAATTTGCCGCCGCTCTTCAAGCTGAAGGGACGCGCCGTGGTGTTCGTGCAGAACCGTTATCTCGTCGACCCGGTGACGCTCGCCAGCTTCCCTCTCAGGACACGCCTGCGGCTGTTGATCGAAAGGGCATGGTTCGCCCAAAAGGCCCAAAACGCGCAAGCCTTCGTCGTGCAAACTCCTTCAATGCGCGACCTGCTCAATGCCTCGGGTCTGGCAAAGGGCAAACCGGTTTCGGTACTGCCCTTTGTGAGCACCAGCGCCGGCTATGAGAGAAACAGCACCCCGAAGGCATGCGATAGCGCATGCGGCTTCATCTATGTAGCTTCAGGTGAGCCTCACAAAAATCACAAGCGGCTCATGGAAGCCTGGAGCTTGTTGGCGAACGACGGTATGCATCCTTCGCTTTGGCTGACCGTCGACCCGAAGGCCCACCCTGAACTCTGCGCATGGATCGATGAAAAGAAGGCCCGTTACAGTCTGAATGTTGAAAACCTCGGCGCGAGGCCACACGACGAAATCCTGCGCCTTTACGCCCAGGCGAAGGTGCTGGTTTATCCCTCACTGTTCGAGTCGTTTGGCCTGCCACTGATCGAAGCGCGCCAGGCGGGCCTGGCAATCCTGGCATCTGAACTCGACTACGTACGCGACGTGGTCGACCCCGAACAGGTGTTCGACCCCCATTCACCAGTCTCCATTGCCAGAGCAGTGAAGCGCTTTCTCGGCCAAAACGAGCAGCCCCTTCCCCTCATGAACGCCGGCGAATTCCTCGCCCATGTTTTCCCCGAAGAGTGACCCAATTGCGTATCCTGATCGTCAGCCAGTATTTCTGGCCAGAAAGCTTTCGCATCAACGATGTCGCGAAAACGCTCGTTGAAAAAGGCTTCGAGGTCGACGTATTGACCGGCAAGCCCAACTATCCCGAAGGCTCGGTTTTTCCCGGCTACCGGGCCTGGGGCTGCCAGCGTGAATCATGGGCCGGCATCTCGATATACCGGGTACCCCTTGCGCCGCGCCGGAAAAAAGGCGCGCTGAACCTGGTCTTCAACTATTTGTCGTTTGTCGCCTCGGGCACACTTTTCGGTGCGTGGAAGCTGCGCGGCAAACGCTACGACGTCATTTTTGCCTACGGTACTTCGCCGATCCTCCAGGCGATCCCGGCGTTGTTCCTCGGTTGGCTGAAAAACCGCAAGGTTGCCGTCTGGGTCCAGGATCTCTGGCCGGAAAGCCTGGAGGCCACGGGTTATGTGCGTAATCCGCGTGCACTGGCGTTGGTGGGGTCCGTGGTCAAAAGTATCTACGCACGCACCGACCTGCTTCTGGTGCAATCGCAGGCATTTGTGCCCAAGGTTCGCGAACTGGCCGGCGACACACCCATCGCCTACTACCCGAATTCGGTTGACCCGCTATTTGCCGCGCCCGGCGACGCACCAGCGCCCCCGATACCGGTTATGGACAGCGGCGCGTTTTGCGTCGTATTCGCCGGCAATATCGGCGCCGGCCAGGCCGTCGAGGCCATTGTCGAGGCCGCTACCCTGCTCCGCGAGCGTCCGGATGTCCAGTTTGTGGTCGTCGGCCAGGGCAGCCGCCAGGCCTGGATGGCCGAAGAAGCTGCGGCGCGCGGGCTCACCAACCTGCACCTGCCCGGCCGTTTCCCGGTCGAATTGATGCCCGGCCTCATGCAAAAGGCCTCAGCGCTACTCGTAACCCTGGCCGATCAACCGATTTTCGCGGCGACCATTCCCAACAAGATCCAGGCCTATATGGCCGCCGGACGACCGATAATTGCCTGTTTGAACGGGGAAGGTGCCCGCGTCGTCGAGGAAGCTGGGGCTGGCCTTTCGGTTCCGGCCGAGAATGCGCCGGCTCTGGCCGCCGCGGTGATCCGGCTGGCTGAGATGGGCGCACCAGAACGCGCCACACTTGGCGCCAACGGCCAACGGTATTTCAAAGAGCATTTCGACCATGACATGCTGACACATCAGCTCATGGACCATTTCCGCGCACTTGCGGAATCTTCTTGAGGTTTTTTCGATGAGAGTTCTTGTATTGGGCGCCAGCGGCATGATCGGCAGCGCCATGATCCGCGTCTTGAGCCAGAAAAAGGATTGGCAGGTCTTCGGCAGCATGCGAAATGCCGCGGCGCTGCGCTTTTTTGAGCCCGCCATCGCCGAGCGCATGCTGACCTTTGTCGACATCAACAACCGCGACAGCGTCATCCGCGCATTTGCCCACGCCCGACCTGACGTGGTCGTCAACTGTATCGGCCTGACCAAGCACCATACCGAAGCTGATGATCCGTTGCTCGCGATTCCCATCAACGCGTTGCTGCCACACCAGCTCGCCGGGCTATGCCTGGCGGCGTCGGCACGTTTGATCCATATCAGCACCGACTGCGTCTTCTCGGGTGCCAAGGGACACTACATTGAAGCCGACGCGGCCGATGCAAAAGATGTCTACGGCAAATCCAAGCTCCTGGGCGAGGTGCTGGGCCAGGGCGCGATCACTTTGCGCACCTCGACAATAGGCCACGAATTGCAAAGCGCTTACGGGTTGCTGGAATGGTTCCTTGCCCAACAGGGTTCCTGCACAGGCTTCAACAAGGCCATTTTTTCGGGTCTGCCGAATGTCGTGTTCGCCGAAATCGTCCGCGACATCGTGATTCCACGGCCCGAGCTGACCGGCCTGTACCACGTTGGCGCCTCCCCGATCGGCAAATACGACCTGCTCAAGCTGATCGCCGCAGCCTACGGCAAGGCCATTGATATTCAGATGGACAATACGTTTACGATGGACCGATCGCTCGATTCCAGCCGTTTCCGCGAAGCGACAGGCTACACCGCACCGGCCTGGCCCGAGCTTATCGACATCATGCATTCCTCCAAACTGTAAGAATCAGCCATGTTTGACAACAAAATACTGATGATCACCGGCGGCACCGGCTCGTTCGGCAACGCCGTCCTCAAACGCTTTCTCTCAACCGAAGTGCGCGAAATCCGCATTTTCAGCCGCGATGAAAAAAAGCAGGAAGAGATGCGGATCGCGCTGAACAATGACAAGCTCAAGTTTTACATCGGTGACATCCGCGACTACGACAGCATTCACCAGGCGATGAAGGGTGTTGACTACGTGTTTCACGCGGCAGCACTCAAGCAGGTCCCGTCCTGCGAGTTCTATCCGATGGAGGCGGTGCGTACCAATGTACTGGGCGCGGAGAACGTCATGAACGCAGCGATCGCCCACAACGTCAAGCGCGTCGTCGTCCTGAGCACCGACAAGGCGGTCTATCCGATCAATGCCATGGGCGTATCCAAAGCGATGATGGAAAAACTCATGGTCGCCAAGGCACGCATGCAAAACGATGGCGAGACCGTGCTTTGCGCCACGCGTTATGGCAACGTCATGGCGTCGCGCGGCTCGGTGATCCCGTTGTTCGTCTCGCAGCTCAAGAGCGGCGCGCCGCTGACCGTGACCGACGCCAGCATGACCCGCTTCCTGATGTCGCTCGACGATTCGGTCGACCTGGTGCTGCACGCGTTCGAGCACGGCCAGCAGGGCGACATCTTTGTGCAGAAGGCGCCGGCCTCGACCGTCGCCGACCTTGCGCAAGCGCTCAAGGACATTTTTGGCGGCAACGACCAACCCACCAAGATCATTGGCACGCGCCATGGTGAAAAGCTCTACGAAACGCTGGTTTCGCGCGAGGAAATGGCCCGGATCGACGACATGGGCGCGTACTACCGCATTCCCGCAGACAACCGCGATCTCAATTACGCCAAGTATTTCAGCGACGGTGAGGAACGGATCTCGCAACTGGACGACTACACATCGCACAACACCGAGCGGCTCAATGTCGCCCAGGTCAAGGCGCTTTTGGGAAAACTGGATTTTATTGAGGAGGCACTTCGTGTTTAAAGTGATGACGGTAGTCGGGACCCGGCCCGAATTGATCAAAATGAGCCGCGTGATTGCGGCGCTCGACAAGCACACCCAGCACATTCTTGTGCACACGGGCCAGAATTTCGACTACGAACTGAACCAGATTTTTTTCGAAGACCTGCAGATTCGCAAGCCCGACCACTTTCTCAATGCAGTCGGCGAAAATGCGGCCCAGACCATCGGCCAGATAATCATGAAGGCCGATGAGGTGTTCCAGGCCGAGAAGCCCGACGCCGTCCTGCTCTACGGCGACACCAACTCATGCCTGGCAGTGATCGCGGCCAAACGGCGGAAAATCCCGGTGTTCCACATGGAAGCAGGCAACCGCTGCTTCGACCAGCGCGTTCCCGAAGAACTCAACCGCAAGGTGCTCGACCACCTGTCGGACATCAACATGGTCCTGACGGAACATGCACGGCGCTACCTCATCGCCGAAGGCGTGCGGCCCGAAACCATCATCAAGACCGGCTCGCACATGCGTGAGGTCGTCGACCACTACCGCCCGCAAATCGACAAGTCCGACATCATTTCGCGCCTGTCCCTCAAGCCCAATGAATTTTTCCTGGTCAGCGCGCATCGCGAGGAAAACGTTGACTCGCCCGACGCGCTGAAGGACCTGCTCGAGACCTTGACCGAGCTTGTCAAAAAGTATGGCTTCCCGGTGATCGTTTCCACCCATCCACGCACGCGAAAACGGCTGGAGGAGGCTGGTTACGAAGGTCTGGACAAGCGCATCGTGTTCGGCAAGCCGCTCGGGTTTTTCGACTACATGAAACTGCAGGTCGAAGCCAAATGCGTGCTGTCCGACAGCGGCACGATCACGGAAGAAACTTCGCTGCTCAACCTCTGCTCCATCACCCTGCGCAATGCCCACGAGCGCCCGGAAGGAATGGATGTCGGCACCCTCATCATGAGCGGCCTCAAGAAGAACCGCGTGATAGACGCCATCGAGATCGTGACGTCGCAATATGACCGCAACCGGCGCCCGGTGCTACCCATCTCCGACTACGAAAACCCGTTCGTCTCGACGCAGATCGTGCGTGTCGTGACGAGCTACATCGACTACATCAACCGGGTCGTCTGGTCGAAGAAATAATACGCGTGGCGGCTATGGCGGCAGCTCCGCCTGCGCCATAGTCACGCCGTCGCAATCCCTGGCTGAAAGCAGAGGCACAGCGCCCGCCAGGGGCCAGGCAATCGCCAGATCCGGGTCGTCCCAACGGATGCAGCGTTCATGTTCAGCGGCGTAATAGTCGGTGGTCTTGTACAGCACGTCGGCAAATTCGCTAAGCACCAAAAAGCCGTGCGCAAAGCCCGGCGGCACCCAAAGCTGCCGATGCTCCTGGGCCGACAGCTCGAACGCGACCGAACGCATGAAATTCGGCGAGGAGCGCCGGACATCGACCGCCACATCCCAGATGCGGCCGCTGACCACCCTCACGAGCTTGCCTTGGGGTTGCCTGAGCTGGTAATGCAGGCCGCGCAGCACATGGCGAACCGAGCGCGAATGGTTGTCCTGTACAAAACCGCCGTCAAGCCCGGTTGCCCGCTCAAAATCGCGCCTGTTGAAGCTTTCGAGAAACAGGCCCCGCGCGTCAACATGAACTTCAGGCTGAATCAGCAGCACTTCGGGCAGGGCCGTCGGGGTGACCTTCATGAGAGCTCCTCAACCATTTTGGCGACACCCGTTTGCCAACCGGGAATGTCGACTCCGAAAGTCCGCCGCAGCTTCGAAGTATCAAGCCGTGAGTTCAATGGGCGGCGGGCTGCCTGCGCGTAGGCGGTTGACGCCACGGGCTGGACCGCATCGATGGGCACACTGGGCAACAGGCCGGTTTTTTGTGCCTGCTCGACGACAAAACACGCATAGCCATGCCAGGAAGTTTCACCGGCGGCAGCCGCGTGATAAAGCCCGGCCAATCGCTCATCCGCGAAAACGCGCGTCAACGCCAATACAGTCAGGTCGGCCAGCCAGGCCGCTGCGGTGGGCGCACCGAACTGGTCGTTGACCACCGCCAGCCGGCCGTCCCTGCGCAACTTGTGCAGGATTTTCTTTGCAAAGTTTTCACCATGCGCCGCATAAAGCCAGCTTGTGCGGAAGATCAGGTGCCGCGCGCAATTTTTTGCCACCAACTGGTCGCCGAGCAGCTTGCCGCGGCCATAGGCGTTCAGCGGCTGGGCGGGGTCGGCCTCGATCCACGGCCGCGTTCCCCCGCTGCCATCAAAGACATAGTCGCTTGAATAGTGCACAAACCAGGCACCGGTCTCGTCACACGACCGCGCCAGCACGGCCGGTGCACCGGCATTGATCGCGTTGGCAATATCAGGCTGGCCCTCGGCCGCATCAACGTCGGTGAAAGCCGCCGCATTGACGACGATATCGGGCCTGGCACTGAGTACGGCATCCCGGATACCGGCGCTGTCGGCAAGGTCGCCGCCAGGCCGGCTCCGATCGGGTGCAATCACCTCGCCCAACGCGGCCAGGCTGCGCACGAGCTCCGCGCCCAATTGCCCGCTCTTGCCGAACAGCAATATCTTCAGCATCGGCTCACCCGGTATGGCCGCGCTCACGCACCGCTTGCAGCCAACCTGGGTTGTCCAGGTACCAGCGCACGGTGTGGCGCAGGCCGGCTTCGAAGCTCTGGTCAGCATGCCAGCCCAGCTCATGGCGAATCTTGCTCGAATCGATGGCGTAACGGGCATCATGGCCGCGGCGATCGGCTACGTGGGCGATCAGGCCGGCATAGCCGGCCGGCACCGGTCGCAATTCATCGAGCAGGCGGCAGATCGTGCGCACGACGTCCAGATTGGTTTTTTCTCCCTGGCAACCGATGTTGTAGGTCTCACCGGGCCGGCCGGCCTCCAGCACCATGCGGATCGCCTTGCAATGGTCCTTGACATACAGCCAGTCGCGCACCTGCAGGCCATCACCGTAGACCGGCAGGGGCCGCCCTTCGAGCGCTGCAACAATCATGTGGGGGATCAGTTTTTCCGGAAACTGGTAGGGCCCATAGTTGTTGGCGCAGTTGGTGGTAAGCACCGGCAGGCCATAGGTGCGATGGCTGGCACGCACCAGGTGGTCGGCGGCCGCCTTGCTTGCGGCATAAGGGCTGTTGGGCTCATAGCGGTCAACTTCACGGAAAGCCGCCGCCGCCGACGTCAGCGAGCCATAGACTTCATCCGTCGACACCTGCAAAAACCGAAAGTTCGCGCCGCTTGATCCCTCCAGCTCCGACCAGTAGGCACGCGCGGCCTCCAGCAGGCGGAAAGTGCCTACGATATTGGTCTGGACGAACTCTTCGGCCGCGTCGATGGAGCGGTCGACATGCGACTCCGCCGCGAAGTTGATGATGGCGCGCGGCCGGTGCAGCGCGAGCAGGCCGGCCACCCACCGGCTGTCGGCGATATCGCCGTGCGCAAAGACATGGCGGCTGTCACCCTCAAGCCCGCGAAGGTTGTAGCGGTTGCCCGCGTAGGTGAGCTTGTCGATATTGAGGATCGGCTCATCGTGCAACGCGAGCCAGTCCAGAATGAAGTTGGCTCCGATAAAACCGGCTCCGCCAGTGACCAGAATCATGGATAGCCTTTGTTGACGGCGCACGTGCGGCAACGGCGCCTGGAAACGAATTATCCCCCAGCCGTGGCCGCCGCCCAACGAAAAACGGGCCTGGAAAACCAGGCCCGTTTGGCTTCAAGCCTGAAACATGCTCAGAAATGAATCCCGCGCATCATCTGCTGCATCGCCACCGCTTCGGCCGACAGCGTCGGTTTAGCGCTCTTGTCGCCCTTGGCAGCCGATGAGTCGGGGAACATACGGAAGCTGGTGTTCATGGCGATCTGGGCGATGCGTGGCACCAGCGCATGCATGAGCTGACCGGTGATGCCCAGGCGGGTGGCCACGCGAACCGGCTTGAAGATGCAGGCCTGCGCAATCATGTCGGCGGCCTCTTCAGGGGAGAGCGTGGGCACGTTGTTGTACAGGTTGGTCGGCGCAATCATCGGCGTGCGAACCAGCGGCATGTTGATGGTGGTAAAGCTGATGCCGACGTCGGCAAATTCACTGGATGCGCAGCGGGTCCAGGCGTCCAGCGCGGCCTTGGAAGCTACATAGGCCGAAAAACGCGGCGCATTGGTCAGCACGCCGATGGAGCTGATGTTGACCACATGGCCCTTGCGCTTGGCCGCCATGCCGGGCAACAGCCCCATGGTCACGCGCAGGCAGCCAAAGTAATTGAGCTGCATGGTGCGCTCGTAATCGTGAAAACGGTCGTAGCTGGCCTCAATGGCGCGGCGGATGGAGCGGCCCGCGTTGTTGATGAGGAAGTCCACGCCGCCATGGTTGGCGATCAGTTCCTTGATGAAACGGTCGCAATCCACCATGTCGGCGATGTCGGCCGGGTAAGCCACGAAGTTATAGCCCTTGGCCTTGGCTTCCTTGCAGGCTTCGTCGAGCTTGTCCTGGTCGCGCCCGCAGATGATGGTGATGGCACCCGCATCGGCAAACTTGTGCGCCGCCGCCAGACCGATGCCGGATGAACCACCGGTGACCAGCACCACCTTGCCATTGACGGTGCCGCGCAGCGACCGGTCGATATGCAGGTCTGGATCCAGGTGGCGTTCCCAGTAATCCCAGAGGCGCCAGGCGTAGTCTTTCAGGTTGGGACATTCGATGTTCGAACCCTTGAGCGCAGCCATGGTGTCGCGGCAGTCAAAGCGGGTCGGGTAGTTGACAAACGTCAGCATGTCTTCCGGCAGGCCCAGGTCGGCCAGCACCGCATTGCGTACGCGGCGCACCGGCGCAAGTGCCATCAGGCTCTTTTTGACGCCGCGCGGAATGAAGCCCAGCAGGGCGGCATTCACGAACAGGTTCATCTTGGGCGCATGGGCCGCGCGGCTGAAGATGTCCAGCACATCACCGACGCGGTAACCCACCGGGTCCACCAGGTGAAAGCATTTTTTGGCAATGCCGGTTTTGTGGCTGAGGTGGTCCAGCGCATCGACAACAAAGTCGACCGGAACGATATTGACCCGCCCGCCTTCCAGCCCCACCGCCGGCATCCAGGGCGGCAGCAGCTGCCGCATGCGCTGGATCAGCTTGAAGAAGTAATAAGGCCCGTCGATCTTGTCCATTTCGCCGGTGGTGCTGTCGCCGACCACCATGGCGGGGCGAAACACCGTCCACGGAACCTTGCATTCCTTGCGCACGATTTTTTCGCTCTCGTGCTTGGTCATGAAATACGGGTGTTCGTAGTTTTCGGCCTCTTCGAACATGTCCTCGCGGAACACGCCTTCATAGAGGCCGGCAGCGGCGATGGAGCTCACATGGTGAAAGTGGCCGGCGTCAATCGCCTTGGCAAACTCCACCGTGTTGCGGGTGCCGTCAATGTTGACGGCCACCTGGCTTTCCTCGTCGGCGCTCAGGTCATACACGGCGGCGAGATGGTAAAAATGCCCGATCTCGCCCTTGAGTTTTTTGATGTCTTCACTGCTGACACCGAGCTTTTTGCTGGTCAGGTCGCCGTGCACGGCCACCGCACGGGCAGCAGGCACGCCCCAATACTCGCGCAGCGCCGCCACTTTGCCGGCGCTTTCCTTGCGGATCAGGAAATGAACGGTCGTTCCTTTTCGTTCCAGAAGTTTTTTTACCAGGCGCTTGCCAATGAAGCCTGTGGCCCCTGTAACGAAATAATGCATTTTGTGTTTCCTCCGCTGAACGGCCAAGTCAAAAAGTGATTCTTGCTTAAACGGCAGGACTCTCTATTCAGCAGAAACCCGCGCTCAGCCTGACTACACGTGCTTTTCCGTAGAGCCGCATGCCTAGAACCTGTTCACGGTTCTAGAACGCCGCACCTAAACGCCGCCGCGAGGAGGGCTTATATTTTCCCCATGCGTGCGGCATACTGCCCGCGAAGTTCCATAACCACAAACTGTCTGGAGTAAACCATGGTCAAGAAACTGCAAAAAATGAGCGCTGACAAGAAGTCCGGCCCACAGCTGTCCGGTGCTGTCAAGGAATCCGCCCAGCAAATCTGGCTGGCCGGCCTCGGCGCATTCTCGAAAGCGCAGGAAGAAGGCGGCAAAGTGTTTGAGACCCTGGTCAAGGAAGGCCTGTCCATCCAGCGCAAGACCCAGGCCGTGGCTGAAGGCAAAATTTCTGAAGCCACCAACAAGATGGCCAGCATGGCCACCGACATCCAGTCCAAGGCCGGCCACCAGTGGGACAAGCTGGAAAATATCTTTGAAGACCGCGTAGCCAAGGCCCTGAACAAACTCGGCGTACCTTCCGCCAAAGACGTGGACGCCCTGATCGCACGCATTGACGAGCTCAACCGCAATGTGCAAAAAATGGGCGGCAAGCCAGCAGCCAAAACCGCAGCGGCAAAACCCGCAGCAAAAAAGGCGGCCCGCCCCGCGGCCAAACGCCCAGCCGCACGCAAATCGGCTTAAGCACGGCGGCCTCACAAGAAAAGGGACATGCCGTCCCTTTTTTTACGCCTGCGCGCAATCACCCAGCGCCCTGACTTTGCTGCAAAGCAGCAAATAGTTCCAGGGCCGCCGTCTACACTTTCCAGCCATGACCCAAGCGAAGCCCGCAAAAAATAAACGCCCTGCAAAACCGCGCATCGCCCTTGCGTTGTCGGGCGGTGGTCATCTAGCTGCTACGCAGCCAGCCGACCCGGCAAAGATGACGAAACGGTGCGCCGCCCGGCCGCGCATTGCTTTGGCACTCTCTGGCGGCGGCCCGTTGGGCGCCATCTACGAAATCGGTGCGCTGTGCGCGCTCGACGAATCCCTGCAGGGGCTTTCATTCACCGAACTGGACCACTATGTCGGCGTGTCAGCCGGCGGTTTTATCGCGGCGGGCCTTGCCAACGGCATGACGCCGCGCGAACTGTGTGCCGCCTTCATTGAAAACGGCGACCAGGCGTCGGAGGTGTTTGACCCGGCCTGGCTCATGGTGCCGGCCTATGGCGAATTTTTGCGGCGCGGCATCATGCTGCCCGGCCTGCTGGCGTCGGCGGCCTGGCGCGCCACCTTCGGGCGCAAGTCGCTGGTCAATGCGCTGGAGGCGCTGGGCCCGGCCTTGCCCACCGGCGTTTTCTCCAATGACGAAATCGACACGCGCCTGACCGCATTGTTTTCCAAACCCGGCCGCACCAACGACTTTCGCCAGCTCCGCACACGGCTGACACTGGTCGCGACGAATCTTGACAGCGGGGACGCCGCGCCCTTCGGCCGCCCCGGCTGGGATCACGTGCCCATTTCCAAAGCCGTGCAGGCCAGCTCGGCCCTGCCGGGCCTGTTTCCGCCGGTGGAGATCGACAGCCACTACTACGTGGACGGCGCGCTGAAAAAGACCATGCACGCCGGCGTGGCACTGGACGACGGCGTTGACCTGATGTTTTGCCTGAACCCGCTGGTGCCCTTCAACGCCACCCGCGCACCCGCACTGGCCATGAACCAGCGCGTCATGCGCCGCGGCCTGCCGGCTGAAAAGCAGGCCATTCCGCGCATCGTGCACGGCGGCCTGCCCGCCGTGATGAGCCAGACCTTCCGCTCGATGATCCACTCGCGGCTGGAGCTCGGCATGAAGCACTACGCGCACGCCTATCCCGGCACTGACATCGTGCTGATGGAACCCGACGCCCGCGACACCGAGATGTTCCTGGCCAATACCTTCAGTTACCGGCAGCGCCGCGAGCTGGCCGAACACGCCTACCAGAACACCCGTCAAATGCTGCGCTCGCGCAAGACCACGCTGTCTGCCACGCTGGCGCGGCACGGCGTGTCGCTGAACCTGGACGTTCTGGAAGACCCCAGGCGCCACCTGGTGGCTGAAAGACCTGCCGCCACCCGTGTGGGCCGCGCCATTGCCTCGCTCGAAGATGTGATGGAAGATTTGAGCCACGCGCTGCGGCCCGCTGCACGCAAGCTGCCCGCGTCAGCCGGGGCTTAACCCAAAGGTTTGCCAAAGGTGCATGCCATGCCGTTCACCCTGTTGCAAACCGCCGTGCGGATTGATGGACTTCCCTAGTGTCGCCCGGGGAAACGCTGGGTTAGAGTAAAGAACAACACGAGGTAGACAACTTATGGCGAAAAAAGCGCCGCGCCGTACAGCAGAGCGGATCCTGGAGGTCACCCTGGACCTGTTCAACCGCTTTGGCGAGCCCAATGTGTCGACCACGCTGATCTCCGCCGAGCTCAGCATCAGCCCAGGCAACCTGTACTACCACTACCCCGCCAAAGACGAGCTCATCAACTCGCTGTTTGACCGCTACGAAAAATCCCTGAGCGAGCTGCTCAATGCCAGCGACGGCGTTCGCGACGTGGAAGACGCCTGGTTTTTCATGCATACGCTGTTCGAGCTGATCTGGCAGTACCGCTTTTTGTACCGCGACCTCAATGACCTGCTGAGCAAGAACCGCCGCCTCGAAACCCACTTCCAGTGGGTGCTCAAAAACAAGACCCGCGCCGTGAAAGCCCTGCTGGACGGCATGAGCCGCTCAGGCGCCGTGACGATTGATTCGCGCGAGGTCGAGGCCACGGCCACCAGCATGGTGGTGGTGCTCACTTACTGGCTGAGCTTTGAGTACGTGCGCGACCCACGCAACGCGCTGGAACCTGCCAACGCACAGGCCGCCCTGCTGCGCGGTGCGCACCACGTGCTCAACCTGCTGATTCCCTATCTTGAGCAAGGCCAGCGCGCGCATCTGCAGGCGCTGGTCGGGGCTTACAGCAACCCGGCTTGAATTCCGTCAAACTGCCGTCATTCATAACACCAACAATTTTTACCAAGGAGACAACACACATGGCCAAATGGACTGCCTTTCCCCACGCCGGCGACTACACATTTGATGCTGCCAGCCTGAAGAAGAGCTGGGCCCGACTGCACCAGGGCGACTGTGAGCCCCTGCCCAAGGATGCCGATGTATTGCAGGCCTGGGTGCTGTTTCATAACGGCGACTTCCAGAAAGCGGCTGAAGCCGGCGCCAAGGCCGGCGGCGACGGCATCACCGTGGCCAACAAGGCCACCAGCATGTACGCCACCTACCTGGAAACCAAGGAAAAAGCCAAGCTGGACATGTTCATGGAAGTGGCCGCACGCGCCGAAGCCCAGCAAAAAGCTGACCCGAAGAACGCCAACGCGTGGTACTGGCAGGCCTACGCGCTGGGCCGCTACAGCCAGGGCATCAGCGTGGCCAAGGCGCTGGCCCAAGGCCTCGGGACCAAGGTGAAGAATTCGCTGGAGCAAGCCATCAAGCTGTCGCCCAAGCACGCAGACGCGCACATTGCACTGGCGGCCTTCCATGCCGAGGTGATCGACAAGGTGGGCTCGCTGATCGGCGGCATGACCTATGGCGCCAAAAAAGACATCGGCCTGGCGCTCTACAAGGACGCGCTCAAGCTGCACCCGGGCTCGGCCATCGGCATGATCGAATACGCCAATGGCCTGGTCATGCTGGAAGGCGACAAGAGAATGAAGGAAGCCACCAAGCTGTACGAGCAGGCCGCAGCCAGCAAACCGCTGGACGCCACTGAACGGCTGGACGTGGAGATGGCCAAGGCCGAACTCGAAGACTGAGCCGGCAGCGAAGCCTTACTCAACACTCCCGGCAGGGCTCGCGCGTCGCAAGGCGCACGGGCCCTGCCTGTTTTTTGCTATGGTTTTGATAGCTACTTGCGCAAGTCAATATTGGGCTGGAGGCCAAATTGATGCTCAAAAACAGGTCGAAGTGGCCTTCAAACTGGTGCTTTGGAGCCGGTTTTGGCGATTTTCAGCATCGCAAAGCAGGTTTTGAGGCATCTTTTGAGTGCCAAACAGGGCTGAAAGGCATAGGGGTCTTGCGCAAGCAGCTATCAAAACCATAGCGCCCACGTGGGCCGGCCTGCGTCAGGCGCCGGGCCAGACCGGCTCAAGCCCTCACACCGGCCGTGCCGCATCCACCCAAGGCTTGCCCCGGTACCACGCATGCCGGGCCAGCCGCAGCATGGGCTTGTCGCCGGAGGTATCGCCGTAGGCATACAGGGTGACGCCGTCCAGCGCTGTTTCCCCATAGCGCGCCAGCGCCCAGGCCTGCAGTCGCAGCACCTTCTGCTCGCCATGGCAGTTGGGGGTGCTCATGCGACCAGTGAGGCGGCCGGTGAGATGCCCGTCCTCACCCTCGCCCACCACTTCCATTTCCGTGCAGAGCAGCGCGTCAAACCCCAGCTGCCGCGCCACCACGGGCAGGTAGATGTCGGGCGACGCGCTGACCATGACGCAGCAATGCCCGGCCTCGCGGTGCCAGGCCAGGCGTGCCATGGCGTCCTCACGCAGCTGGCCGGGAAAATCGTGGGCCAGCCAGCGGGCCGTCCAGCCCTCCATCTCGGCCAGGCTGCGGCCGGCCAGCGTGGCCTGCATCAGCCGGCCCTTGGCGACGTGGTTGGGCACCAGGCGCAGCGCATAACCGGCCAGCCAGGGGAAACAGCGGAGCAAGGCCCCCAGGAACCGCGGCCAGCCCAGGCCGCGCGCCAGGAAAGGCATGAAGGTGTCGCGCCGGGTCAGCGTGCCGTCGAAGTCAAAGGCGGCAACGACAGGGCCGGCCCCGGCAGCGATCACCTCGTGCATCGCACCTGCCCGCAGTAGCGCACGCAGAACGGGCAGCCCGTCATCGGCAGCCACGAAGGGATGTTGAAGTAGCGCTTGAAAATCGTGCCCAGCACACCTTCGCGGTAGGCCTGGTATTTAAAGCCCATGCCTTCAACCGCGTAGAAGGGCACGCCGTCCTGCTCGAAGCTGAGCACACGCACCGACTCGAAGTAAGGCGCAAACTCTTCCAGTTTCGGCTTGTCGGCAACGATGACACGCACCGTCTTGCCCTGGTAGAGCGAAAAGTCGACCAGCATGTCGTCCTGGCGCGCATGGAACTTGCCGACGCCGAACACCGGCATGTATTCGCGGCGTTCGAAACCGAAAATCGACGCGGGCGTATAGGCCTCGCCCATCAGCACCACGCCGGGCACGGTGACCTGCTGCAGCATTTCGGCGGTCTTGTAGCTGCGGATGATCTGCGGATAAAGCTTGGTCGTTTTCCAGGTATCCAGCGACGTCATGTACAGTCCGGCCACCGCCAGCACATGCAGGCCGGCAAACACGGCCAGCCCCTTGGCGCAGGCCTTGAGCCTGTCAGCCGGCAAGGCAAACGCCAAAAAGGCGAAGCCAAAAGGGTAAAACGACAGCACCCAATGCAGGCCAATCACCTTCTTGCCTGACAGCAGCGCAAAAAACAGCAGCGGCACCACCACCAGGCAGGCCAGCAGGCGCTGGTTCCGTGCGGCGGCCATCAGCGCATCACGGTAGCGCACAGCCATCCACACCGCCACGGGCGTGATCAGGTAGACCATCATGCCGATGTAAGTCAGCGGCTTGCGCCATTCGAACACCGCGTCTTCATTGCGGTTGTAGACGTTGAACATGATGTTCGACCAGCCGTGCGACATGTTGTAGGTGATGTTGATCGCCGGGCCGGGCAAGGCACACAGCACCAGCAGCGCAAAACCCGCGAGCCGCTCACGCCGGTACAACACGAAGTAAACGAAGTAGGTGAAGCCAAGCACCACCGAGAAATACTTCGACAGGAAGGCACAGCCCAGGAAAAGGCCCGACAGGGCGTAGAGGCCGTAAGCGGCGCGGTCCAGCTGCGCCCGTCGCTCGGCGCGCATCAGCGCGGCCACCGACAGTGCCGACCAGAAAATCAGCGGTGTGTCGGTGGTGATCAGGACGTTAAGCCAGTTCAGCGGCGCCAGCCAGAAAAACAGCACGGCCCAGGCAGCGCGCACCTTGCCCGCCGGCTTGAGGGCCCACCAAAGCGCCCCGCCCAGAGCCAGCGGCAGCAGCACGATGGGCAAGCGTATGGACCAGAGGCTGTCGCCCAGCGTGGCGCGCATCAGCGCAATCAGCCAGCCCACCATGGGCGGGTGGTCTGAATAACCCCACGCGGGGTACACCCCCCACCAATAGAAAAAGGCCTCGTCACCGGTGACGGGAAAGGTGACGGCGATCCAGAAACGCAGCAGCAGTGACAGAAGGCCGGCGGCCAGCAGCCAGCGGCTTAGCGAAACGGGGAAAGCGGCGGTGTCTTGGTTCTGGGGCATGAAAACTAGGGGAACGGGTAGGTCTGGCGGCTTTGCATGGTGCGGGGAAGGCCAGGAAAGAAGGCCCGCAGGGGCTAGCGAAAACTGATTTCCTTGCGGATGGCCGCACTATAAAGCAAGGCCACCACGCCAATGGCGACGGCCAGCCACAGGGTCAACAGCCGCACCAGCACCGTGATGGAAAGGGCTGCAGCCGGTGTGGCGCCCTGTGCCACCAGCAGGCCGGTCAGCACGGCTTCGGTGCCGCCCAGGCCCGCCGGCAGGGCAGACAACGCACCGGCCACCATGGCGGTCGCGTAAAACCCGGTGGCTGTCAGCAGGCCGAGGGGGACATTCATCTCGCGGCATACCAGCCAGACCGCGACACCCTGGGCAGCCCAGGCCGCGAACGTCAGGCCAAACCAGAGCAGCGGACGCACCGCCAGGCACAACCAGGCTTCCTGCAGCCAGGCAAAGCGCAGGAACAGCCGTGCGCGGTGCTTGAACAGCAGGCCCAGCACCAACGCCAGCAGCAGGGCTGCGGCAGCCAGCAGCCCGGCCAGCCAGGCGGGTGATGCCGGCATCGCGCCATGGTTCAGGCCCCACCACACGGCGGGCAAACACAGCAGCAACAGGCACAGCAAATCGGCCAGCCGCTCGGCGCCGAAGATGGCCAGGCTTTGCGCGGTGCCTAGCGGGCGCTGGGCCAGCATCAGGCCGCGCACCGCTTCACCCACATTGCCCGGCGTGGGCGTGAAGGCATAACCGGCCAGGTAGAGCCTCAACCCCTGCAGCCAGCCGAAATGGCGCCCGAAGTGGGCCATCCAGAGCCGCCAACGGAGGCCTCGCAGCAAATAGTTGAGCAGGCAAAGGCCTGCTGCCTGGGCGCCCGTCCACGACCACAGCAACGCGAGCGAGGCCCTGGGGCTGTCACCCCAGATCAGCAGCGCGGCCGCATAAGCCGTGGCTACCACGCCGAGCACCAGCAACAGCTGCTTGAACGGCAAGGTACCGCGCGCGGGCGGCGGAGCGCCCTCGGGAATCACAGGCGGCGGCTCAGGAAGATGGCCAGCCAGATCGCGCCGGCCGCCAGGATCCACGGGTCCCGCAGCATGTCACGCGCCACGTCTTCGCCGCGGCCGCGGTGCACCTGGTAGGTGTAGCGCAGCATGCCGAAAATGACCACCGGCACGGTGTAGAGCAGGCGCTCGCCATGCTGCAGCTGCGCCTCGGGGCTGGTGGCAAACAGGCTGTAGGTGGTGAGCGTGGCTGTCATGGTCGCGGCCATAAAGGTGTCGAGCAGGGCCGCCGGGTAGTGCGCCAGCACGGCGCGCTGGCTGGCTTCTTCATGAAAAGTTTCGGCCTTGCGTTTGGAAAAACCGAGGAACAGGGCCACAAAAATGCCGGTGAGCAGCAGCCAGCGCGAAGGCGGAATCCCCACCGCCACGGTGCCGGCAAGCAGGCGCAGCATGAAGCCCGAGGCAATGATGGACACATCGACCACCGGCACCTGCTTGAGCCGCCACGAATACGCCAGGTTCAGCACCGTGTACAGGCCCAGCAGCACCAGCAGCGTGCGGTTGCCCGCGGCCAGCAGCAGGCCCGCCATCAGCAACAGGACCGCCAGCACCAGCGCCACCGGGGCAGCCACTGCGCCGCTGGCCAGCGGCCGGTGGCGCTTGGTGGGGTGCAGGGCGTCGCTCGCGCGGTCATGCCAGTCGTTGATGATGTAGACCATGCTTGAGAGGCAGCAGAACGCCGCAAAGGCGTAGAAGACGCGCAGGTCCAGCGCGGTGTCCTGCCAGTTCTGGCTGAACACCAGGCCGGCAAACACAAAGGCGTTTTTGAGCCACTGGTGCGGCCGCATGAGCCGTATCAGCGCAAGCGGGGAAGAGGACGAAGAAGGGGACAAGGAAGACATCAGGATGGGCAAAAACGCCCCGGAGGAAAGCGACGTTGAAGCATACCTGACAGGACCGGCTCCAGATATCCGGGAATGCGGCCAAAATAGGCGATGGATTCCGCGCCTTCCTCCTCCATCTTCCCGGGCCCCACCTTGATCCCATCCCCTTCGCTTCCTCCCGTGTCCCCCCGCGCCCTGCAACTGGTCCAGACCCTGGTCCGCATGAACACGGTCAGCGACAACAGCAACCTGGCGCTGATTCATTTCGTGCGCGACGAGCTGCAAAAGCTCGGCGTTGCCAGCCGCATCACCACCAATGCAGACAAAACCAAGGCCAACCTGTTTGCCACGCTGGGCGAAGGCAAACCGGCCGGCATCATCCTGTCAGGCCACACCGACACGGTGCCCTGGGACAACCAGGACTGGACGCTGGACCCGCTGTCGGCCACGGTCAGCGATGGCAGGCTGTATGGCCGTGGCAGCTGCGACATGAAGGGCTTTATTGGCCTGGCACTGGCCCACGCCGGAGATTTTTTGAACAGCCAGGCGCCTTTTGCGGTGCACCTGGCGCTGAGCTACGACGAGGAAGTCGGCTGCATGGGCGTGAAGGAACTGATTGCCGACATGAAGGACGCGGGCATCAAGCCGCTCGCCTGCATCGTGGGCGAACCGACGAGCATGGTGCCGGCCACCGCGCACAAGGGCGTGTACCGCTACAAATGCTGCGTGCGCGGCAAGGAGGCGCACTCCTCGCTCACGCCGCAATCCGTCAACGCCATCGAGATGGCGGCGCGTGTCGTCGGCAAGCTGCGCGACATGGCCGACGGCTTTGAAGCGAACGAGCCGCGCTATGAAGGCTTCGATGTGCCCTTCAGCACCGCCAGCGTCGGCCAGTTCCACGGCGGCATTGCCGACAACGTGGTGCCGCGCGACGCGGAGTTCCGCTACGAATTCCGCAACCTGCCTACGGCGGATGCAGTTCTAATGCAAAAAGAGCTTGTAGCCTATGCGGAACTTGCGCAACCAGCTATGAAAAAGATAGCGCCCGACGCCGGTTTCAGCTTTGAGACGATTTGTGAAGTACCGGCCTTTCTCGGCTCCGCCGGCGATGCGGTGACCCAACTGGCGCAGCGCCTGGCCGGCACACGAGAGACCACGCTGGTCGCTTTCGGCACCGAAGCAGGCCTGTTCAAAAACGCCGGCATTCCCACGGTAGTGTGCGGGCCCGGCAGCATCAACCAGGCGCATCAGCCCGACGAGTTTGTGAGCCTGGAGCAGCTCGCGCGCTGCCAGGCGTTCATGGAAGGCTTGGCGAACACCGGCGAGCTTCGCTAGAGGCGGGCTTTCGCGCAGGCCATCGCGGAACCGGCTTTGCCGGGCCGCAGGTGGCGCCCCCTTAGGGGGAGGCGGCCGCAGGCCGCTTCGGGGGTTACGTCCGTATTCGGCCGTCGCCCGTCAGCATCGACAGCTCCACGAAGTGGGACGCCACATGGTCGGTCGGCGAGAACGTCACGGAAAACCCGCCGAGCGACTGGGTGCCGATGGCTTCCAGGCCGGAAATCAGCGAATCACGGCTCATCTTGGGGCCGCCGCGCTTGAGGCCGTCCACCAGAATCCTGGCAGCCACATAGCCTTCCATGCTGGAGAAATTGACCTTCGCGTCCTTGCCGGCCGCCTTCACCGCATCGGTAAACTCGCGCACAATCGGCCGCGCTCCGTTGTAGGGCGAAGGCATGACCTGCGACACCACCACGCCTGCGCCTTCCTTGCCCAGCTCGTCGGCCAGCGCCTGCGTGCCGACAAACGACACGTTGTAGAACGTGCCGCCGTAGCCGGCCTTGCGGGCTTCGCGGATGAAAGCTGCGCAGGCCTTGTAAGCACCGATCTGCACCACCGCATCGGGGCCCGCGGCCACCAGCGTGGTGACGGCCTTGGCCACGTCCACCGTGTTGCGCTCGACCGTCGCCTGCGCCACCGGCTTCAGGTTCTGAGCACCCAGAGCCAGCGTGACGCCGTCCAGCCCGGCCTTGCCGTAGGCATCGTTCTGGTAGAACACGGCGATTTTCTTCAGCCCCAGGGCAGTCAGCTGTTTGACGATAAGGCCGGTTTCGTCGTTGTAGGACGCGCGCACATGGAAGACATTTTTGTTGAAAGGTTCACGCAAAGCCATGGCACCGGTGAACGGCGCGATGAACGGAACCTTGTCCTTGATGGCCAGCGGCAGAGCAGCGATGCTGGTGGGGGTGCCGATGTAGCCAAACAATGCAAACACCTCATCCTCGATCAGCTTGCGGGTGTTTTCGGCGCAGCGAGCAGGTTCATAGCCGTCGTCGAGGTTGCGGATTTCAATCAGGCGCTTGTTGACGCCGCCCTGTTCGTTGACCTGGTCGAAGTACACCTTCGCGCCCTGGTAGAACTGGATGCCCAACTGCGCAGCCGGGCCGGTGAAAGGCGCTGACTGGCCCAGGATGATCTTGTCGGTCTGGGCATGCGCGATGTTGAAACCCGCGAGCACGGAAGCGCCGGCAGCGGTGGAAAAGGTTCTGCGAGTAATGTTCATGACGCTATCTTCGCAACAAAAATTTACAAACGGTTTGATTTGTAAAAACTAAGTTACAAATACGTGAGATAGGTCACTACTTTAGCGGAAGCCAGCAACGCAACAGCCGGTAATTTGTCACCTTTTGCATCATCCAACCCACAACACTCGCCAATTTCCGCTATCTCACTCTTCCTATTCCCGCACCCGTCCGGTGGCATCGATCAGGCTGAGTTCCACCAGTTTGGAGCCCACGCGGTCCCCGTCAAAGTGCACCCGAAAACCGCCCAGGTTCAACTCCTGCATGGTGTCCAGTGCCTTGCGCAGTTTGACGCGGGTCGGGTCCTTTCCGGCCTTGCGCAGGGCTTCGACATACGTCCAGGCAGCGATGTAGCCTTCGAGCATGTACACATTGGGTTTGCCCAGTTTGGCCGCTGTAGCGTCGGCCTGCAGTTCACGGACCAGGACGCTCTTGGCGTTGTCCGACTTGGGTGTGACGCGCACCACCACCACACCGGCACCGGCCGCACCCAGCTGCTCGGCCAACAGGCTTTCGCCAGTGCTGGAAAAGCCGTAGATGGGCCCGCGAAATCCCTTGGCGCGCAAATCGCGTATCGCGCTGGCGGCGCCGGCAGCGTCGCTGATGACCAGTACGGATTCAGGCTTCTTGCCCAGAATCTGTTCAACGCTCGCGGCCACACTGCCGCCCGAGAGGGCCGACTTGGCCACCAGGTTGGCGCCCAGCCCGCCCATGGTGCGCTCGGCTGAATCCAGTGCCGCCAGCGATTCGGCATCCTTGCCGTGCAGTATGGCCAGCTTGCGCATGCCCAGGGTTTCGGCGTGCCGCGTGATCATGGCAGCTTCTTCCGAATAACCGGGCCGGACCGAATACACGTTGGGATAGAGCGAGCCGCGCAGTTCGTCGGCGCCGGCCATGGGGGCGAACAGCAAAATGTCGGTGTCTTTCAGCAGCGGGTTGACGGCCGTGACCTGCGGCGAGCCGTAGTAGCCGAAGAGCGAAAACACCTTCTGGTCCAGCAGCTTGCGGGTGTTGGCCGCGGCGGTATCGGGGTTGCCCGCATCGTCCAGCGTCGTCAGTTCGATCTTGCGGCCGTTGACGCCACCGCCGGCATTGACGTGGTCGAAGTAAAGGCGCGCGCCCTGGGCAAACGGCACAGCCAGTGTGCTGCCGGGCCCCGTCATGGCCAGTGACTGCCCCAGCGTTACAGCGGTTTTGCTGATGCCGTCCTCGGCATACACCCACGGCGCCATCAGGGCGACCAGTGCCGCTACCATGGTGATCCTGACCAGCGCGCGGAATGACTGCATTCCTGTTTTTGTTGTCATGTTGTCTCCTCATCCCCGGGGGCCGGTATGGCTGTCAATATAAAGTTGAACCATGAGCAATACCATCAGCATCTCCCCTAGGACCGAGGTCAAACCTGACACCGGGCTGAAGCCTGCGGCCGTACAGGTGCTGGGTGCCTGCCCGCACGACTGCCCCGACACCTGCTCGCTGCTGACCACAGTGGAGGACGGCGTGGCCATCCGCGTGCAGGGCAACCCGGACCATCCGCATACCGGCGGCGTGCTGTGCAACAAGGTGTCGCGTTACACCGAACGCACCTACCATCCGGAGCGCCTGCTGAGCCCGCTCAAGCGCAGCGGCCCGAAAGGCAGCGGACAGTTCGAGCCGGTGAGCTGGGAAGCGGCGCTGGCCGACATTGCGGCCCGCCTCAAGCCCATCGCCGCACGCAATCCCGAAGCGATCGTTCCTTACAGCTATGCCGGCACCATGGGCCAGGTGCAGGGCGAAAGCATGGCGGGCCGGTTTTTCAACCAGCTCGGTGCGTCATTCCTGGACCGCACCATCTGCTCATCAGCCGGCGGCGAGGCCCTGACGCAAACACTGGGCGGCAAGGTCGGCATGCGGGTGGAGTTTTTTGCCGAATCGAAGCTCATCATCATCTGGGGCAGCAACTCCATCGGCAGCAACCTGCACTTCTGGCGTTACGCACAACAAGCCAAGCGCGACGGCGCAAAACTTGTCTGCATCGATCCGCGAAAAAGCGAAACCGCCGAGAAATGCCATGAGCACATCTCGCTGCTGCCGGGTACCGACGCCGCGCTGGCGCTGGCCCTGATGCACGAGCTGATCACCCACGACTGGCTCGACCACGACTACATCGCGCAGCACACACTGGGCTGGCAAAGCCCGGATGGCGGGTTGCGCGAACGCGCGCTGCAGTGGCCGCCTGAACGGGCGGCCGCGGTCTGCGGCGTGCCGGCGGAACAGATCCGCTCGCTGGCGCGCGATTATGGCGAATGCTTTGTCAAAAAACAGCCCGCAGCGATCCGCCTGAACTACGGCATGCAGCGCGTTCACGGCGGCGGCAATGCGGCGCGTGCCATTGCCTGCCTGCCCGCGCTGACGGGCGCGTGGCGGCATCGCGCCGGTGGCGTGCTGCTCAGCAGCTCGGGGCTCTTTCCCGTCGACAAAGCCGCCCTGCAGCGGCCCGACCTGCTGCAGGGCCGCCAGCCGCGCACCATCAACATGAGCACCATCGGCAACGCCTTGCTCGAAGCTGCATCGCCTCAATTTGGCCCGAAGATCGAGGCGCTGATCGTCTACAACAGCAACCCGGTGGCAGTGGCGCCGGAATCCGGAAAAGTGGTTCGGGGCTTCGCGCGTGAAGACCTCTTCACTGTCGTGCTTGAGCACTTCCAGACCGACACGGCCGACTACGCCGACTACATCCTGCCGGCCACCACACAGCTGGAGCATTGGGATATGCATGCCTCCTATGGCCACACCGACGTGCTGCTGAATCGCCCCGCTATCGCGCCCATGGGCCAGGCCAAACCCAATACGCAGATCTTTCGCGAGCTGGCCGCCCACATGGGCTTTACCGACCCCTGCTTTGCCGACAACGATGAGCAGCTGTGCCGCGCCACGTTTGGCGACAAGGTGGACTTTGGGCAATTGCTGGACACGGGCTTTGCCACGCTGGCGCTGCCCGATGCGCCGTTTGCCACCGGCAACTTCCCCACCGCCTCCGGGCGCTGCGAGTTCTTCAGTGCGCGCCTCGCGGCCACCGGCGCCGACGGCCTGCCCGGCCACGTGCCCAATTACGAAGCAGCCAACACATCCGACCAGTTCCCGCTGGCCATGATCTCACCGCCCGCGCGCAACTTCCTCAACTCCACCTTCGTCAACGTGAAAAGCCTGCGCGATATGGAAACCGAACCGGTGCTGGAGATTCATGCGGACGATGCCGCTGCACGCGGCATCACCACGGGCGCGGTCGTCAAGGTGTTCAACCAGCGCGGCGAGTACCGGGTCAAGGCTGAAGTCTCCACGCGGGCACGCCCCGGCGTGGTCAACGGCCTGGGCATCTGGTGGCGCAAGCTGGGCCTGGACGGCACCAACGTGAACCAGCTCACCAGCCAGCACCTGACCGACATGGGCCGCGGCCCCGTCTTTTACGATTGCCTGGTGCAGGTGCAGCGCGACGCTGAAACAGCCTGAGGCACGGTGAGCCGAACGCGCGCCAAGACACTGACCGGCCTGGCTGCTGCGCTGGCCGCAGCCGCGTTATGCCTCACGGGGTGTGCTGACCTGGGTTACTACTGGCAGTCCGTCAGCGGCCACATGCAGATGCTCAACGCCGCCCGGCCGGTGGACGACTGGCTCGGCGAAGCGCAAACATCGGCCTCATTAAAAAGCCGGCTGGAACTGTCGCAGCGCATCCGCAGCTTTGCGGTGACCGAGCTGAAACTGCCGGACAACGCCAGCTACCGCCGCTATGCCGACCTGCGCCGCAGCGCCGTGGTCTGGAACGTGGTGGCGGCGCCGGCGTTTTCACTCACGCTCAAAACCTGGTGCTTCCCGGTCACAGGTTGTGTCGGCTACCGCGGCTACTTCAACGAGGCCGACGCGCGCGCCGAAGCGGCGCGGCTCAAGGCCGAAGGCCTGGAAGCCAGCGTTTACGGCGTGCCCGCGTATTCCACACTGGGCTGGATGAACTGGGCCGGCGGCGACCCCTTGCTCAACACCTTCATCGGCTACCCTGAGGGGGAACTCGCCCGGCTGATCTTTCATGAACTGTCCCATCAGGTGGTGTATGCGCCGGGTGACATGATGTTCAATGAATCGTTTGCCACTGCCGTCGAGCGCCTGGGCAGCGAGCGCTGGCTGGCCACGCAAGCCGGTGACGACGCACGCAAGGCCTACGCCGTATTTGACGGCCGGCGCCGGCAGTTCCGCGCGCTGGCACTGGCCACGCGCCGCGAATTTGCCGCAATTTATGATCAAAAAGATGCCGCAGCCCAATCAGAACCTGCGCAAATAGCTAGCAAAATGATAGCGCACCAGCGCTTTCGCGACGCCTATGCTGAACTCAAGGCATCATGGGGCGGCTTTGCCGGCTACGACCAGTGGGTGGCGAACGCCAACAATGCCTCGTTTGGCGCACAGGCCGCGTACGACGAACTGGTACCGGGCTTTGAAGCGCTGTTCGAACGCGAGGGCCGCGACTGGCAACGGTTTTATGATGCGGTCAAAAAGCTGTCCCGGCTACCCAAGGACGAACGGCGCAAGGCACTTGAACACAACATGGTGAACCTTGCGCAGGCACACAGTCACCAACGCAAGGCCGGACAGCCCAAAGAGTAGTTCAGCCTGGGCAGCGTCCCAGCACATGCGGCGAGGGGCGTATCTATAGGCTTACACGCACATGATCGTGAGGCGGTGTCCCTGATGTTCCGTATGTTCGACGACTTTCCAGCCGAGCCGGGCATACAAGGCTTCGCTGTTCGGCGTAAACAGGTAGACCTTGTCTTTGCCCATGCCGGCGGCCTCCCGAACCACATGCCGGACCAGCGCCGACCCAATCCCCTTGTTCCTGTGCTCGGACGCGACATAAACGCTGGACAACCAAGGCGATAAGTGGGAATGGGTAATCGTTTGCGGCAGCAGGCTTGCCGACCCCAGAAGCCGGCCTTCGCAGACCGCCACAAAGGTCATCGGCAACGCGCCCTTCTGCGCGGATGCCTTCAGCCTCTGCGTGCGCTGCTCAACCGTAACCGATGTATTGAGATAGCCGAATTGCGCCTGGTGCCACACGGCCAGCGCCGCGAGATGCTGCGGGTGGTCGGCAAGATGGCCAATGCACACAGGAGATGCTGCGTGCCTCATGCCAGTTGAACCCAGGCAGCAACAGACATGGGCGGCACGGTCACAGTGTGCTCGTCGCGGCCCGCCAATTCCCGGGCCAGCAACGCGTCGACATCGTGATGATCCGCATCAGCACGCCCGAGCTTTCGAGCCATGGGTGTGACCGACCTGACCGCCTCCAGAGGCAGTTCGATTGAACGTGCACCATACTGAAGAGGTGCTGATGTCTGCACCTGCACACTGCCGTAGCGCGTCAAAATACTTGGGAGCCTTGCTGCCATGTACGGATTGATGCCTGCGTCCAGCATGACATCGCCTATGAACACAATCGCCTCATGTGTTTCTGGCGATGCAGGCGGCCAGATGCTGCTGTGTACGCCGCGGAAAAAATCCATTTCCAGAAACGCCATCGCTCCTCCCGGCCGGACCCAATTGGCCACGCGTGCAACAGCAGCCTCGGGACTTGCGATGTACAGCAGGAAGTACCGCCCAACCACAGCGTCAAACATCCGGGGTGGCTCAAAATCGTCCAGATCAGCCAAAACAAACTTCACATTCTGAAAACCCGAATCAGCGATGCGCAACGCAGCGGCATCAAGCTGGGCCGGGTCCCGGTCCACCGCCGTCACTTCGCCGCCGGGCCCCACACGGCTTGCCAGCAACAAGGTCATATCACCGCTTCCACAGCCCAGTTCCAGGACCTGGGACCCAGGCTGTACGCCGGCCCCTGTCAACAGGTTCTCGGTAAGCGGCAGTATCGCCAGCCCCTGCATTTTCAACCTGTCGCGCTCTTTTTCACTGCTGTGCAGCGGGTAGCTTTTCATCCTTCATGGATCCTTTTTTTTGGTTGTCATGTCGTTCCAGAGCTGCGGCAAAGTGCCCGCACGGGATGCCCCAATCGGTCAGGCATACATCGTCGATGTGACGCCAGCAACGTGATTCTCGAAAGAGCAGTATCCAGCCCCTGCAAGGCTCTGCACAGTGTGTGAACTACGGTATCCAGAGATCTCGGCCCGGTAGGCAATACCGTAGCCAAGCCGACTCTCTGACCACGACCGGGCTAGAAAATCCCGTATTGCGCGGCCCGGTGCGCAGCTTCAGCCCGCGTCTTGCTACCCAGGGCTTTCAAGGCAGCGCTCACATGCATTTCAACCGTACGAGGACTCAGGGATAGTGTGCGTGCGATCTGTTTGTCGGTCTGTCCTTGCGCTACCTGCCTCAGCACCTCGGCTTGGCGCACTGTCAGCCGGAAAGCAGGTGCCACAGCGCCCTCGTTGCCGGCGAGAAATTCAAGCACGGTATCGCGCACCCCGGGCCATGCCGGCTCCTCCACCAAAGGGATGTTGTTGTGCGAGTCAATCGGAACGAAGCGTGCGGCAGGAATGAGTGTGGCCAGTCTTTGCCCTTCGTCTATCGGATACAAAATGTCTCGGCGGGCGTGTAGAACCAGGCATGCAGTGTCAATCCGCTTCGCACTTTCGGTGAGGTCAAGGTCATAGAACGCCCGGACGCTCTGCGCAGCGATGGCGCCGTTCATGCGCTGGCTGACGATTCGATCATGGGCCTCAAGTTGCCCGGCCGAGGCGTCCGGGAGAAATTGTGCCGTGAATATGCGCCGGAAAGACACCGCAAACTCGCTTCGCCCATCCAGTCCGGATTCATACACCTGCAACGCCGCCATGGCATCGTCCCGTTGCGCGGGAGTCAGTTCACGCCGCAAACGCCCGCGAACGGCCCCTCCATAGATAACCAGGCGCGTCAACCGGGCAGGATGGCGGGCGGCATACTCGATTGCCGCATACGCCCCCGTACACACCGCCACCATGGCAAAGCGCGTCAGACCCGCTGCATTGACGACCGCCTCAATGTCTTCCACCCAGGCATCCAGGGACATGCGCTCAGGTTTTCGCTCCGAAAGCCCACAGCCCCGCATATCGAGCCTGATCACGGTGTGGCGGGCGGCCAGCGCGTCCATCCAGTGCCTGCTCGCGGGTCCAGGCGATGTCAGGTCGTTGTCGGTGTACTGCAGGGTGACCCACACGACTGGCGGCCCGCAGCCAGTTGCAGTGAAAGCGATGGCCGTTCCATCGGCGCTTTTGCAAAAATGAATGGAATTTGGATTCTTCAAAAGAGGGGGCTGTTGCAAATTTGTCTGACAACGCACGGGTAGATGGGGGTGCGTCAACAGTGCTCAGTATCACATCACAACGCAGTGTCTTGAACAGGGCCGAAAGCGTAGCCCGCTTTGAAATACTGCCTGAACGAAACGTCGGCACCGGTAAGCGTTTTATGATGCAGTCAAACGGCTGGCCCGGCTGCCAAAGACGAACGGCACAAGGCGCTTCAAATCAACAACACGGAGACCACCAATGGCTGACATCCAGATCCAGCGCGAACACACCCTGGGCCTTGCGGAGGCGCGCAAGATCGCCTTCAAATGGGCCGAGCAGGCCGAAGAAAAATTCGACATGGAATGCACCTACGAAGAGGGCAAGGACGAAGACCTGGTCAGCTTTACCCGCTCTGGTGTCAGCGGCACGCTGACCGTCACCAAGGACCGCTTCGATCTCCAGGCCAAGCTGGGTTTCCTGCTCGGCGCCTTCAAGGACAGGATCGAGGACGAAATCGTGAAAAACCTGGACACCCTGATCGCGAAAAAGCCTGCAGCCAAAAAAGCCACCGCCAAAAAGAAAGCGGCCTGAGTTTTCAGGCTCATTTCCCCGTGAGCTACAACCTCGCCCGGTTTGACCTGGTGTCGGTGCGCCTGGCGGTGGCCTGCGCCCAGACAGGCAGCCTGACGGCCGCTGCACGCGATTCGCACCTGGCGCTGGCTGCCGCCAGCCGGCGCATCCGGGAGCTTGAAGACGCCCTGGGCGACGCGCTGTTCGAACGCCATCCACGCGGGCTACTCCCCACGGCGGCGGGCCGCGTCTTCGTCAAACACGGGCTCACGCTGCTGCAGACCATGGAACAGTTGGGCGGCGAACTGGCCGACCTGCGGCGCGGCATCGCGCGCCACATCCGCCTGTGCGCGAGTAGCGCCGCCATCAGCCAGTTTTTGCCGCCCTTGCTGGCGCGCTATGGCGAGCTGCATCCGCAGGTGCATATCGACCTGGAAGAGCAGGTGTCGGAAGCCGTGGCGGCCACTCTGCGCGAAGGCCGGGCCGATGTGGCGGTATTTGTGGAAGGGCCCGACACCACAGGGCTGGACACGCGTCTCTTTCGCGAAGACGAGCTGGTGCTGATCCTGCCGGCCGGCCACACGCTGGCAGGCAAAACGCCGCTGGCCTTTGTCGATGCGCTCGACGAAGAATGGATCAGCCTGACCGCCGGCGCCGCCATGCTGCAAAAGCAGCAGCAAGCCGCGCTGGCCGCCAACCGACCGCTGAAGCTGCGCATGCAGGTGCGCAGCTTTGACGCCGTCTGCCACATGGTGTCCTCCGGCCTGGGCGTCGCCATCCTGCCCAAGGCCGCGACGCTACCCATGGTCAAAAGCATGAAGCTCAGCTGGCGGCCGCTGGCCGACGCCTGGGCCCAGCGCCGCCTGCTGACGGCCACCATGGCGGGCCAGTCAGATGCGGGGATTGCATCGCTGGTGGATTTTCTTACCCCGCTTTCGCAAAACGCGAAACCTAAAGCCCTAAAACGGAAATAGACGGAGCCGGACCGCGGCGGCACACTGCCGCCCATGCCCTCCCCTGAAAAATCCCTCGCGGCTTCTACCCACGCTCCCGGCCAGGGCCCGCTCACCGGGCTCAAAGTGCTGGAACTCGGCCAGCTGATTGCCGGGCCTTTTGCCGCCAAGACGCTGGCGGACTTCGGCGCCGACATCATCAAGGTCGAAACGCCGGGCACGGGCGACCCGCTGCGCAAATGGCGCCTGCTGAAAGACGGCACTTCCGTGTGGTGGCAGGTGCAGTCGCGCAACAAGCGCTCGGTGGCGCTGGATTTGAAGAGTCCTGAAGCGCAGGCCATCGTGCGCCAGCTCGCGCTTGACGCCGACGTGCTGATCGAGAACTTCCGCCCGGGCGCCATGGAAGGCTGGGGCCTGGGACCCGACGAATTGCTGGCGCTGAACCCACGACTCATCATGCTTCGCATCAGCGGCTACGGCCAGACCGGCCCTTACCGCGACAAGCCGGGCTTCGGCGTGGTGGCCGAGGCCATGAGCGGCCTGCGCCACCTGACGGCCGAGCCGGGCCGTGTGCCGGTGCGCGTCGGCGTGAGCATTGGTGACACGCTGGCCGCGCTGCACGGCGTGATCGGCATCCTGCTGGCGATGCAGGAACGCCAGCGCTCCGGCAAAGGCCAGGTGATTGACGTGGCGCTTTATGAAGCGGTGTTCAACTGCATGGAAAGCCTGCTGCCTGAATACAGCGCCTTTGGCGCGGTGCGCGGCGCGGCCGGCAGCGCCCTGCCCGGCATTGCACCCAGCAACGCTTATCTGTGCAAGGACGGCGGCTATGCGCTGGTGGCCGGCAACGGCGACAGCATCTTTAAACGGCTGATGACCACCATAGGCCGCAGCGATCTCGGCAACGACCCGGCGCTGGCCGATAACGCGGGCCGCGTGGCGCGCGTGGCCGAGATCGATGCGGCCATCGGCCAATGGACGTTGAATCTCACAGTAGACGAGGTGCTGGCGGCGCTCGACAAGGTCTCGGTGCCCGCCGGCCGCATCTACACCGTGGCCGATATCGTTGCTGACCCGCACTACCAGGCGCGCGGCATGCTCGATGAAGTAAAGATGGACGACGGAAGCCTGCTGGCCGTTCCCGGCATCGTGCCCAAGCTTTCGCGCACGCCGGGCGGGCACCGCCGAAATGCGCCGCAGGTGGGGCAAGACACCGATGCGGTGCTGCGCGAGATCGGGCTTTCAATCGAACAGATTCAGGCGCTCAAGGACAAAGGCATCGTGGCTGGAAAGGATGTCAAATCGTGAACACCCTGAAACGTGAAGTGCGCCGCGCCGGGCCGCCCCAAGCAAGCATAGCCCCCTCGGGGGGCAGCGTATTACACGAAGTGAAAAGCGTGGGGGTCAAGATCCATTTCAACGAGGTCGCCACGCGTGACGGCTTCCAGATCGAGCCGAACTTCATCCCAACCGATGACAAGGTCGCGCTGGTCGATGCCCTCAGCGTATGCGGCTACGCCAAGATCGAAGTGACATCGTTTACCTCGCCCAAGGCCATCCCCATGCTGCGCGATGCCGAAGAGGTGATGGGCCGCATACGCCGTGTGCCCGGCGTGGAGTACACCGTGCTGGTGCCCAACCTGCGCGGGGCGGAGCGAGCGCTGGAGTCGCGGGCCGACGAACTCAACCTGGTGATGTCGGTATCGGAAACCCACAACCTGGCCAACCTGCGCATGCCCCGCGAGAAAAGCTTTGCCGCGCTCTCTGATGTCATTCGCCATGTTGACGGCCGCACGCCCATCAACATTTCGCTGTCGTGCTGCTTCGGCTGCCCGATGGAAGGCGAAGTGGTCGAGGACGAAGTGCTGCGCTGGAGCGATCGCTTCGCCGCCTTCGGCGCAGACCGCGTGCGCGGCCTCACGATCTGCGACACCACCGGCATGGCCCACCCGGCTCAAGTCGGCCGCATGGTGGAGGCGCTACAACAACGCTTTGAAGGCCTGCAGCTGACCTTGCACTTTCACAACACGCGCGGCATGGGCCTGGCCAACGTGCTGGCGGCCGTGCAGGGCGGCATTACGCGGTTTGACGGCTCGCTGGGTGGCCTGGGCGGCTGCCCCTACGCGCCCGGTGCCAGCGGCAACATCAGCAGCGAAGACGCGGTACACATGCTGCATGCGATGGGTTACGACACCGGTATGGACCTTGAAAAGCTGCTTGCGGTGGCGCGGCAAATGCCCGGCATCGTCGGCCATGACGTGCCTGGGCAGGTGGCCAAGGCCGGCCGGATTACCGATTTGCATGAGCCACCGCCTTATGTGGCCGAGCTAAGGGCCGCCTCGGCATGATTCGGCAACTGGATCACCTGGTGCTGACCACCTCGGACGAAGCCCCCTGCGTGGACTTCTACACCCGCGTGCTGGGCATGACGCTGGAAACCTTCACCGGCGGCACACCACCTGTAGAGCGCAAGGCCTTCAAGTTCGGCAAGCAGAAGATCAACCTGCATGTCAAAGGGCGCGAGTTTGAACCCAGAGCCCACCTGCCGGTGCCCGGCGCTCTGGACCTGTGCTTTCTGGCCGGTGTCCCGCTTGCTGACGTGATCACCCATCTCGAGCGGGAGCGCTGTCCAATCATTGAAGGCCCCGTGCTGCGTACCGGCGCCACACAAAAGATCCGCTCGGTCTATGTGCGCGACCCCGACCTGAATTTGATAGAGATTTCCGAACCCGCCTGAAACAGCATCCCAAAACTACAACCGGAGACAACGACATGAGACAACGTAATTTCTTCCACCATCTCGCCATCCTGGCAGGGGCGATGACCGGTCTGGCAATACTGCCTGCCGCGGCGCAGCAGGCCTATCCCGGCCGCCCGGTCACCGTCATCGTTCCGCAGGCGGCGGGCGGCGCCAACGATGCCATTGCGCGCATCGTGTCCCAAAAGCTCGGCGAAATCATGGGCCAGACCTTTCTGGTTGATAACCGGCCCGGCGCGGGCGGTAATGTCGGTACCGCCCAGGTGGCCAAAGCCAGGCCCGACGGCTACACCCTGCTGCTGACGACCAACAGCGCGCACGTCATCAATCCCGCCATCTACAAAAGCACCGGTTTCGACCCCGTGAAGGATTTCGAGCCGGTCGGCCTGGTGGCCAACGCCGGCTATGTGCTGGTTGCCAACTCGGCCTTTCCCGCCAATTCGGTGGTCGAGCTGATTGCCCAGGCAAAAGCCAGCCCCGGCCAGATCAGCTATGCCTCGGCCGGCAACGGCACGCTGAACCACCTGATCGGCGAAATGTTCAAGCGGGCGGCCGGCGTGGACATGCTGCACGTTCCCTACAAGGCTTCGGCTGCCGCAGCCACCGATGTTGCCGGCGGACAGATTCCGGTGTCGGTGCAGAGCCTGCCGTCGGCGCTGCCCTTCCTGCAGTCCGGAAAAATCAAGGTGCTTGGCGTGGTGAACGAAAAGCGTCTGGCCTCCTTGCCCAATGCGCCGACGATTGGCGAAACCCTGCCAGGCTTCGGCTCGACACCATGGTATGGGCTGTTGGCGCCCGCCGGTACGCCCAGGGAAGTCATCGTCAAGCTGCAGGCCGCCCTTGAAAAGACCCTGGCCAGCAAGGACGTGGCGGACAAGCTCGCGGCACAAGGCTGCGACGTGATGACCGCCAGCCCAGCGCAGTTTGCTGCGTTGATCCAGGGCGACCTGCCGCGCTGGAACAAGATCGTCAAGGACTCTGGCGCCCGCATCGACTGATCCACCGCCCTTCAGCCAAAACCTGGTCGGACATTGCCCGGCCTGAGCCACCCTTCCCCGAAAAAATACTATCCGGAGACAACCATGACCCTTATTTCCCGCAGAACCCTCATGACCGTCGCCAGCCTGAGCACGGCCGCATGGCTCAACCCGGTGCGTGCGCAGCTCGCCGGCAAACCCATCACACTCATTGTGCCCACAGCGGCCGGTGGCACCACCGACATTGCGGCACGCATGCTGGCCGAGCCCTTGGGCAGGATTCTGCAAACCTCGGTGGTCGTGGACAACCGCGGCGGCGGCAACGGCAACATCGCCGGCCAGATGGTCGCGCGAGGCCCGGCCGATGGCACCAGCCTGCTGGTGCAGTACTCGGGCTACCAATGCATCACGCCGCTGATCCAGCCGGTGCCTGGCTTTGACCCGGCGACCAACCTCAAGCCGCTAGGCCATTTGATTGACGCGCCGCAGCTGCTGGTGGTACGCGGCAACTTTCCCGCCGACAACTTTGTGGACTTCATCAAGTACGTCAAGGCCAACCCAGGCAAGGTCAACTATGCATCCAGCGGCAACGGCTCGCTGCAGCATGTGACGACCGAGCTGCTCAAGGACCTGACCAAGACTTTCATGGTGCACATCCCCTACCGCGGTACGGGCCCGGCGCTTAACGACCTGCTGGCCGGCACGGTGGACTTCACCATCACCACACCGCCGCCGCTGCTGCCGCACATCCGCGCAGGCAAGCTCAAGGCGCTGATGGTGACCGGCCGCACGCGCCTGGCCGCGCAACCCAATGTGCCGACCGCTATCGAGACGGGTGTGCCGCTGGTGGCATCGTCGTGGTTCGCGGTCTACGGGCCGACGGGACTGTCCGCCGACCTGCAAGGCCGACTCTCGCTGGCCATCAAGCAGGTGGTGGAATCGGAAGGCTTCAGGAAGCGCGCCGAAGAGCAAGGAGCGAAAGCGGTTGTGATGAGCGGCGCCGAGCTGGCTACCCTGGGTGACAACGAGCGCAAGATGTGGGACCGGATCGTGAAACTGGCGAACATTAAAGCCGACTGAAGTCTTTAACAGCCAGCAAAAAGCGGCACAGCCCCGGTGCAAATTGCGCCAGGGCTGTGCCGCTTTTTTGTGGAAGAGAGTCTTAGCTCAGATCGGCGATCAAATCGATGTACTGCTGCATCGCGTCATCCTGCGAGGTGCCCTTGAGGTTGTTCCAGGCGTCCCACTTGGCACGTGCGACCATGTCGCCGAAGCCGGGCTTTTTCTCGGCGTTGTCGCCGATGCTGCCCTGCTTGTAGAGCGCATAAATCTTCAGCAGCGTGGCGTTGTCAGGGCGCTCGCTGAGGTTTTTCGAATCGGCCATGGCTTTGTCGAAGGCGGCTTTCAGGTCTGACATGAAGAATCTCCGTTTTTAGAAGTGGGTCACCAATGAGGTGGCTTGGGGTAACTGCCCGGTATCTTAGCCAGGCCGTTCCTTGCAAAATAGGGAACTTACCCCATCCGGGGTGAGTTCGCATCAGTTTTGCATTCGGGAGTGCTCATGGTTACACGCGTTACCGCTCAGGCCGCAGGCCGCAAAGTGGCAAAAAACGTCCAGAAGAACGTCAAGCGGGCCGTCTCGGGAACCCTGGGCATTTCAGGGGAGCGCATGAGCAAGGTCGACACGGCCTGGCTGCGCATGGACAACGATGCCAACCTCATGATGATCGTGGGCGTCTGGCAGCTGGCGCCGGGCGTCAAGTACGCTGCCGTCTGCGAACGCATCGAAAACAGCCTGCTGAAGTACGACCGTTTCAGGCAGCGCGTGATGGAAGACGCCGCCGGCGCCACCTGGGTGATGGACCGCAACTTCGACCTGGCCAACCATGTCGTGCAGGAGAAGTTGGCCAAATCAGCCAACCAGGAGCAGGCCCTGCAGGACCGCGTGGCCGTGCTTGCCACCCAGCGCCTGGATCCGAGACGCCCGCTGTGGCAAATCCACCTGATCGAGGATTACACCGGGCCCGATGGCGTCAAGGGCAGCGCGATGATCGTGCGCATCCATCATTGCATCGCCGACGGCATTGCGCTGATCTCCGTGACCATGTCGCTGGTCGATGGCGGCACGCCGCCGCCTGAGCGGCGCACGAAGGCTGCGGCGGCTACCGGCACGGAAGACTGGATTGCCGACACCCTGCTCAAGCCCTTCACCGACATCACCGTCAAGGCACTGGGCGCCGTCGGTGAAGGCGCAGCGCGCTCGCTGGGCATGCTGGGTGACCCCAAAAAGGGCATGGAAGACGGCATGCACGGCTCCATGGACATGGCCAAGGTCCTGATGCAGGTGCTCAAGGACGGCGCCGCGCTGGCCCTGATGCCCGACGACTCCAAGACCCGGCTCAAAGGCAAGCCAGGCGGCGCAAAAAAAGTGGCCTGGTGCCAGCCGATTCCGCTGGATGAAGTCAAAGCCGTGGGCAAGGCACTCAACTGCTCGATCAACGACGTGCTGCTCAGCTGCGTGGCCGGCGCCCTGGGCGAATATTTGAAAACCTTCGGTGACGACGTGGCAGGCCAGGAGATTCGCGCCATGGTGCCGGTCAACCTGCGGCCGCTGGACCAGGCGCACAAGCTGGGCAACCGGTTCGGCCTGGTGCCGCTGGTGCTGCCCATCGGGGTGGAGAATCCGATCGAGCGCGTCTACGAGGTGCGCCGGCGCATGGCTGCGCTCAAGGGCAGCTACCAGCCGTTGCTGGCTTTCAGCCTGCTGGCGGTGGCGGGCCTTTTGATCAAGCCGGCGCAGGACGTGATGCTCAACCTCTTTGCCAAGAAAACCACGGCGGTGATGACCAACGTGCCTGGCCCGCGCGAAAAGCTCAAGTTCTGCGGCTCGACACTGGAGCAAAGCATGTTCTGGGTACCGCAGTCGGGCGACGTGGGGCTGGGCGTGTCGATCTTGAGCTACGGCGGCGGCGTGCAGTTCGGCGTGATCACCGACAGCACCCTGTGCCCGGAGCCGCAGCACATCATCGACGAGTTTGTGCCGGAGTTCGCCAAGCTGTCCATCGTGACGCTGATGCTGCCCTGGGGAGAGTGAGCCCTCGCTGTGCGTCGCAGCTGCCAGGAAGTTCCGGTTAATTTTTTGAGGTTTTTATGGCCTTAGCCCAATAAGGACGGGCGCAAGCAGCTACTTTTTTGATAGCACATCCCGCGGCAACTCCACCGCGCGGAAAGGACGTCAGGCTGCAAAACGCTGTGAGGCGATGGCCAACAGTCCGTCGAAGATGAGGCTGTCCACCAGCTCAAACTTCACCGACATGCTGGGCGCCATCTTCCAGCCAGCGCCGCCGGTCATGATGCATTCGGGTGTTTCGCCGCAGTGGCGGGCGACGTTTTCCACCATGCGGTGTATCGCACCGGCAATGGCGAAAGTGCCGCCGCTGGTCAGCGCATCGCTGGTATTGGTGGGAAAGTCGCGCACCTCGCCGGTGGGAACGTGCAGACCGGCCGTGCCGGACTCGAGCGCGCGCAACATGATGCCGTGGCCTGGAAGAATGAAGCCGCCCAGGAATTTTCCGGAAGCGTCGATCGCCTCGACCGTCACGGCGGTACCCACCATGACAACCACGCAAGGCTTGTTGATGCCGCGCGCCAGCAGCCGGTGGCGCGCACCGATCATGGCCACCCAACGGTCAGCGCCCAACCTGGCCGGATGGTCATAGCCATTGGTGACACCAGCCTCATGCGGGCTGGAAACGACCCAGTGCGGCGCCACGTCCCAGAGTTCCATTTGCTCGACCACACGCCGCTTGATGGCGTCGCCGGCAACGATGCAGCCGAGGATACGCGACGGAGGTTGCATGCCGCCCCACTCTTCTTCGGACAGCTTGTCGATGTTTTCCAGAAACACCGCACCCTGCGCCAGCAGCTTGGCCCTGGGCACAGGGGCTTCGTACTGGGCCCATTTCAGGCGGGTGTTACCCACGTCAAGCGCTAGAAAGGTCATTTGGCGGATTATGAACAGGTTTGAAGCGCACCTGCAGGCGCAGGCCTACAGGTTTTCCAGTAGACGCGGCAAAGAACGCTCAGATCAATCCGAACCAGCACGCGCGCTGGATGGCGGCCAGCTTGTTGTCGACCTTGAGTTTGGTCATGGCATTTGAGAGGTGAAAGTTCACCGTGCGTTCGCTGCAGGCCAGCAACTCGCCGGTCTCGCGTGCCGTCATCCCCTGGAAGGCAAGGCTCAGGCATTCGAGTTCGCGCGGGCTCAGCGGACTGCGCGCTTCGGCCAGCGCGCGCTTGAGCAGCGGCCAGATGTTGAGGGCCGACCAGGCCAGCAAGGCCGCCTCGCTGCGGTCATGCCACTGGCGCGGGCTGAAGAGGTAGCATTCAAAGGCCCGCCCCACCGTCAATGGAAAGGCGATGCGCACCACGCTTTGGTAACCGTGAGCCAGCCACAGCCGGCGCCAGCGGCCCAGGCTTTCGAAAGCGGTTTTGGAAATATCCTGCCAGGCGACAAGAGGTGCGTCGGAATCGCGCCACGGGGCGCCGAAGTCCCGGCTCTCTGCCAGGGCCTCGGCGGCATCCAGCAGGCGCGGAGGGTGAATGGCCAGCACCAGCCGGTCTTCCTGCCCCCCGAACGGGTCGGGGCCGAGCACCATGAGCGCTTCGACCGAGAACTCGCGAAGGGCGCACAGCCAGTCGCTGATGACGCCATCCAGGCTGACGCTGTCAAAGTTGGCAGGTAACAGCATTAGCTTGACGAGATGAGAACCGGGACAATACAGTCAAATGTCAAATGCATCATCAGTCAGGTTCCCGGTTGTGCTGGAGAAGTTCTTAACGTGAGGAGCGCTCGCTTTCACGCGTGGCTTGCGCGGCGTCCCCTGCTTCAGTGGCTGCGCGAGGAACTGATCCTTGCGCCCCTGGAGCCCATTTTGCATCCATCCCCGCGACGGCTGTGGTGGCTGGGTCTTTCTTTTTTTTCGGGCAACGCCCTGTTCGCCTGGATCTGGTCGGTCTGGCTGCCGCAGCCCTATGAAAACCTGCCGCTGCGCGTCGTGGCCAGCGTACTGGGCTACAGCCTGATGACCAAACGCGTCAACCATGACCCGGGAAGCAGGCTGGCGCAACGGGTGTTTGGCGTGGTGTTCTGGCTCGAACTGCCGGTCCTGTTCAGCTGGATGTACCTGTGCAACGGCAGCAATACCGTGTGGCTGGCCACCCTGGCGGCCATGGTGCTGATCTACTACCATGTCACTGACTGGCGCCTGGCGACCCTGGGCACCATCACCGGTGGGGGGCTGGCCTGGGTCATGTTCCTGTACGTGGGGCCGGCGGTTCCCTCCCTGCCGGAAGACCAGCGCACCGTGCATGCCGTGGTATTTGCGTTTGCCTGGTCGATCGCGCTGGTGCTGAACCTTTCCTCGGCCAACCTGCGGCGGGAACAGCTTTCCAGCACGCTCACTACCATCGGCATCATGGCGCACGAGCTGCGCACGCCGCTGTCGACGGCAGCCCTGCTGGGCGATGCGATCCAGCTGGAGGTACAGCGCCAGCCCGACAACCCGCGCGCGCTGCAGCTGGACAAACTGGCGCTGCGCCTTCACGCACTGGTTCGAAACATGAACCACCAGATCGACACACAGATCGCGAATGCCAAGCTGCTGCAGCTGCCACGGCATACCCAACAGGTCGCGGCCGGCAAATTGGTCCAGGATGTCGTGGCGGCGTATCCCTACCAGTCGAGTCGCCAGAGGGAATGCGTGCGGGTGCTTGTTCACGATGACTTCACCTTCCGTTCTTCCGCCACACAGTTTTCCCAGGTGCTGGACAACCTCATCAAGAACGCGCTGCATTCCCTGATGGCGGCTGACTCGAAATACCCGCACGGCGCCCTGCGCATTGAAGT
This sequence comes from Polaromonas sp. P1_E12, assembly GCF_056405975.1. Lineage (NCBI taxonomy): Bacteria > Pseudomonadati > Pseudomonadota > Betaproteobacteria > Burkholderiales > Comamonadaceae > Polaromonas > Polaromonas sp. P1_E12. The sequence continues at coordinate 435,332 of NZ_JBFUBB010000003.1, read as the reverse complement.
CGGCAGGACGCAGGCGCGCGGCCGCATCATGGTGGCCGATGAGGGCATGGGTATCGACGCTGCCTTGCTGCCGCAGATTTTCAAGCCGTTCTTCTCGAGCAACCGCGGCACGGGGCATGGCCTGGGCCTGGCCTTTTGCCAGCAAGTGGTACAAAGCGCAGGTGGCACCATTCATGTGAAATCAGAGTTCGCCGTGGGAGCTGCTTTTACCATCGAGCTGCCGATTACGGCCTGATACCTTGCACATGATTTGCTTTTGACAACCCGCGCTAGACTGACAACATGTCCTTTGCACTTTACCGCCGTCCCGGAGGCGTGGTTTTCCTGGACGACGACCCGGATTATCTCGAAATGCTCGCGGAAGTCATGCCGCTGGACTGGTGTGTACGCCTGTTCCTGCGCCCGGTGGCGTGTATAGACCTGCTGCTCCAGGAGCCGGTGCGCTGGGAAGCGGATGCCTGGCGCCAGCAGGAAATCATCAATCGATGGCGCGAGGGGACGGCCCTGATCCCGCAAATCCTGCAGTACTGGCGGGAAGACGGCACGGCGCGATTTGCGCTCACGCAGGTCTGTGTGGTGGACTATTCCATGCCGGCCATGAGCGGACTGAGGGTGTTGAGCGAGCTGACCGGCTGGTCGGGTTCGCGCGTTTTGCTGACAGGCCGGGCCGACGAGCAACTTGCCGTGTCGGCCTTCAACCGCGGGCTGATCGAACAATTCATTCCCAAGCAATCTCCGGAGATCCGGCTGCGCCTGACCGATGCGGTGCAGGCGCTGCTGCGACAGCCCGATCCCCGGCACCAGCAGACCTGGCGGGCGACGCTGTCCCGCACGCAGCATGCGCTGCTGTGCGAACCATCCGTCGCGCAGGAGCTGGAAAACCTGGCACTGCGGCAAGGCTGGATCGAGCATGTGGTGATAGGTGCACCCTTCGGTGTGCTGGCCCTTGACCGTAAAGGCAGCGTCAGCTGGTTGCAGCTGGAACCCGCCGGGAACCTGCCAGAGCTTGCCGAAATGGCGGCATCGCAAGGCTGGGATGCCGCGACCGTGAAGGACGTGGCGGCAGGCAGGAAACTCATCGACCTGGAACTGCAGCTGGCGCTGGGCGCCGGCCACAAACCCCAGCCGCGCCAGGCCTTCGCCATCGCCTCCGGTCCGACCGTGCTTCATGCGGCGCTTTTTACCGTCGGCGAGCCTTTTAACCCCGGCTTCATGAGCAGCCACGAGCGATTTATTGCCACCTCGGGTGAGAGACACCTTCAGGACTGACGCCGGCATCATGCCTCCTGGCCGGCCCGGGCGCGCCGTGCAATCGGCCAGTCCCATGGCTTCACGATCGGCGCGATCTCGCGTGCGACCGCTTCCACATGGTCCAGTTCGGAATCCATCAGCCCGGCATTCAGGGTTAACCTCATCATCGCGCGTTTGCTGCTGGTGGCCGGCGCGCAGAACATCGACGAAAACACGTTGCGCTCCTCCAGCCGGTCCCGCAACACCATGGTGTCGGATTCCAGTCCAACCTCCAGCGCAATGATCTGCTGGCTGCCCTGGTGGATGGGATAGCCCAGCTCGCTCAAGGCAGACCGCAACCTGCGCGTGTGGGCGTGAAGCCTTGCGCGCGCATCGTCGCTGTTGCGGATCACCTCCAGCGTGGCTGCAAGGCCGGCAATCTCGTGCGGCAGCAGGCTGGAGCTGAAGATATTGGGAAAGCTTGAACAGAGAATGTAATAGCGCATGTGCGCCGGCGCGGTAAAAAAGCCGGCCCGGCCCGCAAAAGCCTTGGCAAGGCTGGCGGTGATGAAGTGCACGCGGCTGGTGAGGCCCAACTCGGCGCACAGCCCCGCACCTTCCGGGCCGTGTGTGCCCAGCGAGTGCGATTCATCCACCAGGATCATGCAGCCGTGCTGCTCGGCCACATCGACAATTTCCCCCAGGGGGCAGATGGCACCCGTGGTGCTGTACACGGAATCGACCACCACGATGCCCGGGCCGTTCCTGGCGATCATCCGGGCGAGATGAACCGGATCATTGTGGCGAAAAGCGAAAGCCGGGGCGCGCGCCGCATGGGCGCCTTCCCACAACGATGCATGGGCCAGCGTATCAAGGTATACAGGGGTCTGCGCATCGGCAATCGCCTGCAGCAGGCCGACATTGGCCGCATAACCCGATTGGCAAATGAAGCCGTCGTCCTTGCCCACCCAGGATGCCAGTGCCAGCTCCAGCGTGTGTGTGGGATGCTGATTCAGGTGGAAGACACCGGACTGCACCACAAACTCCTGCTCCTTGCGCAAGGCTTCCACCTGCGCGTGAACGATGTGCGGATGGCCCGTGACGCTGAGGTAGTCGTTGCCGTCCAGCCGGATGGCATTGGAGTCCGGTGTTTTGCCATGAAGCATGAACTTTCCGCTCCACTGGTGGTTCCAGCGCGGCGTGAAGTCGCGGGATATTCGCTGGCACAGCTGGGCCCCAAGGGCAGGGTTGGAAAAGTGTGCGGTGTCAGGGGAAAGTTTGCGTTCGAGTACTTGCATGGGGACTCCGTTAAAAAGAGGAACCCCATTGAAAGCGCTCAAACAAATTGATACGCCTTACCCCCTGTCAGAACTAACAGGGGGCACCCCCATACATCAAACTTCAGACAAAGTCATGCGAACTATTCACTTCATTTTTGTGAAATAAATGCGCCATTCACTTACATATACAAGTTACCAAAGGTACGCACAGGACTGCTTCAATTCAGGGTTTTACCGGAATTTCAGCCCTGCTTCCAGGGCAAGCCCCGAAAACGCCAGCCTCCCTTGCGGCCGCGCTGCCCCTGGTCATCAGCATCGCCTTCAAAACCTTCGAGGATGTTGTAAGCCTCGACGCCCAGCTCGGTCGCGCGTTTGGCCGCCGCGACCGAACGCACGCCGCTGCGGCACAACAGCACTGCCTTCTTGCCGGCGGGCACGGCAGCTTTCAGCCCCTCATCGAATCCTGCGTTCATTGCCATGCCCGGCCATTGCTTCCAGGCCAGGGGGACAGAGCCGGGTACATAACCCACCCATTCACGTTCGGCGTCAGTTCGTACATCCACCAGCACGGCTTCGCCCGACTGCATCCATTCAAAAGCCAGCTGTGCAGAAATATCGCCGGCATAGCCGGAAGCAGTCTGGACACCAGGTTGCGCGGAACCATTTGCAGAAGTGTTTTTTTTCATCACAGGGCCTCTCAGTTCGGGGTGTTGATCAACAGGCATATCGGGCATGCATGCACCGCATGACAGCGACCCGAAACCAGCAGATCAAGTTTATCCCCCTGCAACCACACGCCAGACAGTGAGGGCATAGGCAGGCCGCGCATCCCTGGCGCAGGTGTGACATGCACAATCACCCTACCCATGAACTGCAGGAGACCCCGATGCCCCGCAACGCCGACACACCTTCTCCACAAAAGGTACAGCCTGGCAAGGCAAGCTTCAAGGCTCTGGCCAAAACCGTAGCCCCCTGGCAACCCTCTCCGTCGAAGCCCAAGGGGTTTTCTCTTGCCAGCCTTGACCCGGCCGCCAAGCCGTTCTCGACGGGCGACAAGCTACGCGATAAAGCTGCCGTCGAAGCACTGGCCACGGAGATTGACGGATTGCAAAACCTGTTTTACGCGGACAAACGCTACAAACTTCTTGTGGTCCTGCAGGGAACGGACACCTCAGGCAAGGACGGAACATTGCGCGGTGTCTTTGGGCGCATCAGCCCGCTGGGCGTACGGACGGTCAGCTGGAAGGCGCCGACGGAAGACGAGCGGGCGCATGACTACCTGTGGCGAATCCATCAACAGATGCCGGGCACGGGGGAGATCGCGATTTTCAACCGCAGCCATTACGAAGATGTGTTGCTGCCGCCCGTCAACGGATGGATCACACCGGCACAAACAGCACAGCGGTTCCGGCACATCAACGACTTCGAACGCATGCTCTCGGAAACCGGTACGGTGATCCTCAAGTTCATGTTGCATATCAGTCCCGATGAGCAAAAGCAACGGCTGCAGGAGCGACTAGATGACCCCGCCAAACACTGGAAATTCAGCGCGGGCGACCTGGAGGTTCGCAAACAGTGGAAGCAGTACCAAAAGGCTTACGAAGCACTGCTTCAGGCCACCAGCACTCCTTGGGCACCCTGGACCGTGGTGCCGGCTGACTCCAAGACGCATCGCAACCTGATGATCGCCACCCTCGTCCGGGCCCGGTTGCTGGAACTGAAGCTACGCTTTCCGCCGGGCGATCCGGCCCTCAGGGGGCTGAAAGTCACCTGAGCTCCTCGCGGGCTCCTGTCGGTCACGCACAAACAGTTTCACCCTGAGAAGGGGCAACAACCTGTAGCGTTGGTGGAAACCCTCTTTGTAAGGAATGGGCAAGACGGAATGATGAGTCCTCTTATATTTTTCGAAACAACAGGAGACAAGTCATGACCGAGAGCAAAAGCCCCCGCAGGCGCGGCCTGCTGAAAGGCGCCGCGATTGCCGCCGGCGCCCTGTCCGCCCCCATGGTCGCCATGGCGCAGACAACGTCCTTTCGCTTCCAGAGCACCTGGCCGGCCAAGGACATCTTCCATGAATACGCCAACGATTTCGCGAAGAAGGTCAATGACATGGCCGGGGGCCGACTGAAGATCGAGGTGCTTCCATCCGGCGCCGTGGTGCCGGCTTTTCAGCTACTGGAAGCTGTGAATAAGGGAACCCTTGACGGTGGACACGGCGTGGTGGCTTATCACTATGGCAAGAACAACGCCCTGGCCCTGTGGGGCTCCGGCCCGGCCTTCGGCATGGACCCGAACATGGTCCTGTCCTGGCACAACTATGGCGGCGGCAAAGCGCTGCTGGAAGAAATCTACAAGTCGATCAACATGGATGTGGTGTCATACCTCTACGGCCCCATGCCTACGCAGCCGCTGGGCTGGTTCAAGAAGCCGATCGCCAAGGTGGGTGACATGAAGGGTCTGAAGTTCCGCACGGTCGGCCTGTCGGTCGACATCTTCACCGCGATGGGCACCTCCGTGAACCCGTTGCCCGGTGGTGAGATCGTGCCGGCACTGGACCGCGGCCTGATCGACGCGGCCGAGTTCAACAACGCCAGCTCCGACCGCGTTCTGGGTTTCCCAGACGTGGTCAAAAACTGCATGCTGCAGAGCTTTCACCAGAGCGGGGAGCAATTCGAGATCCTGTTCAACAAAGGCAAGTACAACGCGCTGCCGGCCGAACTCAAGGCGATCATCGACTATGGCGTGCAGGCGGCCAGCGCCGACATGAGCTGGAAGGCCATCGACCGTAACTCCACCGACTACGCCGAGATGAAAAAGCAGGGCATCAAGTTCTACAAGACGCCCGACGCCGTGCTCAAGGCACAGCTGGAAGCCTGGGACAAGATCATCGAGGACAAAGCCAAGGCCAACCCGCTGTTCAAGAAGGTGATCGACTCGCAGAAAGCCTACGCCGCACGCACAATCCCCTGGCAGAACGACTACATGGTCGATTTCAAGATGGCCTACAACCACTCCTTCGGCAAGAAGAAAGCCTGAGCCTGCGAGCCCCGGCGAAGCCGGCCAGCCGTCCAACCCTGGATGGCTGGCCTTTTTGATGGGAACACCGGTTCAAAATGAATACACAAAAAATCCTTCACACGGCTGACCACATCAGCACCTGGGTCGGGAAGGCCGCCGCCTGGCTCATCGTGATCCTCATGGTGGTCGTTTGCGCTGAAGTTTTCAAGCGTTACGCGCTCAACGCGCCCACCGCATGGATCTTCGACGTCAATAACATGCTGTATGGCACGCTGTTCATGCTGGGGGGCGCCTACACGCTGGCGCATGACGGCCATGTGCGCGGCGACTTCTTCTACGGCAACTTGAAGCCCCGCACGCAGGCCTGGCTGGACCTGGTCCTGTACATCGTCTTCTTCCTGCCCGGGATTATGGCGCTGACCTGGGCCGGCTGGACATACTTCAATGAGTCACTGGCGATGCGCGAACAAACCTTCAACGCCACCCCAATCCCGCTGTATCCGTTCAAGTTTGTGATCCCGGTGGCTGGCACCATTGTGCTGATGCAGGGGCTGTCCGAGATCCTGCGCTGCGTCGTTTGCATCCGCACCGGCATCTGGACACCTCGGCTCAAGGACGCCCAGGAATCCGATGTGGTCGCGCAGCAGCTGGCCGGCAGCGAGTTTGTCGATGAAGAAGCCAAGCGGCTGGCCATCGAAAAATCCGCCGGCCTGAAAGGTTGAACATGAATCGCCCGGCCGTTCCGAAGATTCTTGGCACCGCAGCCCACAGGGCGGAGGTCTCCAAGTGAGCAACGCAGTACTCGGCATGACCATGCTCGGTCTGATCGTGGTCGTCATCATGATGGGCTTTCCCACCGCATTCACACTGATGGGCCTGGGCATGGCGTTCGGCTTCGTGGCCTTCTACGATCCGTCCACCCATTTTTGGGAAAACAGGATCTTCGACCTGATGGTCCAGCGCGCTTTTGGAGCGATGACTAACGAGACCCTGTTATCGATTCCGCTGTTTGTGCTGATGGGCTATGTGATGGAGCGCGGCGCGCTGGTGGACAAGATGTTCCATAGTGTGCAGCTGGCGTTCCGCAGCGTGCCCGGCTCACTGGCGGTCACCACCCTGATCATCTGCACGTTCTGGGGCATCGCCAGTGGCCTGGTGGGCGCTGTGGTGGTGCTGATGGGCGTGATCGCCATGCGGCCCATGCTCAACGCCGGCTACGACACGCGACTGGCGGCCGGCGTGATCACCGCCGGCGGCACGCTGGGCATCCTGATCCCGCCCTCGGTGATGATCATCGTCTACGCCGCCGTCGCCGGCCAGTCCGTGGTCAAGCTCTACGCGGCGGCCATGTTCCCCGGCTTCTTCCTGGCCCTGCTCTACCTGGTCTACATCGTCGGCTGGGTCATGCTCAACCCCAAGATCGCGCCCAAGCTGCCGCCGGAGCAGAACCGCGCGCCGGTGCCACTCTGGCTGCAGCAGGTGACCGCCGCCTATTCACGCAGGGCGCTGCAGGCGCTGGCCATGGCCATCGCGGCTCCGGGCAAGGCGCTGCAGGCGGGCGCCCAAGTCAGCCGCGGCTTCCTGTTGCGCAGCTTGGGCACTGCCCTGGTGCCGGTGGTGTTCGCGCTGGCGACTCTGGGCGGCACCTGGTGGTATGTGGTCATCCATTCGCAGGCCGACAACATCGCCCAGGTGGCGGCGGCACGCGCCGCCAAGGCCGCAGCGCCGACAGGCGGAGGCCTGCAGGGGCCCGCAGTCACCGGCGGAGTCCAGGAACCACCTGCGGAAGAAGGGCTGAAAGAACCCGGCGACACGGCCAAGGAGCCGGCCGAAGCCGGCGGCTTGCAGGCGCCGCCGGGATCGGAAGATGCGAAGCCATCGACAGCAGCAACCACCGCCGACGCACCACTGCAGGAAATCGGCGAGCCCTCGGGTTCGGGGCCACAGACCGCACCCGTGCCCGAGTCCTTCTACACGGGCTTTGCCATCGCCTGCGTGCTGATGGCGGGACTGCTGCTGTGGTACTACCGGCGCTTCGACGCCGAGCAGTTCGAGATCCTGCGGATGCTGGTGAGCTCGGTCATGCCGCTCGCGCTGCTGACCATCGTCGTGCTGGGGGTCATCCTGTTCGGCATCACAACCGCAACCGAATCGGCGGCCGTTGGCGCGGCCGGCGCCTTTCTTATGGCTTGGCATGCCGGCACGCTGGACTTTCAGAAAATCAAGGAGGCGGTGTTCCTGACCTGCAAGACGACCTCCATGGTGTGCTGGCTGTTTGTGGGTTCAGCACTCTTCTCCGCGGTTTTCGCTCTGCTGGGCGGCCAGCGCGTCGTCGAGGAATGGGTGATGTCGATGAATCTGACACCACTGCAGTTCCTGCTGCTGTCGCAGGCCATCATCTTCGTCCTGGGATGGCCACTGGAGTGGACCGAGATCATCGTGATCTTCGTGCCCATCTTCCTGCCGCTGCTGCAGCATTTCCAGATCGATCCGATTCTTTGGGGCGTGCTGGTTTTCGTGAACCTGCAAGCGGCCTTCCTGTCGCCGCCCGTGGCGATGTCGGCTTTCTACCTGAAGGGGGTGTCGCCACCGCATGTGACCATCAACCAGATCTTCGCCGGCATGATGCCCTACATGCTGATCGTGATCCTGTGCATGGTGTTCATGTACATCTGGCCCGGGTTGACGCTCTGGCTGCCTAAATACCTGTACGGGTAAACAGGCCGGAAGCCATTGGGTACCAGGCTTTGGCAAAGAGGGGCGCTCCGCGTCCCTTTTTTTTTGCTCGCACCGCTACACGGCGCACACTTGATCGGCGCCGGCTTACCGGCTAAGATTGACGTTTACGTAAACGTCAATCAAACAGATCACAGATCGACGGTCCAACCGCCGCCCGGAGACAACCATGACCGACATGTCCGCTGAATACAAAGCGCTCGCCAGCTACCGCCCCACTCACAAAGTGCGCTTCATCACGGCGGCCAGCCTCTTTGACGGTCATGATGCCGCCATCAACATCATGCGGCGCATCCTGCAGAGCATGGGCGCGGAGGTCATCCACCTGGGCCACAACCGCAGCGTGGACGAAGTGGTCACAGCCGCCCTGCAGGAGGACGCGCAAGGCATCGCCATCAGCTCCTACCAGGGCGGGCATGTCGAGTACTTCAAGTACATGGTCGACCTGCTCAAAAGCCGCGGCGGCGAACACATCCAGGTGTTCGGCGGGGGCGGCGGCGTCATCGTGCCGCCCGAAATCCGCGAGCTGCATGCTTACGGCGTCACCCGCATCTACAGCCCCGAAGACGGCCAGAAGATGGGCCTGGCCGGCATGATCGGCGAGATGGTCATGCGCTGCGACAAAGACCTGACCAGTTTCGCGCCCAAGAACGTCACGGCCATTGAAGGCCACGGAGAGATGAACTGGCGGGCGCTGGCGCAGTTGATCACGGCGCTGGAGAATGGCAAGGCCGACGCGGCACTGGTGGACAAAGTCCGCACGCAGGCCTCCACCTGCAAGATCCCTGTGCTGGGGATTACGGGCACTGGCGGCGCCGGCAAGTCTTCATTGACCGACGAGTTGATACGCCGCCTGCGCCTGGACCAGAACGACAAATTGCGCGTGGCAGTCATCAGCATTGATCCATCACGCCGCAAGAGTGGTGGCGCGCTGCTGGGTGACCGCATCCGCATGAACGCCATCAATCCCTGGACTGTTCCCCTGGCTGGTCAGAAGAACGCCGACAGCGGACAACGCGTGTTCATGCGCTCGCTGGCCACACGCGACTTCGGCTCTGAAATCAGCCAAGCGCTGCCCGACGTGATCGCCGCCTGCAAATGTGCAGGCTTTGACCTGATCGTGGTCGAAACTTCCGGCATAGGCCAGGGCGACGCCGCCATCGTGCCGCATGTGGACGTGCCCATGTACGTGATGACGCCCGAGTTCGGCGCAGCCAGCCAGCTCGAAAAAATCGACATGCTGGACTTCGCCGAGTTCGTCGCCATCAACAAGTTCGACCGCAAGGGCTCACTCGATGCCTTGCGCGACGTCTCCAAACAGGTGCAGCGCAACAGGGAAGCCTGGGGCACGCCGGCCGACAAGATGCCGGTGTTCGGCACCATGGCCGCGCGCTTCAACGACGACGGCGTGACCGCGCTCTACCAGGCGCTCAAACCACGCCTGGCCGCGCTGGGCCTGGCGCTTGAGGCTGGCATGCTGCCCGCCGCAGAGGTCCGCCACAGCACCAATCAGACGCCTGTGGTGCCGGCCGCGCGTACGCGCTACCTGGCCGAGATCAGCGACACGGTGCGCGGCTACAAAAAGCGCGCCCGCGCGCAGGCTCAGCTGGCGCGCGAGGTGCAGCAACTCAAAGCCGCCGCCGCCATGCTCAAGATCGACAAGCCCGACCGCGCGCCCGCCGCCGAAGCCGCGCTGGACCTGGCCGGCCACCGCAAGGCCCGCATTGATGCCGACGCGCGCGCCCTGCTCGCCCAATGGCCCGACATGCAGACTGCTTACGCCGGCGACGAATACGTGGTGAAAATTCGCGACAAGGAAATCCGTACCGCGCTGACCACCAAATCCCTCTCAGGAACCACCATTCGCAAGGTGGCCTTGCCGCAGTACGAAGACCACGGCGAAATCCTCAAATGGCTGATGCTGGACAACGTACCCGGCAGCTACCCCTACACCGCCGGCACCTTTGCTTTCAAGCGCGAGGGCGAGGACCCGACCCGCATGTTCGCCGGCGAAGGAGATCCTTTCCGCACCAACACCCGCTTCAAGCTGCTCAGCGAAGGCATGACCGCCAAGCGCCTGTCCACTGCGTTTGATTCGGTCACGCTCTACGGCAACGACCCGGCGCTGCGGCCCGACATCTACGGCAAGGTCGGCAACTCAGGCGTCTCCATCGCCACGCTGGACGACATGAAGGTGCTGTACGACGGCTTTGACTTGTGCAACCCCTCGACCTCGGTCTCGATGACCATCAACGGCCCGGCGCCGACGATTCTGGCCATGTTCATGAACACGGCCATCGACCAGAACCTCGACAAGTTCAAAAAAGACAACGGCCGCGACCCGACGGCGACCGAGGCTGCCAAGATTCGCGAATGGGTGCAAGAAAACGTGCGCGGCACGGTGCAGGCAGACATCCTGAAAGAAGACCAGGGCCAGAATACCTGCATCTTCTCGACCGAATTCAGCCTGAAAGTCATGGGCGACATCGCCCAGTACTTTGTGCACAACCGGGTGCGCAACTTCTACAGCGTCTCCATCAGCGGTTACCACATCGCCGAAGCTGGCGCCAACCCGATCAGCCAGCTGGCCTTCACGCTGTCCAACGGTTTCACCTTTGTTGAAGCCTACCTCGCGCGCGGCATGCACATCGACGACTTTGCGCCCAACCTCAGCTTCTTCTTCAGCAACGGCATGGACCCGGAATACACCGTGATGGGCCGCGTCGCGCGCCGAATCTGGGCCGTGGCCATGAAAGAAAAATACGGCGCCAACGAACGCAGCCAGAAGCTGAAATACCATATCCAGACCTCGGGCCGCAGCCTGCACGCGCAGGAAATCCAGTTCAACGACATACGCACCACGCTGCAGGCGCTGATCGCCATCTACGACAACTGCAACTCGCTGCACACCAACGCGTTTGACGAAGCCATCACCACGCCCACCGAAGAATCGGTGCGCCGCGCCATGGCCATCCAGCTCATCATCAACCGCGAATGGGGCCTGGCCAAGAATGAAAATCCTTCACAGGGCGCTTTCATCATCGAGGAGCTCACCGAGCTGCTCGAAGAAGCCGTGCTGCTGGAGTTCGAACGCATCGCCGAACGCGGCGGCGTGCTGGGCGCGATGGAAACCGGTTACCAGCGCGGCCGCATCCAGGACGAGTCCATGCACTACGAGATGCTCAAACACACCGGCGAGCTGCCCATCATCGGTGTGAACACCTTCCGCAACCCGCACGGCGATGCGGTGCAGGACAAGCTGGAACTCGCGCGCTCCACCGAAGAAGAAAAACAAAGCCAGCTCAAGCGCCTGGACGACTTCCACCGCCGCCACGCGACCGAATCACCCGCCATGCTCAAACGCCTGCAGCAGGCCGTGATCGAAAACCTCAACGTCTTCGAGGTGCTGATGGAAGCCGTGCGGGTCTGCTCGTTGGGGCAGATCACCCACGCGCTGTTTGAGGTGGGCGGGCAGTACCGGCGCAATATGTGAATATTGCTCGGCATGGCTCCGCGGGAAGCCGTTGTTGCCGTGCTGCGCGTGGAGTTTTTGGCGACGGGAATGTCTCGCTGGCTGTCCTGCGGAGCTGGGGCGATGACTTTGTTGCAGGCACAACGAGGCGGAAGATGTGGCCTGTGATTCGCTATTAAATTCATAGCTGCTTACGCAAGTAGCATAAGGGCCAGGACCAGATTTTGTGTACGGAAATGCACTAAGGGGCCTGTAAGACAGGGCGGCGGACTAGTTCCTGCTGGCGGCACTTTTGCTGCCAGAGAGACTCACAGCCCCCATCGTGCAATACCTTCACCAAGAGCACTCAGGACAACGGCTACGAAGACAGCTGAACCGTAGATTTCGGTGTCGTTCGCCGCTTTATTCTCCTTCGTATTCACTGCATGCAGAGGATGCGCTCCGCTTGAGTGTCGGTTGGTTTATTTATGAATCCAATGTGAAATCTTTGCCATCACCCCCTGTGGTGGCGGAATCCACCCGGGCTGGAGAAAGTCGTACACATCGTCGTAGTGCTCCAGTGGCTGGTTGGGCATGAGTTCCATAGGTACGAGCGGGCAGTCGATCTGCACGGGAATTCCTTTGAGCCAGCAGAGTTTGGCGCAGTAGGTGCTCATCTCAGCTATCAAGTCCTCTACCAAAGGATCACCTGTTTGCTTAACTGCGTCTCGCAAAATTAGGTTTTCAAGCCCATTTTTATCGCGCCGCATCAACAACGAAAAGAAATCCCCGCCGTCGGTAGCGAACTGCCGATCAATTTTGCGACCATGCTTGACAAGTTTCTCTACTTTGGCTTGCAAGGCTTCGTAGTCACCCAAAATGGCTAGCTGCCACATGTGTACTTTGAAGTGTGAATTAAGTGGATTGCTTCGATTCCTCATGAAGTCCGGAGGTTCCAGGCTTGCCATGGCATCGATGATTTTCGGATTGTCGGACAAGAGCGCATAGTAGATTTCTTTGCCAATCGAAAATTTTTGATARCTATCCAAGGCAATCGCAGCCAACTCTAGCTTGCAAGCGACATGCATATGCTGCTTGAAACTTTGCAAATTGCCCTCCACAAAGTAATCGAAGATGCCAATTCTTAGATGATCGTGACTTAGCGAGCTATAACAAGCGCGCAAGTCGATCGGTTTGATGCGAAACCTGATTTTGTTGATTAACCCCGGCATTCTTTCTTTAGAGATCTCGGCAAGATTTTGTGCATTTTCGTTGGCATTTTTGAGCATGAGGAATTTCACCTTAGCTTCACGATGGTCATGCCATTGGCATTGACGCCGGTAACAACCTTTACCAAGGTTTGATCGTTGAAAGAAGTTTGAATTTTGGCTGCGACTACCTTCTGTTGAGCGGTTCCGTTTTCTAGTCTTGCTATCGCGCTCTTAATCCAGTCGTCCGTCATCTGCGTATCCATACTTCCCGACGGTCCACTCAATTTAATCGACCCATTCGCATTGAGCGGCTTAACCTCATTGATGTAGACCTTGTCGCCTTTGACATATACCCCGTCAAAGCAATTGCCACTGCCGCACTTTCCTTCTAACTGCGTAAAGCCGTTTCGAGCGAAGTAGCTGTCCGCAATGTACTCGCGCAATAGACCTTGTGCGTTGGTGTTAGGTAAGCTGTCAAGCTGGCGCAGAGTGGCTTGCTCCACTGCGCTCAAGCGCACGGGCAATGCTTCTTCTGTGATTTGTTTTGTGCTGATGTTACCCCCACTGGATGCGGTCGCACGGCCAGCTAGAAATACATCTACTTCACCCAAAGCCCGACCGAGCGTGGTTAGCGCGCGGCTACCGATCGCCCCGCCGAGTACGAATTCTTCGACAGGGTAGCTGGGTGTCGCCGCGCCGTTCAGCGCAATCAGTTGCTCCAGTCGCGTCTGGTCGCGTTGATCCATGCCCGCAGCTATAGAGCTGGGTAGCTGGCCCAAGAATGTGTTGGCGTAAGGGTTAGCACGCTGCTCGGCCGTTGCGCTGAAGTAGGTTTGTTGCGCCCCGTTTGCGGTCATGATTTGGCCGTTCACGCTTATGGGCTGCCCTGTGTAGGGCGCAAGCAAAAGCTGTGCTGTTTTAAGGTCGTTCAGATATTTTTCAACACCTCCCAAAGCTCCTTCGCTGCCAGGCTGCGCTGCAGTTTGAGCCAACGCAGTGAGGTAGTGAAGGTTTTTGTCGTATTCGCGGGAATCGGTTTGACCTTCGGCCGCACGCTCCATCAAATCAGTCCACTTGACGGCACTGGATATTTCGCATGCTGAGTTGCCACGACACTCCTGCTTCGCCTTATCTTTAGCCAACTTTTCGATCAGGCTTCGCTCATTGGGATGCAACTGCCGATTATTGGCATCCACAGTAAAAGCAGTAGCGGCCCCCTGCGCACTACCGAAGGCCGCACCCACCCCCGCAGCTGTCAAACCAGCAACCCCTTGCGCAATGGTCTTCGCTGCCCCTTCACTCAAACCTGCGTTCTGCAAGCCCTGCTGAACGCCGTCCTGGAAGTCGTTCATCAGGTTGGCCGCGCTGGCGCTGGCTGCCGCGCCTGCCGCCCCGCTCAGGCCACCGCTCAGCGCGCCTGCCGCCGTGTGCAGGGCAATGCGGTAGATACCACCTTCTTCCCACTTGGATGCTTCGGCCAGCAGTGCGGCTTTCTTTCCTGCATCCTGCTCTGCTTTGGCTTGCTCTTTGAGGTCTTTGCCCTGCTTGGCTGCAAAGTCGGCCACCGCCTTGGGCGCTTCCCTGCTGAAGGCCTGCGTTATTGCCACCTGCGCATTGATTTCGTTTTGGACTTTGGCCGCATCAAAGATGGGTTTGATACCCGTCTCGGCATCGGTACTTCTGACAGCGGTATTACCTGCAATGCCCGAGATACCGCTGCTGCTGGTGCTGCTGACATCCGCCTTGTCTTTGCCGATGCCGGCGCTGCTGGTGCCGGCGCTGCTGCCCACGGTCACGCTGTAGGCGCTGCCTTTGTAGGCGGCCTGGTTCTGGATGTCGCTGATGCTCAAGGCGCCACCGGTGGTGAAGCTGTTGGCGCCGGTATCGACGGCGTAGTCTGTACTGGCAATCACGCTGCCTTTCAAGGCGGTGTTGCCTGCTACGTCGACCTGGAAGCCTCCGTCTCCTGCCTTGATGCCGCTTTGCTCGGCAACGCTTTGGAAGTCGCTGCCGATCTTGCTTTTGCCGGCGCTGACGCTGCCTGTGCTGGTGCCGTAGCAGAAGGGCGGTATGCACAGGCTCAAACTAAAGCCGGAGTTGTTTTGTTTGGCGTCGAAGGTGGCGCTGTCCTGCAGGCTTTCGATGTTCAGGTTGCCGCCTACCTCGGCTTTGACGGTGTCAGCGGCAATCACTGCGCCTTTGAGGATGGTGTCGCTCCCGCTTTTGAGGGTGACGGTGTCGCCGGCACTGCTGCCGCCGGTGATGTGGCTGTTGGTGTAGCCGGTGTCATTGCCATCGGCATTGCCGCGGGCTTTGCTGGCGGCCAGCTCCAGGGTGAAGCCGTTTTGTGCACCGCCCACGGCAAAGCCTATGCCTACGCTGGTGCCCTGGGAGCTGTTGGTGCTGTGCTGGGCGCTTGCGCTTTTGGCGGCAAGTATGTCCAGCTGGCCTTCGGCGTTGATGTCGACGTTTTGGCCTGCGCTGATGTCGCTGCCGATGATGGTGATGTTGCCCTGGCCCTGGCTGGGCTGGCCGCTGGCGTTGATGGTGACATTGCCGCCGGCGCCCACGGTGCTGCCCTGGGCCTGGCTGTAGCTTTGCTCGCTGGTGCTCTGGGTTTTGGTGCTGGAGATGCTGACACTAACTTTGAAGCCACCCAGGTTGCCCGCTGCTGCTGCCGTCGCCATGTCTGCTGCGGCTTTTGCCTGCATGGCCATCGTTGCTGCGGCCAGGGCTTTCATGCGGGGGTCTTCTGTCTGGCTGGAAGACTTGGCGACGCTATTCAGGCTTTTGATGGCATCCACGATGGGGATGGAGACGCTACCGCCGATCGATTGCTGGCTGGTTTTTTCGGTGGCAACAGAGCTGCCGGTGTTGTAGGCCTCTTTGATCAGGACGTTCCTGGCCTCAATGTCGATGTTGCCGACGTTGCCAGCCCCGCCTGTGCCGGGCTGGGCGAGGGCCAGAACCTGGCTGGCGGTTTGGGTGTAGGTTTGCCCGGCGCGCAGATCGACGTTGCCGCCCAGGCTGGCGACGGTGGAGCCCACCTGGCTGGTGCTCTTGCCGGTTTCGTCCTGGCTTTTCTGGAGGGTGCCCAGCGCCGGCTGAAGGATGGTGCCGACCATGCCGGATTTTTTTGTGGAAGACGCGGTTTCAAAGGTCTGATTGTTTTGCGCGCTGACGATGCTCAGGTCTCGCGCAGCTGCGATGGCAATGTCGCCATCGGCCACCAGCGTGGCGGCGCGCAGCGTGGTGTCGCGCCCGCTGCTGCTGGCGATGCTGCCGGCGCTGAGCGTACTGCCCACTGCTGTGCTGCTGGTCATTTTTGCTTGTTGCTCGCTGCTGCTCTTGGTAAGCACGGCGGCGCCAAACGTCACGGCACCGGTGGCCATGAGTGTTCCGCCAACGACCTTGCCCAGCCCGGTGGAGTTTTTTCGGGTCTCGCTGAACTGGCTCACAGCCAGGGTGTTGTGCCCCTCGGTGAGGTTGACGTCTCTGCCCGCTGCAATCGTCAGGGCGTTGGCTGCGTTCAGGTTGCTCGCTTGCACGTTCACATCCACGCCCGCGCCTATCGTGACGCTGCCACCGGAGAAGTTGCTGGCCTGCATGTCGGTGCGGTCCAACGTCTGGCCCGTCGTGGTGGTCTTTTTGGAGAAGAGCCCCTTGCTGGTGTACTGGTGGTTCTCGTCCACGCTCTGGCTGCTCTGCCCGGCCGTGATATTAATGTTATTGCCTGCGGTGGCCACCAGGGCCGCACCTGCTTGCACCGTTGCAGCCCGGGCGTTGAGGTCTGTCCCCGCGGCAAGCCTGACGCTGCCATTGCCTTGAATGACGGTGCCCACTTCGGCGCTCTGGCTGTCCTTGCGGTTGTTGTTGGAGTTCCAGATGATGGTGTTGTTGCTGGCCTCTGTCACTGTGCCCAGGTTGAGGTCGCGCCCGGCGGCGATCAGGGTGCTGCCTGCGGGCTGGCCGGCTGCGGTGGGGGCGTTGTTGATCAGCTCGGCGGCGATGAGGTTGATGTCGCGCCCGGCGCTGGCAACCAGGGTGCCGCCGGGGTTGGTCACGTACAGGCCGGCCACGCGGTCTATGTTGGTGCGGTTGCCGGTGCCGCCGGTCTGGGTGCTGGTGGTGCTGGCCACATTGAGGTCGCGCCCTGCCGTTGCCGTCAGCGTATCTGCGGCGATGATTTGCCCGCCGATGTTGTTCAGGTCGTTGGTGGCCGCTACCGCCACACTGGCGCCGCGGATGCGGCCGGCAAGATTTTGTACGTTCTGGGCGTTGAGGACGACAGCGGTTCGGCCTGCGATGGTGCCGCTGTTCAGCACATCGCCACTCAGGTTGAGGTTGGTGGCGCCGGCCGAGATCAGGGCGCCGTCGCCGGTGAGGTCGCCGTCTTTGACCTTGACATACAGCTGGGGCACCAGAGCTTTGACTTTAGTGCCATCGGCCAGGGTGACTTCTCGTTCGACCAGCCAGACGATGTCGCTGGTCAGTTGCGCCATCTGCGCGGCACTCAGGGCAATGCCGGGGCGCAGGCTGTACTGCTGGGCAAAGGTCACGCTGTTGTTCATCAACGCCTGGTATTGGGCTTCGTCGCTCTGGTAGCCGTCGAGGAAACGCCGGCCTGTGAGTTCAGCCACCTGCTCGCGGATGAGCTTTTGTTCATAAAAGCCGTCGCCCAGGCGCTTTTGGGTAAGGGTGGGATCCAGGCCCAGTTGCTGCAGCATGTAGTCGCTGCTGAGCCACAGGCGGTAGTTGGCAAAGCGTGGGTCGGTCTCGATCAGGAAGTTGCCTGCGGCGTTGGGGTTGATGCGAAACAGGCTGTTGTTGGGTACGGCGGTGTTGGGATTGTTGGTGGCCACGCTGGCGCCTTGCCCAAGCGAGACCAGTGTGCGGGCATTGATGCTGGTGCCTGTTCCAGCGGGCGCGGTGTTTTGCAGGTAGACCGTGGGGGTCAGGTTGATGCCTTGCACGGCACTCCCCGGGTTGTAGCCGGCGGAGGCGGTGCCGGTGTCGTCGCGGCCACTTCGGTGGTTTCTCCAGTAGTGATAGACCATTCCAGCGTCGGTGATGACGCGCTGACCGGCCACCTCAGTGTTGGTCAGCGTGCCTATGTTGCCAGTCAATGTGCCGCCGGCGATGATGCGGCTTTTGTCGTTGAAGACGTTGGCGGCGTTGATCGTCATGCTGCCTCCCGAGAGGATCTGCCCCGGGTCCGACGCTGCGACCACGGTCTCCGAGATGCTTCGGTTGTACTGGTACATCGACCAGGCTTCATAGCGACCGCCATCGGGCGTGGCCAGGTGCAGTGACTCGTCGTCGTAAGTCGTCAATCCGGGGGTGCCCGCCAGGAAACGGGTGCCGGAGCCGCTGCCCTGAAACTCGGTGATCACCGAACTGGACACCGGCACCACCTGTGTGCTGAAGTGATTGTTGGTGTTGTTGATCTGGGCGGCGTTGATCGTCAGGTTGCCCAGCGCTTCAATGGTGGCACTGCCGTTATTGAGGGTGGTGGCTTGCCCTGTTGCCTGCTTGGCGCCATCCAGGCTGTCGCCTATGGCCATATCTCCGCCGCTGAACAGCAGGGCGTGCTCTGCGTTGTTGATGGTGGTGGCACCTATGTCGAGGCGGTTTCTAGCAGCGATTACCGGGGCAACCCCGCCTTCGGCGATGTTGTTGAGCGTGGTTGCACCAATGGCGACGTGGTCGCCGTAAATGCGGCCGGTGCCCAGGTTGTTGAGGGTTACGGTTTCAATCACCGTTTCCACGCCATCAATCAGGCCGCGGTTGGTCAATGTGTTGGCATCGGTGGCGACGAGCTTGACTGCGGTTCCGCGGATTTCTGCACCGGCCTGGTTGTCCAGGCTGGCGGCCTTCAGCGTCAGCCCCTGGCCCGCGAGCAGTTGCCCCTGGTTGGTCAGCGTGCCTGTGGTCTCCAGCGACGCATTGCCGGTAGCCTGAAATTGCGCTGCGGCGGTGTGGGTATGGTTGCCCAGCAGCTTGGTGTTGAGGCTGCCCTGGCTTAAAACCTTGCCGTCGCTGCTCAGGCTGGCGGCATCAATGACCAGCGCTTGGCCGGCGATCAGGGTGCCGCCGGTGTTGGTGATGGCCAGTGTCTTGCCGGGGGCGTTGACGGCAGGGTCGTTGCCTGCATTCGGGTCTTTGATGTTCAAGGTGCCGGTTGCAGAGATGAGGCCCAGCGTGTTGTTCAACTGACCGGCGATGGTGAAGTTGGCGGTACCTGTGCCGTTGCCATCGTTCTGCACGATTTCGCCGGCGACATTGCTGAGGGCACTGGCGCCCACAGTAAGCTGACCTGCAGACACCTTGGCTGCGTCGGTGCGCAGCAGGCCAGGGGTGCTGATGGTCAAGCCCTGGGTGACGGCCATGACGGCCGAGCTGGCGTCAATACCGCCTGCACCGGCTGCCAGGTTCAGGCTGTCTGCGCTGTTCTGGCTGCCCGCCAGATTGATGCTTCCGGCGTTCAGGCTCTGCGCGCCCGTAGAAAGGTTTTGACCGAGGGCCGCAATCGTTTGTGTGGCGCTGACGCTCAACGCGCCGGTGCCGCCGGTAGCAGCAACCAGGGTACCGTCTTCCCGCAAGCCCGCTGCCAGTACCGAACCCGCCGTGCTGCTGACTTCACTGGCCGCGCCTGTGGCTGCCAGGGTAGTGTTGCCCTGTGCCGCAACCAGGCCAGCATTGCTGATGTTGCCACGCGTGCTCAGGCTGGTGTCGCCGGTGGAATAGATGGTGCCGCTGGCCGCGTTGCTGATGCCGCCGCTGGCGTCCAGCCGGGTGGCAGCCGAGCCGGCGATACGGCCCGTGTTTTGTAGCATGCCGTCAACTGTTACCACTACGTTGCCGGCAGTCGCACCAATGTTGCCGGCGTTGCGCACGCCCACACCTGCTTCGGTGCCCACCAGCGTGATCTTGCCCGCATACATGCCACCGAGCAGCGCAACGTCGAGTGCAAATGCAGGCGCAGCACCGCTACCTGCGATCGGTGTGGCGGTGGTCTGAGCCTCATCCACCGTACTGGCGCCAGTGGTGACCTTGAGCTCGTTGGCCCAGATGCCGGCGTTGACCTCAGCCGCGCGCGCGATGATGCCGGTGAAGTCCGTCCGGCTGGCGTCCAGACCGGCCCCGCTGATGTTGACCAGGCCTTTCTGGACCACATAACCTTCGAGGTTGCCGCCATTGATGATGGGCGTTCCGGTGGTGAGCGTAGCGCGGCTGGCGTTGATGAAACCGCCGCCATTGACATTGATGCCCGACGGGTTGGCAATGATCACTTCTGCGCGCTGGCCGGCCACCTCGATATAGCCGTTGATGTAGCTGGGGTGGCTGGAATTGATCTGGTTGACGATTTTGGCGGCAGAGCCGGTGGCCAGCCACGGGTTGCCCTGTACCCAGCCGCCCAGTTGGCTCTGCACGTTGGTGCGGCTGTTGTTAAGAATGACGCCGTTGGGCCCGACGTTGAACAAAATCAATTGGTTGATTGACACACCGGCAGCCGAAGGCGTGGTGATGTTCTGCACCGGCACACCATTGGGGGCCACGAGGATGGTCGGGCGCTGGCTGCCGGGGGCGCTGGGATCTGCAGCTACCTGAGCCTGCGCGACCGGGAGCCACTGCGAGAAGCCGCCCAGGGCGCAGAACACGGCGACACTGAGCGCCCTGAAGTTGAAGCAAGTTGCGCCGCTCAACGAGTCGGGCCGTTGCGCAGCAGGCGACTGTGTGGATCCGGTGGCCTTGCCGCAGCTGCTGGCGGTTTCCTGCACAGCCATGCGCATGCCGCGTGCATGGTTGAAGACGATGCGGTACAGGTTCTTGTTCATGGTGGTGCGGTTCTTCTCAAAGATCTCTTAATCAAAATCAAAAGCTGTAGTTCAGGCTGATGCCAGCAGTAGCGTTGGCTGTGACGAAACCCTCGGGCTTCTCAAGCGGGCGACCGATAAAGACGTCGTAACTCATGGCCTTGTAGCTTCCGCGCAGACCCAGCACGACACCGGTCAGGCGCCGGCCGGCCAGGAACTCGGCCGACGGGCCGCTGACCTCGCCGTGGTCCAGCCCGGCATACAGTTCCTGTCCGCTGTTGCCCAATGCCACGCCCAGGTCGTTGCGCAGCAACCAGCCGCGTTCGGCCATCAAGCTGGATTCACCGTCAAAGCCGCGCACGGTGTAACGCCCACCTATGGCAAAGCGGTCTTGCGGGCTCAAGGGGCTGCGGTTGGCTTGAGCGCGGACGCCGGCGTTGTACCGGAGCTTTTGGCCTGCTGCTTTAAACGGCAAGCTCAGATTGACATCCAGCGTGACCAGTCTGAAGCGCGATGTACCTTCGCCAAACGCTTCTTCCGGCGCAGGTAGAGAATTGAAGGCGCCAGTGCCGCGCTTATAGGCGAGGGTGGTATCCAGCGTGGACTGGCCAATGAATTCGCGATGGTTCAGTGCGGCGTGCCAGCCGCCGACCCTGCGTCGCTGAACTTCAATTTCGGTGTCGTCGATGTAGTTGTTTGAACTGCGGTAGAAGGCGCCGAGGGACAGCGTGGTCTTGCGCGCCGCGTCCCGGTAGACCAGCCGCGAGAGTTTGAGCTCGGCGTTGCTGCTGGTGCCGCGGTAGATATAACTCTGGTTCAAGCCGGTAACAGATTGCCAATAGCGGTTCTTGCTGGCGGTGGCGCCAAGCAGCCAGTAGCCCATGGGTACCGAGTAATGCACCGTGCGCCCCCGGGTGCCGCGCTCGCCTTCCTCACCGCCGCCCTGGTCACCGTTGAACGACAGGTACAGCAGATCGTTCAGGCTCAAAGGATTGTCCCAGGACAGGGCCAGGCCGCCCTGGTAGCTGCCGGTGCTTTTGGCGCCGCTGTCGTCCGCCGACAGTGAAAGCCGCAGTGGAAAGGCCTGCTTGTAACTGACCACCAGATCGCTCTGACCCGGCAGTTCGGCCGGCTCGATCTGGATATCGGCCTCGGCGGTTGGAACGCGCTTGAGATTTTCCAGCGCCTGCTCGACATCGCGCAGGTTCAGAACAGCACCGGGCTCCGCCGGTGCGGTGCTGTTCGGCCGGGTGCCGGGTTTGGTCCCCTGGGCAAAACGTATGGCACGAATGCTGCCCGGAAGCACGGTCAGCGTGAGGCTGCCGCTTTTGAGGTCTTGCGGCTCGGCCAGGATGCGTGAGGTGACAAAGCCTCGGGCCGTCCAAGCGTTTTGCGCACGCTTGATGAGCAAAGCAATGCTTTGCTCGCCCAGACAGCGTCCCAAAGGTGAGTCGCTGGCATCGGCGCCGGAGGTGGCGGCAAGCAACCAGTCAAAGCGTTGCGCAGCGTCACCTTCGCCATGCAGGGTGATCGTGCGGATCTCAAAACATGGCGATTCTGAAACAGGCAGCCGGGCTTGCCCGGGTTCGGGCCCGGCGCGCAGGCGCACATCGGGCGCGGTTTCAAGCTGTTCCCGCAAGGCCTTCTCCCGCTCCTGCGCGCGGCGCTGCTCCTGAACGCCAATGCGCGGGTCGGGTTGGGCATGAATACCGGCGGTAAGCGCCCACAAGCCAACCGCGACAGCGAGTCGGTCCAGGGAAAACCCAGAACGGATGATTGGATGCAGCACCAGCGACGAAGTCGACCGGTCTGACGAAGCTGCGCTAAAAATGCTCCCACTCCCAAGTACTTGTTTTTAATAACTATTTTCACCCAACAGTGAGTGGCAACCCTGCATGGAGAGCGATCTTAGGGGCTCGGAAGTAAGAAAACTGTAACTTCTGCCGATTGTTACTTGTATCCTTTCACATCTTAAAAAACAAAATAAGAGTACTTATTAATATAAAGATCGGCTTTACGGGGGAGGTCGGCGGAAACGTGGCGCCAAGCGAGATTTTGGAAGCTCTGCCCAAACGTGTCGTCGAAGAGACACCTTAAGGGCGGCTTTACCCAAAAACGGTTTCTGAGGAAGCCGAATCGTCGAAAACAAGCGACGGACAATAGATGCCACTGTTGAATTGCACTGAAGTCTGACCCGAGTTTTCCATCGAATATGGACTCACACTCTTTGTGAGCAGAAGGTGCTCACGGTGTGGATAAGTTCCTGGTTTTCTCTGGCGTGGCGTGAGGCCAAACGTGTTGAGCCGCGCTGAAGCCTCAATTTGGGCGCCGACTCACCCCGTATAGCCCGCCATACGCGGCAACCACAGCACCATGCCCGGCCAGAAGGTCACCAGCGCCAATGCGCCGAGCATGACGAGCAGGTAGGGCCAGACCTCCGCCATCAGTTCGGAGAAGGAGACGTCGGCGATCTTCATCATCATGAACAGCAGCAGCCCATACGGTGGCGTTACCAGCCCGATCATGATGTTGAGCACGGCCATGACGCCGAAGTGCACCGGGTCAATGCCCAGTGCCACCGCGGTGGGCAGCAGCACCGGCAGGATGATCAGAATGATGGTCGAGCCTTCCAGAAAGGCCCCCAGCAACAGCAGGATGACATTGACAAGCAGCAGGAAGGTGAGAGGTGTCATTTCCATGCCTTTGAGCATGCCGCTCAGGTGGGTGGGGATGTTCTCCGAGGTGATGACGTAGTTGAACACCAGCGCGCCGGCGATCAGCATGCCGATGGAGATGCTCATCTTCGCGCTGGACAGCAGCGAATCGTAGATGTCAGGCCAGCCCATGCTGCGGTACAGGCCGGCGGAGATCAGCAGCGCGTAGGCGGCCGCGACACCCGCCGCCTCGGTCGGCGTGGTGATGCCGCTGTACAGGCAACCCAGCAGGATCACCGGCAGCATCAGCGCGGGAAAGGCCTCCTTGGTGATGCGCGGCATCTCGGACAGCGGCACCCTCTCTTCCACCGGGAAACCGCGCCGCTTGGCCTGGAACCAGATCAGCACCATTTGCACCACGCCCAGCAGCAGGCCGGGCAGCACGCCGCCGATGAACAGGTAACCGATGGAGGTGCCTGACACCAGCGCATACAGCACCATGGGGATGGATGGCGGCAGTATCGGCCCTATCACCGACGACACGGCGCTCAGCGCCGCGGCGAAGCCCGGCGTGTACTTGCCCTCGCGCGTCATCATCACCTGCATGACCTTGCCCGAGCCGGCGGCGTCCGCCAGGGCCGAACCCGACATGCTGGCGAAGACCACGCTCTGCAGCACGTTGACCTGCGCCAGGCCGCCCGGGAAGCGGCCGACGATGGCGTTACAAAAGCGCAGCAACCTGTCCATCACGCTGCCCGTACTCATGAACGTAGCAGCCAGGATGAACAGCGGAATAGCCAGCAGCAGGAAGCTGGAATAGGTGCCGTTGAGCAGTTGCTCGGCGGCGGCGCCCACGTCCATGCCTTTCATGTAGAGGTAGAGCACAGAGCCGGCAATCATGGCCAGGCCGATGGGCGCGCCGAGCAGGCTCAGGCCGACGATGGCGATGATCGCCAGCGAAAAGGGACTTGTGAGGTTCATAGGGCGGACGCTGAGGACGGCATGTCGCGAGTGGTTTTGTCGGGCCCGTGTATCAGCTGGCGCACCGCGCGGAGGATGACCGCCACGACGAAGACAATGTAGATGGAATAGGTGACGTCCATGCGGACGCCGAGGTAGGAACTCTTCTCGACCTTCATGAAGGTGACATAGCTCCACGCGCCGGGCAGCGACATGCCGAACAGCACGATGATGGCGATGGCCACGACACCGCCGACCACCCGGCGCGTGCGATAACTCCCGCGCGAGCTGATCATGTCGATGCGGATCTCCTCGTCGTCCTTCAGCACAAAGGCCGCGCCCCACAGCACCAGCCACAGCCAGCACACCAGCGACAGCTCGGCGGTCCAGCCCACCGGCCAATTGAACAGGTAGCGCATGACGATCTGCACCAGGAAGGCGACGAAGATCACGGCCAGCAGGCCGGCGGCCACCGCTTCGGCGAAGCGGTGCAGCGTTTTCAACACTCGGGTCAGCATGGGCCGCGGGTCACTTCATGGCGTTGATCTGCGCCAACATGCCGGCAGGCCAGGCCTTGGCTTCGTCGGACGCCAGGTAGACCTTCTGCGCATACTCGCGGAAGGCGGCGATGTTGGGAACGTAGACGTCGAGCCCGCCCTTGCGGAAGCTCTCCGCCAGCTCGGCCTCGCGCTTCTGGTGCTCGGCCGTGCTCCAGGCGATGGCCTTGTCGGCCGCGGCCTGGAAGGCGCGCTGCTTTGCCGGCGACATGCCGGCCCAGGTCTTGAGGTTGACGGTGAGCACGTCAAAGCCCACCAGGTGCGAGGTCAGCACCAGCTGGCCCAGCACTTCGTTGAACTTCATGTTCTGCACGTTGGGCAAGGGATTGTCCTGGCCGTCGATGGCGCCGGTTTGCAAGCCGGTGTAGGTCTCCGCGTAGGCCATGGGCGTGGGGTTGGCGCCGAGCGAGCGGCCCAGCAGTTGCCAGGCGTCGCCGGGAGGCATGCGCAGCTTCACACCGGCCAGGTCGGCGGGCGTGTTGATCTTCTTCTTGCCCTTCAGGCCGACGTGTCGCGTGCCGAAAAAGGTCGGGCCGAGGATTTTCACCTTCAGCTGGTCTTCCACCATCTTCTTCATCTGTGCACCCTGCTCGCTGGCGAAAAAGGTGTTGAGGTGGTTGGCGTCGCGGAACAGGTAGGCCGAGGTCAGGATGGACCAGGCCGGCACCTGCTTTGAGATGTCCTGCGGCGCGATGTTGCCCACCTCCAGGTTGTCGCGCTGCAGCGCGACCAGCTCGGTGCCCTGGCGGAAAAGCGTGGAGTTCAGGTGCATTTCGACCTTGAAGTCGGCGGCGACATCCTTGGCGAACTGGTTCATCATCTCGGCGCGAATGTCTTTGTCGGAGAACACGGCAGCGAAGCGAATGGTGGCGGGAGTCTGGGCCCAGGCCCGCAGTGCGGCGGTGGCGGCCAGGGTGGCGCCCGCGCCAAGCAGCGTACGCCGGGCTATCGGAAGTTGGATGGAATGGTTCATGGCTTGTCTCCTTTGATGTATTTGGATGAAATGGAAATTGCGTGGAAATTCCGGGTGGGGCAATCGGGCTCTACGTGGCTCTATGCAAAGGTCAGGCGCTGCGCGAGCGCCCGCAGCGCCAACTCGTAGCCGAACGGGCCAAAGCCGCAGATGACGCCCGTGGCCACCAGCGACACAAGCGAGTTCTGGTACAGCGCATCGCGCCGGTGGATGTTGGTGACATGCACTTCGGCAATCGGCTGGTCCAGCGTCTTGAGAGCGTCCAGCACCGGGATGGAACGGAACGACAGCCCGGCCGGGTTAATGACAAGGGCGGCGGCCTTCTCGCGGGCTTCCTGCACCCAGTCGACCATCATGCCCTCATGGTTGGTCTGGCGGAACTCGCACGTAAAACCCAGCTCGTCCGCGACACGGCGGCATAGTTGTTCTACCTGCGCCAGCGTCGTGGAGCCGTAGAGATGCGGCTCACGCACGCCTAGCAGGTTGAGGTTGGGCCCGTTCAGGACGTAAATCACTTTCGATTGCATGGGATTCCTCACGGAGACCTTTCATGGACGCGAACCGATTCTTGCCCCGTCGTGCCACAATCTTTCCAAACTGGAAACTTTTTTCATATGACGATATGAGCAATGCCCTGGACCGCGGCTTCACCGTGCTGGAGCACCTTGCGCACTACCCGCAAGGCTCGCCGCTGTCGCTGATCGCGACGGAGCTGAACCTACCGCTGAGCGCTTGCCACCGCGTGCTGGCGGACCTGCAGCGCCTGGGCTATGTGCGCCAGGCCCGCAAGCAGGGCGAGTACGTGCTCACGACCAAAGTGGTGTCGCTGGGATTGGGCTTCCTTAGCAGCGCCGGCATCGTCAACATCGCTGAGCCGCTGCTGGAACGGCTGGCGCAAACATCAGGCGAGCTGGTGCGCCTGTCCATCGTCGACGAAGACCGCCTCACCTTTGTGGCCAAGGCGCAGGGCCAGCGGCAGTCGGGCTTGCGCTACGACCCGGACATGGGCATGGACGTGCGCCTGTCATGCACCTCGTCCGGGCATGCGTGGCTGATGACGCTGAGCGATGAGCGCGCGCTGGAACTCGTCAGCAAACAGGGCTTCGGCACACCGGCGCAATACGGGCCCAAGGCGCCCACCACCATCAAGGCGCTGCTCGGCTTCCTGCACGCGGCGCGGGTACGCGGCTACGCGATGATCGACGAAGTGTTTGCACCGGGCATGTCGGCCATGGCCGTGCCGGTGTTCCACCGCAAGGCGGCCATCGGCGTCATCAGCATCGCGGGGCCGCGCACGCGCCTCACCGGCGAGCGCACGCATGAACTGGCGCCGGCGCTGCAAGCGGCGAGCGCGGAGCTGGGGCCTATCAGCAACGCATCGACTCTGTTCGGCAAGCCGCCGCTGGGCAAGGGCTGAGCAGGCGAACATGAGCGACTCAGCCTGATGCGAAAGATCCTGATTTCCATTCTCGCCGCGCCTTTCGCCGGCGCGGCTCTGTTCGCCTTCTGGATCAAGTGCGAACACAGGCCGGCGGAGGCCATCGCAGCGACCCACGCGTACATCGAAGGGGTGGACACTGACGCCGGCTGGAAAGCCCGCCTGCGCCGCTGCGTCAAACCGACCGGGTTTACACCGTTCCAGACCAACGGCAACCGCCTTCGCCGGCTGGCCGGCAACCAAGACCCTGACCCGGTGGAGGTCAGCGTGGATTTTTTTGATTGTTCGGTTCGCTTCTACCTGCGCAAGCAGAAGTCGGGCTCCTGGCTGGTCTACAAGGCCCAGAGCCATGCGGGCTAGGACTTCGTCCTTGCCTCGCTAGAGCTTCAGGGTCAGCCGCCTCCAGGCGCCTGCCTCTTCCAGTTGGTCCTGCACCAACGTTGCACCAGTAAAACCCAGCGTTCGCCGCTCAGCCGCCGGCATCAGCAGGATGAGACTGTCTTGCACAAGCGGCTGCGCGCCCTCACGGTGAACCGCGATGTGCAGGCCTTGCGCGGTGGATTCGACGCTCAAGCGCCTGGAGCAGGCCGTGATCGAAAACCTCAATGTGTTCGAGGTGTTGATGGAGGCGGTGCGCGTCTGTTCGTTGGGGCAGATCACCAATGCGCTGCTCGAGGTGGGTGGGCAGTACCGGAGGAATATGTAAATCGCCGGGGGCTGCTATTACCCAACTGATCAATAGCACTATTGACGAATCCTGCCAGCACTGGTGACGATGGATAACTCGACGAAGCTGGAGCCAGAGTGCTGTCCCGGTTTAAAGCTGATCAAGTAACCACCCAGGTCAAAATTACTCATGCCGTCCAAGGCTAGAACGGTCCCCTCGCGGCTGGGCCTGCTGCCTTGGCGGCGTATCGCTTCAGAAATGACGCGAGCGGCAATATAGCCCTCCATCATGGCGTAGCTCACAGGCACTTCCAGGTTGGGTGTCTTGGCAGCGGTCTCAGTAAATTCCTTGACTAGCTGACTGGAGACCTTGTACGGACTTGGCGTCACTTGGGCGATAGCCACACCTTGCATCTGCTCCGGAGACAGTCGTTTCGAGAGTTGCTCGATGTCGGCGCCCGAATGCGAAAGCAGTTGAGCCGCGCCACCTGCGATACGGTACTTCTCAATGAAGCCAGCCGCAGCAGACCCGCTGGAAACCATGATGATCGCTTGCGGCTGCATGTTCATGAAAGTGTCCACGGCGTCGGTGACGTTGACCGTGTTGGCGACGTAGGAGGCGCGTCCTTCGATCGTCGCTCTGACTTTCCTAGCTGACTCCTCGGCCGCGGCGATTACCGCAGTTGAGCCCGGCCCAGCCTCATGGAAAAGCCCCAGGCGCTTAATCCCGATGGTGGCCAAATGCTCAATGAGTTTGGAAATCTCGTCGCGCAGGCCTGCCCGCACGCTATACAGGTAGGGGGTGTCCGGCTGAATCTCCGAAGTACGGTAGCCCACCAGAGCGATCTTTTCTTTTGCCAAAATTCCCGCAGACACCAAGTCTGCAACATTCTTGCCGCCAAAGTAACCGGCCAGAACCAGTGGCTTATCTTCAGCAATCATCTGCTTGGTCAACGTGACCGTGTCGTCGGGCCTCCCGCCATCATCCTTGCGCAAGAGTGTGAGCTTATGACCGTTGATGCCACCGGCCTTGTTCATGACGTTGAAATGCAATTGCAAGCCGGCGGCGTAAGCGCGGCCCTGACCGGCCTCCGGCCCTGACATGGGGCCGACTTGGCCTACCATGATCTCTGCGGCGAGTACCGGACCGGCTCCCGTCACAAGGGCCCCCACGGCCAGTGCCATCAGGGCCTTGGCGAAAGCCGACGATAAACAACGGTTGTGCATGATGAGAGTTTCCTTTGTGCCGCGAATCTGACGGACTTGGATATCGATCAGTGGTCAACCTGCTGCAACACGGTCGCGGACTCTCCGTTGCCAGCGCCGCTTCGGCTGTGATCCGCGCGGGGGAACCGTCGGGTTCGGGCCCGCCTGAGCAAGCTGGATTCCATGGATCAAGGAAGGGGGCCCGACCCGCCTCCTCATGGACGGCCGAAACGCGCGCCATCATCAACCCGGGCTTCGAACTGCAGCAGAGCGAGCAGTTGGCGAACCTTGACGCCTTGCGGTCGAGCCAGGTTGTCGCGAAGCGGTGCCAAACGCTCTTCCGGAAGGATGCCCGTTGTGCATTGTTCGAATTTGATTTGCCGCTCCAACGACGAAAACGGATTCAGGAATGACCCTTTGGCGTGGTGAACCACACGCTCCAGGCGTCGTCCGTCCTTCAAGGTTACGACTGTGGTGTGGGGGAGCAGCTGCGTTGCGGTTTCTACGCGTGTCGAATCCAGGCGCATTTCGACGCGTGGCATGAGGCGCCGGGTCACGTCGTCTTGCACCGCTTGCGGCGTGAAGTCGGCCAACGTGACCGTGCCATAACGGAGCATCGTTGCCACCGCGTAGGGCATGGAAAACATGGCCTCGCGGGGATCCCTCGGCTCCGGGTATTTGAGATTCACCAGGTTGACGCGCCCGACCAATGTTTCGACACGCTCCACGTCCTCCATGCCGAATCGGTGTTCCGTGGCCAGGGCTTGCAACGCGTCCAGACAGCGGTGTGTGGACGCACAGTTGGGATACAGCTTGAATCCCAGGCCGTGGCTGTCGATCGCCAGCGGGCCATCGTTGACTGCAGTCATGGACCGCCAGTCGGCCGCCAAGCCCCCAGCATAGAGTGCGCCAAACCCATGCGGGCCTTCCAGGGCTTTATCGCTGCCGGTGACGCCTGAGGCCGCAAGCGATGCGGCCAGCACACCGCCTTGAGCCGCCAGTCCGGCATGCACGGGTTTCGTGTCGGTGCCGAACTGGACCTTGGGTCCAGCTGCCATGGAAACAGCCAGGCTGAGGGCGTGTGTCATACCGCCGACGCCCAGCCCAAGCAGTCTGGCGCAAGCGGCTGCGGCAGCAATTACACCAATGGTTTGAGTACCATGCCAGCCTTTTTCGGCATGGGACCGGTCCATCGCCATCCCGACGCGGGCCATCACCTCGCTTCCGACGATCAGTGCATCCAGCACCGCATCGAGCGTGGCATCAATCTCGTGCGCTTGCGCCAGGATGGCTGGGATCACAGCGCAGCCAAAATGGCCACCGGCGACGAAAAACATCTCATCCAACTCCCGCGCATGGGCGGCCGTGCCGTTGGCCAATGCACTGAAGGCGGCACAAGTCCCGGTGTTGCTACCCACCACCGGGACCGGTCCCGCGACACGCAATCCCGCACGTACCGAGGCGCAAACCGGATCCCCAGCACCCGCCACCATGGCGACGATGGTGTCCTCCAGGGAGTGCTCCGCCGTGCGCAGGGTGGATTCACCCCATTGACTGGGGACCGTGGCAGCCCAGTGCGCGAGAACCTGGGTAGCGGGGACGGGGGAACTGAACATGCTTGTCCTTGGGGTCTGTTTTTGGTATGTGGTTGCGCCTGTCAGCGCATCCTTGTGTGAAGCGAATAGCCGAAACGCAACAGCAGGCCTACGCGAAAGGCCAGGCACATTCAGTCAAGCTTTACTCCGGCGTTGCGGATCACGTCACCCCATTTTTTCGCCTCGCTGTCAATATGTGTCTTGAAAAACTCGGGCGTTCCCCCAAGCGCGACCTGCCCCACTTGTGCGAATTCGGCTTTGGTCGCAGGTGCCTGCAGCCAGTTGTTGATCTCACGGTTCAGGCGCAGGATCACCGACCGAGGCGTGCCCGTCGGTGCCACAATGCCGCCCCAGGCCACCACCTCGAAGCCTGCAATGCCCGCCTCTTCCATGGTCGGCACGTTGGGCAGCAGCGCCGAGCGACGTTTACTGGTAACCGCGAGCGGACGCACCTTGCCCGACTGGATCGCGCCCACCATGGACGGCAGGTTGTCAAACATGAAGTCGATCTGCCCGCCGATCAGGTCGGTCTGCGCCTGCGGAGCCCCGCGGTAGGGAATGTGGCTGAAGCTGATGCCGGCTTTTTCCTTGAGGATTTCGCCGCTGAGGTGACTGGTGGTGCCGTTGCCGCCGGAACCCATGGTCAGATTGCCCGGGTGGCTCTTGGCATAGATGACCAATTCGCGAACCGAGGCGATGGGCAGGCCATGGCGGACCACCAGCACATTGGGCACCTGCGAGAGCACGGCCACCGGCGCCAGGTCTTTATCGGGGTTGTAGGGCATCTTGGAAATCAGGCTGCGGTTGATGGCCATGGTCACGATATTGCCGAAGCCCAGCGTATAGCCGTCGGGTTTGGCGGTGGCCACCGCCTGCATGGCAATGGTGCCTGCCGCGCCGGGGCGGTTCTCGACGATCACCGCTTGTTTGAGCTTGTCCTGAAGGTAGTAGGCCAGTTTTCGGCTGGTCTGGTCGGGCGTGCCGCCGGCGGCCGAGGGCACGATCAGTTTGATAGGCTGGGTGGCGGGCCAATCCGCCGCCAGGGCGGTGCCAGCCAGCGTGGCCGCCGCCAGCAGCAGTACAAGGCGCGCTTGAAATTTCGACATCTGTGACTCCAACTTCTGTTCTTGAGGGGCCGCCCACTGCGGCGCCCTGAATATCTGACATGCGCGCCGGCCTGTCCAACGGAATAAACGCATACCCCCCTGCATTTATTTCATGCCCGCATAGCCTTTTTCATTGCGGGCGAACGGATGCCATGCCAATAATGGCCGTAACCGCCATGAAATATCCGACGCAGCGCCACCTGCCCTCCATCGTCAACCTCAACACCTTCGAGGTGATTGCACGGCGCCTGAGCATCACTGCCGCAGCCGATGAACTGGGTCTGACGCAAAGCGCGGTGAGCCGCCAGCTGTCGGACCTGGAGGGCTTTGTCGGCGTTGCACTGTGCCGGCGCACAACTAGCGGGATGGAGCTGACGGTTGACGGTGCCAGCTACCTGCGACGGGTGCGCACCCTGCTGGACGAGTTGGAGTCAGCGACCATCGCCGCGTCCATGGGCTCCATGCCAGGCAAGATACTGCGGCTGTCTGTGCCCACCACCTTTGGCACGCTGTGGGCCATGCCTCGGCTGTGCGCCTTCGCCATCGCGCACCGGCAAATCCAGCTGGACGTGGCCACGCATACCGGGCCCATCAGCATGCGCGACTCGGGGCTGGACGCGGCTATCGTCTACTGCGAAGGGCCGGAGCCCGGCTGCGTGGCCGACCTGCTACACCCCCTGCACTCCTTTCCTCTTGCGGCGCCCACGCTGAGCCGGCTGGCGGCGCCGCTGACGGGCACGCAAATGGCAGCGCTGCCCTTGCTGCACCAGAGCATGGTGCCCAACTCATGGCCGGCCTACCTGCGGCAGCTGGGCGCGTCTGTAGAAGTCCCGATGCCGGGCGCCCACTACGGTCTGCTGTCGCTTGCATTGACGGCAGCGGAGGCCGGACTGGGCATCGCACTGGCGCCGGACTATGTGAGCGCATCGGCGCTGCAGACCGGGCGCCTGGTCAAGCTGAATGACAAGCCCTTTATTTCGCCGCGCAGTTACTTTCTGGTGACGACGAACGAGCGCGCCAAGGCGCCCGTAATCCAATCACTGCGCCAGTGGTTGACGAGCCAGTCGCCGCCTGCCCCTTGAGGCTCCGGCGGTGGCCAGCTGAATGAGGCAGAGGCGGCGTGGTCCAGGAGACTGATCAACGCGCGAAGTTGCCGCTCCAGGCCAATCACACCAGAGACGCCGGAGAGTGCAATGGGCCAAGTCACAACTTCCGTCGAAGTCCACCTCAATGGTGAGGACCCCAGGGGCCTTCCCAAAGCGGCATCGCCGGGTTCGTACCCAGCGTGCGTTTTGCCGCGGCCCTGGTTTTGGCCGCGTTGACCGGTTTGACACTGTGGTCCGGCACACTCAGGGTTTGCGTTTGGCTGGCTGGGCTGACCGGGCGGCCGGCGGCAACGTCTGAGGCGTGTAGGCCGGTTGTGGTGAAAGCGGCCGCCAGGCCGACAGATGCAAGGGGTCGCAAGATCAGGACCAACATTTGAAGCCTCCCGTAGTGAATTGTCGTCACTGCAGTGACAGCATGCAAAGGACGTGCCAGAACTCCAGCCATCGTGTTGCACCGTCACGGCTTACCGCCAAGGCTGGTGATCCGCTGCCCGGGATCGCAGCGGCCCAGGACACATTTCCCTCATATAGGGTCAAAGCTTCAGCGTCAGCCGCCTCCAGGCGCCTTCGAGCTGATCCTGCACCAGCGCCCCGCCGTCAAAGCTAAGCGGGCGTTGCTCTGTTGCCGGCAACAGCAAGACCAGGTTGTCTTGCACAGGCGGCTGTGCGCCCTCACGGAACACCGCGATGTGCAGGCCTTGCGCGGTGCAATCAACGCGCAGGCGCCACTGCCCATAAGCGCCGCTGCGCCAGGCCTGGCTATGGCCGTCGTCTTCAAAACAGCTGGCTTCGAAACTGCCATCCCCCTTGAAGGGAAATACCTGGAAGCCGCGCAGGTCTTGGACCTTTGCGAAATGGATCTCTCCGAGGTTCAGCGGTACGGCACAGCCTTCGCGTGCCAGCAATGGGGGCGGGCCATCCAGCGGCGCATCCAGCGTGATCCACTGGCCGGCTTTCACGTACCGCGCGGTGTGCGCCTCGTACCAACCGCCGGTGCCGGGCAGCCACACGCGGCGCTCGGTCTGGCCGGGCTCGACCACCGAGGCCACCAGCAAATGGGCGCCCAGCAGCATGTCGTCGTTTTCTTCCAGGCAGTGCCTGTCTTCCGGGAAGTCGTGGTACGTCGGCCGGATGATGGGTTCGTAGGCGCTGTGGTAACGCCATACCAGGTCGTACAGGTAAGGCATGAGCCGGTAGCGCAGGCGGATCAGCTCGCGCACCTGGGGCGTCACCTCGGGGTACATCCAGGGTTCATTGACGGTTTTGTCGTCGTTCCACGAATGGATGCTGAAGCGCGGCAGGAAGATGCCGTGCTGCACCCAGCGCAGCAGCAACTCGGGCCCCGGCGCAGGACCGGAAAAACCGCCTATGTCGTGCCCGGTGTTGGACACGCCCGACATCGCCAGGCCCAGGCCCATGCGGATGTTGTAGCGCAGCGTTTCCCAGGCCGTGTAGTTGTCGCCCGACCAGGTCTGCACATAGCGCTGCATGCCCGCGGCGCCTGAGCGCGACACCAGGTAGGGCCGCTCCGCGGGCGCGAACTCGGTCTGCGCGGCATGCGACGCCTGCATCATCAGCAAGGTCTGCAGCGGGCGCACCTCGCGCGCGGGACGGGGCGCGCCGAAGCCGTGGGCCAGCGCCTTGTCGCTCCAGATCTCGTATTCGTTGTTGTCATTCCAGGTGGCGGGGATGCCGTATTCGAGCAGCTGCTCAGTCACCTGCCTCTTCCACCAAGCGATGGTCTTGGGGTTGGTGAAGTCGAGGTACGCACCGGTGCCGTCCCAGAACTGTATGGCCGTGGGTTGGCCGTCCGGGTCTTGCACCAGCAAGCCGGCCTGCCTGACCTCTTCGAAGCGCGGGTGGTTGCTGAGCAGCGCAGGCTTGATGTTGGGCACCAGGCGTACGCCGCATTCCAGGTAACTCTGCACAAACGCTGCGGGGTCGGGAAACTTCTCGCGGTTCCAGTTGAAGACGTAACGGCCCGGGCCAATGGAGGTGTAGCCCGACGACAGGTGGAACGAGTCGCAGGGAATGTCGTGCTCTTCACAGCGTTCGAGGAACTCGCCCATGCGCTCTTGCGCATTCGGTGCGTCTGTGTAGCTCATGGTCGAGCCGGAATAGCCCAGCGCGTAGCGCGGCGGGAAGATGGGCCGGCCGGTGAGCCAGGTGTAGCGGCGCGTGATGGCGGCCGGGTCGGCGCCGGCGATGTAATACAGGTCGAGGTCGCCGTGATCGGCTACGAAGTAACGGTAGTGGCCGTGGTAGTTGTCCATCTCGCGGCCCATGTCGAAACTGCAATCGGACAAGGTGTCGTAGAACAAACCGAAACACAGGCCGGCGTCTTTTTCACCACCTTTGCGCGTGATGTAGAACGGGATGTGTTTGTACAGCGGGTCGGTGCTGCGTGCGCTGTAGCCCATGGGGTCGAGGTTGCACATGCGGTAGCGCTGGCCGGCACGGTTGGCGTCGCCGGCGCGCTCGCCCAGGCCGAAGTAGGCTTCGCCGCGTTCGCGCTGCAGGTAGTGGTAGACCTTTTCGTCCCACCATCCAAAGTTGTAGCTCTGCGTGGTGCGGTCGGAGGCTGTGGCCTGCCAGCGGCCCTGTTGCCGGCTTTCCCAGCGGCAAAAGAAGCCTTCGAGCGCGATGGTCAGGCGCACGGCGCCTGTGGTGATCTGTAGTTGCGAGCCCTCTTCCTTGAGTTCGAATGCGGGCAGCGAAAAGCCGCTCACGTCGAAGCGGTCGCGGCCTTCAACGGGCAAGTTTTCAAGTCCAGGCGCCACGGTCCAGCTGCGCGGCATCTGCAGCCGTCCTTGCGGCAGCACCAGCACACGAACGATGTCTTCTTCGAGCACCCAGATGTGGGCCGTGGCACCACTGGTGCTGTTCAGGACGAGGTGGTTGCCGCTGCGCGATTGCAGGGCGAAAGTGGGAGCTTGGTCAAGGCGCATGGTCGGCTGGTCAATGTTTCGGGTGGCGCAGGTTCAAAGACGCAAGCCGTTCTGGTCGAAGAAATGCAGGTGCTCTGCGGGTGCGGTCACCTTGACGGTGTCGCCGCGCTGGATGTTGGTCTGCCCGCTCAGGATGATTTCAAAAGGCGAATCGGGCACCACGTTGCCATGCAAGATGCTGGTGCTGCCGAGTTGCTCGACCTGCGACACCTTCATCTCCAGCGGACCGTCGTTGGTGAGCTGCGCATGCTCGGGCCGGATGCCCACCGTGCTTGTTCCAGGCTTGGCGCCAGGCATCTGAGCCACCGGCACGAAGTTCATCCGCGGGCTGCCGATGAAGCCGGCCACGAACTGGTTGCAGGGCCGGTTATACAGCTCCAGCGGCGAGCCGACCTGCTCGATGCGGCCGGCGCGCAGCACCACGATCTTGTCGGCCATGGTCATGGCCTCGACCTGGTCGTGTGTCACGTAAATCATGGTCGCGCCAAGCCGGGCATGCAGGTCGCGGATCTCGGCGCGCATCGAAACGCGCAGCTCGGCATCGAGGTTAGACAGCGGTTCGTCGAACAGGAAGAGCTTGGGTTCGCGCACGATGGAGCGGCCTATGGCTACGCGCTGACGCTGGCCGCCGGAGAGCTGGGTGGGCCTGCGCTGCAGCAGCGGCGCGAGCTGCAGCATGGTGGCGGCGGCATTGACCTTGCTCTCGATCACGGCTTTGGCCACGCCCAGGTTTTCCAGGCCGAAAGCCATGTTGTCGTAGACGCTCATGTGCGGGTAGAGCGCGTATGACTGGAACACCATCGAGCAGCCGCGGTGCGCGGCGCTCACGTCATTGACACGCTGGCCGTCGATGCGGATGTCGCCGCCGCTGGCGGGCTCCAGCCCCGAGATGAT
Source organism: Polaromonas sp. P1_E12 (assembly GCF_056405975.1). Taxonomy (NCBI): domain Bacteria; kingdom Pseudomonadati; phylum Pseudomonadota; class Betaproteobacteria; order Burkholderiales; family Comamonadaceae; genus Polaromonas; species Polaromonas sp. P1_E12. The sequence continues at coordinate 398,486 of NZ_JBFUBB010000003.1, read as the reverse complement.
GCGCAGCAGCGTGGATTTTCCGCAGCCTGAGGGACCGACGAAGACCACAAATTCACCGTCGGAAACGGTCAGGTCCACGCCATGGATGATGGTGGCTTTGTCGAAGGTTTTGACGACGTTGGCGAGTTCAAGAGTGGCCACGGGAAAGTCCTTGGTTATTTGACGCCGGCACTGGCGATGCCAGTGGCGATGTATTTCTGCAGGAAGGCAAAGACCAGGGTGATCGGAATCAAGGTGATCACGGTCATCGCCAGCAGGTAGTGCCACTGCGTGTTGAGTTCACCCTGGAAGGCATTGAGCGCGAGCTGCAAGGTGAAGTGCTCCGACTTGGACAGCACGATCAACGGCCAGAGAAAGTCGTTCCAGCGCCACATGAACGAGAAAATGGCCAGCACCGCCATCGCCGGAGCGGCCAGCGGCAGGATGATCTTCCAGTAGATGCGCCACTCGCTGGCGTTGTCCATGCGCGCGGCCTCCAGCAATTCGTCGGGAATGGTCAGCATGTACTGGCGCAGCAGGAACACGCCCGTCGGCGTGGCCACCGCGGGCAGGATCACGCCCCAGAGGTTGTTCAAGAGGTTCAGCTCCGAGATCACCAGGAAAGCCGGCACCAGGATGATGGTGGGCGGAATCATCAGCGTGGCGATGATCAGCACAAACACCGTCTTCTGCCCGGTGAACTGGTACTTGGACAGCGCGAAGGCCGCCATCGAATTGAACAGCAGCGTGAGGATGGTCGCCACCACGGTGATGAACACGCTGTTCCATAGATAGGTGCCGAAGGCGAACTTGCCGAACAGCTCGGTGTAGTTGCCGCCGGCGAATTTGAGTTCATTCACCGGTTTGCGGTCATTGATGTTCACGCGCAGTTCGGTCTGCGGCGCCGCGGGATCGACCATGGTGGCGACCAGGCCGATGCGGCGCACCTGGGCCAGTTCGCGGATATTGCCCTGTTCGTCCTTGGCACGGAACAGCGGCAGGGGTTTGTCGTATCCGGCCACCACCGCTTCCTTCTGGCTGTAGGGCAGAAAGGTCGGCGGGAACTGGCTCAGCGCGCTTTCGGTCTTGAAGGACGACATCACGAGCCACAGCACCGGGCCGAACATCACGATGAGGCCGGCCAGCAGGTAGGCATAGGAGACCCAGTCGGTCCAATGCAGGCTGGTGCCACCGTATTTGTAGCCCTTGGTGCGGGTGAGGAAATTGGCCATGGCTTTTCCTTACTTCTTGATTTTTCCGGCCTCACCGGCTTTGGACAGCCGCAGTTGCGCGAGCGTCAGGGCCATCAGGCCGGCGGCCAGGATCAGCGAGGCCGCGGCGGCCAGGCCGTAGAGGTGGATCTGTTCGGCGAAACCGGTCTGGTAGATGTATTGCACGATGAAGGTGGTGGCCGAGCCCGGGCCGCCGCCGGTGAGCACAAACACTTCGTCAAAGCTCTGCACCGCGCGGATCATCACCAACACCAGCACCACGATCAGGTTGGGCATGAGCAGGGGCAGCGTGATGCGCCTCAGCACGCGAAACGGCGGTGCAGCGTCCATCTCGGCGGCTTCGTAGACGTCTTTCGGAATGGCCTGCAGGCCGGCCAGCAGAATGAGTGTGTAAAAACCCATGTGAGCCCAGATCGACACCACCACCACCCAGAAGAATGCCCAGTGCCGGTCAAGCAGCCAGTCCATCGGCGAGCCGCCCATGGCCACCAGGCCGGCATTGAACACGCCCTGGCTTTGCAACAGCCATTTCCAGATCAGCGCCACCACCACCGGCGACAGCAGCACCGGGTAGAAGAACACACCGCGCCAGAAGCCGCGGCCTATGATCTTGCGGTTCAGCACCAGGGCCGTCACCAGCGAGAAGAACACCATCAAGGCCACCTGGATCAGGCTGAACTTCACCGTGTTGGCGATGGAACGCCAGAAGATGTCGGTGCGGCAGGTCTGCAGGTCGGTGTAGTCGCGGCATTCAAGCAGGATGGCGAAATTTTCCAGCCCCGTGAAAGGCCGCTGCATGGGCAGTAGATTTACCCCGCCGGTCACCGCATACACCAGGTTCACCACGATAGGTAAAAAGGTGAAGATGCTGATCACCACCAGGTTGGGGCCGACAAAGAGCCAGCCTATGCGCGAGGCGCCCAGCCATTTCTGGCCCAGCCGGAAGACCGGCTCGAACAGGTTGAACAAAAAGCCCAGGAAGGCCGAAAAAACCGACATACCGACTCCGATCTACTGTGCCCAACATGACGCCCTCTGCGCCGTCTTATGCCAGTGACACCGCGGAACTGGCTCCGCCAGGCCGCAGGTGTCGCCCCCTGCAAGGGGGAGGCGCGCACGCAGTGCGCGCCACGGGGGTGCGCCTATTTTTCGGCTTGTTTTACCGCTTCGGCCATGTCGGTGCCGATTTTGGTCACGGCCTCATCCACGCTGATCTCTCCCACGATGGCCTGGGTGACCCGGGTTACGGTCGGCAGCATCAGGGCGCGGTTGTACTTGTAGCCTTGCAGCGCGTAGGCCGGCGGCGCGATGGTGGAGGTGCCGCTGGTGAACACGCCGAGCGCGGCACGCGCCGTCGGGCCGGCGCTCGGGTAGTCCACGCCTTTTTTGGCCACGCCTGCATGGGCCGGAATATTGTTGGTACGGGACGCGAATTCGGCGACATTGGCCTCCTGCGCCATGAAGTCCAGGAAGCGGCCCACTTCTTTCGGCGACTTGGTGGTCTTCAGCGCCACCCAGGCCGCGCCGCCGGGCATACCCGAGCAGGCAGCCGGGCCACAGGGATTGGGCACGGCGACCCAGTCGAAGGCATTGCCGATTTCCTTTTGCATGCGGTTGATCTGCCATGAGCCCGAAAGGATCATCACCACACGGCCGTTCTTGAACTCACCCACCGCATCGGCATAGCTGGAGCCGCCCGAGCCGCCCCACACATCTTTAAGCATGGTGCCGTCCTTGTGCCAGGCGACGAACTTGCCCACGGCGGCCTTGTAGCCTGCATCCACCGTGAGGTTTCCCTTGGCGTCGAAAATCTTCGCGCCATAGCTCACGGCGGGGCCGGCGAAGCGGTGGCCCGAGCGGTCCCAGGCCATGGCGGCCGGGGTTTGCGTGGCCTTGGCCACCTTGCGCGCTGCATCGGCCCACTCTTCCCAAGTAGCCTTGGGGCCTGGCATGGGTACCTTGGCCTGCTCGAACAAGGTCTTGTTGACGAAGGGGCCGGTCATGGTCATCTGCGAGAGGAAACCGTAGATGCCCTTGTCGCCTGCCTTGTTGCGCATCCAGGGCAAGGTGCTGCCGAAGTTGTCTTCCCAGTACTTGCGGTCCTTCACATGGGCGCTGATGTCGATGTAGTTCTTCGACAGGCCACCGATCTCGGCGACACGCGCGATGTCGGGGCCCTGACCCGCCGCCAGCTGGACGGGCAGCTGCTCGACCACCGTCTTGTAGGGCACGGTGTCGAGGATGACCTTGGCGCCGGGGTTCTGCGCCTCGTAGCGCTTGATGAGGTCGGCGGTCACGTCGCACTCGTTGCCGTCCTGGTAGCACATAACCCGGATTTCGGCGAAGGCGCTGGTGGCCAGCGTGGCGACGGTGGCGCCCAGGAGGCCGGCGCGCGTGGCGTGCCTGGCGAGGGAACGAAGCTGGAAGTTCATGGTTGTCTCTTTCTGGAAAAAGGAAGGTGGGGCCGATCGTTCGCCGGCTTCAGGAATGCGCGTCGGCCCCGGAACGCAGCGCGGCATCCGTTCCACCGCCGGGCAGCATTTCCTCGGTGCGCGGATACGGATCGAGCAGGAGCACCGACAGGGGCTTGCCGGCGCTGTGCGTGCTGGTGGAGATGGAACCCATGTCGTCTTGTGCCGTTGTTTTGCGATCGTGGCTGACTTTGGGCTATTATGGCAAACGTTTGCCAACGCTTGGCAATCGTTTGCCATACTTGTCAGTCACGGCTTTCTCGGTTATATGTTGTCCTGGCACGCACCGATCGCGCCGCCGGTCGGCCATCCGCCGTCGGCCCTTGTTTTCCAAAAATACGACCCATCGATGCTTCGCTTTCCACTCGCCGGACTCTCGCCTCGCCATCCGCATGACCGGCCTTCGCGCCAACCCAATATTCGCTGCGGCGTCCAGACCCGGCAGACCTGCCGCCCGCACCGATGACCGACGACACCCCGCGCAGGCGCAAGGGCGTCGGCCCGGTTTCGCTGAGCGAAGTCGCCGCGCAGGCCGGCGTCTCAATCTCCACCGTCTCGCGCATCGTGAACGGCGAGACCCGGCGGGCTTCGTCGGAAACGCTGGCGCGCGTGCGCGAGGCGATCAAGACCGTGGGCTACCACCCGAACCAGCTGGGGCGCGCGCTGCGCAACCGTGAGAGCCGCCTGGTCGCGATGCTGGCCGCCAACCTCGACAACCCCGTGATGGCCACACTGGCCGCCTCCACCGAGGCCGCGCTGCGCGAGGCCGGCTACACGATGATTCTGTGCGATACGCACGACCGGCCGGAGCTGCAGGACGACTATCTCAACGCCATGCGCTCGCAGGTCGTGCAGGGCTACGTGATGGTCGCGGCTCAGCCCAGTGCCGGCCTGCGCGACTTCGTGGAGCGCGGCGCGCCGATGGTCTTCGTGAGCCGGCGCAGCCCGTTCGGCACCTGCGCCTTCGTGGGGCCGGACAACCTGGCGGCCGGCGCCGCCGCCGCAGACTACCTGCTCGACCGCGGCATCGACGCGCCGGCCGTGGTATTTCCGTCGCGCGGATCGTCCACGACCCGGGAACGCGTGCAGGGCTTCTGCGAGCGGGCCGGCGCCAGAGGCTTGTCAGCCGACCGGATCCGTCGGGTAGAGGCTCCGGGCATCTCGCACCTGGAAATCGGCTACGCCGCCGCGGCCCAGTTCGCGGCGCCCGGTGCCTGGCCGCGTGGCGCGATGTGCATCAGCGACCAGGTCGCCTATGGGCTGCACCGCGTGGCCCGCGAGAGCGGGATCCGGGTGCCCGGCGACTGCGAGCTGGTCGGCATCGACGGCAACCCGATCAATGCCTGGCTCGCCCCGTGGCTCACCTCGGTCGAAATTCCGCACCAGGATTTCGGACCGGTCATCGTGGACCTGATGCTGAGCCTGTGGGGCGGCGAAGCGCCACGCGAACGCCTCATGCCGCACCGCATGGCGGCTGCGCTTGAGACCTGAAACCGGCCAGCCTGCGCGCCTTCAGGAAAGCTTACTTTCTATCCCACGGCTTGAACCGGTTCTGCGGTGCAGGCACAGCATCGCCGGAAGCTTGCCCCTTCTTCGCCAGGTGTTGCGGAGTTGCCCATGCACTCTTTTTCGTCTTGCCATTCCCATCAATGACAGTAATAATCCGACCTCTTATGAATCTCACCAACGTGATCAAGGCAACTTTCGCCACCTGACTTCGCCTTTCGATCGCGTTCGGAAGGCTTGTGCCTTCCGGACAACAAAACCCCGGCAGGCTTTCCCTCCGGGGTTTTGTTTTTTTGGGCTTTAACCATGCGTACCTACGACAAGCTGATTGCCACGATTCCCGACCGCCGGAGCGCAAGCACCGTGCGCCTGGGCTCCGGCCGCAATTTCAACCTTCAACGCTAGCATCCAGGCGAATCCCGCCTGGGCTGGCCTTTGCCAACCAGGCGGCAGCCGCTCGCAAAGCCGAGTGCGGCCGCAAGAAAGATTCACCATGACTGCAAAAACCCACAAGCTCCGCAATATCGGCGTCATCGCCCACGTCGACGCAGGCAAGACCACGACCACCGAACGCATCCTGTTCTACACAGGTGAAAGCCATCGCATCGGCGACGTGAATCACGGCACCACGCGCATGGACTTCGACCCCCAGGAACGCAAGCGCGGCATCACCATCAACAGTGCGGCCATCACCGTTCACTGGAAAGGCGCGCAGATCAATGTCATCGACACGCCCGGACACATCGACTTCAACATCGAGGTGAACAGGTCCTTGCGCGTTCTCGACGGAGCGGTTGTCGTCTTCGACGGCGTGGCCGGCGTGGAGCCGCAAACCGAGACCAACTGGCGCCTTGCGGACAAATACCAAGTGCCCAGGATCGCCTTCATCAACAAGCTTGACCGCGTCGGTTCGGATTTCCAGCGCGTCGTGGCCATGATGAAAGATCGCCTGGGTGTGACGGTCGTTCCGCTGCAACTGCCGATCGGCTCGGAAGGCGACTTCCGCGGCGTGGTCGACCTGGTGGCGATGCGCGCAATGTTCTGGGACAAGGACGATGCGAGCGAGCCTTTCCGCGAGGCGGACATTCCCTCCGACCTGGTGGATCTGGCAGTTCGTACACGCGCCAGCCTGGTCGAACTCGCGGCAGAGCAGGAGGATGCCGCGCTGCAGGCCTACGTCAACGGCGAGGAGATCGAACTCGCCGTGTTGCGCCGCTGCATCCGCAAAGGTGTGCTGACTGGAGCGTTTGTGCCTGCGCTCGGCGGTTCGGCATTCAAGAACCGTGGTGTGGAGCCTCTGCTGGATGCCGTCGTGGACTACCTGCCCGCGCCGGACGATATGGTTCGCGAAGATGGAAAACCGGCTTCCGCCAGTGATCCGCTTGCCGCGCTGGCGTTCAAGGTCACCACGGATGACCATGGCTCGAAGGTCTTCGTGCGTATGTACGGCGGCAGGCTTGGCCGTGGCGACGTCGTGCTCAACGCGACGACCGGCAAGACGGAACGCGTGACGCGGCTCTATGAGGTGCATGCGGACGACCTCATTGAACGCGAGGAACTGGTAGCGGGAGATATTGCCGCCGTTGTGGGTCTCAAGGACACGCTGACGGGCCACACCCTGTGCGATCCGTCTCATCCGGTTCATCTGGAAGAAATCAGCGTTCCAGAGCCGGTGATTCACGTGGCAATAGAACCCAGGACCAGCGGCGACCAGCAAGGCCTCTCCAAGGCACTGCAGGCGATGTTGAGGGAGGACCCGAGCCTGAAGCTCCGGCATGACGCGGAGTCCGGGCAAACAGTCCTCTCCGGCATGGGAGAGCTGCAGCTCGAGGTTTCTATCGAGAAGCTGCGGGCCAAATATGGTGTCGAAGTGTCGGTTGGCCAGCCACAGGTTGCCTACCGGGAAACAATTTCACGAAATGTGGAGGTGAACCATGTTCACAAGAAGCAAAGCGGAGGGCCCGGCCAGTTCGCCGAGGTCAAACTCCTGCTGACGCCTCTGAACCGAGGCGAAGGCATCCGTTTCGACAGCCGTGTTGTCGGCGGCGCTGTGCCGCGGGAATTTATTCCAGCGGTAGAGACCGGCATACGGCGTGCCGCGCTTTCGGGTGTGGTGGCAGGCTATCCCTGTGTCGATTTTTCAGTCACGCTACTGGATGGCGGTTTCCATGAAAGAGACTCGTCGACGGTTGCGTTCGAGTTGGCCGCCATGGCGGCTTTCCGGGAAGGCTTTGCAAAAGCGGGGCCACAGGTCCTGGAACCGGTCATGGCCGTTGAAGTCATCACACCGGTGGATTACCTGGGCGACTGTATTGGCGACCTGAATCGCCGGCGCGGCATGGTGCGCGGGCAAGGCCAGCGCGGCAATGCGGCGTTGATCGAAGCCGATGTGCCTTTGAAGGAGATGTTCGGTTATATCGGTAGCCTGCGCGCGCTGTCTTCGGGCCGCGCGCAGTATTCGATGCAGCTGGCTCACTATGAGGTGATCCCAGCGGTGCAGCTTGCTGCGTTGTTGCAGAACTAAGCGCCTTGGGCGTGGACCTTGTGTTCACGCCCTTTTTTTTGCTCTCACTGGCCCGGTCCGAGGTCACCGGGCAACTGGCCGGCGAAGGTGCAGAGTCGGTGCAGGGCCGCTTCATCGAACACCTCGCGCCGGATGCGTCACGCGCCGGGTTTAGGCCTTTTCCAGATCACGCCGTCCACCAGGTAGTGATGGAAATTCACGGTGAAATGCAAAATGAACACGGCGGGCAAGCCTAGCCAGATCAATTGCCGACCCGCCACCGACAGCGCTTCGTACATCACGGCGCCCAGCACCAGGCATAAGGCAAGGTATTTGGCCGCATTTTTGAATGGGTTCATCAGGCGCTGAAGGTCTTGGCCGTCAAGGGATCGTTGATCGACGGCGCCCGGCAGTTGCGCGTCACGGCGGACATTCTGCAGCCATACAAACTGCAGGTATTGCAGGTTGTGCCAGATATTGACCACCAGCCACCCCGACGTGATGTTCGTGGCCCACAGGTAAGCGACTGCCGTGACAAGCAGGTGCGATGCCACAAACAGGCAATGCCCCGCGTTGAGTTGACCGGCCAGCGCAAGGCGCAGCTGCCGATATCCCCACCATGCGCACACAAACACGGCGACGATGCCTGTTGCGCCTGTCAACGCGGCGTCAACGGATGGAAGATAGATGGGGTAGCCATAAAAGAATTCAGGGGCTGTTGTACACCGATGCATCAAGCCCCAAAGCGGAAAGAGATAGATCAGGCTTTCAGACAAGCGATCAGGGCCCGTTGCCTGCGGGTCGGCCCTTCTGTACGCCCTTGCAATGCCGAACGACTGCCGGGTGACATGGTAGGTCTGCGCAATGAAATACAAGGTAAACAGGCCGCCCAACTCATAGGCCAGCGCGACCATCGTGACCCCGACCAGCACGATGGGCGGCAAACCAAAAATCAGGAACCAGTGCTTTTTGGCTTGGGCTTTGTCAAACCCGATGCGGGTGTAGGTCGCAATGACGTGGGGGCTGGCAAATAGCCAGATGTCGACCAGTACCACCGCTACAAACATCGCGGGTGAGATCGTCGCCAAAGCGCCCAGGACCAGCGCGATGCCGGCGGTGCCAAAGAGGAACAGCCTGTCAAACCACGGATCGTAGAGAAGCGGGCCGTGATTGGCGGTACCGACCGGCCAGCGCAGGCTCATGTCACCGGCAGAATAATGGGAGGTGGCCGCGCTGAGCCGGGAGGAACGAATTTTGGCGGCCGGACGAACTGGGTTCTCGGCCGAAGATTGCGTTCCGTCGTCGCCTTGATCTGCTCGTATGCGCTGTTGAGGCCGGCCTCAAACCGCGAAGCCAGCGTCAGCCTGCCCGGCATGGCAGACAAACCAGCGGGGGGCAATGTCTGGTAGGGGTCATACGACGGCCTGGCTTCACAAGGGTAGCAAAGCCCATCGGCATCAAACTGGCTTCGGAATTGAATGGAATAGACCACCCCACCGGGTTTATCGCTGTCGATGGGAAATGAAAAATCCACAACAGAATCAGAGGCATCGGCGGCAGGATTGCTGTCGCGCAACAGGATGAAACCGGAATCAGTGAAGGCGCGGACCCACTCCCGCTTCAGATCCGGCAGTTTGACCTTGACGTAGGAGTTGTCGTAAGTCCAGCGATTACGCTCTCCGCCCCATGCGTTTTTGTAATCAAACCCGCGCTGGGGATCCAGGTAGTTCAGGGATTTGTTTTTGATGGACGAATACGCTTGGTCGATGTCCGGGTAGAGCCTGCTGCTCAGGTCGTACTGGACCATCCATGGAAATTTCCCGATGTCCGTTTCGTCCTGTATTTTTCCCCATCGCAAAAAACAGTTCATGCACCGGCCATTGACAACGGTGCCGTCTACCTTGAATCCAAAAATCACAACGCCGTATTTGCCATTCTTGTCCACGGGATAAGAAAACCGGAAGACCGTGGCGCTGTCTGCGTCTTTTTTGGCGGCAAGCAGGGTGAAGCCGGATTCCACAAACGAATCAATCAGGATTTGATTCAAATCCTGCACTTTGATGCTTTTGTAGATCGCCATCGGGAATGCGTTCGGCGTTCCTATCTGCCTTGTTGCAATCGGGTTTGCAAGCGGCTGGGCGCTTGAAATGGAAAAACATCCCAACCCCAGGATCAATGCCAGGAAAACCGCCATTCTGGACAACATTTTTCGGTACCCCCCGTTGACGTTATCCATGGATTAAACATCATGGCCGTCTTCCATCAAGAGGAGTTTTTATCTGGATTGGATACCGCATCGAACCCAATTCACCGAACGCCAGCCATTTTGGCCATGAAAAAAGCGCCCGAAGAGGCGCTTTTTTCATGGATGCGACCTGGGGCCGCATCAGCAAAACAGCTCAACCCTGGTGAGGGCGCTTGCCTGGGTTCTTTTTGCTGCGGGTGTGCGAACCGCGCTCCAGGCTGATCTTCTGGCCGCGGCCGGTCGTGATCGTGTAGCCCTTGGGAGGGACTGGCTTGGGGGCGCAGATGTCGGCTTCGACTCTGATTTTCTTGGGCATGGAAGACTCCGGGTTAAAAATGGCGTAGCCCGTGATTTTAAGCCACTCCGGGGCTGCAGGGCTCCCGCCGGGCTTATTAGGCGTACAAGGCGGCCGGCGCCTGCTCCCGGACGCACTGTGTTTGGGCCGCCGCCAGCGTGCGCGCCACGGGCTCCCAGGTGCTGGCATAGGCGGGGAGCGCGTCGGGTGCAAAGGCGGTGTGCGGCCAGTCGGAGCCCCAGACCATGCGCCGCCCGAACAGCCCCGCGACCTTGCGGATGGTCTCGTCTAGCGTCTCATACGGCGCCTGCGCCCCCAGGCGGTACCAGCCCGAGAGCTTGACCCAGGCGCCCTGGTCGGCGAGCTGCTCCAGCGCCCGCCAGGCCGGGTGATCCGGAGGAACGCCGGCGTACATGCCGGCGAGGTGGTCCAACACCGCCGGTACCGGGCTGGCCGCATGCAGGGCCGCGATCACGGGCAGGTCTTGCGGTGCCGCATACCACTGCACATGCCAGCCCAGCGCACGCAGGCGCGGCGCCAGGGCCTGGAAGCTGTCCCGGGCGCCGTCACCCTCCCCGGCCTTGAGGCTGTCCCCGACGGGAGACACCAGATTAAAGCGCACGCCACGCACGCCGAGCGCATGCATGGCCTGCAGTGCCGCATCGTCGATGGAAGGCGGCAGCACCACCACACCGCGATGTCGCCCGCCACCGACACGCAAGGTGTCCAGCAACACTGTGTTGTCGGTGCCATAAACGCTGGGCTGCACCAGCACCAGGTGGCCGAAGCCATGGCTTTGGGCCAGTTGCTCGATGTCCGCCAGCGGCCGGTGCGCGGGCTGGTAATGGCCCGGCGCGACAGCCGCAGCGGCGTCAAAGACGTGGACGTGGCTGTCCCAGCCGGGCGCCACCGGGTCAGGCGTGGAACTCTGCACCGCTTAACCCGTGGTGATCTTGCGGTCTTTGATGATGCGGCCCCATTTGAGCTGCTGGGCTTTGAGGAAAGCCTGGGTCAGCGCTTCGGGGCCCTCAGGGAAGGCTTCGCCGCTCAGGCTGCGGATGCGGCCCAGCACTTCGGGGTCGGCCATGGTCTTTCGGATGGCGGCGACCAGCGCGGCTTTGGACTTGGCGTCTATGCCGGCGGGCGCCAGCACCGGATTCCACTCGAGCACCTCATAAGCCGGCACGCCGGCTTCTTCCATGGTCGGCATGTCGGGCAGCGAGCGCGTGCGGCGCCGGCTGGTCACCGCCAGCGGGCGCAGCCGGCCCGACTGGATCTGTCCCAGCGAGGAGGCCACGTTGGCGAAGAAGAGCGGCACCTGGCCGGCCATCACGTCGTTCATGGCCGGGCCGCCGCCGCGGTAGGGCACGTGCACCAGCTTGACGCCGGCCAGGTCTTCAAACAGCGCGCCAGCCAGGTGCTGGGCCGAGCCGTTGCCGGAGGAGGCATAGGCGATCTGCCCGGGTTTGGCCTTGGCCAGGCGTATCAGGTCCTTGACGCTTTTGGCTTCAAAACCGGGCGTGCACACCAGCACGTTGGGGAACTGCGCCAACACGGCCAGAGGCGCGAAAGCCGTGTCGGTGTCGTAGGGTAACTTGGGGTAAAGCGCGGGATTGACGGCGAAGGACGAGGCATCGACCAGCAACTGCGTACCGTCGGGCACGGCGCGCGCCACCTGCGTCGCGGCGATCTGGCCGCCGGCGCCGGGCTTGTTGTCGACCAGCACGGGCTGGCCCAGGAACTCCGCCATGCGCGGTGCGATCAACCGCGCCATCAGATCGGCGCCGCCGCCCGCGGCATAAGACACGACCAGCGTGATCGGCTTGCCACCGGCGATCTGGCCCGCGGCATGAGCGGCAAAGGTCCAGGGTGCAGCGACGGCCGCGCCCGCGGCCTGCAGCACGAGGCGGCGCGAACGGTTCAGCGGCTGCGCGGCATTTGAAGGGTTGTTGCTTGGGTGTGGCATGGTTTTCTCCAGTTCCAGGGTGTGTTCAGGGTGTGTTCAGGTGATGGTGACGGTGTAGTGAAAGGCGTGGGCGTCGCCCCGCGTGTAGCGCACTTCGACGCAATGGCCGGCAAGGTCGTAGGCGCAGCGCGTGACCAGCGCACAGGGATGGCCGGCCGACAGGGCCAGGTGGCCGGCCTGCGCCGCCGTCAACGCGCCGAAGCCGATTTCATCGACCGCGCGGGCCACGTGCACGCCGCAGCGTTCGGCAAACATCGGGTAGAGCAGGTCGCCCCAGCTGTCGGTATCGCTCTCGGCGAGCTCGGCAAACAGGGCCGGGGGCAGCCAGATTTCCTCGTAAACACAGGGCTGGCCAGAGAGCGAGCGCACGCGTTGCAGCCGCAGCGCCGTATCGCCGCGTGCAAGGCCGAGGCGCCGCGCCACCTCGGCGGGTGCGACCAGCAGCCGGCGCGAGACGATGTGCGAGGCTGGCACTTCACCCGTGCCCTCGCCGAAGCGGAAAAACCGCATCATGGTGCCGCCCGTCATGCCGGCACGCACAAAGGTGCCGCGGCCGTGGATGCGTTCGATCAATCCCTGGTCGGCCAGGAGTTCCAGCGCGCGGCGCAGCGTGCCCAAGGCCACGCCGTGCTCGGCGGCCAGGGTCTGCTCGGCCGGCAAGGCGCTGCCCGGCGGCCACTCGCCCGCCACCACGCGCGCGCGCATAGCGGCGGCCAGGGCGGCATAACGGCTTTGGCCCGGTTCGGCGGGGACCACAGTGAGGGTGGGCTTATGCATAATTGATCTAGTCCTATAGATGACTAGATCATGTCATGCGTCCCCGCATCTGTTCTCAGGGTTTTCACGTAGTTTTCGGGACCAGGAGCGGCCTTCTCCGAAAAAAAAAAGCGGCGCCCATCAGGGCGCCGCCTCTTTGCGGAGAAGCAGCGAACCACTTACTCGATGGTCGCGCCGGAAGCCTGCACAATGCCCTTCCATTTGAGGTAGTCGCTCTTGAGCAACGCGGAGAACTGCTCGGGCGTCATGTTTTGTACCTCAGCGCCTTGCGCGTGAATGGCCGCCTTCATTTCGGGTGTGGCCAGCAGCTTGTTGACCTCGGCATTGACCGTGGCAACGATGTCTTTGGACGTGCCGGCCGGCATGAAGAGGCCATACCAGGTGCTGACGTCAAAATCCTTGTAGCCCAGTTCGGCCACCGTGGGCACATCCGGCAGCGAGGTGCTGCGGCGGGCCGAGGTGACGGCCAGCGGGCGCAGCTTGCCCGATTTGATCTGGGCGATGGCCGAGGGCAGCGAGGACACCATGAGGTCCACATTGCCCGCCAGCACATCCATCATGGCCGGGTTGGAACCCTTGTAGGGCACGTGGCGCAGCTTGATGTTGGCCGCGCCGTTAAAAATCTCGCCCGCCAGATGGATGGTCGTGCCGTTGCCGGGCGAACCGTAGGTGATGGAGTCAGGCGCAGCTTTGGCTGCCGCCACCACGTCGGCCAGCGTCTTGAAGCGCGACTGCACGCCCGTGACGATCACGACCGGCGTGTAGGCGACGTGGGCCACTGCCACCAAATCCCTGGTCGGGTCGTAGCTCAGGTTTTTGTACAGCCAGGGGGCAACAACCAGGTTGTCCTTCTGGCCCATGACCATGTCATAGCCCGTGGGCGCTGCGCGTACGGCCTCTGCAATGCCGATGGTGCCGCCGGCGCCGCCGCGGTTATCGGGCACCACGGTCCACTTGCTGGCCTCCGCCAGTTTGGTGGCCACCAGGCGTGACAGGATGTCGGTGCCGCCGCCGGGCGGGAACGGAACGATCAGGCGGATCGGCTTGGCCGGGTATGTTTGGGCCTGCGCGGCACAGAGCACGAGCGCGAGGGCAATGAACGACAAAAACTTGCGAAGCATGGGGGAAGGTCTCCTTATGGGGCTTGCCAAGCATAAGGCGAATGAAAAAGACGCACTCGCTTGCAGCCGGTTTGACCTTCAATTTTATTCGCCGGCCTGTCTATACAACATGGCGGTGTAGCGAGGCCGGACCGTGATCCGCGGGGTCCGGCGTCTCGATCGGCGATGCCCTGGGCGGGCTGCAGCGCCTGCCATGCACCACCAGCGCCCCCGCAAGCGCCGCTTATGATCAGCCCTTTAAAAAATAAGAGGGCCTTGCATGTCATCAAACTCTTCTGCCGCGCCGTCCATGGTGCGCACCGGCGCCAAAGCCGGTGTGGCGTTTGCCAGTTCTGTCGCCATGGGAGGTTTGCTGGCTTTCCTGCTGGGCGGTGGCGTGTTCTTCTTCTACCTGAGCCGGCTGTCCGGCCCTGGCATGCCCGCCGCTGCGCATGCAGGCGGCGCCGGCGCCATCCTCGCCTTGCTGTTTTCACCGCCCTTGCTGGTCAGCATGCTGCTGCTGGCCTTTGTTCCGATTTACCTGATGCTGGGCGTGGCGCGTGGCCGCAGCCGGGCCATACAACAAGTCGTGACGGGTCATGGAGAGGCCATGTCGCAGCGATTGACAGACGCGATTGCCGGACGTATCGAGGCCATGCCGCGAACCAAGGGTGCACTCGAACGGGTGTCAGAGATGCTGTCGGCCGATGCCATTGGTCAGCAATTGGCGCCCGTGCTGGGCCAGGGACGCGCCGTGCGCGGCATGATCAATTTCGTGGTGAACCGCCTGCCGCTGGCTGATGTACTGGCGCAATGGCAGCAGGCCCGCGCCGCCGAGGCCGCACCTGCGCCAGCACCAGGTTCGCCTGACCCGGTGTTGCGCACTCTGCTCGCGCAGCGTATTGGCCAGACGCTTCAGGATGCCGCTACGCCTTCCCGCAAGCCGCTCTACATCGCCATGGCCGTCCAGGCGGCCTTGCTGGCAGCAGGGATGTGGCTGACGCGTTGACACGCGTTGACCCCTGGAAAGGTCTAGATCATCTCCAGCGAGGTGGCGCGGGAAGGCGGCTTGAACAACACATCCAGTGCAGCCAGTTGTTCATCGCTGAGCCGGATTTGCGCCGCCGCGGCGTTCTCGCGCAGCCGTTCCGGATGGCCCGTTTTGGGAATGGCGATGACGCCGTCCTGCGCCAGCACCCAGGCCAGCGCCGCCTGGGCGGGTTGCATGCCGTGGCGCACGGCGAAGCCGGTCAGGCCTGCATGGCGCAGAAGGCGCGCCTGCTCGATCGGTGAATACGCCATGACCGGCACGCTGCATTCGCGCAGCCAGGGCAGCAGATCCCACTCAATGCCGCGGCGCGTGAGGTTGTACAGCAGCTGGTTGGTTTGCACGCCCTGACCGCCGGGCACTTGCCACAGCTCCTGCATGTCGGAGAGGTCAAGGTTGCTCACGCCGTAATGACGTATCTTGCCGGCCTTTTGCAGCGCCATCAAAGCCTGCATGGTTTCGGCCAGCGGAACCGAACCCCGCCAGTGCAACAGATAAAGATCGATGCGGTCAGTGCGCAAACGGCGCAGGCTGCGCTCGCACGCGGCCACTGTTCCCGCCTTTGAGGCATTGTGCGGATACACCTTGGTGACGATAAAGGCTTCGTCACGCCTTCCCTGCAGCGCCTCGCCAACGAGTTCTTCGGCCAGCCCCTCACCGTACATTTCCGCGGTATCAACCAGCGTACAGCCCAGGTCCAGGCCCAGCTGCAGAGTCGCGAGTTCGTCGGCGCGCCGCGCCGGCACGTCGCCCATGTTCCAGGTGCCCATGCCCAGGGCGGGAACGGCTTCGCCGCAGGGAAGCAATACGCTTTTCATGCAAAGCATCTTAGCGCCGCGCAGTCCCGAACGGCGCATTTCAGTGATGCGGATACGGAATCAATGGCCCCCGAAGAATTCATGGTTCCGCCGGCCCCGCGACGTAGCATGGCGGAGCTTTCACTGCGCCAGCGCGCTCACCTGATGGAGACCGACATGAAGATCATCCGAAGCAAGGATTTCACCGCAGCACGCGCCTGGGGCGCGGTGACGGTAGCCAACATGCAGGGCATCACCACCCGGCTGCACTGGACCGACAAACCCTACAAATGGCATATCAACGAGGGCGAAGAAGTGTTTGCGGTGCTCGATGGCCGCGTGGAAATGCGCTACCGCGACAACTGCGGGCAATGCTCCGTGATGCTGGAAACCGGCGACATCTTTTTCGCGAGCGTGGGCACCGAGCATGTCGCCTCACCGGTGGGCGAGGCCCGCGTGCTGGTGGTGGAAGTGGAGGGCAGCGACTGAAACGATCCGGCTTGATCCGCGCACGCCCCTAGGACGCTGCAGGCAGCAGCGGCAGGTTCACCAGCAGGTTTTGCGGCTTGAGCCTCACCACCCCGTCGGCGTTCATCATCAATCCCAGGTACACCGGCTTGCCCGCCACATCGCTGCGCATTTCCCGCGTGTCCACAAATTCCAGCCGGAACAGGCTGACCAGGCGCTGCAGCCGGTCGGGCGCAACGTCCATTCCCTCATACAGGTCATTGAGCAAGGCTGTGGACTCCACGTCCAGCCCTACATGCCAGCGCCAGGCTTCATCGTCCACTTTCTGCACCGGCCGGATGGTGACTTCAACGCCGAGAAAATGCTTCACCCACTTCTGCAACACGCTTGCCAGCGCCTTGAGGCCTGAGCGGGCGCGCACCATGGTGAAGACCAGGCCGTGGCTCAGGTCGTTGCTGACCTCATGCGTCAGGTCCAGCAGAAAACGGTGGCGGCCCGGCTGCTGCCAATACGTGAAAACGTTATCGTCATTGAGCACCTGCAGTTCAACCACGGGCACCGGCGCCTTGGCCTCCGCCAGGAAGCGGCCGAAGTCGCCCACACCGCCGGTCTCATTGAACATGTCGATCACTTCCTGGTCGCCGCTTAGCACCTGGCCGTCCTGCGTACTGATGCGCTGGGGGCGAAACAGTATTTCGGCGGCGCGCACTTCATATGCGTCGGTGGAACCCTGCAACACATTGTGGACAACCGCCTGGGCAATCAGGTCGATGAACAACGGCGGTATGTCGATGCGGCCCGTTCCGTCTCGCGGGAACAGGCCCAGGTAGTACGCCTCCAGCGTGCCGGCGGCGAGCAGTCCATCGCGAAAGCGCAAAAACAGGTTGTAGTTGTCACGCGCATCCGCATCTTGCAGGGCCGCCAATTCGGCGGGCTCTACCGGTCGGGAGGGTGCAGCCACCAGCGCGGCGTGCAGGGCACGTTCGGCATCGCATGACTCGGCCACCGGCGCGAGTTCGGGCCGCGCGAGGAAGAGCCGCAGATAGTCGTCGGAGGGTGCGAGCCAGCCGCGTGCGTTGCGCTGGAGCCGGGAAAAGCCGCTGGAAGGCCAGAAATCTTGCATGGGGCAATCGTCTCATATTGCACGCGCCATTTTTTCGCCGCAGTCCTGTCGCTCCTTTTTTGATAGCTGCTTGCGCCCATCTGCATTGGCCTGCAGACATTTTTCTCTAACAAAAGTGTCATTAACAGAACGATCGGCCGCTGCAGGCATTACATCCCGTTTCATTCCAGCCTTCTGTTTCGCAATCTTTACCGCCTGTTAGCACTCCATCCATCGTCACGCACGTTGTACTGGGTAAGGTCTCCTCATCAGGCGGCGATCACGATGCGATCACGACGGTTACGTCAGCCCGCCTTCCAGTCCATCCATGTCCCGCAAGACAGGAAGAGAGCGTTCAACATGACAGCAATCGACACCGGCGACACAAACGTGTCCCATACCGATCACATGGCCTTCCGGCCTTCGCACCTTTACGGCTACCTCACGCTGCTGGCCTTTGCAGTCCTGCTGGCATTGCTGCAGCCCGTTGCCTGGGCGCAGGAGCCTGCGCCTCAGGGCGCCCAGTTGGATCCACCCGGCCGGGTCGCCCGGCTTAACCTGGCCGAAGGCGCCGTGAGCTTCGCACCGGGTGACGGCAACAACCCGGCAGGAGCGTCGGCCTGGACACCCGCCGTGCTGAACCGGCCGCTGACAGCCGGCGACAGGCTGTGGACGGGCCCCGGCGCCCGCTCGGAGCTGTACGTGGGCTCTACCGCGCTGCGCATGAACGGCCAGACCAGCCTGGATTTCCAGGCACTGGACGACAACACCACCCAGTTGCGCCTGGCCCAGGGCACGCTCAAGCTGCGCGTACGGGCCCTCTATGAAGGCCAGCGGCTGGAAGTGGATACGCCCAACCTCGCGTTTGTGGTGTCGCAGCCCGGTGACTACCGGCTGGACGTCGACCCTGCCGGCAACACGACGCGCGTGGTGGCCCAGTCGGGCAGCGGCGTAATTTATGGCGACGGCGTCGCCCCTGTCACACTGCAAAGCCGGCAGCAGGCCAACTTCAGCGGCACGCAACTCACCCCGGCGGGACCGGGCGCCGCACAGCAGGACAGTTTTGACCTGTGGGCCGCCGCCCGCGACCGGCGTGAAGACCAGTCGGTTTCGGCGCGTTACATACCGCGCGAAACCGTGGGCTACCAGCAGCTCGACAGCTATGGCACCTGGAGCCAGGACCCGGGTTACGGCGCCGTCTGGATACCGCGCGCCGTGCCCGCCAATTGGGCGCCCTACCGCGTCGGCCACTGGGCCTGGGTTTCGCCCTGGGGCTGGACCTGGGTGGATGACGCACCCTGGGGGTTTGCACCGTTTCACTATGGCCGCTGGGCACAGATCGGCCCGCGCTGGGCCTGGGTACCGGGCCGGCTGGCACCGCGCCCTGTCTATGCGCCCGCCCTCGTCGCTTTTGTGGGCGGCAGCAGCGGCGGTGTGAACTGGAACATTTCCATCGGCGGCGCACCGCGGCCCGGCGTGGGCTGGTTCCCGCTGGCGCCCGGAGAAGCCTTTCGCCCGGCCTACCGCGTGAGCCCGCGCTATGTCACGCAGGTGAACCACAACATCGTAGTCAACAACACCGTCAACGTGACCAACATTTACCGCTACCAGCGCCAGCCTGCAGCCGTCACCGCGGTCAGCCGCGAGGACTTCGAACGCGGCCGGCCTGTGCACGGCAATCCCCACCGGCTGAGCAGCGCCGACCTGGGCCGCGCACAACTCGTGGCCGACCGCGGCGCCCTGCCGCAGCGCCCGAATCCGTCGGAGCTGCACGCGCAGCAGCGCCCCGTGGCCGCCGCCGCATTGCCGCCGCCCGCCGTGGCCACGCGGCCGGTGGTCAGCAGCCGCGACGACCGCAGGGATGATCGCCGGGACGGCCGGCGCGATAACAACAACCGGGACGAGCACCGCGCCGGTCCCGCCGCCGGCAGGGACCACGACGCCCGGTCACAAGCCGCCGCTCCCGCTTCCCCCGCCGCGCCTGTCGGCGCAGCGCCAGCCGCACGGCCCTCGCCCGCACCGGACCGCAGCGCCCTCGAGGCCAGCCAGCGCGCGCAACGCGAGCAGCAGCGCCAGCAGCAGGAGCAAAAAGAACGCCTGCAAGGCCCCCAGCTGGAACAGCAACGCCGCCAGGGCGAAGAGGCCATAGGCCAGCGCGCCCTGCGCGAGCAAGCCCAGCGCGATGCGCGGGCCCGCCAGGAAGCGCAGGAACGCGCCCAGGCCGCGGATGCCAATGCCAATGCCAATGCCGATGCACGCGCCAACGCCGACCGCCATGCCGCCGAACAGGCCCGTCGCAGCCAGCAACAAGCGCAGCGCGAACAGCTGCGCCAGCAACAGGAACAACGAGAAAAGCTTCAGGGTCCCCAGCTGGAACAGCAGCGCCGTTCCGGTGAAGAATCCATAGGCCAGCGCGCCCTGCGCGAACAGGCCCAGCGCGACCAGGAAAACACCCGCCAGCAACAGGCCGCGCAAAGACAGCAGCAACACCAACAGCAACTGCAGCAACAACAACGTTTGCAACAACAGCAGCAGCATTTGCAACAACAGCAACAACGTGCGCAGCAGGAGCAGCAGCGCCAGGCCCAGGCCCAGGCCCAGGAACAACAACAGCGGCGGCAACACCAATTGCAGCAACAGCAGCAGCAACAGCAGTCACAACGCGACGCCACCCCAGACAAACCGTCCCGCCAGGCCGACGCAACCAATCCGCGCGGCCAGCGCGGCGAAGGCGGCCCAGGCCGCAACCGCGAGCAATAAAAAAGCCAATACGGGCGCCGGTTTTCTACCGGAGGGGGCACTCCTCATCAAGCAGGGGCCGCGGAACCGGCTTTGCCGGGCAGAACAAGCCCACCCCTGTCCAGGCTCACTTCGTGTAGCCTGCTCCCCCTCAAGGGGGCGGCGCCTAGGGCCGGCAAAGCCGTACCCTCGGCCCCCGTTTGGTTGGGCCCGCTGAACTCTTAAACCAGCAGGGGCCGCGGAACCGGCTTTGCCGGGCCGCAGGCGCAGCGCCCCCGAGGGGCTGGAGCCCGCGGCTCCAAGCCTGCCTGCGCAGGCTTGGACGGGCGACAGAGGCGAAGCGTCTCGCAAGCTGCGGCCTGCAAGGCCTCGCGAACCACACGCAATGGGGAGCGTGGGGGCCTTAGGGGATCACGCAAAACTACTTAAGGGTCTGACCCGGTACCGCCTCGGAGGGTGGGTGGCTAGGATGACCACCTGTGTTTCACGGGTTCGCGCCTGCTGCCGCATCAGCCGCCGCGGCACCTTGCGCCCGTGATATCCAACCCATCTTCCGGAGAGCCAATTTGTCAGTGGAGTTCATTCTCGAAACACGAGGACTGACCAAGGAATTCAAGGGATTCGTGGCGGTCAACAACGTGGACCTGAAAGTCCAGCGAGGGCATATCCATGCGCTGATCGGGCCCAACGGCGCCGGCAAGACGACTTTCTTCAACCTGCTGACGAAGTTCCTCATCCCCACGCGCGGAAGCATTGTCTACAACGGTAATGACATCACGTTTGAGCAACCCGCGCAGACCGCGCGGCGCGGCATCGTGCGGTCATTCCAGATCTCTGCGGTCTTCCCGCACATGACGGTGCTGGAGAACGTGCGCGCCGCCTTGCAGCGCAACCTCGGCACCTCGTTCCATTTCTGGAAAGCGGAAGACACCCTGTTTCACCTGCATGGCCGTGCTCGCGAGCTGCTGGCCGAGGTCGACCTCAGCGACTTCGCCGACGAGCTCACCGTGAACCTGCCCTACGGCCGCAAGCGTGCGCTCGAACTCGCCACCACGCTGGCGCTGGAACCCGAACTGATGCTGCTGGACGAACCCACGCAGGGCATGGGCCACGAAGACGTGGACCGCGTGACGCAGCTGATCAAGAAAGTCTCGGCCGGCCGCACCATCCTGATGGTCGAACACAACATGAACGTGGTGTCGTCGATCGCCGATCGCATCACGGTGCTGCAGCGCGGCGCCATCATTGCCGACGGGCCTTATGCAGAAGTGTCAGCGAATCCGTTGGTGATCGAAGCTTATATGGGCACAGCGAACACCGAGCTTCAAGGGGCGCACTAGAGATGCTGGCCCCCACGCTTTTCACTTCGTGTAATACGCTGCCCCCCGAGGGGGCGCTGCGCCTGCGGCCCGGCAAAGCCGGTTCCGCGGCCCCTGCTTGCACTACACCTCTTGCCTCTGTGGCGACCAGGATGTTGGCCCTATGACCAAAGAACTTCTCAAAATTGAAGACCTGCACGCCTGGTACGGCGAGTCGCACATCTTGCATGGCGTGAACCTCAGCGTCAACGAAGGCGAAGTGGTAACACTGCTGGGCCGCAACGGCGCCGGCCGCACCACCACCATGCGCGCCATCGTCGGCATGACGGGTGCACGCAAGGGCTCGATCCGCATCAACGGCGAAGAAGCCATCAAGCTGGCGCCGCACAAGGTGGCCCGGCTGGGCGTGGGCTACTGCCCTGAAGAGCGCGGCATTTTCGCCAGCCTGACAGCCGAAGAAAACCTGATGCTGCCGCCCACCATAGCGCCCGGCGGCATGAGCCTGGACGAAATCTACGCAATGTTTCCCAACCTCAAGGAACGCGCCAGCAGCCCCGGCACGCGGCTGTCCGGCGGCGAGCAGCAGATGCTGGCCGTGGCGCGCATTTTGCGCACAGGCGCGCGCCTCTTGCTTCTCGATGAAATTTCCGAAGGCCTGGCGCCGGTCATCGTGCAGAAGCTGGCAGAGATGATCCTCACGCTCAAGGCCAAGGGTTACACCATCGTGCTGGTCGAACAGAACTTCCGCTTCGCCGCGCCGCTGGCCGACCGCTTCTATGTCATGGAGCACGGCCGCATCGTCAAGCAATTTGCGCAGTCCGAGCTGACACAAAACATGGGCATGCTGCAGGAATACCTCGGCGTCTGAGGCCGGGTGCGCCGAATCCCTTTTCAGTCCTCATTTGGTCCCCCCCAGTTCACCCCCCATCCATAACAGGAGACATCATGAAACTCAAAGCACTTGCCGCCGCACTCGCCCTTGGCCTCACAGGCGCAGCCTTCGCACAGAACACCGGCCCGATCAAGATCGGCATCATCACCGACATGTCCAGCCTTTACGCCGACATCGACGGCCCCGCCGGCGCTGAAATGCTGAGGTGGGCCGTGCAGGATTTCGGCGGCAAGGTCCTGAACCGCCCCATCGAAGTGCTGAGCGCCGACCATCAGAACAAGGCCGACGTTGCATCATCCAAGGCGCGTGAGTGGATCGACAAGGATGGCCTGCAGATGCTGATTGGCGGCACCAACTCCGGCACGGCGCTGGCCATGTCCAAAGTCACCACCGAAAAGAAAAAGCCCTTCCTCGTCATCGGCGCCGGCTCGGCCCGCCTGACCAATGAAGACTGCTCGCCCTACACCATCCACTACGCCTACGACACGGTCTCGCTGGCCAAGGTCGCCGGTTCCGCGCTGGTCAAGGCCGGCAACAAGAGCTGGTACTTCCTGACCGCCGACTATGCGTTCGGCTACTCGCTCGAAGGCGATGCCTCCACCGTGGTCAAGGCCAACGGCGGCACCGTCGCCGGCACCGTCCGCCATCCGCTGAACGCCTCGGACTTTTCGTCTTTCCTGCTGCAGGCGCAGTCTTCCAAGGCGCAAATCCTGGCACTGGCCAATGCCGGCGGCGACTTCACCAACGCCATGAAGGCCGCCAAGGAATTCGGCATCGGCAAGACCATGAAGGTTGCCGGCCTGCTGGTGTTCATCAACGACGTGCACTCCCTGGGCCTGGCCAACACCGAAGGCCTGCAATTGGCGGACAGCTGGTACTGGAACCAGGACGACGCCTCGCGCAAGTTCGCCAAGCGCTTCTTCGATAAATACAAGCGCATGCCTTCCAGCCTGCAGGCGGCCGACTACTCCGCCACCCTGAGCTACCTGAAGGCCGTGCAAACCGCCGGCACGACCGATTCCGACAAGGTCATGAGCACGCTCAAGGGCATGAAGATCGAAGACTTCTACAACAAGGGCCAGATCCGCGCCGACGGCCGCATGATCCACGACATGTACCTGTATGAAGTCAAGAGCTCCAAGGATTCGGGCACGCCATGGGACTACTACAAGACCATCGCCAAGGTGCCTGGCGAGCAGGCTTTCACCACGGTGGCCGAATCCAAGTGCTCGGCTCTCAAGAAGTAAAGCATCACTGCAACTGCGCAAACGTTGAACTGACGAAAAAACAAAAAACGGGGTAGAACGAGGGTTCGATCCAGCCGGTCATTTCGCAGAAATGCAGAATGACCGGCTGCTTCTTTGAAAAACCCTTGCGCTCCCGCCACAACTCACGGTATCGGTGTCCTGACAGGTTCCCATGGAAATTTTCGGTATTCCCCTGCAAGCGTTTATGGGCCAGCTGATGCTGGGCCTGGTCAATGGCGCCTTCTACGCCATGCTGAGCCTGGGGCTCGCGGTGATTTTCGGCCTGCTGGGCATCGTCAACTTTGCGCACGGCGCGCTCTACATGCTGGGCGCCTTCGCCGCCTGGATCATGCTGGACCAGTTCGGCATGAATTACTGGTTCGCGCTGGTGTTGGCGCCGCTGACGGTCGGCATTCTCGGCGTCATCATTGAGCGGCTCTTCCTCAAGCATCTGTACAAATTGGACCCGCTCTACGGCCTGCTGCTGACCTTCGGCCTGGCGCTGGTGCTCGAGGGCGTCTTCCGTGAAATCTACGGCGTCTCGGGCCAGAACTACAACGTGCCAGACCTGCTGGCCGGCTCCATGGACCTCGGCTTCATGCGCCTGCCCATCTACCGCGCCTGGGTAGTCGTGGTGTCGCTGGTAGTCTGCCTGGGCACCTGGTTCCTGATCGAACGCACCCGGCTGGGCGCTTACCTGCGCGCCGGCACCGAAAACGCGCCGCTGGTGCAGGCCTTTGGCATCAACGTCCCCATGATGGTGATGCTGACCTACGGCGCGGGCGCCGCCCTGGCAGCCCTGGCCGGCGTGCTGGCCGCGCCCATCATCCAGGTCAACCCGCTGATGGGCTCCAACCTGATCATCGTGGTCTTTGCCGTCGTCGTGATCGGCGGCATGGGTTCCATCCTCGGCTCGGTCATCACCGGCCTGGGCCTGGGCATCGTCGAAGGCCTGACCCGGGTGTTTTATCCTGAAGCGTCCAACATCGTGGTATTCGTCATCATGGTCATCGTGTTGATGTTCCGGCCCGCCGGCCTCTTCGGAAAGGAAGCCTGACCATGAGCGCCCTCTCCACCAAAGCCGCCAACATGCTGCGCATCACTTACCTCGTCCTGCTGGCTTTTGCGCTGGCTGCGCCCTTCCTGGGTCTCTACCCGGTGTTTGTGATGAAGCTGCTGTGCTTTGCGCTCTTCGCCTGCGCCTTCAACCTGTTGCTGGGTTTTACCGGCCTGCTCTCGTTCGGCCATGCCGCATTCTTCGGCTCTGCCGCTTATGTCACCGGCTGGTTCATCAAGTCGCAAAACTGGACACCCGAACTGGCTCTGCTGGCCGGCGCGGTGGCGGCCGGGCTGATCGGCCTGCTGGTCGGCCTGGTGGCCATCCGCCGCCAGGGCATTTATTTCGCCATGATCACGCTGGCGATTGCGCAGATGGTCTACTTCGTCTGCCTGCAGGCGAGCTTTACCGGCGGCGAGGACGGCCTGCAGGGCGTGCCACGCGGCAAGCTGTTCGGCCTGCTGCCGCTTGAATCCGACGTCACGCTGTATTACGTGGTGGTGGCGATTTTTGTGGCCTGCTTTCTGTTCATCTCGCGCATCGTGCACTCGCCCTTCGGCCAGGTGCTCAAGATGATCCGCGAAAACGAACCCCGCGCCATCTCGCTGGGCTACAACGTCGACCGCTACAAACTGCTGGCCTTTGTGCTGTCGGCCGCGCTGGCCGGCCTGGCCGGTTCGATGAAGACCCTGGTCATGGGTTTTGCCACGCTGTCGGATGTGCATTGGTCCATGTCGGGCGAGGTCATCCTGATGACCCTGCTGGGCGGCGTCGGCACTTTCTTCGGCCCGGTCATGGGCTCGGGCATCGTGATCGCGCTGCAGAACCTGCTGGCCGACAAGGTCGGCTCCTGGGTCACCGTCATCATCGGCGCGATCTTTGTGCTGTGCGTGCTCGCCTTCCGCAAGGGCGTGATCGGTGAGTTGCAGGCCTTCCTCGAACGCCGCCGCGCCGCGGCCAAGGCTGCCGCGGCAAAACCCTGACCGGCAGGGCCGGGCGGCCGTCCCGTCCGGCTGCTTTTAAAGTCCTTCATTTGCTATTATTTTAATAGCTGCTTGCGCTTGTCACCATTGGCTAACAGCCTCATTTTCTCAACATCAGTCACCCCGGAACTCGCGCCGGTACATCGACGGCGAGGTACCAAGCGTCGCCGCAAAGTGCTGCCGCAGGGATACCGCCGAGCCGAATCCCGCATCCAGGGCAATCTGCTCCATCGAGCGGCCGGTTGATTCGAGTTGCCGCTGCGCCAGCGCCAGGCGCTGGCTGGTCAGCCACTGGCCCACGGTGGTCCCGGTGATGTGCCGGAAATGCCGGGTGAAGGTGCGCCGGCTCATCAGGGCACGCGCCGCCAGCGTGTCGAGGCTGTGGGGCTGGCGCAGGTTTTCCTGTACCCACGCCAGGATGGCCGACAGCCGGTGGTCGGAGCCTGTGGCAGGCAGGGGTTGCTCCACATACTGCGCTTGGCCGCCCTGCCGCTGCGGCGCCACCACCATGCGGCGCGCCACCCGGTTGGCGGTTTCTGCGCCGAAGTCCCGGCGCAGCAAATGCAGGCAGCAATCAATGCCGGCGGCCGTGCCTGCCGAGGTCAGCACGTCACCGTCGTCCACATACAGCACATCGGGCTGCAGCCTGACCTGCGGATAGCGCTCGGCAAAAGCCGGCGCCAGCGCCCAGTGCGTGGCGGCAGGCCGGCCGTCCAGCAAGCCGGCCTCGGCCAGCACAAAAGCCCCCAGGCACAGCCCGACGATGCGCGCGCCGCGCTTGTGCGCCGCACGCAAAGCCTTGAGCAGGGCTTCGGACGGCCGCTCCATCGGGTCCCGCCACGACGGCACCACCACGGTTTGCGCCTTGGCCAGCACGCTCAAGCTGTGCTCCACCGCAATGGTGAAACCGGCGGTCGTGCGCAGGCTGCCCGGCGTTTCGGCGCACACCAGCAGCCTGAAGCGCGGCAGGTCTGGCCCTGAAAAATCGTTGCCAAACACCATGCACGGCACGGAGAGGTGGAACGGACTGATGCCGTCAAACGCCACCACAGCGACCGTGCTGAGCTGACTTGTGGTGCGCGACTTGATGCGTGACTTGCCAGCGGTCGGCACCTGTGAAAGTGTGTTTTTCGACATGACCCGATTCTATCGAATATTGTCAATTGGGCCACTTTCATGAAAGCTCCCCCAGCCCAACAATCACACCATCAGCATTCGTTGATCACTTGATTCAGCAACAACCCGCAGGAGCAAACACATGGCCATCCCGAACTC
Organism: Polaromonas sp. P1_E12; assembly: GCF_056405975.1. Classification (NCBI taxonomy): domain Bacteria; kingdom Pseudomonadati; phylum Pseudomonadota; class Betaproteobacteria; order Burkholderiales; family Comamonadaceae; genus Polaromonas; species Polaromonas sp. P1_E12. The sequence continues at coordinate 371,485 of NZ_JBFUBB010000003.1, read as the reverse complement.
AAAGCCCGCAGCACCACGCCGCGCCCTCGTCGTCATCGATGTGCAAAAGGAATATTTCAGCGGCGGCGGCCTGCTCATCGAATACCCGCCGGTGGAAAAAACCTTGCCCAATATCGGCCGCGCCATGGACGCGGCGCGCGCTGCGGGTATTCCGGTGGTGGTGGTGCAGCACAGCGAATCGGCCGCGTCGCCGCTGTTCGCCAAAGGCTCCCCCCTGTGGGAACTGCATGAGACCGTGGCCAGCCGCCCGCGCGACCACTACGTTGAAAAATCCTGGCCCAGCGTCTACACCGGCACCGACTTCGCTGCATGGCTGGAAAAAAACCGCATCGACACCCTCACGGTGATCGGCTACATGACACACAACTGCGACGCTTCCACGATTTTTGAGGCCACGCACCGCGGCCTGCATGTGGAGTTCTTGCAGGATGCCAGTGGCGCACTGCCGTATGCCAACGAGGCTGGCCGGGCCAGTGCCGAAGAAATCCACCGCGTGTTCAGCGTGGTGTTTCACTCGCGCTTTGCCGCCACAGGCTCCACCGACGCCTGGATCGCCGCGGTCCAGGCCGGCGGACGGCTGGAAAAAAACAACGTCCTCGCGTCAAACCGCGCGGCCATTGCCGGCCGGTAACAGGCACCTTTCGCGACGCCCCTCAGAGGCCGTCGGTCGAGAGCGCATGGTTCACGCGCTGCGGGACGACCAGTTGCCCATAGCCATCAGGAATGGCCTGGATCTGGATGATGGGCGCACTGGACGTGACGCTGCCGAACAACATGGCAAAAGCCGCGTCGGCCGCATCACGGCCGGTGGCAAACCGCACAAAGCCCATGGGAATGGCGGTGCCTGACGGATCGAACAGGTACCACCGATGGCCCAGGTAAACCTCGACATAGGCATGGAAGTCGGTGGGGCCGAGCGCGGGGTCGGCGCCGTAATCAATGCCGGTGGCAAAACGCGCCGGCAGGTTGAGGGCGCGGCATAGCGCAATCATCAGGTGCGCGAAATCGCGGCACACACCGACGCGCTCCACCACCGTGTCGATCGCCGAGGTGCTGCCGTGCGAGCTGTTGGACTCGAAACTCACGCGCTGCTGCACCCACTGGCAGATGGCTTCTGCCCGGCTGTAACCTTGCTGCAAATGGCCGAACTCGTTGGAGGCCAGCTTCTGCAGCCGGTCGGACTGGCAGTAGCGGCTCGGGTAGATGTAGGGCAGCACGGCACCGGGAAGCTGGCAGACCGGCACCTCGCCCAGCTCACCGGGCGCCGCTGTGTAGTGGTAAATGTCTACGGTGGCTTCATAGCGCACGCTCAGTGGGCCGGGCTGGGCCTGCAGGCGCAGGTAGCGGTTCCGGCTCGCCGGGTCGGTGTCGATGGTGAAGGGCACCGGCTGGCTGACCTGCAGGTTTTCAGCCTGCACGATTTGCTGCTGCGTGTGCGCCGCGTGGACGTTGAAGATGAAGTCGCCGCCCGGAGGCGCGACGTCGTAGTTGAGTTCGACGGAAAACTGGAGCCTGACCATGGATTCTTTCCTTGCCGTTGCGCAAGGGTCAGGCCTGGAGCAAGCCTGCCGCCGCGCAATCGTCAATCAATGAAGGGAGCCTGTCAGCGTGGCGCTCGCCGCAAGCGGGCACCTGCGCAAAGCGCGCTGATCTGGTGTACCAGTCATTGTGGACCTCTTCGAGGCGGATACCGGCGATTTGCGGCGGTTTGCGGCTTTGGCGTCCGCCATGACCACGCGGCGTCCGGCTTGCGGGTGGCATGGGCGCCTACATGTCAGGGCTGCCGGCATGACCCAACTCCTCAATTGCTATTAATTCAATAGCTGCTTGCGCCCGTCAGGTATGGGCTGGAGGCCGATTTGGCTTAAAAATCCAGGTCAGCGGCCCTCTGGCTCGTCATCCAGCAGCCGCACTTTCACGCTTTTTCCCTTGACCCGCCCGGTAGACAGCTTGTGCAGGGCCTCGGCAGCAATCGCACGGTCCACCGCCACATAGGTGGAGAACTCATTCACGTTGATCTTGCCGACCTGCTCGCGCGTGAAGCCGGCCTCGCCGGTCAGCGCGCCCAGCACGTCGCCGGCGCGGATTTTTTCCTTGCGGCCTCCCACAATCTGCAGCGTCACCATGGGCGGCAGTAGCGGTTCATTGCTGGCCGGCGTCAGCTCGGTCAGTTTGTGCCATTCGGATTCAGCCTTTTGCAGCACCTCGATTTTCCCGACATAACCCATCTCGTCCATGCTGGCCAGACTGATGGCCCAGCCTTCTTCGTCGGCGCGGCCGGTGCGGCCAATGCGGTGGATGTGTACCTCGGCATCGGGCGTCACATCCACGTTGATGACCATTGCAAGCTGCGCGATGTCCAGGCCGCGGGCGGCCACATCGGTGGCCACCAGCACCGAGCAACTGCGGTTGGCAAACTGCACCAGCACCTGGTCGCGCTCGCGCTGCTCCAGCTCGCCGAACAACGCCAGTGCACTGAAGCCCTGCTCTTTCAAGTAGGCCACCAGTGCGCGGCACTGCGACTTGGTGTTGCAGAACGCCAGCGTGCTGGCCGGACGGAAATGCCGCAGCACCTGCGCGACGGCGCCCAAGCGGGCTTCGTCATGGTCGCTGTCCGGCACCTGGTACCAGCGCTGCTGGATTTTGGTTTTTTCATGCTGCGCCTGCACCGTGATGGTTTGCGGCGCCTTCATGAATTGCTGGCTCAACTTGGCAATGCCTTCAGGATAGGTTGCCGAGAACAGGAGTGTCTGCCGCTCTTTCGGGCACTGTTTGGCGACGGTGACGATGTCCTCGAAGAATCCCATGTCCAGCATGCGGTCGGCTTCATCGAGCACCAGGGTGTTCAGCGCTTCCAGGGTCAAATTGCCGCGCGCCAGGTGGTCCATGATGCGGCCGGGCGTGCCCACCACAATGTGCGCGCCGTTTTCCAGGCTGGCGGTCTGGTTGCGTAGCGGCACACCGCCGCACAGCACCACCACCTTGGTGTTTTCCTCGGCCCGCGCCAGACGGCGGATCTCGGTCGCCACCTGGTCGGCCAGCTCTCGCGTGGGGCACAACACCATGGCCTGTATGGCAAAGCGCCGTGCATTGAGGTTGGCCAGCAGAGGTATCGCAAAGGCGGCGGTCTTGCCGCTGCCGGTTTTGGCCTGGGCGATCAGGTCTTTGCCCAGCAGCGCCACCGGCAGGCTGGCAGCCTGGATGGGCGTCATGCTGAGGTAGCCGAGCTGCTGCAGGTTGGCCAGCACGGCGGCATTCAGGGGCAGGCTGGCGAAGTCGGTATTGCCGGCGGAAGAAGGGGAAGAAGGGGAAGAAGGGGAAGGAGAGGAGCTCATCCCCCATTATCGGTGCCAGGCCTTCAGCGGCCTGAACCAGACTGCATTTGCAGCCCATGGCCACCATCCCTCGCGAGTGCCAGGTCGCGCAACTGTGCATCGTGTACTTCCGAAATGGAGGTCAGACCGAGCAGGCCCAGATCACGCTGGACTTCGTCGGCCAGGATGCGGATTGCATGGCGCACGCCCTCTTCGCCGGCGACGGCGGCCGCATAGTTGAACGGGCGGCCGACAAACACGAACCTGGCGCCAAGTGCGAGCGCCTTCAGGACGTCCGTCCCGCGCCGGATGCCGCTGTCCATCATGACCGGGAAGTCGGCGCCAACCGCCCGGACAACCTCGGGCAGTACGCGCAGCGGCGAGACCGTGCCATCGAGCTGGCGGCCGCCGTGGTTCGACACGATCAAACCGTCGGCGCCCATGTCCCGCACCTTGCGTGCGTCCTCGTGGTTCATGATGCCCTTGACCACCAGGGTGCGCTTCCACTTGCGGCGGATGAGGGCCAGGTGCTCCCAATCCAGGTGGTCCTTGGCACCGAAGTCACGTGCCACCCGCGACGAGAGGATCGGAGCGCCACGGGTCGCGTACGAGTTCTCGAAGTGCGGCATCCCGTGGGTAACGAGCGTCCGCAGGAAGGTGCCGATCGTCCAGCGCGGGTGGGTGAGCCCCTCCCACGCCAGGTGCAAGCCCGGTCGCAGGGGCGTGGAAAAGCCTGCACGGATGTTGTTCTCGCGGTTGGCGAGCACAGCGGTGTCGACCGTCAGCACGAGCGTCTTGACGCCCGCACGGTCAACGCGGTCGATCAACGCCTCGATCTTGGCGGTCTCGCCCGGCAGGTAAGCCTGGAACCACGTCTCCGGGGCCGCGGCCATCACCTCTTCCAGCGGGATGAGTGAGGAGCCGCTCATGATCATCGGCACGCCCTCGGCCGCCGCTGCGCGGGCCTGCACGAGGTCGCCGCGATACGCACTGAGCGCACTGATGCCCATCGGCGCGATGCCGAACGGTGATGCGTAGCGCCTCCCCAGAAGATCGACCGCCTGGCTGCGGCCGGACACGTTGCGCAGCACTCGCGTGATGAAACCGAACTCCGAGAACGCTGCGCGGTTATCGTGCAGCGACGCCGAGTCTTCTGCTCCGCCGGCGATGTATTCAAAGAGCGGGCGCGGCAGGTGGCGCCGGGCGCCTGTTTCGAAATCCTGCAACGACAGGAATTTTCGCAAGCTCGGTACCGCGACGGGACGTGCTCCCGGTGACAGGCGCGTCACCCTCGGCACGGCCTCGGAAGAGGCGAATTGCGACATATGGAGATCAGTTCACCTGGATGTTTGCTTCGCGGATCACCTTGTCCCAAAGTCCGGTCTCCTTGCGGATCATGTCGGTGAGCTCGGCCGCGTCCGCAAGCTCGATGTCGACCCCCTGTTCTTCGAAACGCCTGGCCACCCCAGGGTCGAGCGACGCCTTCTTCATCGCCGCATAGAGGCGCGCGACGACGGGCGCCGGCGTTCCGTTGGGCGCGAAGATGGCATTCCAGCTCTTGTAGCCGAAGCCGCGAACGGTGTTCGAAATCAAGGGGATCCCCTTCAGAGGTGCTGCGGCGCTGGGGGCGGTGAGGCCGATGACCCGCAGCGAGCCGTTCTGGGCCATGCCGGTGAACGAAGGCATGGTTCCGAACATCGCATGGATCTGGCCGGAGACAAGGTCCGTGGTCGCCGCCGAAGCCCCGCGGTACGGCACGTGCTTGATGTCGATCTGCGCGGCGCGCGCGAACAGTTCCGTGCCGAGGTGAGCCAATCCCCCGACGCCTGCAGAGCCGAAGTTCAGTTGGCCCGGATGTGCCCTGGCATACGCAACCAGCTCCGCGATCGTCTTGAACGGCATCTTCGCCGTCACCACCAGCACGTGTGGTGCCGTGGCGATCATCCCCACCGGCGTGAGCTGGGTCAGGATGTCCACACGCGGCTTCTGCAGCAGGGGTTGTGCCGTGATGTTGCCGGAGGCGGCGAAGAGCAGCGTATGGCCATCGGCCTTCGAGCCTGTCACCTTCTGCATGGCAGGCACGCCGGCGCCGCCGCCGGCGTTCTCGATGATGAAAGGCTGTCCCAGGGCGGCGCTCATGGCCTGGGCCAGATCGCGGCCGAGGACGTCCGTCGCGCCACCGGCGGCGAATGGAATCACCATCCTGGTCGAAACCGAAGAGGCGCCCTGCGCCCAGGCGCCGAACGCGGCGATTGCAGCCGCCGAAGCAAGGAAGCTACGGCGCCTGGCGTGCATGTTTGTCATGGAACGTGTCTCCTGGATCAAGGAGCGCATGATCCGAACAAAGATACAGGATAGGCAATGCGTTACGCCTGACGTAACGGTGCGCGGGCTTGAATACAATCCGGCCATGCCGCAAGAGTCCAGGTCCAAGCCGCCGCATGCGACGCCGAAGCGACTTCTCGCGGACGGGCCGGTGGGAACCTCGACGCGTCCAGGCGACGAGAACGTCACGGCCGTGGCGCGTGCGCTGGCTATCCTCACTGCCTTCGAAGGCGACGAGCTCTTTCTCCCGCTGGCGGAGCTCGCACGCCGTACCAGCATGCACAAACCCACGGTGCTGCGGCTTGCGCGCACGCTCGCTGCAGCCAGATTCCTCGTCAGGCGCGAAGACGGTGCGTGGCGGCTCGGCCCTGCAGTAGGCTGGATGGGCTCCCGCTACCAGGCGCAGTTCGACCTCGACTCCGCCATCGAACCCATCCTTCGCCAGCTTGGTACGGCCACGGGAGAAAGCGCCTCGTTCTTCGTCTTCGAAGGCAACCTGCGCAGCTGCCTGATGCGTTGCGAGGGAACGGCAGGTGTTCAGAGCCAAATTCGCTCTGGCGAGGTTTTTCCCCTGGACCGCGGATCCGCCGGCCGGGTGATTCTGGCCGCCCTGGGCGAACCGGGCAATCTGAATGAGCGCATCCGTCGATGCGGTTTCCACATCACCCGCGGCGAGCGGAACTCGAAAATCGCGAGCGTCTCCGCGGCCGTGCGCGGACGCCATGGCGCCGTGCTGGGCTCTGTCAGCACGGCGGGCCCGGTGGAACGACTGACGGGTGCGGTACTCGCGCGTTACGCGCCCGCCACGGTTCTGGCGGCGAAGCAGCTCGGGCAAGCGCTCGGCGCCATGCCTTCCACGGCGCTGCGGGCAACCTGGCATCCGTGATCTGCGTCGCAAACGACGCGAAATGTCACCCGGGCGCACCTGATGTGATGTGATGTGATGTGATGTGATGCACTATCCTGTGCGGCCTGCGAAAAAATGCAGTCGTCACCGATGAAGGAATACCGGTTGCCGCTTCTCCACAAACGCTGCCGTTCCCTCTCGTGCGTCTGGGGAAGCCGCTGCGATCATGAACTGCGCGGCCTCTATGGCCAGGCCCTCGTCGATGGAAACATTCAGGCCCCGCGTCACCGCACGCAGCGAGGCCGTCACCGCCACTGCGGAGTTTTCGGCGATGCGGTCGGCCATTCGCAGGCACGCCGGAAGCAGGTCATGGGCCGGCACCACATGGTTGATGAGGCCTATCAACAGGGCTTCCTCGGCACTGATGGCGTCGCCGGTGAGGATCATTTCGTTGGCGCGCTTGCGCCCTATGTGGCGCGGCAGGCGCTGCGTGCCGCCAAAGGGCGGTGGAAAGCCCAGCCGGATTTCCGGTTTGGCAAAGCTGGCGTGCTCCGCCGCAATCGCCAGGCTGCAGGCTTCCATGGTTTCGCAACCGCCGCCGAAGGCGATGCCGTTGACGGCCGCGATGATGGGCTTGGGGTAGTTTTCGATGCGCCGCGTCATCGTCTGGCCGCGCATGACGAAGTTGCGGTAAGCCGCCTCGGGCGACGCTGCGATGTCGGGCGCAAAGCCCGCGATATCGGCGCCCGCGCTGAAAGCCTTGTCACCCTGCCCCGTCACCACCAGGCAGCGCACGCTGTCGTCGCGCTCCAGGGCGTTCAGCCTGTCCATGAGCTCATCGATCAGGGCGTAGTTCAGTGCGTTCAGTTTCTCGGGCCGATTCAGGGTCAGTATCACGTGTTGGCCGCGGCGCTCAGTTTCTATCAGCATGGTGTCTCCTCAGGTTTTCGGGCAATAGCGTCGGGGGATACGAATGACAACACACCGCAACCGCGCGGGGCACCCACAAAATAAGTCGCGGCTTGCGGCGTGACAAAGGACTGGCCGTTCTCCAGCACCACGTCGCTGTCCCGGCGTCCAGCCAGCGCATCGCTGGTGATCCAGAGGCAACCCCCAGTGCAGGCCAAAACCTGGCCGCGCGGCAAGCGCAAGGGTTTGGGGATGGGCCCGAGCTTCAGCGGAGTCTGTGGAGTTTGTAGGGTTTGCAGGGCATGCATGGCGGACTCCTTGAAAAGTGTGGTTTGATTCTTCAACGGAGCCGGCCCGCGTGGCCGGATGGTTTGTCATACGGGGTATTCCAATCATTCATGCCATGCTGAGCAGCCCTTCCACCAGCGCATTGCGCGCCATGTCGCTCGATGCCATCCGCGGTTTTGAATCCGCGGCACGGCACCTGAGCTTTACGGCGGCGGCCGAAGAGCTTTGCATCACGCAGTCGGCCGTGAGCAAGCAAGTGAAAAGCCTGGAAGATGCGCTGGGCACGACGCTGTTCCTGCGTGGCGGCAAGGGCCTGAGCCTGACGCCGCAAGGCCGTGAGCTTTATGAGACGGCCCGCGCCGCGCTGGCGCAGCTGGCCTCGGCCGTGGACCGCCTGCTGGCGGTGGACAGGGTCTCTGTGGCTGTCACCACCACGCCCTCTTTCGCCGCGCTGTGGCTGGCGCCCAAACTCGCCAGGTTCCAGTTGCTGGAGCCCGCCATCGATGTGCGCGTCGACGCCACGGAAGCGCGCGTCAACCTGGAGCGCGAAGGCATGGATCTGGCCGTGCGGCTCTACCCTGTGCTGCCGGGCGGCGAAGACCCGCCACCCCTGCTGCAGGAGCAGGCCCTGCTGGTGGCGGCGCCGGCCGTCGCGACGCGCATTCGTAACGCCGCCGACATCACGGCCACACCGCTACTGGTCTATTACGACCCGGCCACGCGTTTCCCCTGGATGTCGTGGCCGGACTGGTACGAGCGCCTGGGCTTGAAACAATCGGCGCAGCAGCCGTGCCTGTATTTTTCGCAGTACGAGCATGTCCTGACCGCGGCCGTGCAAGGCGCCGGCGTCGCGATAGGGCGCACGCCACTGGTGCTGCCGCTGTTGCGCAGCGGCCAGCTCACGGTTGTCTTGCCCGGCGAGACGGTCGCGGGTTTGGGCTATCGCATCGTGATCTCAGCCCACAGTGCAGAGCGGCCCGCCGTGCAGAAGTTTCGCGCGTGGCTGGAGCGCGAACTCGCGCTCGAAGCCATAGGCTAAGCCCAGGCGCCGGTAGCTTCCAGCACCGGGGAGAGTTCCGCCTCGCCCCAGCGCAGCGGCAAGGAAGATTCCACCAACCGCATGGACTGCACCTTGAAACGCATCAGGCGCTGCGCGCCGGTGAAGGACTGCACCTCGGGCCCGTCCCAGATGATGTCGGCCGTGACGGCCAGGTACAGCAGGTCGCCGTTGTCGAAATCAATGAACAGCAAGCCGGCACGCGGGTTCACTACCAGGTTGCCCAAGGTGTTGAAGAAGTAGTTGCCGACGAAGTCCGGCACGGTCAGGGTGCCGTCGGCCTCCACGCGCACAAAGCCGGGCTTGCCGCCGCGGTGCGACACGTCCACGCCGCCGGCGCGGCCGGCTTGCTCACCGTTGCCCTCATAGGCTGTGGCGATGAACAGCGTGTCCGCCTGTTCAATCATGCGGCGCGCCGCGTCATTGAGCTGCGCCGACGCGTGCACCACCGGCCCGGCTGCGGGCGCGGGACGGTCCGCATAGACAGGCTCGCGCGCCTGGATGTATTTGGGGCAGTTGCCGAAACTCTGGCTCAGCTCCACAGCGAAGCCCGAGGCACTCACGCCGCGAACGATGCCGTTCATGCGGTTACGCCTGCGCGTGTGCGGCTCTATGCCCAGCAGGCCTATCGCGGCGCCGTCTGCCAGCGTGCCTTGCAGGGGATCACCTGCGAGCGGCTGCGTGCGCACCACCAGGTGATGCGCATCGGGCGAGTGGATAAAACCCGGCGGCTGGGCCAGCACCGAGGCCCAGGGCTGGCCGCTCGCGTCCACCGTGCCGGCAACCACAAAAGGCAGTTGCTCAAAAAACTCACGGTGCTGGTCGGGCATGAAGTCGCGAATCACGCGCGGGCCGATTTCCGCCATGCGCGCGCGCACGGCCGCGCCCACGCGCGCTTGCGCAGCGCGCTCGCCTTCGTGGAAAGTGGCGGTGCTCATGCGGCCAGCCCTATCGGCGTCCTGACCATGGGCACAAAGCGCGGCAAGGCCTCTATGCGGGCCAGCCAGGCGCGTATGCGCGGGTAGGCTTCCAGCGAGACCTTGCCCTCCGGCGCATGGGCCGAATAACTGTAGTTGGCGATGTCGGCCAGTGTGGGGGTGCTGCCCGCGAGAAAAGCCGACTGGCCCAGCTGCTGCTCCATCACCGCGAACAGGGCATGCGCGCGCTCAATGGCTTCCGGACTTTCCGGCCGCTTGAACAGCTGGATGACGCGCGCGGCGGCCGGGCCGGAGGCGAGCTGCCCCGCAGCGACCGACAACCAGCGCTGCACCGCCGCAGCGGCCAACGGGTCGCGCGGCAGCCATTGCTCGGCATCCGGCGCGTAGCGTGCGTTGAGGTAGACCAGGATGGCGTTGGAATCGGCCAGCGTGACTTCACCGTCCTGGATCACCGGCACCTGGCCGAAGGCGTTCATGGCCAGGAAGGCCGGCGTCTTGTGCCCTTTGGTGGCCAGGTCGATCTCGATGCGCTCGAAGGGCAGGCCCAGCAGCGAGAGAAACAGCTCCACCCGGTGTGAATGGCCGGAGATGGCGACGCGGTACAGGCGTATGGGTTGTGCGGGCTGGGCTTTGGCGGCGGGTGTGCTCATGGCGGGGCTTTCGGCAGGTTGAAAAATCTTGCTCTCGGGAGAGGATTCTGTTTGAACCGTTATCTTGAATAAATGGTTCTGATGATATTTAACTAATCCATTAAGTGGATGAATCCCCGCAACAGGCGTAGCATGTCGCCATGGACAAACTCCGGGCCATGCAGGCCTTTATTCACATTGCCGAACAAGGCAGCCTCACGGCCGCAGCCCAGGTCATGGAATCGTCGCTGCCGGCCATGGTGCGCACGCTGGCCGGCTTCGAGGCGCAGCTGGGCGTGCGCCTCTTCAACCGCACCACCCGGCGCATCTCACTGACCGAGGAAGGCCGGCGCCACCTGGAGAGCTGCCGGCAGGTGCTGGCCACACTCGCGGACGCAGAAGCGGCACTGACGGCCGACGCGGCCGAACCCGCCGGACACCTGACCATTACCGCGCCCATGCTGTTCGGCCAGATGCATGTGGCGCCCGCCGTCACGCGCTTTGTGCAGCACCACGACAAGATGCGCTGCTCCATGGTGCTGCTGGACCGCGTGGTGAATCTGCTGGAAGAAGGCATCGACGTCGGTATTCGCATCGGCGAGCCTGAAGACTCCAGCCTGGTGGCGCAGAAGGTGGGCACCATCCGCCGCCTGGTGGTGGCCAGCCCGGCCTGGGTTCGCCGCCACGGCGTACCAAAGCACCCCAAGGACCTGCTCAAGGCCAACTGCGTGCGACTGACGGACCATTCCCCCACATGGGGTCCGTTCATAGACCAGGGCCGACCGCTTCGGCTTGCCGTCAGTGGTAATCTGGAGTTCAACCAGATCGCACCGGCTGTGGCGGCCTGCGCGGCGGGTGTGGGATTCGGTTCTTTTTTGTCTTACCAGGTGGCGCCGTTTTTAAAAACCAAACAATTGCGCACCGTGCTGGAGGGTTTCGAGCCGCCGCCCCGGCCCATCAACATTGTTTACCCGCACGCCCGGCTGCTGCCCATGCGCACGCGGGTGTTCATTGAGTGGATGAAAAAAGAGCTCCGGGAATTCCAGTCTTGAGAGCCGGCATCAAGGCACCCGAAAAAGCAACGTCAGCAGACACCAGAACAAGGACAGCGAATGCAGACTTTTGATTTTGACCTTTTCGTGATCGGCGGCGGCAGCGGCGGTGTGCGCGCCGCGCGCATGTCGGCCCAGCGCGGCGCCCGTGTGGGACTGGCCGAATTCGCTGCGATGGGCGGCACCTGCGTGAACGTGGGCTGCATTCCCAAAAAGCTCTACAGCTATGCGGCCCACTACGGCGACAGCTTTGAAGAGTCGCGCGGCTTCGGCTGGACCGGCGAGGCGCCGGTGTTTGACTGGGACACGCTCAAGGCCAACCGTGTCCGCGAGATTTCGCGGCTCAACGGCATTTATGTGCAGCTGCTTGAAAGCGCCGGCGTGCAGATCATCACCGGCTGGGCACGGCTGCTTGACGAGCACACCGTCGAGGTCGACGACAAAAAGTTCACGGCCAAAAACATCCTGATCTCCACAGGCGGTACCGCCACAGTGCCTGCCGTGCCGGGACGCGAACATGTGGTGACCTCGGACCACATGTTTGACCTCAACCCCTTCCCGAAGCGCCTGCTGGTGGTGGGCGGCGGCTACATCGCTTGCGAATTCGCCTCGATCTTCAATGGGCTGGGCTCACAGGTCACCCAGGTGCATCGTCGCGACATGCTGCTGACCGGCTTTGACGATGATGTGCGGCGCTTCATTGCCGCCGAGATGAGCAAGACCGGCATCACCCTGCAGCTGGGCGCAGAGATCGCCGCTATCGCCAAAACCGCCACAGGCCTGCAGGTGACGCTCAAGGACGGCGGCGGCCTGGAGGTGGACACCGTGCTCTACGCCACGGGCCGGGTTCCCAATGCGAATGGCATCGGGCTTGAAGCTGCCGGTGTGGCCGTCAACGCAGCCGGTGCGATCCAGGTCAATGCGCACTACCAGACCTCGGTGCCGTCCATCTATGCGCTGGGCGATGTGACGGCGCGCATGCAGCTGACACCGGTGGCGTTGGGCGAAGCCATGGTGGTGGTGGACCAGCTCTTCGGGCCGGCCGCCGGCAAAAAGCCGCGCAACATGAGTTATGAGTTTGTGCCGACCGCCGTCTTCACCCATCCCAACATCGGCACGGTTGGCTATTCAGAGGCCGATGCGCGCGCAAAGTTCGGCAAGGTCACGGTGTTCCGCGCCGACTTCAAGGCACTCAAGCACACGCTGAGCGGCAGCACCGAACGCACGCTCATGAAGCTGCTGGTCGAAGACGCCACCGACCGTGTGGTCGGCCTGCACATGGTGGGGCCGGACGCCGGCGAAATCGTGCAGGGTTTTGCCGTGGCCATGAAGGCCGGTGCGACCAAGGCAATATTTGACAGCACCATCGGCATCCACCCCACGGTGGCGGAAGAGTTTGTGACGATGCGCGAGCCGGTCAAGGACTGATTTCAGCGCCCTCCCGGTGCAATCTCAACGCAATGCCCGGCACGCACGTTGGCGGGCCGATGCAGCTGTGTTTCAAGGTCTTTGATGCACGACATCGCCACGAAAAAATGGCAAGACCGCCGAAACTTCAGTTAGCACGCGCCGCCACTCCGATCTCGCTCAAATACTCTTTGAGGGCGGTGCGCCATAAAGCAGGTTTGTGATAAATATGATGTCCGTCACCCTCGATCGGGGGCTGAAGCAGCAAGCGTCCCTTGCCCCCTGCCGCCTGAAACGCTTCGTAGGAAGCGCGTATGGTGTTGGCGGTATAGCGGCTGTCGTTTTCCGCGAAGACCCAGAGCGTGGGAACGCGCGTGGTTTTTCCGAACTCCGCGAACCCATCCACCATCATCCGGTTGAGGTGGCCGGGGCCGCTGCCGATTTTTCTTATATCGTTTCGCCCGCCTGAAAAATCGATGGTCCCGATGAGCCCCGTCGGGCTCTGGCTGGCGAGGTACATCGAGAGGTAGCCTCCGGCCGACTGGCCCGAGAGGATGAGCCGGCTGGCATCAAGCTCCGGGCGGGTCTTGAGCCAGACCAATGCGGGCAAGACGTCTTCGGACTGTACACGCGCCTTGTAAGTGGCGTCGCCGTCCTCATGGGAAAAGTTTTTCGGATAAGTGCCTTCAGACATGCCCACGCCACGGCGTGCGGGCATCAGCACGGCCACGCCCATTTGCAGAAACTCGCGCGCAACCACCATATCGCGGAACCGTTCCTTGTCGCGATTGAATACGATATCCCCGTGACTGAATACCGTAACCGGATAAGGGCCCCCGCCAAAACGACGGACCTCGGGTAACAGCAAAGTGGCTTCCAGCCGGTTGGTGCCGAAGGTGCCGGGCACCTGGTAAGTGATGACTTCCTCTCGCCAGGCAATGGGCGGGCTGGCATAGCCGATAACAGGGGCCGGTTCCTGCCCCTCAAGCCAGCCGGCGACGGCCTTGGCCACAATGGCCTCCTGCCCCTGCAGCACGTGCTGGCTACCACGCCCGCAATCATCCTTGCCGTCCTGCTGCTCGTAACCTACCTGGACAAAAGTAAAACGGCTGCGCTGGGCCAGGATTTGCGCCTCCGGAAAAGGTGCACTGTCGCATTGAGCGCCAGGCGCGTGCAGCATCAGTACGGGCTTGCGCAAGGCGCTCCAGTCGCTGGTGCGGTTGTTCTTCAATACGCTGGAGGCCACGACGATCTTCCCGAATCCTTCCAGGTCGTCGGCGATGTCCAGCAGCGGAGCCACCAGGGAAAAGCCGGCCAGATGAACCTGCGCTCCGGGAAACGACTGCTGCGCCTGCTTGAGCGCCGCGGCAAGGTCTTGCCGCACCTCCCGGCGCGGCCTGGCGTTGAGGTTACGGCGTTCGGCATCGCTGGGCGGGTCCACGTACACCAGGGCCACACCCTGGGCCTGCAGCTGAACCGCCCCACGCACCCAGGGCCCGCCGAGGGTTAACGCGGCAGGGCCGTTGGCAACCTTGAGTTGGGGTACACCGCCGGGTTGCGGGTAGACCAGCACGTGCCTGACCGGCTGGTTGCCCCCAACCGCATCGCCGTAAAGGGCAATGGCCAGCGTGACACTCTGTCCGGTTGGCGATACACGGGTGGACAAAGTCTGCACGGTCCAGTCCTGGGCCTTCGACTGCAAAGCGCCGCCCAGCAGCAGCACAGCCAATGCAAAACGAATGCAGGCGGAAAGCACCATCAGATGACGTGATTGCATTTCCCGGGCTCCACCTCGACTTTGAACTTGCATGAAACAGGCCGGAGGCTTTGCCTAGTCCGCGTCCGGATCTTCAGGCGTATCCGAATCCGGCTCGCGGTCTTTCAGGCGTTCGTCGAGGCGCTGGCGGATGGTGCCGGCCTCTCCGAGAAACTGCGCCAGGGGCACAGCCGGCGCCATGCGCAGGGACGGCGGGTAGAGGGTGGACATGTAGAGCTTGTTGGACAGGCGCTTGTTCTGCAGCCAGTTGGTGCCCAGCATGGCAACGATGCCCAGCACGGTCACGCCGGCCACCAGCCCCGCCAGTCCACGGCGGCGCTGCGGGACGATGACCGTCAGGTGCACATAGACGGCCGCAGCCGCCCCCAGCAACAGCAGCGGCACTTCAAAGCGCGCCAGGCTTTCCAGCGAGAACATGAAAGCCAGCAGGCCGGCCAGCGTGGCAACCAGCTGTATCGCCACCGAACTGGTGCAGGCAATACGGACATGGCGCCAAAACTGGAGGTGGCCGGTAAACAGCTTGGTGGCCAGGGCCCACAGCCCCGCCCACACGGTGATCGCCATGGCCACCGCCGCCATCAGGCCGGGCAACTGCCGCGCCAGCTGGGAAGGCTCGGTCAGGGTCAGCCACGACTGCCCCACCACCAGGGCCAGCATGGCGGCCAATGCCAGCAGGGTCCAGCCGGTCGTGCGCCACGGAAAGTGCGGTAGCCGCTCTTCAGCGGCTACCGGCGCTTCCGCCAGGCGCAGCCCCAGCTTCAGCCGGCCCAGGGTCAGGGCCTCGCCGGCAGGCCAGCTGAACTGCGTGCCCTGGCCATGCAGCGTCCGGTTCAGCGCGACACCATTGACCGTGTCCAGCACCTGCACCATCACTTCGCCTTCCGGCGTGCGGTCTATGCGCAGGTGTTCAGCGGCCACATGGCCGTCATCCAATACCAGGTCGGCGGTGAGTGCGCGGCCCACGGTAACGGGCCAGTGCCGCACGTCAAGGCGGCCCACCAGTGCACCGTTGCGGTCGGTGGCCTGCAGCAGGGCAAGATTGCCGGCGCTCATGGTGCGGCCTCCCATTTAAAACCGCCCAGGTAATGCGCCACCAGCTTGAGGCCGTTGTCAAAACTTACGCCCTGCGCATCCATGCGCCCTTGCACACCGCGTGTGGACTGGTTGACGGACATGGTCAGCACAGACACATCGTAGAGGCCCGGCAGCTTGCGGTAAGCACTCATGCACACCACGGCGCGCATGGGCATGCCGCCCGTTTCGACGAAGCGTTCGGAGCACTCGGCCGCCGTGGCCTTGCGTGAACCCCGGGTAGAGAAGTACTCATTGCCGAAACTTTGCGAGTACATGACGGCAAAACGCAAGGGGCCCAGCTTGGGCGCGTTGTAGGCTTCGTAGCGCAGGCGGATGTAGCCGGTGTTGAAATCGCCCGCGAACACGTGGCTGTCAATCTGGCAGTCGGTGCGCTCCAGGTCAAAGGCCTTGAAGTCGGGCTCGCGTCCGCGGCCCCAGCAGCGGGCCAGGGAATCTTCGGGCACGGGCACGCTGTAGCCGCCATGTTTTTGCGCGGTGAGCGGCACCGCGGTGAACTTTTGCGTCAGCAGGGCCTGGTGCTCGCCCAGCTGGCGCGCCACCTCGGCATGTGCCGGTTTGGTGATGGGCTTGGCCGAAGCGGCCTTGGCCAACAAGGCCTGGGCGAATTCGGCGGGGATCAGAAAACTCAGCAGGTCGCCGTCCAGCCGCTTGGATACGTTGATACCGACCACCTGGCCGGCATCGTCCAAAGCCGGGCCGCCGCTCATGCCGGGGTTGAGCGCGCCGCCGAAAAAGATGCGTGGGTAAAAGCTGCGCTGCACGAGGCCGTTGTAGGTGCCCTCGGTTACGGCAAACCCGATATCCAGCGGATTGCCCAATGAATAAATGCGTTCGCCGCGCGCCAGGGGCCTGTCCGCGCCGCGAAAAGCCAGCTGCGGCATTCCTGTAGCCGGCGTTTTCACGCGCAGCAGCGCCAGGTCGTTGCGCACGTCAAAGGCGAGCAATTCAACCTCGGCCTCCTTGCCGTCCACCGGCACGTAGACGCCGCGATAGCGCTCGGGCTCCAGCGCCAGCTGGCTGGCCACATGGAAGTTGGTGATGATGAGCCCGTTCGCAGACACAAAAAAGCCCGAGCCCACACTGGCCTGGGTGTTGGAGTTGCGCAGCAGGGTGCGGATCTGCACCAGTTTGTCGCGCGTGGTTTCATAGGCACGCTGGGCGTCGCGCGATATCTGGGCTGGTGCGGTGGCCGGCGCCTGTGGAGCGCGGCCCGGTGCCGGGGCCTGCGCCTGGGCCACCTGCAGGCACAGGGTACCGAGCAAGACTGCCGCCAGCGTGCGCAGGTGCCCCGAAAGGTTGTGGTGTTTCATCAGGGCATTCTAGGGTGTGCCGCGGCACTTGCAGCACAATGATGTGCATGCCCTGCGGTGCTACGCTTTGCGAAAACCACCTGATGGACCTTCACCATAAAAACAAGGCTTTTTTCATGCCCTATCTGCCGCCTTTCATAGCCCCGACCCGCTACAGCGACCCGGCCGCCGCACTGGCACAGGTTCGCGCCATTTATGACCAGCAGATTGCCCACCTGCGCGATGCAATGCAGCGCTATGTGGCCGGCGAAACCCTGCCCGGCCATGTGCGCGCCTGCTACCCTTTCGTGCGCATCCATACCGACACCGTGGCCCGCGCCATCCTGGAGACGCCCGACATCTCGCAGCTGAGTTTTGGTTTTGTGGCCGGTCCCGGCCGCTTTGAAACCACACTGACCCGGCCGGACCTCTACGGCAACTATTACCTTGAACAGTTCCGCCTGCTGATGCAGAACCACGATGTGGAGCTGGAAATAGGCACCAGCACGCAGCCCATCCCCATCCATTTCTCATTTGCAGAGAACGACCATATTGAAGGCAGTATGGACGCAGCCCGCCGCATGCTGATGCGCGACGTGTTCGACCTGCCCGACCTGGCCGCCATGGACGACGGCATCGCGAATGGTACGTATGAACCCCTGCCCGGCGAACCGCAGCCGCTGTCGCTGTTCACCGCGGCGCGCGTCGACTATTCGCTGCAGCGCCTGCGCCACTACACCGGCACTTCGCCGCACTGGTTCCAGAACTTCGTGCTGTTCACCAACTACCAGTTCTACATCGACGAGTTCGTGCGCCTGGGCCATGAAGCCATGGCCGACCCGGACAGCGAGTACACCGCCTTCATCGAGCCCGGCAACGTGGTGACCCGGCGCGCCGGCCTGCCCGCCGAGGCCGGCGACGAGCTTGGCGTGCAGCCGCCCCGCCTGCCGCAAATGCCGGGCTACCACCTGCTACGCGCCGACCGCACCGGCATCACCATGGTCAACATCGGCGTGGGCCCGGCGAACGCCAAGAACATCACCGACCACATCGCCGTGCTGCGCCCGCACGCCTGGATCATGCTGGGCCACTGCGCCGGCCTGCGCAACAGCCAGCAACTGGGCGACTACGTGCTGGCCCATGGCTATGTGCGCGAAGACCACGTACTGGACGAAGAGCTGCCGCTGTGGGTGCCGATCCCGGCGCTGGCTGAAATCCAGGTCGCGCTGGAAAAAGCCGTGGCTGACGTGACCCACGCCGTGGGCCCCGACCTCAAGCGCATCATGCGCACCGGCACCGTGGCCTCCACCGACAACCGCAACTGGGAGCTGCTGCCGGGCAACCAGCCGCAGCGCCGCTTCAGCCAGAGCCGCGCCGTGGCACTGGACATGGAAAGCGCAACGATTGCCGCCAACGGCTTTCGCTTTCGCGTGCCCTACGGCACCCTGCTGTGCGTGAGCGACAAGCCGCTGCACGGCGAGATCAAGCTGCCCGGCATGGCCAACCATTTCTACCGCGAGCGCGTCGACCAGCACCTGCGCATTGGCATCCGTGCCATCGAGCTACTGCGCGCCGAAGGCATCACGCAGCTGCACAGCCGCAAGCTGCGCAGCTTTTCGGAAGTCGCGTTCCAATAGGTCCGTCAGTTGCTATACTTTTGGTAGCTGCTTGCGCACGACCCTATTGGCCTGCAGCCTTATTTTTTATAAATATCACCCGCCCATGGAAAATCTTTCACCGCTCGTTCCTGTCACAGAAGCCAGTCATGGCGTGGTGATCGACCTGATCTACGCAAGCACCAACAACTTCACCGGCCAGGTGATTTATGACAGCCCGCTGTGCTTCTTGCATCCGCAGGCAGACGCCGGCCTGCGCAAAGCCATAGCGGCCGCAAAAGACATGGGCTTTCAGCTCAAGATTTTCGACGCCTTCAGGCCGCAGGAAGCGCAGGAGGCACTTTGGGCCGTGGCGCCCAACCCCGCCTACATCGCCGATCCGGCCAAGGGCTCCAACCACACACGGGGCGTGGCGCTTGATGTCACGCTGCTGGCGCACGACGGGCAGGAGCTGGACATGGGCACGCCGGTCGACACCATGACGCACGGGTCCCATCACTTTCACACGGCACACCCTGTGGCCGTCCAGGTCAACCGCATGCGGCTGCTCACGGTCATGCTGGAAGCAGGCTTTGTGCACCACCCCAACGAATGGTGGCACTACCAGTTGCCGGACGCCAAAGGCTTTCCGCTGATCGACAGCCATGCCTTCATGCGCTGCGTGGGCGAGGGCCAGCAGCCCGCCCGGCTCAGGGCCGCCTGAGCTCGCCGGCCGGGCCGGCCACCGGCAGTTCCGCCGGCTGCCGCGACTCGGCCGACTCCGTACGCACCAGCGGCAAATGCTGCGGGTATTCGCGCTGCATGAAGTCCACCAGCGCCTCGCGCACCTTGCAGCGCAGGTCCCAGTTCAGGCTGGAGTTGGCGGAGGTCACCAGCACCCGCAGCTGCATGCTGCGCTCGCCCGCCTCCACCACCTGCAGCAGGCACAGCCGCTTGTCCCACTCGGGCGCTTCCTCGCAGGCGCGCCGTGCCGCGTCGCGCAGCGGGGCCAGGGGCGTGCGGTAGTCAACCCAGATAAAGACCGTGCCGATGATCTGGGCGCCGGTGCGCGTCCAGTTCTGGAACGGGTTTTCAATGAACCACTGCAACGGAACGATCAGGCGCCGCTCGTCCCAGATTTTTAGCACCACGTAAGTGCCGGTGATCTCCTCCACCCGGCCCCATTCGCCCTGCACGATCAGCACGTCGTCCAGGCGGATGGGCTGCGCCAGCGCCAGCTGCAGGCCGGCAATCAGGTTGCTGAACACGGGCCGCGCCGCGATACCGATCACCAGCCCCGCCACACCCGCCGAAGCCAGCAGGCTGGCCCCGAATTGGCGCGCGCCGGGAAAGGTCATCAGCATCAAGGCCAGCCCCGTCAGCAGCACGATGAACATGGCGGTGCGCGCCAGCATGCGGGTCTGCGTATGGATGCGGCGGGCGTTGAGGTTGTCCTCCACATCGACCGGGTGCAGGCCGATCACGCCCAGTGCGGCCCCGCGCGCCGCGCGCATGCCCGCCCAGGTCAGGGCGGCGAGCAGCAGCAGGCCATTGGCATGGCGCACCCCGTTGATCAGCGGAAAGGTATCCGGTGCGCTGTGCCAGACGATCTGCAGGGCAATCAGGGGCAGCAGCACCTGCACCGGAGAGCGGCATTGCTCTGCGACCCGGGCCATGACCGGCATGGAACGCGTCAGGCGCAGGACCACGACAGCGCCTATCGTGTGTACCACCAGCGCCAGGGCAACGCCGATGCAGGCCGCCAGCAACACGTGCAGCGACGAGTCGTCCGCCCAGGAAAGCAGTGCTGCGAAGTTCATTCAGTGGCCCCCTCGTTCACCCTTCAGCTCTCCGACGGCCCTGCACGACTTTGGGTGGCGCGGGGAAAGCGGAGGTTCCGATGGTGGTCATACGCTGGAGATGAAGTGGCAAATGGAAACGGGGGACGGAAAACGGGGAATGGGGTAACGCCGGGGGCCGGAGGCCTTGGGGCATGGGTAACAGCTCACGCCCGAGCTTTTTACTTTGCCCGTCCTTACTCTACTGCAGCAGAGTTGCGCCTCAAGTAGGACGCGTGCCAGTCTTTCCCCTGCAAACCATCAGTCCATTGCAATCAGATGATAATTATTCTCAATTAGAGTTTTAACCTGTGGGCCGCAGCATGCGCCGCCCTCCCTGAAAGACACCATGTCCACAACACCCTCAGCAGCCGTCCCTTCTCCCGACGCCGCGCCGCGCAAGCGCCGGCCGCCGCGCCATGTGCAGGTCACCCGCGTGCAAACCTTGAGCCCGCTGATGCGCCGCATCACGCTGCAAGGCGCTGAGCTGGAAGGCTTTGAGGTGGCCGACCCGGCCTGCTACATGAAACTGATTTTTCCTGAGCCAGGTCAGACCGAGCCCGAGCGCCCACTGCCCGATGGGCCGCGGCCGAAGTCCATGCGCACTTACACGCCGCTGGCAGTGCGCAACGATGTGCACGAGGTCGATGTGGATTTTGTGCTGCACGGCGACGGCCCTGCCTCCACCTGGGCTGCGCAGGCTCAACCGGGCCAGGTGCTGTATTTGATGGGCCCCGGCCCTGGCTACAAAGTTCAGCTGGATGCGCCTGCGCATTTCCTGATCGGTGACGACAGTGCCTTGCCCGCGTTTGAAACCATTCTGGCCGCCCTACCCGCCACGGCGCAGGCGCGCGTGCTGGTCGAAGTGGTGGATGCGGCGGAAGAACGCGCGCTGCACAGTGCTGCCAAAGTAGAAGCGCACTGGACCGCACGCGGCAGTGACAACACGCAGGCTGGCCAGGCACTGGAAGCCGCGTTGCGCAAAGCCGGCGCGCCCGCACCCGGCACGCGCATTTACCTGGCCTGCGAGGCCGCGGCCATGCGCCGCATTCGCAAGTTGCTGATTGAAGAGCTGGGCATGGAGCGTGGACACATCGTGGGCCGCGGTTACTGGAAGCTGGGCACCGTCAATCACCCGGATCACGATTACGGGGAGGGTGACTGAGCCCCCACGGTCGCTCACTTCGTGTAGCTCCCTGCCCCCCAAGGGGGCCGCCCGCCTGCGGTCTGGCAAAGCCAGTCCCGCGGCTCATGCTGGGTTAAGAATTCAGGAGCGTAACAGGGGCGAAGTTATTTACCAGCGGGGGCCGAGGGTCCGGCTTCGCCGGCCCCAGGCGCCGCCCCCTTGAGGGGGGAACAGGCTACACGCAGTGAGCCTGGACGGGGGTGGATCTCATCCACGCGCATAACTCACCGTGAGCATCTCCCACTGGTGTCCTTCGGGCTCGTTCCAGTAGATGCCCTTGCCGCCAAGGTATGTGCTGACCTGCATGTCCATGGGGCCGCGAACCGAGCTACGGTATTGGATTCCTGCCGCCTGGATGCGCCCCAGGATCGCATCGAATTCCTGCTCGCTCACGCGAAAGCAGAAATGCTCGACGGGAAAGTCTTCGTCGGTGTCGATGAAGTCCAGCGTCAAGCCGTCGTTGATGTAGACGGCTGAAAAAGGCCCTATCGTGGTTTCAGCCCACCGCACGCCGAGCAGCTCTGCCAAAAACCTGGCCGAAGCCACCTTGTCTCGCGCCGATACGATGAAGTGGTCCAGATGAATGGTCATGGCAGGCCTCTTGATGGTGATGGCCTGTTTTATAGCGTGTGCGGGCCGCGCCTGTACACCAGCGTGCGTAACAACCTTCATGGCGGCGTTGCCGCCATGGCCGCATGGCTGTAGCCTTACGGGCGGTTCTTATAAGAAAAGTGGGCGTAGGCCAATAGGGACGAGCGCAACAAGCTATCTTATTGATAGCAGACAAGGCCAGCCGCACAACCCCGGTCCACACTCACAGGTCGAAGAACACCGTCTCCTTGCCGGCCGCGCTGTCCTGCATGCGGATGTCGAATCGGTAAACCGGTCCGGCGCCCGTCATGTCGCGTTGGGCAACCAGGGTGGCACGCCGTTCGGCCGGCACGCTGGCCAGCACCGCGTCTTTGCCGTTCACTTCCGCCTCATCATCAAAGTAGATACGCGTGAAGGTATGCACCAGCAGGCCGCGCATGGTGACGCAGACGTTGATGAACGGTGCTTGCCCCGCCACAGCGCCGGGCTTGACGGTGAAGAATTCGTAATGGCTTTGCGGCAGGGTGCCGGTGCCGCAGCGGCCAAAGCCGGTGAAGCCGCGTGCTTCGGCATCGGCCACCGACGAGATGGGCTGCCCGCTGCCGTCGGGCTGGGCAATCTCGACCATCGCGTCCATCACGGCATTGCCGGCGCCGTCAAACACCTGGCCGGTGATACGGATGTGCTCGCCCTTGGCATTCGGCTGGGCCAGCACGGGCGTGAACAGGCTTTTGAGGTCGTAGCCGTATTGCGTAGGTGTGAGGCCATAGGCAAAGAAGGGGCCGACGGTTTGCGAAGGGGTTTGTTTAAGTGGGCTTGTAGTCGTCATGGCGTTGTCTTCCTGCCGCTTATTCAAAACGCGTGGCTTTGGGGCCGCGCAGCACGATGTCGAACACATAACCGAGCGCGTAGTCGGGCTGGGTCACGTCGAGACTGAATTTCGAGACCATCAGCTCGCGCACGCTTTCGGGCGCGCCCATGTACATGGGGTCGTAGCCGAGCAGCGGGTCGCCGGGGAAATACATCTGCGTCACCAGGCGGCTGGCGAAGTAATCACCAAACAGCGAGAAGTGAATATGCTGCGGCCGCCAGGCGTTGGGGTGGTTGCCCCAGGGGTAGGCACCGGGCTTGATGGTCTTGAAGCTGTAGCGGCCTTCGTTGTCGGTCATGCAGCGGCCGGCACCCAGGAAGTTCGGGTCCAGCGGCGCGTCGTGCTGGTCGACCTTGTGCACGTAGCGGCCCGCCGCATTGGCTTGCCAGACTTCCACCAGCGTGTTGCGCACGGGGCGGCCGTCTTCGTCCAGCACGCGGCCGGTGACGATGATGCGTTCACCCAGCGGGTCGCCATTCATGACGGCGTTTTTGGTCAGGTCGCTGTCCAGCGGGCCGAACTGCCCGGCGCCATAGACGGGCGCATTGAGCTGCGCCAGCGCCTGCTTGATGGGCACCAGCGGCTGCTTGGGGCCGCGCAGCAAGGTGGATTTGTAGCCGGGATAAATATGGGGCGAATGGCTGGTCCAGTCGCGTGGGGCCAGAAAACTGTTGTTCAGGTCGGGTTTCATCGATGTCTCCAATGGGTTGCATGCGCTGGCGCCCTGGTCGCGGCGCGCTTTTCTACGCTGCCGCGACTTTAATCGGCCTCAATGGTTATGTATATTGACATTTTCTCGACTTATCCATAACCAAATGGTCAAATTGGAGCATGGTCGATGAACGCATCAAATACCGGCACCTGCAGTGCTTTCTGGCGGTGGCGCAGCATGGCAGCCTGCAAAAGGCGGCCGACGTGCTCGCCATCACGCAGCCCGCCGTATCCAAAACCCTGAAAGAACTTGAGGGCCTGCTGGCGGTGCGATTGTTTGAGCGCGGGCGCAAGGGCGCCGTGCCCACGCGCGAGGGCGAAGCCTTTTTGCGGCATGCCGGCGCCAGCGTGAGCGCGCTGCGCGAAGCTGTCGCCAGCGTTGCGCAGACGCGGCGGCAGGGCAGCGCGGTGATTGCCATCGGTGTGCTGCCGACGGTGGCACCGTGGCTGATGCCCTTGCTGCTGGCGCGGCAAGAGGCCCAGTCCGGGCCGGATGCGCACACCAGCCTGCGCATCCAGACCGGCGCCAACCCAGAACTGCTGGCCAGCCTGCGCCAGCGCGCGCTGGATTTGGTGATTGGGCGTTTTGCCGAACCGGCCCATATGCTGGGCCTGACGTTTGAGCACCTGTATGCCGACCCACTGGTACTGGCGGTACGCCCCGACCACCCGCTGCTGGCGCAAGCAGGGCGCAAGGCCGATCCGCTGGTCGGCTTGCAGGCCTTCACCACGATCCTGCCCACGCAGGGCACGGCCATACGCCATACCGCCGACGGATTTTTCCTCACACGCGGCCTGCCGCCCCCCGTGCGCCTGGTCGAAACGCTGTCGGTGTCCATCGCACGCGGCTACACGCAGCAAAGCGATGCAGTCTGGCTTTCGCCGCTGGGGGCTGTGCGGCCGGACCTGGACAAGGGCACGCTGGTGCGCCTGCCCGTCAGCATGGCCGGCACCGAAGAGCTGGTGGGGTTGACGCTGCGCGCCGACATGGCGCCCACCGAGGCTCAGCACCAGCTGATCACCACCATCCGGGTGCTGGCGGCAGAGCGCCGCAGCGAAGCGCCGGCCCTGCTCTAGGCTGGCTCGGCCTGCACCGCAAAGCGGGCGGTCAGTTCACCCAGGCCCAACTCTTCAAGCACCTCACGCAAACGCGCTTGGGCGGCACGGGTTTTACCGGCCTGCGGCTGCGCAGGCCGGCTGGCAAGAATGAGTTCGTTCTTCATCGAATGCTCCCAGCCCACGAGCTCGGTCACGGTGACCTGGTAGCCGTTGGCTTCGAGCTGCAGGCAGCGCAACACATTGGTGATCTGGCTGCCGAATTCACGCGTGTGCAGCGGGTGCCGCCAGAGTTCGGCCAGCGGCGTGCGAGACAGTGACAGCGCACGGCTTTTTTTCAGCACACCGGCCACTTCAGCCTGGCAGCACGGCACCAGCACCATGTGGCGGGCATTTTTGGCCAGCCCGAATGCAATGGCGTCATCGGTGGCGGTGTCGCAGGCATGCAGGGCGGTGACGATGTCCACGGTGGGCGGGAGTTCAGCCGAAGTGGTGGCCTCCTGCACCGACAGATTCAGGAACGACATGCGCGCAAAACCCAGCCGCTGGGCCAGCACGCGTGACTTTTCAACCAGCTCGGCACGCGTTTCAATGCCGTACACATGGCCTGCGGTTTTTTCGCCGCGGTGCGCGACATTAAAGAACAGGTCGTACAGGATGAAGCCCAGGTAGGACTTGCCGGCGCCGTGGTCGGCCAGGCTGAAGGCGGCCTTCTCCGCAGCCACCTCATTGAGCAAGGGCTCGATGAACTGGTACAGGTGATAGACCTGCTTGAGCTTGCGCCGCGTGTCCTGGTTGAGCTTGCCTTCGCGCGTGAGGATGTGCAGTTCCTTGAGCAGCTCGATCGACTGGCCGGGGCGAAGTTCTTCGATGATTTGTGCTGCGGATGCGGGCTTTCCTGAGCCCTTCGAAGGCTTTGCCGCGCGCGCGGTGCTGGGTGTTTGCATGGCCTCAAGTTTAGTGGCGCGCCCCCGGTACAGGCGGCCCCGGTGCAAAGCCCCTGGAAGTCGGCATGGAACATCCGGAAACAATTAACTTGCACACAATTTAATTGCTCGCTATAATTCATCCTATGCCCAACAAAACCGACACCGCCAATGCCACTGACGCCATGCTGCAGCTGGACAACCAGCTGTGTTTTGCGCTGTATTCCACCTCTTTGGCCATGACCAAGCTGTACAAGCCCCTGCTCGAAGAGCTGGGCCTCACGTACCCGCAATACCTCGCGATGCTGGTGCTGTGGGAGCAAGACGGCCTGACGGTCTCGGAACTCGGTGAACGGCTCTATCTGGACTCGGGCACGCTGACCCCGCTGCTCAAGCGCATGGAATCCGCCGGGCTGGTATCACGCATCCGCGCGGTGGAAGACGAGCGCCGCGTTCACATCACGCTGACGGCGGCTGGCCGCAAGCTCAAGGCCAAGGCCGCCAAGATTCCGGGTTGCATCCTGAGCGCCACCCAATGCTCGATTCCCGAGCTGGTGTCGCTGACGCAGCAGGTGCAGTCGTTTCGCAACCGCCTCACCGCCTGATTTCTTTCACCATTTCACTGAATTTTTAACCCGCCCCGATCCGGGGTATTTTCCAAAGGAAGCCACCATGACCACACTCGAAAAAGTTCTCTACACCGCCCACGCCCACACCACCGGCGGCCGTGACGGCAAGTCCAAGACCGACGACGGCCGCCTGGACGTCACGCTGAGCTCGCCCGGCACCGCCGGCACCGGCACCAACCCCGAGCAGTTGTTTGCTGCCGGCTACGCAGCCTGCTTCATCGGCGCGATGAAGGCTGTCGGCGGCATGAAGAAAATCGACGTGCCTGCAGACGTTTCCATCGACTCCAGCGTTGACCTCGGCAAGATCCCGAACGGCTACGGCATCGCCGTGCGCCTGGACATCACCCTGCCCGGCATGGACCGCGCCGCTGCACAAGCGCTGGTGGATGCAGCCCACCAGGTTTGTCCGTACTCCAACGCCACCCGCGGCAACATTGATGTTGTGATCACCCTGAAGTAATAGAGCCCCGGCTCATGCTGGATTGAAGAGTTCAGTGACGTAACCCAGCGGGGTATTCACCAGTGGGGGCCGAGGGTCCGGCTTCGCCGGCCCCAGGCGCCGCCCCCTCGAGGGGGGAACAAGCTACACGCAGTGAGCTTGGACGGGGGGGTGTCACTAATGCGGCCCGCCGGTGTTGAACCGGCGGGCCGTTTCATTTACGGTGTGCGCATGAACACCGCAGCTTCAACCACCTTCCAGGTCCGAAAGGACGCCCTTGCCGAAACCCGCTGGCATACCGATGCGCCTCTGCCGCTCACGCCCGGCCAGGTGCGGCTCGGCATCGAATCATTTGCGCTGACCTCCAACAACATCACCTATGCGGCCTTCGGTGACGCGATGAACTACTGGCAGTTTTTCCCGACCGGCGAAGAGAGCTGGGGCAGCATCCCCGTCTGGGGTTTTGCCGTGGTGGCGGAGTCGCAATGCGAAGGCGTGGCTGTGGGGGAGAAGTTTTACGGCTACTACCCCATGGCCAGCGAGCTGGTGCTGCAGCCGGCGCGCGTGACGCCCGCCGGTTTTTTCGACGGCGCTGCGCACCGGCGGCCCCTGCCGGTCGCCTACAACCAGTACATGCGCTGCAGCGCGGACCCGTTTTATGACGCGGCCACCGAAGATGTGCAGTCGCTTCTGCGGCCGCTGTTCATCACCTCCTTCCTGATTGACGACTTCCTGGCGGACAACGGCTTCTTCGGTGCCAATGCCATGCTGCTGTCCAGCGCCTCCAGCAAGACGGCGTATGGCACGGCTTTCCAGCTGGCCAAGCGGCCGGGCATCGAGGTGATCGCCCTCACGTCGCCAGGCAACGTCGCTTTTTGTGAAAGCCTGGGGTGCTACAGCCGTGTGGTGACCTATGACCAGCTCGACGCGATTGGCGCCGACACGGCTTGCGTTTACGTCGACTTCGCGGGCAGCGCCAGCCTGCGCCAGCGCATTCACAGCCGCTTTGGCCAGCTTCGCTACAACTGCTCGATAGGCGGCACGCATGTGGACGACCTGGCCGCCAAAGGCAGCGCCAAGGAGTTGCCCGGCCCCCGGCCCACGCTGTTCTTTGCGCCTTCGCAGGTCAAGAAACGCATCACCGACTGGGGCAAAGAAGGCTTTGGAAAGCAGCTGGTGCGCGCCTGGCGGGATTTCACGCGGCAAGTGACGGGCGCCAAAACGCCTTGGCTCATCGCCCAGCGGCATGCCGGGCAAGTTGCGGTGCAAGCCGCTTACCAGGAAGTGCTGGCCGGCAAGGGAGACCCGCGCACCGGCCACATCCTGCAGCCCTGATTCTTTCCGCCTTCAACGGACAGGCGCTATGGTTTTTATAGCTGTTCGCGCTCGTTTTCATTGGGCCACAGGCCTTTTTCATCCGAGAAACAGGCGATTACAAGCCCCTGCTGGCAGCGCACCATCATCTGCGCCGACAATCAGGCATGACAGAAAAACACAAGGCTGAGGCGCACGCAACGCTGCACGCGTACGAGACATTGACACCCGACGTGGTGCTCGATGCGCTGGCCAGCGTCGGTTTGCTGGGCGACGGCCGCCTGATGGCACTTTCAAGCTACGAGAACCGGGTTTACCAGATTCACCTGGAGAGCCCCGTGGGTGACGCCGACCTGGCGGGCGATGTCGTGGTGGCCAAGTTTTACCGGCCGGACCGCTGGACCGACGAACAGATTGCCGAAGAACACGCCTTTGCCGCCGAGCTGATGGCCGCCGAGATACCGGTGGTGGGCGCGCTGGTGCTGGAAGGCCGCACCGTGCACCACTTCAAGGGCTTCAGTTTCAGCGTTTCGCCCAGCCGCGGCGGGCGGCGGCCCGAGCTGGACAACCTGGAAGTGCTGGAGTGGATAGGCCGTTTCCTGGCCCGCATCCACACCGTCGGCAGCGCCAAGCCCTTTGCGCACCGGCCGGCCCTGAACCTGCAAACCTTTGGTTATGCCTCGCGCGACATCCTGCTGGCGGGCAGCGACCATGGTGCCAAAGGTTCCCACGGCTACATCCCGCTGGACATGGAGTCGCGCTGGCGCAAGGCCTTTGAAGAAGCCATGCTGGTGGCGCAAACAATATTTGAAAGCGTGGGCGACGTGAAAAACCTGCGCCTGCACGGTGACTGCCACCCCGGCAACATCTTGTGGACGCCCGAGGGCCTGCCGCTGGCCGGCCCGCATTTTGTCGACCTGGACGATGCGCGTACGGGGCCGGCGGTGCAGGATTTGTGGATGCTGGTGTCAGGCGACCGCGCGCAGTGCACCCGCCAGTTGGGTGCGCTGGTGGACGGGTATGAGGAGTTTCGCGAATTCGACCGGCGTGAGCTTGCGCTGATCGAGCCGCTGCGCACGCTGCGCCTGGTGCACTACAGCGCCTGGCTGGCGCAGCGCTGGCATGACCCGATCTTCCCGATCAACTTCCCCTGGTTCGGCTCCAGCGACTACTGGAAGAGCCAGGTCGACATGCTGGAAGAGCAAACCGAGGCCATGCAGGATCCGCCGCTGGTGTGCTGAGGGACTGCTGGCTCTCTCCAGGCAGTCAGCCATGTCCATGCTGTCGCTATGAATTTAATAGCTGCTCGCGCACACCCTTAAAGGGCCAGAGGCCGAATTGACTCACAAAAAGGCCTCTCTCCGCCTTTCTGGAGGCCCTGTATTCGCTCAGCCGGCGCGCGGTGCCTACACCAGCAACGCGTTCACCCGGCGCACGTATGCCGCCGGGTCTTCAGGCATGCCGCCTTCGGCCAGCAAGGCCTGGTCAAACAGGATGTGGGCCAGGTCGTCAAAATGCGCACCGTCCACGCCAGCCTCGAGCTTTTTGACCAGCGGGTGCTGGGCATTGACTTCCAGGATGGGCTTGGACTCGGGCACGGCCTGGCCGGCCTGCTTGAGCATGCGGGCCAGCTGGGTCGACATGTCGCCGTCCTGCACCACAAGGCAGGCAGGTGAGTCGACGAGGCGCGAGGTGGCGCGCACATCCTTGGCTTTGTCTTTCAATGCTTCTTTCAGCTTGTCGAGGATGGGCTTGAACTGTGTCTGCGCCTCTTCGGCGGCCTTCTTCTCGTCTTCGTCCTGCAGCTTGCCCAGGTCTACCGCCCCCTTGGCGACCGACTGCAGCGGCGTGCCGTCAAAGTCGTGCAGGTAATTGAGCGCCCACTCGTCCACGCGGTCGGCCATCAACAGCACTTCGATGCCTTTCTTGCGGAAAATTTCGAGCTGGGGGCTGTTCTTTGCCGCGGCCAGTGTGTCGGCGGTGATGTAGTAGATCGCGTCCTGGCCTTCCTTCATGCGGGCTTTGTAGTCGGCAAAGCCCACGCTGACGGTATCCGTCGTTGAGCTGGCAAAGCGCAGCAGCCTGGCCAGTCGCTCGCGGTTGGCAAAGTCTTCGCCCAGGCCTTCCTTGAGCACGGCGCCGAACTCGCCATAAAAAGCCTTGAACTTGTCGGCGTCATTGGCGGCCAGGTCTTCAATCATCGACAACACGCGCTTGGTGCAGCCTTCGCGGATTGCCTTGACGGCGCGGCTTTCCTGCAGCAATTCGCGCGAGACATTGAGCGGCAGGTCGGACGAGTCCACCACACCCTTGACGAAGCGCAGGTAGGTCGGCATCAGCGCCTGGGCGTCGTCCATGATGAAGACGCGCTTGACGTAGAGCTTGACGCCCGCAGCCTTGTCGCGGTTGAACATGTCCATGGGCGCCTTGGCCGGGATGAACAGCAGCTGCGTGTATTCGGTGGCGCCTTCCACGCGGTTGTGCGTGGTGGCCAGCGGCGCTTCGCTGTCGTAGCTGATCTGCTTGTAGAACTCGTCGTACTGGTCTTGCGTGATGTCTTTTTTGGCGCGCGTCCACAGCGCCGCGGCCTGGTTGACGGTTTCCCATTCGCCGGTCACCACCATCTCGCCGGGCTGGTCGTTTTCGCCTTCCTTCCATGCTTCTTTCTGCATCAGGATGGGCAGCGAAATGTGGTCGGAGTATTTGTTGATGATGCCTTTGAGTTTCCAGGCGTTCAGGTAGTCGAGCGACTCTTCTTTCAGGTGCAGGATGATGCTGCTTCCGCGCTCGGCGCGTTCGAGCTCGCTGACTTCAAACTCGCCAGTGCCGTCGCTGCTCCAACGCACACCCTGGTTTGCCGGAAGGCCGGCGCGGCGGCTTTCCACTGCGATGCGGTCGGCCACGATAAAGCCCGAATAAAACCCGACGCCGAACTGGCCGATCAGCTGCGCGTCATTCTTCTGGTCGCCCGAGAGTTTGGCCATGAAGTCGCGCGTGCCGCTCTTGGCAATCGTGCCGAGGTTGTCGATGGCTTCCTGCTGCGACAGGCCGATGCCGTTGTCGGTGATGGTCAACGTACCGGCCGCCTTGTCAAAGCTCACTTTCACCTTGAGCTCGGGATCACTTTCATACAGCGACGCATCGTTCAACGCTTCGAAGCGCAGCTTGTCGCAGGCATCCGACGCGTTGGAAACCAGCTCGCGCAAGAAGATGTCCGGGTTCGAGTACAGGGAGTGCGTGACCAGCTTGAGCAGCTGCGCGACTTCGGCTTGAAAAGACAGGGTTTGTTTCTGCATGGTTTGAGGCATGGTTGTTTCAGGTTTGTTACTGATTCACTGGATCCGGAAAGAAAAAGCCGTTTCAGACGGCAGTATTTACGCTTGTTACTTGTAAGTCTTTTGACTCTATTTATGAATAAATCCAATAATTTCAACGGTTTGACGTGACAAATTCCCCACTAGAGTGCGCTGTTACAGATACAAATCACCCGATTTCAGAAATATCTAGTTACAGTCCATTCACCTTCACATTTCCCTTGTTTGTTATTCGTTTTTTAACTGGAGAACAGTCATGAAAAAGCTCATTTTAGTAATCGCCCTCGGCCTTGCCGCTATCGCCACCCTGCCTGCTTACGCTGCCACGGCTGCCGGCACCTTCAACGTGGTGATCAACCTGACCTCGAAGTGCGAGATCAACTCCACCAACGCCGCCACCGGCGCGGTCATCAACAACGTGGTGTTCAACTACACCTCGTTCCAGACCACGGCGGCCACCTCCACCGGCGGCGGTTTCAATGTTCGTTGCACCAACTCCCTGCCTTACACCCTGGCACTGAGCAACTCCGGCGTGACCGATGATGCCGTCAACCTGGCTTATACCCTGGCACTGAGCGCTGCTGCGGGCACCGGCAACGGCACCGACCAGGCCTTCACGGTCAACGGCACCATGGCCGCCGGCCAGGCTGGTACCTGCGCCACGGCGACTTGCACCAATACCGCCGCGACCAACAAGACCAAGACCCTGACGATCACCTACTGATCGCCCCCCGGGCTTGATGTCAGCCACGTCGACAGTCATGATCCGCAAGGCCGCCTTCGGTGTTCTCCTGATGCTTGCCGCTGCTGCCTGCTTTGCGGGCGCGGCGGCGGGGCAGTTGTCGGTCCAGATCACGCTGAACGTCCCGGGAAACACCACCGGCAATGGCAACGCCTGTACCAGCGCCACCGGCTCTGGCGGCAGCGGCGCCTCGGTACAGGTGACCTGCAATTCGAATGTCTTTGTCAATATCTCGCAAGTCCGCAGCCTAGGGGATGCCCGCTTCATGCCCGGTTACCGGCCCACGCGGGACTCCCTGCTGCCCGACTACTGCCGCAATGAGTTGTCCCGCAACGACCCTGGCGCCCGCTTTACCTGCCGGCTTCAAGACCAGCGCCAGGTGGCCACGGCCGATGAAGAATCGGATGACGGCTGGGAAATCGAAAGCCGGCGTTACGCCCTTGACACAGATGCCGCAGCGGTTGAAAAACAGGCCCGTTTGCGGCTTCAGGATGACCGCGGTACCGTGACGGCACTGCACCTCGCCCATGCCGGTAACCTCTCTAAATCGGTTGAGATGCTGGTATCCTTCTGAGGATGAACGTCTCACAGCGCCGAAGCAAGCTTGTTACCTACGCCTTCCTGCTAAGCCTGCTGGGGCCTTGGGCGGCTGCTACGGCAGGCGTTTTTTCCGTGACACCGGTGCGGCTCTACATGACCCCGCGCGATCGCGCCATCGCCGTCACACTGTCCAACGAAGCCGATACCGAAGTCGTGCTGCAGGCTGACATCAACACCTGGACCCAGAAACCCGACGGTACTGACGAACTCGTCCTGACCGAAGATCTGATCCTGGCCCCTCCCATCATCAAGCTGGCACCCAAGGCCCGGCAAGTGGTACGCCTTGCCCTGCTGAAACCCGCAGATGCAAGCCGGCAGCTGACCTATCGCATGATCATTCGCGAAGTTCCTGAAGCTGTACCCGCAACTGGCATTCAGGTTCCCATCGCGCTGGCCTTGAGCATGCCCGTGTTCATCACGCCCCCTGTGGCCAAACGCCAGGTTAGTTGCACTAACCAGCTGGCGGACGCCAAAACCCTCAACCTGCAATGCAGCAATACCGGTACGGCTTACGCCCAGATACGGGAAGCGACCGTTACGCGCAGCACACAAGTCCTGGCCCGGTTTGAGGGTGGCAGTTACATCCTGCCCGGTGCCCGTAAAACGGTCGGGCTTAAGGCAGAGCAGGCCCTTACAAAAGGGGACGCCCAACTGGTGGTGACCTTTGATGACGGACAAAGCCTGACGACCAGCATCACGCTGCCTTGATTTGGTACCCGATTTCAATGAGGCGCTGGTGGACTTTACGAAAACACCCCGTAGCGATTGGCATTGCAGGCCTTTGTTACGGCCTGCTGGCACACGCCCAGACACCCGCCTCCTCTAATGCGCCGCCAGCGGCCCGGTCATCCAGCGACCGGCTCCTTCCGCTGGAAGTCTTCATCAACAGCACCAAGGGCGGCGTCTGGACCCTGCTTGAGCGCAACGGCATCCTGTATGCGCCGGAAGATGCCTTTGAAGAGTGGCGGCTGAACCATCGGCCCAGCGCGCAGGACGTTGATTTCCAGGGCCAAAAGTGGTTTCCGCTGTCTGCTATTCCGGGATTCGAAGCGCGGCTGAATTTTGCCGACCAGTCAGTGGATCTGGTGTTTTCGCCGGCCGCCTTCAACGCCGTGCGCCTGACGCAGGAATCGGCCATGCGCCCTCCGCTGTCACCGTCGATTCCCGCCGCATTTGCCAACTATGACCTGAACTACATCACCACCCGCAACCGCGTCGGCGGCAACACCATGGACTCGAAAGACCTGGGTGCCCTGACTGAATTCGGCGTGTCGGGCGAGATGGGGCTGTTGACAAGCAGCTACGTGGGTCGCAACCTCATCAGCCAGGACCCGACGCTCAAGGCCTCATGGCGTCGGCTTGAAACCACCTACACCCGGAATTTCCTGGACAGCAACAGCTCCCTGCGACTGGGTGACAGCAGCACGCGAACCGGCATTTCGGGACGCCAGGTGTATTTCGGCGGGATCCAGTTCAGCAAAAACTTCTCGCTGCAACCAGGCTTCGTCACCCAGCCCATTCCCACGGTGACCGGCCTGTCGGCGGCGCCCAGCACCGTTGAGCTCTATGTCAACGACGCACTGCGGCAAACTTCCAAGGTCCCATCCGGCCCCTTCAGTATCGACAACTTTCCCGCGTTGACCGGCGCCGGGGAAGCCCGCGTGGTGGTGCGCGACATCCTGGGCCGGGAGACCGTCATTACCCAGTCTTTTTTCAGCAATGCCAACCTGCTGGAAGAAAACCTCAGCGACTGGAGCTTTGAGCTGGGGGCCGTACGCCGCGATCTCGGGCTCGAGAATGCCGACTATGGTGATCGCTTCGTTTCTGGCCTCTGGCGCCAGGGTCTGAGCAAAAGCCTCACGGTCGAGGCCAACGGCGAATGGTCGAAGTCTCTGATGCGCGCCGGCGCCGGCGCCAGCTATGAGCTGCCCTTCCAGATGCTGGGGCAGACAGCGTTTTCGGCCAGCCGCAGCGACGCGGCGGGCCAAGGCACCAACTGGATGGTCGGGGTCGAGCGCAGCGGACTGCGGCACGGCGTGTCACTCAGCGCGGAAGGCGCATCGCGCGGCTACCGGCAAATCGGTATCGATACGCCATCGCCCCGCCTGCAAACCACCGCCAGTTACAGCTACAGCAGCGACAACTTCGGCGCCTTCAACGTGAGTTACGCTGGCTTTGACAACTACGACCTCGGAAAGCTCAACACTCTCAGTGTGAATTACACCCTGCGCCTCGGTCAACGCGCAGCCCTGACTTTGAGCGCCACCCGCCTCAGCGGCATCAGCTCGGGGACCTCAGTGGGCGCCACCCTGATCGTGCCGCTTGAAAATCGGGTCACCATCGCCGCAGGTGTCACTACCCGCAGTGGAAGCACCGAAGGATATGTAAACGCCAGCCGAGCAGTGAGTGCCGAAACCGGCTGGGGCTGGCGAACGGCGCTGGGCTCCCGTGCGGACGGCCGCTATGCGGAAGGCGGCGCTTATTACCAGGGCACCAAGGGCCTGTTTTCGGCTGACGTCAGCAATGGAGAGAGCCAGCAAAACCTGCGCCTGGGCCTGATCGGGGGCATGGTGGCGGCCGAAGGCCAAGTCTTTGCCACGCGCCGCGTACAGGAAAGCTTTGCCATTGTCGAGGTGCCAGGTTATGCCAACGTGGGCGTGGGCTTCCAGGGCAGTACCCTGACCCGAACCAATTCAGACGGCGTCGCGCTGCTGCCGCGCCTGCTACCGTTCCAGCGCAACAGCGTACGCCTGGATCCGAGCGAGCTGCCGATCAGCGCCGAACTCGACTCCATCGAGCTCGAAGCCGTGCCGGCGCTTCGGGGTGCGGTCAAGATCGCGTTTCCCGTCCGCTCAGGACGGGGCGCCTTGATTCGTATTGAGCTGGACGATGGCGAGCCGGCGCCCTCGGGTGCAGAGGTTGAGCTGATCGGCGACAAGAAAGAGTTTTTTACCGCTCGCCGCGGCGAGGCCTTTGTCACCGGGCTGCAGGCCCAGAACCGCCTGCGCCTGAAATGGAACGGGGCTACCTGCACATTTGCGGTGGAGTTGCCGCCCGGCAACCTTGAGGATATCGCCCGGGTAGGCCCGGTACGCTGCAGTGGTGTCAAACGATGATTGACACCAAACCCTGGCGCCTCGCCGCTGCGGCCTGCCTGTCCCTGCTGGGCGCGGCACCGGCCTGGGCCGCGCTGATCTGCAACGCCACGGCGACGCCTGTGCAGACGGTGTACTTTGAGAACGACCCGAATCCCACAGACGGCGCGTGGACCGTGACGATCAACTGCACGCGCGGCCCCACAGATCCAGCCAGCTCAGACTACACCTTGCAGGCCGATAACGGCTTCAACCCCACCGGGAACACCAACCAGGCGGTCAACGGCAACGGCCAGACCAACCGCATCGCTTACGAGCTTTACAGGACGGCACCAGGCAACGGCGCATGGGGCGGAACCACGGCCACTGACTTCGCCGGAACGGTCAACTTCGGCGGCGCCCTGACGGCCAGTGCCACCCATGTCTTCTACAGCCGCATAGCGGCCGGGCTTAACAAGAGCGCCAAACTCTTCACCGACACCGTGACCATGCGTCTGCGCTATGACAACGGCCCCGGCAACGTGGATGTCTTCCCCACATTCCCCGTGAGCATCAACAACCAGTCCGTCTGTCTGCTCAGCACGCCGCCGGGCAACATCCAGTTCAACTACGCATCCTTTCAGCTCGCCGCGGCCGCAGCCAGCACGGCATATGCCGTGCGCTGCACCATCGGCGAAACCTACACCATGGCGCTGGACGCGACGGCGGGAAACCTGCTCGCGCTCAATTACACCCTGGCTTTGAGCAATCCCGCAGGTCAGACCGGTACCGGCTTCCCGCAGAATTTCACGATCAACGGAACCATCCCAGGCGGCCAATCCGGCACCTGCGCAACGGGCACGTGCACCAGCACGCAGACGCGAACCCTGACCATTACTTACTGACATCCATCTTGTTTTCCGTCGGCGTGATTTTTGTCACGATTTTTCGACACCAGTACCCACGGGGAACGACGCAATACGGCACCATGCACAGTACTGCTACAAAACGTTACCATCAGCAGTTAGAAGTCGTCCCGCCAGCGAAGGCCCGGGCGATTAACGGAGCCCATCGATGAGTGTCTCTTACGCATTGCGCATTGCCCTGGCAGCCCTGCTGTGCACCTGCGCGCTGCAAGCTAAAGCAGCCATTACCTGCACACTCGCAGCCACGTCTGTAGACCTCAATTACACCAACGGGGCCGCCGCCGCCAATGCCAGCGGCACCATCACCGTGAACTGCACCCGGCTGTCGACGGACGCCAACAGCACCACTTATTGGGTCAGCATTGATTACGGCAGCCGCACGGGCCTCTCCCGCCGGGTTTTCCGTCACGGCGGCGGCACCATCAATGCCGACCGGCTCGATGTCAATATCTACAAGAATGCGACCACGACCGACTGGGTCAATACCGGCACCGGGCGGGTGAATGGGACCTTGAATTTTGGCGCTGCGCTAAGCGCCAGCACCACCCTGACCTACAACTTCCGCGTGGTGGCCGGACAAACCGGAAACACGGCAGGCATTTATGACGAAACCTTTATCACGACCCTTCAGCTAGCCACTGCCGGCCCCGTCGTTGCCACCACGACCTTTACACCCACCGTGAGCATCATCGCCCAATGCTTTGTGGGGCAGGTGGCTGCAGGCAATACGGCCCCGGGCGCCATTTCTCCGTCCACACTGACGCTGAACTACATCTCTTTTGCGCCCACCCCCCAGACCAGTACCATGAACTTCACGGTCGACTGCACTCGCGGCACCAGTTATGCCCTGGCGCTATCGCCGGCAGCGGGCACATTGCTGGGTCTCAACTACACGTTGGCACTCAGCAGTGCAAGCGCAACGGGCGATGGCCGGGCTCAGCCCTATACGGTGACAGGCACCATTGCAGCCGGCCAGGCGGGCACCTGTTCCACAGCCACCTGCACTGCCACCCAGACCGGGGTTACGGTCACCGTCACCTATTAACACTAACGGCCAGCGCGCATCCCTGGCGCGCTATTAGCAAGCGCCTGCCGCCGGGCGCTTTGCTGTTTTTATGCCCAATAAGGGCAGCATTCCACAGCCCTGTCGCGCCCCAATTGAGGCTGACACCCCTCATACTGAAGAAAACCCCAATAAAATTTGGATTTCATCAATTAAATGAATAAATCAAATTAAAAAATCAATTTGTGTGAAATGTCACTAATTAACAGTTATGAGGTGACTTTTACCAATTGATTCAAATTAATAAATTCGATAGCATGACTGCAACAACTGATAGTTTTAAGGAGTTGCACCATGAAAACCATCAAATTTGCTTTTATCGCCGTCCTGGCCGCCCAGTCCCTGCTCGGGATTCACAGTGCAGCCCAGGCGCAAACCAGTTCCGGCTCCTTCGGTGTGACCATCATGCTGCGCAGTTTCAGCGAAGCCGTCACGGCAGACCATCGCTGCACCCATCGCGGCCAGCCAGACGGCCAGGCTGGCACCTTGCGCATCAGTTGCCCGGCGACCGTGGATATTCAGGCCATTGCTGCCGCATCGACCAATAGAAGCGGTCAGACGCAACGCATGAACACCATGTCTGATTCCGGCGCAGGTAGCCGCCTGGCTGTGGTGGCGGGCAAACCCATGAATTCCCGCGACCCGGTTGAATTGACCATTTCCTGGTAGCGGCAGGCGACGCACCGCCCCATCTTCGCTCCGCGCCTCGCGAATCCGGCCTTCAAGCTGCTGTTGGCAATCAGCATGCGTGCGGCTACGCGCCTGACCGCCTGACCGCCATCTCCGCAAAAGGAACGGCGACCTGCTGGCGCCCCTGGAATACACGTCCCCACAGCATCTACCGTGACGCCGACACTGAGCGTTGCAGTTCTGCCGATAACTCTTCGCACGCTACACAGCCAACAGATCAGCGATCCAGCCTCTGCTGCTGTGTTGTCTGCGCGCCTGCGAATGCAGCACGCGATCCCAGCGGCGCACTCATCGCTTCCACGGACAAAGACCCTCACAAGCTTCGCGCGCCAGACCTTCTCGTTAGGGGCGCAGGCAACCTGCTCAAACCAAGCTCCCTTCTCTCGTGATCGCTTGAATGCCCGCTTCGAGCTGGAGCTTCAAGCAGCGCGTTCTACGGGCTCATCGACCAATGCCACCGCTCATCGCTCACACAAGAGCAGAGCGCCACCCCTCAAGCAACCGTACTGCTTCGCGAAAAGCAGAGAAAAACATCCGCCGAGCAGGTGACGGTAATTTGTTTCTGACTCGTTACAGTAATTTGGGAAATATCTCACAGTTAGCGACCATCGGCTTTCGTTACACCTCTCTCAGCAGGCTTCTTTCTTGTCGCCATTTCGCATAAATCCATTGTTTTCAATGACTTAAGCGTGACGTATTTACCATTTGTCGCCCGCGTTACGAATGTAAAGCCACCTTTTTTCGAAACGCCTAGTTACAGTCCACTCACGTTCAAAAAAAGCCTGAACACCCGATTCACCTCATCACCATGATCTGGAGAAACTTAATGAAGAAAATTGTTTTAGTAAGCGCCTTGAGCCTCGCTGGCTTGTTGGCCGTACCGGCCCATGCAGAGTCCACATTCACCACGCCCGCAGTAACTGGTTCAACAGCCACTGCGCGCCTGGACTTTTCAATCGTCATCCCGCAGGTCCTGTTCCTGCGCGTCGGCACCAGCAGCGGCAACACGGCTACCGATGGCACCATCAACAGTATTTCCTTTACTGTGCCCGGCGCCAATGTGGGCGACAGCACCGTGATCGCCGGTGTCGGCGGCGACCTGACCGCAGGTGCC
Source organism: Polaromonas sp. P1_E12 (assembly GCF_056405975.1). Classification (NCBI taxonomy): domain Bacteria; kingdom Pseudomonadati; phylum Pseudomonadota; class Betaproteobacteria; order Burkholderiales; family Comamonadaceae; genus Polaromonas; species Polaromonas sp. P1_E12. Next base: position 331,879 of record NZ_JBFUBB010000003.1, on the reverse strand, counting down.
GTGACAGTGCGTGTTTATGGCAACGGTGGCAACATCAACCTGAACTCAAACACCACCGGTCCGCTCACAAACGCCACCGGCCAAACAATTCCGTGGAGCCAGATCAGTGTGGCCAGCGCCGCACTGGCAGCCACCACACCCGGCTTTACCAACGCCGCCATTACCCATCCCACGTTCAACGCGACCGGTGGAGCTGGCACGTTGACCAGTTTGACCGCCACCAACAGGCTGGTTCGCGTCGAAGGCAAGTGGACTTACACCTACCTCAACGCCACCCTTCCCGCAGCCGGCACCTATGGCACTTCCACCAACGGTGGTCGTGTTACCTATACCGCCACGCAGATGTAACTTAACCCTTAACCATTTATCCCTTAGGAACCATCATGAAAAAACTCCTTCTTGTCAGCACCCTGGGCTTGACTGGCCTGTTCAGCGCTACCGCCCATGCGGAATCCACATACGTCCCAGCCGCGGTGACCGGCTCCACAGCCAACGCGCGCGTGGACATGTCGATCGTGATTCCGCAAGTGCTGTTCCTGCGCGTCGGCACCAGCAGTGGCAACACGGCTACCGATGGCACCATCAACAGTATTTCCTTTACTGTGCCCGGCGCCAATGTGGGCGACAGCACCGTGATCGCCGGTGTCGGCGGCGACCTGACCGCAGGTGCCGTGACAGTGCGTGTTTATGGCAACGGTGGCAACATCAACCTCAATTCAAACACCACCGGCCAGTTGACGACCGGTGTCGCCGCCGAAGCAATCCCCTGGAGCCAGATCAGTGTGGCCAGCGCCGCACTGGCAGCCACCACACCCGGCTTTACCAACGCCGCCATTACCCATCCCACGTTCAACGCGACCGGTGGAGCTGGCACGTTGACCAGTTTGACCGCCACCAACAGGCTGGTTCGCGTCGAAGGCAAGTGGACTTACACCTACCTGAACTCCACGCTGCCTGCGGCTGGTACCTACGGCACATCTGCCAATGGTGGCCGCGTCACTTACACCGCCACCCAGATGTAAGCAGCGCCACATGAGCGCTTGAATGGAGGCCCCGTCTGACGGGGCTTTTTTTGTTAATGCTTGTCAGTTAGCGTAAAGTGACACTTATGCGCGCACCATCAAAGCTCCTCCTGCCCACTCGCAGCAGTGTGTTGCCAATGCTGCGCATCGTCACATTGTCAGGCAGCGCGTTGGCATGCGTGGGCGCCCAGGCCTTTGTCGTCACCATCACAGCAGGCACCAAGTCATTGTTTTTGCAGGTAGGCGCCGGAACCATGACCGGCGGCAATTTCAGTACAGGGGGCACGCCCGGCAACAATTCCACCATCAATCGCGTTTCGGTCACCATTCCAGCGGCCAACATCGGAGCCGGCACCAGCGCCATGACAACCGACAGCACCGTTACGGCCAGCCCTTATGACAGCTTTGCCTTTTGCACGGTGCCCGCGCAGGTTTACGTCGGCGGCTTTTACCGCACACCAGGCACCGGCGCCAACGCCACACTCACCGCCACCGCACCGGCCTCTCTGGTCAATGCCACGGGCGACACCATTCCGTTCAATACGATCTCCTGGGTTTCCGGCGGCGCATCAGACCCAACCGCTACCATCCCCAGCGGAACGTTTGTAGGCGGTGCATCACAAACGCTGCTCAGCGTTACACGCAACACCTGGTTTGAAAGCTGCCTGCAGTTCAACTACGCCAATACCCAACTGGTGGGTTCGGGCACCTTTACCGGCCGCGTCAGCTACACCCTGACCTCCCCATGATGATGAAAAGACCGGTCAGCCTGTCACACCTCATCGGATTTGCCGCCCTCCTGCTGCTTGCCAACGTGCTGACTGCGCAACACGCAGCCGCCACCACGACCCGCGTGGATGACACCGGCACCGTCGCGACCCAGAGCGTCGTCCCCATGCGCTGGCGGCAACTGGTTCCCGGCCGCGGTGCCGACAACTCCGTGGAGGCCAGCCTGCGGGTCGCCCTGCGCCTGAACCTCTCTCGCTGGCTGAACCAGCCGGTCAGGCTTTACATGGGACTTGCCCCAGTCGCGGGCGAGCCCATCTTTGTCACCTGGCGAACCCAGGGGCGTTTGCTGCCTGGCTCACTGCGCTCCGGCGGGCGCACCCTGATCTTCGACGGTGTCGTCAGTGCAGCTTCCCTGGAAGAAACCGTTGAGCTGCTTCTCAGAACAGATGGGCGCGCGCTGACGTCTTCCCAGGCCCTGCAGTTTTATTTCGAGGTAGATACGCCATGACCCGTCTCCAATTGCCTGCCATGCCGCGGTATGCCGCTGGCTTTCTTGGCTTGGCCTTTGCCCTGATTGCACCTGTCGCGACGGCAAGCGAATTTGCATTGGCAGTGTCGCCTCCCCGGTTTGAGCTTGAAGTCAAACCAGGCGAGCGAATCCGCCAGGTCATGGAAATAACCAATGCCTCCTCAATTGCCAACACGTTCAGCATCAAGACAGCGGACTGGCGGTTTGGCATGGACAACTCCGTCACTTTCACTGAGGAGTTGGGGCCCGGCAGCTGCCGCCCATGGGTGTCCATCGAGCGGCGCGAACTCACCGTCGCGGGTGGGCGCCCTTACCGGTTTCGTTTTGAGGTCAACGTGCCGCCCGACGCAAAGCCCGGTGAATGCCGTTTTGCCATCATGCTGGAAGGCCAGGAACAGGTCACCCGCATGGAGTCGGGCCCGCCCATTCCTTTTTCCGCCCGTCTCGGCGTGGTGGTCTACGTTGCCATCGGCGGCGCCACACCAGAGCTGAGCGTCGCCGGCTCGGGCGTCCAGACCGTGAATGGCAAGCCCACACCGGTCCTGCAGATCCGCAACAGCGGCACCGCCCACGGCCGTATCACCGGTTTTCTGAACGGCACCGATGCGTCCAACACCTCATTGGAATTCTCACCTGCCAACACCCCCATACTTCCCGGCGAAACGCGCACGATTTCGCTGAGTGCCACAAGGCCGGGAGACCAGGACACCGCCGCGCAAATCCGCTATCCCGTCACGGTGCGCGGCAAGCTCGAGTGGGGCAAAGGCCAAACACAAAGTATTGAGCAGCGCTTCGCCCCATGAAGCGACGGGCGCACACGCCGATCATCCCTTCTTCCTTCCCACCGAAGTGGTGGCGCATCGGCCTCGTGGGGCTTGGCGCCGGATTTGCAACGGCTACGGCCCTGGCGCAGGCAACCGCCACACCCGCTACCGATCAGCCTTATGTAGACCGTGTCATGGAGGGCGTGCCGGATCCTGACGGCGCCCTGCAGCTGAAGTCCAGCGAATACAACGAAGCCGGCTGGCCGCGCAGCTGGCGTGTTGATTACTCCCTGTTCAAACAAAGCGGCGGCGGCGACACAACCTCCCGCGCGTTGGGCATAGGCGGCTTCGTGGACACACCGAACCACGGCGCACTCTCGGTCAATGCCAACCTGGTCCAGCAGCAATCGAATGCGCCGGGCAACCAGGCCCAAAACAGCGGCAGCACCTGGCGCATTGACCAGCGCGCCCTGCCGCTGGACGACGGCTGGTTTGCCAACCACAACGCGGGTGACATCAATACCGTCAGCACCCGGCTCGCCCGTGGTACCGGGCGGGTATCGGTGCCGGCCACGCCCATCCGGGGTGTTGGTGGGCAGTGGTACCTGAACGACGCCGTAGACCTGAACGCAGCCGCGGGACGTACCGGCCTCTTTAGCGGGCTGGATGCCGCCGGGTTCCAGACCTCCGGCGGCAGCATCGGGTCTGCCGGTGCGCAATTTCGCCTGCCCACCGGGGATGCACTGGGGGCGGGAAGCCGCACTGACGCCGCATTCCAGCTGATCGACGGCAAAAACATTTCGGACGGCGCGGGCTTCGGCAACGCACTGAACACCCGCGCTTACTTTGCTGCTGCGTCCTGGGAAGGCGCAGCGCCGTGGGGCCCGGGCCTGGCTACCGGCTATGGGTCGCCCAGTGAGCGCATCGGCGGCTTGCGCATGCAGGCCAACGTGGTACGCAGTGACAGCACGCAGGGCGGCGTCGCAACCGGCCTCTGGCTGGATGCCGCATGGCGAACCGAACGCTGGCGCAACACGGCCGGTGTTTTCCGCTTTGAACCCAATTTGCGCTGGGGCACAACAGTTCTCGCCAGCGACCTGCAAGGCGTCTACTGGCAGGCCGACACCTCTACCCGGCAGTGGCAAGCCGGGTATGCGGTCGAGCTGAGTGACAGCGTGAGCCGTGCCGGCGCAGGCAGCGGTGCGTCGGGACGCAGTGCTTTTATCAACGTCAACGGCCGCTATCTGCTCGATTCGCGCAACTCGGTGGGCGCGGCGCTGAGCTTTCGCACCATCACCAGCCCCGGCCAGTCGGCGCAGCTGTCCTGGAGTCGCGCCAGCGACTGGGGCCAAACCCAATGGCGCGCCGACCTGGCCAACGCATCCGGCGTCCGGACGACCCGGCTCGGGGTAGACCAAAGCTGGCCGGTTGTCTTGCCGGCCACCTTCGGTACGTCGCTGGCATGGGAGCGGATGAGCGGCAATGTGAGTCCCACTACCGGGCTGATCTGGGGCATTCTCGGCACCTTGTCGCCGTGGTCGCAATGGTCGCTGGATGGGTCGGTGCGAGGTGCGCGCCGCAGCGACGGAGGCGAGTCGGTCAATGCAAACGTCGGCGTGAGCTGGCAGCCTTATGGCGGCTGGACGCTTTCCCTCCGGTATACCGAGTCACGTGGCCAGGAGCCGCTTCCGGCACTGGTGGTCTCGGCCCTGACGGCAGCAACGCAGCAGGCCATTGCAACCACCCAGACCAACCGCAGCATCCAGCTGCTGCTGCGCTACGAGGACCGGGCCGGCACCTCCACAGCACCGCTAGGCGGCCTGCCCGGAACCGGCTCCGGCGGGCTCACAGGCACGGTGTTTTTCGACGCAGACAGCAATGGCCGCAGGGAAGCGTCTGAAGGCGGCGTGCCTGGCGTCACCGTCATCCTCGACCGGCGCTATGTGACACGAACCGACAGCCAGGGCCGCTACGAGTTTCCCTACGTGGCAGCCGGAGAGCATTTGATCGAAGTTTCTCCGGACAACGTCCCGCTGCCCTGGAGCCCGGTTCTTCGCGATCCTGCGAAGACCGTCATTCTGGTACGCCAAACCAATTCACTCGACTTCGCCGTGCAGCGCGAACGCTGAAAACACCGCCTCCACTCCACGGAGAGCCCGTGTGAGCTGAGATAGCTGCGTCAAGACTCAGAACGTCTGAGCTCGGGGCCGCGGCAGCCCTCGGAAAACTCAAAAATTGACAAATCGATGGGTTCGCCTGGCAGGAATTTGATGAAACAATCAAAATCAAACTGAAATTTGCTGAAAAACCGAATAAACCGGTAAATAAGTCACACATTTGCTGGCATTAATGTCTTGCATCACTTTTATCAATTTAGTTACTATTGAGGCGTACTTAATCACTTCACAGGCTCAGCTCCGTGTCCTCCTGCAACACCTACCCAATGTCTTTCAGCCGCCTCATGGCGCTGTCGGCGCTGCTGGTGGCCATGTTCTGCATACCGCAGAGTTCACGAGCTGGCGAGATGCTGAGTGTTGACAAACCCCAGGCCAGCACGAAGCTGGATTTCGCCATCGTCATTCCAGCTGTGCTCCGTATCCTGGAAAACAGCCACCCGGCCGCCCTGTTCTCTGCCGACACCACGGGATCCCTCATTTCCGCCACGCAGCGCATGGTGTTGGTATCGACCCTGGGCAAGGGCTTCTGCATGGACTTGCAGCTCAATCAGCAGCAGGTAGCGGGCTGGCAGCTGAACGTCAGCGGCAGCACGGGCACCCGCGTTGAGGCTGCCGATGGCGGCTACCGGGTCTGCGCACTGCGTCCCGGCCGTTTTGAACTGGCACTGCAACACGCCTTCAGCCTGAAGGAACGCAAACCCGGCGCAGACGCCTCGGCCTCCAACTTCAGCTGGCCCGTCAGTGTGAGCCTGGTCACCCCCTGACCAGATTGCGTAAAACCCCCGGCCGCCAGGAAGGCTAGCGGCCCAACCATTGCACCAGCTGGCGCGTCACCTCGGGGCGGCCCAGCAATTCCATGTGGTTCATGCCCTGCGCCACCCACTGGTTTTCCGGCGCAAACGCCAGCGTGCGGGCCGCCTCTTCATGCAGGCCCAGGGCGCTTTCCAGCGACACCAGCCCATCGCCCACCATCTTGCGCGCCAGTGCCTCCCTGACCGGGACCAGGGGGCCGCGGCCGGCTGACAGCGTGGTGGCGGCGACCGCATAACAATCCACGCCCGCGGGCAGGGGCACGACCTCCCGCACGTCGGGGCCACGCTCAAAACGCCCCGCCTGTCGCCAGTCGGCTTCCAGCACGTTGCCGTGGCGCAAGTCAGTGATGCCGGCACTGCGCACCTGGCCGATCCTGGCGAAGGGCCGCGTCACCAGGTTGCTGCCCAGTACGCCGTCGACCCAGCTGCCCAGACGCTCCAGCGGCGCGCCGTGATGGGGTGTTCCCAAAAACACCATGGCCTTGAGCTGCTGCAGCCAGCTGTGGCCCGCCTGGGCTGCGTGGTGCCAGGCGCTGCGCGCCACCAGGCCGCCCATGCTGTGCACCAGCAGCGTCACGTCCTGCACCGGCTGCGGCCAGGCCTTGACCAGCTGCTGCAACAGGCCGGCCAATTGCTCGCCATTGGCCGAGGTATGCAGCCCCGTGTTGTAGTGCAGGTATACCGGTGTGTAACCGAGGTCACGCGCCAGCTGGCCGCCATGGCCCTGCGGCAGCGCGCTGTTGCCGCACCATTGCAGGTCGTTCATGCACAGCCCGTGAACCATCACCAGAATCTTTCCCGTCGCGCGCGGCAGCCGCGCAGCCAGCGCCTCTGGGTCCAGCACCAGCGGCTGGCCTTCATGGCGCAAGCTCATGTGGATGGCCAACGGGTTGCCCGTGTCCAGCAGCAGGTCTCCCAGCACGCCATTCAGGGCCGAAAGCATGGCCTCGCGCTGCGGCGAAGAAGCCTGCGCGCCGGCCAGCGGCACTGCGCGCGACAACACCGCATTGGCCGCCCCACCAGCCAGCCGCGTGACGCCCCTGATGCTGCCGTAGACCCAGCCCGTGATGCCGGAAGGCTTGACACCGCTGCTTCCCGGCGCACTGTCGACAAACCTTGAACCCAGCAGGCCAAACGGTGCGGCAACGGCTTTGTACACATTGCCCTGCACGGTTTCTGCCAGGCCTGTGACGCCCAGGGTGGCCTGCGTGGCAAGCTGGGCCAGCCCCTGGATATCGGAAACATGCAGCCAGGTCGGCAGCCTGAAAGACCCGGGTATGGAGATGGTGGCCGTGGCGTCAGGCCGGTCTGGTGTGCTCATGGCGCGATTGTGGCGCTATGGGAGCCCATGCGCCAGCGGGTCGTTCCACCGCAGCGGTTTATAAGGAAAAAATGGCGTTAAGCCAAGCAGGACCAGCGCAATCAGCTATTAATTTAATAGCAAAAGAACTACAGGTGTTGGTGGCTAAGACGAGCCACCAGACCGCAAGATGCCACCTTTCAGCGCGCCGTTCCAGGGGGAATGCCAAGAGTACGCGCCCTTGATCCCCACCTAGTGCAAGGTCGTTTGCTCCTGGCAATAGTCAAACAGGCCCTCGAGCTCACTGGACTTGTCGAACACCGCATCAGCCCCGAGTTCGGCGGCGCGCCTGCGGATTTCATCCGTCGCGTAGTTGCTCAGGACGACCACCTTCTGGTAGGGCTCACGGTTGCGGCAGCCTGCGAGCACGCCCAGCCCGCTGCCTTCCTTCAGGAAAAGGTCCACGATGGCCAGATGCCACTCACCGTTGTGCAGCTTCAGCCAGCGGGTGGCCTCGGTCTGGGTGGCGCCGTGGCCCGTTACCTGGACAGCGGCAATCTCCTTGAGCGCCTCTATCAGGTTCTCAAGAACGATCTCGTTGTCTTCAACCAGGTAAGTAATAAGTGCCATACAACCCACTTTAGGCCGCGGCACACGGGAAACTGCCATCCGTTGGCGCACATCCGGGTAGGACAGGGGCACGCTCGGGTAAGCCCGAGCGTGCAGGCTAGAAGTGCTCGTGCGGCGCCAGGTAGCGCCATTGTCCGACCGGCAGGTGGCCCAGGTTGACATGGCCGATGCGCACGCGCTTCAGTCCGGTGACAAACAGGCCCACCTGCTCGCACATGCGGCGAATCTGGCGCTTTTTGCCTTCCTTGAGCACAAAACGCAGCTGCTCCGGGTTTTGCCATGACACCTGCGCGGGCTTGAGTGCCTGCCCGTCCAGGCTCAGGCCGTGATTCAGCAGCGCCAGTTTTTCGCGCGGGAACAAAGCCTGCACGTTGGCCGTTTCGTCCCCTTTTTCAGTTCTGTAGCTAACGCGCACCAAATACTCTTTTTCGATCTCCGAGTCTTCACCGATGAGCTGGCGCGCCACCCGGCCGTCCTGCGTCAGCACCAGCAACCCGATGGAGTCGATGTCCAGCCGCCCGGCCGGCGCCAGGCCACGCAACTGCTCATGGCCCCAGCGCATGCGGCTGTTGCATTCGCGCCAGCGGTTTTGCGGCTGCACCAGCACCACGGCCGGTTCATGCCCGTCTTCGGCCTGGCCGCTGACATAACCGACCGGCTTGTTGATCAGGATGGTGACCTGCTGGCGCTGCTGCTGCTCGGCCTGGCGGTCGATCTCGATACGTGCGTCCACGGCCACCGGCTGCCCCATGACGGCCGGTGCACCGTTCACACGCACCCAACCGCGGGCGATCCAGTCATCAGCTTCACGGCGAGAGCAAAGGCCCAGCTCGGCCATGCGCTTGTTCAGCCGCACGGTGGGGGCCGGTGCGCCTAGTGCAGTCGCTGCCGGCGCGGCTTTCTGGATTCGTACGGCGGCGCCGACAGGCCTCGGGCCGGGTTTGAGAGGTTCAGTCATTTGCTATCTATTTTATAGCTGCTCGCGCAGGTTATTCGTGGGCTACAGGCGTATTTGGCACTTAAATGCCACCGGGTACGGCTCTCAGGCCACCCAAAGGCGATAACCCACAGCCGTTTCCGTGAGCAGGTGTTTGGGCTGCGCCGGATCGGCCTCGAGTTTTTGCCGCAGGTGGCCCATGTAGATGCGCAGGTAGTGATTTTGCCCGGCATGGGCGGGGCCCCACACTTCGCGCAACAGCTGGCGGTGTGTCAGCACCCGCCCGGCGTTGGTCATCAACACGGTGAGCAGGCGGTATTCGATCGGCGTGAGGTGCACCTCCACGCCGCCGCGGCGCACGAGCCGCGCCTGGCGGTCCACCACCACATCGCCAAAGGTAAAAAGCGGCTCGTCAGGCGTTCCGTCAGCGCTGGCAGCGCGCGGGCGGCGCAGGTTGGCGCGCACACGGGCCAGCAGTTCGCCCACGCCGAAGGGTTTGGTCAGGTAGTCGTCGGCGCCGGCGTCCAGCGCGGCGATCTTGTCGGCCTCGTCCGCGCGCGCCGACAGCACCACAATCGGCACGGCCGACCAGCCGCGCACGTCGCGAATCACCTCCAGCCCGTCGCCGTCGGGCAAGCCAAGGTCCAACACCAGCAGGTCGGGCTTGCGCGTGCCGGCCTCGGTCAACCCGCGCTTGCCGGTGTCCGCCTCGAACACCTGCCAGCCTTCGGCCTCCAGCGCCGCGCGTACAAAGCGGCGTATCTGTGGCTCGTCTTCAATCACAACGGCAACGGGTGCGGGGTGGGACATGGGCAAAGAGGAAGAAAGGTCAGGCGGGTTCAGGCAGGCCCTGCGGCGGCGGGCGGCGCGGCAGGGTGATGGTGAATTCTGCACCACCGCCCGGCGCATTGGCGGCCGTGATCTGCCCTCGGTGCGCCTGCACCACTGCCTGGCAGATGGCCAGGCCCAGCCCCACGCCCGGCGTGGCCGATTCGGTCTCGCCGCGCGTGAACTTCTCGAACAGCTCGTGCTCGCGGCCCTTGAGGGTGGCGGGCAGGCCGGGCCCGTGGTCACGCACCGCCAGCATCAGCGCCTGCTCCGTCGCCTCTGCGCTGATTTCTATAGGCGACCGCCCGTACTTGGCGGCGTTTTCCAGCAGGTTGGCGAGCACGCGCTCCATCAGCACCGCGTCAAATTCGACCAGCGGCAGATCGGCGGGTAGCGCCGCCGTGACAGCCTTGCCGGCCAGCGCGTGCTGCGCCTGGCGGATCGCCGAACCGACAATTTCCTCGACAGACTGCCATTCGCTCCTCAGGTTAACGGCACCGCTTTGCAGCCGCGCCATGTCCAGCAGGTTGTTGACCAGCGCGCTCAGGTGCCGCGCTTCGCCGGCGATGGCGCGCGCCGCCTGCGACTGTTCGCTACTGAGCGGCGGCGCCGTGCGCTGCAGGGAGTCGGCCAGGCCGATCAACGCAGTCAACGGCGTGCGCACATCGTGCGAAATCGCCGCGAGCAGCATGTTGCGCAATTTCTCGGACTCCATCTGCACCACCGCCTGCTGGGCCACCTCCACATAGTGCACGCGCTCCTGCGCGATGGCGATCTGCCGCGCCAGGGTTTCGAGCTGCTGCATCTGCTCGGGAATCAGCAGCCAGCGCGCCTGCGCAGGCTTGAGCGCCAGCACGCCGCGCACGCGCATCGGCGCCTTGAGCGGGATGTAATGCCATGCCTGGGCCGACAAGGTGGCGGTGGCCAGCCCCGCCGGCTGTTCGTTGCGGAACACCCAGTCGGCCACGCTGGCGTCAAAATCCGCGGGCGGTTTGGCGGGCGGCAGTAACTGGTCGTGGCTGTCGGTCACCATCACCAGCGCCTGCCCGCCGAAGTTGCGCTGCGCGGCCGCTTCGCCGAGTTCCATGACCTGCTCACTCAGCAGCGCCGCCGACAGGTCGCGCGTGAGCTCGAACAGCGACTGCGCGCGGCGCTCGCGGCCGGCCGCAATGCGCGCCTGAAAACGCAGGCCTGCCGTGAGTTGCCCGGTTAGCAGCCCCACCATCAGCATGACGGAAAATGTCAACAGGTACTGCACATCGCTGACGGCAAACGACAGGCGGGGCGGCACAAAGAAAAAGTCAAACGCCGCCACATTGAGGAAAGCCGCCAGCGCTGCCGGCCCGCGCCCGAACTTCAGCGCCACCAGCACCGTACCGAGCAGAAACAGCATCACGATGTTGGCGAGGTCAAAAAATCTGAGCAAAGGCAAAGCCAGCAAGGTGACTGCGGCGCTACCAGCCATTGCCCATGCGTATCGCGGCAGGCTCTCCTGCCAGGCCGCGGCGGCATCATCGTCGGCAGAACGCTGCACGGCGCGCGCCAGCCGCCGCGCACTGTCGGCATGGCCCACCTCCACGATGTCCAGTGTGGGCGCCAGCGTTGCCAGCCGGCGCGTCATGGTGGAGCCGGCCCACAGCGCGCGCCAGCCCGGCAGCTGCGGGCGCCCCACCACCAGCGTGGCGCAATTGAGTTGCTGCGCCTGCGCTACCAGTTCGGCGGCGGGATCGCTGCCGGTCAGTACCGCCGTGGCCGCGCCCAGTTCTTCGGCCAGCTGGATAACGGCCAGGATGCGGTCGCGCCTGGCAACCTCCAACAGCTGCAGGCGCGGCGTTTCCACATACGCTGCATGCCAGCGCACATTGAGCTGGCCGGCCAGGCGCGCCGCCGTGCGCACGGTCTGCTCGGCGCCTTCACGCGGGCCTATGCAGGCGAGGATGGCGCCTTCGGTGTTCCAGACCGGGGCGATGGATTTTTCGACGCGGTAGCTGCGCACGTCGTCTTCCACATGCTCGGCCGTGCGCCGCAATGCAATCTCGCGCAGTGCGATCAAATTGCCTTTGCGGAAAAAATTCTGCGCCGCGCGCTCGGCCTGCTGCGGCAGGTAGACCTTGCCGGCTTTCAACCGCGCCATCAGTTCGTCAGGCGTGACGTCGACCAGGATGATTTCATCGGCGCCGTCCAGCACCGTGTCCGGGACCGTTTCATGCACGCGTATGCCGGTGATGGCACCCACCGTGCCATTGAGGCTTTCCAGGTGCTGCACATTGACCGCTGACCAGACGTCGATGCCGGCTTCCAGCAGCTCCTGCACATCCTGCCAGCGCTTGGCATGGCGCGAGCCCTCCACATTGCTGTGGGCGAGCTCGTCGACCAGCAGAAGTGCCGGCTTGCGCGCCAGCGCCGCGTCCAGGTCGAACTCTTTCAACCTGTGCCCGCGGTAGGCTACCTCCTGCAAGGGCAGTTGCTCAAGCCCGGTCAGCAGTTCCATGGTTTCACTGCGGCCATGGGTTTCGACCACACCGACCAATACATCCCGCCCGGCCTTGCGCTCGCGCTGCGCGGCGCTGAGCATGGCGTAGGTCTTGCCCACGCCGGCACTGGCACCGAAGTAGATGCGCAAACGTCCCCGGCGCGCTTTTTCCTCCTCGCCGCGCAGACGGTCGAGAAGTTCGTCGGGGTCAGGGCGGGAGTCGGAAAAACTGGCCATGCCGTTGCGCTATTCCTGGGTGATTCAAAAGTTTCAAAGATCGCCTCGCAAAGGGTAACACCGGGTGTGTTTTTCCTGTTCGCCTGACTCGCCATCTTTTGGCATGCCGGACTCCCGCCTTTCACCGCGGCCCGCGATCCACCAGGCCACCGCCAGCGGCACGCCAAAGGCGGCCAGCGCACACAAGACCCGCAGAAGATCAGAGTCCATGGACATTTCTCTTAACGAAGCGCTTCCAGCGCGAGGTTGAGTTGCAGCACATTCACCTGGGCCTCGCCCAGAAAGCTCAGCAAAGGCTGCTCGGTGTACTGCCCGACCAGGGCCTGAACCTTCTCAAGCGCCAGGCCACGCGCTTTGGCCACACGGGCCACCTGGTAGCGCGCCGCAGCCGGGCTGATGTGCGGGTCCAGCCCGCTGGCAGACGCCGTGACCAGGTCCACCGGCACCTGGGCCGTGTTGCCCGGATCGGCCGCTTTCAGCGCTTCGACACGGCCCTTGACCGCGTCGACCAGCGCAGGATTCAGCGGGCCCTGGTTGGAGCCGCTGGAAGCCGATGCGTTGTAAGGCATGGGCCCCGTGGCCGATGGGCGGCCCCAGAAATTTTTGGGATCGCTGAAGTTTTGCCCGATCAGCGAAGAGCCGACAACCTTGCCGTCACGCTGGATCAGGCTGCCGCCGGCCTGCGCCGGAAACAACGATTGCGCGGCGCCGGTCACCACCAGGGGATAAGCCACGCCGGTGACCAGGGTCAGCACGGTGAACATCACAATTGCGGGGCGAAGAATATTTGTCATGAGGATTCCTTGATATGCAGGTGTTCAGGCGAGGTTCATTGCTACCAGCAGCAAGTCAATCGCCTTGATTCCGATAAAGGGCACGATGAGACCGCCCAGGCCGTAAATAAGCAGGTTGCGGCGCAGCAGCGTGGCGGCGCCCACAGCGCGGTATTTCACACCTTTGAGCGCGAGCGGGATCAGGAACATGATGATCAGGGCGTTGAAAATCACCGCCGACAAAATCGCTGACGACGGACTGCCCAGGTGCATCACATTGAGCGCGGCCAGCTGCGGGTAGGTGGTCACAAAGATCGCCGGGATGATGGCGAAGTACTTGGCCACGTCGTTGGCGATTGAAAACGTGGTGAGCGAGCCGCGCGTCATCAGCAGGGCCTTGCCGGTTTCCACGATCTCCAGCAGCTTGGTGGGGTTGGAGTCGAGGTCCACCATGTTGCCGGCCTCCTTGGCGGCCTGGGTGCCGCTGTTCATGGCGACCGCCACGTCGGCCTGGGCCAGGGCCGGCGCGTCGTTGGTGCCGTCGCCCGTCATTGCCACCAGTCGGCCTTCGGCCTGGTATTGGCGTATCAGTTTGAGTTTGTCTTCGGGCGTGGCCTCGGCCAGGAAGTCGTCAACACCCGCCTCGGCAGCGATGGCAGCGGCCGTGAGCTTGTTGTCGCCGGTGATCATCACCGTCTTGATGCCCATGCGGCGCAGTTCGCCGAAGCGTTCCTTGATGCCGGCCTTGACAATGTCTTTCAGCTCCACGATGCCCAGCACCGTGCTGCCGTCGGCCACGGCCAGCGGCGTGCTGCCGCGGCGCGACACGTCATCTGAAGCGCGCAGAACTTCAGCCGGAACGGTTCCGCCCAGTGCTTCCACATGCTTGCGGATCGCATCGACCGCGCCCTTGCGCAGTTGCCGCTTGCTTCCATCGGGATTCAAGGCGTCCATTCCGCTCATGCGGGTTTGCGCAGTAAAGGGCACCTCAATCACAGCCTGCATGGGCGACTGGCTGACGGCCAGCTTCAGGGCCAGCGCCACGATGCTGCGGCCTTCCGGCGTTTCGTCGGCATAGGAGGCCTGCATGGCGCAGGTGGCGAGCGCTTTTTCAGACACGCCGGGCGCGGGCAAAAAGCTCGAAGCCTGGCGGTTGCCGTGGGTGATGGTGCCGGTCTTGTCGAGCAGCAGCACATCCACGTCGCCGGCAGCCTCAACCGCGCGGCCCGAAGTGGCGATGACATTGGCCTGCATCATGCGGCTCATGCCGGCCACACCCACAGCCGACAGCAGGCCGCCAATCGTGGTCGGGATCAGGCAGACCAGCAGCGCTACCAGTGCGGTGATGCTCACCACCGTGCCCGCCCCCACCGCACCCACGCTGAAGACGGAGAACGGCAGCAACGTGACAGTAACCACCAGGAAAACAATGGTCAGCGCCACCAGCAAAATCGTCAAGGCGATTTCATTGGGCGTCTTCTGGCGTTTGGCACCTTCGACCATGCTGATCATGCGGTCCAGGAAGGATTCGCCGGGGTTGACGGTGATGCGCACCACCAGCCAGTCTGACAGCACGCGCGTGCCGCCGGTCACGGCGGAGAAGTCGCCGCCCGACTCGCGCACCACCGGGGCCGATTCGCCGGTGATGGCGCTTTCGTCGACCGAGGCCACGCCTTCAATCACTTCTCCGTCCAGCGGAATCATGTCGCCGGCATCGACCAGCACCACGTCCCCTTTCCGGAGATTTTCAGCTTCTTGCGGCAGGAACGTGGCGCCATGCCGGGGTTCCTTGAGCTTCTTGGCCCAGGTGCTTTTTTTCAGGCTCCGCAGCGACGCCGCTTGTGCCTTGCTACGGCCCTCGGCCAGCGCTTCGGCAAAGTTGGCGAACAGCACGGTGAACCACAGCCAGACGGCCACGGCAAAGATGAATCCGGCAGACGCTTCGCCCTGGCCCTGCAGGGCTTGCAGGCCCAGCAAGGTTGTGAGAATGCTGCCGATGTAGACGACAAACATCACGGGGTTGCGCCACTGCACGCGCGGGCTCAGCTTGGTGAACGAAGCCACGATGGCCGGCTTGAGCAGCGCGGGATCCAGCAGCATTAAAGTTTTTTGGGTACTCATATGGGTTTCTCTTTGAGCCTCGCGGTTATTGGCCTGGCCACAGCATCAGGTGCTCGACCACCGGGCCCAGCGCCAGGGCGGGCACGTAATTGAGCAGGCCCACCAGCAGCACAGTGCCTATCAACAGCATCACGAACAGCGGGCCGTGCGTGGGCATGGTGCCGGCCGTAACCGGCAGGCGTTTCTTGGTGGCCAGCGCACCGGCAATGGCGAGCACCGGAACGATGAAGCCGAAGCGCCCCAGCCACATCACGATGCCCAGCAGCGTGTTGTAGAACGGCGTGTTGGCCGACAGCCCCGCGAAGGCGCTGCCATTGTTGTTGCCGGCCGAGCTCAGCGCGTAAAGGATTTCAGAAAAGCCGTGCGCACCGGGGTTGGCAATGCCCGCCTTGCCTGCGCCGGCCAATACGGCGATGGCGGTGCCGGCCAGAACCAGGACAGGCGTGACCAGGATGGCGATTGAGGTCAGCTTCATCTCATGCGCCTCGATCTTCTTGCCCAGGTATTCCGGCGTGCGGCCAATCATGAGGCCGGCGATGAACACCGCCAGGATGGCGAAGATCAGCATGCCATAAAGCCCCGTGCCAACGCCGCCAAACACCACTTCGCCCAGCTGCATCATCACCATGGGCACCATGCCGCCCAGCGGCGTGAAGGAGTCGTGCATGGCATTGACCGCGCCGCAGGACGCCGCCGTCGTGATGACCGCGAACAGGCTGGAGGCATTGATGCCGAAGCGGGTTTCCTTGCCTTCCATGTTGCCGCCGGCCTGTAGCGCGCTGGCCGTCTGGTCCACGCCCAAAGGCGGCAGCAACGGGTTGCCGGCCTGCTCGGCCGGGGTGATGGCCACGACGGCGACGACAAATATCACCGTCATGGCGGCCAGCACGGCCCAGCCCTGGCGCTGGTCGCCCACCACGCGGCCGAAAGCGAAGCACAGCGCCGCCGGAATCAGGAAGATGGACAGCATCTGAAAGAAATTACTCAGCGCCGTCGGGTTTTCGTAAGGGTGGGCCGAGTTGGCGTTGAAGAAACCGCCGCCGTTGGTGCCCAGCATCTTGATGGCTTCCTGAGACGCGACCGGGCCCATGGCCAGGGTCTGCTTGTCGGATTTGGCATCCTCCATCACGGGATTGCCCTTGTCGTCTTTCAGCGCCTGGCCATCAGGGCCGTTTTTCGGCTGCTGATAGCTGGTCACTTCCAGTGTGCTCACGTCTTTGTAGGCATCAAAGTTCTGGATGACGCCCTGCCCCACAAGAAAGACGGCAAACACCAGCGACAACGGCAGCAGCAGCCAGGCCGTGATGCGCGTGATGTCCACCCAGAAGTTGCCGATGGCGCCGGTCGCCCGCGCGGCAAAGCCGCGGAACAACGCAAACACCACGGCGATGCCGGTGGCAGCAGAGAAAAAGTTCTGCACCGCCAGCGCCAGCATCTGCGTGAGGTAGCTCATGGTGGATTCGCCGCCATAGCCCTGCCAGTTGGTGTTGGAGACAAAGCTGACGGCGGTGTTGAAGGCCGAGTCGGGCGTTACCGCGGCCATGCCGGCCGGGTTGAGCGGCAGCCAGACCTGCAAGCGCTGCAGGGCATAGACAGCCAGCACGCCGAGCGCGTTGAAGGCCAGCAAGGCCAACGCGTACTGCGACCATTTCATGTTGGTATCGGCCGATGTACCGGCGAGGCGATACAGCGGCGCTTCCGCCTTATGCATCCAGTTGGGGAGGCTACCGGAATACAGGCGGGCCAGCCAGATACCCAGCGGCCAGGCCGTGACCAGCAGCGCACCGAGGAAGAGGGCGAGGAGCCCCCATGACACGTTGCTCATCAAAACTCCTCGGCGCAGATCAGCGCATAGACGAGGTAAGTGAGCAGCAGGACAGCACAGACGCCGCCGAAGCCGTACAAAACGTCGAGGCTGATCATGAACGGCCTCCTTCGGATTTTTCAAGCTTCTGGAAGCCCCAGACCAGCAAGACCATCACACCCCAGAGGGCGGCGGCGCCAAGAATAAACGCGAGATCCATGACTTTCTCCAACAACAAACGATGGAAGAAGTTTCGGATCCGACGTGTAAAAACGGGGATGAAAGACCGTGGGCCGGTATAAAGAAAGCGTAAAAATCAGGGGTTTAAACCCTGTTCAAGCCGAGGCGTGAGACCGCATCACCACGCGCAGGTGCAGCGCGCGCAGGGCGTCAATGTCGTCCAGCAGGGACGAGGCCAAAGGCAGCAAGGGATCACCCTGATCGCCCGCTTCCTCCAACAGCAAGACCAGACGCGCGGCTTTGGCATGGAGCGCCTCCATAGCCTGCGAAACCTCGCTGTGGTTTTCCATCGCACCGGCGTGGCTATCGCATCGCGCTGCGGGTGACCATGTAAACGCCTATCAGCAGCAGACCGGTGAAAAACAGGCGCCTGAAACCCTTCTCGCCCACTCGCCCGCGCAGCTTCTGGCCGACGACCATGCCCAACAAGGCAGCGGGCAATGGCAGCAGCAAACTCCAGCCACCCGGCATGCTGCCCATGGCAAAAGAGCCTTCCATCACCAGGCGCAGAAAAAGTGCGACAGTAGAAACGGTGAAAGACAGGCCCAGCGCCTGCACCAGCTCGTCTTTCTTGAGCGATAAGGCCTGCAGGTAAGGCACAGCCGGAAAGACAAACACGCCGGTGGCCGAGGTGATGGCGCCGGTCGCCAGGCCGGCAGCGAAGGAAGAAACCCGCTCGCCGCGCGGCGTGACCACCAGCGGCAGCGCGCACAGCCCCAGCAGCGCATAAATGATCAGCGCGGCGCCCAGACCTGCCGAGGCGAGGTCCGCATCAAGGGTGACCAGGCTGACCGGTGCCCACAACGTTCCGGCGATCACGCCAGCCTGCAGCGGCCACAGGCGCCGCAACAGGCTTGCCAGCGCGGCGCCGTCCCACATCTGCCAGGCATTCGTCAGCAACGAAGGCAGGATCAGGATGACGGCTGCCTGCGCAGGCGGCATCACGCTGGCCAGCAAGCCCATGGAGAGCGTCGGCAACCCCAGGCCCACCACGCCCTTGACGAGGCCGGCCAGCAGGAATACGCCGGCGACGGCGGCCATCAAGAGGGTGTCGTTCCCTGCGCTCACGAAGTTGTTCATCGAGTTCATGCACCGATTCTGCGCAGCGGCGCGCTGGCGCTCAAGCGGTAATATCCGTTCACAGCCTTCGCCGTTGCCGAAGGCTAAAACGCCTGCAGCCCATGCCCGCCACCCTTCGCTTTGACCTCATCGACCTTCGGCTGTTTCTGCACACCGTCGATACCGGCAGCATCACGGCGGGCAGCAAGCTTTCACACCTGGCGCTCGCCTCGGCCAGCGCACGCATACGCGGCATGGAAGACGCCCTGGGTGTGCCGCTGCTGGAACGCCTGCGCGCCGGCGTGAAGCCGACCAAGGCCGGCCTGGCCGTGGCCCACCATGCGCGGCTGGTGTTGCAGCAAATCGAGCGCATGCACGGCGAGATCGGCGACTATGCCGGCGGGCTGGCCGGCAAGGTGCGTTTGCTGTCGAACACCGCCGCCATCACCGACTACCTGCCGCAAGCACTCGCGGATTTCCTCAACACGCATCCGGCCATCGACGTCGACCTGGAGGAGCGCCCCAGCCACCTGATCGTGTCGCAGCTGCTGGGCCAGGCGGCCGACCTCGGCATCGTGGCAGACTCCGCCGACATCTCCAGCCTTGAATCAAAACCTTTCCGGCGCGACCGGCTGGTGCTGGTGGTTCCAGCCGGCAGCGGCTTCGGCCGCCAGCGCCAGATACCGTTCGGGCAAACATTGAGCCATGACTTCGTCGGCCTGGAGGAAGACAGCGCCCTGCAACAGCACCTGAACCTGCAGGCCGAGCGCCTGGGGCTGCGCATGCGCACCCGCATACGGCTTCGCAGCTTTGAGGCGGTCTGCCGCATGGTGGAGGCCGGGGTCGGTGTGGCCGTGGTGCCGGCCATCGCGGCCGAACGCCATGCGGAGGCAGGCAAGCTGCGCATCCTCAAGCTGACCGACACCTGGGCCGACCGGCAGTTGCTGATCTGCGCGCGCCGCTTTGACCAGCTGTCGCTGCCGGCGCTAAGACTGGTCGAGTCGCTGTGCGCGCCTGCCGCGCCGCCGGAGCGCTCACACGCGCACACAACACCCAAGCGATAAAGTCATGCCCATGCAAACCCCTGAACCCACAGACCTGCTGGCCAGATCCTGGCGGCTTTGCGCTGATGCCCTTGCCGTCCGGCCAATCGGGCGGGCGGTGTTCGACGGACTGGTGGCGCGCTACTCAGAGCCGCACCGCAAGTACCACACCGTGCAGCACCTGGGCGAATGCCTCTCGCATTTCGAAGGCGTCCGCGACCTGGCTGAACAGCCCGCAGAAGTCGAGATGGCACTGTGGTTCCATGATGCGATTTACGACACGCAGCGCCACGACAACGAGGAAAAAAGTGCCGACTGGGCTCGCGAGGTGCTGCTGGCGCACGGCACCGCCGAAGCCGCCGCGCAGCGCGTTCATGACCTGGTCATGGCCACCCGCCATACGGCGCTGCCGGACTCGCCCGACGAACAGCTGCTGGTCGATATCGACCTGTCCATCCTGGGCGCCGGCCCAGCCAGGTTTGCCGAATACGAGCAGCAGATCCGGGACGAATACGCTTTTGTACCCGCGGCCGTGTTCCGGCAAAAGCGGGGCGAAATCCTGCAGGGTTTCCTGGACCGGCCTGTGATCTACAGCACGGCGCATTTCCACGAAACACTGGAAGCGCGTGCGCGCGAGAACCTGCGCAAGGCGATTGCCGGCGCGACATCGGCAACCAGCCCTTCAGCACGATGAACATCTGCCCCCACTGCCGTCAGGCTGGAATCAAGATCTGGGAAAAACGTTTCTCCAGCCGCGGCAACCCCGCCACCTGCACCGTGTGCGGAGGGCTCTCGCATGTTCTGGCCAGCGCCGCCGGCGGCACATTTATCCTGACATCCGTCCTGTTGATGCTTGCCGTCCTTGCCGGTTTTTTGACCAGCTCATGGCTGGCCGGGTTGTCGGGTGGACTGCTGGCAGCGGCCTACAACCTGTGGGCATGGCAGCGCGAAGCGCTTTGGCCGATCCTCAAGGAAAACGCCCAGGCTGCAAACCGCGCCAATTGGGTGGTCGCCGCGGTTTCCATCTTTATTTCGTTTCTTTCCTGAGGGACGGTGCCCCCACCTGTCGCACCATAACGCTATCAATTTCATAGCTGCCAGCGCATATCCTGATTGGTCCGAAGGCACTTTTGACATCAAAAAAATGTCGGGCACCACACGCCAAGTGCCAAAGATGGCTTCCCAGGATAGTTTTCTCTCTACAAATTGCTATTAATTCAATAGCTGCTTGCGCTTTCCCCCATTGGCCTGCAGCCATTATTTGCTTGAAAAAACACTGGACCGCAGGGCGCCCAGGTCCAGCACGCGCAGGCCGCCGTATTCGATGCGGATGAGGCCCTGGGCCTGCAAGGCATTGAGCGCCTCGTTCACGCGCTGGCGTGACAAACCCACCAGGTAAGCCAGTTCCTGCTGCGTGATGCGCAGGATTTCGCCCACACCCGGATACAGCACCGGGTTGAACAGCGAGGCCAGGCTGCGCGCCACACGGATGTCGGGGTTGTTCATGCGGTCGATCTCGCGCGCGGCGATGAACTGACCGAGCCGCTCATTGAGCTGGTTCATCACAAAGCGGTTAAAGCCGATGGAGTGGTCCAGCAGCCAGTGGAAGGTTTCAACGGGCAGGCCCGCCACCACGCTTTTGCGCAGCGCCTGGATGTTGTAGCGGTAGGGCTCGCGCTTGAGCGCCGTGCCTTCACCGAACCAGCCGCCGGGCGGCACGCCGGTGAACGTCATGGTCATGCCCTGCTCGTTGTCGCTGCTCATCTTGAGCAGGCCTTCGACCACGCCAAACCAGTAGGTCACCGGCTTGCCCACACGGCACACATAGTCGCCCGGCGCGGCGTCGCCTACCTGCAGCCCCGCCAGCGCACGTGCCCTTTCTTCAGGCTGCAGCAAGGGCAGCCAGGGAATGCCGCGCAGCTCGTCGGGCGTGGGGTTCCTGCGGCGCTGGTGAAGAGGCGGTTCAGTGGACATGGCTCACAGCATTCGGGTGAAAGTCAGTGAAAGGTCAGGGAAAGTCCGGGGCGGGCGCAACCCTTGGATTGTCGTCGGATAGACATTTCATTGCCAATCCAAAGCATAGCATCGGCCCCGCTGAGACAGCAAACCAACAACGAAAGCCAGGAGACCCGCCATGACCGAAAACCGCACACCTTCGCCGACCGATTCATTTCCTGCAGGCATCGACCCGCAGCGCACCCGCCTGACACGCCGCCGCATGCTGGGCGCACTCGCCGCCGTGCCCGCCGCACTTTACGGGCCGGCGCGCGCTCAGGACACCGGCCCGGTGCACATCGCGCAATCCATCGCGCTGAGCGGGCCGCTGGGCGAGCTGGGCCAAGCCATGCACCAGGGTGCAAAAGCCTGCTTTGCCAGCATCAACGCCAAGGGCGGCGTGAACGGCCGGCTGATCGAACTCACCGTGGCCGACGACGGCTACGACGTCAAACGCGCGCTGACCAATGTGAAAGGCTTCATCGACGACAAAAGCAATTTCGCGCTCTTCAATTGCATGGGGACACCCATGATCGAAGCCATGCTGCCTCAGGTGATGGAGTCGGGCATGCCTTTCTTCGCACCGTTTTCCGGTGCGCTGTCGGCACGGCCGGCCAATGCGCGCAATGTGTTCAACATCCGCGCGAGTTACGCCGACGAAGCCGAGCAGCTGGTGCAGCACCTGGCAACCATCGGGATCCGGCGCATCGCGATCGTCTACCAGAACAACTCCTTTGGGAAAGAAGTCTTCGACGCCACCCAGCGCTCCATGGCCAAACACAAGCTGGAAGCGACCGCGATTGTCACGGTGGAAAACAACTCTTCGGATACCGGCCCGGCAGCGGTAAAAATTGCGGGCTCCAACCCGGAAGCCGTGCTGGTGGGCCTGGCCGGCAAGCCGACCATCGACTTCGTGAAAGCGATACGCGTGCAGCGCAAGGGACTGCCGCTTTATGCGCTGTCCATCATGGGCGCAGCCGCCACACTCAAGGCTATGGGTGACGACGCCACCGGCATTGCCGTGTCTCAAGTCGTGCCCTTGCCGGGCAATACCGTGGTGCCTATGGTGCGCGAATTCCAGCAGGCCTGGAAAGCCGCGGGCGTGACGCTGGAGCCTTCACACCTGGCGCTGGAGGGTTACATCAATGCCCGCGTGTTTGCCGAGGCGCTGCGGCGTGCAGGCAAAAACCCCACGCGCGCCGGCTTCATCGACGGCACCTGGAATTTGAAGCGCTATGACCTGGGCGGCTTTGAAGTGAGCTTCAGCGACTCGGCCCGCAATGCCTCACGCTTTGTGGAACTCACCATGGTTTCGCGCGACGGGCGCTTTATCCGATAAACCGCGCCGACCCCGGGCACACCCCAGTAGGACTTACCCGGAAATTGTCGTCGCAATGACACCGTAACGTCAAAGCCGGTCCTACTATTCATTGCATACCAGCGGCTTTCAACGAGAAGCCGCACAAGAACGGAGACAAGAAAGCGAATGCAGACCACGTTCCCACGATTGCTGCTCAAACATGCGGCCGAACGCCCCGGCGCCGCCGCCATGCGCGAAAAAGAGTACGGCATCTGGCAGGCGCACAGCTGGGCCGGCATGGCGCAGCTGGTGGAGCGCATCGCCTGCGGCCTGCATGAAGCCGGGCTGCAGCGTGGCGAGCACATGGTCATCATCGGCGCCAACCGGCCGCGCCTGTACGCCACCATGCTGGCCGCGCAGTCGCTGGGCGCCATACCCATTCCGCTTTACCAGGACGCCGTGGGCGCCGAGTGTGTCTTTCCCATCAACAATGCCGACGTACGTTTTGCGCTGGTGGAAGACCAGGAGCAGGTGGACAAGCTGCTGGAGATACGCAGCCAGTGCCCGCAACTGGACCAGATCATTTATGACGACCCGCGCGGCCTGCGCAACTATGCCGAGGCTGGCCTGCAATCGCTGGACGCCTTGCTGGAAAAGGGCGAAGCCTTTGCCGCGAAACAACCCGGCTTCTTCAAGAGCGAAGTCGAAAAATCCCGGCCGGATGATGTGGCCGCGATGTTTTTCACCTCGGGCACCACGGGCAATCCCAAGGGCGTGGTCCATACCCACAACACCCTGCTGGACCGCGCCAAGGCCGGCGCCGACTTCGACAAACTCACCTCCGGCGAGGAAGTGCTGGCGTACTTGCCACCCGCGTGGGTCGGCCAGAACATCTTCAGCTATGCGCAGTGGCTGGCCTGCGGCTATGTGGTGAATTGCCCCGAGAGCGCGAGCACCGTGATGATCGACCTGAAAGAAGTCGGCCCGACCTACTACTTTGCGCCACCGCGGATTTTCGAAAGCCTGCTGACCACCGTGATGATCCGCATGGAAGACGCGGGCCGCATCAAACGCGGCATGTTCAACTATTTCATGGGCGTGGCCAAACGCGCCGGCCCCGCATTGATGGACGGGAAGCCGGTGGGCGGGCTTGACCGCCTGCTATATGCACTGGGCAGCGTGATGGTCTATGGCCCGCTGCGCAATACGCTGGGTTTTTCGCGCGTTCGCGTGGCCTACACCGCGGGTGAAGCGATTGGACCGGACCTCTTTACCTTCTACCGCTCCATCGGCATCAACCTGAAACAGCTGTATGGCTCGACCGAGACCGCCGTGTTTGTGTGCCTGCAGCCGGACAACGAAGCACGCGCCGATACGGTAGGGGTGCCGATCAGCGGCGTGCAGATCAAGGTGGCCGACAACGGGGAAATCCTGGTGAAGTCCGCCGGCCTGCTCAAGGAATATTACAAAAATCCCACGGCGACGGCCGAGGTGCTGAGCGCCGACGGCTGGTATCACACCAGCGACGCGGGCTTTATCGATGCCGCCGGCCACCTCAAGATCATCGACCGCGTGAAAGACGTGGGCCGCATCAAGGGTGGCACCAACGACGGTGCCATGTTCGCGCCCAAGTACGTGGAAAACAAGCTCAAATTCTTCCCGCACATCAAGGAAGTCGTGGCCTACGGCGACGGCCGCGAAAAAGTCTGCGTGATGATCAACATCGACTTCGACGCCGTGGGCAACTGGGCCGAACGCCGCAATCTGCCTTACGCCGGCTACACCGACCTGGCGCAAAAGCCCGAGGTTTACCAGCTCATCAAGGAGTGCGTCGAAAAAGTCAACGCCGACCTCAGCGTGGACGCCCTGCTGGCCGGCTCACAGGTCAGCCGCTTCCTGGTGCTGCACAAGGAGCTGGACGCCGACGACGGCGAACTCACACGGACGAACAAGGTGCGGCGCGGCTTCATTGCCGAGAAGTACCAGCCGCTGATCGATGCGCTTTATGGCGGCAAGACCGAACAGTTCATTGAAACCGTCGTGAAGTTTGAAGACGGCCGATCAGGCAGCGTCAGTGCGACGCTGAAGATCAGCGACACACAGACTTTTGCGCCAATAAAGGCGGCAGCATGAACAACAAGCAACAGCAAGTCCCCCAGATACCAGCTCGAGCCGCGGAACCGGCTTTGCCGGGCCGCAGGCGGGCGGCCCCCTCGGGGGGCAGCGTAGTACACGCAGTGACAAGCGTGGGGGCAAAGTTTGCACCCGTGAAGGCAGCAGCATGACTAAAAAGATCGGTGACGTCATCCTTGACGTCAACAACATCAGCCTGAGTTTTGGCGGGGTCAAGGCCCTCTCGGATATTTCCTTCAATGTGAAAGAGCATGAAATCCGCGCCATCATCGGACCCAACGGCGCCGGCAAAAGCTCCATGCTCAACTGCATCAACGGCGTTTATGCGCCGCAGCAGGGCTCCATCACCTTTCGCGGCCAGACCTTCAAGCATATGAACAGCCACCAGGTGGCCGTCATGGGCGTGGCGCGCACTTTCCAGAATCTGGCGCTCTTCAAGGGCATGAGCGTGCTCGACAACATCATGTCGGGCCGCAACCTCAAGATCAAAAGCAACCTGCTGCTGCAGGCGCTGCGCATAGGCCCCGCCGAAAAAGAAGAAATCATGCACCGCGAGGCAGTGGAAAAAATCATCGACTTCCTGGAAATCCAGGCCTACCGCAAGACGCCCGTCGGGCAACTGCCCTACGGCCTGCAAAAACGCGTTGACCTAGGCCGTGCGCTGGCGATGGAGCCGCAAGTCCTGCTGCTCGACGAACCCATGGCCGGCATGAACGTGGAAGAAAAGCAGGACATGTGCCGCTTTGTGCTCGACGTGAACGACGAGTTCGGCACCACCGTCGTGCTGATCGAGCACGACATGGGCGTGGTGATGGACATCTCCGACCGCGTCGTGGTGCTCGACTACGGCAAAAAAATCGGCGATGGCACTCCCGACGAAGTACGCAACAACGAAGACGTGATCCGGGCCTACCTCGGCACCAGCCACTGACATGGACGAGAACACCAAGATGAAACCACAGCGTTCCCCGCAACCCACGATGTCCCCATCCAGCGAAGGGAGCCAGTGATGGGTTCATTTTTAGAGACGATTATTGGCGGCCTGATGTCGGGCATGCTGTATTCGCTGGTCGCATTGGGCTTTGTGCTGATCTACAAAGCCTCGGGTGTCTTCAATTTCGCCCAGGGCGCGATGGTGCTGTTCGCGGCGCTGGCCATGGCGCGTTTTTCCGAGTGGATTCCGCAGTGGACGGGACTGGACAGCAAGTTCATCAACAATGCATTGGCCTTTGCAGTCGCGCTGGCCATCATGGTCGTGGTGGCCTGGTTGATTGAAAAGCTGGTGCTCAGCAAACTCGTGAACCAGGAAGGCGTCGCGCTGCTGATGGCGACGTTGGGCATTTCGTATTTCCTGGACGGCTTCGGCCAGACCATCTTTGGCTCCAGCATTTACAAGATTGACGTGGGCATGCCCAAGGATCCGATGTTCCTGCTGGAAGGTGTCTTCCAGGGTGGCCTGCTGGTGAACCAGGAAGACCTGGTCGCCGCGCTGATCGCCACCGCCCTGGTGGCGGCACTGGCCGCCTTCTTCCAGTACACGAGTACAGGCCGGGCCTTGCGCGCCGTAGCCGACGACCACCAGGCCGCGCAATCCATCGGCATTCCGCTCAACCGCATCTGGGTCATCGTCTGGAGCGTGGCGGGCTTCGTGGCCCTGGTGTCCGGCGTCATCTGGGGCAGCAAGCTGGGCGTGCAGTTTTCGCTGTCGGTGCTGGCGCTCAAGGCGCTGCCGCTGGTGATTTTGGGTGGCCTGACTTCGGTGCCTGGCGCGATTGTGGGTGGGCTGATTCTGGGCGTTGGCGAGAAACTGGCCGAAGTCTTTCTCGGCCCTTACGTCGGCGGTGGTATCGAGATCTGGTTTGCGTATGTACTTGCGCTGTGTGTCTTGCTGGTCCGGCCTCAGGGCTTGTTCGGCGAAAAAATCATCGATCGCGTATAGACATGAAGCCCCCACGCTTGTCACTTCGAGCCTTCGGCGCGCTGCCCCTTACATGTGAATTGGGGCCGATGCGCCTACGGCGCGGCAAAGCCCAGCGCACAACTTCTTTTATTGCGATCTAACGGCGGCTCACCTTTATGTTTTACAGAGAAAACGGCCAGTTCAAAACCAACTACCGGGCTGACCAGCAGATCTTCCCAATCCTGCAGGACCGGATCGCCATCGGCTTGCTGTTGGCGTTCGCCTTCGTTGTCGTGCCATTGTTGGCCAGCGACTACCTGTTCCGCGCCATCCTGATTCCCTTCCTGATCTTTTCGCTGGCAGCCGTTGGGGTGAACATCCTGGTCGGCTATTGCGGACAGATCTCGCTGGGCTCGGGTGCCTTTATGGCGGTGGGGGCCTATGGCGCCTACAATTTCTTTGTGCGTATTCCCGGCATGCCGCTGATTCCAGCACTGATCCTGGGCGGCTTGTGTGCCATGCTGTTCGGCATCCTGTTCGGGCTGCCCAGCCTGCGCGTGAAAGGCCTGTACCTGGCGGTGACCACGCTGGCCGCGCAGTTCTTCAGCGACTGGATGTTTTTGCGCATCAAGTGGTTCACGATGGACACGCCTTCGGGTTCGGTGTCGGTCTCCAACCTGCAGGTGTTTGGACTGCCCATCGAAAGCGCGCTGAGCAAATACCTGTTTTGCCTGGCCATCGTGGTGGTGATCACCCTGCTGGCCAAAAACCTGGTGCGCAGCGCGATCGGCCGCGAGTGGATGGCCATTCGCGACATGGACGTGGCAGCCGCCGTGATCGGCATTCGCCCGATGTACGCCAAGCTCAGCGCCTTTGCAGTCAGCTCTTTCATCATCGGCATCGCTGGCGGCCTGTGGGCCTTTATTTACCTGGGCGCCTGGGAGCCTGCCGCCTTTTCAGTGGACTACTCCTTCCGCCTGCTGTTCATGGTGATCATCGGCGGCATGGGCGCCATCATGGGCAGCTTCTTCGGCGCGGCCTTCATCGTGGTGCTGCCGATTGTGCTGAGCCAGCTGCTGCCGGTGCTTGCCGGCTGGCTGGGTATATCGATCTCCACGGCGGGCATCTCGCACGCGGAACTGATGATTTTTGGTGGGTTGATCGTGTGGTTTTTGATTGTCGAGCCGCATGGGCTGGCCAAGCTGTGGGCCGTTGGAAAGCAGAAATTACGGCTATGGCCATTCCCCCACTGAGCGCTCCGATACGCCAGGCCTAGGGTTAAGAATTACTCGAAATCACCAATGCGCAATGGATTGTTAGGTCGTTTACTGAGGTGTCAGTTTTTTTCGCGGTGTTTATAAATTTTCCAGGAGACAACAATGAAGATTCGTAACGTGATGTTGGCGGTGGCAATCCTCGCCACCGGCGCTTCGTCCCTCGTGGCGACCAGCGCATTCGCACAGGCCAAAGAGCAATTCTTTCCGGTGCTGTCTTACCGCACCGGGCCTTACGCGCCCAACGGCGTGCCCTGGGCCAACGGCTATGTGGACTACCTCAAGCTGGTCAATGCCCGCGGCGGCATCAATGGCGTGAAGATCTCGTTTGAAGAGTGCGAAACCGGCTACGACACCGCGCGCAGTGTCGAATGCTACGAACGCCTGAAAGGCAAGAACGGCGGCGCCACGCTGGTGCAACCGCTGTCTACCGGTGCGACGTTTGCCATCACAGAAAAAGCCCCCGTCGACAAAATTCCGGTGGTGACCGTGGGCTATGGCCGCAGCGAGAGCGCAGACGGCTCCATCTTCAAATGGAACTTCCCGATTGCCGGCACCTACTGGGTCGCCGCCGACGCCATCCTCCAGGCCATCGCCAAGAAGGAAGGCGGCTTCGACAAGCTCAAGGGCAAACGCATTGCGCTGGTCTATCACGACTCGCCGTTCGGCAAAGAACCCATTCCGCTGATGCAGGAACGCGCCGCCATGCACGGCTTCACGCTGCAGCTGCTGCCCGTCACCGCGCCCGGTGTCGAGCAAAAAGCCACCTGGCTGCAGGTTCGCCAGTCGCGCCCAGACTACGTTGCACTGTGGGGCTGGGGCATCATGAACACCACCGCCATCAAGGAAGCGCAAGCCACCGGCTACCCACGCGAGAAGATGTACGGCGTGTGGTGGGCCGGCGCAGAGCCTGACGTGAAAGACGTGGCTGAAGGCGCCAAGGGCTACAACGCCGTGACCATGCAGCACGGCGCCGAGCCGAATTCCAAGCTGGCCAAAGACATGCTGACCCTGGTGCACGGCAAAGGCCAGGGCACAGGCCCCAAGGAAGAAGTCGGCCAGGTGCTTTACATGCGTGGCGCCATGAGCGCGATGCTGGGCGTGGAAGGTTTGCGCGCCGCGCAAGACCGTTTCGGCAAGGGAAAAATCATGACCGGCGAGCAAGTGCGCTGGGGCCTGGAAAACCTGAACCTGACGCAGGCCAAGCTGGATGCGCTGGGCTTTGCCGGCGTGATGCGGCCTATCAGCACCTCGTGCACCGACCACATGGGTTCGGCATGGGCGCGCATCCATACCTGGGACGGAAAGGAATGGAAATTTACCTCCGACTGGCTGCAGGCTGATGAGCAGGTGATCAAGCCCCTGGTCAAGTCCACCGCCGCCAAGTACGCCACCGAGAAAAAGCTGACGGCGCGCACACCCGCTGACTGCCAAAGCTAGGCTCCCCCCGTGGCGGCGCTCTGCGCCGCCTCCCCCTCAAGGGGCGGCACTGGTGGACCGGCAAAGCCGGATCCACGGTGCCCTTGCCTTGAAATCCTTCCGCCAGGCGGGAGGGGTGCGGCTCTCGCGAGCCGCCAATTGGAAGGCCTGCACGCAGGTCTTCCAATTGGTCAGGAAAAAATATGGACACACCTAACATCGTTCTCAATGTCAACGGCATCGAGGTTATCTACAACCACGTGATCCTGGTGCTCAAGGGCGTCTCGCTGCAAGTCCCGCAGGGCCGCATCGTGGCCATCCTGGGCGGCAACGGCGCGGGCAAGACCACCACACTGCGCGCGATTTCCAATCTGCTCAGGGGTGAGCGCGGCGAAGTCACCAAAGGCTCCATTGAGCTGCGCGGCGAGCGCATTGAAAACCTCTCGCCGGCCGACCTGGTGCAACGCGGCGTGGTGCAGGTGATGGAAGGGCGGCACTGCTTTGCCCACCTGACCATCGAGGAAAACCTGCTGACCGGCGCCTACACGCGCAGCAGCAAGGCCGAAGTGGCGGCCAACCTGGAGAAGGTCTACAACTATTTCCCGCGCCTGAAAACCCGGCGCACCTCGCAGGCGGCTTATACGTCTGGCGGTGAGCAGCAGATGTGCGCCATCGGCCGTGCGCTCATGGCCAGCCCTTCCATGGTGCTGCTGGACGAGCCCTCCATGGGCCTGGCGCCGCAGATCGTCGAAGAAGTCTTCAACATCGTGAAGGACCTGAACCAGAAGGAGCAGGTCACCTTCCTGCTGGCCGAGCAGAACACCAACATGGCACTCAAATATGCCGACTACGGCTACATCATGGAAAGCGGCCGCGTGGTGATGGATGGCGCGGCCAGCGACCTGGCCAATAACGAGGATGTCAAGGAGTTCTACCTTGGCGTGGGCGGCGGCGAGCGCAAGAGCTTCAAGGATGTGAAGAGCTACAAGCGCCGCAAACGGTGGCTGGCCTGAATGGCCCCCACGCTTGTCACTTCGTGTACTGCGCTGCCCCCCGAGGGGGCCGCTGCGCCTGCGGCCCGGCTAAGCCGGTTCCGCGGCCCCGGCTGGTTTAAGACCTCTCCTTGCCCAGGTTTTCTCCAAATATGACCACACATTACGACTCACTGGAAGTGCGAAGCCCTGCGGAACGCGAGGCGGCGCTGCTGACCGCCTTGCCGCAGCAGATTGCCCATGCCAAGACCCGGGCCCCCGCATTCACAGCCATCCTTAAAGACGTTGACGCCCAGGCCATCACATCACGTGCGGAACTGGCGCAATTGCCCGTCACGCGCAAGCATGAGTTGCTTGAGCGCCAGCAGGCCGAGCGCGCGCCCGGTGGCAGTGGCAATGCATTTGGCGGTTTCAGCGCCTTGCGCTACGGCGCGCATATGCCCCATGTTTTTGCCAGCCCTGGCACCATTTACGAGCCCGGCGGCAAGCGCAAGGACTACTGGCGCATGGCTAGGGCCTTGTATGCCGCCGGCTTTCGCGCCGGCCAGCTGATTCACAACAGTTTCAGCTACCACTTTGTGCCGGCGGGCTCCATGATGGAAACCGGCGCGCATGCCCTCGGTTGCACCGTGTTCCCGGGTGGCACCGGCCAGACGGAGCAGCAGGTACACGCCATGGCGGAACTCAGGCCGGCCGGCTACATCGGCACACCAAGCTTCCTGAAAATCATCATGGAGAAGGCCGCCGAAATGAAGGTGGAACTGCCGACCGTGACGCGGGCACTGGTTTCAGGCGAGGCGTTTCCCCCCAGCCTGCGCGACTGGCTGGGTGAGCGCGGCATTGCGGGCTACCAGTGCTATGCCTCGGCCGACCTGGGCCTGATTGCCTATGAAACCGAAGCGCGGGAAGGCCTGGTGCTGGATGAGGGCGTGATCGTGGAAATCGTTCGTCCGGGAACGGGCGACCCGGTGGCTGAGGGTGAAGTGGGGGAACTGGTGGTCACGACCCTCAATCCCGGCTATCCGCTGATTCGCTTTGGTACGGGCGACCTTTCCGCCATCCTGGCGGGCACCTGCCCCACGGGACGCACCAATGCGCGCATCAAGGGCTGGATGGGAAGAGCCGACCAGACCGTCAAGGTCCGCGGGATGTTTGTACACCCCGGACAGGTCGCTGACATTGCCCGGCGCTTTCCGGAAGTGATCAAGGCCAGGCTGGTCGTCAGCGGAGAGATGGCGAGCGACAACATGCATTTCCAGGTAGAAACCGCTTCCGCCCCGGATGGCCTGGACCAGCGTATCGGCGACGCCATCCGTGACGTCACCAAACTGCGTGGAACGGTCCAGCTAATGGCGCCGGGAAGTCTCCCCAACGACGGAAAGGTTATTGAGGATGCACGTAGTTACAAGTAGAGCCCCCAGCTTGTCGCTGCGCCTGCGGTCTGGCGAAGCCAGTCCCGCAGCCCCTGCTGGCCTGAACTCCCAAAGCCCGGGGTTGCGCGCTGCCCGCAAAGCGACCGGGGGCTAGCCCTTACGTAGTTCCCGCGATGTTTGCGCAGTAAGCGGACCGTAAACTTGGCGCGTTCATCACAAGGAGACGCTCATGAAACGCCTGTTAGTCCTCGCCGCTGCTGCAACGGCCATGTTTGCAGCCCACGCGCAAGCCCCCGCCTTCCCCGGCTCCAAGCCAGTCACTCTGGTGGTCCCATTCGCGGCCGGCGGCCCAACCGACCGTGTGGCACGCGACCTGGCCGAAGCCATGCGCAAAGCCATGGGCGGCAGTGCCAACTTCGTGGTGGAAAACGTCAACGGCGCCGGCGGCACCATCGGTGCGGCCAAGGTAGCCCGCGCAACGCCCGATGGCCACACCTTGCTGGTGCACCACATCGGCATGGCGGCTGCGCCGGCCCTGTACCGCAAGCTGCCCTACAAGGTGCTGGACGACTTCGAGTTCCTGGGCATGATCAACGAAGTACCGATGACCATCATCGGCAAACCGCAGCTGCCGGCCAACAACTACCGCGATTTCGAGAACTACATTCGCGCCAATGCCGGCAAACTCAACATCGCCCATGCCGGCCTGGGTTCCGCATCGCACCTCTGTGGCCTGATGTGGCAGGCAGCCATCAACGCCAAGGACGCGATGACCACCATCCCCTTCGGCGGTACAGCACCAGCCATGAATGCACTGGTGGGCGGACAGGTCGACATGATGTGTGACCAGACCACCAACACCACCGGCCAGATTGAAGCCGGCCGCGTCAAGGCGTTTGCGGTCACGACCGCCAAACCGCTGAAGAACAACAAGCTGCTCAAGGACTACCCGACGCTGCAGGAAATGGGCCTCAAAAACTTCGACCTGACGATCTGGCATGGCATGTACGCCCCCAAGGGAACGCCGCCGGCCGTGATGACCCAGCTCAACAACGCCCTGAAAGTGGCGCTCAAAGACCCCGACTTCATCAAGAAGCAGGAAGGCCTTGGCGCCGTGGTGGTGACCGACAAGCGCGTCGAACCTGCCGCCCACAAGGCTTTTGTATCGGCCGAGATCAACAAGCTCAAGCCCGTGATCGACGCCGCCGGCAAGTTCGCCGACTGATCCGTTGACCGTTTGATTGCCAGCCGCCCGGTTCACGCCGGGCGGCTTTTCTTTTTTTGGGTGGCTGGGTTGAAACCCTCTTGAAGCATGGACCCACGCACGCTATCTTCATGTGACCCCCGGCCGCGCCGGCCATCCCTGGAGCCCCTCTTGAACAACAACAGCAAGCCCTTTCTTTCCCGTCGCTACGGCGCTTTCCTGGCCACCGCGCTGACCGCCGTCGCCACCTTTATGGCCACGCCCTCCGCCTGGGCGCAAAGCGCCAGCTGGCCCACCAGGCCCGTCAAAATCGTCGTGCCCTTCGCGCCAGGCGGCACCACCGACATCCTGGCCCGCGCCATGGCACCTGAACTCTCCAAGGCATTCGGCCAGCCCTTTGTGGTTGAGAACCGTGCCGGTGCCGGCGGCAACATTGGCGCAGACGTGGTCGCCAAATCCACACCTGACGGCTACACCCTGCTGATGGGCACCGTGGGCACGCATGGCATCAACAAGTCGCTGTACAGCAAGATGGCCTACGACCCGCAAAAGGACTTCGCGCCCATCACGCTGGTCGCGGGCGTACCCAACGTGATGGTGGTGAATACCGAAAAGGCGAAAGCCGCCGGCATCAACAATGTCACGGACTTCATACGCGCGGCCAAAGCCAAGCCCGGCACTTTCAACATGGCCTCCAGCGGCAACGGCACGTCCATCCACCTGGCGGGTGAACTGTTCAAGACCATGAGCGGCACTTACATGACCCATTTCCCCTATAGCGGCTCCGGCCCGGCACTGCTGGCGCTTGTGGGTGGCGACATGGATGTGATGTTCGACAACCTGCCGTCTTCCATGCAGCTCATCAAGTCCGGCAAGCTCAAAGCCCTGGCCGTGACGAGCTCAGAACGCTCAGCCGCCCTGCCTGACGTCCCCACCATAGAACAGGCCGGCGGCCCGGCCATGAAAGGTTTCGACGCGAGCTCCTGGTTCGGCCTGCTTGCCCCCGCCGGCACGCCGCCCGACATCGTGAATCGCATCCAGCAGGAAACCGCCAAGGCGCTGGGCACGCCTGCGATGAAAGAAAAACTGCTGGCCCAGGGTGCGATTCCGAGCGGCAATACGCCGGCACAGTTCACGGCTTTTATTAACGCCGAACACAAGAAGTGGGCGCAGGTGGTGAAGGCTTCGGGGGCGAAGGTGGACTGAGTGCATATCAACTCACCACGCAAAAAGCCCTGTCACCAGGGCTTTTTTAATATGGCTCGGCGCGACCGCTGGCCCTGCTGAGCCTAAACGCCCCAAACCACCTCATGCCCCGACTTCAGGTTGCGCTGCAGCATGTCAATAAAAGGCACGGCGCGCTGGCGCAGGCCCAGGCCGTCGCCTGGGACGACGCCGTCTTCGGCATTGGCGTCGTGGGCTTCTTCATGCGCGATCGCTGCCTGCAGGGCGGCTATCGCGGCGGGCATTTGCTCGGGCAGGATGATGCCTTTGGGGGCGGGGTCTTTGCCGATGATTTCGAGGACCTTGCGGCCGTTGGCTTCGAGCATGATCACATCGCCGGCGTCTTTTGATTTGAATTTGTAAAGCATGGATGCTCCTCTAGTTGGACAGACAGGCCATTATGGAAAGTTTTCGGACGCGTGTATGTAGGCAGGTTTCACCTGTTGCGGCCTCGGGGTTCCGGCTGCGGCCGCCGGGCCGGCCGCGCGGCTCAAGCAAAATAGGGCCCATGTTCAATATCGCCACTGTCCCCAAGTCGGCTCGCCAGGCTCTCAGCCAGGATGGGCTGAGCCTGCTCAACCCTGCCGAGCTGACGGCCACGCTGGAACTGCCGACGCCGGCATGGACATCAGGCTGGCAGGCGCTGACAGACTCCTGGAACCGCTTGCCGCCTGACGCCCATCTGAAGGACGGCGGCCACTACCGCAAGCGCCGCCATTCCTGCTTCGTCCAGGAACTGGCCACAGGCACGCTCACGCAAACCCCGCATCGCGCCCACTGGCAACCCACCGATTACAACGCCCTGCACGGCGGCTTCGAGCGCTGGTTCGACCCGGTCGAGCCAGCGGTAGCTACAGCCCAGGCGTGGACGGACCTGCTGGCCAACCTGGGCAAGCTGTTTGCGCAAGTACAGCCCGCCGGGCGCTGGCATATTGAAGCGCACCAGTTCCGCATCGACACCGCGGGCGGCGTAGGCCGGCCCACGCCGGAAGGCGCACACCGCGACGGCGTGGACTTTGTGGTGGTGATGATGGTGGGGCGCCACGGCGTGAAGGGCGGCGAGACCCGGGTGTTTGACGCCAACGGCCCGCACGGCGTGCGTTTTGTGATGCAGGAGCCGCTGACAGCGCTGCTGCTGGACGACGCACGGGTGATTCACGAAACCACGCCCATACTGCCGGCAGACGATCGGACCGGCGGCGGTTTTCGGGATACGCTGGTGCTCACTTACCGGGCAGCTGGCTTTCAGGCACCCTGATATGCGGTTGGTGCGGCAGCCGTAAATACCCCCGCGGCCTCTACCCGCTGCAGTAACACCCGTTTTCCGGTGTTGCGGAAAACACCGGAAAACCCGCTTGACGGATTTAGTTTAAACCTAAACAATTAAGGTCAAATTAATCCAGAGAGTACGCATTCATGCACATTCTTTGCCTGGGCGGTGGTCCCGCAGGCTTGTATTTCGCCCTGCTGATGAAGCTGCAAAACCCGGCGCATCAGGTGACGGTGGTCGAGCGCAACCGGCCTTTTGACACCTTCGGCTGGGGCGTGGTGCTGTCGGACCAGACGCTGGGCAACCTGCGCGTGGCCGACCCGGTCAGCGCGCAACTGATCGGCGACGCTTTCAACCACTGGGATGACGTGGAGGTGTTTTTCAAGGGGCGCTCGGTGCGCTCCGGCGGCCACGGTTTTTGCGGCATCGGCCGCAAGCGTCTGCTCAACATCCTGCAGGAGCGCTGCATCGCGCTAGGCGTGGACCTGGTGTTCGAAACCGACGTGCAGGACGACCAGGCTATCGCTGCGCAATACAACGCCGACGTGGTGATCGCCAGCGACGGTCTGAACAGCCGCATCCGCAACCGGTATGCGGAGACCTTCAAGCCCGACGTGGAGCTGCGCGCCTGCCGTTTTGTCTGGCTGGGCACGCACAAGACGTTCGACGCCTTCACCTTTGCCTTCGAGCAGACTGAGCATGGCTGGTTCGCCGCGCATGCCTACAAGTTTGACGAGAACACTTCGACCTTTATCGTCGAGACACCCGAGGCCGTGTGGAAGGCGCACGGCCTGGACCAGATGAGCCAGGAAGACGGCATCGCATTTTGTGAACGTCTGTTTGCCAAATACCTGGACGGCAACCCGCTGATGAACAACGCGACGCACGTGCGCGGCTCGGCCATCTGGATACGTTTCCCGCGTGTGGTATGCGAGCGATGGGTACATGAGGTCGCCATCAATGGCAAGCAGGTGCCGATTGTGTTGATGGGCGATGCGGCGCACACGGCGCATTTCTCGATTGGCAGCGGGACCAAGCTGGCACTGGAAGACGCGATTGAGCTGACCAACTGCTTTGCCCAGCACGGTGATGCCACCGCGGCGCTGCAGGCTTATGAAGCGCTGCGCTCGGTCGAGGTGCTGAAGATACAAAACGCGGCGCGCAACTCGACCGAGTGGTTCGAGAATGTGGACCGCTACAGCGGCATGGAAGCCGAGCAGTTCTTTTATTCGCTGCTCACACGCTCGCAGCGCATCAGCCACGAGAACCTGCGTGTGCGCGATGCCGCCTGGCTGCAGGGCTATGAGCAATGGTTGGCTAAAAGCAGCGCACCGCATGCGCCGCCGCCCATGCTGCTGCCTTTGAAGACCCGCGAACTGAATCTGAAGAACCGCATCGTCGTTTCTCCCATGGCTACCTACAGCGCGGTAGACGGCGTGCCGCAGGACTTCCATCTGGTGCACCTTGGCGCACGCGCGCTGGGCGGCGCTGCACTGGTGTTTGTGGAAATGACCGCGCCATGCGCAGAGGGCCGCATCACCCCCGGCTGCCCGGGCCTCTGGAACGAGACGCAAGCCAAGGCGTTCAAACGCATCGTGGATTTTGTGCACGCCTCGGGCGCTGGCGCCAGGATTGGCATGCAGCTCGGCCACAGCGGCCCCAAGGGCTCGACACAAGTCGGCTGGGAGCAACCCGATGAGCCGCTCGCCACCGGCAACTGGCCGCTGCTGGCGGCCAGCGCCGTGGCTTACGGCCCCACCAACCAGGTGCCGAAAGCCATGACGCGCGCCGACATGGACCGCGTCAAGGCGGAGTTCGTGCAGTCCACGCATTACGCAGCCGAAGCGGGCTTTGACTGGCTGGAACTGCATTGCGCGCACGGCTACCTGCTGTCGAGCTTTATCACGCCGCTGACCAACCAGCGCACGGACGACTACGGCGGCAGCCTGGAAAACCGCTGCCGCTTTCCGCTGGAAGTGTTTGCCGCCATGCGTGAAGTGTGGCCGGCGCATCTGCCGATGAGCGTGCGCATTTCGGCGCACGACTGGGCGCCGGGCGGTAACACGGCGGATGACGCTGTGGCCATCGCCCGGATGTTCAAGTCAGCAGGGTGCGACTTCATCGACGTCTCGTCGGGCCAGACCACGCGCGCGGCCAGGCCGGTTTACGGCCGCATGTACCAGACGCCGTTTGCCGACCGCATCCGCAACGAGGTGGGCATAAAGACCATCGCCGTGGGCGCGATCTCGGAAGTCGACCATGTCAACAGCATCATCGCCGCCGGCCGTGCCGACCTGTGCGCCATTGCCCGGCCGCACCTGGCTGACCCCGCCTGGACGCTGCACGAGGCCGCCAGGCTGCAAAGCCGGCATGTGGACTGGCCTCTGCCCTACCTGAGCGGGCGCGACCAGCTCTACCGTGAACTCTCAAAGAAAAAAGAGCTTGTAGCCCAGGAAGAACGGGCGCAAGCAGCTATCAAATAGATAGCGCCAACGAATTACACCATCAAGGAGACAAGCCATGGACATGGAAGCAAGAGGGCACAGCGAACACCCCGAGGCCTTGCGGCTCTGGCTGCGCATGCTGACCTGCACGCAGCTGGTCGAGAAGCAGGTGCGTACCCAATTGCGCGAGCAGTTCGACACCACCTTGCCGCGCTTTGACCTGATGGCGCAACTTGAGCGCAGCCCGGAAGGGCTGAAGATGAACGAGCTGTCGCGCCGCATGATGGTGACCGGCGGCAACGTGACGGGCATTACCGACCAGCTGGTGAACGAAGGACTGGTGGAGCGTGTGGACGTGGAGGGCGACCGCCGGGCCTACCGCGTGCGCCTGACCCCCCGAGGACGAAAGCTGTTCGACGAAATGGCAAACGAGCATGAAGCCTGGATCGTCGCGGCCTTTGAGGCTTTGTCACCACGCGAGGTGGAGTCCCTGCACAAACTGCTGGGCAAGGTCAAACAACACCACAACGCCCTGCTGACCGACAGCAAACTGGAAACGACATGAAACACTACATCGGCCTGGCCAACCCCATGCATGCGCAGTTTGATGCGCTGGCCCATCACCAGGCGGAGCATTTCGCTTATGCCTTCGACGCCGGCGTCGCGACGCTGACGCTGAACCGGCCCGAGCGCAAGAACCCGCTGACCTTCGACTCCTACGCCGAGCTGCGCGATCTGTTCCGCACGCTGAATACTGCCACCGACGTGAAGGCGGTGGTCATCACTGGTGCCGGCGGCAACTTCTGTTCGGGCGGCGATGTGCACGAGATCATCGGCCCACTGACAAAAATGACCATGCCCGAACTGCTGGAGTTCACGCGCATGACGGGCGACCTGATCAAGGCCATGCGCCTGTGCCCCCAGCCCATCATCGCGGCGATTGACGGTATCTGCGCCGGCGCCGGTGCCATGATGGCGCTGGCCGCCGACATGCGCCTGGGCACGGCCCAGGCCAAGACGGCGTTCCTCTTCACGCGCGTGGGGCTGGCCGGTGCCGACATGGGGGCCTGCGCGTTGCTGCCGCGCCTGATCGGACAGGGGCGCGCATCGGAACTGCTGTTTACCGGCAGATCCATGAGCGCGCAGGAAGGCTTGCAGTGGGGCTTCTTCAACGCGCTGCACGAGCCGCAAGATGTGCTGGCGCAGGCGCAAAAGCTGGCGCAAGAGCTGGCCGACGGCCCGACCTTTGCGCACGGCATGACCAAAACCATGCTGCACCAGGAATGGGCCATGACGCTGGATCAGGCCATAGAAGCCGAAGCGCAGGCCCAGGCCATCTGCATGCAGACGCAAGACTTCACACGGGCGTACGAGGCCTTTTCAGCCAAACAGAAACCAGTGTTCCGCGGCGACTGAGCGCGGCAGGACGACAAGGATCACGCATGAGATCGACCACCGCCCACTTGGCGCTGCCTTTTTTTGACGAGGTTCACCGCGACCTGGCGCAGCGCCTGGCCGACTGGATGCCGCAGCAGCACATCGACGAAAGCGATGACCGCCGGGCCTGCAAGGAGTGGGTGAGCCTGCTGGGTGCCAACGGCTGGCTGCGCTATTGCGTACCGGCGGGTAAGGACGGCACCCTGGGCGGCGCACTGGAAAAGCTGGACTCCCGCGCGCTTGTCATCCTGCGCGAGACGCTGGCCTTTCATTCGCCACTGGCCGATTTCGCGTTTGCGATGCAGGGACTGGGCAGCGGCGCCATCACACTGGCGGGCACACCGGCGCAGCAGGCTGCCTACCTGCCGCAGGTGGCCAGCGGCAAGAAGATCGCGGCCTTCGCCTTGAGCGAACCCGACGCTGGCTCGGACGCCGGTGCCATGGTGACCTCCGCCACAGACACGGGCGACGGCTGGGCCTTGAACGGCAGCAAGACCTGGATCAGCAACGGCGGCATCGCGGATTTTTACGTCACCTTCGCCAAGACGGATCCGCAGGGCGGAACGCGCGGTATCACGGCTTTCATCGTCGACGCCACAAGCAAAGGCCTGGACAGCAGTGAACACATCGCAGTGATGGCGCCGCACCCGCTGGCCACGCTGAAGTTTGCGCATTGCAAGCTGTCGCGGGAAGCGCAGCTGGGCACGCTGCACGGCGGGTTCAAGCTGGCGATGCAGACGCTGGACATCTTCCGCGCCTCCGTGGCCGCTGCCGCGCTGGGCATGGCGCGCCGTGCCCTGGCCGAGGCAGTGCATTTCTCGAAGGAACGCAAGATGTTCGGCCAGACGCTGGCCGACTTCCAGCTCACGCAGGCCAAGCTCGGCGAGATGGCAGCGCTGATCGATGCGGCCGCGCTGTTGACCTATCGCGCCGCATGGATGCGCGACGAAAGCGAACGCCTGGGCAGCGGTGCGCGCATCACTGCCGAAGCGGCCATGGCCAAGATGACGGCCACCGAGAACGCCCAGAAGGTCATCGACATGGCGCTGCAGATGCATGGCGGCCTGGGCGTGAAGGTTGGCACCAAGGTGGAGAGCCTGTACCGCGACATACGCTCGTTGCGCATTTACGAAGGC
The DNA here is from genome assembly GCF_056405975.1 of Polaromonas sp. P1_E12. Classification (NCBI taxonomy): domain Bacteria; kingdom Pseudomonadati; phylum Pseudomonadota; class Betaproteobacteria; order Burkholderiales; family Comamonadaceae; genus Polaromonas; species Polaromonas sp. P1_E12. The sequence continues at coordinate 291,300 of NZ_JBFUBB010000003.1, read as the reverse complement.
GCGACTGAAGTGCAGCAACTCATCATTGGAAAGGCCGTATTGCAATCATGAGCACCTTCGTCTCCGACTCCATCGAAAGCGTTGCCGCGGTACCGTCCGCACAGACGGACCGCTTTGTACACGACCGTTTGCCACCGTACGAACAGCTTCCGCGCATGGTGTACGCACTGCCCGAGCTGTGCATACCGGCGCAGGCCAACCTGGTGCAGGCCCTGTTCGACAAGGCGTTTCGGGAGGGACGCGCGGGCAAGCCGCTGCTGCGCTCGGACAAGATCACTCTGAGCTATGCAGATGCGCTGGATCGCGTAAACCGCATCGCGCAGGTGCTGACGGAAAACTTCGGCCTGAAGCCCGGCAACCGGGTGTTGCTGCGCGGCGGCAACTCGATCGGCATGGCACTGGCCTGGCTGGGCGTGGTGCAGGCCGGGCTGGTGGCGGTGGCGACCATGCCGCTGCTGCGCGCCAAGGAGCTGGGCGAGATCATTGAGAAAGCCAGGCCCGCGCTGGCTTTGTGTGATGCCGGCCTGCTGGAGGAATTGCAGACGGCGCAGGCGCAATGCGATACGCTGCCCATCATCGTGCCCTTCAACCTCATGGATGCAGCGGGCTCGCTCGCGGTTCTGTCGGCGCAGAAGAACGGCAAATTCACAACCTGCCCGGTAGCCGCCGACGACATCGCCTTGATGGCCTTCACCTCGGGCACCACGGGAAAACCCAAAGCCGCGGTGCACACGCACCGCGACGTGCTGGCGGCCTGCGAGGCCTGGCCGCGCCACGTGCTCAAGGCAAGGCCGGACGACATCGTCATCGGCTCGCCGCCGCTGGCCTTCACCTTCGGCCTGGGCGGCATGCTGATTTTCCCGATGTGGGCCGGTGCCTCTGTTTACTACCCCTCCATTGCCTATACGCCAGAAGCGATGGTCAAGCTGATCAACCAGGTCGGCGCAACGGTCTGCTACACGGCACCGACGTTTTACCGGCAGATGGCTGCGTTCGCCAAACAGCACGGCGTGCCCGGCTTGCGGATGTGCGTGAGTGCCGGCGAGAGCCTGCCTGACGCCACGCGGCAGCTATGGAAGGACGCTACCGGCATTGAGATGATCGACGGTATAGGCGCGACCGAGATGTTCCACATCTTTATCTCCGCAGCCGGCGCCGACGTGCGCCGCGGCGCCATCGGCAAGGTGGTGCCAGGCTACACCGCCAGGGTGGTGGACGACACCGGCGCGGAAGTGCCGCGCGGCACCATAGGCAAGCTGGCTGTGGTGGGCCCGACCGGCTGCCGCTACCTCGATGATGCGCGCCAGGGCAACTATGTGAAGGACGGCTGGAACTACCCGGGCGACGCCTTCATGCAGGACGCCGACGGTTATTTCTTCTACCAGGCGCGCGCCGACGACATGATCATTACCGCGGGCTACAACGTGGCGGGCCCTGAGGTGGAAGATGCCCTGCTCAAGCACCCTGCCGTGGCTGAATGCGGTGTTGTGGGCTTGCCCGACGACGACCGGGGGATGGTCGTCAAGGCCTTTGTTGTGCTCAAGCCTGACCAGGCAGCAAATGACGCCATGGCAAAGGCCCTGCAAGACCACGTCAAGGCGGCGCTTGCGCCTTTCAAATATCCCCGTCAGATCGAATTCGTGACCAAACTGCCGCGCACCGAAACCGGCAAGCTGCAACGCTTCAAGCTGCGCGAATCATGAAATTCACCGCGCAAAAGCTCGTCAGGTTTCACCATTGCGATCCGGCCGGCATCGTTTTTTACCCGCAGTTTCTCTATCTGTTGCATGAGGTGCAAGAGGATTTCCTGGCGCACATCGGCTTTCCCGAACATGTTCTGATTGCCGGTGGCACAGGCGTGCCGATTGTGGATCTGAAGGTCGAATTTCTCGGTATGTGCCGTCATGGCGACCCGCTGACAATCACGCTGGAACTGACTCGCCTGGGTAACGCGAGCATGGGTATGCAATACGAGATTCATGGCAGCCCAGCCTCGCCAGACGGCGCCGAAGTCATCAAGCTGAAAGCGCATGGCGTGGTGGTCTATTCAGAGCTCCCCAATGGCAAACCCCTGCCGCTTCCCGAACGAATGCGCAGCGCCCTGTTACCTTATTTGAAAACATCCTCAGGAAGCTCATGATCAAGAAACTACAACCGCCCGGCTGGGCCGAGCCCAAAGGTTATGCCAACGGCATCCTTGCACGCGGCGCCTTGCTTTTTGTGGGCGGCCAGATTGGCTGGAATGCACAGCAACAGTTCGAGAGCGACGATTTCATCGCGCAGACGCGCCAGGCGCTGCTGAACATTGCGGCCGTGCTGAAGGCCGGTGGCGCCGGACCCGAGCATATGGTCCGCATGACCTGGTATGTGTTGGATCGTGTCGAGTACGTGGCCAGGCTCAAGGAACTGGGTGCTGTCTACCGCGAAGTCATGGGAAAGAATTTTCCGGCCATGACATGTGTCGAGGTTGCGGGCCTGGTTGAAGACCGCGCCCAGGTGGAAATTGAAGTGACGGCGGTTGTGCCGGACTGAGCAACAGCTATACAGGCCTGCTGCAAGCAATGACTGCCGGCGACGTCACTGGCAGCAGAATCGCTGAACGCCGATGTAAGCCGGAAAGCAAAACGCCTGCTTGATGCAGGCGTTTTGCTGTTGGCCTCGAGAGGCTAACTTGTTGGTTGCGCGGGCAAGATTTGAACTTACGACCTTTGGGTTATGAGCCCAACGAGCTACCAGGCTGCTCCACCGCGCGGTATGTATGTATTGTAGCTTACTCTGCCTTGGCCGTGTCAGCTGTAGTGTCTTCTGACACTTCAGGACGATCCACCAGTTCAACCAGTGCCATGGGCGCATTGTCACCAACGCGGAAGCCCATCTTCAGAATGCGGGTGTAGCCGCCGGGACGTGCCTTGTAGCGTGGGCCGATCTCTGCGAACAGCTTGACGACCATATCGCGGTCACGCAGGCGATCAAATGCCAAGCGCTTGTTGGCCAGAGTAGGTTCTTTACCAAGGGTGATCATGGGTTCGACCACGCGGCGCAATTCCTTGGCCTTGGGCAGGGTGGTCTTGATGACTTCGTGCTGCAGCAGCGAGTTCATCATGTTGCGCAACATGGCGAGGCGGTGCTCGCTGGTGCGGTTGAGTTTACGTAATCCGTGTCCGTGGCGCATAGTGTTTCCTTTTTTAAAATCCAGGCAGCCGTATCAGGTACTGCCCGTGCGAGATCCCCTTTCCGGCGGGATCTTGTGGTTCAAATTAACGCTTGTCGAGGCCGGCGGGTGGCCAGCTTTCCAGGCGCATACCAAGAGTCAGGCCGCGCGAGGCAAGCACTTCCTTGATTTCGTTGAGCGATTTACGGCCCAGGTTCGGCGTCTTCAGCAGCTCATTCTCAGTGCGCTGGATCAGATCGCCGATGTAGTAAATGTTTTCCGCTTTGAGGCAGTTCGCCGAACGAACGGTAAGTTCGAGTTCGTCGACAGGGCGCAGCAGAATCGGATCGAACTGCTGCGAGCTGCGCTGAACGGGTGCGTCAAACGCGGCCAGTTCATTGCCTTCGAGCTGTGCGAACACGGCCAGCTGCTCCACCAGGATCTTGGCCGAGGCACGGACAGCATCTTCAGCCGTCACCGCGCCGTTGGTTTCGATTTCCAGCACGAGCTTGTCGAGGTCGGTGCGCTGCTCAACGCGGGCGCTTTCAACGATGTAGCTCACGCGCTTGACGGGCGAGAACGACGCGTCCAGCACAATACGGCCGATCGATTTTGGCGACTCATCGCCATAGCGGCGCTGGTTGCCCGGCACATAGCCGCGGCCATTTTCAACCTTGATCTGCATGTCGATCTTGCCACCGTGCGACAGGTTCACGATCACGTGCTCAGGGTTGATGATTTCCACGTCGTGCGGAGTCTGGATGTCGGCGGCAGTAACTGGGCCTTCGCCGTCCTTGCGCAGGCTCAGCGTGACTTCGTCGCGGTTGTGGAGCTTGAACACCACACCCTTGAGGTTCAACAGGATGTTGACGACGTCTTCCTGCACACCGTCGATGGATGAGTACTCGTGCAGGACGCCCGCGATGGTGACTTCGGTGGCGGCGTGGCCGACCATGGAAGACAACAGTACGCGGCGCAGCGCGTTGCCCAGCGTATGGCCGTAGCCACGCTCAAACGGCTCCAGAGTCACCTTGGCGCGGTTGGCGCCGAGCTGCTCAACATTAATGGTTTTTGGTTTCAACAAATTGGTCTGCATGCAGTCTTCCTCTCAATACCCTCGGTTCGTTACACCGATAAGGCCGGCGAAGCACACCCTGGCGATACGGTGCCCCGTATCGCAGGAACGAAAAATTAGCGTGAGTACAACTCGACAATCAACGATTCGTTGACGTCGGCGGCAAACTCGTCGCGATCAGGTACCTTCTTGAAGGTGCCTTCTCCCTTGTCGGCGTTCACATCGACCCAGGCGGGCAGACCGACCTGTTTTGCAAGCTCCAGGGCTTCCGTGATACGGGTCTGCTTCTTCGACTTGTCACGCACGGCAATAATGTCGCCGGCCTTGACCATGTACGAAGGAATGTTGACAGATCCGCCATTGACCGTGATGGCCTTGTGCGAAACCAGCTGGCGCGCTTCAGCACGGGTCGAACCGAAGCCCATGCGATACACAACGTTGTCCAGACGCGACTCAAGAATGAACAGTAGATTGGCGCCGGTGTTGCCCTTGCGACGATCCGCTTCTTCAAAATAACGGCGAAACTGCTTTTCGAGCACACCATACATGCGCTTGACTTTTTGCTTTTCGCGCAATTGCAAGCCGAAGTCGGAAGTACGGGTACCAGAGGTACGGCCGTGCTGACCTGGCTTGGAGTCGAATTTGGCCTTGTCGCTGATGGCGCGGCGTGCACTCTTCAGGAACAGGTCGGTGCCTTCACGGCGGGATAGTTTGGCCTTGGGGCCTAGGTAACGTGCCACTTGAGTGTCCTTTTGTCATCTGCTGCAATGAATTGCAGGAGCCGGAGGTCGTAACCTGCGGCGGTGGGCTTGGTAAAAATGCCTGGTATCTGACGGGCTGAAACAACCCGCCGGATGCCTGGGCACGGGGAATTAAATGCGGCGGCGCTTTTGCGGGCGGCAGCCGTTATGCGGAACCGGGGTCACGTCGGCAATCGAATTGATCCGGATGCCGAGTGCGCCCAAAGCGCGGACAGATGATTCACGGCCTGGACCAGGACCCTTGATTTCGACGTCAAGATTCTTGATGCCTTGCTCAATGGCGGCGCGACCAGCCACTTCGGAAGCGACCTGCGCTGCGAAAGGGGTGGATTTGCGCGAACCTTTGAAACCCTGACCACCGGAAGACGCCCAGGACAAGGCATTGCCCTGGCGATCCGTGATAGTGATGATCGTGTTATTGAAAGAAGCGTGGACGTGGGCGATACCATCGGCCACGTTCTTGCGAACTTTCTTGCGAACGCGTTGTGCGGCGTTATTGCTTGGTGATTTTGCCATGACGACCTCTCAATTATTTCTTCAAAGCTGCAGCGGCCTTGCGCGGGCCCTTGCGGGTACGGGCATTGGTCCGGGTGCGCTGGCCACGCATGGGCAGGCCGCGACGGTGGCGGAAACCACGGTAGCAACCGATGTCCATCAGGCGCTTGATGTTCATCGTGGTTTCACGACGCAGGTCACCCTCGATGGTGAACAGGGCGATCTGCTCACGGATTTTTTCCAGGTCGCCATCGGTCAGATCTTTGACCTTTTTGGCGTAAGCGATGTCACATGCTTCGCAAATTTTGCGAGCGCGCGTGCGACCGATGCCAAAGATAGCAGTCAAGCCGATTTCGGCATGTTGCTGCGGCGGAATATTGATACCAGCGATACGAGCCATGTTCGTCCTCTAAAACTCTTGAAATCAGCCTTGACGCTGTTTGTGACGCGGATCCGTGCAAATCACACGGACAACGCCCTTGCGACGGATAACTTTGCAGTTACGGCAAATTTTCTTGACCGAAGCTGAAACTCTCATTTCTATTACTCCTAAACTTTCACTCTGTGCTTACTTGGCACGGAAAACAATTCGCGCGCGCGATAAATCGTAAGGCGTTAACTCAACCGTTACCTTGTCACCGGGAAGAATGCGGATGTAGTGCATACGCATTTTTCCCGAGATGTGCCCCAGTACAACATGTCCATTTTCCAGCTTCACCCTGAAAGTCGCATTGGGAAGGTTTTCTACAACCTCACCTTGCATCTGGATCACATCGTCTTTAGACATATCCCATCAAATACCCAGTTAACCGCCCAGTGACGTCTTGAAGTTCGCCTTTTTAAGCAACGACTCATACTGTTGCGACATCATGTAGTTCTGTACCTGGGCCATGAAATCCATGGTCACCACGACAATAATCATCAACGACGTACCGCCAAAATAAAACGGCACGTTGTATTTCAAAATCAAAAACTCCGGCAACAGGCACACGAATGTGATGTAAACCGCACCTGCCAGCGTCAAACGCACCAGGATTTTGTCAATGTAGCGCGCCGTCTGATCGCCCGGCCGAATACCCGGAATGAACGCACCGCTCTTTTTCAGGTTGTCCGCCGTTTCACGGCTGTTGAACACCAGCGCCGTATAGAAGAAGCAGAAGAACACGATCGCACTGGCATACAGCATTACGTAGATTGGCTGGCCCGGCGTCAGCGTGCTGGCGATGTCTTTGAGCCAGCGCATGCTTTCACCGGTGCTAAACCAGCCCACGACGGTAGCAGGCAGCAAAATGATCGATGAAGCGAAAATCGGGGGGATCACACCCGCCATGTTCAACTTCAACGGCAAGTGCGATGACTGCCCGCCGTAAACCTTGTTACCCACCTGGCGCCGCGCATAGTTCACAAGAATCTTGCGCTGCCCACGCTCTACGAACACCACGAAATAGGTCACCAGCACAACCACCGCGACGATCACAATGGCCACCAGAATGCTCATGGCGCCGGTACGCACCAGCTCCAGCAAGCCACCCATTGCGCTCGGCAAACCTGCCGCAATGCCTGCAAAAATCAGGATCGAAATGCCGTTACCCAAACCACGCTCGGTAATCTGCTCACCCAGCCACATCAGGAACATCGTGCCGGCCGTCAGGCTGAACACTGCCGTCATGCGGAAACCAAAGCCGGGCGCCAACACCAAGCCTGGCGAGCTTTCCAGCGCCACAGCAATGCCCATGGACTGGAACAATGCCAAAGCCAGCGTGCCGTAACGTGTGTACTGCGTAATCTTGCGCCTGCCGCTTTCGCCTTCTTTTTTCATCTGCTCGAACGTCGGAACGACGTACGTCAGTAGCTGCATGATGATCGATGCCGAGATGTACGGCATGATGCCCAGGGCGAATACCGTAAAGCGCGACAGGGCACCACCAGAAAACATATTGAACAAATTCAATATGCCGCCTTGTTGGCCCTTGAACAACTCCTTGAGCTGGCCAGGATCAATCCCTGGCACCGGGATGTGCGCGCCAATGCGGTACACCACGAGAGCCAGCAGCAAAAACACAAGCCGGTTACGCAAATCACCGTACTTGCCGGTTTTCGCAATTTGAGCTGAGTTGGTTGCCACTGATTTTCCAGTCAGGTATTTAAGCGACAGAGCCGCCGGCGGCTTCAATAATGGCCTTGGCACCCGCCGTGGCGGAGATGCCGTTCAGCTTGACAGCCTTGGACAGCTCACCCGACTTGATGACCTTGACGTTCTTGGCAAGCTGGCCCACCAGGCCGGCAGTCTTCAGTGCCAGCAGATCGACTTCAGCCAGACCCAGCTGCTCCAGCGCACTCAGGGTAACCTCGGCGTTGAACTTGAGCAGATGCGACTTGAAGCCACGCTTTGGCAAACGGCGCTGCATAGGCATTTGACCGCCTTCGAAGCCGACCTTGTGGTAGCCACCAGCACGTGATTTCTGGCCTTTGTGGCCGCGTCCAGATGTTTTACCCAGACCGGAGCCAATGCCACGACCGACGCGTCGCTTGGCATGTTTGGCACCTTGGCCAGGCTTGATTCCGTTCAATTCCATTTTGAGTCTCCGCTCAGACAATCTTGACCAGATAGCTGATCTTGTTGATCATGCCGCGCACTGCGGGCGTATCCTGCAATTCGCTGACGCTGTTGACGCCACGAAGGCCCAGACCGCGCACAGTGGCGCGATGCGATTCCTTGGTGCCAATCGGGCTGCGAACCAGCTGGACTTTGACTTTGGTTTCTTTGGTCATTTCAATGCCGCCTTAGCCGAAGATCTCTTCGACCGATTTGCCACGTTTGGCCGCAATTTCAGAAGCGGTCGTGGAATTGTTCAGTGCATCCATGGTGGCACGCACCATGTTGTAAGGGTTGCTCGAACCATGACTCTTCGCCACGATGTCGGTAATGCCCATGACTTCGAAAACGGCGCGCATTGGGCCGCCAGCGATGATGCCGGTACCCTTGGGAGCCGGCGCCATCATGACGCTGGCTGCACCGTGGTGACCGAAAACATTGTGGTGGATGGTGCCGTTTTTCAACGAAACCTTGGTCATGTTGCGACGCGCTTCTTCCATCGCTTTTTGCACGGCTGCCGGCACTTCTTTCGACTTGCCTTTGCCCATGCCGACGCGGCCATCGCCGTCACCCACGACGGTCAACGCGGCGAAACCGAGGATACGGCCGCCCTTTACGACTTTGGTCACGCGGTTAACCGCGATCATTTTTTCCTTCAGACCATCGTCTGGAGCGTCGTTTTGCTGTTTTGCTTGAAACTTAGCCATACTTAATTCCAGTCTGCTTAGAACTGCAAACCAGCTTCGCGAGCCGCCTCAGCCAGCGCTTTGACGCGGCCGTGGTACGCAAAACCGGCGCGATCAAACGCCACTTTTTCAACACCTGCTGCTTTTGCCTTTTCGGCAATGCGTTTGCCAATGGCTTGCGCAGCAGCAACGTTTCCACCTTTACCCGAAGCGCCGATTTCCTTGCGGACTTCCACTTCCGCGGTGGAAGCAGCAGCCAGGACCTTGGTGCCGTCGCCAGAAATAACGCTGGCATAGATGTGCAGATTGGTGCGATTCACGGTCAAACGGGCAACACCTTGCGTAGCAATGCGAATGCGGGTCTGACGTGAACGACGAAGGCGCTGCTCTTTTTTGGTCAACATGATGCAGCTCCTTATTTCTTCTTGGTTTCTTTGATCGTGATCTTCTCATCCACATAGCGGATGCCCTTGCCCTTGTAAGGCTCGGGAGGACGAACAGCACGAACTTCAGCGGCGATCTGGCCGACGCGCTGGCGGTCGGAACCCTTGATCACCACTTCCGTGGGAGTCGGCGTTGCAACGGTGATGCCAGCAGGCATGTCCATGATCACAGGGTGCGAATACCCCACGGTCAGGTTCAGCTTGGCGCCCTGAGCTTGGGCCTTGTAGCCCACGCCGACCAGGCTGAGCTTCTTTTCGAAGCCCTTGGTCACACCAGTCACCATGTTGTTCACGAGCTGACGCATCGTGCCGCTCATGGCATTGGCTTCACGCGAATCATTGGCCGGCACAAAAGTCAGCTTGCCCGCATCATTCTTGATGGTGACAAGCGCGTTCTGCGTCAGCGCCAGGGTGCCGAGGGCACCCTTGACATTGATCTGGTCTGCTTTCATGGCCACGTCCACACCCTGAGGCACGGTCACTGGCATTTTTCCTACACGAGACATTTCAGTTTCTCCTCAATGCCGCCGTTAGGCCACGTAGCAAAGCACTTCACCACCGATACCGGTAGCGCGGGCTTTACGATCGGTCATGACGCCTTGCGGGGTCGTGACAATTGCCACACCAAGGCCATTCATGACCTGGGGGATGGCGCCATGGCCTTTGTAAACACGGAGGCCTGGGCGGCTGACGCGCTCAATGCGCTCAATCACGGGCTTGCCTGCGTAATACTTCAGGGCGATTTCCAGCTGGGACTTGCCTTCGTCGGTCTTGACGGAGAAGCCATCAATGTAGCCCTCATCTTTCAGAACCTGCGCGATGGCAACTTTGACTTTTGACGACGGCACCAGCACGACGGCTTTTTCAACCATCTGTGCATTGCGGATGCGGGTCAACATGTCGGCGATAGGATCACTCATGCTCATTTTGTGGTTCTCCTATGCTTACCAGCTTGCCTTGGTGATACCAGGGATATCACCAGCAAAAGCCAACTCACGGATCTTGGCGCGAGCCAGGCCGAACTGGCGGAAAGTACCGCGTGGGCGGCCCGTGATCGCGCAGCGGTTACGCTGGCGGGTCGGGTTCGCATTGCGGGGCAGTTTTTGCAGCTCGAGGCGAGCCAGCTGACGCTCTTCGTCAGAGCGCTTGGCGTCGTTGGACGTCGCCTTGAGTTCAGCGTATTTCTTGGCGAACTTCGCGGCGAGTTTCTCGCGCTTCAGTTCACGTTGCAGTAAAGCTTGTTTTGCCATGTCCCGCCTCAGTTCTTGAACGGAAAACGGAAGGCGGTGAGGAGTGCCTTGCACTCTTCATCGGTCTTTGCCGTTGTGGTGATGCTGATATTCAGGCCACGCAAGGCATCAACCTTGTCGTACTCGATCTCAGGGAAAATGATCTGCTCTTTCACGCCGATGTTGTAGTTTCCGCGGCCATCGAAGGCCCGGCCGGAAATACCGCGGAAGTCACGCACACGCGGCAGGGCCACAGTGACGAAACGATCGAGGAACTCATACATCTTCACGCCGCGCAGGGTCACCATGCAGCCGATAGGCAAGTCTTCGCGGATCTTGAAGCCGGCGATAGCCTTCTTGGCCTTGGTCACGACAGGCTTCTGACCGGCAATCTTGGTCATGTCGCCGACGGCGTTGTCCATGACCTTCTTGTCGGCAACAGCCTCGCTCACACCCATGTTGAGCGTGATCTTGGTGATGCGGGGAACCTGCATAGGCGAGGTATAGCCGAATTTTTCAATCAGGCCGGGGGCGATTTTTTCGCGGTACTGGGCTTGCAGGCGGGCCTGCGAAGCAGCTTGTACAGGTGCGGTCTTTGCCATGTTATGCAACCTTGATTTCTTCGCCACTGGACTTGAAGACGCGCACTTTTTTGCCGTCTGCCAGGAGCTTGATGCCAACGCGATCCGCCTTGCCGGTAGCGGCATTGAAAATTGCCACGTTCGACTGGTGAATCGGCATGCTTTTTTCGACGATGCCACCGGTGGTGCCCTTGAGGGGGTTGGGCTTGGTGTGTTTTTTCACCAGGTTGATCCCATCCACCAGCACGTAGCTATCATCTTTGCGCAGCGAAATCTTGCCGCGCTTGCCTTTGTCGCGACCAGCGATCACGATGATCTCGTCGCCTTTACGGATTTTGTTCATGGCGAGTCCTTACAGAACTTCAGGAGCCAGGGACACGATCTTCATGAACTTTTCAGTGCGCAGCTCGCGCGTCACTGGTCCGAAGATGCGGGTGCCGATTGGCTCCAGCTTGGCGTTAAGCAACACTGCTGCGTTGCCGTCGAATTTGACGAGCGAACCATCGCCACGGCGAATGCCCTTGGCGGTGCGAACGACCACAGCGCTGTAAACCTCGCCTTTTTTGACGCGGCCACGCGGAGCGGCTTCTTTGATGCTCACCTTGATGACGTCACCAACGCTGGCGTACCGGCGCTTGGAGCCGCCCAGAACCTTGATGCACATCACGGACTTGGCACCCGTGTTGTCAGCAACATCGAGCTTGGATTGCGTTTGAATCATTTAAATGTGTTCCCAACTTGCACCGGAAGGCAACCCCTTGGGATTACCAGCCAATCAGTCTTGGGCCCGTCGTCCACACTGCAAACCACTTGCAATGCTTCCGTTAGGCAGAATTCCTCGCCTTTTTAGAGCGAAGCCCACGATTATGACTGAGCGAAAAGCCACTGTCAACCGCTTGTTGTGAAAATATCCCCACAATAAAGCGGCGGTACCTCCAGAAGCCCGGGGAGCCCTCGGGTACCGGCCACGCTTCGCGCTTATGCCACGGGCGGATTTTCGGCATTAAATCCGGCCTCAGACCAATAGGGATGCGCGCAACCAGCTATCAAAAAGAGAGCAAAATCTGCCCGGGCATCCAATTTCGCCCGCCTCCTTCCTCCTTTGCAGGACGGCAACTGGCGGCAATTCAGGCTGGCAGGCTGAGGTATTGGCCACACAGCGTCAGGAATTCGTCCAGCTGGGGATCCACGCCGTTTTCCTGCTGTAGCAGAGTGGCCACTTCCGGCGCCAGGGTTCTGGCCAGTGCCGCGTCGAGAAACAGCAGACGGGAACGCCGTGCCAGTACGTCTTCAACGGTGCGGGCATATTCATGGCGGGCAGCGAAACGCACCATTGCCTCCGTCAGCCCACCGCCTAATTCGCGGCTGGCACCCGGCAGGTTTTCCATGGCGGACGCCTCGCTGCCATACAGATGAGACCCTGGTGCCTCGCTAATTTTGTGATTCGAATTGTGAGCGCCAACTAACTTCAAGTTTGTGGTGACGCCGGCCCCGCGTGTTGGCAGCAACGCCGCGCCAAAACACTTAGCCAGGACATCTTCAGCCATCGCCCGATAGGTCGTCCACTTGCCGCCGGTCACCGTGACCAGGCCGCTTTTGCTGACCAGCACCGTGTGCTCACGCGACAACGCCTGGGTGCTTCCGGCATCCTCATCCGGCGGCTTGACCAGGGGCCGCAACCCCACCCAGATGCTTTTAATGTCAGCCGGACCGGGCGCGCGGCTCAGGTAGCGAGCCGATTCGCGCAGGATGAAGTCAACTTCTTCGCGGAAAGGCAGCGGCTCGCGGGCCAGGTCGTGGCGCGGCGTATCCGTGGTTCCCAAAATGGTTTTACCCAGCCAGGGGACGGCAAACAGCACCCGGCCGTCGGCCGTCTTGGGCACCAGCAGGGCGTGGTCGCCAGGCAAAAACGAGCGGTCCACCACAATATGAACACCCTGACTGGGTGCCACCATGGGCTTGGCGTCCCGCCCTATGGCCTGCCCATCCTGCAGCCGCAACTGGTCCACCCAGACACCCGCCGCGTTCACCACGCAGTTGGCGCGGATTTCGAATGTGCGGCCCGTTTCCTGGTCCCGTGCATGCAGGCCGACCAGCTTGCCGCCCTCATGAATCAGGCCCGTTGCCGCGCAGTAATTCACCAGCAACGCCCCCTGGCGCGCCGCCGTGCGGGCCAGCGCCAACGCCAGCCGCGCGTCGTCAAACTGGCCATCCCAGTACTTGACGCCGCCCTTGAGATCTTGAGCCTGCACTGTCGGCAGGCAGGCAAGAGTTTCTTGCCGGTTCAGGAATTCCGTGGCGCCCAGACCCGCCTTGCCAGCCAGCGCGTCATACATCTTGAGCCCGATACCGTAGAACGGCGCCTCCCAGAACTTGTAGGAAGGCATGACAAAGGGCAAGGGCTGCGCCAGATGCGGCGCGTTGGCCAGCAGCGTGGTGCGTTCGTGCAAGGCCTCACGCACCAGCGAGATATTGCCCTGCGCGAGGTAGCGCACACCGCCATGCACCAGCTTGGTGGCGCGGGACGATGTGCCCTTGGCAAAGTCGTGCGATTCGACCAGCACGACAGAAAACCCGCGGGCGGCCGCATCCAGTGCGACCCCCAGGCCGGTAGCGCCGCCGCCAATGATCGCGATGTCGTAGTGGTACGGCTCGGCAAGCCGGGCCATTAAATCCTGGCGCCGCGTTTGCGCAGGCGCTAATTCAGTCGTCATGGGCTTTGCTTCCCGTTTCCATACAAACCCATTGGTAAAAAGTGCGCCGAGCTTACCCTGCGCTTGTTGCAATAACCTGAATCCAGAAAAAAAGCCGTGCAGCGCTCACGCACCGCACGGCCATCCGATCAGCGTACTTTTCCGTCTTTCCAGGCCTGCAGCAACTTGTCGTAGTTGATGGTTTCGCCCTTGGGTTTTTCATTGGCCAGCTTGGCCCATGGCGCCGACTTGTCGCTCAGCCATTTGGCGGGATCACCCTTGGGGTTGAGCTTGGGCGGGCACTTGGCCATGCCGGCGCGCTCCAGGCGGCCCATCACGTCGTCCATCTCGCCCGCCAGCGTGTCCATGGCTGCCTGCGGCGTCTTCTCGCCGGTCACTGCCTGGGCCACGTTCTTCCACCACAGCTGCGCAAGCTTGGGGTAGTCGGGTACGTTGGTACCAGTCGGCGACCAGGCCACTCGGGCGGGGCTGCGGTAGAACTCGACCAGGCCGCCCAGCTTGGGCGCCATGTCGGTCATGGCCTTGGACTGGATATCCGACTCGCGGATCGGTGTGAGGCCAACAATGGTCTTTTTCAGCGACGTGGTCTTGGCGGTGATGAACTGCGCGTACAGCCAGGCGGCGGCCGTCTTGTTCTCGTCGTGCGCGGCAAAGAAAGTCCAGCTGCCCACGTCCTGGTAGCCGTTTTGCATGCCCTGTTTCCAGTAGGGGCCGTTGGGGCCGGGGGCCATACGCCACTTCGGCGTACCGTCGGCATTCACCACGGGCAGGCCTTTCTTGGTCATGTCGGCGGTGAAGGCCGTGTACCAGAAAATCTGCTGGGCGATCTGGCCCTGGGCCGGCACCGGGCCGGCTTCCCCGAAGGTCATACCGGTGGCCTCCTTAGGCGCATATTTCTTCATCCAGTCGACGTACTTGGTCAACGCGTAAACAGCAGCCGGTGAATTGGTCGCGCCACCGCGCGCTACCGAGGCTCCCACCGGCGTGCACTTGTCGGCCGCCACCCGGATACCCCATTCGTCAATCGGCAGGCCGTTGGGCGTGCCGATGTCGGCCGTGCCGGCCATGGACAGCCACGCGTCGGTAAAGCGCCAGCCGAGCGACGGATCCTTCTTGCCGTAGTCCATGTGGCCGTAAATCGGCTTGCCGTCGATGGTCTTCACGTCGTTGGTGAAGAACTCGGCGATGTCTTCATAGGCGCTCCAGTTCAGCGGCACGCCCAGCTCGTAACCGTATTTGGCCTTGAACTTGTCCTGCAAGTCCTTGCGCGCGAACAGGTCGGCGCGGAACCAGTACAGGTTGGCAAACTGCTGGTCAGGCAGCTGGTACAGCTTGCCGTCCGGGCCGGTGGTGAACTTCGTGCCGATGAAGTCCTTGAGATCCAGGCCCGGGTTGGTGTATTCCTTGCCCTTGCCCGCCATGTAGTCGGTCAGGTTCATCACCTTGCCATAGCGGTAGTGGGTGCCGATCAGGTCCGAGTCGGAAATCCAGCCGTCGTATATCGACTTGCCGGACTGCATGGAAGTCTGCAGCTTCTCGACAACATCGCCTTCCTGGATCAGGTCGTGCTTGACCTTGATGCCGGTGATTTCCTCGAAGGCCTTGGCCAGCGTCTTCGATTCGTATTCGTGGGTGGTGATGGTCTCGGACACGACCGAGATTTCCTTCACGCCCTTGGCCTGCAGTTTCTTGGCCGCGTCAATGAACCATTTCATTTCCGCCTGCTGTTTGTCCTTGCTCAGGGTAGAGGGCTGGAATTCATTGTCAATCCACTTCTTGGCAGCCGCCTCGTCGGCCCACCCCGGGCTGGCCATGGCACACACTGCGGCCACTGCCAGGGCCGTATAACGCATCTTCATGATTTGTCTCCTCATTGGTTCACTCCCCGTGGTTGAAGGCTTATTCGGCTCCGGGGAATATGAGCCGGGTTCCTTTTCAAGATTTCTATCCCTTGCGCATGACAAGTGCGAGCAGGGCCATCGACAGCAAAAAACTGATCCAGATCGACGGGTCGCCCTCCAGACCCAGCCACCCGGCCAGCTTGCCGCTGATGCCCACAAAGATGAGGTTGACGTAGGCCGCACTGAGCAGGCCGATAAAAAGCCGGTCACCGCGGGTGGTTTCCAGCGGCAAAAAGCCGCGCCGTATCGTTGTCGGAGATTTCAATTCCCACACCGTCATGCCCACCAGCATCAGCACGATGCACGTAAAGAAAATTGCCACTGGCGTCGTCCAGGCCATCCAGTCAAACATGGGCTCCCCCCCGAACGCCTTCGGCGCTCCCCCTCAAGGGGGCGCCGCAAGCGGCCTGGCAAAGCCAGATCCGCGGCGGCCGCTTGATATACCGAGTGATAGTCATAGGGTCTCTCCTGTTCCTTCGCGCGGGGTCATACCCTGCCCATTGCGAAGCCTTTTGCGATGTAGTTGCGCACAAACCAGATCACGATGGCGCCCGGTACGATGGTCAGCACGCCGGCCGCCGCCAGCGTGGCCCAGTCCATGCCGGATGCCGACACCGTCCGTGTCATGGTCGCGACGATGGGCTTGGCATTGACGCTGGTCAGTGTGCGCGCCAGGAGCAATTCGACCCAGCTGAACATGAAGCAAAAGAACGCCGCCACACCGACACCGGCCTTGATGAGCGGCAGGAAGATGCGGACAAAGAAGCGGGGGAATGAATAGCCGTCGATGTACGCGGTCTCGTCAATCTCGCGCGGGATCCCGCTCATGAACCCCTCCAGGATCCACACCGCCAGCGGCACGTTGAACAGCAGATGCGCCAGGGCCACCGCGATGTGGGTGTCCATCAGCCCCACTGTAGTGTAGAGCTGGAAGAAGGGCAGCAAAAACACCGCCGGCGGTGTCATGCGGTTGGTCAGCAGCCAGAAGAACACATGCTTGTCGCCCAAAAAGCTGTACCGCGAAAACGCATAGGCGGCCGGCAGGGCCACAGTGACCGAAATCACGGTGTTGATGGCCACATAAATCAGGCTGTTGATGTAGCCCGAATACCAGGACGGGTCGGTGAAGATGGTCTTGTAGTTGTTCCAGGTAAAGTCCTGGGGGAAAAACGAGAAGCTCGACAGAATTTCAGCATTCGTCTTGAAGCTCATGTTGACCATCCAGTAGATGGGCAGCAGCGCAAACAGGATGTACGCGATCAGGAACAGCGTGCGCGCCTGGAATCTGGGTGCGTTAGGTGAGTTCATTCCACGCCCTCTTTCTCTTGCGTGCCCACGCGCTGCATCCAGTTGTAGAGGATGAAGCACAGCAGCAGGATGATCAAAAAGTAAATCAGCGAGAACGCCGCCGCCGGGCCCAGGTCAAACTGGCCGACGGCTTTTTGCGTGAGATATTGCGAAAGGAATGTCGTGGCATTGCCCGGCCCGCCGCCCGTCAACACAAAAGGCTCGGTATAAATCATGAAGCTGTCCATGAAGCGCAGCAGCACGGCAATCATCAGCACACCGCGCATTTTGGGTAGCTGGATATAACGGAACACCGCAAATTTACTGGCGCCGTCGATGCGCGCGGCCTGGTAGTAGGCGTCGGGAATGGAGCGCAAACCGGCATAGCCCAGCAGCGCCACCAACGGCGTCCAATGCCAGACATCCATCATGAGCACCGTCACCCAGGCGTGCGTGGCATTGCCGGTGTAGCTGTAGTCAAAGCCCATCTTTTGCAGCATCGCGCCCAAAAGGCCAATGTCAGCCCGGCCATAGATCTGCCAGATAGTGCCCACCACGTTCCACGGAATCAGCAGCGAGAGCGAAACGAGCACCAGCACCAACGAGGCCTTCCAGCCTTGCGCCGGCATGGACAGCGCGAGTGCGATGCCCAGCGGAATTTCGACCGCCAGCACGGCCAGCGAGAACGTCAGTTGCCGCCAGAGCGCCGCATGCAGTTCTTCGTCACGCATGACGGATACAAACCACTCAGTGCCGACAAACACGCGCCGCTCGGGCGAGATGATGTCCTGCACCGAATAGTTAACCACGGTCATCAGCGGCAGAATGGCGGAGAACGCCACGCAGATGATGACGGGCAGCACCAGCAGCCAGGCCTTCTGATTAACGGGCTTAGTCGTCGTGCTCATGCATCCACCAGTTCGTCATTGAGGTACAGGCAGGTGTGTGGCCCCATCACCTGCAGCCAGACCTCCTCGCCAACTTGCGGCGCGCGGGAAGCAGGGTTCAACCGGGCCTTGATCGTGTGTTCACCGATCCGCGCCGTCAGCATCCAGTGCGTGCCGATGTCCTGCACCAGCGTGACAGTAAAAGGCAATGCGGCCGGATCGCCGGGCGCTGTCTTCACCACGTATTCAGGTCGAACGCCCAGCTTGAGCTCACCGTCGGGCATGGCGCGCTCGGGTGGCAGCGCCAACGGCCGCTCCGCGACGCGTAGCGCGCCACCGACGACGGTGGCCGGCAAGAAGTTCATGCCGGGCGATCCGATGAAGTGGCCTACAAACGTATGGCGGGGGCGCTCAAACAACGCATCGGCCGAGCCCGTCTGCACAGCACGGCCGCGCGTCATCACCACCACTTCTTCGGCAAAGGTCAATGCCTCAACCTGGTCGTGTGTCACATAAATCAGGGTGAGCTTCAATTCATGGTGAATCTGTTTGAGCTTGCGCCGCAGTTGCCATTTCAGGTGCGGGTCGATCACCGTGAGCGGCTCGTCAAACAGCACAGCAGACACATCGGGCCGCACAAGGCCGCGGCCCAGCGAAATTTTCTGCTTGGCATCTGGCGCAAGCCCAGCCGCGCGGTGGTTGAGCTGGCCGCTCATGTCCAGCATCTCGGCAATTTCACCAACGCGTTTTTTGATCTGGTCTTCCGGCACCTTGCGGTTGCGCAGCGGAAACGCCAGGTTTTCAGCCACCGTCATGGTGTCGTAGATCACCGGAAACTGGAACACCTGCGCAATATTGCGCTGCTGCGGCGAGGCGTGCGTCACATCTACGCCGTCAAACTTGACCGTGCCCTGCGACGGCACAAGCAAGCCCGACATGATGTTGAGCATGGTGGTCTTGCCGCAGCCCGACGGGCCCAGCAACGCATAAGCGCCGCCATCGCGAAAACTCATGGTGAGCGGGAGCAACGCGTAGTCGCTGTCTTCGCGCGGATTCGGCCGGTAGGCGTGGGCCAGGTCGAGATCAATACGCGCCATAAGGCCTCCGCAGCACAGAAGTCGTTGCAAAAAGGTGCTTCATGCAAGTCCTCCCTTGCGCTCTGGCGCCAAAAGCAAGGCACCGGTCGCATCAAAGACATACACCTGGGCGGGGCTGAGAAACAAGGTGATGGGCGCACCCAGCTCGAAGTAGTGCACGCCGGTCAGTTGGGCCACCAGCTCACCCACCGCCGTAGCAACGTGGACAAAAGTGTCGGAACCCGAAATTTCAGCCAACTCGACCTTTCCCGGCAGCGCCACATCACCCTCACGCTTTTGGACGCGCAGGGCGCTGCCGCGAACACCGGCCGTGAGGGTGGCCAGGTTTTGCGCCGGCGCATCGGGCAAGGCCAGCGCCAGGATAGGCCCTGCCGCCAGCTGCAGGCCTTGCGCTGCGGGCAGGGCCGCTATCAGATTCATGGGCGGATCGCTGAACGCACGCGCAACGCGCAAGGATCGTGGCGAGTGGAAGACCTCGGCGGTCGGGCCGTACTGCAGCAGTTCACCACCGTCCATCACGGCGGTGTAGCCCCCCAATAACAAGGCTTCGCCAGGCTCGGTGGTGGCGTAGATCACGGTGGAATCGCCGGCGGCAAAAAGCTGGGTCAGCTCTTCGCGCAGTTCCTCGCGCAGCTTGTAGTCCAGGTTAACCAGCGGCTCGTCCAGCAGCATCAGAGGAGCCCCCTTGGCCAGTGCACGCGCCAGGGCCACCCGCTGCTGTTGCCCGCCCGACAGCTCCGCAGGGTAGCGGTCCAGAAACATCTCGATATGCAGGCGTTCGGCCAGTTTTCGCACCGTCTGGTCAATGTTCTTTTCGCCGCGCAACTTGAGGGGCGAGGCGATGTTGTCCGCCACCCGTAGCGACGGGTAGTTGATGAACTGCTGGTAGACCATGGCGACGTTCCGCTCGCGAACCGGCATGCCGGTCACATCGGCGTCGTTCACCAGGACTTTTCCCTGCGTGGGGACATCCAGACCCGCCATGATGCGCATCAGGCTGGTTTTCCCGGCCTGCGTCGCGCCCAGCAACACAGTGACTTCGCCGCTGCGCGGCGCAAGGTTCATTTCATAAAGCCATTGTTCGGCGCCGACTTTTTTGCTGACGTGGTCCAGGGACAGCTGCATCACGCGCCCCCTCTGTGCAACCGGCCATTGAGAATGCGTCGCAGCGACCCGAAACGGCGGTGGAGCCTCTGTGCCGGGGCAGCGGCAGGCAAACAAAAAGAAGCAGTAGACAAGAGAAGGGCTCCCGGCGAAACTTGGACGAAGTTCGGTTTTTTTCTATTTTTCTTCTTTTGTGATTGTTTTATCTAATTGTTTTCCCTTATCTGTTTCCTTTTGTTTCGATATAAAGTTTCCAGACCTCCACGATTCCATCAAACTTGAACCCGCGTGAACTCCAATCCCAGGCAAATCAAGCTCCTCGACGTCGTGCGAACCCATGGCTCGGCCTCCGTCGAGCAGCTCGCAGAAAAATTGGACGTGACCCTGCAGACCGTCCGGCGGGATGTGCAGCGCCTGGCGGAAGCAGGCTTGCTGACGCGCTTTCACGGCGGCGTGCGGGTGCCCAGCTCCACCATCGAAAACATTGCGCACCGCCAGCGCGAAAGCCTTAACGCCGAAGGCAAGGCGCGCATCGCGCGCGCGGTGGCCCGGCGTGTTCCGAACGACTGCTCATTGATCCTCAATATCGGCACCACCACCGAAGCCATCGCCAAGGCCCTGCTGCACCACAAGGGACTGCGGGTCATCACCAATAATTTGAACGTGGCCGGCATCCTGTGCAGCAATACCGATTGCGAAGTCATCGTCGCCGGTGGTGTAGTGCGTTCACGCGACCGCGGCATCGTGGGCGAAGCGGCAGTCGACTTCATACGCCAGTTCCGGGTAGACATCGCGATCATCGGCATTTCCGGGATCGAGCCTGACGGCTCCCTGCGCGACTTCGACTACCGCGAAGTCAAAGTTGCCCAGACCATCATCGAGCATGCCCGCGAAGTCTGGCTGGCGGCAGACAGCAGCAAGTTCAACCGGCCCGCCATGGTGGAGCTGGCCACGCTTTCCCAGATTGACCGGCTGTTTACCGACATGCCTCCGCCCGAGCCATTCCCCACCTTGCTGGAAGAGGCGGACGTCAACTGTGAAGTGGCCCATTCCTGAGCCCCGCGCACTTGTGCGCGCCTGCCACCCTTTCATACACTCCAGCGCATGACATACCTTCTCGCACTCGACCAGGGAACCTCCAGTTCCCGCAGCATCGTGTTTGACGAACACGGCCACATCGTGGCCCTGGCCCAGCAGGAGTTGCCGCAGATCTACCCCAGGCCAGGCTGGGTCGAGCACGACCTGATGGAGATCTGGCGCACGCAGCTGGCCACGGCCCGCGAGGTGCTGGCCAAGGCCCATATCAAGGCCAGTGACATCCGCGCGCTGGGCATCACCAACCAGCGCGAGACCACCGCCCTCTGGAACCGCAAGACCGGCCTGCCGGTTCATCACGCCATCGTCTGGCAGGACAGGCGCGCGGAAGCCACCTGCGCCGAGTTGCGTGAGCGCGGCAAGGAAAAGCTGATCCAGTCCAAAACCGGGCTGCTGATCGATGCCTATTTTTCTGGCACCAAGCTCAAATGGCTGCTGGACAACGTGCCCGGCGCACGCGCGCAGGCCGAGCGCGGCGAACTGGCCTTCGGCACCATCGACAGCTGGTTGATGTGGCAACTCACCGGCGGCGCGTTGCACGCCACCGATGTCAGCAATGCGTCACGCACCATGCTGTTCAATGTGCATGCCAATCAATGGGACGACGAGCTGCTTGAGCTGCTGGGCATCCCGGCTTCGCTGATGCCGAAGGTGCTGCCTTCGAGCGCACATTTCGGCGACGTGCAGCCCGACTTGCTGGGTCACGCCATTGCCATTGGCGGCGTCGCCGGCGACCAGCAAAGCGCACTGTTCGGTCAGGCCTGCTTCAAGGCCGGCATGGCCAAGAACACTTACGGCACCGGCTGCTTCATGTTGATGCACACGGGCAGCCAGTTTCAAACCTCACACAACGGTCTGCTTACCACCAGCGCAGCCCAGGCAACAACCCAAACGCAGTTCGCCACTGAAGGCAGCGTGTTTGTTGGCGGCGCCGTGGTGCAGTGGCTGCGCGACGGCCTGCACGCCATCAAAGGCAGCGCCGAAGTGCAGGCGCTGGCCGAAAGCGTGCCTGATTCAGGCGGCGTGATGATGGTTCCGGCCTTCACCGGCCTGGGTGCACCCTACTGGAAACCGGACGCGCGCGGCACCATCACCGGCCTCACGCGCGGCACCACGGTGGCCCACATCGCACGCGCCGCACTCGAAAGCATCGCCTACCAAAGCGCAGCGCTGTTGCAGGCCATGAGCCGCGACGCGGTCAGTGCCGGCGCAGCGCCTGTGGCCGAGCTGCGTGTAGACGGCGGCGCCTGCGTCAACGACCTGCTGATGCAATTCCAGGCCGACCTGCTGGGCATACCGGTGATCCGTCCGGCCGTGATTGAAACCACCGCGCTGGGCGCCGCCTACCTGGCGGGGCTTTCCAGCGGCGTGTACGGCAGCACCGACGAGTTGTCAGGCATGTGGCGCGCCGAGCGCAAGTTTTTGCCGACTCTGGGCGCGGACCGGGCCGCTGAGTTGATGGCGCGGTGGGAACAGGCAGTGCGGCAGACCGTGCTGCAGTAAGCGCGGCCCTGCCCGACACGATTTGCGCGCCTGCGCTTGTCACACTCCCCTCAAGCGCGGCCGCTAGACTTGGCCGCATGAACCCTTACTCCACAACACCCTCCAGGCGCCGGCTGGTCCTCGGAGCCGGCGCGGCCGCTGTGCTGGGCCTGGCCGGTTGCGGAGCGCCGCAACCGGTGGCCGCAGCCACCCAGCCGCCTCGAACACGCCTGCGCCTGATCGGTGAATCCCGCATTCCACACCGGCTGCAATTCCAGGGCACCACGGTGGGCGGGCTCTCGGGCATCGACTACGACGCCGCCAGCGACCTGTATTACCTGATCAGCGACGACGGCTCCGACGTCAACCCCGCGCGGTTTTACACCGCACGCATCGCGCTGGACATGAACAGCCTGGGCCAGCCGGAATTGCTGAGCGTCACCACCCTTCGCGAAGGCAATGGCGACGCGTATGCGGCCGTATTGCGAGGCATCCAGATTCCCGACCCGGAGGCGATTCGCTGGCGCCCCACCAGCCAGACGCTGCTGTGGACCAGTGAGGGGCACTCCCTGGCGGGCGTGGCACCGGAGCTGCGCGAAAGCCGGGCTGACGGCACGATGGTTCGCGAATTTACGCTGCCGCCCATGTTTGAGTTTCATCTCATCCGGGGGCCGCGCGTCAATCTGGCACTGGAAGGCCTGGCGCTGACACCCGATGACAAGACCGCCTGGATCGCCATGGAAAACGCTTTCCGTCAAGATGGACCCGTACCCACGGTGAAAGCGAAGGGCGGGCCCTGCCGCTTCACCCAAATTGACCTTGCCAGCGGGAAAGCATTGCGGCAAATCGCGTATGTGCCCGACGCCATTCCGCGCGCACCTGTCGCACCAGCCACCTATGCCGACAACGGTGTGGTGGAAATCCTGATGCTCGATGCCGACCGCATGCTGGTGCTGGAGCGGGCCTATATGGCCGGCTGGGGCCCGCAAGCAGGTAACTCGCTGCGCCTGTACCTTATCGACACCCGGCAGGGATCCGACACGCTCGCAACGCCTGTCCTGCAGACTGGCACCTATCGCGCGGTGGACAAAACACTGATCGCCGACTTTTCCACCTTCACCGGCCCGGGGCCCGGCCTCCGGCTGGAACGTCTGGACAATACGGAAGGCATGGCCTGGGGCCCGGTACTGCCCAACGGAAATCGCAGCCTGGTCTTCATTAGCGACGACAATTTCAGCTCCCGGCAAATCAGCCAGTGGCTGGCCTTTGAATTTTTGGATTGACAACGCATGACCTCCACTTCCCGCACAAGCAACGAACACATTGCCTTCATAGGCGGCGGCAACATGGCCAGCGCCATCATTGGCGGCCTGCTTAAACAGGGCATGCCAGCCAGCCAGATCCAGGTGGTCGAGCCTTTTGAGGAGCAACGCAACAAGCTCACCCGGCAATTCGGCGTGCAGGTGCATGAAAAACCCGGCGCGCCACTGGCCAGCGCCGGCCTGGTGGTCTGGGCTGTAAAACCGCAGACTTTCAAGGATGCAGCCCTGCAAACACGCTTTCACACCAAAACCGCCCTGCACCTGAGCGTGGCAGCCGGCGTGCGGTCCAGCAGCATCGCGCGCTGGCTGGGCACCGAGCGCGTGGTGCGCGCCATGCCCAACACGCCGGCGCTGGTCGGCAAAGGCATGACGGCGCTGTTTGCGCGGGATGCCGTGACAGACGATGACAGGCTGGCCGTCGAGCAGGTGGTCAAGCCCACAGGGGATTTCCTGTGGCTCACCGAGGAAGCCCATCTGGACGCGGTCACCGCCATTTCGGGCTCCGGCCCGGCCTACGTCTTTTATTTTGTGGAAGCCATGATCGAGGCAGGCACGGACATGGGCCTTGCGCCGGAACAGGCGCGCAAGCTTGCCGTCGGCACCTTTGTAGGCGCTTCGGCGCTGCTGCAGGCGTCCGACGAGACGCCCCAGACCCTGCGCGCCCAGGTCACGTCCAAAGGGGGCACCACCTACGCCGCGCTGACCTCCATGGAGCAGGACCGCGTCAAGATGCTGTTCATGCGCGCCATCCACACGGCGAGGCAGCGAGCCGGTGAATTGGGTGATGAGTTTGGTGCGGGCTGAAGAGGTTTAAGAGAAAACCTCCTGCAACCCAATGTAGGAAAGCGCAAGCAGCTATCTATTTAGGAGCTTAGGAACTCAGCTCATCTGGTGATGAACTTTGCTTCCCAAGCCCCCAACTTAATAGCTGCTCAGGCACATATTCGATGTCAATGGCCAAAACTACAGAACAGCCTGAAAAAAGCCGTTTTCCGCCTCTGTGAGCACCAGGGAAGCCTACTGATCAACCTTGACACGGTAAGTGACGACGATTTGTGCCCCAGAGGCCAGCGAACCGGTAAAAGTCCACTTCAATGCCCCCTGCGCGTTCACGGCCGGTTGCGTGGTCACCGTGCAGCCCGTGATACCCGTGGGCAGCACGCCTGGGCAGGCGGTGGAGACGAAGCCGGTGAACGCCGGGGTCGAGTCGCTCACAAACAGCGTGGACAGCGCCTGTGTGCCGTTGTTGGTGGCCGTCAACGTGTACTGCAGCGTGTCGCCAGGGCTGGCGTTTACGCTGGTGGCCGAGGCGATAGCCTGGGTGACGTTGCTCACCAGCTTGGCCAGCGACAGGTCGCCAGCCTGGCCGACGGTGGTGATATCGGTGACAAGCAGGGTGCTGACGCTGAGCGCCGGGCTGGCGTTGGTGTAGCTGAAGGCCGCGCTCAAGGTTACGCTGTTCTGCGCGCCCTGGCCGGCCCCAGCGGGCACGAACTGCTTGACGATGAGGCAGACGGTCTGCCCGGCGGTGACGGTGAGAGCTGTGGTGACCTGCGCCTCGCTGGCCTCCAGCGCTGCGTTGCAATTGCTGTCCTGATACAGCACCTGGCTCCACGCAGGGCTGGCCGGCGTGGCGGTGTTGGCCATCGAGAAGGTGACTTGCCCGCCGGTGCCGGCGGTGTAGGTGTGGGCGTAAAACACGACCGTGCCGGGCTGGGCGGTTTGCGCGCCATTGGGGCTCAGGGTGTTGGGCGCCACCATGCCGAAGCTGATGCCGGTGCGGGCCAGGCCAGCGCCGGCGGTGTAGCTGACGCTGGGCCGGGTGTAGCTGCCGCCCGTGGTACCGGCCGAGCCGCCGGTGGCGGTGTAGCCGGCCGGCAGCACGGGCGTGATGACCACGGTGCCGCTGGTGACACCGGGAATCCACAGAATGAAGCTGCCATCGCTGGCAGTGGGTTCGGTGTCCACCGTCGTCGCACCCTGCATGGCGTTGACGGTGATGCCGGCCAGGCCGGGCTCCGTTCCGGCCTTCACGCCGTTGTTGGCAGTGCCGCCGCCCGCGCCGTTGTCGGCAAACACGTTGCCGCTCAGCGTGCTGCCGCTGTACAGACCAAAGTTCTGCGGTGGGGGCGGCGCGCCTACGATGCTGAACTGAATCACGCCGGTGGGGTTCTGCGTACCGATGAAGCCGGCCGGATACGCAGCCGCGATGTCGCTCAGCGTGTTGTTGCCGTCCACGATCAGGCAATAGTTGCCCTGCTGTATGTTGGTGAAGCTGTAGGCGCCGGTGGTGAGGTTGACCGATGCAGCCACGGTGGCCGGCCCAGTGCAAGTGCCGCCCGTGCGCGGCGCAAGCTTGACCCACAGCGCGCTGGCTCCGCCAATGCCAGCCTCGCCCGCGTCCAGGTTGCTGTTGTGGTTGGGGTCGCTGTAAACGTTGCCGCCGAAACCCAGGGCTACCGTACTGACCACGGGCGCAGCGCAGCCGGCGCTCGGCGTGTTGGCGGCAGTGCAGGTGGTGGCTGTCGGCGGGCTGGTGCCGCCGGCCGGATCCACGGCGGTGTAATTGGTGACCGTGATGTTGCTCGTCGGTCTTGCCGTAATTTGCAGGGTCGAGGTGCCGCCGCTCGCGGCGATGGTGCCGACGAAATCGCAGGTCACCAGCGTGCCGCCGGCATTGGCCGCGGTCGAGCAGGTCCAGCCGGTGCCGCTGCTGCTGACGTAGGTCATGTTGACAGGGAGCTGGTCGACCACGCGCGCCACAAAGGCCGGCGTCGTGGTGGTGGTTGCCACCGTGAGGGTGTAGACACTGTTGGCGCCCACCTGCAGCGCCGGGCTGGGCTGAGACTTGCTGACGGTCAGCGTGGGGTAAATCGGCGTGATGGTGACGGAGCCATTGCCGCCGGGGTTGCCTGTACCCGGCGCTGTGCCGGTTACGGAAGCGCCGCCCGCGCCGCCCGCCGAGGCGCTCGCGGTGAAGGCTGAAATCAGCACCGTGTCGCGGCAGGAGCCGCCTCCCGTGGCCTGGCGGGTGGCGTTGGCACCGCTGCTGTCCACCAGTTCCGCGCCACCCACACCGGCCGCACAACCGCCGCCACCACCGCCGCCGCCGGAACCGTCGCCGACACGCGTCGTGCCGGCGGTGCCGGCCCCGCCTTGCAAGGTGCCGATCGTTATCGCTGCCGGCAGGCCGGCGCGGCCCGGCACGTCGAGCGCGCCGCCCTGCCCGCCGCCACCGCCGCCGGCGATGATCAGCCTGGCATTGGCGGCCGTGGCCACCACGCTGGCGGCACCGCCGCCAGCACCGCCGCCGGACCAGCCGCTGCAGCCGGCCTGGCCACCGGAGCCGCCGGCCCAGCCCGGAGCACCGCCCGCAAGGCCGCCCGCGCCCGCCGCGTTGGCGCAGGTAAAAGCACCTTGCGATGTGTTGCCGGGCCGGCCACCCTGTCCGACGGCCACGTTGAGCACGGTGCCGGGAGCGATGTAGTAAGTGCCGGTGGCCCGCGCACCCGCGGCGCCAGCGCCGCCGTCGCCGTTCAAATCATTGCCACCGCTGCCGCCGCCCGCGCCGTTGGCCTGGATGATCACGCCGCCCGCCCCCGCAGGAACGGTGTAGGTCTGCAGGGCGCCGGTGTAATTAAGGGTCGTCTGAGCCATCGCCCACGGCGCTGCCACCAGCATGATGACAGCGGCCCATGCCATGCGCCCCACCCTGCGGGACTGCGGGCGCAGGCGAAGCGCATGGAGGGAGAAGCCTGGACGCTGAAAGAACATCATGATTTGGGGCCCGCCGTGTTGGTAGGTGAGGCAGTAGCCGTGCCAGCGGGTTCGAACACATTCTCATCAAACTTGAAGCGTACACGCAGGTAGACACCGCGCTGGGTGTAGGCTTCACCCGCCAGGTCAGCGGCCCTGAAACCCTTGATGTTGTAGCCCAGTGACACCCACATGTTTTTCCAGGCCAGGTAGCCGACTTCCACGCCCACCGCGGTCTCCGCAGCACCGTTACCCCACATGCGGTAGGCCTGCAGGCTGACGTCCCAGCGCTCGGTAAGGTCCCAGGTGGAGCGGCCGCCGATCAACTGTGTAAAGGAGCGGCTGCTGATGCCGTTGGACTTGTCGCGGCCCCATTTGGCGGCATAGCGCGCGCTCGTCACCCAGCTGCGGCTGGGCTGAATATTGAGGTGTGTGGAAAGAATCAGCCCGGACTCATCGCGGCTGACGCCCGGGCCCAGGGTGCTGTCCGAATCCTTTTTGTATTCGATGCGACCCAGCGCATTCCACACGTCAGTGCTCACCGGGCGATAGGCCACGCCGGACTGGGCTGTAATCAATTCACGCTTGCCGCCCGTGGCGCCGAGGTTGGTCTGCTCGCTGTAGAGGCCGCGATTGAGCAGGGTCCAGCTGTCGTCCAGCTTGTTGGCCAGCGCGCCCGTCAGCAGCCAGCTGCTCGAAGTGGTCGATGTCTGCCACTGCACCTGGCCGGACGCTTTCCAGGTGGCCGCGGCCGTGTAGTCGGCCCCGATGGTGACGGCGCTGGAATCGTCAATGGTCACACCCGACAACGGCTTGATGCGTTGCAAGCTGGCTGTCAGACCGACGCCGCTGTCCAGGCGCCAGAGCCTGCGCAGGCCAACAGCTGCTTCACTGCTGCGGCCGTTGATGCTGTCGCCCATGCGGTATTCATTGAACAGCTGCGTGCTGTCCGACAGTTCTGTGTTGATACCGGCAACGGTGGTGTATTGCGAAGTCGACGCATTGAGCGTGTAAATGCTTTTCAGACTATTGATGAAGTCATGGCGCGCATACAGACGCGTTGTGGAATTAATGGCATAGTTGCCGCCGACGCCGATCTCCCGGCCGCCGCTGCCGTCGATCGCGTATTCGGCCAGGCCGTAGACGTCGGCTTGGGGCACATCCGGAACCGGCACCGTCACCTTGACCCGCGCCGTGGTGTAACCCACCTCCTCGGACGAGCCTGAAGCCAGCGCCGTGGCGGAAGGCGTCACCGGAACGGTACTGCCAGGCAAGGCCGGACCGGAAAGCGCAGCGGCGGTGTTGGCGCTGCTGTAGCGCACGCCAACTTCCACCTTCACATTTCCGGGCAGGCTGTGTTCGAGCTTCAGGTCCGCGCCGGTTTGTGCCGCGCCTGTCACGCTGTTGGCAGTGCGCAGCGCTTCAGCGACAAGCCTGTTCTTGTCATCCACCGCGTAACCGATTTTTGCGCCGTATTCAGACTGCCCGGCCGACTGCACGCTGTTGGGGTTGTAAAAACCCGCACTGGTGCGCGCACCCCAGACGCGCGCCTGCAGCGCCTGGTCATCATGGCGGACTTCCACGCGCTGGCCTGAGCCGTTGCCCTGCAGATCTGTGCTGCTGCGGGCGATTTCACCGGTGGCCACGGTCTTTTCGCCCAGCTTCGCCGTCACGTTCAACCCGCTGAGGTTTTGGCGATTGGCGGGGTCGGTGTCCTGCACCGCCGTCGCGCCGAGCGATATACCCGGAAGGACTTCCAGGCGCGCATCGGCGCCGGCGACCGTATGTTTGGGGCCGCCCGAGTCCACCGAATAGCTGACCCGCACGAAGATCGGATTCAGGTCGGCGTCCACGCTCGGAACCGGAGTCTTGAGCAGGAGCTGGCCGCTGAAAGGTTCGATTTCGTAGTCGGTGAACTGCGCCAGCGGCGCGTCATTGATGATGACCGACGCCTGGCTGCGGCTTCGCGTGAGGATGTCGACCTGCTGGCTATTAACCACGCCGTTGATGTTGAGCCGGAACGGCCCGGAAGTGCCATTGGCGCGGAATTCCTGCACCAGCTGTGTCGTCGCCGTGCGGCTTGCAAAACCTTCCACGGTCACTGCGCCTTCCTGGTAACGGCCCTTGACACCGTTCAGGGCGCGCGCGTATTGCGTGAGCTGACGTGCGGCGTTGTCGCTCTGGGTTGAATAGTCGCCCAGCAGTGCGTAGTTGGTGCCGTTTTGCAGCATCACGTAGAGCTTGCCGGTGGACTGGGCGTCAAAGCCACGCGCCGACGAATCGCCATACACCGGGTAAAACTGGTTGGGCTGGATATCGCGGAACAGCGCCGTATCGGAAGGCTTGTCGGAATCGTAGGCCAGCGTCAGCAGGGAAGAGCCGAGCACCTTGCCTTTGAGGAACAGCGCAGTCCGCGCAGCCGCTTCGCCCTTGCCGCCCGCAAAGCTGCGCGACGTGCTCCGGATCTGCCGTTCAAAAACATCGCCGCTTTGCGCGGGTTGCAATGCGGAAGGATTGAGGCTGCGCAGGTTGAGGGTGCCCTCCACAATACCGGCCGCAATCATGGGCCGCAGGTTGGGCATGAACTCGATGGCCGCCACAGACTTGACGGTGCCGCTGGCAATACCAAGCTCCGCCTTTCCGGGCTGGGCTGGTGGCAACAACAAAAAGCGGCCCTCACCACCTTCAACGAAGACCTGCGTGCCGGGCTGGCGTGCGTCCAGGTCGGGAGTCTGCCACTGGCCAAGGCTTGCCTGCAGCGTCACTTGGGTTCGCACGGCCACCGGCAGCCCTTGCGCATCGCGCAGCGAAATGGTGACAGGGACGGCAGTCGCACCGTCAGCAATCAGCTGCGCAGGCGCGCCAACTTCGATCTTTGCCAGGGCACCGGGAACCAGGATCGTGACTTGCGCCGTTCCACGTGCATTGCCAAAACCGTCAACAGCGCGCACACCCAGCGTGTTGCGGCCGGGCCGGAGGTCAACACCGATGTATTCCCAGGCGACGACGCGGTTCTTCTCAAGACTGCTCTTCTTGCCTACCTGTGTGGCGGGTACCAGTTGCCCATTGAGGGTGACCTCAAACGTGGCGCCTAGCGGGCCTTTCACCCGGACGCGGGTCTGGGCTGAAGGCAACACCTGCTCGTTGACCAGCCCGACAAAACCCGTTTCACCATTGAGCTCCGGCAGGAGATCTTCCAGTGGAACGACTGCCTGTAGTGATTCGGCAGCGGAAACCGCGGAAGGTGGCACAGACTCCGACGCGACCTCCAAAGGCGTGTAAATAGGTTTGGGCAACCCCTGGGCGTTAGGCGCGTATGGTCCGCCCGGATCGCCCACTGCGCCCAGGGTGCCCGGCAGCGGTGCCACCGAACCTGCGGGAGTATTGTTTTTCTGTGCTCCGGGCAGACCGAGCACGCCGCTGGAGGGAAGCGTCCGGCTGTCCACCGAGGCTGCACGGCTGGACTGCAGCAACTGGCCTGCAGCCTGGGCGATCTCCGACGGATTGCCCAAGGCCTTTCGGCGAAGCGCGATCTGCTCCTGAATGGCAGGCGTGCATTCGGCGATGGCAAAGTCGGCCTTGTGGAGTTCGCCATTGATCAAGTCCACAAAACGGCTGGCTGCATCCAGGGCATTCCGGTTGTTGAGCACCTGGAGCGAAGCACCTGCAGGCAATGTGATGCTGTCGATCTTGGCGACATGGGTGCGTGGCTCGAGGCCGTAGAAACTGTATTTGCCTTCCTCGTCCGTCACGGCATAGGTGCCGTCTTCCAGATAGATCCGAACGCCCGGAATGCCTGGCTCACCCGCGTCCTGCACACCATTACGGCTGCAATCGGCAAACACCTTGCCGATCACATAGGCTTTGTTGGAAAACACACCGCCGACGACCTGGACGCGAACGCTGGACCGGTTGGACCGCACCACTCCGCTGGCGGCCTGCGCCGTATTGATGCCGTCGCCGCCCTGGCTGCCCACGCCGACGCGCACGCGGTAGGTCAGCGTCGGCTGCGAGCCGGAGGCGATGGCACCCACCGCAAACTGAAGGCTGGGACCCGCACCGCCTGAAGGGTCTGAAAGGGGCACGCCGTTGAGCCGTGCCGTGCCGCGCACATAGGCAAAGCCGGCAGGCAGGCTGTCGCTGACCACAACACCGGGGAGTGCCCCTGCGCTGACGTTGTTGAACTTGATCGAGTAGTCAACAAAGTCCCCGACTTCTGCTGTCTTCTTGTTGGCTGTTTTCTGGATAAACAGGCCACCCGCATTCGCACCTGGATCCAGGGGTACGTCGAAATGCACAGGCACACCCGCCACGACGAAATTGCCCCCGTAAGAGCCCGGTGTATCGATCAGCCGACCCGCAGGCTGTACCCCGGCAGGAAGCAGCGATGGAAAGGTGAAGCCCGCCGGTTGGGTGATTACCAGCCGGTATGTGCTGTTGGCCACCAGCGGAAATTCATAAAACCCGTCGGCAGCTGTCACGACAACGCTGGGAGCCGGCGTTACCCCATCTATCTGGAACACGACGGCTGGCCCACCGGGAACCCCGCCATTGCCGGCACCGGTGACGTCGATCAGCGCTACCGTGGCGCCGGCAACAGGCTGGTTGGTGGATGAATTGAACACGATGCCGGAAGGATCCACCAGCAGCGTGGTCGTCGCCGAGACGGTGATGCCGCCGCAGGAGGAAATCGTGGCCGTCACCGTGTCGTTTCGCAGCACTTCCAGTATGCCGTCGCCGGAAGCCACGATGTGCGTCGCCGCATTGGCTGTGGGAACATTCGGCATGATGCGGAAGATGCCAGTGTTGGGGCCGGTTTCCACAGCCGTAAAGGTTTCCGAATCTCCCGTAAGCCGGCTCACCAGCGTGATGGGCACCGTACCTACTGTCGTGGAGTCAGCGTTGCACACAGCAGCATTGGCCTGCACAAACAGTGGATGGCCCGGCGTACCGAGGGCGGTCCGGTTGGCATAAGAGGCGTTGCTGTAGAAAAGGATGTCTGCCGCGTATGCCGGCAACGGCAGCACCACCATATTGCTGGTGGTGGTCAACGGTGCAGCGGCGTCAGTCCAGTCCGCATAGGCCGTGCCCGACACATTGCCGGACGCGTTGGCGTTCACGCTGACATTAAATGTTCCCTGGAACAATCCGCCCTGGGGCAACGCGGCAATGCCCCAGGCAACGGCATCCACCGTGGCACCACCGGGTATTGCCGTGACATAGCTGTTGGTCGCTCCGCCCAGCAGGTGATACAGCGTCTGGGCACCGGGACTGGTAGACGGCAGGGCCGAGACAAAGGCCGTGTTGACCGGCACCGGGGCGCGCAGGATAAAAAGCGCCACCGGTGCGCCATTGACAAGCACATTCGCCGGGCTGGCCGCCATGTTTCCGTTGTTGATGGCCCTTGCGGTAAAGCTGAGAGCACCACCCTGAGTAGCGGTGGCCGACGAGGCTGAATAGCTGACCTGGATTGCCGCACCATTGGTGAGATTGATCGTATCGGTGTTGGTCGCGCTGGCCCCCTGGACCTGGCTCAACGCACTCAGGGTAATCTGGGCCGTCTGGCCAGGCGTCGCGCCCGGCGGGATCTGGCCCGTGATCAGCAATCCGGCATTGGCGCCAACGGCAACCATCACGGGACTTCCGGCAGGAACCACGGGTTCACCCGCATCCACCAGACCGTTGCCATTGACGTCCAGCACCACCTGGACATTGAGCGGTGTGAAGGCGCTGCCGCCGGACACACTGGCCGTGATCAGGTAGTTCGTCGTGCTGTTGCCGGTGTTGGCAAGGTTATGGTTGATCGTGAATGACGAACCTACGCCGATCAACAGGTTCTGGCTGGATGCCAGCGTGAGCGCTTCAAGCGTCGCCACCGTGGTGTTCACGGTGTTGGAGTTGAGGTGAACCGTCAGGCCCGTCGCCGTGTCCACAAAAGTCGCCGTCGCCGTGTTGCTGATCACCGTCCCCGCCGGGGTCGGCGCTGCCTGTGCTGCTGCCCAGAAGAGCAGCAACATGCAGGAGATCAGCAGCTTGCGCAGCGGGCGAGGAAGCATGGTTGATGGGCTTGTTGTTCGGTTTTCGACAGGGCGTCGCTTTCCAAAGGGCACGCGGCCGTGCCCTTTGAAAAGCGGGGAAGCTTTCGCTTCCCGCGCTTGAGGTCAGTCCCGGGTTAGGGGTTGATGCGTACACCGAAAGTCACGACAGCCGACTGACCAGGGGTCAGGGTGCCGATCGTCGCGGTGACGGTGCCCGCTGCGCCTGCGGAGGGGCCGGTCACGGTACCTACCGTGCTTGCCGCAGCGCTGCTCAGGGTGGTGTAGCTAGGCGTCGCGTCGGACACCACAACGGAGGTCGCATTCGCGGATCCCACGTTGGTCACGGTGATCTGGTACAGCACGCACTGGTTGGGACGGGCGCTGAGGGTAGCCGCCGCGTAGACCGTGCCGCCGTTGGCGCCTGCGCAAGCCGTGTCCAGGGATTGCGCCTTGGTCAGCGTCAGGTTGCCGGCGATCACGGTCGTACTGTCAACCGCAGTAGCCACGGCAGGAACTGTCGTCGCGTAGCTGCCATTGGTGGTCGTGACCGTGATGGTCGTGGCGTCCACTGCACCGGGGGTTGCACCGCTAGGAGCGATCACCTTGTTGAACACCGTGATCGATGCACCGGGAGCCAGACCCGCAGGCAGGACGCCCGCGGCGTGCAGCGTGCTGCTGATCTGAGGGTCGGTCGCGTCGAGTACGCCGTTGGCGTTGGCATCGTAGTACAGCGCGGAAGTCCAGCCGGCCTGGTTGTCGGCGCCGGCCAGGGTCAGCGTGCTGACTGTGCCGTTGCCTTCCAGCACGTTGCCGGTATTGGTCAAGGTGTGGCTGTAGACGTAGGAGCCGCCCGGGTAGGTCTGGCCGGCGCCATTGGGCGTCAGGGTGACCGAGCGGACAGCGCTCACGATCACGGCGTCATGCAGCGTGTCTGAAGCGTTCGACGTGGGCGACAGCGTGCGGAAATACAGCTGCGTGGTGCCTGCCGCAAAGCCGGCCGGCACACCCACCACCGCGCAGACGACGACGTTGCCGCCGGCGGCCACGGAGCCGGTGTTGGTGATGGTCGCGCCGGTGGTCGAGCAGTTGCCCACGCCGCCGTCGGCGCGGAAGCTGACCGTCCAGCCAGCGGGCAGCGTCACGCTGGCGAAGGTGTTCACCGTGCTGGCGCCCAGGTTGTAGCTGTCCGGCGACGGGCCGGTGTTGTTGGCCACGATGGTGAAGACCGTCGAAGCGCCCGGGTTCAGCGTGTTGGTGACCTGCGCGGCACCTTCACCGTTGGCAAACACACCCACGCCGGGAACACCCACGGCGGTCGGCAGATTGTTGGTCGCATCAACTGCCGCGGCAGTCACGGCGGTCAACTGGTCGTTGGTGGTGGCCGTCTTGGTCGGATCAAACACCGAGGTGGCCGTCTTGGCAATGATGAAAGGCGCACCGGTGTTGGTCGCGTTCGGCGGCAGCGTGGCCTTGAGGATCACGTTGTAGGTGGCGCCTGCGGCCAGCGGGCCGGTGTCAACCGTGCCGTCGCTATTCGTATCGACCAACGGCGTGACGCCGTCGCTCTTGTAAAGCTGGAAGGTCGTGCCGGCCGGGAAGTTGCCCGTGCTCAGCGTCATGTTGAAGGTGTCGGAACCGTTACCGGTATTGGTCACCGTGTTGGTGAAGCTTACCGTCGAGCCGGGCGCGGCCGGGCCAGGCACCGTGGTGCCGGTCAGCGTCACGGCGGCGGTCTGCAGCACCGTGAACGGCACCGTATTGGAGCCGCCCGTTACCGTGGTAGCGCCGTTGTTGTAGGACGTCGTGGCGGTGTTGTTCAGCACGCCGGGTGCAGTTCCCCCGGCCACGGTCACGCCGAAGCTGATGGTGCCAGATTGGCCAGCCGTTACCTGGTTGAGCGTGACCAGCAAGGTCTTGGTGCCCAGGGTGTAGCCCGAAGTCAGGGTGTTGGGTGCAGAACCACTGGAGGCACCAGCGTCGCTCAGCGCCGTGGCGCCCGTCACGCTCCAACGTGCAGAGCCTGCGGTATAGGTCAGGCCTGTCGGCAGAACGTCGGTGATCGCCACGGCGGTGGCCGTGCTGTTACCGGTGTTCGTGTAGGTCAGGGTGTAGGTGATGGCCGTGCCGGCGGAGCCGCTGGATACGCTGGCCGACTTGGTCAGCGTGACGACTGCGTTGGTCGTGGCCGTGGTCACGTCGGTGTTCGACTGGGTTTTCGTCGGGTCAAATACGCTGGTGCCGGTCACCGTGATGGTGTTGGTCTGTGCCGCCGTAGCCGTGCCCGGCAAGGTGGCGACCACGATGTACTTGAAGAGACCGCCTGCCGCCAGTGCGCCCGTCGAAGTGATCGCCGGGCCCGTTGGTGTGCCGCTGCCGTTGTCGGCAAAAATCTGGACGCTGGCCATCGAGAAGCCACCGGTATTGCTGGTGGTCAGATTGAACGTGTCCGTGCCGTTACCCGTGTTGGTCAGGGTGTGCGGGTAGTACACCACGCTGCCGGGTGTCGCGTTCTGCGCGCCATTGGCCGCCAGGGTCAAGCTCGCAATCTGCTGCACCGTGGTCTGCACCACGTTCGACGTGACCGTGCGCGTTATGCCGGATGCATCCGAGTACGTGGCCGAGGCCTGGTTGCTGATGGACGTGCCCGCCGGCGGCGGCGCGGCGTGGGCCGCCAGGCCGGCCAGAGCCAGCGCAAGCGCGACAAACAATCCCACAATCCAGTGGGTGAAGAAGTGCTGCAACCCTAAAGGCTGCGGACTCGAAGGATTGGCATACATGGCTTTTTCTCCTGGCTACTTAACAACGGTGAATCAACAAACAATTAACGGGGAACGGAAAGGCGAAATGCGCCGCCCGCATGGCGGGAGGCGCAGCTGCGAAGGAAGCTGGCCGTCATCACGGTTTGGCAGCCAGTGCGGCCGCAGGTGAATCGATACGCACACGCAGACTGACCACGGTGCTGGCGCCTGCGGCCAAGGTGCCGGTTTCCCAGCGCAAGGCGCGATAGTCAGCCAGGGGAACGGGCTCTTTGCGCACGCTGCCGTCGGCCTGCTTGACCATGCGCGTCAGTGGCATGGGTGCGAAGACAGTTCCATCCGTGGAGGCCAGGGCCTGTGCAGGTTCGGCACTTGCCGCGATAAAGGTGGTGCCCGGAGGCACCGGTATGGTTGCCAGAAGCTTGCCGGCTGCAGCGGCGCTGGTATTGCGGTAGGTTGCGCTGTACTGCAGGACATCCCCCGGTTTGCCATCGCCGGCAGGCTTGAGCACGGGCTTGCCGCCCACCATCTCCACGCGCTGCGCCAGGAGCTGGGAAGACACCGGCGAGGCTTGGGCCAGCACGGCCTGGCCAAACACCAGCCCGACGGCAAAAATACAAAGTTTCAGGGCAGATTTCATGGGTAACGTCCTTTCGTGACTCTCGGCAAATGGCTGGCTCGGAGGCAGATCCATGTAGGGCCGGCAACATATGCGCATCGATATGTATTTGAGACGTAACTTTATGTTACTTATCAACTTTCAGAGCCTCGATTACTTCACATGAACGCAATAGATGTGAATAAAAACAAAAATTCCGTGAGAAAAATCGCACAAATGTCCGTATTTAGTTGAATTTCAGCCTTCAATTTGATCAATTGAAACAGTAAGTTACATGTTAAAACATTGGAAATCCACCAAAAACCCTGAAGAAACTAATGGAAATTAACTAAATACCGGATCTTCAGTTGATCAATTAGAGTTAACTCGTAACCAATAGAAACGACTATCAGATTACCGGCCAAGCCGAGTGTCATTTTCGAAAGGGGATAGGTAGCCGGGCAGCGCCAACGGG
The DNA here is from genome assembly GCF_056405975.1 of Polaromonas sp. P1_E12. Taxonomy (NCBI): domain Bacteria; kingdom Pseudomonadati; phylum Pseudomonadota; class Betaproteobacteria; order Burkholderiales; family Comamonadaceae; genus Polaromonas; species Polaromonas sp. P1_E12. Next base: position 253,771 of record NZ_JBFUBB010000003.1, on the reverse strand, counting down.
AAGCCGGAGGATGAGGAAAACAAGGAGAAAAGGGAGGAAAGAGCAACGCCCCAGGCGCAACAAGCCAGGCGAACTCCAACGCGGAGCATGGCGGGCGGAAGACATACCCGCATAGTCGCGACCGTTCCCGGCGGGCAGCGTGGCGAAGACAAGCGGCCCGAACTCGGCACTAAGCTCGCTCAAAGCTCGCTTCTTCACTGCCGGCCCCGTTCTGCCAGGGCAAGCCGCGAAAGAAGGAGGAAAGTTACCTCACGGCATCACGCAAGCGCGCAAACACCTTCCAGAACGCAGCCTCCTGCGTGGTTGCAAAGTTGATGCGCATCAATGTGCTGGGTTTGCGCGCCGCGTGAAACAAGCCGCCAGGCGCAATCAGGTAGCCCTCGTCCAGCATGCGCTGGGACAACGCATCGGTATCGACGCCCGTGTCCACCCAGCCGAACAGGCCGGCGGGCTCCGCAGCAAATGTGCAGCCGTGAGCCAGGGCCAATTTGACGCTGCGTGCACGCGCGCCGTCAAGCCGGGTGCGAATACGCTCGGCATGCCGGCGTAACTGGCCCTGATCTATGCACCAGGCCAGCGCCTTCTCCAGCAGGGCTGGCGTGGTTAGCGTGGCCAGCAGTTTGGTGTCCAGCAGGCGCTCGATGAGGTCGGGGGGTGCGGCCATGAAGCCGACGCGCCAGCCGGGTGCCAGGATCTTGGCGAAGCCGCTGACATAAATCGTGCGCTGCAGCCCATCGAGGGCGCATAGCCGCGTGGCATGCTCAGGCGCCAGGTGGCTGTAGGTGTCGTCTTCAACAATGTGGAAGTTGTGTTGCATCGCCAACTGCAGCACGCGGTGGGCGCTGCCGGGCGTGAGGCAGTAGCCCGTCGGGTTGTGGAATACGCTGACACTGACAAACAGCTTGGGCTGGTGGATTTCGCAGTATTGGGCCATCACCGCCAGGTCCGGGCCGTCGGCGCGGCGCGGTACCGGCAGGATGCGCATGCCTAAAGCGTCCAGCCGGGCGAACTCCACCGCCCAGCCGGGCTCCTCCACCATCACACAGTCCCCGGCACGCAGCAGCGTCCGGCTGACGATGTCGAGCGCATGGGTGGCGCCAACGGTGGTGATGATCTGCTCGGGCGCGGCGTGCACATTGAGTGCACTGAGCTTCTGCGAAAGCGCGCGGCGCAGGCCGCTGTCGCCCATGGGTTCACCGTACTGGAGCGAAAAGTCCCGCAACGCGCTGACGCTGGTGACTTTGCGGACGGCGGCCGGCATGAAGGTGGTTTCGAGCCAGTCTGGTGGAAACACGCCCATGCCGGGTTGCGGCTTGTTGCTGACCTTGTGGAACATCCCGCGGATCAGCGCCGTCGCATCCACCGGCGCCTGGCGCGTGGCCATCCAGGTCGCAGTGCTCCAGGCGCCCGGGGGGGTGTGGCCCGCGGGCGTACCAGTTTTTGCGTCTGCTATATTTTTTATAGCTACCGGCGCTTTGGGAGCCTGTGCCAGCGCCGCATTAAGCGAAGTATCACGGACAAAAAAACCGCGGTTCTTGCGCGCCACCACCAGACCTTGCGCCAGCAACTGGTCATAAGCCGCCACCACGGTGGAGGCACTTACACCTTGCTGCTCGGCGCACAGCCGCACAGAAGGCAGGCGAGCACCAGGGGCCAACAGCCGGCTACGGATGCGCTCGGCAAAGCGCGCCGACAGCTGTTCGGTCAGGGACTGTGAAGCGGTTTTCATCAACATGGTGTGGCCTTGGCACGCCCTGCTGGCGGCATGTGTGCTGACAATTTAACCAATACAGTTTGGGAATTTGTACCAACAACTGTACTGGTGGTGTATTGCTTTCAACTATAAAGTTGAAAGCATGAACTGGCAAGAATTTACGGCCTTACTGGTGCTGGCAACGGCGATGAGCTTTTCGCCGGGACCCAACACGACGCTATCAACCGCACTGGGAGCCAACCATGGGTTGAAACGCGCGCTGCCTTTTGTCTGCGCGGTGCCGGTCGGCTGGGGCGTACTGCTCCTGGTGTGTGCCCTGGGGCTGGGCGCCCTGGTGCTGGCCGTGCCCTTGCTGAGCTGGGCCGTGAAGATCATCGGCGTGGCGTACTTGCTGTGGCTGGCCTGGAAGATTTCACAGTCGCGCCAGTTGAGCGAGGCGGACGCGGCGCGCCTGAACGTCACTTTCTGGCAAGGCGCCGCACTGCAGTTTGTCAACATCAAGGCATGGATGCTGGCGCTGGCCATCGTGAGCGGCTGGATTGCCGGCCGCGAGGCGCCGGCCGCGCGACTGGCCATCGTATTACCTGTGATGCTGGCCTACGCTTTTGTGAGCAACCTCACTTACGCGCTCGCCGGATCTTTGTTGCGCGAGTGGCTGACCGGCCCGTCCGGCAGCGGGCGTCGGCTCCAGTGGTTCAACCGCGCCATGGCGCTGGTACTCGTGGCTACCGCCATCTGGATGCTTTTTATATGACGTCCACATCTGCCGACACAACCAAAGGGCTATGGCTCGGCTTGCTGGGCATCGTGATTTTTGCCGTCACGCTGCCCATGACACGCCTGGCCGTGGGCACGCCGGATGCGCCGCAGATGTCGGGCGTTTTCATCGCGCTCGGGCGGGCCACGGTGGCGGCCGTGTTGTCGGCGGTGTTTTTGCTGGCCACCCGCGCAGCGCTGCCGCAGCGAAAGGACTGGCTGCCGCTGGCCGTCACCGCGGGCGGCGTGGTGTTTGGTTTTCCGCTCTTCACCTCGATCGCCATGCGCTACGTGGAAGCCGTGCATGCAAGCGTCATTCTCGGCGTGCTGCCCCTGGCCACCGCGGCGGTGGGCGCCCTGCTGCACCGCCAGCGTCCGTCTGCCGGCTTCTGGCTGTGTGCGGCACTGGGCAGCGCGCTGGTGGTTCTGTTCGCCATGCTGCGTTCAAACAGTGTGGGCGGGCTGTCCATCCATTTTGCTGACCTTTTGTTGCTGGCCGCCTGTTTGTGCGCGGCCGTCGGTTACGGCTACGGTGCGCGGCTGTCCCAGCACATGCGCGCCGAGCACGTGATCTGCTGGGCCTTGGTGCTCTCGCTGCCCTTGACTTTGCCCCTGTCTCTTTTCAGCTGGCCCACAGCACCACTCAAGGTCAGCGCCTGGGCCGGCTTTGCCTACGTGGCGGTGTTCTCGGCCTGGTTGGGATTTTTTGCCTGGTACCGCGGCCTGGCGCTCGGCGGTACGGTGCGTGTCAGCCAGGTGCAGTTGGTGCAGCCGTTTTTGTCCATGTTGTTTTCTGTGCCGCTGCTTGGCGAGCACCTGGACGCCGTCACCGTCGGCTTCGGGCTGGCCGTGATTGCCACCGTTTTCATCGGAAAAAAAATGCCGGTGCAGTCAGGCGCTCGCGTCCGGGCCGCCGAACCTGGCTCTTTGCTTAACACCAGAAAGTTGTGATGTACTCAGCCGCCTTTATTTTTGAACCCGGCACCTACGACGAACGGTTCCACACGCTGGACGCGCTGATCGAAGAAGCCGCCCAGGCCACGCCTGGCTACCTGGGCGCGGAGTCCTGGCGCTCGCCGGATGGCGTGCTGACCAATGCCACTTACTTCTGGGAAACCGAAGAATCGCTGCGCGTTTTTTCAGCACACCCCAAGCACCTGGAAGCCAAACGCCAGTACACGCAGTGGTACAAAGGTTTTCACATCGTCATCTCACAGGTGTTGCGCTCTTACGGCGACGGCACCATTGCACACATCACGCCCAACCAGCGGAAACGGGCATGAAGTGGGCTTGAGGCGGCCCGCCGCTTTTGCACCTCTTTCCAGGATATCTCCTATAACAAGGAACCATCGATGACTCCCGAACAACGCCTGCAGCAACTCGGCCTGATCATGCCGCCCGTCGTGACACCTCGCGGTAATTTCGATGCCTGGGTGCTCGACGGTTCCATGCTGTACCTGTCGGGCAAGGGCTCGCCGCTGCGGCAAGACCTGGCCGTGGTGCCCAAGGTCGGGCGCGAGATCAGCGCGGAGGAAGCCCGCGACCATGCCCACGACGTCGGACTGAACCTGATTGCCACCATGAAGGCCGCCCTGGGCGAACTTTCGCGCGTGCGGCGCGTGGTCAAGCTGCTGGGAATGGTCAACGCAACACCCGACTTCATGGGTCATACCGAAGTCATCAACGGCTGCTCAGATCTGCTGGTGCAGGTATTCGGTGAGGCCGGCCGCCATGCGCGCTCGGCAGTCGGTGTGGGCTCCCTGCCGCGCGGATTTGCAGTGGAAATCGAAGCCATCGTGTCGGTCACGGAGTAATCAGCATGCAAATCAACGAAATCCCCTTCGGCACCACCGACTGGTCCAACGTGGAGCGCACCGAACATTCCGCCCTGGAAGGCAAGGCCTTCTGGCGCACTCGCAAGTTTGGCGACGTGCGCGTGCGCATGGTGGAGTACACACCCGGATATGTTTCCGACCACTGGTGCAGCAAAGGCCACATCCTGCTTTGCCTGGAAGGCGAGTTGCAGACGGAACTGGACAACGGCAGTGTGCATGTGCTGTTGCCCGGCATGAGCTACCAGGTGGCAGACGGCGCCGAGGCCCACCGGTCGACCTCGCCTTCGGGGGCCAAACTGTTTATCGTGGACTGACCCGTCGCGAACCGTCTCCACCCCCGGTACCGATAGACCGATTCACCACAACGTTTTTTTCTTCTTTCAGTGAAGTAGCTATTTCAACCCGCATCAGGACAGCTTTCATGCATATCGCCATCCTTACCTTCGACGGCTTCAACGAACTGGACTCCTTGATAGCCTACGGAATGCTGAGCCGCATTTCGCTGCGGGGTGATGCCGACTGGAGAGTCAGCATTGCCAGTCCCACCGAGCGGGTGACGTCCATGAACGGCCTCACCATCGATGCACATATCAACCTGAGGGAAGCCAACCAGGCTGATGCCGTGCTGATAGGCAGCGGCATGAAAACGCGCGAAGTCGCCAACGATGCATCCATCCTCGGCCAACTGCAGCTCAATCCGCAAAGGCAGCTCATCGCAGCGCAGTGCTCCGGGACCTTTTTGCTCGCCAAGCTGGGGCTTGTCGGCCAAATGCCGGCGTGCACGGACTTGACCAGCAAGCCCTGGGTTCAGGCAGCCGGGGTGAGCATCCTGAACCAGGCCTTCTTTGCGAAGGGTAACCTGGCGACCGCGGGCGGCTGCATGTCCGCGCAATACATTTCCGCATGGCTGATTGCCCGGCTGAAGGGCATTGACGAAGCCCGTGAGGTGCTGCACTACTTTGCCCCGGTCGGTGAAAAGGAAGAATACGTCGCGCGGGGACTTGCCCACCTGGAGGCGAATTTGCAGGAGCGGCCCATGACGCCGGAAACGTCCGGCGTGCCATCGTGACAACAGCGGAACCAAGCCAATGGACGTGACGCCGGAAACCCCCGAACAAACACACAAACGGCTTTTGCGCGTGATGGCGCACGCGCGTGTGGACATGCTCCCGGGCGACTACACCTTCGCCGAGTTTCCCTTGGCGCAGTTTCCTGTACATCTGGTCGCAAACCCTGCCAGCGAAGCGCTCGCTTTGGTCCGCGACCATGCGGTCTGGAGCGCGCTGCTGCCCGCATCGGCATCCACCAAAGCCGAGGACCGCTACGCCGTGGTGTGCCTGCATTTCGCGCCCGATATTCCCAACAGCGGCTTTGTAGGCTGGCTCGCCAGCGAGTTCAAGCAGCAGCTGGGAACGGGGGTGTTTGTCGTCTGCGGGCACCACGCGGCCGACGGCGGCGTCTTTGATTACTGGGGAATTCCGGGAAGCGTGGCGCCGCAGGCCGTGAGCCTGATTCACGCCATGCAGGCGCGAGGAAGGGGTGCAGAATGAACGCGTTGACTCACCCTGCCGCCGGCCGCCGTCGCGGCAGCGCTTTAGCTAAATGCCTTGCAGAAGTTTTTGTGACCAGGCTTGTCTTTGACAGCCCATCAGGAGGAGAGTGAAATGGAATGGACCCAAGCGCAGCGCGCCAAAAAAATGAACCCCTCGGTGATCCGCGAGATCCTCAAGGTCACGGAGAAGCCCGGCATCATCAGTTTTGCCGGCGGACTGCCCTCGCCCAAGACCTTTCCGGTCGCCGCCTTTCGTGAAGCGTGCGACAAGGTGCTGCGCGAAGACGGCCATGCCGCGCTGCAATACGCGGCCAGCGAAGGCTACGCCCCGCTGCGCGAGATGGTGGCCGCCATGCTGCCTTGGGATGTGGACCCAGCGCAGGTGTTGATCACCACCGGCTCGCAGCAGGGCCTGGATTTGATCGCCAAGATCCTGATCGACGCCGCTAGCCGCGTGCTGGTGGAAACGCCCACCTACCTGGGCGCGCTGCAGGCCTTCACACCGATGGAGCCCGAAATCGTCGGCGTGGCCAGCGATGACGAAGGCGTGGACATCAAGGATCTCGCCAGCAAAGCTGCTGGCGCGCGCTTCTTCTACGTGCTGCCCAACTTCCAGAACCCGACCGGCCGCACCATGACCGAGGCGCGCCGTGCCGCGCTGAGCGCAGAGGCTGCGCGCCTGGGCCTGCCCATCGTCGAAGACAACCCTTATGGCGACCTGTGGTTTGACACGCCGCCGCCGCTGCCGCTCACCGCGCGCAACCCGGAAGGCTGCGTCTACATGGGCTCGTTCTCGAAAATCCTGGCGCCGGGTTTGCGCCTGGGCTTTCTGGTCGCGCCCAAGTCGCTCTACCCCAAGCTGCTGCAAGCCAAGCAAGCGGCCGACCTGCACACGCCGGGCTTTAACCAGCGCATGGTGGTCGAGACCATGAAGAACAACTTCCTGGACCGCCACGTGCCGACCATTCGCGCGCTCTACAAATCGCAGCGCGACGCGATGCTGGCCGCGATGAAGCAGGGCATGCCCGAAGGTGTGAGCTGGAACACACCGGCCGGCGGCATGTTTTTGTGGGTGCGCCTGCCTGAAGGCATGAACGCCATCGACCTGCTGCCCAAGGCCGTGGAGCGCAACGTGGCCTTTGTGCCCGGCTGGGCCTTCTACGCCGACCATGCCGACGCCCGCACGCTGCGCCTCTCGTTCGTCACGTCCAGCGTCGAGCAGATCAACATCGGCATCGCCGCGCTGGCTGCGGCCATACGCGAGCAACTACCTGCCGGCGTGCCTCAACTGCGCGCGGCAGCATGATGAACGCGAAAGGGGTCTGACATGCTTCATCTTTGGGGGCGCATCAGCTCCATCAACGTGCGAAAAGTCGTGTGGGCCGCGCAGGAGCTGGGGCTCACGATGCAGCGAACCGACGCCGGGGGCCAGTTCGGTATCGTCAAGGAGGCCGATTACCGGCGCAAGAACCCGAATGCGCTGGTCCCGCTGATGGAAGACGGTGAAGTGCTCATCTGGGAGTCCAATGTCATCGTGCGCTACCTGTGCGCCAAGCACTCGCCAGGCAATTTTTATCCCACAGCGCTGCCGCAACGCTTTGCCGCCGAGCAGTGGATGGACTGGCAGCAGACCACCTTCAACCCGGCCGGACGCACGGCTTTCGTGCAGTGGATTCGCACGCCTGCGGAGCAGCGCAATGCAGAACTGATCGCGCAGTCCGTAGCCGCCACCGAAGCGCTGCTGGCACTGCTCGATGCGCACCTGGCTGACCATGCGTTCATGGGCGGAGACCAGTTCAGCATGGCCGACATCCCGCTGGGCTGCGAAATGCACCGCTGGTTCGGCTTGCCGCAGCCGCGGCCCATTCGGCCCCACCTGGACCGCTGGTACCAAACCCTCCTGGCACGGCCCGCCACGCGCGGCGTGCTGGACCTGCCTTTGTCATAAATCTTCAAACCTATCCTGGAAAACCGAGAAACCCCATGAAGCAGCGCGCATTCAAGCAAGTCGACGTGTTCACACCCACCCCTTACTTCGGCAACCCCCTGGCCGTGGTAATCGACGGCAGCGGCCTGGATGACGCCGCCATGCAGCGCTTTGCCAAGTGGACCAACCTCTCGGAAACCACTTTCCTGTTGCCACCCGCAGACGCCACGGCTGATTACAGCGTGCGCATCTTCACACCCGGCGGCGAACTGCCTTTTGCCGGCCACCCCACGCTGGGCAGCTGCCACAGCTGGCTGGAAGCCGGTGGGCAACCGCACAGCAAAGACTTTATCGTGCAGGAGTGCAAAGTAGGCTTGGTGAAGATTCGCCGCGAGACGGGCACAAGGCGCCTCGCATTTGCCGCGCCGGCCCTGAAGCGCTCCGCGCCCAGCCCCTCGTTGCTGGCACAGGTAGCCGGCGCGCTGGGATTAAAAGCGACAAGCATCCTCGCCGCCCAGTGCCTGGACAACGGCCCGATGTGGCTGGGCTTGCTGCTGGACAGCCCGGAGACCGTGCTGCAACTGGCGCCCGATCACAAGGCGCTGGCCAAGCTGGGCACCAAAGTCGGCGTGGTGGCGCGCTACCCACGTGAGGAAACCGCGCCGTTGATTGCACGCGCCAACCGCGAAGCCAAGGCGTTCGCAGCCTCCGCACCTGAAACAACCCCTGATTTCGAAGTGCGGGCCTTCGCCGCTCCCATCGGCGTCGACGAAGACCCCGTCACCGGCAGCCTCAATGCCAGCCTGGCCCAGTGGCTGATTGCCGAAGGCCACGCGCCCGAGCGCTATACCGCCTCGCAAGGTGTCTGCCTGGGCCGCGCCGGTCAGGTGCATATCGAGCGCGATGCAGCCGGCCAGGTGTGGGTGGGCGGCGAATCGGTCACCTGCATTGACGGAAGCGTGACGCTTTAGGAACCAGCCCTCACCATGGAACGCAGCACCGCACTCCCGCCGCTGGCCTCACAGGTCGACCACCTCGTGGTGGTGGCGGCCGGCCTCGCCGAAGGCGTGCAGTGGTGCGAACGCGTGCTGGGCATCACGCCCGGGCCGGGCGGCGAGCATCCGCTGATGGGCACGCACAACCGGCTCTTCACAGTGGCCTCGCCGGCCTTTCCACGCGCCTATTTCGAAATCATTGCAATCAATCCGGACAAGCAAACCCCGCGTACGGCACCGGCCAGACGCTGGTATGACCTGGATGATCATGAGTTGCAGCTGCGGCTGAGCAAGACCGGCCCGCAGCTCGCGCACTTTGTCGCCTCGACGCCCCGTGTGATCGCGGCGGTGCGGGCGCTTTCCCGCCTGGGGCTGGATCGCGGTGAGGCGCTGGACGTCTCGCGCATGACGCCGCAAGGCCAGCTCAGCTGGAAAATCACCGTGCGTGAAGATGGTCAGAGGCTGTTTTACGGTGCGCTGCCCACGCTGATCCAGTGGGGCGACGTGCATCCGGCCGATGGCATGGCGCCCTCAGGCGTCACGCTGCAATCGCTGCACGCCAGCCACCCGCGCCCCGACGCATTGCGCGGCGGCTACGAGGCCATAGGGCTGGCCGGTGTAGGCCTCTCGCAAGGCCCGCCCAATCTCATCGCCACGCTGCAGACGCCGCGCGGCCTCGTCACCCTGGAATCCAAAGGAGCCTGAAATGTTGACGTCCACTGAACTCGCCTGGTTTGCTCTCGCCGCCCTGGTGCTGGTGCTCACGCCCGGGCCTAACATGATTTACTGCATCTCACGCACGCTGTGCCAGGGCCCCCGCGCCGGGCTGGTATCGCTTAGCGGCGTGGCGCTGGGGTTTGTCGTCCATCTGCTGGCCGCGTCGTTCGGGCTAACCGCACTGCTGCTGGCCGTGCCGCTGGCCTTTGATGCGATCAAGGTGGCGGGCGCGGCCTATTTGCTCTGGATGGCCTGGCAAGCCGTCAAGCCCGGGGGCCTGGCGCCTTTTGAAACGCGCGAGCTGCCGCACGACCCGCCGCGCACTCTCTTCCTCATGGGTTTTATGACCAACCTGCTCAACCCCAAGGTCGCCATGTTTTATCTCTCGTTCTTCCCGCAGTTTTTGCACCCAGAACGCGGCGACCTGCTGCTGCAAAGCCTGACGCTGGGCGCCGTGCAGATCAGCGTCAGCACGGGTGTGAACACAGTGCTGATCTGCTTCGCCGCGGCGATTGCCGGTTTCCTCAACCGCAATATCAGCTGGATGCGCGTGCAGCGCTATGTGATGGGCACCGTGCTGGGCTTGCTGGCGCTGCGCCTGCTGACTGAAAAGCGGGTGGCCGCATGAGCCGCCGGGCCGTTCCCAAGGCGAATGCCGCAGCTCGCAAAGCGGAGGCCACCCAATGAGCACGGTACTCGACCGCGCGCCGGAGCTGGGGAACAGCATGCTGCCTTCGCTGCAGGAGATTGAAGATGCGGCCCGTGTCGTCTACCGCGAGTTCCAGGCCACGCCGCAGTACCGCTGGGGCCTGTCCAGCCAGCGGCTGGGCGCCGACTGCTGGATCAAGCACGAGAACCACACACCGGTGGGCGCGTTCAAGCTGCGCGGCGGGCTCACCTACTTTGAGGCACTCAGGCAACGCGGCGAGCTGCCGCGAGAAGCCATCAGCGCCACACGCGGCAACCACGGCCAGAGCATAGGCTGGGCCGCCCGCGCGCACGGCGTGCCTTGCACCATCGTGGTTCCGCATGGCAATGCGGTGGAGAAAAACGCCGCCATGCGCGCACTGGGCGTCACACTGATCGAGCACGGCAACGACTTCCAGGAAAGCCGCGAGTTTGCAAAGAGGCTGGCTGCCGAACGCGGCGCCCACATGGTGCCGAGCTTTCATGCGGATTTGCTGCGCGGCGTCAGCACCTACTGGTGGGAATTCATGCTGGCGGTGCCGCAACTCGACGTGGTGTATGTGCCGATAGGCCAGGGCTCGGGCGCGTGTTCGGCCGTTGCCGCCAAGCTGGCGCTGGGCCGCAAGCTGCGCATCGTGGGCGTGGTCAGCGCGCACGCCACCACCTACGCCGACTCGCTGGCCGCGGGGCGCGTGATTGAAGCACCGGTGACTACCTACCTGGCCGACGGCATGGCCTGCCGCGTCGCCGACCAGGCAGCACTTGATATTTTGCTGCCGCACCTGGAACGCGTCGTGAAGGTGACGGACGACGAAGTAGCCCAGGCCATGCGCGACCTTTATGCCGACACACACAACGTGGCCGAAGGCGCGGGTGCGGCAAGTTTTGCTGCGGCCATGCAGGAGCGCGGCCGGCTCAAAGGCCTGGTGGTGGGCACCACCTTGTGCGGCGGGAATGTGGACACGGCGACTGTCGCCAAGGTGCTAGCTGCCGGCCCCCACGCTTCTCGCTTCGCGTAGTGCGCTGCCCCCCGAGGGGGCGCTGCGCCTGCGGCCCGGCAAAGCCGGTTCCGCGGCCCCGGCTGGATTGGCCTTTGGGTGCCGGCACCGGTCGCACGCGTGACTGGCCGCAGTTGCCACGCACGACACAATTCCAGCCATGGGAACCCTCTACCTCGTGCGCCATGGCCAGGCCTCATTTGGCGAAGACGACTACGACGTGCTCAGCCCCATGGGGCGCCAGCAAAGCGTGCGTCTGGGCGAGTACTTCAAGTACAAGGGCATCACCTTTGACGCCGCTTTCACCGGCACGCTGCAGCGGCAGATCAATACCTTTGCCGGGATCTGTGAAGGCATGGGTATCACCATGCAAGCCACACAGCGTCCCGGGCTCAATGAATATGACAGCCACGCAGTCATCGGCGCCATTCACCCGCACAAGCTCGAAAAACCCACCACGCCCGAGGAATACCGCGGCCACTTCCGGCTGTTGCGTGACGGGCTGGCACAGTGGATGGCCGGCGTGGTCAGCCCCCAGGGCATGCCAAGCTACACCGGGTTTGTTGAGGGTGTAACCTCTGTCCTGAACCACATTCGTGCCAGTTACAACGGCAATGTGCTGCTGGTTTCCAGCGGCGGACCCATCTCGACCGCTGTGGGCCATGTGCTGGGCACCAGCCCTGAAACCACGATAGAGCTGAACCTGCGCATACGCAACTGCTCACTTACCGAGTTTGCCTTTACGCCCAAGCGGCACATGCTGGTGACCTACAACACCTTGCCACACCTGGACGCGCCCGAACACGCAAGCTGGATTACTTACGCCTGACCGTGCCCGCGAGCAGCCGGCTTCGTGGTTTTTCCGCCATTGCCGAATCGACCACAAGCAAAGATACTTTGCGGCAATATGACCGCCGCCCTGATGCCCAGCCTTCGTCCTGTCGGAATTCGCCTTCACGGTGAAACAACCGGCGCGCTGGCAGCTTCCACTTACAGTTTCCTGGTGCAGCTTGAAAAGCTCGGCCTGCAGGACGCCGTGGAAACCAGGGAGATTTTTCCGGGCTCCACCGCCGCAAGAAGCTTCTGCCTGCCGGACGGCCTCGCCGCACAATGGGCGCCCGGCCTGGACACCCTGGGCCTGGCAGAACGGCTGCAGCTGGATACGCTGAACAACAGCGAAGACCTGGAACGAGAGATTCTTCTGGCCATGCTGCTCAGCCCGGTCGCGTTTGAATTTCCCAGCCATGCGGAGCTGGCATCGGCAGTGCGCATACGCCGCAACATCGTGCTGGCTGCGCGCAAGACTGCACTGGAATTTCACACCACCGAAGTCAACCGGCCGGAGGACTGCTGGGTCTACTCGGAAGACGCTGGCTTTACCGTCAAGCCCGGTCACGCGCTGATTCCCGCCCTGGAAAAAGCCACCCAACCCGAGGCCTCGGGCAAGCTGTATTCCTTTTCCTGCTACCGCGCGACCGAATACGTGATCCTGCTGGCCATCGCGCAGGAACTCGAAACCTGCAACCCGCCGTTGCTGGCCGCGCTGCAGCAGCGCTGGGAGCACCGCGCCATCATGTCGGGCAAATTCCACGACGTGTTCCTGCGCGAATACGGCACGATGGAACAACCCCTGCCGCCCAGGTATTACGTGCCCGGCGACCGCCTCTGGTTTCGCAACCCCGATGAACACTCTTCGGACGTTTCGGGCTATGAAGGCTCCTGGGTGTTCTACATCGGCAACGGGCAGTTCACCAACTTCTGGAAACGCGAGCAGCCCTACACCCTGACGGCCAAATGCCTGGAGCTGTTTCACTGGCGGCATGCCACCTACACCGACGAAGCCGGCGAGTTGCGTATCAATGAAAGCATCGTGGAAGCCGGCGTCAAGGCCTCCAGCACCGACCCGGCCGAGACGGCACGAATCCTGGAACAGATGCTGCGCATGCGTGAACCCAAGGGCGTGTATGTATCGGGCGGGTGCATAGACACCTCGCGGGAACACCCCCGCTGGGTCTGCCCCGGCACCGCCGACATGGTGTTGCCGACAGCCTGATGCGATTCAGGCAGCGTGACCGCTATTAAATTAATAGCTGCTTGCGCTCATCACATAAGGGTTTCAGGCGCTTTCCCTTTAAAACCCCCAAACCTTCTATTTCAGCTGGCTACCGCTCACCCGCCAGACCACGTTGCCCACATCGTCGGCCACCAGCAGCGCGCCGCGCTTGTCCATCGCCACGCCCACCGGCCGGCCGTAGGCATGGCCTTCGGGGCTCAGGAAGCCCGTGAGCACATCCACCGGCAAACCAGCCGGCAAGCCCTGGCGAAAAGGCACGAACACCACCTTGTACCCGCTGTGCGGCACGCGGTTCCAGGAACCGTGCTCACCGATAAAAACTCCCGAGGCCAGTGATGGCGGCAGCGCATTGCCTTCTGAAAACACCATGCCTAATGGCGCGACATGGGAGCCCAGTGCGTAGTCGGGTGAAACCGCTTGCGCCACCAGGTCCGGACGCGGCGGCTTGACGCGGTCGTCCACGTTCTGGCCGTAATAGCTGTAGGGCCAGCCGTAAAACACGCCATCGCGCACCGAAGTCAGGTAGTCGGGTACGAGGTCGCTGCCGATCTCGTCGCGCTCGTTCACCACCGTCCAGAGTGCGCCGCTGCCGGGTGCCCAACCCATGCCGTTGGGATTGCGCAGGCCCGAGGCAAACACGCGGTGGCTGCCGGTTTTGGCGTCGACCTCCCAGATGGCGGCGCGGCCGGTTTCGGCTTCCATGCCGCGTTCGCCCACATTGCTGTTGGAGCCGACGGTGACATACAGCTTGCTGCCGTCCGGGCTGGCGATGATGTTTTTTGTCCAGTGGTGGTTGATAGGGCCGGCCGGCAGGTCCACCACCTTGACGGGCCTCGCCGTAATGCGGGTCTGGCCCGGCTGGTAAGGGAAACGCACAACGGCATCGGTGTTGGCCACGTAAAAATCATTGCCCACCAGCACCATGCCGAAGGGCGAGTTGAGGTCTTCCAGAAACACGCTGCGGCTTTCGGCCTTGCCGTCGCCGTCGGCATCGCGCAGCAAAGTGATGCGGTTGGCCGTGGGCGCCCCGGCGCCGGCCCGGCCCATTACCTTTTTCATGAACCAGCCGCGGATACCCTTGCCGTCTTCCGGCTTGGGTGGCGCATTGCTTTCAGCCACCAGCACGTCGCCGTTGGGCAGCACGTAGACCCAGCGCGGATGGTCCAGGCCGCTGGCCAGGGCCGTTACACCCAGGCCCGCCATGGGCGTGGGCATTGCACCTTCGGGCCAACCTTTGGCTGGCGCGATGTTCACCGTGGGAAACAAGGTCTTGTTGGGTTTGGGCAGGGTTGGATTGGCGCCCATACCGGCCTCCGGCGGCAACAAGGCGGTGTCACCGCACGCGGCCAGCGTACAGGCGAATGCCGCGCACAGCGCCAGAACATGCCAGACGCGTTGACAGGCAATCGATCGCATAAAACCCCCTGAAGAAATGACGGCAATGCCCGCGCCCTGCATGATGCAGGGCATTCGTCAGTGTGGGCGGGTGAGGTTCGCGCAGCTGTCAGCCGGCCCCACCGGCCGCTGTCAGCGCTGACCTTCGCCTGGCTCAGCCCGTCAGCAGGGGCAGGTCAGCCTTCTTGAGGGTGCGCAGCACAAAGCTGGACTTGCTGTGGCGTATGCCTTTGATCTTGTAGAGCCGCTCGCGCAGCAGGCGCTCGTAGTCCTTGGTGTCGTGCACCGCGATGCGCAGCAGGTAGTCGTATTCGCCGGACACCAGATAAGCCTCTATCACCTCGGGGATCGCCGCCAGCGTCTCACCGAATTTCTCCAACGTGTTGTCGGAATGGCTGTCCAGCGTGACCTGCACCATCACCGTGTCGCCCAGGCCCAGCGCCTGCGCATTGAGGCGCACCGTGTAGCCCTCGATCACGCCGGCTTCCTCCATCTTCTTGATGCGGCCCCAGCAGGGCGAGGGGCTCAGGCCCACGGCCTGACCGATGTCTTGCAGGCTGGTGCGCGCGTCAGCCTGCAAAACCTGAAGGATTTTCCGGTCTAAAGTATCCATTCAGGTAATTTATCTGAAATTTTCTGTTTTACAGATTTTTTATCTGTTTATGGGAAATTCAGCAGCAAATCAGGCAAATTATTCGGCCACTCCCGGGAGATACTTTCTTCCATGGCAGCGGACTTACCGGTCCGTCTGGCAAGACAAGGCCCCCAGTGAGTTACCGCTCACTGGGGGCTTTGATTTTTATTCCATTGCTAATTCGCTGCGATAGGTCGTTACGCCGCCTTGCCGTGCCAGGGCCTGCCAATGCCATTTATGCAAATGCGAATGGGGTGAAAACGGTGCCAATCAAGGCGCGCGACGACGCCCAGACTTTTGTCTGGCTAGAAGCGCAACGCCGAGTGGCGCCGTTTTCACCCCATTCCCTCCGGGTTGCGATCAAAAAGGCCTTGCGCGGCGTTGCAAAGCCTTGACGGGGTCTGCCCCGCCTGCGTTTTGCGCCTTGCTCAAGGCCTTTTTGACTCGCAACGCATCTGCATAAATGGCATTGGCAGGCCCTAAGCACTGTCTGCGGCGGCGCGCCTGCTCTCGCAGCGAATTAGCAATGGAATCAGGGATCAGCCGACAGCGCACTGCAGGCGCAACTCCAGGCAAACACCGCTATCCCGGTTGTACGCGGTGATGGTGCCGCCCATCTTGGCCATATAGGTTTTGGCGACAAACAGGCCCTGCCCGCGCTGTCCCGCCACGCCGGTATCTGGCTGGTCAGACACGCCGTACTCGAAAATCTTGTCCAACAGGCCGGCCTCGATCTGCGGGCCCTGGTTGCTGATGCTGATCACTGCCTCGGGCGCTGTGCCTTCCTGTGCCTGCCGCGACAGCGTGATGCGGATCAGGCTGCCGGGCAAACGGTAGCGATCAGCGTTGCGCAGCACATGTGACACGACATCTTCCAGCGAATACTCGTCGGCACGCACTCTGACCGGCTGGGCCAGCGGATCAAAAGCCACACCGGGAATGCCCGCGGCCTCAGCGTTGCGCGCCACATGGCTCAGGAATTCATTGGCATCCAGCGTCTGCACATTGAGCGCGGTGGATTCAAAGGCTTCGCTGGGCGACGCACTGCCGTAGAGCACGCGCACGGCCTGCTGCATGCGGCTGATGTAGCGGTGCGCCGGGTCGTCGGCACTTCCGTGCAGCACCATGAGCGATTGCAGGGGCGACATGATTTCGTGGCCTACCGCGTGCCAGGTGTCTTTTTCCTGGGCGACGCGGATCTGTTCGCGGCGCACGTCTTCATTGACGCGCTGCAGCAGGTCTTGCAGGCCGCCGGCCAGCACACCCAGCTCGTCGCCGCCGCGCAGGTCGGCCAGGTCAACCGTCGCCAGGTTGTCGCTGGCGCGCACGCCCTTGGACACGGTGGCGGCGCGGCGGGTGAGTTCGGTGATGCGGCGGATGATGCGCAGCTCAATGGCCAGCCAGGTCACAAAGATGGCCAGCAGCATGGCCCCCACAAACCAGGACACACGGGTGGCCACAGCCGTCAGGGCTTTGTTGACGGTGCGGATGTCGCCGGTCAGCGTGAGCTCATAGCGCCCCAGCGGCGTGCTGATGATGTCGGTGCTGGTGATGGGTGCGTCGTAGCCATCGACTTGCAGCCGGCGTATCAGGTAAGCGATCAGGGGGGAGGAGCGCTCTGTCGCCTCTGCGCCGGACAGCGCCACGATGTCGGTGCTGGCGCCGGCGGCGCCCAGCTTGCGGATGCGCAGCTTTTCGCCGGGCAACAGCAAGGGGGTGAGCTCAGCCCATGAGAATGGCGCCGTGGCGCCTGCGGCATTGCTGTCAAACAACGGCTTGCCCTCGCCGGGGGCCAGCATTTCCACCTGCACCTTGATCTGGTCCAGGTCAGCCGGCGGCCAGACGATGCCCGCAGGCCCTTTGGTAAACAGGGCTTCGCGAAAAAGCTCCACCGGCAGGCGCACGCTGACAAAGGCACGCCGGGCACAATCAGGGTCTGCCGCCAGCGTGCCGTCCACGCAGCGGCTGTCTTGCCAAAGCCAGCCGCGGAAGTCGCGCACGGGCCGGCTGGCCGGCGTGATCGGGCCCTCATCGGCAAAGCCGACCAGCCGGCCTCTGGCATTGGCAAGAGGCGAGGCGTTGCGCCCCTCGTCCATGGCCTGCATGGCCTGGAAAGGTGCGATCCAGCGGGAGCGCTGCCCGCGCATGTCGACCGTGATGCGGGCGCGGTGCGCCTGGCTTAAGTCCAGCGTTCCGGAGATGTGCGACACCAGGGGCCCGCTGTTGAAGCTGCCGACGGCATAAAGAAAACCGCCGGCAAAGGGGTTGTTGCCGACGGCCACGCACATCGACGCCGCGTCGGGGTATTGCACCAGGCAGCCGGCCATCTCCACTGCCTGCTGGGCCTTGTTGCGATCGTCGAAATCGAGGGCCGAAAAAGGCAGCACCAACGGGCGCAGCGGCGTCACCTCATGCTCGTAGGCCGTGGGGTTGAGCAGCACCAGCTGGCCCGTGGGATGGCGCAGCTTGGCGGCGATCTGCGCCTGGTTCTTGCGAAAGCCGTCCTGGTAATTGCGGTAGCTGCGCTCCTTTTCGTCTTGCAACACGGCGATGGCCAGGGCGACGGTGGCCAATGCCAGCAGAAAAAAAGCGCCGCGAAAAAATACGCGCAGGCCGAAGGGTACGCGCGCCGGCAGCAGGCGCTCGACATCCAGGCGGGTGGGCAGCTTCACGCCTTGCCTCTGCCGCGCGGGGGCTCCGGCGCCTCAGCCCAGCGAAAGCCTCGCATCGGGATGTTTTCAATGCCGTCAAAGGCCGCATCGATTTCCTTGAACGCGTCGCGAATCGTGCTGACGTGCTTGCGGATGTTGTCGCGGTTGCGGCCGCTCTTGACCACCTGGTAGAGGTCGTCGTAACTCACGACCTCGCCGCGGCGCGCGTGCAGCGCTGCCAGGATGCGTTGCGCCGTCAGCGGCAGATTCACGCGCTGCCCGCGCCAGATGGCGGTGTTCTGTCGCAGCGGGTCCAGCTGCAGTTCCTGGCTGTCGCCGGCTGGCGCCCTGCCTGCGGGTTTGGCCTTGGCGGTCCGCAGGATGTCCAGGAAGGTCTCGATGAAGTCGGCCTCCTCAAACGTGGTTTTTTGCAGATAGTCCCAGGCGTCCAGAGCTTTCATGATGCTGCGGTAGATGGCGGCCGGCATGGCGGACACCACCAGCACGGGCGTACCCTGCCGCTGCTTGTTGATGGCGTTGATGATGGCCACGCCGGCATGGCGTTCGCGCCCCAGTTCGATGTCCAGCACCACGGCGTCATAGCCTTCGCGGGCAACGGCGGCCTCGGCATCGTCGCGGTTGAACCACTGGTCGACCTGGATGCCCGGACGGGCCGATTCAATCCAGCCCTTGAGCTGGTTGCTCATGGGCAGGTCGTCTTCGATCACGGCAATTTTGGTCATGAGGCCTCAAGAGGATGGGGTGTCGCCATTATGGGTGTGGCCTGCGCCAGGCCGTGTGAGTGTTTCTTCCGTTGGCGGAGGGTTGCCGCCGCCAAACCGTGCAAAGACACCGCGCAGGCGCATTGAATGCTCCGGGCCCGATTCGAACAATGGAGGCCAGAGAAAGCGCAACCCGCGCCTCTCGCCAAACCAACCGGAGGAGCCCATCATGAACCCA
Organism: Polaromonas sp. P1_E12; assembly: GCF_056405975.1. Classification (NCBI taxonomy): domain Bacteria; kingdom Pseudomonadati; phylum Pseudomonadota; class Betaproteobacteria; order Burkholderiales; family Comamonadaceae; genus Polaromonas; species Polaromonas sp. P1_E12. The sequence continues at coordinate 234,876 of NZ_JBFUBB010000003.1, read as the reverse complement.
CGCCTTAGCCGTATTTCCCTGCGCATCCGCGCCATCTTTTCCAGGGGGGTGCGCGGCACCCGCCGTATCGCTGCCACAGGGGTGCAGCGCGCCGCCAGCGCCAGCGGCCTGATGATCGCCACCGCCGCGGCGGGCGCGGTCGGCTACCTGCTGTGGGTGCACCCTCCCATGGAATCGGTGGCGCGCGGCGACGTGGCGATTCGCACCAACCAGCTGACCGGCGGCGTCGACGAATTCCGCGAAGGTTCCCTGCTGCTGCTGCCCGGCCTGCACGAGGTGCGTACCTTCTCGCTGCGCGACCAGGTCTACCGCCCTGAAGGCAGCAGCCGTGCCGACGGCCCCTCGCCCTTCCAGTCGATTGAAGGCATGTCGCTGGGTGTGGACATCACGGTGCGTTATGCACTGGACCCCACCAAGGTGAACGCACTGTCGAAAAACCTGCCTGACGACATTGCCGGCCAGATCGTACAGCCCGCCGTGCAAGGCGTGATCTACAAGACCTTCACCCGCTACACCGTACGGGAGATCTTCTCAAGCAAGCGTGCCGAGATCCAGCAGCTCATCGAAGCCGAACTCAAACCCAAGCTCGCGGCCGACGGCATCCTGCTGCGCACGGTGCAGATGGGCAAGGTCGACTTGCCCGCCGACTACCGCCAGGGCATGGACAAGCTGCTGGCCGAAGAGCTGGCCACGGAAAAGATGCGCTACACGTTGGCCCTGAAGGAAAAGCGCGTCAAGGAAACCGAGCTGGACGCGATGGCCGAAAAAATACGCCGTGAAACCAATGCGCAGGCCGCCGCCAGTGAACAGGTAATTGCAGCCAAAGCGCAGGAAGAAGCCATGAAACATGTCCTTCCCTTCAAGCAAAAGCAGATCGAGCAGCGCCAGCTCGAAGCCGAAGCCGACAAGCAGTCACGCATACGCACGGCGGAGGGCAGCGCCCAGGCGCGGCGCATCGAGGCATCGGGCGAAGCCGATTCGCGCCAGAAACTGGCGGATGCCGAAGCCTACCGGCTGGACCGCGTGGGCAAGATCAACAGCGAGCAGATGGCGCGCGAAGGCGTGCTGATCACGCGCCACCCGCTGCTGATCCAGAAGACCATGGCCGACAAGCTGAGCGACAAGATCACCGTGATCATCGCCCCGCCCTCCACCAGCGGCGGCTTTGTGGGCGCGGGCCTGCTGGGCGGCGCGCCCAAGGCCGGCCGCACCGTGGCGCAAGCGCCGCGCGACGCCGGCACGCAAGACAACAACGACAAAGAAGAGGCCGAATAATGATCACCACCGCACTTCTTACCCTCGCCATCGTGACGCAGGACCAGGCCACCCTGCGCGCCGCGCCGCGTGATTCGGCCGCACAGCAGGCGGCCCTGTGGCAAGGCGACGCGCTCGAGATCCGCGGCCAGCGCATGGATTACCTGCAGGTCTACGACCACAGGCGTGAACGCGCGGGCTTCATCCACGTGAGTCAGGTTCGCACGGTCTCGCTGCAGCCCGAGGACGCGCCGCAGCTCCTCTCGGTGGTGCGCTTCCTGCGCGAAAGCCCGGGCGCCGAAGCCCTGGGCATTGCGTACACGGCCGCTTACCTCAAGGCCGCGCCGGCAGACGCCATAGGCGCGGAAGCCTTTGATGCGTTGGGCACCATGGCCGAACGCCTGGCGCGCCGCGCCTCCATGAAGCACGGCAAGGCCACGAGTGACGTGATCTCTGCGCACATGGAAGTGGCCACCTTTTATGGCGTGAACTTTAAGGGTTATGAGCAGAACGGAAGCATGCAGCTTTGCTACAACGGCGAGGCCTTTCGCCGTGTGCTGGCGCTGCCATCCGACGCCGAGCAACGCGCACGCGCCGCGCTGGCCGTGACCCGCCCCGACTGCATGAGCCCCGACCTGCATCCGCAGGACCGCTTCACGCAAGACCAGTGGCGCGCCGAAGTGCTGGACAAGGTCAGCGCCGCGCAGTTCGCCCAGTTGCCTGAAGTCAGCAAAAACCGTTTGCGCCTGCGCCGTGCCGGCGTGCACGCCAGCCTGGCGTTTGAGCAGGCGCGCCGGGCCGAAGCACCCACGGCAGCCGCCCAGCGCGCCCTGGCGGAACTCGCGGCGGTGAACAAGCTGGAGCTGACGGACAACGACAGGCAGGACTACAACGACGCGGCGATTCGAGTGGGCGCCTCACGATGGGGCGCTGAAACCGCGCTACCCCGCTTCGCCAAACTGACGGTAGCCACCGAGACGGGCCAGGCCGGCGAAACCTGCGTGGCGCTGTACGAAAACAAGGCCGACGGCAAACCCGGCAAGGAGGCCGTGGCCAGGCGCTGCACCTACGGCATCGTGTGGACCGCGTCCGCCAGCGCCCACCCGGATGGCCAGGCCCTGGCGCTCGCGGTGCAGCCGCTGGACGCCTGGCGCGAGCTGTGGGTGTTTCGCAAAAGATCCGGGCAATGGACGATTGAGGTGCTGCCGCCCGCCAGCAATGGCCCCGAGTTGGGCTATGTGGAATTTGCCGGATGGGTGCGCGGCACGCCTCACATGCTGCTGGCCCGCGAGACCCGCATTGCCGGGCGCCTGCGCCGCAGTTTCGAGGTGGCGCGCATGGACAGCTTGACGGCCGAGAAGCAGGCCGGTGACCCGGGAACGCTGGCGGCCTTCGCCCGTTCGCAGGACGCCGCGTGGAAGCGCCAGACCGTGATCCTGCGCTAAATACCCGCCCCGCAACAGCCTAGAACGCGGTTTTATCGCTCAGCGTATCAGCCGGCAGTTGGTCGATCTCCGACAGAAGCCGCGCCAGGCTGCGCCCCGCTGCATTCAGCAGGGCGCGGCCTTTGTCTGCTGTAGCGGCAGCCGCATTGCCCACCGCACCCTGCGGGTTGTAGTCCTGCATCTGCCAGGCCAGCTTGGCGCTGCGGCCGTCACCCAGGATGCTGAACTTCGCAGCCCTGTCCTGTGAAGTGGAGTGAAAGTTCTGCGCCTTGGCCATGTCGACCTGACCCGGCTTGAGCGCCAGCATCATGGAGGTTTCGATCTCGCCGGCGTGGATGCCGAAGCGGTGCTCTTCGGCACTGAACAAATCATTCACGGACTTGCCATCCTCACCTGTGAGCGGCAGGTTGAACCAGTTCACGCTGTAGACCAGCATGCCCAGCCGGGCCCGCAGGTCGCGCGCCACCACGTCCAGCAGGCCAACCTGGCCGCCGTGCGAATTGAGCAGCACCAATTTCTTGACCCCCGTTTGCGCAACGGATTCGGCCAGCTCGGTCCAGAGCCGGATCACGGTCTCGGCTTTTAGCGTGAGCGTGCCGGCAAAGCGATCGTGCTCGGGGCTAAAGCCCACCGCCTGCGTGGGCAAAAACAGCACCGGCTGCGTTGGGGGTAAATGCGGCAAAGCGGCTGCAATCACACCTTCCACCAACGTCGCATCCACATTAAGCGGCAGGTGCGGGCCGTGCTGCTCCACCGCGGCCACCGGCAGCACCGCAATACAGCGGGCCAAGTCCAGGCGCGAAAAGTCAGGGCTTTTCAGGTCGGGCCAGAAACGGGGTGGGTTGGCTGCATCGAAGGTCATGGAGGGTATTTTGAGCTATCTGGCGATGCCGGGGGCTGGGGACTTCTGGCTGGTGGCGAATCGAAACAGTTCTGGCGAGCGGGCAAATCCCCAGGCTCTGGCGGCTCAACCGAGCGTGAAAGCGCACCGATCGCCATCAATCAGGGGCTTAAGAAGCAAAAATCCCGTTAAAGAGGATTGTTTCCCGGCAAGGATAGCAGCGACTTGTACAGGCTGCAGTGGCGGTGGTTGAACCTGAACTCGATTTCCTTCAAGTGCAGTTAGAAGGTGTGCCTGAGTGCACCGCTGAACTGCACCAGACGTCGCTTGGCATAGCGCCAGAAGCTCTCGATACCGTTGACGTGAACTGAGCCCCGGGCAAACTCATTGTTGCCGCGGTTGACCCGCAGGTGTCTTCTGGTGATGAACTTTGCCTCTTAAGCCCCTGAATTAATAGCAATATGATTCTTTTGTCGTGGCAGCACGTGGCCATGGGATTTGCGGATGACCGCGGCCGGGCAAGTCAACCGCCCTGCGAGGGAAGACGTTGAAGAAGAGCGTCTGTCACGGCTGCCCTGGTCCTTCGTGGACAGTTCACCCGGCAACACCCGCACCATAACTTTTCCAACATCCGGAGCTTCCCCATGAACAAATTACTGTCCACCCTCATCAGCGCAGCCGTCCTCGCCATGCCCCTGGCCGTGATCTCCACGCCAGCAGCGGCCCAGGCCGCCGCACCCGCAGCAGCCCCTGCCGCCGCACCTGCCGAAAAAGCCGCCGCGCCCACAAAAGCCAAGGCAAAAGCCAAACACAAGGTCAAGCACAAGGCCAAGGCAAAAGCCAAAAAATCGGTGTAATTTGCGGATGAAGTTCCGCTGAGCCCTTGATCAGGCGGCAGGAATTGAAAAAGCCCGCAGATGCGGGCTTTTTTATGGCCGTCTGTTTCGGCGCAGGCTCAACGGCCCAGGTACGACAGCGCAATTCCCGCAAATACCGTAAAGCCCAGCCAATGGTTGAGCCGAAACGCCTTGAAACAGTCATCGCGCTCGCGCTTGCGGATCAGCCAGCCGTGCCACAACGCCTGCCCGAGCGCCATCGCAATTGCTATTAAATAAATAGCTGGTTGCGCAATATCCATAAGGGCTACAGCCCAAATTAACAGAAAAATCAGGTAGCTGAGCATGACGCCCGCCACATCGAACCGCCCCAGTGTGATGGCCGACGTTTTCATGCCGATCTTCAAGTCGTCGTCACGGTCGACCATGGCGTATTCCGTGTCGTAGGCAATCACCCAGAACAGGTTGCCCAGCAATAGCACCCAGGCCAGCAGCGGAATGCGCGACTGTACGGCGGCAAAAGCCATCGGAATGCCAAAGCTGAAAGCGACCCCCAGCACCGCCTGCGGCATGGAGACATAACGCTTGGCATACGGATAGACCAGCGTTACAGCCAGCGCGGCGAATGACCAGGCGATGGTGACGGTATTGGTGGTGAGTACCAGGCCAAAAGCCAGCAGGGCCAGCACGGCTCCCAGCAACAGCGCCTCCCTGACGGAGACGGCGCCGCTGGTCACGGGCCGCTGCGCCGTGCGTTTGACGTGGCGGTCAAAATCGCGGTCGGCCACATCGTTGACGCAACAACCCGCGCTGCGCATCAGGAAGGTGCCCAAGGTAAACACGGCCAGCAGATGCCAGCCCGGAAAGCCGTGCGAAGCTACCCACAGCGCCGACAGGGTCGGCCACAGCAGCAGCAACCAGCCCGCCGGGCGATTCCAGCGGATCAGTTGCAAATAATTGGCCCCCACGCTTTTCACTTCGTGTAATGCGCTGCCCCCCGAGGGGGCGCTGCGCCTGCGGCCCGGCAAAGCCGGTTCCGCGGCCCCTGCTGGCGAAGAAGCGTCCCTCGCGCTGTTTGCCTGCAGCGGTGCTGATTTGCCGTTATCAGCCTCGTCTGAAACGCGCATGCAAGACTTACTCTTCGAGCAAGGAGCGCAGCATCCAGGCCGTCTGCTCGTGCACCGTCAGGCGCTGCGTCAGCAAGTCCGCGGTCGGCTCGTCACTGGCCTTGTCGGCCAGTGGAAATAATTCGCGTGCCGTGCGTGCGACGGCTTCATGGCCCTGCACCAGGATACGCACCATCTCCAGCGCCTTGGGCGGCACCACAGGTACATCGGGAATCGACGCCAGCTTGCCGAACTGAGCGTAAGAGCCCGGTGCGGGATGGCCCAGCGAGCGGATACGCTCGGCCACCGGGTCAACCGCGGCCCACAGTTCGGTGTACTGCGTCATGAACATCAGGTGCAGCGTGTTGAACATCGGCCCCGTCACATTCCAGTGGAAGTTATGGGTGGTCAAGTACAACGTGTAGGTGTCGGCCAGCAGGCGGCTCAGGCCCTTGGCGATCGCTGCGCGGTCTTTTTCATTGATGCCAATGTTGATGGAAGGTGCGGGCTTGCCGGTGGTTTTGCCGGCTGGTTTGGCAGAAGACTTGGCCATGGTGTTTCCTTTTTTAAAATTCAGGGATAACTTTAACGAAATCAGGACGACGGCCGCAACAGCCGCCGTCAATGCCGGTCATAGACGGGATTCAAGACAGGCGGATGACGCCGGGCAGTTCGCAGGCGTAGATGGCGTTGCGCAGCGCGGCAATGGCCTCGTATCGCGTGAAGCTGCGACGCCAGGCCAGCACCACGCGCCGGCTCGGCACATCGCCGTCAAACGGCAGGTATTTGATGAACGAAGGTTGCTCTGCTGCCACCTTGCTGCGGCTTGCGGCGGGTTTTCCCTTGGCGGGCTTCCCGGCAGCTGCGGCCTGCTCGGCCAGAGCCTCCTTGGGCACGCCCAGTCGGGGCACCAGCGTGATGCCCATGCCCGCCGCCACCATGTGCTTGATGGTTTCCAGCGACGAACCTTCGAAGCTTTTGCTGATGCCTTCGGCGCTGCTGGAAAAGCGTGCAAATTCGGGGCAAACCTCGAGCACGTGGTCGCGAAAGCAATGGCCGGTCCCCAGCAGCAGCATGGTTTCCTTCTTGAGCTCCTCGGCCGTCACGCTTTTGCGGGACGCCAGCGCATGGGCGCTGGGCACCGCCGCCATGAAAGGCTCGTCATACAACGGCGCAATGGCCAGGTTGGTGTCGGGAAAGGGCTCGGCCAGGATGGCGCAGTCAATTTCACCGGTACGCAACTCTTCCAGCAACTTGACGGTGAAGTTTTCCTGCAGCATCAGCGGCATCTGCGGCGTATGCGCAATCGCCTGGCGCACCAGGTCGGGCAACAGGTAGGGGCCAATCGTATAGATCACGCCCAGCCGCAGCGCACCGGCCAGCGGGTCTTTGCCGCGCTTGGCAATTTCCCGGATGTTGTCGGCTTGCTCCAGCACGCTCTGGGCCTGGCGCACGATTTCTTCGCCCAGAGGCGTCACGGTGATTTCGTTGGCGTTACGCTCAAAGAGCTTGACCTGCAGCTCTTCTTCCAGCTTCTTGATGGCCACACTGAGGGTGGGCTGCGAGACGTGACAGGCGTCTGCGCCCTTGCCGAAATGCTTTTCCCGGGCCACAGCGACGATGTATTTGAGTTCGGTCAGCGTCATGGGCTTATTGTGCTGCTTTTCTCAATCGCTGCATCGCCAGATGTTGCTTAGGCCTTCAGGTAATCGGCTTTGCCGCCCAGCCAGCGCAGGATGTGCCGGTGGGCCAGCTCCGCATGCCGGTCCAGCACGAGCGGAGCCCGCTCGCGCGCCCAGGCCAGCAGCGCGGCATCGGTTTCCAGGTCGGCAAAGCGCAACAGCGGCGCCCCCGACTGCCGCGCTCCCAGGAACTCCCCCGGCCCACGGATTTCGAGGTCGCGCCGGGCGATTTCGAAGCCGTCATTGGTTTGCGCCATGGCTTTGAGGCGTTCGCGCGCCATCTCGCCGAGCCGGGACGCTTCGCCGGTCGAATACAGCAGCACGCATGCCGACGCTGCCGCGCCGCGCCCGACACGGCCGCGCAGCTGGTGCAACTGGCTCAGGCCAAAGCGCTCGGCATGCTCGATCACCATCAGCGAAGCATTGGGCACGTCAACGCCCACCTCGATCACCGTCGTACTCACCAGCACGCCCATTTTCCCGGCGGTGAACTGGCTCATTACGGCCTTCTTTTCTGCAACCGGCATACGCGAATGCAGCAGCTCCACGCTGACGCCTGGCAAGGCCGCGCTCAACGCTTCATGCGTTTGCGTGGCATTGACCAGGTCGATGGACTCGCTTTCCTCGATCAGTGGGCAGACCCAGTAAATCTGCCGCCCTTCCGCCAGCTGCCCGCGTATGCGCGTGATCACTTCGTCGCGCCGCGCGTCGCTCACCACCTTGGTCACGATGGGCGTGCGGCCGGGCGGCAGCTCGTCGATGGTGGAGACGTCAAGGTCAGCGTAATAACTCATCGCCAGCGTGCGCGGAATCGGCGTGGCGGTCATCATCAAAAGATGGGGTTCCTGCCCGCCTTCAGTCATTTTGCTGCGCAGGGCCAGCCGCTGCGCCACGCCAAAGCGGTGCTGCTCGTCAATGATGGCGAGCGCCAGGTTTTTGAACTTCACCTTGTCCTGGATCACAGCGTGTGTGCCTATGACCAGACCGGCCTCCCCGCTCTCGATCAGCGCCAGCATCTCGCGCCGCTCTTTTGTTTTCTGGCTGCCGGTCAACCAGGCGGTCTTGATGCCCAGCGGCTCCAGCCAGCCGATCAGCTTGCTGAAGTGCTGCTCGGCCAGGATTTCCGTAGGCGCCATCAGCGCGCATTGCCAGCCCGCATCCATGCAGCGTGCCGCAGCCAGCGCCGCCACCACCGTTTTGCCGGCGCCCACGTCGCCCTGTAACAGGCGGTGCATGGGGATGTTTTTTTTCAGGTCCGCTTCAATCTCGTTGCACACGCGCTGCTGGGCGGCGGTCAACCGGAAAGGCAGGCGCTCCAGCAATTGGTCATGCAGCGTGCACTGCGTGCCGCGCATGGGCGGGCCCACCAGCGAAGGTGCGCGCATGGCTGCGCGTATGCGCCTGGCCTGCAGCTGCGACAGCTGCTGGGCCAGCAGCTCTTCGGCCTTGAGCCGCTGCCAGGCCGGGTGGCTGCGGTCTTCCAGCGTGGCCAGCGAGACATCTGGCGTGGGGTGATGCAAAAACTGTAGCGCCTCGCGCAGATTCCATAAGGGCTGCAGCCTGTTTTCACCTAAAACCTCAGGCGGAAAGGTCTCGCGGAGATCAGCCCGCGCCAGGCCGCTGAGCACGGCTTTTCGCAGGTAGGTTTGCGGCAGTCCGGCCACGGTGGGATACACCGGCGTCAGTGCGCCGGGCAGCTCACCGCCGGCCAGTCTGAAGCTGGGGTGGATCATTTCACGGCTGAGGAAGCCGCCGCGGATTTCACCCCGCACCCGAACATGGGCGCCTGTGCTCAGCGTTTTCTGGTGAGCCGGGTAAAAATTGATGAAGCGCAGCACGCAGGTGCCGCTGCCGTCGTCTACCGTCACCCGCAGCTGTCGGCGCGGGCGAAAGGCGATCTCGCTGTGCGTCACCTGGCCTTCGATTTGCACCAGATCGCCGTCCCGCGCGTCCGCCAGCCGCACGATGCGGGTTTCATCCTCGTAGCGCAGGGGCAGGTGCAAGGCCAGATCGATGTCGCGGCGCAGGCCCAGCTTCTCCAGGGCTTTTTGCGCAGGGGATTTGGGCGGGGCTTTCTCAACCTGCGGGCGGAGCACAGCGTTGTCCCCGACTGCAGTCTCAGGCGGGACAGTTTTTCGGACGGAGGCACCAGGAGGCGACATGGGACAATTGTGCCGTCAACCTAGCAACCGCAGTTGACCTCTTGCAAACCTCTCAGAATCCGCTTGAATACCGTCACCCCTCCCTTCGCTGGCACTCAGCTTGTGCATAACAACGCTATGCACCCGATTGCGCCACCCGCACAGCACCATGCGGCGTTGCTCCGCCTTGTGGGCAACAGCCCACAGCGTTGTCGCGCCTTGCCTGGCGCAGCGCGGGCGGCACACTCGGGCGCATCCAACTGCGGTTTCTAGGTTTATGAAGCCCCATTTCACCCTCAGCGATTTTGATTTCACGCTGCCCGAAGAACTCATTGCCCAACACCCTGCCGCCCAGCGCAGCGGCTCGCGCCTGCTTGACGGGCGTGAAGACCTGCCAGTGGACCGGCGGTTCACCGAACTCCCCGGCCTGTTGCTGCCGGGCGACCTGCTGGTGTTCAACGACACCAAAGTCGTCAAAGCCCGCCTCTTCGGCCAGAAAGCCAGCGGCGGCAAACTGGAACTACTGATCGAACGCGTGCTGTCGCCCCATGCGGATGCCGGCCATGAAGTCGCCGCCCACATGAAGGTCAGCAAAAAACCCCTGCCGGGCGCGGTGCTGCAAATGGACGGTGGCTTCACCGCCACGCTGCTGGGCCGCTGGCCCGAGGAAAGCGGACCTCTGTATCGTTTCCGCCTGAGCAGTGACCCCTATGCGCTGATGGCGCAGCATGGCCACGTACCGCTGCCGCCCTACATTACCCATACCGACTCCGCGGACGACGAGCAGCGCTACCAGACGGTGTTTGCCAAAAACCCGGGCGCCGTGGCCGCGCCCACCGCGGCACTGCACTTCGATGAAGCCATATTGGCGCAGCTCGAAGCGCGCGGCATCCAGCGCGCGAGCGTGACGCTGCATGTGGGTGCCGGCACCTTCCAGCCCGTCAAGGCCGAAAACATTGCAGACCACACCATGCATTTCGAGCGTTTTGAGGTCCCTTTGGCCACGCAGCAAGCCATTGCCGCGTGCAAGGCGCGTGGTGGCCGCGTGGTGGCCGTGGGCACCACCACTGTCCGGGCGCTGGAGTCGCACGCCAAATTCGGCCCCGACTGCAACGACACCAACATCTTCATCACCCCGGGCTTTGAATTTGCCGTGGTTGACCTGCTGCTGACCAACTTTCACCTGCCCAAAAGCACGCTGATGATGCTGGTCAGCGCGTTTTCGGGCTACGAACACATCATGGCGCTGTACCGGCATGCGATTGCCGGGCGATACCGCTTTTTCAGCTATGGCGATGCCATGCTGCTGGCCCGTAAAACCCCTCTGGCAGGCGCCTGATACACCCCTATACACCTGCGACAATCCCAAGATGCTCGAATTTGAAGTTCTGAAGACCGACGCCCCGGCCGGCGAAGGGGCCGGCGCCTACCTCGGCTCCTACGCCCGGCGCGGCAAACTGACGCTCAACCACGGTGTGGTGCAAACCCCCATCTTCATGCCGGTCGGCACCTATGGCACGGTCAAGGGCGTGATGCCGCAGTCGCTGCACGACATGGGCGCGCAAATCATCCTGGGCAACACCTTCCATCTCTGGATGCGGCCCGGCCTGGACGTGATGCAGCAGTTCGGCGGCCTGCACAAGTTTGAAAGCTGGAACAAGCCCATCCTGACCGACAGCGGCGGCTTCCAGGTCTGGTCGCTGGGCGAGATGCGCAAGATTTCCGAGGAAGGTGTGAAGTTCGCCTCGCCCGTGAACGGCGACAAGCTGTTTTTGACCCCCGAGATCTCGATGCAGATCCAGACGGTGCTTAACAGCGACATCGTGATGCAATTCGACGAATGCACGCCTTACGACACCAAGGGCCACATCACCACCGAAAGCGAAGCGCGCAGCTCGATGGAGCTGAGCCTGCGCTGGGCCGGCCGCTGCATTGCCGAATTCAAAAAACTGGAGAACCCCAACGCACTCTTCGGCATCGTGCAGGGCGGCATGTTTGAAAACCTGCGCCAGGAATCGCTCGATGCCCTGGTCGAGCTGGATCTGCCCGGTTACGCCATAGGCGGCGTGAGTGTGGGCGAACCCAAGGAAGAAATGCAGCGCATCATGGCGCACACGCCGCATCGCCTGCCGACGAACAAACCGCGCTACCTGATGGGCGTGGGCACGCCTGAAGACCTGGTCGAGGGCGTGGCCGCCGGCGTCGATATGTTCGACTGCGTCATGCCGACCCGCAATGCGCGCAACGGCCACATGTTCACGCGTTTCGGTGACCTGAAGATCCGCAATGCGCGCTACAAGACCGAAGACCAGCCGGTCGACGCGACCTGCGGCTGCTACACCTGCAAGAACTTCTCGCGTGCCTATATGCACCACCTGGACCGCTGCGGCGAGATGCTGGGCCCCATGCTGTCGAGCATCCACAATCTGCATTACTACCTGAACCTGATGCAGGAAGTCCGCGACGCACTGGACGCCGGCCGTTTTGGTGAATTCACCGCGCAGTTCCACGCCGACAGGCAGCGTGGCGTTTAAACGATGAACATCGACCTGCAACGCTGGATTGACCGCTGGGTTGGCATACCGCTGTGCGCAGCGGTATCGGGCGTCGATGCCGTACTGCGGCAATTCCGCTCCGGCGCCGACCCCGCGCCGCGCGCCATCGTGGTCATTTTGCTGTCGGAGATGGGCAGCCTGGTGTTGGCCCACGACATGTTCGCACGCCTGAAGCAGCGGTATCCCGACGCGCCGCTGCATGCCCTGCTCTTCGGCAAGAACCGCGAAATCCTCGACCTCATGCAGGTGGTGGACCCGGCCAACGTGCACACGGTGGACGACAAGTCGCTGGGCGGCCTGCTGTCCAGCCTGTGGAAGGCGATTGGCGAGCTGCGGCGCGCGAATGTTGACGTGGCGATTGACTGCGAGCTGTTCTCGCGGATCAGCAGCCTGCTGTCGTATGCCAGCGGCGCGCGCATCCGCGTGGGCTTTCACCGCCACACGCAGGAAGGCCTGTACCGCGGTTCGCACATCAACCGACCCGTTCCCTACAACCCCTACCAGCACATCAGCGCGCAGTTTCTGACGCTGGCGCGCGCGATTGATTCCACGGCCGTTCCCAAGTCCAAACTGCCCGCGAATCTGGCCGCGGCAGGCACCGGAAAACCACCGCCGCACGTACAGCTGGATGCGGCGCTGGTGCCAGGCATCCGGACGCGATTGGCTCAGGACTTTCCCGCGATTGCCGGCAAGCCTCTCGTGCTGGTCTACCCGGGCGGGGGCATCTTGCCGATACGCGCCTGGCCATTGGCTTCCTACACCGCCTTGTGTGAAGGCCTGGTGGCCGACGGCTGCGCCGTGGCCGTGATCGGCCTGAAAGACGACCAGGCACTGGCGCAGCAGCTGGTGGCCAATGTGCAGGCTGCCTTCCCGGGCAGCCCCGTGATTGACCTGACTGGCTATACGCGATCCATTTCCGAACTGCTGGCGCTCTTTCATGTGGCAAGCCTGTTGGTCACCAACGACGGCGGGCCTGGGCAGTTCGCGGCGCTCACGCCCATCTGGACACTGATGCTGTTTGGCCCCGAGACCCCGGGCCTGTATGCGCCGCTTACACCGCAGTGCCATTCCTTTTACAGCCGGTGGCCGTGTTCGCCTTGCCTCACTGCCTATAACCACCGCTCGTCCTATTGCGACGGCGACAACCAGTGCCTCAAGGTCATTGCGCCCGAAGCCGTACTGGCCAAGGCGCGCGAGTGCCTGGCAACGCCCTGACCTCATTCCGATGACAACACTCCGATCCATAGCAGAGGCTCTTGTCAGCCGCCTGCCTGAGCGCCTGCAACCCATGGCGCGCTGGCGCTTCATCAAGTTCGGCGTGGTGGGCGCCAGCGGCACGGTGGTGAATGTCGCCGTGCTGTATGTTGCCCAGGAATTCCTGTTCAGCCACATTGCCGACTTCCATTCACGGCTGAACTACTCCATCGCGCTGGCCATCACGGTCGCCACCATCAGCAACTTTTACTGGAACCGGCGGCTGACCTGGCGCGACCGCAAGCATGAGGTGCACCACTCGGCACTTTTCCTTTTTTCAAAGTACGTGATGGCGGCTGGCCTGGCCATCGTGCTGCAGTCTCTACTGACCAAATGGCTGGCGCTGTACATGCACTATCTGCTGGCCAATGTGCTGGCGATTGTCTTGTCCAGCGTGTGTAATTTTGTGGCCAATGACCGCATGACATTTCGCCGCCGGCGCGCGAAAATCGTGGCCCCTGATGCCGATGGCGCTGCGCCGCCATCCACCGATATCCATGACAAGTCTTGAGTCCCTGAAAAACCGCGTCCCGGCCCACCGCATCTGGATAGCGCTGGCGCTGCTGGTCGCGCTGGCTTACCTGTTTGGCCTTGCCGGTGACCACATTCCGCGAAATGGCGATGAGCTGGTCTATGCCCATATCGCCCGGCTGACGGCTGCGACCGGCAAGTGGCTTCCGCTGGTCAGCTCCTACGATTTCATGCGCAACACCAAGCCACCCGTGCTGTTTTGGCAGGCGATGGTCGCCGGCGGATGGGGCGGGCACTGGACGCTGCTCAACCTGCGCCTGCCGAGTGTGGTCTATACGTGGGCAATTTCGCTCATGGTCGGGCTGCTGACCTGGAAGATCGTTCGCAACACGGCTACCGGCACTGTCGCTGAAGAGTCGGTCAGCCATGCCGCTTCAACCGATAGCAGCCGCCATGCCCTGACGATGGGCGCCATCGCGACCATCGTGTACCTGTCGTTCTTCAGCACCTACCGCTATGGCAGGCCCTACCTCACCAGTGCACCCGAAACTTTTTGGCTGTTTGGCGTGTTGTTTGCCGTTGCCTGGGCGCCGGCAAAGTTGCTGGCCTCTCGCTGGAAATTTCCATTGCTCGCCGGCTTGGCCGTCGGCATAGGCTGCCTCTACAAATCGTTTGTCATGGTGGTGCCGGTCGGGTTCGGCCTGGCCTTGTGTTACCAGATGCTGGGTGCGCAAAAAGCCCCTTGGGCAATTTCCCGGCCCGGCATCGTCGCCGACGGCATCAAGGTCACAGCCATCTGCGTGCTGGCACTTGCAATCTTCGGATTGTGGTTTGCCATCGACCCGCAACCAGGAGAAGTCTGGCGCGAGTTCGTCGTCGGCGAAAACGCCGGCAAGATGAACTCGTCCAAGGGCTACTTCGCCATCGCGTTCAGCGGCAGCAGCGGCGTGTTGACGATATTGACGGGTTACTTCTCCAACGCCCTTTTCCTGCTACCCGTCGCCGTGGGCTGCTTTGTGGCGGCGTGGCGCGCCTGGCGGCAGCGCAAGGGCACTGGCAAGACCATCAGCGATGCAGAAAAAACCATGTGGCTCTGGATGCTGGCCTTTGCGCTGGTGTTCATGGTGCCCACCCAGCGCTCCACCCGCTACCTGATCCCCGCCATGCCCGCGCTGGCCGTACTGATCGCGTTGTACTGGGAGCGCATCTCGCGTATCTGGTTCAGCCTGACCTTGCTGATCTGCCTGGGCGGCGCGCTGGCCATGGGACTGATCGGCTTTGGCGGGGTGCGGGCTACACAGAATGCCGGACTGTACTCATCGCTCTACTGGCTCTTTATTGGGGCTCTGGCCGTGGCCTGTATTGCGGGCATGATCAGACGTGAGCTGACGCGCCCGGTCGCTGCGCTGAGCAGCTTCGCCGTACTCTTTGCGCTGGCATGGGTGACCCTGCCCTTCAATGGCGACATGGGCCACTTCCGACCCGAGACCGACGCATTGCTCAAAGGCCAGTCCGTGTCGGTGCCGAGCAACTTCAACGGGCACTTTGAGCGCTACGAGTTCATCATTCCGGGTGCCAAAATCGTTCCCTACTTTGCCGCGCAACCGGTGGACTACGAGGACGTGAATGCCCTGTTCAAGAACACGCGCTACGCCCTGGTGCAGCGCCGTGCCGGGCAAAAGCCCTGCGACGGTTGCCGCATCATCGACCAGCGCTGGGACCTGCGCTCACGGCAGGACGAAAAAGAAGGCACGCTGGGCGCGTTCAAGTCGCCCGAAACCTTCTGGTACGCCCGAGAATACCTGGTCGAGCGCGCCGCGCCCTGAGCGCCCGCTGCTTGTTTTGTTCATTCCAACCCCGTATTTGACTGGAGCCCTGCGCATGCCGAAAACCTCACCGCAGGCCACGATGGCCCGACTGCTGTCCCTGGTGACTGTCCTGGGCAGCTTGCTCCTTGCGCTTGGCGGCTGCGCCACGGCCATCAAGCCGCATGCGGAGACGGGTGCGCCTATGCTGGGTTTTCAGAACATGGCCCTGAACCCGGGCAATGGTGGAGAGCTGATCAGGCCCGACGTCCTGCTACCGGGCGACATCATCCTCACCGCTGAAAACGGCATCAACTCGGTGGGCATTCGCCTGATCACGCTATCGCCGGTCAGCCATGCTGCGATATATATGGGCAACCGGCAGATCGCTGAAGCCGTGGGCTCAGGTATTCGCGTGCGCAGCGTGGACGCGCTGCTCAATGATGAGGCGACGGTGGTGGCGTTTCGCCATCCCGACCTCACCGCCGAACAGGCCATCAAGATCAACACCTTCGCTGCCAGCCATGAAGGCAAGAAATACAACTATGTCGGCGTGATGCTGCAGGCGCCTTTCGCGCTGGAGCGCCGCATGTGCGAGCTGCCGCTGGTACCTTCCATGGTGCGCGACTTCTGTATTCGCGGCATCGCAGCCGTGCAGCTGGGGCTGGGTCGCAATGACCAGTTCTTCTGTTCGCAATTCATCCTGGAGGCCTACCGCAGCGCCGGCCTGCCGCTGACCGACGCCGACCCCCGGCTGATCAACCCCGGCGACCTGCTGCACATGCGGGAGGGCGATGTGCCCTCCATCATGATTCACAAGCCGCTGAGGTACGTGGGGCACCTCAAGGCGGCGCCCCAGATCGTCGCCGTCGAGCAGATGCAGCAGTAACCGGCGCCGCTGTTGCGGTCGTTATGGCGACGGCCATTTCAGTTGATTCAACCGCCGATGTGCATCGTGAACTGCGCGCCGTTGGAGAGCTTGCACTGCCCCGTCCCCATCGTTGACGAGTTCATCTGGTAGCGGCAACTGATATAGCTGCCCCGGCTGCCGGAGCCGTTGGCCACCCCTTCGCGCGTTGAAGAGCCTGCGATGCGCGTAGCTTCCCCGTTAAAGCTTTCACCGTTGATGTTGGTGGTGAAGGTGCCGCGCCCGTTCATGTCATTGGTCACCACCGCGCCCACCATGCCGTAGGCCTGGGCGGTGTCGTTCGCCGGGTACAGCCGCGCCGCAAAGGTCGTGCTTGCCGGCATGGCCGGTGTGACATACACCGTGGAGGAAACCGGCGGATGGCCGGGTTGGACCGGCACGACGTAGCAGCCCGTCAGGGCAGTGGCACCCAACACCGCAGCGGCCAAAGCCGTGCGACGCGTCAGGCGTGACAGGGAGAACAGGGAGGAATCGATCTTCATAAATAACCCGAAGGCCCAAGCACATGCTTGTAGAGGCAGTGTGGAGCGGAATGCCCTAAAAGTTTCGTTTAAAGATACAAGATCATTAAATTAGTACGATTAGCATCAAATAAGGATACCTCACCGAAAACCGACATATAAACAGCAGGTCTTCATGGCGGGGGCCGCAGTCACCAAATAGCCGACGTGCAGCGCAAAGATTCAGGCTCAGGCACCATCAGCGATCCTGCCCCTTTTTTTTTGCAAAGATGACCATGCAATACCGCCGCCTTGGAAACAGCAACCTCAAAGTCTCCGTCCTGTGCCTGGGCACCATGATGTTCGGCAAGCAGACGCCGTTTGAAGAAGCAGGCCGCATCGTGGCGTCGGCGCGCGAGCACGGGCTCAACTTCATCGACACGGCCGATGTCTACAACCAGGGCCAGTCCGAAAAAGACCTGGGCAAGCTGCTCGCGGGCCAGCGGAACCACTGGGTGTTGGCCAGCAAGCTGGGCAACCCTGTCAGCGAGGCCATCAATGAAGGCCACTACTCCCGCCGCTGGCTGGTGCAGGAAACGGAGGCCATCCTGGCCAGGTTGCAAACCGACTACCTGGACATTCTTTACCTGCACCGTGACTACCATGACGCCAACCTGGAGGAGGCGGTGCGTGCGCTGGGCGACCTGATCCGCGTGGGCAAGATCCGCAGCTTCGGCCTGTCCAATTTCAGGGGATGGCGCATTGCCGAGGTGGTGCACCTGTGCAAAGCGCTGGGCGTGCCGCAACCCGTGGTGTGCCAGCCGTACTACAACCTGCTCAACCGCGGCCCGGAGGTTGAAATCCTGCCGGCCTGCGGCCACTACGGCATGGGAGTGGTGCCTTACAGCCCGCTGGCGCGCGGCGTGCTGACCGGCAAGTACCCGCCAGGCCAGCCGCCGGCCGAAGGCACGCGCGCGGGCAGCGGCGACAAGCGCATCCTTGAGACCGAATTCCGCGAAGAGTCACTCGTTATCGCGCAGAAGATCAAGGCGCGCTGCGAAGCCCGGGGACAAGTGCCCGGCCAGTTCGCCGCAGCCTGGGTGCTGGCCAATCCACTGATCAGTTCGGTCATCGTCGGCCCGCGCACCCTGTCGCACCTGGAGGATGTGTATGGTGCGGTGGAACTTGTGCTGGACAAGGACGACGAAACCTTTATTGATGATCTGGTCGTGCCCGGCCACGCGTCCAGCCACGGCTACAACGACCCGGGTTACCCATTTTTTGGGCGGCCGATGGCCTGAGTCGAGGAACCTGCGGCTTCTGTCGGCCTTTCGGGAACGGCTTCACATCAGATCTGGTACTGCGACCACAAAGCATTCGTGAACCGCGACGCGCCAATATGCTCACGCAACTTGCTGAACCTTGGCGCCTGAGGGTAAGCACGAAGAAATTGTTCCTTTGTCGCGTGCAGCTGATACGGCAGGTAGTAGGTACCTTCAAGTGCCAAGGCCAGATCGATCATTGAGCGAGTCCATTGCGCAGCGTGTCGCTGCGCATAGACCGACATGCCCTGCTTATAGTAAATCACGAAAGAAAATACATCTTGCCGCGCCCAAGCCATCAGTACCGCATGATCAGGCGGCGAGTGGCGTATTGAAACATTCACCGTTCCCGTAGGAATCGTTTGCAAGATGTCTGCCATCTTTCGCGCGAAGCTCGTGAAGTGGCGCTCCGGAACAAAATACTCTTGCAAAACATAAGTGGAAAAATCCCGGCTCGCTGGCTCCAGCTGCGCAACGTCAAGGCTGGCTTCATAATTGCGCCACACCACGGCCGGGGTATCTTCGATGGAAGTAGCGGCTTTTCCCCGGAGCAAAGCTCCGCCAGGCAACTCCGTCATGGCCCAGAAGAAAAATTTCTCTTTCGTGTAGGGGCGACCCGGCGGCGTCAGCCGCTCCTGGATGGTCAAGGGCTTGTCGGTGCGTGACCACGTGACGCAATGCGGATAGCCAAACCGGTCCGGGAATAAATCGGCGTTGTGCAACAGCACGTTCGGGTCAGACTGGATCTTCTCGCGGAACCAGCCCGGATAGTCTTCAATGGAAATGCGGTTCGTTGATCTTTCTATGCGAAAGTTTTCATCGAGATTGAGTTCAATCTCCGTGACGACGCCAACCCCTCCATATCCGCCAATGGCGGCATGAAAAAGTTCTGAATTGATTTGCCTGCTGGCTTCAACCACCTCACCGTCAGGCAAAACGATCTGCAGGGCCCTGACGGAACGGCTCACAGGCCCGTGCCCGACATAACGCCCATGGCAATTCACCGACACCGAACCTCCCACCGTGAAACTGGCGTAGCTCTGCATGGTCTGGACCGCCAGCCCCTGCGGGTCGATGATTGTTTGCAAGTCGCGCCACCGCATACCGGCCTGGACTCTGGCGGTTCGTTTGGCAGGGTCGAATTTCACCACTGCATTCATGGAGCGCATATCCAGTTGCAGTCCGCCTTGAATTGCGGTTTGTCCACCCATGCTGAATCTGCCGCCGCCGACACTCACGCGGCCTTGCCATTTTTTTAAAGCCTGCCGGACATCATCGGTCCCACGAATTTCCGCGATCCCGGCCACCGTCACAGAACTCAGATGCGTGACATTGCACACACTCAACGGATCGACCGGGCATTTCGCCTCGGCATTCAGTTGCGTCAGCGCAGCACCACCCGCGATTGCCGATAGCGCCCTCCTGCGCGATGGGTCAAAGCGCATTAGCTGGCACCGCAGGAATGGCAGAACCTGGCGAACGCGCTCTTGCGCGTGGAGCACTTCGCACAATGGTCGAACAGGCCAATGCCGCAGTGCGGACAGAAGTCAATCACCGGATTTTTCAGATCCACCACCCGCTCACAGCCCGGACACACGCCTTTGGAAAGCCTTGTCAGTGCCGTGTCGTAGCTCAGTTCCTCGCGGCGTTGCACGTTCGGCAGCTGCTCGATCAGCTTCTGCTTTTCCAGGTATCGGTTCAGCGAAACAATGGCCTGCCGGCCCACCAGCGCCGTGACGACAATGCCCACGATATAACGCACATAACCACCGTAGCTAGGCAGGTAAGGCACCAGCTCGACGAAGAAGGCAAACACAGCAAAGAAGATAAAACCCCACACAAAGGGCCAGTAAGTCGTCTCGCGCTTTTTCGCAAACAGCCAGCCGGCCGCCACCAGCAACGGGAGAGTCAGGGCCAGGCGATACAGAAAGACGCGCAGTTCCACACGCCGGTATTCGGCGTTGAGTTGCACCTGGGCAGCCTCTTCCATCTCCGCCAGCTTGCGGCGTTCGCGCGTCGCACCCTGCCGGGCATCCAGTGCCGCCTGCTGCTGAGCTTCTACGGCGACGCCCGCCGCGCGTTCACGGTCTTTCAGCCCGTCCAGCGCCCGCGTACGCGACAGCAACTCGGTGTCCTGTTCAGCCAGTTGCGTGGCACGCCGTGTAGACAGCCAGTTGTCGAAGGTTTCACGCGCTGCGGCCGAATCCGCCTGGGCTGCCCGGCGTTTAAGCTGGGCTTGCTCCAGCGCGGTTTGCGCGTCACGCTCGGCCCGCTCGGCCGTTTTGATGGTGCCGCGCAGCGCATTGCTGGCCGTGGCGTCCATGTAGTCGTCGACCGAGAGCTGCTTCTCGACTTTCGGCAAATCGCCGACCACCGTGCCACCCAAACCGATCAGGAAACCGGCAAACACCAAAGCCACCAGCCAGAGGCCGCGGTGCATCCATTTTTCCGTCAATCGCAAAGTGTTGGCCACGGTTATCTCCGTTTTCTGGAAAACAGGTTTTCACAGTTTGATGACGGTCACGGGCTTGCCGGGCACCGTCATTTGTGCGCGTTGCAGCCAGTCAAACACCGAATCCACCGTGACGGTCTCAATGCGGTCAGAAAACCGTTTGTCGTTGGGATGGTCGTCAAACGCGATATTCGCCGCGGTCACGCGCCCGCCCAGGCGGGTCAAAGGGCCCAGCTTGAGCGTGGTGGGCTCGTAGCCCTTGAATTGCAGCCAGGCCTGAGCCTTCTCACGTGTGGTCACCCCGGGTTCCATCGCGGCGGCCACGGTTTCAATCGCCCATTGGTTGGACTGCTGGTACTTGCGGCCCCACACGTAGCTCACGATGCTGTAAGGCTTGTGGTGCATGGCTGTCAACCGGCCCGGGTCTTGCAGCAGCGCCAGGAGGCGTGCCTGGACTTCCGGCGCAGGCGCCACCCAGGCGGCTTCGTAACGCCACGGGTCGTCCAGGAAAAACTCGCCCAGTCCCTGGCGATACACCGCTGAGTCGCCGGTGCCGCAGGTGTTGAGCTTGTGCACCACCCGCCAGGTTATGCCGCCCTGACCGTCGGGCAGCTGATAGGCCAGGCCCAGATGCGAATAGCGAATGCCGTACTTGCCCAGGTCTTGGCCTGCCCGCGCCAGCACCACCACCTTCTCGCCGCTGGCATTGAGCGACGCCAGCGTCTTCTCGGCCAGTGTCATGCCGCGCTCAACGGTCTGAGGGTTGGTCTTGCGCGCTTCGCAGGAACGCCCGGCATGGACAGTTGGGGTGGCGCCCAGGAAAAAAGCCGCCAGCAACAACGGCAGGAAGACTCGAGTGATTTTCATGGGGTACTCCGCCTTATTGGGTCAACCGCTCGTTGTGCAGCAACGCGCGGCCTAGCGCATTGGGAATAAAGGCAATGGCCTCTCCGGCCGCCGACAGCACCACCCCGGCACTTACCACACTGACCACCACGGCGGTGCCGACGACCATGGAAACGCCGGCAACGCCCCGGCCGACCACCTCGATGCTGGCGCGGGCACCGTCGGAGGCGCGCTCCAGCACGTACACCGTTCCCCTTGCCGTGCTCTCCACCGTTTTGACCACCAGCACCGTACCGGCCGTAGACAAAACCACAGGCACAGCGACGACTGCACCCACCGCGGCGCTGGCCGTGACTACGACGGAGGCTACCGGCAGTGCCGAGACGGCACTGAGAGCGGAAGCCTCCGATTGGGCTTGCGCATTAAAAGATGCCGTAGCACCCGCCAATATTGCGCAAACAGCTATTAAATATGTAGCAAATGACTTTTTCATGATGCGTTCCAGAAGCAGAGGTGTTGTTACTTAGTCGCTGGCCGCGTGACCGCGGGGCCCGCGGCCCATACGGGCTTCGCTCAAGTCGGCTTCGTGCCGGTCGCGCAGGGTTTTGGCCAGGGTAAAGCTGCAGGTGATCAGGTAGAGCCAGCTCACGCCCAGGAAAGCCTTGTAGGTTTCATTGATCTCCATGCGCCACAAACCCCAGCCCGTCAGCGACATCGCCAGGAAGAAGCCACCCCACACCACCAGCTTGAACATCGGGGTGTCCGTCAGCCGGCCTTCGGCCCGGCTTTGCTCCTGGTCACGCACATACTTGGCCAGCACGAAAGCGGCCGACAGGCAGAAGAAATACCCCATGATCATGAAAGCGCGGTCCAGGTCCTTGCCGGGCAGCCAGGACAAGCCCACAGCGCAAAGGAAAACTGCAATCACGAACGAGGCCCACACCTGAACCTGCCAGGGTTTGGAGTCACGGTGTATCAGCGTCTGCATAAAAACCTTGCGGTTGTTGAGGTGCCGCTACTGTGCGGGCCAACGCTGCAAAATCACGCGAGTAACGATACAGATCCTCAGCAATGATCGAAGAGTATCGAATTTTGATACTTATCCAAGAAACCGGTTCAAGGATGTCTTAGCGCCTCGGTCATGCGCATATTGAACAAGGCCGGATCCTCAATTTGCGGAATATGACCGACGCCAGGCAATACCAGCAGTCTTGATCCGGCGACCAGGCGCTGCAGGGTTTCGGCCTGGGACAGCGGCGTGATCGTGTCCTCTTGCCCCCAGACCAAGGTCAGCGGCATGGGCAGCTCGCGGAAACCTTCAGGTTTCTCGCTCAAGGACTTGCCGCTCTCGCCGGCAAATTGCGCGGCCCAGTCGCCCAGGCTGGCGGTGAAGCCGTCCAGCACGAAAGGCTGCCGATAAATTGCCGTGCGCGAAGGCGTGACGACCTCCTTGCGAGCCACGAACTGGCGCAACCAGAATTCGCTGAACAAGGGCTGAGTGCCCACCGTGGCAATCAGTGCCGTGCGCAGCGGGCGAATGCCAAAGAGGCTCGCCGCCACGCCGCCGCTTTTCGCCGGTGCGGGATATTCCATCAGGCCGATTGCCGCATCGACGAGGATGAGATGGCGCACGCGGTCGGGTTGCAGCATGGCGGCTTCGGCCGCGGGCCCGCCGCCATAGGAGTGGCCCAGCAGTGTCACCGGGCCAAGCTTCAGCGCATCAATCAAGCCGATGATGCGGCGCGCCTGTGCGTTGCGACTGTAGTCGCGCGCAGCAGGCCGCGTGCTGAAGCCGAAGGGCGGCAGATCCACCGCAATGACGCGATAGCCGGCGGCGGCCATGGCCTTCACGTTCTGGTCCCAGGTGCCGCTCCATGCGCCGGTGCCGTGGGTCAGTACCAGGGGCGGCGCGGCCGGGTCGCCGAATTCCTGCACGTAAATGTCCACGTCATGCGCATGCAGCCAGCGCCCTTCCCTGGGCGCCGCCTCGCGTGGGCTTTGGTCTTCAACCCACAACATGCGGGCCCAGGAAAAAGCCACGACCAGCAACAGGCAGGCCGCCAGTGCCATGAGTACGCGCCACGGGTAGAAAAGCCAGCTGCGCCCTGGCTTCTGCCCACGCCCTCTAGTAGTCAAAAATGTGCTCCACCTGCAGATTGCCGGCTTGCCACTGGCGCAACGACTCGGCCAGGTGTTTGACGGGCACCGTCAACACCACCCGCTGGATGCCGGGCCGGGTGAGGATGGGTTGCCTCAGCAGGGGTGTGGCCGGGCTGGTGGGCTCCCAGGTGCCTGGCGCCAGCACGCTGACCAGGATGAATGAATCATTGCCTGCGATCTCGCTGAAATTGACGCCTTGCACCGCCAATGCCTGGGCATAGCGCATGAATGCCTCATAGCGGGGGATGGTGACCAGGGCCGAACCGTCGGGCTTCGGTGAGAGCACTTTGAGTTCCGGCAGCGCGGCGTCGGCCCGCGGCACAGGCTTTGCCACCACGGCAGTGACCGGCAAGGGCGCATCGTAGATCGTCTGCGTACCCAGCTTGATCAGCCGGGCATAACCCGCCTTGACCAGGTATTCGGTCGTGAGTGCAAAGCGGCGCTCCCACTTGCGGACCATGTCCGGCCCGGTGAGAGGCACATCGCGCCAAAGGCCTGCCAGCGCCTTGTCGAAGTCATACAGGTACCAGGGCTCTACGCGGATAAACCGCACATAGTCCTGTGCAACGCTGGCCGCATGCCTGTCCTCGGGCGTGGGCCGGCCGGCCAGTGATTCGGCGAGCCGCCCGACGAGCGTCTCATAGGCCGACTTGAGCGCATATTCCACCGTCGTGCTGGTGCCTATCACCATGATCATCAGGTGATAGCCGGGGTTGAGGTCGAGCCCGTGGCGGCGCGTCTCGTCAAAGACGGCTTTGTAGCTTTCCCAGAACTGGCCGATGTGGCCATAAAAAGGAAAGCGGCTGGGCGCACTGGCACCTATGAACTCGCCGTACTCATAGGGGCTAAATACCAGGAACCACTCGGGATAAGTCAGCAGCGTCTGCTCGACGCCGCGCACATGCTCGGACCCCGCCACCGGCGCAGGGCCGGCGGCCGGCGCCATTCCGACAAGCGCGGCGAAGGCGCCCGCAACTGTGAGATTGCGCAGCCAGCGCATCACGCGGCAGCCTCGCCGGATTTTGTGAACGCCAGCAGCACGTTGTCGGAAGGATCGTGCGCCTGCAGCTCGCGCTTGCCGCTGTCCTTCAGTCCACGTTCGCCAAGGTAAGCCACCCACTCGGCGACGGGACGGAAGTAGCGCAGCTCTCGCTGGTTGGTTTCCCATGCGCCGTTCAGGCCGGCATTGAAGACGGTGTGCACCAGCGAGACAAACGTGAACATCTCGGGCGTGGTGACGTCATGGTCGCGCAGGATGAACATGCCGCCCGGCTTGAGCACACGCACGATGGAGGCAACATAGGCATCCAGCTTGTCCAGCGGGCAGTGGTGCAGGCCGATATAGCAGGTCACCAGGTCCACGCTGGCATCGGGAATGCTCGCCGGCAGCGGGTCATAGTCGTTCATCGGCACAAAGCTGCCGATCTTGAACAGGCCGCCGCGCTCTGCGATGTCCACCGGCGAGTTGGTGGGCGCCACATCATTCACCAGGGTGACGGGGCCAGTCACCTTGATGCGCTTTTTCAGCTCGCTGATATAGCGGCCGGTGGAGCCGATCTCGACATAACCGTCAATCTGCTTTTTGTCGCCCAGCAGCCGCTGGGTCTGGTCGGCCATTTCCTTCTTCTGCTTGAAGAGTGCCGGCAACGCCAGCGTCAGGTCCGCCATGAAGGGCTTGATCTTCGGCAGTTCACGCTGGAGCCTGCGGTAAATGGCTTCATCGTTGTCGAGTTCGGCCGAGGTGTTCTTGATCAGTGTGTGAAACCGGTCCTCAGGATAAAGGCGGTAGATATTCTGCAGGAACTTGTAAAAACCGTCGTGCCAGCGGGTGACGCTGAAAACGGCGCGAAATTCCGAGACGGGTGAGGTGGTGGTCATGGCAGGTCCTGTCGTTCAGGTGTTGGAATCGTTCAGCGTGGGGTTCAATGTGGGGGCGTAGTATTTGTCCCAGAGCACATTGCGCAAGCGGAACTGCGGATCGAGCTTGCGTTTCAGGGCGAACAGCTCTTTGGCCCGCGGATAGGCGGCGTGGAACTGCTCCGGCGTTGCATGCGGCTGGTAGGGCAGGTAGTAGCTGCCGCCGACACGGATGGCCGCATCAATCAGCTCGCGCGTCCAGACCGACACGCGGTTGATGGCGTTGTCCCGGGTGCGCTGCTTGTAATAGAGGACAAACGCAAAGGTCTCACCCCGGGCCCAGGCCAGCAGGGTGCCGGGGTCGGGCCGCGCATGCCGCACCGACACGTTAAGCGCATTGACGCGATAGCGCTGCAGGATTTCCGCCATGATCGGCACGAAGTCGTCAAACCGCTCCACCGGAATGAAGTATTCCTGCAGCACATAGGTCGTGTACTTGCGCGAAGCCGGCTCAAGCTCCGCCACGTCGTAACCCGCCTCGAAGTTGCGCCAGTGCACCTTGCGGAAAAAATAAAGGAGGGGGTCGATCAGGTATTCGCGCCGCCATTTACCCAAGGGGGTCTCGGTCACGGCCCATACAAAGTAGCGGTTCACAGAGTAGGTTTCGCCGCCTTGCTGCAAACGTCTTGGCTCGGTGGTGGCTTCGTCAGTGCGCGCCCAGGTGACGGAGCGCACCTTGCGGTAATGCGGCGGGTACAGGTCGGCATTGTGAAAGACCGCGTCCTGGAAATACCTGACCTTGGCCTTGAAGTGGCTGATGTATTCGGCCGCGCTCATCTTGCGGGCCAGCCGCTTGACCTTGGTGTTGTCCGCCAGGTCCAGTTCGGCCTCAACGATCACGGCCACACCGCCATAGCCGCCGATCACAGCGTAAAAGAGTTCCGCATTGACGGAAGGCGAAGCATCCTGCACGCTACCGTCGGCCAGCACCACCCGGATCTCCCGCACCGACATCACCACTGCACCCAGGCCCATGTAGCGGCCATGGCAGTTCACACTGAGTGCGCCACCTACCGTGAAATTGGCATAGGTCTGCATGATTTTCACAGCAAGGTCGTGCGGATCGACAAAGCGCTGGATGTCGCACCAGCGAATGCCAGCCTGCACGCGTATGGTTTTCTCCATCGGCGAAAAGCGGATGATCTGGTTGAGTTCACGCATGTCCAGGTGCAGGCTGCCGGGGCTGGCAGTCTGCCCGCCCATGCTGAAATGCCCACCGCCCACCGACAGCGGGCCATCGGTACGGCGCACGGCATCGCACACCTCTTCCACGGTTTTGGGTTTGCTGATGGCCCAGACGGCAACCGGGTTGAGGCCGGTCACATCGTTCACGATCAAAGTGTTGTTGTGCATGTTGTGGTCCCGCGTCATCCTCTACCGCACCACCAGATAGTCGCCGCGCGGCGCCAACGGGTCGGGGCCCCAGCGATTGTCTTGCGGCAGGCCGCGCCTGAAGGCCAGTTGCCACGCCAGCCACAACGCACCGGCCACCGGCACCAGGACCAGCAGCAGCCACCAGCCCGAACGATTACGGTCATGCAGGCGCCGGATGCAGAGCAATATCAGCGCCGCCAGTACCGGACCATTGATGAGCCAGGCCAGCACCACCGAAGGGGCCGGCCCTGCGGCTGCCCAGGCCAGGTACAAAACCGCCCACGCGATGAGGCCATGCAGCCAGAAGCCACCGCGAGAAATCCTGCCGCCAGCTTTAAAAAATTGAAGCGCAGTCATGTCTTGTCCTGTCCCAGAAGTTGTTCCACCTTCGCCCTCAGATCCGAAGGCTCCACTTTGTCCGCAGCAATTGGCATGCCTACATTCAGGCCCACCCGGTTGAAGAGCCCGCGCCGAAAGGGTCTGGTCATGGCGACTCCTTTTTCGGCGCGGCTGAAAAATGAACCCCATAAGTCGGTCAGCGCCATCGGCACCACATTGACCTGCACACCATCACGCCGGGCATTCTCCAGAATCTTCATGACGCCGCCTTTGAACTCCTGCAGTTCGCCATTTTTTGTAATACCGCCCTCGGGAAATATTGCGAGCAAATCGCCGTCACGCAGCACCTTGGCGGCGGCTTCGAAAGCCGCCTCGTACAACGCCGGGTCTTCCGTCCGCGGTGCAATCGGGATCGCCTTGGCCAGCCGGAACAGCCAGCCCAGAACCGGCATTTTGAAGATGCGGTGGTCCATCACAAAGTAGATGGGGCGCGGGCTGGCGGCCATCAGCAGCACCGGGTCGACAAAGCTGACGTGGTTGCAGGTCAGCACGGCGGCGCCGGCGGCAGGGATGTTGTCGTCACCGGTGATCTTGAAGCGGTAGACCAGGCGCGAAGCAATCAGTGCGATAAAACGCAGCAGGTACTCGGGAACCAGCATGAAGATGTAGAACGCCACCACTGCATTGGCCAGTCCAACGAACAGGAATATTTGCGGAATGCTGAACCCGGCCTTGAGCAGGGCGCCGGCCAGGATGGCGCTGACGATCATGAACAGCGCATTGAGAATGTTGTTGGCCGCGATGATGCGCGCCCGGTGCGTGGACTGGCTGCGCAACTGGATCAGCGCGTACATCGGCACGCTGTAAAGGCCAGCAAAGAGGCTGAGCAAGGCCAGGTCGATCATTACGCGCCAATGCGCAGGCTGCGACATGAAGGCGCCCAAGGTCATGACGGGCGCTGACGGCAAGCCGCGCGAGGCGAAGTAAAGGTCAACCGCAAACACGCTCATGCCGATGGCTCCCACAGGAACCAGCCCTATCTCGACGTGGCGTTTGCTGAGCACCTCACAGAGCAGCGATCCGGTCGCGATGCCGATGGAGAAAACGACCAGCAGCAAAGACGCCACCTGTTCATTGCCGTGCAGCACCTCTTTGGCAAAACTCGGAAACTGGCTCAGAAATACCGCACCAAAAAACCACATCCAGCTGATACCCAGCATGGAGCGGAACACCACCAGGTTGCCGTTGGCAAGCTTGAGGTTGCGCCAGGTTTCTGTCACCGGGTTCCAGTTGATTTTCAGGCCTGGGTCAGTCGCAGGCGTCAGCGGAATGAACTGCGAGACAAGCCGGCCAACCAGTGCGAGGCCGATGCATGCAATGGCCACATAGTCCGGCCCGACCTGGGGTACGGCCACCATCAGCCCACCCACCACCTGGCCCAGCAAAATGGCCACAAAGGTGCCCATCTCAACCATGCCGTTGCCGCCGGTCAGCTCGCGCTCGTTGAGCGCCTGCGGCAGATAGGCAAATTTGACCGGGCCGAATATCGTGGAATGCAGCCCCATCAAAAACGTGCACCCCAAAAGCACGGGCACCTGGACATTGGCGTTGCTGCTCATGAAGCCGACCGCAGCGATCAGCATGATCACCACTTCCAGGTTTTTGACAAAACGGATCACGCGCGTCTTCTCGAACTTGTCCGTGAGCTGCCCGCTGGTAGCAGAGAACAGCAAAAACGGCAAGATGAACAATGCTCCGATGGCCAGCCCCGCCAGCGCGGGAGGCAGCCAGCTCACGCTGAGCTGGTAGGTCACCATCACGGTGAAGGCAAACTTGAAAAGGTTGTCGTTGGCCGCGCCTGAAAACTGCGTCCAGAAGAAAGGGGCGAAGCGGCGCTGCTTGAGGAGCGCGAACTGGTTCGGATGCTCGTGAACGGGGGGTGGCGACACCGCGGCGGCCATATCAACAGGCATGCTTGACTCCTCTTTTCAGTTGTTGTGCGGCAAGCTGTGGCGAGATGGCCTGCCTGCTCTGTTTTTGAATGCTGCTGTGGATTCTGCCTTGAATTTCCGGGCGTCCAGAAGCGCCGCAACGACGGGCCAGGCAGCACAACTGGCCACCACGTGCTTCAGGGTGTGGCCCGAAACCAGCTGGCCCGTCCATTCGAACACCGCGTGGTCGCCCAGCTCGAGCAGCTTGGCCAGCGCGTAAATGGCCACCACCAGCATCCAGCGGATGGGCAACACCCGCCCTGCCAGCGTGGGCCGCAAACAGGCGACGCCGACAATCAGCAACATGCCACCGAGTTGCAAAACGGCCCAGGGCAGCACATTGCCCGTCTGCGACCACAGATGCACGGACAACGGTCCGAGAACGAGGACTGTTGCAGCCACCGCGATACCGGCACGGGTGCTGACGGCCTGCATGGTGCCAAGCCCGAGCAAGCCGGCGAAGGCAAACACCATGCCGCCGCGATCCCAGACCAGCCCGGCATCTCCCGGCTGCAGATGGTAGGCCGCAGAAACCACGGAGGTGAGGGCCAAGCCGGCAAAGAACAGTCCTGCGAAACCTGCGGCGGCGGCGCTGACAGCCCGCGCCTTCACGGCACGCACAAGCGCCCAGGCACCCGCCATGCCCCACAGCACGAACGGCAGGTTGCTTAGGACGTCCATCGCATGCGGCAACCATCCCCAGGCTCGTTGGTCGGCGAAGTCGTGATAGTGCAAAGGCTGCGCCACCGACGGCCCCAGCAATGCCGCCGCCAGCATCGCAAGCAACACGCCGGCGAGCGCGGATTCGCGGCGGCAGGCCGGTGCGTTCCAGCCCGATACCTTCATCTGTGCGAACCAGGAAGGCGGTGGCACAACACGGCGGTGGGCGGTTTTTAGGCTGATTGGCATGGGGCAGCTCCTGTGTGAATGAAGCCGCACTGTGCAGGCCATGTCCCGAAAAAAGCACCGAAATTAGAACCAGTTCTCACCGTTCAGCCTTAAAGTACCGATAATCGATACTCATGAGCACTACCGCAGATCTGATCACCGCCCTCAAAAAAGAGCTCAAGGCTGCGCGCATGACGTACGCCGACCTGGCCGTCAAACTTGGCATGGCCGAGTCAAGCGTCAAGCGCATGCTGGCCAGGGGCGATATGCCCCTCTCGCGTATCGACGCGATCTGCCGCGCGCTCAAGCTGGACTTTGCCGACCTGGCCAGGCGCATCGCCGACACCCAGCCGCTGCTGGCGGAGCTGACCGAAGCACAGGAAAAAGCCGTGGTGGCCGACAAGAAGCTGTTGCTGGCCGCCATCTGTGTGCTGTCGCAATGGACGCTGGAGCAAATCACCACCAGTTACCGGCTGACCGAAGCCGAGTGCATCAAATACCTTGCGCAACTGGACCGTATCGGCATCATCGAGCTCAAGCCGCTGAACCGCTACCGGCTCAAGCTCGCCAAGACCTTCCGTTGGCGACCACACGGGCCGGTCATGGACTACTTCCGCGAAAACGCCCTGCTTGACTATTTTTCCGGTGGATTTGACGGCAACGGCGAAGGCCTGTTGCTGGTGCACGGCTCCATCAGCCGCGGCCTGGCGCCTTCGTTCCTTGAGCGCATGCAGCGGGTGGCGCAGGACTTTGCCCAACAGCACCAGACCGACCAGAAGCTGGGCGACAAGGACCGCGAAGGATTCACCTTGCTGCTGGCCATGCGGAGCTGGGAGTTCGAGGCCTTCGCTAATTTACGACGAACACCCCCGTCCGGGACTCACTTCGTGTAGCCCGTCCCCCCCTCAAAGGGGCGGCCCCCTGCGGCCCGGCAAAGCCGGTTCCGCGGGGCCTGCTGGTATTCAGTTCAGATCGCCGCCCGCGGCCTATTGCACGCAATTATATTAGTTGGCTAAGAAAATTCGGAGTTTACTGATAATATTCAGCGAATTGCAACCTGCAAGACTGATTTATGCATGCAATTTCCATCAGAAGCACGATGAACCCCACCTCCACCTACGTTGGCCTGCCCATCCCGGTCGCTGCAAATCTGACCGACACCAAATACTTCTTCCAGGCGCTGGACAACTTCTCGCGCGTGATGGCGATACGCCCCGGGGACTGGGTCCTGATGCTGGCCGACCCTCTGCTGGACCCGCGTGTGATCGACGCCGTGATCGGTATTGCCAAATCGCGCGGCGCCGAGGCGCGCATTTATATGGAGCCGAGCACGCAAGTGACCGCCGTACCTGAAGAAGTGCACGCCATGCTGAAGAAGGCCACTTTTGTGGTGTCTACCTGGTTCTGCTCCATCCTCGACCCTTTGTGCATCAACCTGCGCCGCGCCGGCCAGCGCTGGGTCAAGATCACCTACTTTCGCAACCTGGACCTGCTGCACACGCCGCAGGCGCGCTTTCCGGTCGACCTCATCGGCGAGATCATCCGCCAAACGGCCAGCCGTTACCCGATCGAAGGCGATTTCGACTTGCGCTTCACCGACTCTCGCGGCAGCGACTTCCGCATCAGCTTCACGCAGGCGATGCGCGCCAGCCAGCTGGCCACCAACCGCTGGCGCGGCCAGATGACAGCCGAGGAAGACGGCTGTTATGTGCACTACCTGCCGACACACGGCCCCAATCTGTGGGATCACAACTCGGTCAAAAATGATTTCAAGGCCGTGGTGCCCATGGCGGGCGTGCTTTACCCGCAATGGGCGGTCGGTTTTGCCAAACCGTTTGAGGAAAAAATCGCCGTGCATTTTGAAGGCGACACGATTTCCTCGGTCGATGGAATTTCAGAAGAAGCGGTGATCCTGCGCGAGATGCTGGTCGGCGGCCGAATGATCGAAGGCGGCGGCTGCGGTTTCAACCCCAAGGCACCGCGCCACACGGTGTACCCAGCCGGCTCGAACGCGCCCGGCGCGCTGCACTTCGGCATCGACCTGGCACAACCCAGCGACTACATACGCCGCGTCATGCCTGACTGGGAAGAGCCGCCGGTGCACATGGACCTCATCACGCTGGACGGCACCGTGACTGCAGGTAATCAGACCCTGATCAAGGACGGTTTTTTGTGCGCGCTGCGCGACCCGTCAGTGGTGGCACTGGCGGCGCGTTACGGCGATCCGGTGGAGCTGCTTGAAGCCCAGGTTTCGTAAGTCCCTTACCGTCGAGCAAGCGGGGGCCGCGGTCCGGCTTTGCCGGCCGCAAGGAGCCCGTCCCCTGGAAGGGGAAAAGGCGCTACACGCAGTGAGCGTCCGATAGGGGTAAGCCTATCCAGGCGACGTAAACACCGTCAGCACACCGGTGTAGCCGTAAAGGTGGTGCCGGGCGATCTCGCCGCCGGCGAAAAAGCCAACCAGCGGCACATCGCCCAGGGCCCGCCGCACGATCTGCAGTTCGGCACTGGGCGCACCGAAGTGCGGGCCGCCACGGCCGGAGCAACTGACATACACCGCGCCGGCTATGCGCCGGGCCGCGTGCGGCGCGGATTCGGCCTCTGACGCACTCAAGGCGCTGGCAACTTCCAACGTAACTTCTTCCGGTTCCAGCTCTTCACGAATCTCGGCGCACACACGCACCAGGTCGGCGCGCGCGGCTTCCATGTTGCGTTCGCAGAAAGCCAGCTTCATGCCCACGACGGGCACCTCCGCAATGGCAATACCCTTGCGCGCCGGATCCAGCCCGATCAGGTGGCGTACCAGTACCTCTGCGCCAAACTGGCCGTGCCGGCCGGCGCCGTCATGGGGAACGTCTGCCGGGCGGCTCAGGCCGACCAGCGTGGTCCGCACCTTGGCCAGGGCCTCCCGCGGCTCATCAAGCGACACGTCCAGGTCCGCCAGCATCACCTCCAGTGCCGGCTGGCCATCGAGCTCCGTCACCACATTGGACTCGCAGGCTGTGATTTCATGATGCGCAGACACGGGCCGGCACCCCTGGGTAATGCGCGACATCAGTGCCGCGCCCTGGCCAAAAGCCACACCGCTGAGCCCCCCGGTGAAGACACCGCCGGCCGCGCCCTGCCCCTTGACATTGCCATGCCCGCTAAGGGCAAACTGCACCGTACTGGAGCGGCTGGAGGCCAGGCCGCCAAACACATAGCCGCTGCCGGTGCGCTGTGCCATTTCGTCGATCAGTTCGGCAACGTCGGGCGTTCCGGCGTCCGCATGCACCAGCGCCGTATGCGCCTTGAACCTTCCCTGGCTGGCCGGGGGCAAGGGCGACACCCCGGAGAACACACGGTACTGGTCGTGCGGAAGCTCGCAGAGCATGACGGTGAGCGCCGGCTCGTCAAAGTACTCGACGTTGTTGGAGGCGATACCCACACCCACCGTGCCGCTCCAGTCGGTGATGTCGGGCAATTCGGCGCTCAGGTGGTCAAGAATGTCCTGCGCATGTGCCGCATAGTGATCGGTGATGTAGAGCAGCGCCAGCGTGGGCGATTTGGCGTAGCCGGGCAATGCGAGGTAGGCGCGCAGTTGCGCCAGCACAAGGCCTGCCGCCATCTGCCATTGCGGATGGGTGGCGTGGCCGTAGGGGAAAAGCTTCATGGGGTCCTGGTGAAATTCAGTGAAAAGTCAGCCTGTATCAACGCGTGGTTTTGCGTGCGGTTTTGGTTGCAGCCTTGCGCGCTGGCGCCTTGGCCTTGGGTTTCGTTTTGGCGGCAGTTTTGCCGGCGGCCGGTGTAGGCCAGGCCTGGCTGCTGCGCAGGGCCGTGTTCATGGCCGCGCGTGCGCCGCCCGCCACGGTTTTACCGGCGGACTCCGCCATGTTGCGGGCCATGCCCGTTGCCATGCCGGTGGCGGTCTTCATCGCGTCCTTGGCAAGGCCGGTCGCCAGGCTTTTAGTGGTGTCCATGGCCGTTTTTTTGGCGGCGTCCTTCATGGCATCTGCCGCAATCGTCTGGAACTGCTGGGTCAGCGCGCCCCACCACTGCATCGGGTCCACCACGCCGGCCGGCTGCGCGCCGGCCTTGGCCGCGGCGGGTGGCTTGGATTTTGCGGCCGGCTTGTCTGCGCCAAAGCTCGTTGGCGGAACCTCCAGCCCCGAAAACGTGCGGGCCTTGTCGGCCACACGCTGCACGCCACCGGCCACGCTGTCGGCCACCTTGAGCTTGAAGGCATTGGCCACGTCGCCCATGTTGAAGTTCATGCCTTTGAGGGTAGCCAGCGTCATTTTCTGCACCTCCAGCGCCTGGATGGTCGCCTTGAGCGCTGTGGCGTTCTGGTCGAGCCAGAACTGGACGGCCTTGAGTTCATCGATGCGCTTGTCGAGCTCTTCGACATTCAGCGTGGGCGCTACCCAGTTGCCCAGATTGGGCAGCTGCGGAATGCTTTGTGTGGCGCTGCCTGCCGCCTGTTTGGCCAGGTTCTGCAAAAAGTCAAAGCCGGGCACCAGCTTGCCGAAACCGGGGAAGGAAGGGTTGTCCGCGTCACTCATGAATGTCTCCTGGCAGGTTGTGCACGATTTGCATCGGGCGGCTGGATGATCCAGCGCACGCCTTCATTGTGCAACGCCGCAGCAGCGCGTCAACCGCTTTTTGTGTTTTCACCAGGCAAACACCAGGGTCGAACCGGTCTCGATACGGATTCAAGCAAAAAACACCCACAGACCTTTATTGACAAGCGCAAGCAGCTATCTATTTCATAGCATTCATCGGCAGGCCTGGCGCCATGCCTGTTGCCGGCCAGGCTGCAAAAGCGTCTCTTTCGGACAATGCCCTGATAAGCTTGCACCATGAAAAGCCTCTTTCACTTTGCCTTCAATGTCAGAGACCTCAACGTGGCCCGCCAGTTTTATGGCGGGATCCTGGGATGCGCGGAAGGCCGCTCGGCCCCTACCTGGGTCGACTACGACTTTTTCGGCCACCAGCTGTCGCTCCACCTGGGCGAACCGTTCAAGACGGAGCGCACCGGCCATGTCGGCGACAAGCTCGTTCCCATGCCGCATTTCGGCCTGGTGCTTGCCCTGGCCGACTGGCAGGCCCTGGCGCAGCGCCTGCAGGCGGCCCGCATGGAGTTTGTGCTGGAGCCGCAAGTGCGCTTTGCCGGCGAAGCCGGCGAGCAATGGACCATGTTTTTCTGCGACCCCTTCGGCAACCCCATCGAAATCAAGGGTTTCCAATCACTTGAAGCCCTTTACTCGGCCAACCCGGCCTGAGATATATATGGCCTATACCTTTGCTTCCGCCACGGTGCTGCTGCTGCTGATCACCGATCCGTTCGGCAACATTCCGATTTTTGTCAATGCCCTGAAGGGTGTGGCGCCGGAGCGGCGCATGCGCGTCATCCTGCGTGAGGTGCTGATCGCGTTTTTGCTGCTGCTGGCCTTCATGTTTGTCGGCGACGGCTTCCTGCGCCTGATGAACCTCAGCGATTTGTCGCTGCAGATTGCCGGCGCGGTGGTCATGTTCCTGATCGCGCTGCGCATGATTTTCCCGTCGGACCAGCCCGAGGCCGCGCCGCTGCAGGGCGAGCCGCTGATTGTGCCGCTGGCGATTCCCGCACTGGCCGGCCCTTCGGCGCTGGCCACGGTCATGCTGCTGGTGTCCCAGGCGCCGGCACGGCGGCTCGAATGGATCGCGGCGCTGTGCGTGACCATGGCGGTGTGCGCCGTGGTGCTGGTGCTGTCCGAGCGGATCCAGCGGGTGGCGGGCGACCGCGTCATGATGGCTTTCGAGCGCCTGATGGGCCTGATCCTTGTGGCCATTTCAGTTGAAATGTTCCTGCGCGGTATACGGCTGTTCATCACCCAGACCGGAGCCACGTCATGAAGAACGCCGCGCAGCGCCTGGCCCTTCTTTGTGCCTGCGCGCTGGCCTCAGCCTCGGTGCATGCCGTGCAGGATTGTGAAGTCAGCGGCGAAAGCGTCAACCCAAACCACGGCGGCACCACCGCCGGCAAGACCGGCATCATGCGCTGCAAGGACCGCGACTCCGGACAGCTGGTGCGCGAGCAGGAGCTGCAGGGCGGCAAGTTCATGGGCTTGATGCGCTACTACCAGAACGGCAAACTGCAGCGGGAATACAGCGAAAACGAGCGTGGCAACCGCCATGGCCGCGCGCGCGAATTCGCACCGGACGGCCAGGTGCTGCGCGACTCCGTCTACGAAAACGGCACCGAGGCCGGCCTGGCGCGCAGCTTTCACACCAATGGACAATTGCGGCGCATCGTGTTTTACGGGCCACGCGCAGGCGGTAGCGTAGAGCAGGCGTATGCCGAATTTAATGACCGCGGCCAGTTGCAGGCTTTGCGTTGCGGCGACAAGCCATTGCTCGCGCCGGCGGCAGACGATGCCCGCTGGTGCGGTTTTTCGGGGGGTACCTCGAAGGTCGAACTGTTCAGCGGCAAGGGGATATTGAACGGCAGCAGCAGTTACCTGGCCGGTAAACGAATTCGCCATGAAACGCTGGGTGACGGTGGAAAACCAGATTACCTGGATGAAGTATCGGGCAACATTCGCACTGAACGCTATTTCAACAATGCCGGCGTGAAACGCCGCGAAGTCCAGTGGCTGCTGGAAGCCAACCCGTCAAAAACCTCGTTCAAGGAACGCGAGCAGGAGTTCGCCGACAGCGGCGCGCTGACGCGCGACAGGCGCTGGTCGGCCGGCAAGCCGGTCAGCGACCAGACTTACTACCTGAACGGCCAGCCGCGCAGCAAAACCGAGTACGGTGGTGAAGGCGACACCGCCTGGCTGCAGACTACCGACTTCTTCGACAGCGGAAAAATCGCCGCCACCGGCCGCTACACAGCCTCCAACCGCTACCGGCAACTGCCCCAGGGTACGCATCAGCGTTTTAACGAAGCCGGCAGGCTGGTAGCCGAATCGAGCTACGACGAGCGCGGCCGCATCACGCGCGAAAAGGCCTGGGACGATGACGGCAAGCTGCTGCGCGACGATGCCGTCTTTGAAGACGGCTCAAGAAAAGCGTATTCCAGATAAAAAAATAGAGCCCCCACGCTCCCCGAGGGGGCCGCCCGCCTGCGGCCCGGCAAAGCCGGTTCCGCGGCTCATGCTGGCAGGGAAGGCCCCTTTGCGCAGCTCAGACCAAGGCTACAACCTTCTGGTCAATCGCGCCAAACACCGATTGCCCGTCTTTGCCTTTGGCTTCAATGCGAATGGTGTCGCCGAATTTCATGAACTCGGTTTTGGGCTTGCCATCCTCGATGGTTTCGATCGCGCGCTTTTCGGCGATGCAGCTGTAGCCGTGGCTCCAGTCCTTGTTGCTGACGGTGCCTGAACCGATGATGCTGCCGGCACGGACGTTGCGGGTCTTGCAGATATGGGCAATCAGCTGGCCGAAACTGAATGTCATCTCGGGGCCGGCTTCGCACATACCGACCTTGCGGCCGTTCCAGGTGCTTTGCAGCGTCATGTGCAGGCGGCCCTTGTCCCAGGCGTCGCCGACTTCGTCCAGCGTAACGGCAACCGGGCTGAAAGCGGTTGCCGGTTTGCTCTGGAAGAAACCGAAGCCCTTGGCCAGCTCATCGGGAATCAGGTTGCGCAAGGACACGTCGTTGGCCAGCATCAGCAGGCGCACGCCTTCCAGCGCCTGCTCGGGGGTGGCGCGCATGGGCACATCGCCGGTGATCACGGCGATCTCGGCCTCGAAGTCAATGCCGAACTCCTCGCTCGCCACCACCACATCGTCGCAGGGCCCAATGAAATCGTCGCTGCCGCCCTGGTACATCAGCGGGTTGGTGTAAAAACTTTCCGGCACTTCGGCGTTGCGCGCCTTGCGCACCAGTTCCACATGGTTGATGTAGGCCGAGCCGTCTGCCCACTGGTAGGCGCGCGGTAATGGCGCCATGCAGCGCGACGGCTCAAACGGGAAAGCGTGCCGTGCCTTGCCTTGGTTCAATGCTTCGTACAAGTCCTGCAACTGCGGCGACATGAAGTTCCAGTCGTCCAGCACCTGCTGCAATTTGCCCGCGATGCCCGTCGCATAATGGGCTGTTGAAAGATCGCGCGACACCACGACCAGCTGGCCGTCGCGTGAAGAGTCTTTGTAAGTGGCAAGTTTCATCAATATCCTGATTGGTGGCTGTCGGTGTTACCGAAGGGTCAATTGTGCCGTGGCTGGCGACCGGCCGACATTGCGCCCCCTCGCGTTACGATCCCTGCATTCATTGACCGACGGCTAACCCGAAATTCTAGACAAGCCATGAAAGCAAGCCCAGGCACACCCGCCACAGCACGCAGCAGCCTGCCGCCGCAACGCGCGGGTATCCAGTCGGTCGAGGTTGGCTTCAGCTTACTGGAGGCACTCTCTACCTCACCCGGCCCGCTGATGCTTCGCGACCTGGCAGCCGCAGCGGGCATGAGCGCGGCCAAGGCGCACCGTTATCTCGTCAGTTTTCAGCGGCTGGCACTGGTCGTCCAGGACGAGGCAACCGCCCGATACGACCTCGGCCCGGCTGCGCTCAAGTTAGGACTCGCTGCCCTTTCGAGATTGGACAGCGTGAAGCTGGCCCGCCAGCTCATGCCGCGCCTGATGGTGCAAACCGGCCAGACCCTGGCACTGGCGGTCTGGGGCAACCAGGGACCGACCCTCGTCCACTGGGAAGAATCGCCGCAGTCTGTGACGGTTAATCTGCGGCTGGGCGATGTCATGCCGCTGCTGTCGTCCGCCACGGGCTTGTGCTTTGCCGCATTTTTGTCTTCCAGCCGGCCCAAGGCTAAAGCCAAACCACAGGGGCGGCTGGCGCTGCTGGTCAGGGCTGAACTGACACGCAACCAGAAGCTGGCGCGAAAAGATGTTCCCGCCACCATGGCCGAGCTGAATGCCTTGCTGGAAGATATCCGCCGCCGCGGCATGGCGCGGGCAGTCAATACCCTGCTGCCCGGCGTAGCCGGCTTCTGTGCGCCGGTGTTCGATGCCGACGGCCACCTCGCGCTCGGCATTGTGGCGCTGGGTTCGCTTGCAACGTTTGATCCGGACTGGGACGGCGCGGTGGCACGGCCGCTGGCCGCCGCCGCCCGGCAACTTTCCGGTGATCTTGGATTCACACAGGCGTGACCACGTCCACCGACCGCTATCCTTCGGCGCCTCGCTGGCGTGTGCTTGCAGCGCTGGCTGCAGGGGTGCTGGCTGTCCACACGCTGATGCTGAAGTCGTCGCCGGTACGATTCGGCCCCGAGCAAACTGCCACCTCCCCTCGCAGCCCGGCCTTCGCAACGCGCAGCATCGCACCGTCTCCTGCACCGACAGCGCTGGCACCCGCGCCCTCCACGCCGCCTCCAAAACCCAGGATTTTTAGGAAGAAACCCGTTGAAGCCCAGGAAAATCCAGCGCAACCTGCTACTGATTTAATAGCAACGCCCTCTTCCGAGGTGATGACATCCAGCGCACCCGAGGCAAAAAATCCGGAAAGCCTGCCCGCGCAGGCGACGCCCACAATTGCGGCTGCCAGCGCCCCCGCGATAGCCGAACCAGGCCAGTCGGCGGTGACGGCGGTGGTCTTGCCGGAAAGCGCGCGACTGGAATACAAAATGACCGGCAGCGCAAAAGGCCTGAACTACCACGCAGACGCAGAACTGGGATGGCGCTATTCAGGCAACAACTACAGCGCCTCCATGCGCGTCAGCGCACTGTTTCTGGGCTCACGCAGCATGGCAAGCACCGGGCAGGTGGGTCCGGAAGGCCTGGCGCCGACCCGTTTTTCGGACAAATCAAGAAGCGAAGTGGCCGCGCATTTTGAAGCAGACAAGGGGCAGATCATCTTCAGCGCCAATACGCCGGCGGCCCCCTGGATCAAGGGTGCGCAGGACCGGGTCAGCGTCTTCATCCAGCTGGCTGCCATGCTCGCGGGCAACCCCACCGGCTTTCCGGCGGGCTCCACCATTTCGATTTACACCGTGGGACCGCGGGATGCAGACACCTGGACTTTCCGGGTGGAAGGCGAAGAGAAAATGGCACTTCCCTATGGCGAGCTGAATACGCTCAAACTCACTCGTCAGCCCCGGCGTGAGTTCGATCAGAAAGTGGAACTATGGTATGCCCCGTCACTGGGGTATCTTCCCGTTCGCAGCAGGATCACCCAGCAGAACGGGGATTTCATTGACCAGCAGCTCAGCGCGATCACCAAGAGCTGAGTTCAACCAACCGGCGTTGTTATGCCGCACGGAGGTGCCCGTTTTATGTGCGGTTTTACACGCACTACGCGCCTTTACCGCATGCTTTCGCACTTAACCCCCCGAGCCCTTGAACTTGGCCTCATCGTTGCTATCTGAAGCTAAAGGACCTACACCATGCAAATGCTTTACGACTCGGAATCTTTTGCTGTCATGCAGATTCACGCCAATGCGCCGGAAGAATCCGCGCCTGTCCCGGCCGTTCCGCAACTGGCCCGGCATGGCTTCGAAATCGTCGACAAACGTTCGGGCAAAGAGGTCTATCTGGATGGATCCTGGGCTGAAATGTTCCAGCAGCGCTTGAGCGCCTGGGCGCAAAACACCCCCACGCAAGAAGAAATCGAAGACACGCTGGAAGGCTACAGCGGGCTGGCCAACACCCCAATTTCACTTCATTAAGCCCCGCAGTCGCTCACTTCTGGCTTAAAGAATTCTGCAAGAACGACCAGTGGGTGCTGCGGGACTGGCTTTGCCAGACCGCAGGCGCCGCCCCTGGAAGGGGGAACGGGCTACACGCAGTGAGCCTGGACGGGGCGAGCTTATGACTCGGCTTGGTAAAACCAACGGTACATAGGCTCGGCCAGCACCAGCACGGCGGCCAGCCTGGTGACATGAAATGCCGTGACCACTGGCACACCCAGTTGCAGCACTTTGGCCGTAATGGCCATCTCGGCGATACCGCCGGGTGAGGTGCCCAACAGCAAGGTGGCCCAGTGAAGATCGGCAAACTGAGCCAGCCCCCATGCAAAAGCGGCGCACAACCCAATCATTCCCACCGTCGCCAGCGCCACCGAACCCAGCCAGCGCGGCGCCACGTGCACAAATCTGCGGGTGAACCGCACGCCCAGGCTGATGCCGATGACCAGCTGCGCTGCATTGGTCATGCCTTGCGGCAAGGCCGACAGCGTGACGCCGCAGGCCGTGAGCAGCAGCGACACCAGTAGCGCACCGATAAACCAGGGGTTGGTGCGATCGAGTTTCAGCATGACCCAACAACCGGCACCCGTCAACAAGGCCAGCAGGACAAGGCCCGGCAGTTGAACCACGCGCGCACCCGGCAAAGTAGCGTCCAACCCATGCAGCCCCGCCCATTGAAATCCGAAAGGAATGACCAATGTGACCAGCAACACCCGCAGGCTGTGCGCCGACGCCACCAGATCGGTTTGCGCACCGTGGCGCTCTGCCATCAGCGTCATTTCCGATGCGGCGCCAATAGGCGCCGCGAAATAGGTGGTGATGCGTGACAGGCCAGCAACATGCAGGCGACCCGGGCCGTGATGCACGCCGTAGAGCCATGACCCGAAAGCCAGGCCCAATACCAGTGCCCACACAATGTTCAGCGCAATCGCCCACCACAGGCCCCCCAGCAACGCCACCACCTGCGGCGTGAAGTACAACCCCAATGCACAACCGATGATCCATTGCCCGACGTTGCGCAGCGGCGTCCAGCTGGCCGTGGGTCCGCCCAGCATGGAGACCACCGCCGTCGCCAGCAAGGGGCCGATCATCCAGGGCAAAGGCGTGCGCAGCGCAATACACAAAGAAGCGGCACCCCAGGCCAGCAACAAGGTCAGGACGACACGCACGGGCGGGGACTGGGCGGCGCGGTGGGGCAAGGAAGGCATGGCAGAGCTTAACGGCGCGGAACAGAAGCCGCTGGAAGCGGTAGTATCCACCGATGCGCCATTTCTTCACCCCTCGTGCTTTGGCATGCCTTGTCTGCACTGCCACGATGGCTTTGGCGGGCGGTTGCGCGGGCCGGCCTGAAGCACCCATTCTGCAGGCGCAGGGCAGCGAAGCCGCACAAACATCCACCCGGCTGGAGGCGCTGCTCCCTGCCGACGTCCTGATCCTCGGGGAGCAGCACGATGCCGTTGAGCACCAGACAATCGAACAACAGGTGGTCGCCGCCCTGGCGGCCAAAGGGGTGCTGGCTGCCGTAGCCCTTGAGATGGCCGACACGGGTGCAAGCACTTCCGCGCTCAGGCCCAGTGCCACCGAGCAGCAGGCCCGCAATGCGCTCAACTGGAACGACAAGGGCTGGCCCTGGACAGCCTACGGTCCTGCCGTGATGACCGCGGTGCGCGCCGGTGTCCCCGTGATGGGCGCCAATCTGCCCCGGGTGCAGATGCCAGACAGCATGGCTGACAGCCGGCTTGACGCCCGCTTGCCAGGCCCCGCCCTCAAAGCCCAACAGCAGTTGATCCGTCTCGGCCACTGCAACCTGTTGCCCGAGAGCCAGATCACGCCCATGACACGTATCCAGATTGCCAAGGACATCACCATGGCCAACACCCTGGGGCAGGCCGTGCTGCCCGGCAAGACAGTGCTGCTGCTGGCCGGAAGCGGCCATGCGAACCGGCAATTGGGCGTACCGCTGCATCTGCCGACGGACATAAAAGCCAAAGTAGTGCGCCTGCTTGCCGGGAACCCTGCGAATGCCGAGAGGGCAGACGCTTTCGATGCGGTGTGGGCAACGGCCCCGCTCCCGGAGACCGACTATTGCGCGGGCCTGCAGAAGCAGCTGGTACCCAAACCCTGAAGAGCCTTTTGAGGCTCCTCCATCGGTGAATCAAGCGTTTTTGCGGATGGCGTCGGCAACCACATTGACGATGCGGTCGATATGTTCTTTTTCGACGATGTAGGGTGGGCAGACCACGACGTTGTCAGCCGCCGGCCTCACCAGCACACCGTTGTGGAAGCAGTCCATGAAGATGTCATAGGCACGCTTGCCCGGCACACCCGCCACCGGCGCCAGCTCGACCGCGCCGGCCAGCCCCAGGCTGCGAATACCGATCACATTGGGCAGGCCCTTCAGGCCGCTGTGCATCGCGTCGCCCAATACCTTGCCCATCTGGCCGGCACGTTCATACAACTGTTCTTCCTTGAACAGCTCCAGCGTCGCGATTGCGGCCGCGCAAGCGACCGGGTGGCCGGAGTAGGTATAGCCGTGAAAGAACTCCACGGCATGCTCGGGCGCACCGGCATTGGCATTCATCATGCCGTCATAGATGCGGTCGGAGCAGATCACACCGCCCAGCGGGATGACACCGTTGGTCACGCATTTGGCGAAATTGAGCATGTCGGGCACCACACCGTAATAGTCCGCCCCGAAACCGGTGCCCAGGCGGCCGAAACCCGTGATAACTTCATCAAAAATCAGCAGGATGCCGTGCTTGTCGCAAATTTCGCGCAGGCGTTTCAGGTAGCCCTTGGGCGGCAGGTACCATCCGGCGCTTCCTGATACCGGCTCGACGATGACGGCAGCCACGTTGCTCGGGTCGTGCAGCGGCAGGATGCGATTTTCCAGCTCCAGCAGCAGGTCTTCCTGCCATACGGGCTCAGTACCGTTGATGTAGGCGTGGTTGACCGGGTCATGGATGAAACGCATGTGGTCCACGCGAGGCAGCAACGCGGCGCCATATACCTTGCGATTGGCCGGAATGCCGCCCACGCTCATGCCGCCGAAACCAACGCCGTGGTAGCCCTTTTCACGGCCGATGAATACATTACGGTGGCCTTCGCCCCGCGCACGGTGGTAAGCCAGCGCGACCTTCAACGACGTGTCCGCGGCTTCTGAGCCCGAATTGCAAAACAGCACCTTGTTGAGGTCGCCGGGCGCCATGCCTGCGATGATCTCGGCGGCCTTGAAGGCCTGGTCGTTGCTGGCCTGGAAAGCGGTCGCGTAGTCCAGCGTATCGAGCTGCTTCTTGATGGCGTCGTTGATGGGCTTGCGATTG
Source organism: Polaromonas sp. P1_E12 (assembly GCF_056405975.1). Lineage (NCBI taxonomy): Bacteria > Pseudomonadati > Pseudomonadota > Betaproteobacteria > Burkholderiales > Comamonadaceae > Polaromonas > Polaromonas sp. P1_E12. The sequence goes on along the minus strand of NZ_JBFUBB010000003.1, from coordinate 190,854 downwards.
TGGCCGGCGCCCACGCACCACAGGCTGGAAATACCGTCGATCACCTGGCGCGCGTCGTGCGTCGTGAAATGCATGCCGTCTGCGGCCACAAACACGCGCGGGTCTTTTTTGAAGCTGCGGTTGGGCGTGAACGGGAGCCACTGGTGCTCCATGTTGAAATTCTGGTAGGCCATGGTGATTTCTTTCCTGCGTCGAAAGGAGTGAAGCTGGGATAGCAGCGCTTGATCTTGCATTCTGGCACTCTTGCCGCCGCCCTGCACCGTCAATTGCCCGCCGGCCGGGCAGACACAGTCTTCACCTGCGACAATTCACCCCCTATGAATCACGCTTATATCCTTACCCTGTCCTGCCCGGACCGTATGGGCATTGTTCACGCGGTCTCTGGCTTCCTGTTGCAGAACGGCGGCAATATTGAGGAAGCTGCGCAGTACAACGACCACGACACCGGACTCTTCTTCATGCGGGTTCAGTTTGCCTGCGACCAGCTGACCCAGGAAGAACTGAAGGTGCAGCTCGAAGCATTCGCCTCACCTTTCAGCATGAAGTGGAAGCTTCACTCGACAGAAGCTGCCATGCGTACCGTGATCATGGTCAGCCGCGACGGCCATTGCCTCAACGACCTGCTGTTTCGCTGGAAGTCCGGCATGGTGCCGCTGGATGTGCGCGCCATCATCAGCAACCACCGCGATTTTTACCAGCTGGCGGCAAGCTACAACGTTCCTTTCCACCACATCCCGGTGACGGCGGCCACCAAGGCGCAGGTCGAAGCAAAGCAACTTGAAATCATCGAGGCAGAGGGTGCCGAACTGGTCGTGCTGGCGCGCTACATGCAAGTGCTCAGCAACGACATGTGCAACTCGCTCTCGGGACGTGCCATCAATATCCACCACAGCATGCTTCCGAGCTTCAAGGGCGCCAGACCGTATTACCAGGCACATGAACGCGGTGTGAAGGTGATAGGCGCGACGGCGCATTACGTTACGGCAGACCTTGATGAAGGCCCGATCATCGAACAGGATGTGACCCGGGTTGATCACAAGGACACAGTCGAACACCTGACCGCCCGCGGCAAGGACACCGAAAGCCGGGTACTTGCACGCGCCGTCAAGTGGCACAGTGAACATCGTGTGCTTTTGAACGGCCACAAGACTGTCATCTTTAAATAGCCATGAGCCCCCACGGTCGCTCACTGCGTGTAGCTTCCTGCCCCCCTCGGGGGCCGCTGCGCCTGCGGCCCGGCAAAGCCGGTTCCGCGGCTCCTGCTTGCAAAGAAGCGTCGCAAACGACGCGTAGCGTTCACTAGTAGACATGGCTACTCCTGCCCGAATCCCACCCATTCAATGCCTGCTGACCTTTGAGGCGCTGGCGCGGCTGCGTAGCGTGACCCAGGCGGCCGAAGAACTCTGCGTCACGCCCAGTGCGGTCAGCCACCGCGTCAAGCAGCTGGAGCAGATCATCGGCACCAAGCTGTTTGGCCGTGCCGATTTTTCATTGACCACCGAAGGCAGCGAATACCTGGCGCATGTGCGCGAAGGCCTGGCCACACTGCAGAAATTTCCCGGCGCTGCCGGGCAAAGCGCCGCCCCCGGCAAGCGCAAGTTACGGCTGGCGGTCACGCCCACGTTCGCACGCTCCATCCTGATTCCACGCCTGCGCCAGTTCACCGATGCCTATCCTGAAATCGACCTGACGCTGCAGGTGTCCATCCCCCTGCTGGACGTGGTGGCCGAGGATGCCGACCTCATCGTGCGCTTCGGCACCGGCCGCTATGCGGACCTGGAGCACGTCTGCCTCAGCAAGGACGAAGTCGCGCCGCTCGCCTCACCGGCTTTTGTGCGCGAACACGGCCCCTTTGAGGCGGCTGAAGATCTCGAAGGCGAAAGCCTGTTGCGCTCGCCGCTGGAGCCATGGCGCACGTGGTTTGCCGCCCACAAACTTGATTGGCCCGAACCCACCGACGGCTCCCAGTTCAACGACATCGGCCTGATGTGCGATGCCGCCGCGGCCGGCATGGGCATCGCGTTGATACGTCTCAAGCTGGGCGCGCCCTGGCTGGAAAACGGCTCGCTGGTGCGGCTGGGCAGCAACGAAGTGTTCGCCGGTAATATTCCCAGCCCGCACGCACATTACCTGTGCTGGCGCACCGGCACCATGGACCGCTGGGAATGCGCGGCTTTTGCCGACTGGCTGCGCAAAAGCCTGGGTTAGGGCCCCAAGGCCTGTTAATGAGAAGGCCGCCGCTCGGCGTTGCAAAGCCTTGACGGGGCCCCTGAGTTTTGTGCCTTGCTCAAGGCCTTTGACATGCAGCGCATCCTGCGTAAACAAATAGCACTAACAGGTCCTGACGCCGTCCGATAAGTGGTTTTGCGTCCGTACCGGCTCATGCTTATGATGGGCTGGCCGTGACACCGGGGGAGGGCCCGGCCGGCTGCACATAGCCAAAAAAACCAACCCGTTCAACGAGGGAAAATCTTATGAGGAAAAATCAATTGGCCGTCGGCGTGGCCGGCGTCCTGCTCTCCATGCTCGCCCTGTCGCCTGCGGTTCATGCCGAGGGTAAGGCGGCCGCGGCCAAGGCCGTCAAGCCCGGCACCTTCTGTCCCATCCAGGACGCCAAGGAGTGCCAGGCCGCTGTGACGCCCGTGCAAATCCTGTCGCGCTTCAAGGCCGGCAATACGCGTTTCGTTTCCGGCAAGCCGCGCCACCAAAACTACCTCAAGGAAGTGAAGGCCACCGCGGACGGCCAGTTCCCACTGGCCAGCATAGTGTCGTGCATTGATTCGCGCGCACCGGCCGAGATTGTGTTTGACCAGGGCATAGGTGACCTTTTCAACGCACGCGTGGCAGGCAACATCGTCAACGAAGACATCCTGGGTAGCCTGGAATTCGCACACAAAGTCATGGGCGCCAAACTGCTGGTGGTGATGGGTCACACCAGCTGCGGTGCCATCAAGGGTGCTTGCGACGACGCCCAATTGGGCAACCTGACGGGACTCATCGGCAAGATCAAGCCAGCCGCGAACCTGGTGTCCGCCGACATCAAGGATCGCACGTCCAAGAACTATGCCTTTGTCGAGATGGTGGCGGAGAGCAATGTGCATCTCACAGTGGAAACGATTCGCGAGAAGAGCCCCATCCTGCGCGAGATGGAGCAAAAGGGAGAAATCCTGATCGTGGGGGCCATGTACGACGTGAAGACCGGCAAGGTCAAGTTTTACGACACGCCCGGCGCCGGCAAGGCTCCGGGAACGAAGTCTTGAAGCTCTTCCCGTTTTGAGCGGATTCTGGCGGCCGGCATTTCACACCCGGCATTAAATTTCTTCAACCCGGCCGCCGCCGCTTGCCCTACAGTCTGGTTTCAACCCCGGAGCCAGACAGACCATGAACGCCCCCGCCTCGCTCAAACAGCAAAGCCAGCTTGAACGCTCGGAACGGCAGTCGCAGGTCGTGCGAGCGCTGCGGGCGGTGTTGCCGGCTCATGCCCTGCTGTGGAACAACGAAGACACCACACCTTACGAGTGCGACGGCCTGACCGCCTACCGCCAGCGGCCGCTGGTTGTGGCTTTGCCCGAGACCTATGACCAGGTGCAGGCCGTGCTCAAGAGCTGCCATGCGCTGGAAGTGCCGGTGGTCGCGCGCGGCGCCGGCACCGGGCTTTCCGGCGGCGCCATGCCGCACAAGCTGGGCGTCACGCTATCGCTGGCCAAGTTCAACAAGATTCTCAAACTCGACGCCATCAGCCGCACGGCCGTGGTGCAGGGCGGCGTGCGCAACCTCGCCATTTCCGAAGCGGCCGCGCCGCTGGGCCTTTATTACGCGCCCGACCCTTCCAGCCAAATAGCCTGCACCATAGGCGGCAACGTGGCCGAGAACTCGGGTGGCGTGCATTGCCTCAAGTACGGGCTGACGGTACACAACGTGCTCAAGGTCAGAGGCTTCACCATTGAAGGAGAGGAAGTTGAATTCGGCAGTGATGCACTCGATGGAGCAGGCTATGACCTGCTGAGCGTCATCATCGGAAGCGAAGGCATGCTGGCCGTGACCACAGAGGTGACGGTGAAACTGATACCCAGGCCTCAGCTGGCGCGTTGCATCATGGCCAGCTTTGACGACCTGCGCAAAGCCGGCGATGCCGTAGCCGCCGTAATTGCGGCGGGCATCATTCCCGCCGGCCTTGAGATGATGGACAAGCCGATGACGGCCGCAGTGGAAGACTTTGTGCACGCCGGCTACGACCTCACCGCCGAAGCCATCTTGCTGTGCGAAAGCGACGGCACGCCGGAGGAAGTTGAAGAAGAAATCGGCCGCATGACCGACGTGCTGCGCCGCTGTGGCGCCACGGCCATTGCGGTGAGCCAGGACGAGGCTGAACGCCTGCGCTTCTGGAGTGGCCGCAAAAACGCCTTCCCCGCATCGGGACGCATCAGCCCCGACTACATGTGCATGGACTCCACCATCCCGCGCAAGCGCCTGGCCGACATCCTGCTGGCTATCGCCGAGATGGAAAAGAAATACCAGCTGCGCTGCGCCAATGTGTTCCACGCGGGCGACGGGAATCTGCACCCGCTGATTTTGTTTGATGCCAATGATCCCGACCAATTGCACCGCTGTGAACTCTTCGGCGCAGACATCCTGGAAACCAGTGTCGCGATGGGCGGCACCGTGACGGGCGAACACGGCGTGGGCGTGGAAAAGCTCAACTCCATGTGCGTGCAGTTCTCCGCCGAGGAAAACGAGCAGATGTTCGGTGTCAAACGCGCGTTCGACAGCAAAGGCCTGCTCAACCCGGGCAAGGTGATCCCGACGCTGAACCGCTGCGCCGAATACGGAAAAATGCTGGTACGGGGCGGGCAGATCAAGCACCCCGATTTACCGCGCTTTTAGGCGAAAGACGCAGCCGCATGAAAACCTCATAGACTGCGCGGGCAACCCACGGCCCAAAAAATGCATACGACGCTGTCCATCGGTTTTTCCACCATGCGCCGCCAGGTCTCCCGTGGCCTGGCAGGCGCCTTGCTGGCGTTCGTTTCGCCGTGGGGCTGGTGCCTCGAGGTGGGGCAGTCACTGCCCCACCTCGAGCCCTTCGACAAGGCCATGCTGGAAGTCATGAAGAAATACGATGTCCCGGGCGCCAGCCTGGTCGTGGCCAAGGACGGCAAGCTGCTCCTTGCCAAAGGTTACGGCTATGCCGACAGGGACAAGCAGGAAGCCATGACGCCGCAAACCCTGTTCCGCATGGGAAGCATCAACAAGACCTTGACAGCAGTCATGGTGCTCAAGCTGGCGGAGGACGGAAAGCTGAAGCTGGACGACCCGGTGCTGCCCCTTTTCGAAAAAGCCGGAATAGCACCCTCCTCCCCCGCCGACCCGCGCGTCAAGGACATCAGCATCCGGCACCTGCTTCAGCATTCAGGCGGATTCGATCGGGAGCGCTCTGGTGATCCGTTTTTTCAGCCCCGGCTCGGAGCCGTTGCCCGCCGGCAAGGCGTGGCACCCGTCAGCTGCGATGCGATCATCCGGGATTCCCTTCAGGACAAGCTGGATTTCGCGCCCGGCGAGCGCTTCGCCTATTCCAATACCGGCTACTGCATGCTCGGAAGGGTTGTGGAAGTCGTCACCGGCGAGTCCTACCGTACCTTCAGCAGCCGGGAGTTTCTGATGCCGTCCACCGGCAAAGGCTTTCAGGCCGCAAGCAGCACCGAGAGCCGGCAGGGCGAGACGAAGTACTACGCGTATCCCGGAGAGCCGCTGCAGCGCGGCGCACCGGGTGTTACGAACGCGAATGTGCCCAGCCCTTACGGCTCCTACTCCGTCGAAAACATGGACGCGCTGGGCGCCTGGATTGCAACGCCAACAGATGTGCTGAAGTTTTTCCTGGCGATCGACGGCGCACGGGGGAAACGGCTTCTGAATGAGGAATCGTTGCAAACCATGCGCAGCGAGCCGATGCTGGAAAAAGATGGCAATCCGCGCAGCTTTTATGCGGCAGGCATCCACGTCGTCAGGAGTGACAAAGGTGATAACTGGTGGCACACGGGCAGCCAGCCGGGCCTGCAGACCCTGGCACTTCGGACCCGGCAAGGCTATGCATGGGTGGTAGCCTTCAATTCCAGGCCGGACCCATCCGGGCGCCGCGCATTCTTCAAAGACATCGACCAGGCACTGTGGGGCGCGGCGAATGCGGTGCGGGAGTGGCCGCAAGGAGATCTTTTTTCCAGCCCTTAAACTTTCCAGATGGGTATTGCCATGACCATCCCAGCAATTCCCGGCGTTGCCCTCGCATCGAGAGTGCACCCACCTGCCGTGGAAATCATGTCATGACAGCATCGCGGAATTTGGCCTGGTTACTCGTTTTTCAGTCCGCAGGGGAACTTCTTTCCCGCGGTTTTCCCTGCCGTTTTCGGGCCCTGTGATTGGCGTGGTTTTGCTTCTGCCGGGCCTCCAGTCAGACACGGTGCGCAGCCCTGTGGCAGTGTGCGCAGACTTCTTGCTCTCGCACCTTTCGTTACTCTTTGTACCCGTCGACGTCGGGATGATGACCCGTCCGTCACTGGTCAGCCAGTACGGCGCACGCATGCTGCTGGTCGTGGTGGCGTCCACTTCGGCGGGTTTGCTCGTGACCGTGCTGATGCTGCACCTGGACGGTCGTCTGCCTGGCCGGTGCCCTGCTGGCCACCGGCGTGCCTTACCCCACCTATTTTGCGGGCGCCCAGTTCATCCATTTCCTGCTCGGCCCTGCGGTGGTGGCACTGGCATGGCCACTATGGTTGCGGCGCGAAGAACTGCGCCGGGGTCGGCTGCTGCTTGCGGCCGTAGCCGGTGGTGCTGCGGCCAGCGGATCGGCATTGTTGCAGGGATGGGCCGCAGGCTTGCCCGTCGAAGTTACCCTGTCGCTTGCGCCCAAATCTGTCACCGCACCAGTCGCCATGGGTATTGCGGAAAAGATCGGCGGAATCCCTGCGCTGGCGGCTGTGTTTGCCGTGGTTACTGGCCTCGTGGGTGCGCTCAGCGGCAAATACCTGTTTGACGCCTTGCGAATTCCCGTTGACGCTGCAGGCTGGGCCGCGTGGTTTTGCGCTGGGCACGGCATCTCACGGGCTGGGCGCCGCGCGGGCCTTGCAGGTCAATGCCGACGCGGGCGCTCCGCCGGGTTGGCGCTGGGCCTGCAGGTGGTTCTGGCGTCCGCGCTGGTACCGCTGGCGTTCCGGTGGCAGTAGCCAGAACGGCGAACACGAAAACCCCGCATCACTTTCCTGCCGCGAGCAGCAGGAAAGTGATGTGGAGGTTTCGGTGGCGCGTTAGAAACGCGCCCTGTTTTTGCTTTAAGTCTCCTACACCGCCTGCAAACCTGGTTTGACCGCACTCGCCGGCTTGGCCGCAGCCAGCGCACCGAACAGGATCTCGCCTGAGAGCTGGCCGCCTTCTTCAATCACCAGCTTGCCGTAGCGGATGATGCCCGTGACTTTCCCGGTCGAGTAAATCACCAGTTTCTGCCGCACTGTAAGGTTGCCGTTGAACTCCCCACGGATTTCCGCCACGTCGATTTCTGCGGAGCCCTTGAACGCACCCTGCTCGGCAATCTGGATCACTCGCGAATCCATGGTGGCTTCCACCAGGCCTTCGACCACCAGCGTATCGCAGTCCGTGATCTCCACGCCCTTCAGTTTGATGTTGGGGCCGACCGTCAACTTGCTGCCGCCTTCTTTTCCCGTGCTCGCAGGCGCTTCATTGACCGCCTTGGCGGTGTTTTGCTGGTTCACATTTGAGGACGATGCACCCGGCTGCAGCGCGCCGGAAGCACTGGACGTGCCCGTGGTCCCATAACCATTTCCCGGGCCATGACGCAAGCCCGTTGGTGTCTCGTTTTCTCGCTTGCCAAAGAACGGTGTTGCCATTGTGAGTTCCTTCAAAAAGAACGCATGGTACGTCTGCAGAAAATTAAAAGCTTCAGTGGTGTGCAAGATAGGTAACGAAATTAATTCTTACATTCACCAGTTTGCATTGACGATGCGGCAAGAACAACAGACCTTACGTGCGCCTACGGCCGGCCAGCAACACATGAGGAAAACTCCATCCAATTGGCGCTGGAGATTCGCTCACTTCGTTTCGGTACATGCGATGGATTTTTTTGACGCAGTGGCAGCGCCGATCTTCCAATGTCGAAATGCCTCAAACCTCGGATACCGGTCGCGTGTAGCATGTCGGGCACCATGGCCGCTGACAATGAACTCCACACATTCGCGCTTTTTGACACTGCTGTTGGGCAGTGCGCGCTGGTATGGAACGCACACGGCATTGCAGCCGTGCGCTTGCCCGAAACATCGGAGCGCCGCATGTTGTCCCGTCTGCGGGGAGAGTTTGCGCCGCTCGCGCCCGCCACGCCACCACAGGACATGCAGCTGGCCATAGACGCCATGACAGCCCTGCTGGCAGGTGACGCCCGCGATTTGCGGTTCTGCATACTGGATCTGCGCCGCATTCCCCCGTTTCACCGCCGGGTTTATGCGATTGCACAGGAAGTCCTTCCGGGCAAAACATGCACATACGGCGATATCGCCACCGAGCTTGGCGAACCCGGCTCGGCGCGTGCCGTGGGTCAGGCGTTGGGGCATAACCCGTTTCCCATCATCGTGCCTTGCCACCGCGTGCTGGCCGCAGGCGCGCAGTCGGGCGGCTTCTCAGCGCCGGGTGGCGTCTCGACCAAGTTGCGCATGCTGCTGATTGAAGGCGCGGAAATCGGCGGCGCGCCCGGCTTGTTTGACCGTGAGCCGCCGCCCTCCACGTCATAGTCATTGAACAAACGCCCATCACCACGAAACTCACCCACCCATGCCGCACACCTTTACAGACAAAACGCCCGCAATTCGTCTCTATTCAGCCCGCCTCAGCATGTTCGGCGCCAAGGTGCAGATCGCTGCGTTTGAAAAAGGCATACCGCTCGATATCGTCATGGTGCCCTTCACGCAGACCGGGGGCTACTCACCCAAGCATCCGGAGGTCGTGCGAATCAACCCGAAAAAACAGGTGCCCGTACTGATCAACGGCGACCTGGAGCTGTTTGACTCGACGCAGATCCTGGAATACCTTGAAGACCTGCAGCCCCAGCCCGCGCTGTGGCCGGCCGGCATCGCCGCCCGCGCCCGCGCCCGCCAGATGGAGCACATGTCGGACGAGGTTTACTTTCCTCACATCATCCGGCTCATGGGCCTGCAGCACAGCCTGGACGATCCGCAAGCGGTAGCCGCAATTGATGGTGCGCGGGCCTTCTACACGCGGCTTGAAAATCTCCTGCAAGGGCGGGAGTTCGTGATGGAGAGCTTCTCGTTTGCCGATATCGCGCTGTACATGGCGATGCTGTTTGGCGAACGCCTGGGCGCGCCCCTTACACCGGCTACGCCGTTGCTGCTGGCATGGCGCGACAGGATGAGTGCGCGGCCTTCGGTGCAGAGCGCGGTGATCCCCATGGCGAAATACCTGTTGTCGGACGGCAGGCCTCTGCCTGCCTTCATGGCCGAAATGCTGCAAGCGGCCTGACGCCAGGGCCCACACCCGACGTGGGTGCTCGGGGAAAACCGAGCAAAGACCGGCGCTTTGGCGCAAACTGGTGAACTGGCCGTGCAAACAAATCCAACAAGCGCGGACCGGCAAAAAAGGAGTTCGCCATGCCCCGTCACACCCCTATCGAGCGTTATCGCAACATTGGCATCAGCGCGCACATCGATGCCGGCAAGACCACCACGACCGAACGCATCCTGTTCTACACAGGTGTGAACTACAAGATCGGCGAAGTCCATGAAGGTACGGCCACCATGGACTGGATGGAGCAGGAGCAGGAGCGCGGCATCACCATCACCTCGGCAGCGACCACCGCCTTCTGGAAAGGCATGGCCGGCAACTACCCCGAGCACCGCATCAACATCATCGACACGCCCGGCCACGTGGACTTCACCATCGAGGTGGAGCGCTCCATGCGCGTGCTCGACGGCGCGGTGATGGTATATGACGCCGTGGGCGGCGTGCAGCCGCAGTCAGAAACCGTCTGGCGCCAGGCCAACAAATACAAGGTGCCGCGCCTGGCCTTCGTCAACAAGATGGACCGCGTGGGCGCGGACTTTTTCCGCGTGCAGCGCCAGATCAGCGAGCGTCTCAAAGGCGTGGCTGTGCCGGTGCAGATTCCGGTGGGCGCGGAAGACCATTTTCAAGGCGTGGTAGACCTCGTCAAGATGAAGGCCATCATCTGGGACGACACCAGCCAGGGCCTGCATTTCGAGTATGGCGACATTCCGGCAGACCTGGTGGAGACCGCCAACGAGTGGCGCACCAAGATGATTGAGGCGGCCGCTGAAGCCAATGACGAGTTGCTGAACAAATACCTGGCGGGCGAACCCCTGAGCGAGGATGAAATCAAGCAGGGCCTGCGCCAGCGAACCATCGCCAACGAGATCGTGCCCATGCTCTGCGGCAGCGCCTTCAAGAACAAGGGCGTGCAAGCCATGCTGGACGCGGTGATCGACTACATGCCTTCGCCGGTGGACGTACCCGCCATCCTCGGCCACACCGAGGACGACGGCGAGGCCGAGCGCCACCCGACTGACGACGAGCCCTTCTCGGCGCTGGCCTTCAAGATCATGACCGACCCCTATGTCGGCCAGCTGATCTTCTTCCGCGTGTACTCGGGTGTGATCAAAGCCGGCGACACGGTCTACAACCCCGTCAAGGGCAAGCGCGAGCGCCTGGGCCGCATTCTGCAGATGCACGCCAATGAACGCAACGAGGTCAAGGAAGTGCGCGCAGGCGACATCGCGGCCGCCGTGGGCCTGAAGGAAGCCACCACCGGCGACACGCTGTGTGACCCGGCCCACGTGATCATCCTGGAGAAAATGGTATTCCCCGAGCCTGTTATTTCACAAGCCGTGGAGCCCAAGACTCAGGCCGACCAGGAAAAAATGGGCATCGCACTGAACCGCCTCGCGCAGGAAGACCCTTCGTTCCGCGTGCACACCGACGAGGAGTCGGGCCAGACGATCATCTCGGGCATGGGCGAGCTGCACCTGGAGATATTGGTGGACCGCATGAAGCGGGAGTTCAGCGTCGAAGCCAATGTGGGCAAGCCGCAGGTGGCCTACCGCGAGACGATCCGGCAGGCGGTGAACGATGTTGAAGGCAAATTCATCAAGCAGTCGGGCGGTCGCGGGCAGTACGGACACGCGGTGCTCAACCTGGAGCCGCAGCCTTCGGGCAAGGGCTATGAGTTCGTCGATGCCATCAAGGGCGGCGTAATTCCACGTGAATACATTCCAGCGGTCAACAAGGGCATTGTGGAAACACTCAAGGCCGGCGTGCTGGCGGGCTACCCGGTGGTCGATGTGAAGGCCACGCTGGTGTTTGGCTCCTACCATGATGTCGATTCGAACGAGAACGCGTTTCGCATGGCCGGTTCGCTCGCCTTCAAGGAAGCCATGCGCCGTGCCAAGCCGGTGCTGCTGGAGCCCGTGATGGCGGTCGAGGTTGAAATGCCCGAAGACTTCATGGGCAATGTGATGGGCGACCTCTCATCGCGGCGCGGCATGGTGCAGGGCATGGAAGACATTGCGGGCGGCGGCGGCAAGCTGGTGCGCGCCGAGGTGCCGCTGTCGGAAATGTTCGGCTACTCGACCACCTTGCGCTCACTCACGCAGGGCCGGGCTACCTACACCATGGAGTTCAGGCGCTATGCCGAAACAACCCCGGATGTATCCGCTGCCATCATGCGCGGCAAGGGCACGTAGCTCCGCGCATGAAGCTCTAACAATTTCACCAGCATGCTTTATGCGGCTTGCCCATACGGCCAGGCGCGAGCAGCTATGGATCGGCATCAACAATTCAACGCAGGCAGGAATACGCGTGCCAGATATTTAAAACGAGTCCTCTGGCAAAGCCGGAGCGGCCAGAAACCCTCAGATCTCGATCTTGCTGCCCAGTTCCACCACCGAGTTGTTTGGCAGGTTCAGGAAGTCTGCCGCACCGCTGGCGTTGTGGTGCATCTGAGCAAACAGTTTCTCGCGCCAGGGTGCCATGCCGCTGCCGATGGTCGGGATCACCGTGTCGCGCGAGAGGAAATAGCTGGTCGTCATCGACTCCAGCTCGCAGCCCCGGCCCTTGATCTGCTGCAGGGCCTTGGGCAGGTCCAGGTCGTTCTTGAAGCCGTAGTGCACGTTGACCTGCCAGCAGTCGTGACCCAGTGATTCGATCTCCAGGCGCTTGTTCATGCCGATCCAGGGGATCTCATGGTTGCGCACCGTCACGAACAGATTCTGCTCATGCAGCACCTTGTTGTGCTTGAGGTTGTGCAGCAGCGCGTTGGGCACACTGCCAGGCTCGGCTGTCAGGAATACGGCGGTGCCTTCGACACGGGCCGGCGGGCTGACGAAGACGGCGTCCAGGAAGCTCGGTAAATCGATCGCATCGGCTCGCAGCTTTTCATTGAGCAGGTGGCGGCCTTCCTTCCAGGTAATCATCAGCGTGAACACGGCGCCGCCAATCACCAGCGGGAACCAGCCGCCGGCGAACAGCTTCATCAGGTTGGAGGCAAAGAAGGCGAAGTCGACGACAAAGAAAACACCGGTCGCCGCAATGCACAGGCTCAGCGGATACTTCCAGCCGTAACGGATCACGTAAAAAGTCAGGATGGTGGTGATCAGCATGTCGGTGCATACCGCAATGCCGTACGCGGCCGCCAGGTTGCTGGACGAGCGAAACATCACCACCGCAAGCACGATGGTGATGAAGAGGCCCCAGTTGACGAAGGGCATGTAGATCTGGCCGGTGTCGCGCACGCTGGTGTGCTGGATATTGAGGCGCGGCAGGTAGCCCATCTGGATGGCCTGCTTGGTCACGCTGAAGGCGCCGGTGATCAGCGCCTGCGAGGCGATCACGGTAGCCATGGTGGCCAGGCCCACCAGCGGCAGCAGCGCCCACTCGGGCGCCATCAGGAAAAACGGGTTCTTCACTGCGGCAGGGTTGCCGATGAGCAGCGCGCCCTGGCCGAAGTAATTGAGCACCAGCGAAGGCATGACCACGGAAAACCACGCCAGGCGAATCGGTTTTTTGCCGAAGTGGCCAAGGTCGGCGTAAAGCGCCTCGGCGCCGGTTACGCACAGCACGACGGCGCCCAGAATGATGAAGGTGGTACCGGGGTTGGCCCACATGAACATCACCGCGTAGTGCGGGCTGACTGCCACCAGGATTTCGGGATGGGTCACGATCTGCGAAATGCCCAGCAACGCCAGCACGGCAAACCAGATCAGCGTGATGGGGCCGAAAAATTTGCCTATGCCCGCCGTGCCGTGCTTTTGCACCGCAAAAAGGGCAAACAAAATGACCAGGGTGATAGGGATCACGCCCTGCTTGAAGGCAGGCGAGACGACTTCCAGGCCTTCGACGGCCGACAGCACCGAAATCGCCGGCGTGATGACGCCATCGCCATAAAACAGGGAAGTGCCGAAGATGCCAACGATCAGCAAGGTCTTGCGCAGCTGGGGCTTGTCTTTCACCGCGGTGGAGGCCAGCGCCAACATGGCGATCAGGCCGCCTTCACCGTTGTTGTCGGCGCGCAGCACCAGCGCCACATACTTGATCGAGACAATGACGGTCAGCGTCCAGAAGAAGATGGACAGGATGCCGTAGACGTTGTCTGGGGTAAAGGGAACATGCCCGGAACCGAAAACTTCCTTGACGGCATACAGGACGCTGGTTCCGATGTCGCCGTAGACGACACCAATGGCGCCCAGGGTGAGCGCCGCGAGTGATGATTTTTTACTGGACACAAAAACTTCCCGTCTTTGCACTCGGCCCGTTCAAGCGGGTCCAAAGCGGCGGGAATGGTTACCTTTGGGAACGCTATTTTGCGCCCGGGTGCCCTGCTTGCAAGTCGGCGAACACCCCTAAATCCAACTAATCCCGATTTTGTTGCACCGCAACAACTTGTAACAAACCGGCCCCGCCGATGCCGGGGAAGCCAGCGCAGGCAGGTGAATTCTGGGCGCTACTTTTTTAATAGCTGCTTGCGCACGGCCTGCTTGGGCCAGACGCCTAAAAGACTCCTAATTCGAGCCGTCGCGGACACATAAGCTCCCTGACTTTCGAAAGCGGCCGCGGGCAGGCCGGCTTTGCCGGATGCCTTGCGGCGTCCCCTGCAAGGGGAAACGGCACTACACGAAGCGTAGCGAAGTGAGAACGATAGGGGTGTTAGTCGTAAACCTCGGCGTCCGGGTCGGTGGCTTCGAGTTCATAGCTCGCAGCAAGCATCGCCAGTCGGGCGATCACGCCATACATATAGAAGCGGTTGGGGCTGCTGGAGCCGGGCTTCTCGCCGGGCTGCGGCAGGCGGCCGCTGTCGGCAAAGGCCAGCGGCACAAAGCTGGCGCCGGGCGCATTGAGGTTTTCGTCCACACCGCGCTCTGCATGCACGCGGTAAAAGCCGCCCACCACGTAGCGGTCCATCATGTAGACCACGGGCTCGGCCACGGCGTCGTTGACGCGCTCGTTGGTCAGCACGCCTTCCTGGATGATCACTTCGGACAGCGGCTGGCCGTCTTTTGTCGTGCTCATCTTGTTTTTCGTCTTGCGGTTCAGCGCGTCCAGGTCTTTCACGTCGCGCACCGTCATGATGCCCATGCCGTAGGTGCCATTGTCCGCCTTGACGACGACAAAAGGCTTTTCGTTGATGCCGTATTCCTTGTACTTGCGCTTGATTTTGGTGAGCAGCGCATCGACGTTGGTGGTCAGGCAGTCCATGCCGGTTTCTTCGGCAAAGTTGACTTCACCGCACTGGGCGTACATGGGGTTGATAAGCCAGGGGTCTATGCCCAGCAGCTTGCCGAAACGCTTGGAAACTTCTTCGTAGGCCTTGAAGTGCCGCGACTTGCGGCGCACCGACCAGCCGGCATGCAGCGGCGGCAACAGGTACTGCTCGTTGAGGTCTTCCAGGATGCCGGGGATGCCGGCCGACAGGTCATTGTTCAGCAAAATGGTGCAGGGGTCGAAGTCTTTCAGGCCCAAGCGGCGGTCGGTCCGGATCAGCGGCTCGATCGTGATGGTCTCTCCGGTCGGCAGGTTCAGCGTGGTGGGCTCCTTGATGTCGGAGCTCAGCGAGCCGAAACGCACATTGAGGCCGGCCTGGTGAAAAATGCGCTTGAGCTGCAGCACGTTGGACAGGTAAAAGCTGTTGCGCGTGTGGTTCTCGGGCACGACCAGCAGGTTGCGCGCCTCGGGGCAGATTTTTTCGATCGCGGCCATGGCGGCCTGCACCGCCAGCGGCAGCATTTCGGGCGTCAGGTTGTTCCAGCCGCCGGGGTAGAGGTTGGTGTCAACCGGGGCGAGCTTGAAGCCGGCGTTGCGGATGTCGACCGAGCTGTAAAACGGCGGCGTGTGCTCCATCCACTCCAGCCGGAACCAGCGCTCAATCGCCGGCGTGGAGTCCAGGACCCGTTGTTCGAGTTCGTTGATAGGGCCGTTCAGGGCGGTGATGAGGTGCGGAACCATGCGGCCACTTTCTGCTGCGGGATGTTGTTGTCAATAGTCTGCCGGGGCTCAAAAGTCGTCGTCTGCAAATCAGCTGCAGCGGTATTTTTTTCGCCGCTTTCTTGACCCATGTGCAGAGATGGGCCTGCAAAATCGTCAAAAATTGTCCTCGCCAAGGGTCGATTTTCGCTTTTAAGACCTGAACCCGGCAGGCCCGTGTTCGGTTATATCTGACCGGATTCTAGGGATATTGGGACGGGCCGGCGGGTTACAAGGCGTGACTGGAACCTTCAAAACAGAAAAATCCACCCAGGTCAGGAGGTCGAATCCAGACGGGCCAAGGCGGGATCTGTCAAATGGAGCGCGATGATGTTGACGCCCATGGGGCGGGTCGTGTAGCCATAACGCTCCAGAAGTTGCGTCAAGTCCGAGCGATTGGTCTTGATGACTTCGATCACCATCATGGGTTTGTGCTTTTGCAAGGCCTGCAGTGCCCCCGTCAACGCTTCGATCTCCATGCCTTCAATGTCAAGCTTGATGAAGTCAAGGCGTGGCAAGTCAAGGCCGTCAATAGTCATCATCCGTACTTTTTTGCCAGCAGCTTCGGAATAATCTATGTCCTGGCCGATGAACTCGTTCTGGCTCTTCTTGCGAAGTTCAAGTGACCCAAAACTGGAAGGCTGGCTGTAATCCAGCATAGGCACAGTGATGCTGCCTTCCTGCGATCCTAAAGCCGCGTAATGGGCGTTGGCGTTAAAGCAGTTGTTCAGGGCGATATTTCCGGCGAGTGCATAAAACACCCGCTCCTGCGCTTCGAATGCAACTACTTTGCCCCATCCCTGCATGTGCCGGGCCCATTCGAGGGTGTGCACGCCAATATTGGCTCCCCCATCGATCGCTACGAGACCATCCCCGAAGAATTCGTGTCGCATGTCCAGCAACTGAAGCACGTCATCAACTTCAGCAGGATCAAAGGAGGCATATTCAAGCACCTGGTGGCCGACACCGTACCTGCCTTCAGGGGTATCCTGGTAATCATTGCGATTGACGATCATCATCCCGTGGTGAGACGCTGCCAGTACAAACGGCAATGGGCGGCGCGTAAGTATCATGAATACAGATTCCTATTTGTCAGGTTAACGAATCAGGTCCTGACTTCGCCCTGCCCCAGTACCACGTACTTAAGGGAAGTGAGCCCCTCAATCCCGACCGGCCCGCGCGCATGGAATTTGTCGGTGCTGATGCCAATTTCGGCACCCAGCCCAAACTCGAATCCATCGGCGAAGCGGGTGCTCGCATTCACCATGACGCTGGCCGAATCCACCTCGCGCAAAAAGCGCTGGGCATTGATGTGGTCGCGCGTGAGAATAGCGTCGGTGTGGTGGCTGGAGTACTGGTTGATGTGGGCGATTGCTTCATCAATGCCCGCCACCACCTTGATGCTGATGATGGGCGCGAGGTACTCCTCGTACCAGTCCTGCTCAGTGGCAGCTTTGAGGTTGGCGCCTTTAATGCTAGCCAGAATGGCCTGCGATTCGGCATCGCAGCGCATTTCAACGCCCTTGGCGGCGTAGATGGCGCCGATTTTGGGCAGAAACTGCGCCGCCACGCCGCGCGCGACCAGCAAACCTTCGCTGGCATTGCAGGGGCTGTATTTTTGGGTTTTGGCGTTGTCGGCCACTTTCACCGCCATCTCGATGTCGCAAGGGTCGTCGACATACACATGGCAGTTGCCGTCCAGATGCTTGATGACCGGCACCTTGGCATCGCGGCTGATGCGCTCGATCAAACCTTTGCCGCCGCGCGGGATGATCACGTCCACATACTGCGGCATGGCGATCAAATGGCCCACGGCTTCGCGGTCAGTGGTGGGCACCAGCTGCACGGCATCGGCGGGCAGGCCGGCGGCCACCAGCGCCTGCTGCACCAGCGCAGCCAGCGCCTTGTTCGATTCAATCGCTTCGGAGCCGCCGCGCAAAATACAGGCGTTGCCGCTCTTGATCGCCAGTGACGCGGCTTCAATCGTCACATTGGGACGGCTCTCGTAAATCATGCCGAACACGCCAATCGGTACGCGCATCTGCCCCACGCGAATCCCGCTGGGCTGCTCCTTCATGCCGATGATGTCGCCAATCACGTCGGGCATCACAGCCAATTGCTCGCAGCCAACCGCCACGGTCTCGATGATTTTGGGGGTGAGCTTGAGGCGGTCCAGCATGGGCCCGGCCAGGCCAGAGGCCGTGGCGCGCTCGATATCGCGCTGGTTGGCGGCTTCCAGCGCCGCCAGGTTCTGACGCAGCAGGGCGGCCAGATTCAGGAGTGCTCTGTTTTTTATAGCTGCTTGCGCGCGTGCTACCTGGGCTGAAGCCACTTTTGCCTTGGATCCGAGCGCTTCCATCAGACCAGGGACATCGCCGGCGAGGTCGCTGGAAGAAGAAAGGGCTTTGTGGGAGTCAGGCGCGTTCATCGCACCATTTTAGGCTTCTCAACGCGCGCCTGGGTGCGCGGGGACTATGCCTGCCTGGGGCGGCCCTGCCCCTGCATGGCGCATTGCTCACACACCATACCGGCCAGCCGGTGCAGCGCCTGCCAGCCATCGGCTGGCCAGTCGGGCTGCTTCAGACCTTTGACAATGCCGTCAACCTTGTGTGCAGCGTGCAGCAGATTTGACAACGTGGTGTCGCCGATTTGCGGCAGCACGCGTTCAAACAATTTTTCCTTGACGCCCCAGACGCGGTTTTCGCGCAGCGCCATCGGCATGGGGCGCCCTGCTTGAATAGCGTCTTTCACGCGCTTCATGCTGCGAATGTCTTCGCTGAGCGCCCAGTGCACCAGCACTTCGGACTCCCCCTCGGACTGCAGGCCGTCGAGCATGCGCGCCACACGCACGGACTGGCCGCCCAGCACGGCCTCGGAGAGCTTGAACACGTCGTAGCGCGCCACATTGAGCACGGCGTTTTCCACCTGCTCAAAGCTCAGGGCGCTGTCGGGTTGGGCCGGGTACAGCAGTCCCAGCTTCTGGATTTCCTGGTGCGCGGCCAGCAGGTTGCCTTCCACCCGATCGGCAAAGAACTGCAGCGTGCGCTGGCCTTCTTCGCCGGCGGCCACGCGCTGGCCCTGCTGTTGCAGGCGCTGGGCAATCCACTGCGGGAGGCTGCGCCGGTCTATCGGGTCGAATTTGACGGTGACGCCGAAGCTTTCGAGCGCGCCGAACCAAGCGCCCTTGGCCGTCATGCTGTCCAGCCGCGGCAGCATGACCAAGGTGAGCGTGGAGTCGTCGCCCTGCGCGCGTTCGGCGATCTGCTGCAGCGCGACGGAGCCATCTTTGCCGGGTTTGCCGCTGGGGATGCGGATCTCGACGATCTGCTTGTCGGCAAAAAGGCTGAGCGAACCGCCGCTGGCCAGCACCTCGCTCCAGTCGAAATGCGCACCGGCCACGGTGTGCACCGTGCGCTCGGTGTAGCCCTGCTCGCGTGCCGAAGCGCGCAGCGCGTCGGCGAACTCCTGCACCAGGAGGGGCTCGTCGCCGTGCAGGGTGTACAGGCTTTTCAAGCCGCGCTTGAGGTGTTCCTGGAGTTGGGCGGGGGCCAGATTCATGAGGGGAGTTTAAAGCTTGGTGGTCGACAGTAGCAGGCTGGTCTCGGTGTTGGCAATGCCTTCGAGCAGGCGGATACGGCTCAGCACTCGGTCAAAGGCCTCCAGGGTGTCGGCCTGCAACTCGGCCACCATGTCCCAGCGGCCGTTGGTGGTGTGCAGGGCGCTCACGGCCGGATCGCCGCGCAGGGCGGCCAGCACCGCGTCCGTGCGGTTGCCTTCGACGGCCACGGTCATGAAGGCGCGGATGCGGTGGCCCTCGGCCTGGGGTTTGAGGCGGACGGTGTAGCCGGTGATAGTGCCGTCGGCCTCCAATTTGGCCAGCCGGTTTTGCACCGTGCCGCGCGAGACGCGCAAAACCTTGGCGATGGAGGCGACCGAGGCTCGGGCGTCGTCCCGCAACAGGGAAAGGAGTTGGCGGTCGGTGTCGTCCATGGCGCCATTTTATTGTCGAATCGCCAATTTAGTCTGTTGATTTGCTCAACTAAGCCATTAATTTGATCAACTTACTGACTTTTATTTGGCACAGCCCCTGCGGACAATGGAAAACAACACAAGACCGGGAGCCCCATGATGGTTGACTACATTGGCATTGAAAGCATTCAGAAAATCGTGCGCCAGCGCGGCGCCGCCGCCTTTATTGAAGGCCTGGCCGGCGAAATAGAGCACGACTACCGGCGCTGGAACGACTTTGACAAGTCGGCGCGCCACGCCATCCACTCCCCCGACGGTGTGATTGAGCTCATGCCCACCAGCGACGGGCACCAGTACTCCTTCAAATACGTCAACGGCCATCCCAAAAACACCGAACTGGGTTTGCTGACTGTGACCGCCTTCGGCGTACTGGCTGATGTGGACACCGGCTACCCCTTGCTGCTGTCAGAGCTCACCATCACCACCGCATTGCGCACGGCAGCCATGTCGGCACTGGCCGCCAAGTGGATGGCCCGCCCCGGGAGCCGCGTGATGGCGATCATCGGCAACGGCGCGCAAAGCGACTTTCAGGCGATCGCCTTTCACCACATGCTGGGTATACGCGAGATGCGCCTGTTTGACATTGACGCGGCCGCCAGCGATAAACTGGCCCGTAACCTGCATGCGATGGGGCTGCAGGGCCTGAGCGTGACGATTTGCCAGTCCGCCGACCAAGCCGTGCAAGGAGCCGACATCGTGACCACCATCACTGCCGACAAACGCAACGCCGTCATCCTGACGCCGGAGATGATCCGGCCCGGCATGCACCTGAACGCCGTGGGCGGTGACTGCCCGGGCAAGACCGAGCTGCACGCCGACATCCTGCTGCGCAAAGATGCGCGTGTGGTGGTCGAATTTGAACCTCAGTCGCGCATTGAGGGTGAGATCCAGCAAATGCCGGAAGACTTCAAGGTGGCGGAATTTGCCGATGTGCTCAAGGGCACTGCCCAAGGCCGCGCGTCGCCGGAAGAAGTCACCATTTTTGATTCGGTCGGTTTTGCGCTGGAGGACTATTCCGCCCTGCGCTACCTGCACAAGCTGCAACTGGCCGACGCCGCCAACCGCCGCCAGATCGACCTGGTGCCTCATCTTGACGACCCCAAAAACCTGTTCGGCCTGCTGGCATCTGCCACAGCGCCGACCGTCAAGGCGCCCCGCATTTCCCCCATCCCTGAAATGGCACGTTGATGACCAAGTCTGTTGACCTGATTGGCGCTCCCACCGACATCGGTGCGGGCAGCCGCGGCGCCTCCATGGGCCCCGAAGCCTTGCGCGTGGCGGGCATCCGCGAAGCGCTGCACGGCCGCGGGCTGGAAGTGTTCGACACCGGCAACCTGGCCGGCCCCACCAACCCATGGCTGCCGCCCGAGGAGGGCTACCGGCACCTGGACGAGGTGGTCGCCTGGAACAAGGCGGTGCACGAAGCGATGTACCAAAGCCTGGCGGACGGCCACCTGCCCATCTTGCTGGGCGGCGACCACTGCCTGGGGATTGGCTCGATCAGCGCGGTGGCGCGCCACTGCCGCGATACCGGCAAGACCTTGCGCGTGCTCTGGCTGGACGCACACACCGACTTCAACACCAACGCGCTCACACCCACCGGCAATGTGCACGGTATGCCGGTGGCGGTGCTCTGCGGACACGGCCCGGCCGAGCTCACCAGCATCGGCGGCTCGGTGCCTGCCATGAGCGCCAAGGCGATACGGCAAATCGGCATCCGCAGCGTGGACGAGGGCGAAAAGCGCTTTGTGCGGCAAGAGGGCCTGGAGGTGTTCGACATGCGCTACATCGACGAGATGGGCATGCGCCACACCATGGAAAAAGCGCTCTCGGGCATGGACGCCAACACCCACCTGCATGTGAGCTTTGACGTGGACTTCCTCGACCCGTCGATCGCACCAGGTGTGGACACCGCCATCAAAGGCGGCCCCACCTACCGGGAGGCGCAGCTCTGCATGGAAATGATTGCCGACACAGGCCTGCTCGGCTCACTCGACGTGATGGAGCTCAACCCGGCGCTGGATGTGCGCAACGGCACGGCCGAGGTGGCTGTGGATCTCATTGAGAGTTTATTTGGCAAGAGCACGCTGATGCGGGCTTGACAGGATAGAGGTTTCAGAGTTCCGTCACCGCCGCCAGGCGGCGCATGATCTGCTGGACGACATCGCTCTGCATATCGCGGTACAGCAGGGCTTCTTCGGCCTCCTTTGCCAATACCGCGGACTCATTGAAGCTGATGTCGCGCTGCTGCATGATTTCAGTGTCGGGGATGAGTTCCTTGCCCGCCAGGGTACGCAGCTTGAAGCGAAAACGCAGGCGCAGCTGAAACTCGCGTACCTGGCCCGAAGCATTGCGGCTCAGGATAACTTTTTCGCGCTGATCGCCCAGTGCATCGAGGACGACTTGCGCCTCATTGATCCTGCGGCCATCCGTGATCACCTCCACTTTGCGGGTCGCCTGCAGCGAACGCCTGAGTTCCACGCCCAGCGGTGAGGTTTCAGCCAGGCCCGAATAGAGTGTGGTGAAGGCAAAGGTGGGGGCCTTGCGCAGCGCGAAGCCGCATCCGCTCAGGCTCAGGGCGGCAACAGAAGCCGACAGGGAAAAGAATGTGCGACGCTGCATGGGCTGCCTTCTTTGGGTTGATGCGGTCTCAAATGACTCAGATGACGATGTTGACCAGCCGGCCTGGCACCACGATCACCTTCTTGGCGGGCGCACCTGCGGCCTGTTTGACGAATGCCTCGGATGCCAGCGCAGCCGCTTCAATCGCAGCCTTGTCGGCACCGGCGGGAACGGTGACAGAACCGCGCAGCTTGCCGTTGATCTGCAACACCAGCTCGATCTCATCCTGCTGCAGCGCGACTGCGTCGACTTCGGGCCAGGGGGCGTCGAGCAGTTCACCGTGCCGCGCCGCGTAGCCGAGCTGTGACCAGAGCGCATGCGCCAGATGCGGCGTGGCCGGGTAGAGGCAGCGCAGCAGGATGCTGAAGCCTTCGCGCAGCGCAGCGTTTGCACCTGCAGACGAGGCACCTTTAAAGTCCTCCATCGCGTTCAGCAACTTCATGTTGCCCGACACTACCGTGTTGTACTGCATGCGCTGGTAGTCGTAGTCAATCTGTTTGAGCACTGTGTGAATTTCCAGGCGCAGCGCTTTGGTTTCCTTGTCAAAAGAGGCTGTAGCACCCGATGGCTCTGCGCCCTCAGCTCCTGAATTCATAGCATGGAGCTTGACGCCGAAGTTCCAGACACGGCGCAGGAAGCGGTAGGAGCCTTCGAGCGCCGCATCGTTCCACTCCAGCGTGGTGTCGGGCGGCGCGGTGAACATGGTGTAGAGCCGGGCGGTGTCCGCGCCGTACTTTTCGATCAGGTCCTGCGGGTCGACGCCGTTGTTCTTGGACTTGGACATCGTGGTCCAGCCCTCGTAAGGCACCGGCAAGCCGTCGGCCCTGGAAGTGGCGGAGATCACCTTGGCGTGCTCGTCGCGCACGATATCGAGCTCGTGCGCCCAGAAATACTGCTTGCCGGTGGTCACGCGCGAGAAGGCCTCGTTGAGCACCATGCCCTGCGTGAGCAGCTTGGTGAAAGGCTCGTCGACCTTCACCAGGCCCAGGTCACGCATCACCTTGGTCCAGAAGCGGGCGTAAAGCAAATGCAGGATGGCGTGCTCGATACCGCCGATGTACTGGTCCATCGGCATCCAGTAGTTGGCGCCTTCGGCCACCATCTTGTCGCCGTTCTTCGGGTCGCAGTAGCGCATGAAGTACCAGGACGAGTCGACAAAGGTGTCCATGGTGTCGGTCTCGCGGCGGCCGGGCTTGCCGCAGACGGGGCAGACCACGCCGGCATGAAAGCCCGCGTGCTTGTGCAGTGGGTTGCCCGAGCCGTCGGGCACGCAGTCTTGCGGCAAGACCACGGGCAGGTCTTTTTCAGGCACCGGCACGGCGCCGTGCTCTTCGCAGTGGATGATGGGAATGGGCGTGCCCCAATAGCGCTGGCGGCTCACGCCCCAGTCGCGCAGGCGCCAGGTGGTTTTCTTCTCGCCCAGGCCTTTGGCCGCCAGGTCGGCGGCCACGGCGTCTACCGCAGCTTTGAAATGGAGTCCGTCGTATTTGCCGGAATTGATGGTCACGCCCAGCTGCTTGTCGCCATACCAGTCGGCCCAGGCGTCCAGGCTGTAGGCCTGGCCCTTGACGTCGACCACCTGCTTGATCGGCAGTTTGTATTTTTTGGCGAACTCGAAATCGCGCTCGTCATGTGCGGGCACGCCCATCACGGCGCCGTCGCCGTAGCTCATGAGCACGTAGTTGCCGACCCAGACTTCCACCTTGTCGCCAGTGAGCGGATGCGTGACGAAGAGGCCGGTGGGCGCGCCTTTTTTCTCTTGCGTGGCCAGCTCGGCTTCGGTCGTGCCGCCGGCCTTGCATTCTTCAATGAAGGCGGCGATTTTTGGATTGGACACGGCGGCGTGCTGCGCCAGCGGGTGCTCCGGCGCCACGGCGCAGAAGGTCACGCCCATGATGGTGTCGGCGCGCGTGGTGAAGACATACATCTTCCCCTCGCCGATCAGCTTGCCGAAGGCGTCCTGGATGTCGTGCGTGAACGCAAAGCGCACGCCTTCGCTCTTGCCGATCCAGTTTTCCTGCATCAGCTTGACGCGCTCGGGCCAGCCGGGCAATTTGTTGCTGACGCTGTCGAGCAGTTCGTCGGCGTACTGGGTGATCTTGAGGTAGTAGCCCGGGATCTCGCGCTTTTCCACCACGGCGCCGGTGCGCCAGCCCTTGCCGTCGATCACCTGCTCATTGGCCAGCACAGTCTGGTCGACCGGGTCCCAGTTCACGACCTGGGTCTTGCGGTAGGCAATGCCTTTTTCCAACATCTTCAGAAAGAGCCACTGGTTCCACTTGTAGTAGCTCGCGTCGCAGGTGGCAACTTCGCGGCTCCAGTCGATGGCCAGCCCCATCGCCTGCATCTGCTTTTTCATGTAGGCGATGTTGTCGTAGGTCCACTGCGCCGGCGGCACGCCGTTCTTCATGGCGGCGTTTTCGGCCGGCAGGCCGAAGGCGTCCCAGCCCATGGGCATCAATACGTTGTAGCCCTTCATGCGCAGGTGGCGCGTGAGCATGTCGTTGATGGTGTAGTTGCGCACGTGGCCCATGTGCAGCTTGCCGCTGGGGTAGGGCAGCATGGAGCAGGCGTAGTACTTCTTGCGGCTGGCGTCTTCCGTCACGCGGTAGGCGTCGGCTGCGGTCCAGTGGGCTTGAGCGTCGCGCTCAACGTCGAGGTGGTTGTATTTGTCTTGCATGGAGAACCGGAAAGGCGAAAACGGGATAACAAAATGGAGGCCGTGAAAGGCTCCGGCCCCGCCATACGGGGCCACGCGGCCAAAGGGCGATCCCCGATTTTAGATGCTGGGCGGCTCTGCGCAGGTTACCGGGCCGCCGCAGGGCTGGCAGCCGCGGACGGAACAGGATCTGCCACAAAGCCGATGCGGTTGAGCCCGGCTTTTTGCGCCACGCCCATGACTTCCACGACTTTCCCGTAAGGCACGGCTTCGTCCGCGCGCAACTGCACTTCGGTGTCGGGATTCTGGCCGGCAGTTTCCGCCAACCGGCGGGCAAGTTCATCCAGGCCCAAGGGCTTGTCATTCAGGAAAGCCTGGCCGGCCCTGTCGACCACCAGCGTGACGAATTTCGGCGCATCTGCCGGCTTGGCCGCCTCGGTTTTTGGCAGGTCGAGCCGGATGGTGCTGGCCAGCAGCGGAGCTGTAATGATGAAAATGACCACCAGCACCAGCATCACGTCGACCAGCGGCGTGACGTTGATGTCACTCATGGGCTGCGGGCCCTGGGTACGTTCGAGGCGGCCGAAACTCATGAGCCCCCACGCTTTTCACTTCGTGGGCCTGCGGCGGTACGCTGCCCCTTTCCCCAAATTTTGGGGCCATTTTTTCCAGGGGCGGCCCGTCGAAAAAATGTGCTTTTCATTTTGATGACGCTGTTGATAAAAACAGTTCGCGCAAATCGCGTGCAAAGCCTTCGAGGTCGGCCTCGATACGGCCGACGCGACGGCCGAAAATGTTGTACGCCAGCACGGCTGGAATCGCTACCGCCAGGCCTGCCGCCGTCATGATGAGCGCTTCGCCGACGGGGCCGGAGACTTTGTCGATGGTGATCTGGCCGGCTGAAGCGATGCCGACAAGTGCGTGGTAGATGCCCCAGACCGTACCCAGCAGCCCCACAAAGGGAGCCGTAGAACCGACGGTAGCCAGCAGCACCTGACCGAACTGCAGCTTGTCCAGGATGTCATGAAGGGCGTCGCGCAACACGCGGGTGAGTTGCTGGGACTTGTCGCCCGCCGACGCCAGCGTACCGCCGGCCTGGATGTCCGTGGCAACAATGAGAGGCAACACCAGCGCCTCGCGGTCGAAGGCGGCAACTTTCTCCCGGGCTTGTTCTACAGAGGTCGACTGCCAGAAAGCAGCGGTACTGCGTGCCACGTCTTTGGCGGCACGCTGAAGCAGCCAGGCCTTCCACAGGATCACGACCCAACTCGCGACCGACATGGCCAGCAACAAGGCCGCCACCAGCTGGCTGACGATGCCGCCCTGGGTCATCAGGCTGAAGAAGTCCATCAGGTTAAAACCTCCGAAACTGCCGTGGCCGGCACCGCATTCATTTTTTCAGGCCCAGTACGTCAAACATGTCAAAAAGGCCGGTGGCGTGCGAATCGAGGAAGCGCGCGGCACGCAAGCTGCCCTGGGCATAGTTGGCCCTGCTGGATGACTTGTGGGAAATTTCGATACGCTCGCCGGTGCCCAAAAACATCACGGTGTGGTCACCCACCACGTCGCCGCCACGCACGGCCGCAAAACCGATGGTCGACGGGTCGCGCTCGCCCGTCACGCCTTCGCGGGCATAGACGGCGCAATCCTTGAGGTCGCGACCCAGCGCACCGGCAATCACTTCACCCATCTTGAGTGCGGTGCCGGATGGGGCATCCACCTTGTGGCGGTGGTGCGCCTCGACGATTTCGATGTCATAGCCGGTAGACAGGGCCTGAGCAGCCATCTCGAGCAGCTTGAGCGTGACGTTGACGCCTACGCTCATGTTCGGAGCCATGACGATGGCGATGTCTTTGGCCGCCGAGGCTATTTCGGTTTTCTGCGCATCGGAAAAACCGGTGGTGCCGATCACCAGCTTGACACCCAGCTCGCGGCAAGCCGCCAGATGGGCCAGCGTGCCTTCGGGACGCGTGAAATCAATCAGCACGCCGGAATCTTTCAGGCCCTGCCGAAGATCGGCATTGATCAGGACGCCGCTCATGCGTCCCGAAAAGGCGGCGGCATCGCTGCCGATGGCGGGACTGGAAGCCACATCAAGCGCACCGGTCAGCTGGCAGTCGGCACTGGCGCCGACGGCCTCAATCAGCATCTGGCCCATGCGGCCGCTGGCGCCCGCCACCGCGACCCGGTGCCGTCTGGCCTGGGTCGCCTGGATTGAGCCGGCCCCGCTCACTGTTTCGGGCTTTCGAGCGGCGGATAGGAGGCAGACGGAGAGCCCGCCGGCGTACTGGTGGGCGCCGAAGTGGCTGCCGCCGGATTGGCTTTGACCTTTGTGGAAGCCTTGGTGAGCTGCTCTTCGGTGGCTTCCAGCACGGGCACATCGCCCAGTTTGCGTCGGTTGCCCAGTTTGGCAATGAATTCAGTTTCGCTCGGCATGGCGTCGCCTTCAAAGCGCTCCAGCTGGTCACCCTTGAAAAACACGGTGTATTTGTACGACTGGGGCTCCACGCCCTGGCGCTTCAGCGTAAAGACGTAGTCCCAGCGGTCGCCATGAAACAGGCTGGCCATCAGGGGCGTTCCCATGATGGCCTTGACCTGTTCACGCGTCATGCCGGGGCGAAGCAGCTCAACCTGCTCCCTGGAGACAAAATTGCCCTGAATGACGTCCACCTTATAGGGCGTGACCCAGTTGACCGGGTTGATCGAACTGCTGCTCATGTTGCTCAGGCTGCTGCAGGACGCCAGCACCGTGCAGGCCAGGAGCAGGAAAGCGGTTTTGGCGCTGTAACGATGATTTGCAGGCATGGCTGACATAGTGAGGGGGTGTAGCGATATGATCGTTCATTGTAGCGGCTGGGGACCCCCGGCCGGCACCTGCCCAGAAGGGTCGCACCACCGCTTTACACAGCGGTTTCACCCAGAGAGTTTTCCCATGAGCAACATCGACGAACTGAAAAACACCGGCCTCAAGGCAACCCTGCCACGCCTGAAAATCCTGGAGATCTTCCAGGCGGGCAAACAGCGCCACATGACAGCCGAAGATGTGTTCCGGGTGCTGCTGGAAGACCGGTCGGACATCGGCCTGGCCACGGTCTACCGGGTACTGACCCAGTTCGAGCAGGCCGGACTGCTGAACCGCAGCAATTTCGAATCGGGCAAAGCGGTCTACGAGATCAACGAAGGCCAGCACCATGACCACCT
Organism: Polaromonas sp. P1_E12; assembly: GCF_056405975.1. NCBI lineage: Bacteria > Pseudomonadati > Pseudomonadota > Betaproteobacteria > Burkholderiales > Comamonadaceae > Polaromonas > Polaromonas sp. P1_E12. Next base: position 162,803 of record NZ_JBFUBB010000003.1, on the reverse strand, counting down.
GGTCTGCCTCGATTGCGGCAAGGTCGAGGAGTTTTACGACGCCGAGATCGAAAAACGCCAGAATGCCGTCGCCAAAGCCAAGGGCTTCACCATTGCCGATCATTCACTGTCGATCTATGCCAACTGCACCAAGGACAAGTGCCCCAACCGCAACGGCGCACCGGTACGGCATCATCACGCCTGAGTTTTGAGAAAAAATGGCCTGAAACCCTTTGCTCACTTGCGCAAGCAGCTACTAATTTGATAGCAATCTAGAAATCCACCGCGTAGAAGGTGTGAAGAAACCGTAGCGAGCGGTCCGAGGTCGCGAGGATTCTGTTCCAGCAGGGGCCGCGGAACCGGCTTTGCCGGGCCGCAGGCGCAGCGGCCCCCTCGGGGGCAGGGAGCTACACGCAGTGAGCGACCGTGGGGGCCCTAGTCATCCTGTTCCATGGCGCGGCGGTGCCGCTCCACGAAATCCTGGTAGGTATTGATGCCGCGCAGCTGCAGGATCGCATTGCGCACGGCGGCCTCGACCAGCACGGCGATATTACGGCCGGCTTCCACCTGGATGATGACCTTGCGCACCGGGATGCCCAGCACGTCCTGCGTCAGCGGCTCATACGGAATGCGTTCGTAATCGCGCTCCAGCGTCTCGCGGCGCACCAGGTGCACGATCATTTTCAGGCGCATCTTGCGGCGCACCGCCGTCTCCCCAAAAATGGCCTTGATGTCGAGCAGGCCGATGCCGCGTACTTCCAGCAGGTTTTGCAGCAGTTCCGGGCAGCGTCCTTCAATCGTGGTCTGGTTGATCCGGTACAGGTCTACCGCATCGTCGGCCACCAGGCCGTGTCCGCGCGAAATCAGTTCCAGCCCCAGTTCGCTTTTACCCAGTCCGGATTCACCGGTGATCATGACGCCCAGGCCCAGGATGTCCATGAACACGCCATGCATGGAAGTGCGGTCGGCAAAATGCTTGGACAGGTAGGCCCTGAGCACGTCAATCACGAAAGCAGCCGACTCGGGCGTAGCGAACATCGGCAACTGGGCGCGTTCGCACATGGACAGCAGCGTGTCCGGCGCAGTCTGGCCGTCGGCGACGATCAGCACCGGCGGCTCCAGCGTGATGATGCGGGAAATGCGCCGGGCGCAGTCTTCGGGGCTGGCATTCGTGAGGTAAGCAACCTCGCGTTCGCCCAGGATCTGCACGCGGTAGGGATGAATGTAGTTGAGGTAACCGACCAGGTCAGCACCGGAGCGTGCAGCCCGCACGGCAACTTCGTCAAAACGCCGCTCGGAGGCCCCGAGGCCGGCAACCCATTCCCATTTCAGGGCGGCGCGGTGGTCTTCAAATAAAACGTCAGCGCTGACAACGGTGGGCTTCATGCGGCCTTGTACTTTTCCTGTTCAAGACCCTGCCGGGCCGGACAGCGTGCAACCGTGCAACACCACATCTAAGAACTGACTTCGTGGACGGAGTGCCAGGAAGCAATCAGGTTGTGCAGCGCAGCGGCATCGGTGCTGGTCTTGAGTTGCTCGCGCAAGGAGCTGTCGCTGAGCAATTCGGCAATTTCCGAAAGAATTTCGAGGTGCTTTTGAGTGGCTGCCTCGGGAACCAGCAGAAAAATCAGCAGTGCCACGGCCTGTTCGTCCGGCGCATCGAAGCCAATAGGCGCCTGCAACAGGAAAACGGCCGCCATGGGGGCCTTGAGGCCCTTGATCCGGCCGTGCGGAATCGCCACGCCATGGCCGAGCCCGGTGGAGCCCAGGCGTTCGCGGGCGAACAGGCTGTCCGTGATCAATGCGCGGTTCAGGCCATGTTGGTTTTCAAACAGCAGACCGGCTTCCTCGAAAGCGCGTTTCTTGCTGGTTGCTTCAACGCTGACCAGAACCTGGGAGGGGGGCAAAATTTGCGAAAGACGGTTCATAACAATCTTTTAGTCGCCGAATTATGCACTTTGCAGCGGGTTGACCGCAAAAAAGGCATTAAAAAGCCGCTTGGCGCCACAAGCGGCTTCGGCGTCTGGTTTGGCGCGCCTGCAGATGCCCTGCAGATTCGCCGCGACAGAAAACGTGCGATGCAGGTTTTCCGCCTGCACGCCATCGGTGACATGCGGCCCTTCGGGAGAAGCCGCACACCCTGAAAAAGGGACAGCCCGAAAAGACCTTCAGGCCTGGCGCTTGGCAGCAACGTGGTGGTGATCCTGGGTTCTGGTTTTGTAACGCCCAACCTGACGGTCCAGCTTGTCTGTCAATTCATCAACTGCGGCGTAAAGATCAGCGTGGGAGCTCTCGGCAAACAGGTCGCGGCCCTTGACATGCACATTGCATTCGGCCCGCTGGCGTCTTTCCTTTTCTTTCATGTTGTCCACTGTCAACAGGACTTTTACGTCTACTACCTGGTCGAAATGCCGGGTAATCCGATCCAGCTTGCTTGTCACATAACCGCGTAGCGCGGGGGTAACTTCAAGATGGTGGCCGCTGATCGTCAAGTTCATAAAGAGACTCCTTTTTCCAAGGTTGGAGCTGGGTTGAAAACACTGCCGGGCCCATGAAGGCGAGGCAGCGGACGGGGACACTCTCTTGGATTCACTATGCGCCCGATGCCCCGCAATTGCAACCTTGCGCCGCAATAAATAATGAAACCTTATGAAAAACTCCTTGACCCCATTTCACTGCATGCGCTGCGTGCTGGCGTGCCGCCCTGACAGCGCCTGAAGGCCTTTGATTCTTCTGGATTTTTACCAAGTCAAACCGTGTAGCGGCCAAGCCAGCGGACTTGCAGGAAGTCTTTCGCGGCGGCATCATGCTGACACAATTGCCCGCAGCCGGCCCGGCCCCATCAATGGGGCAATGGCAAAGACTGAAACAGCGCCCCATGGCGAAAAAACCATAACACCAGCCGATCAAGCTCATGCCCCGCCTGCTTTCACCACGTCCGCCGCATACCCGGCCCGGCCATGTCGCTTGAGACCATCATTTCTTCTGCGTTAACCCGCCCTGACGAGGCGCAAAATGCCCTTGTCCTCATGGGCGGCGGCGCACGCACGGCCTACCAGGCGGGAGTGCTTCACGCCCTGTCAACCATGCTCAGCGTGCAGGGCGGTGCGGCTGACCCGAAATTCCCGTTCAAAATCCTGGTGGGCACGTCAGCCGGTGCGTTGAACGCGGCCTTCCTGGCAAGCCATGCGGGTGAAGGCTTGCAGGCGTTCGGCCGATTGGCCAATTTCTGGACCACATTGCGCTCATCGCAGGTTTACCAGCTCAAGGTTCCCGCGTGGATCCGCTCAAGCCGCATTGCGGCGGCGCTGTTTTTGTCGCAGCAGGTGCGGGCGCAACAATCCCTGCTGGACAACACACCGCTGGTCGACACCTTGCACCATGCCATTTCGCTGGGCCATATCGAGCAGGCGCTGCAGGATAAAACCCTTCACGCGCTGGCCATCACGGCCTCCAGCTACAGCAGCGGCGTGCACTGGACGTTCTGCCAGATGGCTGCCGGCCGCCACGCCGATCTCTGGAGCCGGCCAGGGCGGCGTGCAGAGTTCCAGCCCGTCACCATCGAACACCTGATGGCTTCCAGCGCCATTCCCTTCCTGTTCCCCTCCACACCGCTCTGGGTGGACGGCCACCGCGAGTTCTTTGGCGATGGTTCCATGCGCCAGAGCTCCCCGCTCTCACCCGCCTTGCACCTTGGGGCCAGCAAGGTGCTGGTGATCGGCGTGGGGCAACCCGAGCGCGCCGGTTTCGTCGGCAGCAACGGGCCGAACGTGAGCGGCCGGCCCACGCTGGGCGCCATTGCCGGCCATGCCATGGCCAGTGTGTTTCAGGACACGCTGCAGGCCGACGTGGAGCAGGCTCAGCGCGTGAGCAAAACCGTGCGGCAGATGCCGCGCGAAATCGCGGCTGTCATGCCCTACCGGCCCGTCGACGTGTTGGCGATTGCACCGTCACAGTCGCTCGACGCACTGGCACAAGCCCACGCCGGCGAATTACCGCGGGGAACCTACAACGCGCTGGCTGGCCTGGGTGCGCTGGGCGCCAAAGGCAGTCCGGGAGGCGCCGCACTGGCCAGCTACCTGCTTTTCGAACCGGGGTTTGTCAAGGCGCTGATGGCGCTGGGCGAACAGGACGCTTACGCGCGAAAGAGCGAGCTCATCGAGTTTTTTATGTAGCGCAAGCGGTGGATAAACCAGGTGTGAAATGCCATAATCGCCGCTTATTCATTACGGAGAAATCCTTGGAAAGCAGTCCTAGTTGCTAGCTTTCAACACCGCAGACTGACGCCAGGCTTGCAAAGGCTCACGTTGAAAAGGGGGGTTGAAAGCGATGCCATATCCCACCGCCCTTTTACCGCGCTTTCGCGCAAGGCCTGAGCGTTCGCCTTGTGCCGGCCCCTGAACCGATAGGCAGTCAGTCATGCTCAATATTTTCACGCTGGCCAGCGGCCGGCTTTTCCAGGAAGAAATCGAATCCCTGGAAGAACTCTCCAAATTCCAGCCCATCTGGGTGGATCTGGAGTCTCCCACCCTCGAAGAAAAACGCTGGATCAAGCAGTACTACGGGTTGTCCATTCCGGAAGACGCGATGGACGAGGACATTGAAGAGTCCGCGCGCTTCTACGAGGAAGACAACGGCGAGCTGCACATCCGCTCCGACTTCCTGATTGCCGACGACGAAGAACCGCGCACCGTGCGGGTGGCTTTCATCCTGAACCTGGTCAACGACGACCTCAAGAGCAAGGGTGTGCTGTTTTCCATCCACGACGAAGACGTGCCGGTGTTTCGCCTGCTGCGGATGCGCGCGCGCCGCGCCCCGGGGCTGATCGAGGATGCCAAGGAGGTGCTGCTCAAGCTGTTTGACGCCGACGCCGAGTATTCCGCCGACACGCTGGAAGGCGTTTATGTCGAGCTCGAAAAAGTAAGCGCGCAGGTGTTGTCGGGCGACGTGACCGACGCCCTGGCCGGCGAAGTGCTGGGCGCCATTGCCCGCCACGAAGACCTGAACGGCCGCATTCGCCGCAACATGATGGACACGCGCCGCGCTGTCAGTTTCATGATGCGCAGCAAGATGCTCAACGCCGAGCAGTTCGAGGAAGCGCGGCAGATTTTGCGCGACATCGACTCGCTCGATTCACACACCGCTTTCCTCTTCGACAAGATCAACTTCCTGATGGATGCCACGGTCGGCTTCATCAACATCAACCAGAACAAGATCATCAAGATCTTCTCGGTGGCCAGCGTCGCCCTGCTGCCGCCCACGCTGATCGCCAGCGTGTACGGCATGAACTTCAAGGGCTACTTCCCCGAACTGGAATGGGCATATGGCTACCCATATGCACTGGGACTGATGATTGCCAGCGCGGTGGTGCCCATGTGGTACTTCAGGAAGCGTGGTTGGCTGCAATAAGGTCGTCTGCCGCGTTCTGGATCGTTTTGGGCGCTGAATTTTGCATCAAATCGGCCTGTAATCCAATAAAGACGAGCGCGAGCAGCTATTAAATAGATAGCAATCGCTCAGGCAGAAATCGTCGGCAGCAACTTTTCAACAATGGCGCGCGCGTAGACGCTGGCCACTTCCGCCACAAATGCCGGAAAGTCCACGTGCGCGGTGTCGTCGGCGCGGTCGGAAATCGTTCTCACCGACGCAAACGCCACGCCGTAGTCATGGCAGACCTGTGCCACGGCCGCACCCTCCATCTCGACCGCCAGCGGCGTGTGGCCTGCTGCAATCAGCGCCGCACGGATACCGGCAGCTTCCTGCGCGCTGCAGACAAAACGGTCGCCGCTGATCATCAGCCCGCGGTGGACGCGCGCAGACGGATACGCCGGCACCGTACCGGCAGCCAGCGCCGCCGCGTGCAATAACGACGTCAAAGCCGCGTTGCTTTCAAAAACCGTCTTGCCGTACAGCGGCACCTCATAGCGGGGAAACAGCGGTGAGGCGTCCATGTCATGCTGCACAAAACTGTCGGCCACCACCACATCGCCCACATTCACGCTTTCGCCCAGCCCACCGGCTACACCGGTGAAAACAATGCGGCCGGCCTTGAAGTGCTCGATCAGCGCCACCGCCGTGGTGGTAGCCGCCACTTTGCCGATACGCGCGAGCACCAGCACGACCGGGTGGCCGTGCAGGGCACCAAGCCAGAACTCACGGCCAGCGCGCTTCACCTGCCGCGCGTTTTCCAGCAGGTCAATCAGGCCGGACTGCTCTTCAGCAAGGGCGCTGAGGATGGCGGTGGGTGCGCGGGGGAAGGTGTCAGCGGAAGTCATGGCCTGATTTTGCCCGCGCTTTCAACACCGGGGACGCAGAAAAAAGGGCAGCTTGCGCCGCCCTCTAGAAAACCTGCCGCGCAAGCGCGGCGAGCTCTGAAACTTGCCGTTTATTTCTTGTCGCGCAGTTCGCGGCGCAGTATCTTGCCGACCGGCGTCTTGGGCAGGTCGGTGCGGAACTCCACCACCTTGGGCTGTTTATAGCCGGTCAGGTTGGTTTTGCAATATTCGCGCACTTGCGCTTCTGTCAGGTCGGGGTTCTTTTTGACAATGACCAGCTTCACAGCTTCGCCGGATTTTTCGTCGGCAACGCCCACACAGGCGCATTCCATCACACCGTCGAGCTTGGAGACCACGTCTTCAATCTCGTTCGGGTAGACGTTGAAGCCGCTCACCAGAATCATGTCTTTCTTGCGGTCGACAATCTTGAAGAAGCCGTTTTCATCAAGGACTCCAATGTCGCCGGACTTGAAGTAGCCGTCGGGCGTCATGACCTTGGCGGTTTCATCGGGGCGTTGCCAGTAGCCGGCCATGACCTGCGGCCCCTTGATGGCGATTTCACCGGGCTGGCCGGGTGGCACTTCGTTGCCGTCGTCATCAAGGAGTTTGAAATAAGTACCGGGAATCGGCACGCCGATGGTGCCGGTGAAGGCTTTGCTGTTGGTCGGATTGCAGCTAGCCGAGGGTGATGTCTCGGACAGGCCGTAACCTTCGCAGACCGGGCAGCCGGTTTTTTCAAGCCACAGTTTGGCGACCGCACCCGTGACCGCCATGCCGCCGCCCAGCGAAATCTTCAGGTGCGACCAGTCAACCGTGTTGAAGTCCGGGTGGTTGGCCAGGCCGTTGAAGAGCGTGTTGACCGCTGGGAAGCTGTTGATCTTGTGCCTGGAGAGCTCTTTAAGCACAGCCGTCAGGTCACGCGGATTGGGGATCAGGATGTTTTTGCTTCCGGTACGCATGCCCAGCATCATGTTCACGGTGAATGCGAAGATGTGGTACAGCGGTAGCGCGCAGACATACGTGAGCTGCTCGCCGGCCGGCAGGGCCGCCATGGCCGGGCTGTTCCAGGCTTCGGACTGCAGCACATTGGCGATCACGTTGCGGTGCAGCAGCACGGCGCCTTTGGAAACACCGGTGGTGCCGCCGGTGTATTGCAGTACGGCCACGTCGTCGGGTTTGATGTCGGGCCGCTTGAGCGTCAGGCGCGTGCCCCGCGCCACAGCGTCGTTAAAACGCACGGCGCCGGGCAGGTTGAAGGCCGGCACCATCTTCTTGACGTTGCGCACCACATAGTTGACGAGTGCGCCCTTGAGCATGCCCAGCTGGTCGCCCATGGCGCACAACACCACGTGCTTGACGGGCGTGGCGGCAATGCACTGCTCGAGCGTGTTGGCGAAGTTTTCGATGATGACAATCGCCTTCGAACCGGAGTCCTTGAGCTGATGCTCCAGTTCGCGCGGCGTGTACAGCGGGTTCACATTGACCACCACATAGCCGGCGCGCAGGATGGCCGCCACGGCTACCGGATACTGCGGCACGTTGGGCATCATGATGGCAATGCGGTCGCCTTTGGCCAGGCCCAGGCTCTGCAGGTAGGCACCGAAGGCGAGCGACAGGCTGTCGGTCTGGCCGAAGGTCACGTCCTTGCCCATGAAGCTGTAGGCGACGCGGCTGCCGTGTTTCTTGAAGCTTTCCTCCATCAATGCGACCAGCGACGGGTACTGGGACGCGTCGATATCGGTAGGAACGCCCGGCGGATAGGCTTTGAGCCATGGGCGGTCAAGGGTCGCTGCATTCATGTTTGTCTTCTCCATTACGTATTGCTTACTGCCATGGATTCTCATGGCGTGCCCTCTTCGTGGCTATTGCGTTTTCCCTAGGAAGYCCGGGAAATAAGGAGGGAAGCCTCTCTAAATCGGGGTGCGCCCGCGGCTCGCCGCCGCGGGAAAACCCGGCAGCCCGCGATCACTCGATGGCCTTGCCCATATCTTCGATCACCTTTTTGGCGTCTCCGAACACCATCATGGTCTTGTCCATGTAGAAGAGTTCGTTGTCCAGGCCCGCGTAGCCAGCCGCCATGGAGCGCTTGTTGACAATGACCGTCTTGGCCTTGTAGGCCTCCAGGATGGGCATGCCATAGATGGCGCTGCCCTTGACGTGCGCTGCAGGGTTCACCACGTCGTTGGCGCCCAGGATGATGGCGACGTCGGCCTGGCCGAACTCGGCGTTGATGTCTTCCATTTCATGTACCTGGTCATAAGGCACTTCGGCCTCGGCCAGCAAGACGTTCATGTGGCCGGGCATGCGGCCCGCCACGGGGTGAATCGCGTACTTGACGTTGACGCCCCTGTCGATGAGCTTTTGCGCCAGCTCTTTGACCGAGTGCTGAGCGCGCGCCACGGCCAGGCCGTAGCCCGGCACGATGATCACGGTCTCTGCATTGCCCAGGATGAAGGCAGCGTCGTCGGCAGAGCCCGACTTGACGGGGCGCTGCTCTTTGGCGCCGGTGGCGGCCGTGCCGGCCTCACCGCCGAAGCCGCCCAAAATCACGTTGAAGAAGGAGCGGTTCATCGCCTTGCACATGATGTACGAAAGGATGGCGCCCGACGAACCGACCAGCGAGCCGGCAATGATCAGCATGGAGTTGTTGAGCGAAAAACCGATACCGGCCGCCGCCCAGCCCGAATAGCTATTGAGCATGGACACCACGACCGGCATGTCGGCGCCGCCGATAGGGATGATGATCAGCACACCCATAACGAAGCTCAGCGCCAGCATCGCGAAAAACGCTGGCCAGCTGCCCGTGAACATGAATACCAGCCCCAGGCCGATGGTAATGAGGCCCAGCACCAGGTTCAGCTTGTGCTGGCCGGCAAACTGCACCGGTGCGCCCTGGAACAGGCGGAACTTGTAGGTGCCCGACAACTTGCCGAAGGCGATCACCGAGCCGCTGAAGGTGATGGCGCCAATGGCCGCACCGAGGAACAGCTCCAGCCGGTTGCCGGTGGGGATGGGGCTGCCTTTGGGCGCGATGCCGAAAGCGTAGGGCTCGGCCACGGCGGCCACGGCGATAAAGACCGCAGCCAAACCGATCATGCTGTGGAAGAAGGCCACCAGCTCGGGCATCTTGGTCATTTCGACCGTCTTGGCGCGCCAGGCACCATAGCCCCCGCCGACCACCAGACCCAACAGAACGTAACCCATGCCCAGGGCTTTGCCGCCTGAAATTTCAACGATGAGCGCAGCTGTCGTCAGCATGGCAATGGCCATGCCGACCATGCCGAACAGATTGCCGCGGATCGAGCTGGTGGGGTGTGACAGGCCCTTGAGCGCCTGAATAAAGCAGACGGAGGCCACCAGGTACAGCAGCGTGACGAGATTCATGCTCATTTGGCGGCTCCTTCAGCGGGCGCGGCTACTTTCTTTTCTTTCTTGCGGAACATCTCCAGCATCCGGCGCGTCACCAGAAAGCCGCCGAAGATGTTGACGGCCGCCAGCGCCACGGCCAGCACGCCCATGGTTTTGCCCAGCGGCGTTTCGGTCAGCGCGGCCGCGAGCATGGCGCCCACGATCACGATGGCCGAAATCGCATTGGTCACCGCCATCAGCGGCGTGTGCAGGGCCGGCGTGACAGTCCACACCACGTGGTAACCCACGTAGATGGCCAGTACAAAAATAATCAGGTTGATGATGGTGGGTGACACTGCATCCATGGTCTTCTCCGTGAGGGCCGCGCCGGCTTGAACCCGGCTGGCCGATTAAATCCAATTGATCCGATGGGTCCCGAATGGGTTACTTCTTCTTGACCTCGCCGCCCTGCGTCATCAGGCAGGCGGCGACGATGTCATCTTCCAGGTCGACATTGAGCGTGCCTTCCTTGGTGATGATGAGCTTGAGGAAGTCGAGCAGGTTGCGTGCGTAGAGTGCGCTGGCGTCGGCGGCGACGAGGGCCGGCACATTGGTCTGGCCGATCAGCGTCACGCCGTGCTTGACGACCGTTTTGCCGGGCTCGGTCAGCGGGCAGTTGCCGCCTTGCGGTGCGGCCAGGTCGACGATCACGCTGCCGGGTTTCATGGCCTTGACCATGTCTTCGGTGACCAGCACGGGCGCAGGGCGGCCCGGGATCAGCGCGGTGGTGATGACCACGTCGGCTTGCGCGACGCGCTTGGCGACTTCGGCCTTTTGGCGTTCGAGCCAGCTTGGCGGCATGGGCTTGGCGTAGCCACCCACACCGACAGCAGCTTCGCGCTCTTCGTCGGTTTCATAAGGCACATCGATGAACTTGCCGCCCAGGGATTCGACCTGCTCTTTGACACTGGGACGCACGTCGCTGGCTTCAATCACCGCGCCCAGGCGCTTGGCGGTGGCAATGGCCTGAAGGCCGGCTACGCCGACGCCCAGAATCACCACGCGGGCGGCCTTGACCGTGCCGGCCGCCGTCATCAACATGGGGAAGAAGCGCTGGTATTCGGCCGCGGCCATCATCACGGCCTTGTAGCCGGCGATGTTGGCTTGCGACGAGAGCACGTCCATGCTTTGCGCGCGGCTGGTGCGCGGCGCGGCCTCCAGCGCGAAGGACGTCAGCTTGGCAGTAGCCAGGCGCTGCAGGCCGGCGGCATCAAAGGGGTTGAGCATGCCGACCAGCACACCACCGGCTTTGGCCAGCGGCATTTCGCTGTCCAGCGGGCAGCGGACCTTGAGCACGATATCAGCGCCGTAAGCGCCCGCCGCGTCGGTGATCTCCGCGCCGACCGCCGTGTAGGCCTCATCGGGAACGCTGGCGGCCACCCCGGCGCCGGACTGCACACGGACGGTGTGCCCTTGTGCCTTGAGCTTTTTGGCCGTTTCGGGCGTGATGGCGACGCGTGTTTCTCCGGCCGTGATTTCGGCGGGTACCCCAATGAGCATGGGTCTCTCCTCAGTACGTTGGTGTTGGTTTGATTGACGTCAGCCCGCAGGCGAGCTTGCGCGCGATCTGTCTCGGTGTCTTTGTCTGCGTATCCGCTTTTTTGTACCTGTCATGAAGCTTACATGAGATTTCTGCAATTTTTTGTCAGGGCAGTCTACAGTTTTTGACCCGAGTCAAGCCACGCAATAAAAAAAGCCCCGCCTGCCAATACATGGCGGTTGGGGCCGGTTTGCCTTGATGGCTGGCGTGCTATTTCTATTTGGCTGTCGGCATCACAAACTCGGCACCCTTGCCGATGCTCTCGGGCCAGCGCTGCATGATGGATTTCTGCTTGGTATAAAAGCGCACGCCCTCTTCGCCATAGGCGTGCATGTCGCCAAAGAGGCTCTTTTTCCAGCCGCCAAAGCCGTGCCAGGCCATGGGCACCGGGATAGGCACGTTGATGCCCACCATGCCGACCTGGATGCGGCGGCTGAATTCGCGGGCCACATGGCCGTCCCGGGTGAAGCAGCTCACGCCGTTGCCGAATTCATGGGCATTGATCAGGTCCACCGCCTCGCCAAAGTCCTTCACGCGCACGCAGCCCAGCACCGGGCCGAAAATCTCTTCTTTATAGATGCGCATGTCGGGTGTGACGTGGTCAAACAGCGTGCCGCCCATCCAGAAACCCTTGTCGCAACCCGCACCGGCCTGGGCGCCCGTGAAGGTGCGGCCGTCCACCAGCAGCTTGGCGCCTTCCTTGACACCGGTATCGATGTAGCCCGTGATGCGTTGGTGTGCGGTGGCCGTCACGATGGGGCCCATCTCGGCGTCGAGCTCCACACCGTTTTTGATCACCAGTGTTTTGGCGCGCGCTTCCAGCATGGGAATGAGTTTTTCGGCCACATTGCCCACCAGCACAGCCACAGAGATCGCCATGCAGCGTTCGCCGGCCGAGCCGTAGCCCGCGCCGATCAATGCGTCCACCGCCTGCTCCAGGTCGGCGTCGGGCATGACCACCATGTGGTTCTTCGCGCCGCCCAGTGCCTGCACGCGCTTGCCGTGGCGTGCGCCGGTTTCGTAGATGTAGTTCGCGATCGGTGTGGAGCCAACAAAGGACACGGCCTTCACGTCCGGGTGCACCAGCAGGGCGTCGACCGCCTCTTTATCGCCCTGCACCACGTTGAAGACGCCGTCGGGCAAGCCGGCTTGCTTGAGCAGGTCGGCCATGAAAAGGCTGGGGCTGGGGTCGATGGGACTGGGCTTGAGCACAAAGCAGTTGCCGGCGGCAATCGCCACCGGGAACATCCACATCGGCACCATCACCGGAAAATTGAAGGGCGTGATGCCGGCCACCACACCCAGCGGCTGGCGCAGCGTCCAGTTGTCGATGCCGGTGGAAACCTGGTCGGTGAAGTCGCCCTTGAGCAGCTGCGGAATGCCGCAGGCGAATTCAACAATGTCGATGCCGCGCGAGACCTCGCCTTGGGCGTCGGTGAACACCTTGCCGTGCTCGGCGGTGATCATGTGGGCCAGCTTGTCCTTGTTCAGGTTGAGCAGTTCCAGGAACTTGAACAGCACGCGCGCGCGGCGCAGTGGCGGCGTGTCGGCCCAGGCGGGAAAGGCGGCCTGGGCTGACGCCACGGCCGCATCGACCTCCGTTCCGCTGGCAAGCGCGACATAACCCGACACCGCGCCCGTTGCAGGGTTGAAGACTTCCTGGCTACGCCCGGAAGACGGCGCGGCCACACGGCCATTCAGGTAGTGGCCGATAGTGGCTTGTGAAGCGGAGGCAGCAGGGGATAAAGACATTTTGCAATCCTTGAAAGGTGGCGGCACCGGACTGGCCGTTGGGGGTTCACCGCAGTCTAGGGCTGCGCAGCCGAATTGATAATGCCCCGTTTTGTGATTACATTGTTCATATTTTTGAACAATAGGCCTCTCGACCTCCATGTCTTCCGACCAGCTATCGCCCCTTGTCGCCGATCTTCACCTGCTGACCATCCTGGCGGCTACACGCAGCTTTACCGAAGCGGCGCGCCGCCTCGGGATGTCCAAGGCCTCGGCCAGCATGCGCATCAGTGAGCTGGAGCGCGCCGCCGGCGTGACGCTGGTGCGGCGCACCACGCGCTCCGTAGGCCTGACGGAGGCCGGCCAGCAATTGGTGAACGACATGCAGCCGGCGTTTAACCGCATCAGCGAAAGCTATTCCGCCGTCAAGGACCTGGTCGAAACCCCGCGCGGGCTGATCCGTGTGACAGCGCCGGTCGCTCTGGGGCGTCAGCACCTGGCGCCCTGCGTTGCGGCCTTCCTCAAGCGCTATCCCGAGATCCATATCGAACTGGAACTCACCGACCGCTTTGTCAACCTTGCCAATGAAGGCTTCGACCTGGCGATACGACACACGAATGCGCCGCCCGACACCCATGTGGCCTGGGTGTTGTGCGAAACGCGCTCCATCCTGCTGGCCAGCCCCGACTACCTGGCGCGCCGCGGCGTGCCTGCGCAGCCGTCAGACCTGGCCGCGCACGATTGCCTGCTTTACCTGGGCAACCACAACACCGCCAGCTGGACCTTCGTGCGCAGCGGCAAGCGCAAATCCCGCGAGCAGGTTGGCGTGAACATCACGGGCACACTGAAGGCCAACAACAGCGAAGTGCTGCGCGAAGCGCTGGTGGCGGGCCTGGGCATCGGCCTGCTGCCGGATTTCAGTGCACCCGCGGGTGGCAGCGCGGCGCCATCGCCGCTCGTGCAGGTGCTGCCTGAGTGGCAGGTGCAGGGATTTTTCGGCGAGCGCATTTACGCCCTCAGGCCTTGGTCGCAGCAAGTGCCCAAGGCGGTGCAATGCCTTGTGGCACATTTGCGCGAGAGTTTCGCTGCCGGATTTTCGGCTAGCAAACACACTTGGCCGGCCGGTCAGGATCCCGGTCATCAAGGCCACGGATAATCCGGCGCATGATTAAACGATGGAAACCCAGCGTCACGGTCGCTGCGGTGATTGAAAAAAAGATCGACGGTGTCTCCAGGTTCCTGCTGGTCGAAGAGGAAACGCGGGACGGCCTGAAGCTCAACAACCCCGCCGGCCACCTGGATCCCGGTGAAAGTCCCTTTGAGGGTTGTGTGCGCGAAACACTGGAAGAAACCGCCTTCCATTTCACGCCCACCGCCATTGTGGGGGTCTATCTCTCCCGCTTTGAGCGGGCCCTCATCGGGCAGGAAGAATCCGAAGACATCACCTACCTGCGCTTTGCGTTCTGCGGCGAACTGGGCGAGCACGTGGCAGGCCAGGCGCTGGATGAAGGCATTGTGCGCACGGTCTGGCTGACGGCCGACGAAATAAGAGCGAGCGCTCACATGCACCGAAGCCCCCTCTTGTTGACCTGCATGGAAGATTACCTGGCAGGCAGGCGCTTCCCGCTTGATCTGGTGACCACGGATGCCAGCGTGCATGCACCGCTGAGCCAGAAGTAGGAAGCGCCGCGAGCCATGCACGATTTGGCGGCGCCAACGGGAACGCTTTCCCGCTGACAGCCAGCGCAATCCTCAATAAAGAATTCGTTGCGCCACCGGCGGCGGCGTCCACTGGTACAACCAGGTCTCCGTCAATGACTGACCGTCGACCTGCAAATGCATGCGCAGGTTGATGGGTGCCGTGCTGTCGCCATCGGGACGCAGGTCGAACATGGCACGCCACCCCTTGATGGCGTCCAGCGGCCGGGCCGACGTCAATTCAATCGTGCCGCGCGAAGCGGTGATCACGGCTTTGACCTGGGCCCCGCGGTTCAGCAAGGCAAAGTCGCCGCCCGCAAAATCGACGGCAAAACGCCGCGTGTAGGCCGTGCGCTTTTGCCCGACCACGCCGCCGAGGCCGGTACGTGTGGCCACACAGCGCGCCAGCGGCCCTTGCGCGGCGGGCGGTTCGCCACCCCAGTGCAGCCGGTAGGAAAACAGCAACTCCTGCCCTGCCTGCGGCTTGTCCCTGGGGTTCCAGAAGGCCACGATGTTGTCAAAGGTTTCGTCCGCGGTCGGAATTTCCACCAGCTGTATCGCGCCCGCACCCCAGCCCGCCTTGGGCTCAACCCACAGGCTCGGGCGTTTTTCATAGAACACGCCGTCGTCCTGGTAGTGGTCAAAGTTGCGATCGCGCTGCATCAGGCCAAAACCGCGCGGGTTGTCGTCCTGAAAGGCGTTGAACTGCAATTGCGCCGGATTGGTCAGTGGACGCCACAGCCATTCGCCCGTGCCGCTGTGCATGGCCAGGCCGTCGGTGTCGTGGATTTCGCCGCGCCAGTCCCAGCCCATGCGTTTGTCGTTTTCGCCGGTCTGGAACATGCTGGTGCATGGCGCGATGCCCATGCGGTCAATGGTTTTGCGCGGATACAGCGCCACGTCCAGGTCCATGACCTGCGTGTCGCCCGGCGTGATCACAAAGCGGTAGGCGCCGCTGACGCTCGGCGAGTCCAGCAGGGCGTAGACGGTCAGCGAGGCCGCTTTCGGGTCCGGCTTTTCGAGCCAGTAACCGATGAAATCCGGAAACTCTTCCGGGAAAGTTTGCGCCGTGTCGATGGCCAGGCCCCGCGCCGACTGGCCGTACTGCCATTCGCCGCCCACCGCGCGAAAGTAGCTTGCGCCAAGGAAGGCCGCCACGTCACGCACCGGATCGGTGTGGAAATTCAGCCGGAAGCCGGCAAAACCGAGATCGGCGGGAAGCTTGTCGCCCCGCACGCCGCTTTTCCCATAATCAAACATGGCCGGGTCATAGGCCAGCTCCTGCGCCTGGCCATTGCTCACTTCGTGCATGCGCACCGGCGTCTTGAAGTACAGGCCGAGGTGGAAAAACTTCGCCACGAAGCGCAGCTTGTCATCGCCCCACAAGGCATGGTCGTCCCGAAAGCGTATGGCCTGGTGCTGGTCCCAGTTCAAGTCCGAAATGCCGGACGGCAACGTCGTCGACCGGGGCCGGTAAGGTTTGGCGGCCAGGTCGCGCGCCTGGCCCTTGAGCATCGCGTAGTCGAAGGCTTGGGCCTTGCCCACGGGTTTGAGGCCCGCGGCCTGGGCCAGTGACGAAAGCCATGGCAGCCCGGTGGCGATGCCGGCGGCCGTGACGGCCTGCCCGGTGCGGGAAAGAAATTGACGTCGTTGCAAAGTGGCAGCTCCTGCAAGAAAGGGCATTCCATTGTGCCGCCGGCCGCACGGCCAACAGGGCCGAAAAGCCCAGACAGGCGCAAACGCTTTCATCTTTTTACAATAGAGCCATGGGCAACCCGCAAATCAACACATACAGCCACGACGGCAAGCGGAAACGGATCGTCGTCGGCCTGAGCGGAGGCGTAGACTCCGCGGTGACGGCGCACCTGCTCAAACAGCAGGGCCACGAGGTTATCGGCATCTTCATGAAGAACTGGGAAGATGACGACGACAGCGAGTTCTGCTCGTCCAACATTGATTTTGTCGACGCCGCCGCCGTGGCCGACGTGATCGGCATCGAGATCGAGCACGTCAACTTCGCAGCCGACTACAAGGACCGCGTCTTCGCCGAGTTCCTGCGCGAATACCAGGCTGGCCGTACGCCCAACCCCGACATCCTGTGCAACGCCGAAATCAAGTTCAAGGCATTTCTGGACCATGCCATGCGCCTGGGCGCCGAAAAAATCGCGACCGGGCATTACGCCAGGGTTCGCCACAACGAAGCCACCGGCCTGCACGAACTGCTCAAGGGCCTTGATCCAGCCAAAGACCAAAGCTATTTTTTGCACCGGCTCAACCAGGCACAGCTCTCCAAAACGCTGTTCCCGGTGGGTGAGTTGCGCAAGACCGAAGTCCGGCGCATTGCCGACGAGATCGGCCTGCCCAACGCGAAGAAAAAAGACTCCACTGGCATCTGTTTTATCGGCGAGAGGCCTTTCCGCGAATTCTTGAATCGCTACATCGCCAAAGAGCCAGGCCCCATCAAGAACGACAAGGGCCGCGTGCTCGGCGAGCATGTGGGCCTGTCCTTCTATACATTGGGACAGCGTCAGGGCCTGGGCATAGGCGGCGTGAAGGCCAAGGGAGCCGAGCTCAAGGCCGTGCAGGCACGCGGGTTGCGCGGCGTGGGCGAGCACGAACCCTGGTTTGTGGCACGCAAGGACCTTGAAACGAACACGCTATGGGTGGTTCAGGGCCATGATCACCACTGGCTGCAATCCACGGTGCTCCAGGCACAGGACTGCAGCTGGGTGGCGGGACATGCACCGACGCCCGGTGTCATGGCGGCCAAGACACGCTACCGGCAGGCCGACGCACCCTGCAAACTGCGCAGCGCTACCGGCGCGGCCTGCGAACTGGTGTTTGCCGATGCCCAGTGGGCGGTGACGCCGGGCCAGTCGGCTGTGCTCTACCAGGGCGATGTCTGCCTGGGTGGCGGCGTGATTGCTGCCAGCAATGTGCAGAACCAGCCGGCTGTGCCGGTCCGGGCAGCCTACGCCTGATTTTCATTCAAATCAGGCCGCAAGCCTTTATGGACTTGCGCAAGCAGCTATTAAATCAATAGCAAATACGACTCAAAGCGCGGTTTCAACGTAGGTGTAGATGTAGTTGGAGCCGCCGTTGACATTGCCCAGCAGGCGCGACGAGCCAAAAATGCCGGAGCGGTGCGACACACCAAAGCCTATAAAGGTGTCCTTGAGCGGCCGGTAGCCGATCAGGTCGCCCAGGCTCACGTCGATGGTCGGATCCAGGTAATTGAGCATGCGGGAAGCCGACTTGCCGTTGGCCGCCAGGCTGGAGGACTCAATGTAGGGAGCCCGCTGTGCCATGGACACGCCCACGCCCAGACCGAGCCGCGTCTTGACCCGGTCGCTCCACGGGAAGCCCGAGTAGACGGCCTTCATGAACAGGTCCAGTTGCACGCCATTGGCCTGCAGGCCCCGCTCGTTGTGGTGCGTGAGGCCCACATAGCCGATGAAGTCGAGCGGCCAGCCGTTCACGTTGTTCAGGAAGGGCTTGCCGACCTGGATGCCGGTAATGCTGGTCGAATTGACCTTCGCCGTCGACAGGCACTGCGCCGTGATGATCTTGGCCAGATGGCAGCCATCTTCGGTTGACTTGCCGTACAGCAGCTTGAAGTAGGTGGGCGAGCCGTCTTCTGCCCACTCACGCTTGTGGCCGCCAAAGTCATAGGCCGCGCCGATATACACGGCAGGCAGCACGCTCTTTTGCACAATGGGGCTGTTCTTTGTCTTGTTGTCCAGCAAGGTGGCCGACACACCGGCCAGCAGGCGCCAGCGCTCGGTGAGGTCATAAGAGCCGTAGAGGCCAATCGAGGTCTGCACGCCCGAGCCCGGCGCATAAGCAGGCCGCCCGGCCGTTGCCTCACTGGCCTGCACGCCGTAGTAATAGTTGTTGAGCCTGGCGTCGCGCACCCCCACGGTCAGGCTGGGCCGCAGCATCCAGGGGCCCGAGCGCCAGTCGTAGGTGTAGCCCAGGCGGAACTCATTGCCCTTGTAGGTGTTGCTGATGTCATGCACCAGCTCGGCCTGCAGCGTTCCCCAGGGCTGGCGCCAGCGGTAGGCCAGGCCCAGGTCCAGGCCCGAGTCGCGCGGCGACATGCCGGCCAGGCTGGCGGGCAGGCGCTCGGTCGGGAAGCCCTCCAGGCGCTGCTCCACAAAAAGGTCCAGCCGCCGCTCGGTGCCGTTGAGCAGCTTGATGCCGCCCCGGTTGGCATGCAGGAAAAGCCGCTCGCCCTCATACAGGTAAAGCGGCAGCAGGTCGTAACGTGTGCCTGCATCCTTGTAGGGCGAACGTTCAATGCGCGTCACCAGGCCCAGGCCCGCGCTGCCGGGCGAAGAAAGGATGTCGGTCAGTGGTTCGGTGTTGCCGCCCGCCAGGGCCGGCGACATGGCGCACAGGCCGCCCAAAAAAAGGGTAGACGCCAGAAAGAGGCTGCGTGGCGAGGACGAGTGGTTCATCATTGGTTTTTTGTGTGAAGCTACCTGAACGGGCCGCCGCAGCCGGACAGAAGCCAAGAGCGCGGCGGACACTCCGATGCTATCCACGAATGGCACCGCCTGAGCCGCCCAACTTGTAAGCAAACAGGCACATATGGACTAGGCCGACATCCTTTCCCGGCGATTTCCTCACACGCTGGCTCACACGTACACTGCCTATCTTCGGGTCTCCACCAACTTAACGGAGCCTGTTATGCCCAAATTCGTGATCGAACGTGTCATCCCCGGACTCGGGGCCCTGAAGCCCGCCGAGCTGCAATCCATCTCCCAGAAATCCTGCGGTGTGCTGCAGGAACTGGGGCCTGATGTGCAGTGGGTGCAAAGCTATGTGACAGGCGGCAAGATGTACTGCATCTACCGCGCGGCCAATGAGGAGCTCGTGAGGGAACATGCGCGCCGCGGCGGTTTCCCGGCGAACTCCGTCGCGCAGATCACCACGGTCATCGACCCCACCACCGCTGAAGCCTGAGGTCTGCCGGTGAATCCGCAAGCCCCCGACAATCCGCCGTCTCCGGGGCTTGCCATCTACCTGCTTGGTCCGCCGCGCATAGAGCGAGGCGGCAGCCCTGTGCCGGCGCCGCGCGGGCACAAGGTCTGGGGCCTGCTTGCCTACCTGGTCCGCAGTGATGCACCGGTCAGCCGCAAACATCTGGCGGGCTTGCTGTTCGAAGACGCAGAAGACCCGCTGGCCGCCCTGCGCTGGAACCTCAGTGAGCTGCGGCGCCTGCTCGGCACCGCAGAGTTGCGCGGCGATCTGCTGGCACTTTTGCTGGAGCCTGCCACCTACGTCGACCTCAGCGCCGTGCTGTCGGGCAGCTGGGCGCAAGCCCTGTGCGTGCCCGGCCTGGATCACGAGTTGCTGGAAGGCATGAATTTTTCAGGCAGCCCGGCCTTCGAGGTCTGGCTCGCCACGGAGCGGCGCCATCTGCAGGCCGCCGCCGAAGCCGTGCTGCGCGAAGCCGCACTGGCTCGCATGGCCGCGGGCGCCATGACAGAAGCAGCCACACTGGCCGGCCGGCTGGTACGGCACAACCCGCTTGACGAGAACTACCAGGCTTTGCTGGTGCGCAGCCTCGCGGCCGCGGGCGACGGCGTGGGTGCGGCGCGCCAGGCCGCAGCCTGCCGCGAATTGTTCCAGCGCGAACTCGGCGTGCAACCCGGCGCCACGCTGGACGCGGCCCTGCGCACGCTCACCGCAGCGCCCACCGCGCGGCCCGCCACCGGGCGCGCCGCGGCGCTGGCCCAGCTGGAAGCCGGGGAGGCGGCGATCAGCGCCGGCGCGCTCGATGCCGGCCTGCAATGCCTGCGCCGCGCGATCGTGGAAGCCGATGCCACCGGCGACGCGGCACTGCGTGCGCGCGCCCGCGTGGCCCTGGGCGGTGCGCTGGTGCATGCCGCCCGCGGACGCGACGAAGAAGGCGCCACTGCGCTTCACGAAGCACTGGAGGTCGGCCACGAGGCTTCGCCGGCACTCGCCGCCGCCGCGTGCCGCGAACTCGGCTACGTCGAATTCCTGCGCGGCCGCTATGAACGCACGCTCGCCTGGCTGCAACGCGCGACGCCGCTGGCAGCCGGCGACCACGCGGAGCAGGCGCGCATCGCCACCGTGTACGGCGCTGCGCTCAGCGACACTGCGCATTACACGGCCGCCATCAGCCAGCTGCGCGAAGCTGAGGCGCTGGCTGCGGCCGTCGGCGACAGCCGGCAACTTGCCTACGCGCTGTCCATGCTGGGCCGCGCGCTACTGCTGCACGGCGAACCCGAGGCGGCCGCCGACGCCCTGGACCGCTCGGTGGCACTGGCCCGGCAAGGCTGGACCGCCTTTGTGCCGTGGCCGCAATCGCTGCGGGCCGAAATCGACCTGCTGCGCGGCGACGTGGATGCCGCCGCGAGCCGATTCGAGCATGCCTTCGCCCTCGGTTGCCAGCTCGGTGACCCGTGCTGGGAAGGCATTGCCGGCCGGGGCCTGGGGCGTGTGGCGATGGCGCGCGGGGAACCGCAGCGCGCCGTTGAAATACTTGCTGACGCACTGACGCGCTGCGTACGCCTTCCTGACGCCTACCTGTGGGCCAAGGCATATGCCCTCGACGCGCTGTGTGATGTCGCTGTGGCACAAGCCATGCCCCAGGCCTCGGCCTGGATCAACGAAATGCAGGACCTCGCTGCGCGTAGCGGCATGCGCGAACTGACGGTGCACGCCTGCCTGCACCGCGCGGCGCTCGGCGACGGCGCGAGCGCGGCGGCGGCGAAGCTGCTTGCCGGCCAGATCGACAACCCCGCGCTGCACGCCCTTGCCGGGCTCTGAACCCGGCGACGGCGCGGCAACACCTCAAGAGGTCGATGATGAATGCGACATCCAACGGCGCCGTATTTCACGGTGGAACCCGGCGCCTGGCGCCGGGACAAGCGCTGCGCCTGCCCCGGCGCGGCGGTGAATTGACAGTGCTGCGGGGCCGGCTCTGGCTGACGCGCCACAATGATTCCGGCGATCATTTCATTGAGGCCGGCCAGCGCGTGCGCCTAGGCGCCGATGAGAACGCGGTGATTGAGCCCGCAGGAACCGCGCAGGGCGTGACGCTGCACTGGGAGCCCTGCCGCCCGGGCCTCATCAGCGCCTTGCTCGCCCGGCCTCTTGGCGGCACGGCCTTCCTGGCCTTTGTGGCCGCCCGCGGCTTCGCGGCGCTGGCGCTCAGCGCCGCGGCGAGCGCAAGACGCGCGCGCGGCCAGGGCGAGACCTGCGACCGCCGTGCTGTATTCGTCACACTCGAAGGCAGCGGGGCGCAGGAGTCAGGCCGTCCCTTCTGGAAGAAAAACAGCCTCAAATCATTACTGGATGAGCGCAAGCAGCTATTAAATTCATAGCAAATGAGTTCGCATCAGCCGGCATCGACCCGGGTTTCCCGATGCATTGCAGCGTGCAGGCTATTGCGCTACATCAAACACCCGCACACCATTTTTATCTAAGCTGCTGGCATGAAGATTCAATTCCTCGGTGCCACAGATACCGTGACAGGTTCCAAATACCTGATCCGGTACGGGGAGTCCACGGTGCTGGTCGACTGCGGGCTGTTCCAGGGCTACAAGCAATTGCGCCTGCGCAACTGGTCCGCGCTACCTGTGGCCCCGGCCTCCATTGACGCCGTGATCCTGACGCACGCCCACATTGACCATAGCGGCTACCTGCCACTGCTGGCGCGCCAGGGCTTCAAGGGCAAGGTGTTCTGCACCCCGGCCACGGCCGACCTGTGCCGCATCCTGCTGCCCGACGCTGGCCACCTGCAGGAAGAAGAAGCCGAATACGCCAATCGCCACGGCTTTTCGAAGCACGCACCGGCGCTGCCCCTGTACACACGCGAGGATGCGCTACGCTGCATCAAGCTGCTGCACCCGGTACCCAGCGGAAAAAACTGGCACCCGGCACCGAGCCTGAACGCCAGCCTGACTCCTTCCGGCCACATGGTGGGCTCGTCGTTCGTGCAACTGGACAACGGCTCGCGCTCCATCCTGTTTTCCGGGGACATAGGCCGCCCCAACGACCTGGTGCTCAAGCCGCCTACACGGATGGACGGCGCCGATTATCTGGTGGTGGAGTCCACCTACGGCGACCGCCTGCACAAGGACTCGGACCCCCTATCGGCGCTGGGCCAGGTAATCAACCGCACAGCCGCGCGCGGCGGGGTGGTGGTGATCCCGGCTTTTGCGGTGGGGCGCGCGCAAAGCCTGCTGCACTGCGTTCAGGTGCTCAAGGCGCAAGGTGTCATACAACGCAACCTGCCGATCTACCTCAACAGTCCCATGGCGGCCAATGCCACGCAGGTGTACCTGAAACACAAGGCCGAGCTGCGGCTAACACCCGCGGAGTGCGAGGCCATGGCGCATACCGCCCACATCGTCGAGTCGCCGGAGGAGTCGCGCCTGCTCAATGCCAGGCACGGCCCCATGGTCATCATTGCCGCCAGCGGCATGGCTACCGGCGGACGTGTGGTCCACCATCTCAAAGCCTTCGCGCCCGACAAGCGCAACACCATCGTGTTTGCCGGCTTCCAGCCCGGCGGCACGCGCGGCGCACTCATCTCCGGCGGCGCGCCTACCGTGCGTATCCACGGCCAGGACGTGCCGGTGCGCGCCGAAGTGGCGATGCTGGACGACCTGTCGGCCCATTCGGATGCCGCCGAAATCATGGGTTGGCTGCGCGGCTTCAAGTCGGTACCGAAGCAGACTTTCATCACCCACGGCGAGCCGGCCGCAGCCGATGCCATGCGCCAGCGCATCGAACGCGAACTGCACTGGCCATGCCACCTGCCCTGTTACCTGGAGTCGGTCTCTCTCACCTGATGCAATTCACAAGCCAGCGGCAAGGACAGCCTCAGGCCAGGCCGCACCACTGCGCGATGCGATGCGTCATGTCGCTCCACAAGCCGAACACCGCGGCCAGCATCAGCACCCCCCCGGCCAGACGCACACCCAGTTGACCGCCCAGGCCGTTGCCGGCGCGCCGCAGCCCGGCCAGTAGTTGCGGCGCCAGCAGCAGGGAGACGCCACTGCCCACGGCAAAAGCCGCCATGGCCAGCGCGCCTTGCAACGGCCCGCCACTCAGGGACGCCACCAGCAGCGCCGAATAAAGCAGGCTGCAGGGCATAAAGGCCCATAACGCGCCCACCGAGAACATCCCGCCCCGTGATGCGGCCACGGCACCCACCCTGGACCACGCGGAGCGGCCTGCGCGGTCGGCCCAGGCCGGCTGGCTGGCCTTCACCATCAGCATCATTCCCCAACCCAGCACGGCCAGATGGAACAGCACCCAGAGCGGCTTGACCACGGCGGCCTGTTCTGTCATCCACGCAAAACTTTGCACTGCCATCGCTGCCGCCGCGCCCGCACTTGAATAGCCGACAAGCCGCCCGGCCTGAAAGACCAGCGGTGAATGCGCCTGCCGCTGCGGGCCCACGCGCCGCAGGCCGCCACAGGCCGCGCCGCACATCACAGCGCAATGAGGTCCTCCGGCAAGGCCCATCAGCAGGGCCGTCGTGGCGAGGGCGTAAGACATGGGCAGCGCTGCGATCAAATAATGCGCGAGAAACGACTGCGGTTGAGGTCGGACTGCAGGTAGCGGTCAAACACCATGGCGACCGCGCGCAACACGAACCGGCCTTCGGCCGTCACCTCGATGCCGGTGCTGGAAAGCAGCACAAGCCCGGCATCCTCCAGTTCGCGCAAGCGCTCCAGTTCCGCCGCAAAGTAGGTCTTGAAATCCAGCATCCAGGCGAGCTCTATCGATTCGAACCACACCTGGCCCTGGCACATGATGGCCATGATCACCGCGCGGCGCGCCAGGTCGTCCCGGCTCAGTGCCAGGCCGCGCGTGACCGGGAAGCGCCCCTGGTCAAGCAAGTCGCAGTATTCCTCCAGGGTTTTGGCATTCTGGCTGTAGGTGGCGCCGACCGCGCCAATGGCCGATACGCCCAGGCCCACCAGGTCGCGGTCGGGCTGGGTGCTGTAGCCCTGGAAGTTGCGGTGCAGCCGGCCCTCGCGGCTGGCCACGGCCAGCGCATCGTTCTCAAGCGCGAAGTGGTCCATGCCGATGTAGCGGTAACCCGCGCCCTGCAAACGCTGCATCGCTTCGGCCAGCATGGCGGCCTTGTCCTCGGCCGCGGGCAGCAGCGCCGGCGGGATGTGCCGCTGCGGCTTGAAGCGCTCCGGCAAATGGGCATAGGCATAGAGGGCAATGCGGTCCGGCCTGAGTTCCTCGACCTGGCGTATGGTGCGCGCGAAAGACGTCTGCGTCTGCCGCGGCAGGCCGTAGATCAGGTCCACATTGATGGATTCAAACCCGAGCACGCGCGCCTGCGCAACCAGCGCGAACACCTGTTCGGCGGGCTGGACGCGGTGCACGGCTTTTTGCACGTCGGCATCGAAATCCTGCACGCCGAAACTCAGGCGGTTAAAGCCCAGGGCCGCCAGCGCGGCCAGGCGCGTGTTGTCCACGGTGCGTGGGTCTACCTCGATGGCCATTTCCGCACCGGCCGCGATGTCGAAGTTGCGTCTGAGCATGTCCATGAGCTGTGCGAGTTCCGCGTCGGACAAAAAAGTCGGCGTGCCCCCACCCAGGTGCAGCTGGCTGACAGGCTGTCCCTGCCCCAGGCGCGCCGTGTACAGGGCCACTTCGCGCTCAAGATAGCCCAGGTAGGCGGTGGCACGGCTGTGCTGCTTGGTGATGATCTTGTTGCAGGCGCAGTAGTAGCACAGCGATTCGCAAAAGGGGATGTGCACATACAGCGATAGCGGTGCCGCCGAGGTCTCGGCCCGCGCGCGCCTGTCGTCCAGCGCGCGGCCGTGATCGACGGCGGTAAAGGCCTCGACAAAACGGTCCGCCGTCGGAAAGGACGTGTAGCGCGGGCCGGAGATGTCGAACTGGCGAAGGGCCTGGGGTAGAACAGCGGGCATGGGATGGTTCAGGAATGTGAGGCCTCCACTGTGCCGCCTCTCCGCCCCGGCTGCGTTGATGTGGATCAACGAGGGCGCAAGGTGCGGCCGCCGGACGCGTTTGCCCCGTCCTTGACCTGCGTCAAATCGCCGCGAAGGGCGCGCCGTAAGCTGGCGGCTTCCCCATTGCCTTGGGTCAACGGCCCCGGCTGCCAACCCTTCATCTCATGTCCCTCTCACAAGCAATCCAAGAAAACCAAGCCACCGTCCTTCCGCACCGAAAAGTCCTGCGTTCCTGGCTTCTTCCTGTCTCGACCAAAAACACCGGCCTCGCGTTGGCGCTGGCCCTGATGGACTTTGCCCTGTTCGCTGCATGCATGGCCGGGGCAGTGCTCGCGGGCCACCCTGCCCTCCAGGTGCTCATGGCCCTCTTGGCCGGCTTCATGATCGCGAGGCTGTTTATCCTCGGCCACGACGCGTGCCACCAGAGCTTCACCCCACACCGCAAACTCAACCGCTGGCTGGGCCGCCTGCTTTTTTTGCCCTCGCTCACGCCCTACAGCCTGTGGGATGTCGGGCACAACATCGTGCACCACGGCTACACCAACCTCAGCGGCTTTGATTTCGTATGGCAGCCCGCGACCCTTGAGGCCTATGAAAGCATGCCCGTCTGGAAACAGTGGCTGGAGCGCGCCTACCGCAGCGGCTGGGCGCCCTGGCTCTACTACCTCGTGGAAATCTGGTGGAAGCGGCTTTACTTCCCGTCCAAAGCCGTGATGCCTACGCGGCGCGGCATTTTTGTCGCGGACAGCTTGCTGGTCACTGCCGCTGCCGCAGCCTGGATCGCAGGCCTTGTGATCGCGGCAGGGTCTACCGGTCAGTCGGCGCTCTGGCTTTTGGCCGCTGGCTTTTTCCTGCCGCTGTTAGTGTGGAACGGCCTGATAGGTTTTGTGGTCTACGTGCACCACACGCACACCCAGATCGCCTGGTATGACAACAAAAAAAGCTGGTCGGACGCCAACCCCTTTGTCTCCACCACCGTGCACCTGACCTTCAACTCGTTTTTCGGCGCGGCGCTGCACCACATCATGGAGCACACGGCCCATCACGTAGACATGGGCGTGCCGCTGTACCGCCTGAAACAGGCGCAGGCCATGCTGGAGGCCAGGCTGCCTGGCCACATCGTCGTACAGCCTTTTTCCTGGCACTGGTACTTCGATACGGCGCGCCGCTGCAAGCTTTATGACTTCGAGCGGCGGCAATGGACGGATTTTTCCGGTACCCCGGCCACCCAGTCGATGGTCGTTCAGTGAACCTGGGTATCGAAGACGTGTTTGAGGGCCGCGTGGTCGAGGATGCGGATGTGGCGTTTGTCGACTTCCAGGATGCCCTGCTGCAGGAAGGCGGAAAAGGTGCGGCTCACGGTCTCCAGCTTCATGCCCAGGTAGCTGCCGATTTCGGCGCGCGACATGCGCAAGTGGAATTCGCTGGCTGAGTAGCCACGCAACTTGAGCCGCTGTGACAGGTTGAGCAGGAAGGCAGCCAGCCGCTCTTCGGCATTCATGCTGCCCAACAGCATCATCAGGCTGTGCTCCTTGACGATTTCCCGGCTCATCAGCCGGCTGACGGCCTGCTGCATGTCGGCACTGGTCGCAGCCAGGCCGCTGATCTGGTCGTAGGGAATGGTGCAGACTTCAGTGTCTTCGAGTGCAGTGGAGTTGCTGGCATACGCGCCGTTGGCAATACCGTCCAGGCCCATCAGTTCACCGGCCATCTGGAAGCCGCTGACCTGCTCACGGCCATCTGCCAGCGTCAGGCTGGATTTGAAGGTGCCGATACGCACCGCATAAATGTTGCGGAAAGCTTGGCCCTCGTGGTAGAGCGTCTGCCCCGCCTTGACCTTCGTCCGGCTGAAGTGGAGATCGTCCAGTCCATCCACATCGGCGGGCTTCATGCCGCAGGGCAGGCAGAGGTCGCGCAGGTTGCAGTTCGAGCAGTGAGTCTTCAGTGGCAGGATAGCGGCGGATGAAATGCCGCTGACGGATGAAGTGCCGCTGGCGGATGAACAGGCTATGGGCATGATGACTCCTTGGATTGGGAGGAAGAAACGGACTGATCCACACGCCGCGGCTGCGCAAGCATTGCCACGGTGTCCCCGAGTTGGTAAAACTCGGCGTGTTTATCGAGAAAACAGGCAGCGCCCGCAGCCAGGTAGCGCGCACGGTAGGCGGCCTCGGCATGGTTGCTGAGGATGATGAAAGGAATGTCTTGCGTGGTTTTGAGGATGGACTGCAGCACCTGCATGCCCGTGCCCTTCTCGAATTGCACGTCAAGCACCACCACATCGGGCTGCGTCGCCAGGATGCCCGAGACCGCAGACTCCGGCGTATCGGCCTGGCCCGCGACCACCACGCCCCGGGCGGTAAGCATTTCGGCAACGCTGCGGCGGCTCAGCGCGGAGTCGTCGGCCAGAAAGACCCGGGTGGGTGAAGCAGTGTGTTGCATGCCCTTACTGTCGCGCAGGCGGCGCGGCAGGGACATCGTCTTTTGCTGAAAGGCCGGCTCGGATAAGGCTGGTTCGCCGGCACCGGCGCTCCGATCCAGACTCGGAAATTTCCGAGCCTGTACCGACCAGCGCGCCCGCTTAATGCGCCATCAACACGGGTAGCGTCATGCTTTTAAGCACGGTCCGGGATGCGCCGCCCAATACCCATTCATAGGCGCGGGCGCGGCCATAGCAGCCCATCACCAGCAAGTCCGCCTGCAGATCGAATGCGCGCGACAGCAGCAGGTCGCCCAGGTTCCCGGGTTCCGCGCCTTCCACATTTTCCCGGTGCCAGCTGGCCTGGACACCGTGGGCCTTCAGGTAAGAGACGATATTCGGACCTGCGCCCGTAGCCGCCACGGCATCAACGCCCCAGCTCAGGATATGCACCGAGTTTGCGTTGCGCAGGATGGGGAGGGCCGCGGTCACCGCGCGTGCGGCTCCGCGGGTGGGCTTCCAGGCGATCACCACATTGCCCGGCAAACCCGGTTTTGCCGACGTGTAGGGCAGCACCAGTGCCGGCCGCCCGCTCAGGGCAATCACAGCCTCCGGAAAATCCGCCGGCATCAGCGTGGACCAACCCTCGCCCGGGCCGTGCTGGCCCAGCACCAGCAGGTCGGCATAGAGCGCCTGCCCGGCAAAGGCCGATAGCAGCGGAAATTCATGGACTTCAGCCCATGCGGCCGGCAGCCCCGCAGGCCGGATCTGTTCGAACACCGAGCGCGCCCGCGCCAGTTCGGTGTCCTGTACGTTCTCCCGCCTCACGGCCAGGCCGGTCCCCATGCCGGAGGCAACGGGAAGCGCCTCGGAGGCCGAAGGCGAGGCATAAAGCGCCGTGATGCCGGCGCCGTACTGCGCGGCAAGCCGGCAGGAAAATTCAAGGCGTTGCGCGAATTGCGGCGAGGCGTCGGCATGGACCAGCAGTTGTTTGAGTTCATTGCTCATGGAACACCTCCGGTGCAGAGTTTGGATACCCTGACTGTAGGGAGAGGCGCCCGAGGCTGTGTTGATCGTTGTCAACACAAGGCCGCTTTCCGCAGCAGACCGGTGGGCCTCAGGGGTCCAGTGGCTCGGTCAGTCCATGCTTGAGCGCATAACGGATCAACTCGCTCTGGTTTTGCAAGCCCATTTTCTGCATGAGGTTGGTCTTGTGGGTGCTGACGGTCTTGACCGACAGGTTCAGCTTCGTCCCGATGTCCGTCAGGGAAACGCCGGCCACCAGCAATTGCAACACTTCAAACTCGCGATTCGAAAGGCTTTCATGCGGCACTGCCTGGCTGCCGGGCATCGCACCCAGCGCGAGTTGCTCGGCCACTTCGGCGCTGATGAAGGCGCCGCCTGAAGCCACCTTGCGTATGGCCTGCTCCAGCTGGTCCGGCGCGCTCTCTTTGGTCAGGTAGCCGCTGGCGCCGTTCTTGATGGCGCGCACGGCGTACTGCAGCTCCTGGTGCATGCTCAGGACCAGGATGCGCAGCTGCGGCTTTTCGCCGCGAATCAGCTTGATGAGCTCCATGCCGCTGCGCCCCGGCATGGAGAGGTCCAGCACCAGCACGTCGAAGGCCAGCTCGCGCACGCGCTGCATGACTTCCGTCCCGTTGCCGGCCTCGCCGGCGACCTCCATGTCCTCGATGGAGGACACGATACGCTTGAGCCCCTCCCGCACGATGGAATGGTCGTCGGCAAT
This sequence comes from Polaromonas sp. P1_E12, assembly GCF_056405975.1. Taxonomy (NCBI): domain Bacteria; kingdom Pseudomonadati; phylum Pseudomonadota; class Betaproteobacteria; order Burkholderiales; family Comamonadaceae; genus Polaromonas; species Polaromonas sp. P1_E12. The sequence continues at coordinate 133,021 of NZ_JBFUBB010000003.1, read as the reverse complement.
CACAATCCTGATCACGTGATGTCTCCTGTTTCGGGCACCGGGATGCTGACCCGTATACGAGTTCCCTGGCCAGGCGCGGTGTCTATGTCCACCGTCCCCTGCAGCAGGCGGGCCCGCTCGCGCAGACCCATCAGGCCCAGCGAGCCGGGCTTGCGCGGGGCGTCCGGCGCGAACCCGGCACCGTCATCGCTCACGTCGAGGACCACGGCCGCATCAGTCCTCGCTATGCGTACATCGACTTGCGACGCACTCGCGTGCTTTGCCACGTTCACGAGCGACTCTTGCACAATGCGGAACACCGCCGTGGCATACGGTTCGGCCAGCTCAACCTCCTCGTCCAGCGACAGCTTGCACACCACGCCGTGACGCTGGGTGAAATTATGGGTGAGCCACTGGATGGCCGGCACCAGGCCCAGGTCGTCCAGCAGCAACGGCCGCAAATCTGACGCGATGCGGCGCGTGGCGGCCACCGTGGTGTCCAGCAAGCCGAGCATGTCGTCCAGTTTGGCCCGCACGGCACCTGCATCCGGGGGCAAGGCTTCCCGAATCCAGGTGGCGTCCATCTTGATCGCCGTCAATGACTGCGCGAGTTCGTCGTGCAGCTCGCGCGCGATCCGTGTTTTTTCGCTTTCACGGATGGCGTGGGCCGCCGAGGCGAAGGCGCTCAGTTCCTCGCTCGCGCGGACCCGCTCAGTCACGTCGCGCAGGATCACGGTGTAAAGCTTGCCATGCGCGGTATCGAGCTGCGAGATGGAAGCTTCCAGCGGAAACTCCTCGCCGCTGGACCTCCGCCCATACAGCACCGTGCCATCTCCCATGCGCCTGGAGGTTGTGCCGGTCTGACCGAAACGCCGAACCTGCTCGCCGTGTGCCCCCTGGTGCCGCTGTGGAATCAACCGTGTGAGCGGCTGGCCCAGCATCTCGCGCGTGGGCCAGCCGAATATCTTCTCGGCCGCCTTGTTGTACAAGAGCACGTTCTGCTTGCTGTCCACAGTGATGATGGCGTCCATGGCCGAATCCAGCAGACCGGCCAGCCTCGCGTCCGCGCCCTCCAGCGCTTGCTTGCCGATACGGTCTCGCGCCGCGTCACGCCCGGCCAGCAGCCAGGCAATGCCGCATGTGGCGGCGGCCAGCGCTGCAACCAGCGGCAGGCCCGGCAGCGATTGTGGGCTGGACGCCAGATGGACGGCGGCCAGCAGCGTCAGGGTTGCCATCACGGCCAGTGCGATGGCCATGGAGCGCCGGCGCTTGGGCACCGCGTCACCGACGTGGGGGAACAGGGACATGGGGCAGCTTCGGGAGTGGAACCCGATCTTACCGCCCGGCCCTTTCTGCGGAAGCCGGCACAGGCCCCATCAGCAGCACCGTCAAGGCGCTGGAGGCCGCGCAGGCAAGCCAGAACACAAAAAAGGCGGCGGTCTGCAGTGCCAGCCGGGACAGCCCCGCGGGTTGCCCGTAACGCAGCATTTCCTCAGGGTCGAACAGTCCGAAGAGCAGCAGTTCCAGCAGGCAGGCCGACAGAAAGGCCGGCCAGGCGATGCCCAGTATCTTGTTGGCTGAAATCATGGGGTCTCCTCTTTGCGTTGCAGGCGATCAGGGACGAGCCGTTTTGTCGGGTGTGGCCGCGTGATTGCGCCCCTCCAGGGCCGGCGCCAGTGCCCTGGGTTGATGCAGCGCATTGGTGCGCGAGGCCCGCGCCGGCTCCTGTCCGCCTATCACGGCATCCGGATACTTGACGGCCAGGAAGGCTGTCACCACGCCTGCCACGACCACTGCGGCGGGCCCGGAAATCACCAGCCAGACATGGCCGTGCTTCCACCATGGAGTGGCTTGGGTGGGAATGGAATTCATGAGGGGCCTTTCATCGCGATTCATCGCGGAACAAGGAACACGGATTTTTCTTCGACGTGGGCACGCCCGCTTTCATCGCCGACACGGAACACGATGGCGTGCGAGCCGGCCGACGCCGAGCCGTAGGGAATCTGCAGCCGCACCGCGACCCAGCGGGATTCGGTGGGGCCCACGCTGACTTCAGCCTCAGAGGCGACCGTCAGGCTCTCCAGTCCGGCGGCCGCAATCGTGTAGCGCTGCGGCTGCTCGGTGGCGTTCATGATCTGCAGCCGGTAAACATTTTCCAGCCGCCCGCCCGCCACGATGCGCGAAAGCGCGGCACGGTCCCGCACGACGTCGACCTTCAACGGCATGCGCGCCACCAGGCTCCAGAGAAGTGTCAGGCACAGTACGCCGAGCAGCGCCGTATAGACCAGCACGCGCGGGCGCAGCACCTGCCGCAGCATGCGTGAAGCACCCCATTTTCCGGCGAGCGCGTTCTGGGTGGTGAAGCGGATCAGACCCCGCGTATAACCCATTTTGTCCATCACACCATCACACACATCCACGCATGCCGCGCAGCCTATGCACTCATACTGCAGGCCCTCGCGGATGTCTATGCCTGTCGGGCAAACCTGCACGCACAGGGTGCAATCGACGCAAGCCCCCAGGGACAGCGCCGCGGCGTCGGCATGGCGCGACCTGGCGCCGCGCGGTTCACCCCGCGCGGGGTCGTAACTCACAATCAACGTGTCTTTGTCAAACATCGCGCTCTGGAAGCGCGCATAGGGGCACATGTATTTGCACACCTGCTCACGCAGGAAGCCGGCATTGCCGTAAGTGGCGAAACCGTAGAACAAGACCCAGAAGATTTCCCAGCCGCCCATTTTGGTCTGCAAGAACTGCAGGATCAGCTCGCGGGCCGGCACGAAATAAGCGACAAAGGTAAAGCCGGTCCACATCGCCACACCTATCCAGAGGATATGCTTGAACCACTTCTTGACCAGTTTTTCCAGCGAGAACGGGGCGCCGTCCAGCCGCAACCTGGCCGTGCGGTCGCCCTCCACCTTGCGCTCTATCCAGAGGAAAATTTCGGTGTACACCGTCTGCGGGCAGGCAAAGCCGCACCAAAGCCGGCCCGCAACCGCCGTGAACAGGAACAGCGACAAAGCGCTGGCGACCAGCAGGCCGGTCAGGTAGATGAAGTCCTGCGGGTACAGCACATAACCGAAGAGATAAAAGCGCCGCGCCTCCAGGTCGAACAGCACCGCCTGGCGCTGCCCCCACTGCAGCCACGGCAACCCGTAGAAAAACAGCTGCGTCAAGATGACGAATGCCCAGCGCCAGCGCGCAAACAGCCCGCTCACGGAACGCGGGTAGATTTTCTTTTGCGCCTCGTACAGCGACTCCCCTGCCGGCTCTGCCGCTGGCACGATGGGAATGATTTTTCGCAAAGGCAGCTGGGTCACTGTCGCCTCAAAGTTTTGCCGCAGCGGCTTTGTTGGAGAGCCCCCAGATGTAAGCTGTCAACACATGGATCTGCGCTTCCGTGAGCTTGCCGGCCTGCGCAGGCATTTCGTTGGTTTTGCCTTTGTTCACAATGTCGACGATGGCCTGCTCTCCCCAGCCGTGCAGCCAGATGTCGTCGGCCAGGTTGGGCGCGCCTATCGCGGTATTGCCCTTGCCGTCCATGCCGTGGCAGGCCGCGCAGGCGGTGAATTTGGATTTGCCGAGCTGCGCGCGCAGTGAATCGTGGGGACCACCGGACAGGCTCAGGACGTAATTCGCCACGTTCTTGACATCATCCGCTGTGCCTACAGCGGCCGCCATGGGCGGCATCTGGCCCTTGCGGCCCACGGTCAGGGTCTCCCTGATTTTTTCGGTTGAGCCGCCGTGGAGCCAGTCGGTGTCGGCGAGGTTGGGAAAGCCCTTGCTGCCGCGCGCGTCCGAGCCGTGGCACTGGGCGCAGTTGTTCATGAAGAGGCGCTCGCCCACCGCCATGGCATTGGCGTCGCCGGCGAGCTCGTCCGCGCTTTTGGCGGTGAAGCCGGCGTACAGCGGTGCAAGCTCCTTGTCTGCGTTGTCCATCGCGGTGTTGTATTCGCCACGCGTGCTCCAGCCCATTTCGCCCGGGTAAGCACCAAGGCCCGGGTAAGCGACCAGGTAGAGCAAGGAATAGATCACGCTGATCACGAACAGCCACATCCACCAGCGCGGCATCGGGTTGTTGGACTCGCGCAGGTCTTCATCCCAGACGTGGCCCGTCGTGTTGTCGCTGTTCTGGGGTATTTTTTTGCGGGCCGTCGCCCACAGCAGGACCAAGGCACCGAGGATGCCGATCAAGGTCAGCGCGGCCACATACCAGGACCAGAAGTTGTCTGTGAAATCGCTCATGGCTCACACCCGATGTGTTGTGCAGTGAATAAAAAACCGGTGAAGAGGTCTTGCATGGCGCTACCCCCTAGTCCTGCAGGAAGGGGATCTTTGCGTCCTCTTCAAACCGCGTGCGGTTACGGCTGGAATAGGCCCACACCAGCAGACCGACGAAGGTGGCAAAACACAGCAGGGTAGCGATGATGCGCAGCGTGTTGACGTCCATGTCGCTCTCCTTTACTTCAGGGCCTTGCCCATAACTTGCAGATAGGCCACCAGGGCATCCATTTCCGTCTTGCCCTTCACCACACCAGCGGCCTCGGCGATTTCGGCGTCGGTGTAAGGCACCCCCACCCTGCGCAGTGCTGTCATGCGAGGCGCCATGTCGGCGGGGTCGACGGGCTTCTTCTCCAGCCAGCTATAGGCCGGCATGTTGGATTCAGGGACCAGGTCGCGCGGATTGTTCAGGTGGATACGGTGCCATTCGTCGGTGTATTTGCCACCTACGCGGTGCAGGTCGGGACCCGTGCGCTTGCTGCCCCACTGGAAGGGATGGTCGTAGACAAATTCGCCGGCCACCGAGTAGTGCCCGTAGCGCAACGTCTCCGCGCGAAACGGGCGGATCATCTGCGAGTGGCAGTTGTAGCAACCCTCGCGCAGGTAGATGTCGCGGCCGGCCAGCTGCAACGCACCATAAGGCTTCACGCCTTCAAGCGGTGCGGTGGTCGACTTCTGGAAGAACAGTGGCACGATTTCCACCAGGCCGCCCACGGCGATCACCAGCAGGATCAGGATGATCATCAGGAAGTTGTTGGTTTCGATCTTCTCGTGCGAGAAGCCGGCCGCAGAGGGGGTTTCGTCTTTCATGGGATGTGCTTTCTTCTCTTGTTATGCGTGAGCCAGCGCCGGCACCGGCACCCGGACGGGGCGGCCCTTGGCCACCGTCATGCAGACGTTCCAGGCCATCAGTACCATGCCGCCAAGGTACAAAAGCCCGCCAAAGAAACGCACCACGTAGAAGGGATAGGTGGCCTTCACCGATTCGACGAAGGTGTAGGTCAGGGTTCCGTCGGCGTTGATGGCGCGCCACATCAGACCCTGCATCACGCCGGCGATCCACATGGCGGCGATGTAGAGCACGATGCCCACGGTGGCCGTCCAGAAATGCACCTCGATGGCGCGCACCGAATACATCTGCTTTTGCCCGAACAGGCGGGGAATCATGTAATACAGCGTGCCCATGGAAATCAGGCCCACCCAGCCCAGGGCACCCGAATGCACGTGGCCCACGGTCCAATCCGTGTAGTGCGACAGCGCATTGACGGTCTTGATGGACATCAGCGGGCCCTCGAAGGTGCTCATGCCATAGAACGACAGCGACACGATCAGGAAACGCAGGATGGGGTCCTCGCGCAACTTGTGCCAGGCACCCGACAGGGTCATCACGCCGTTGATCATTCCGCCCCAGCTGGGTGCCAGCAGGATCAGCGAAAACACCATGCCCACTGACTGCGTCCAGTCGGGCAAGGCCGTGTAGTGCAGGTGGTGCGGACCCGCCCACATATAGGTGAAGATCAGCGCCCAGAAGTGGACGATGGACAGGCGGTAGCTGTAGACCGGCCGCTCCGCCTGCTTGGGGATGAAGTAATACATCATGCCCAGGAAGCCCGCGGTGAGGAAGAAACCCACGGCGTTGTGGCCGTACCACCACTGCACCATCGCGTCCTGCACACCCGCATAAGCGGAATAGGATTTCATCCAGCCGGCCGGAATCTCCGCGCTGTTGACCACGTGCAGCACCGCCACCGCAAGAATGAAGGCGCCGTAAAACCAGTTGGCCACGTAGATGTGCCGGACCTTGCGGATTCCCAGGGTGCCGAAAAAGACGATGGCATAGGACACCCAGACCAGGGTGATCAGGATGTCGATGGGCCACTCCAGCTCGGCGTATTCCTTGCCGGTGGTGTAACCCAGCGGCAGGCTGATCGCTGCGCCCAGGATGACCAGCTGCCAGCCCCAGAAGGTAAAGGCTGCCAGCCGCGGTGCAAACAAGGGAACGCTGCTGGTGCGCTGGACGACGTAGTAGCTGCTGCCGATCAATGCACAGCCGCCGAAGGCGAAGATGACAGCATTGGTATGCAGCGGCCTGAGCCGGCCGTAGCTCAGCCAGGGAATGCCGAAGTTCAGTTCAGGCCATGCCAGCTGCGCGGCGATGAAAAGGCCCACAGCCATGCCGACCACACCCCAGAGCACAGCTGCCAGTGAAAACTGGCGAACCACCTTGTCGTGATAGGCGATCCCTCGTGTCGTTTCTTCGTTCATGAAGCACCTTTTGTCTTGATGCTTCAAAGTGTCGATGCGGCACGGGTCGCGCCATTTGATGCAGGTCAATCAGTGTGCAGAATGCGCTCGGCTTCCTGCTCAAGCGCCTCGAACTGACCTCGCCATACCGCCCAGCCCAGTGCGCCGATGATCAGCAAGGCCAGCACGACTGAGAGTGGGATCAAGAGGAACAGGATATCCATCTAGTTCTCCGGCGGGGTGCGCGCCAGCCTGGCCGAGTTGGCCACCACCAGCAGCGAGCTGGCCGCCATGCCGAAGCCGGCCAGCCATGTGGGCATATAGCCAAAAACCGCCAGCGGTACGCAGGTCGCGTTGTAAACCGCTGCCCACAACAGGTTCTGGCGCACGACCGCCCGGGTGCGCCGCGCCTGCGCGACAAGGGCTGGCACCGTGAGCAGCCGGTTGCCGGTCATGATGAAATCCGACCTTGCCTGAGCCACCGGCACGGCCTGACCCATGGCCATGGACGCATCAGCCACGGCCAGTACCGGCCCGTCGTTCATGCCGTCACCCACCATCATGACGCGATGGCCCTCGCGCTGAAGGCGGCGCACATGTTCCAGTTTGACCTCAGGCGTACATTCGCCAAAGCACCACTCAATGCCTGCCCGGCGCGCCAGGTGGGTGACAGCCTGGCCCGTATCGCCCGAAAGCAGCTGCACGCGGACACCGAGCTTGAGCAACGCGTCCACGGCCTGGGCCGCGTCTGGCCGCATCGCTTCGTCAAGCTCGAAACCCGCGAGGTAGTGCTCGCCATCGGACAGATGGGCCTGCAACACCGGCACATCGCGGCCCGGCACAGGCACGCCGCAAAAAAAGGCCGCCCCCAGGTTGAGGTAATGCGGCTCACTGCCGTCCAACCGGGCCACCTTGCCGCGCAGGCCCCGTCCGGTAACCTCCTCCACTTCGCTGGCCACCCAGTCCGCTGCGGGAAAGCGGGCGGCGATGGCGCGCGAGACCGGATGCAGCGAGTGCCTGGCCAGCGCCCCCGCCCAGTCACACGCCTCGTCGCGGTTCACACCGGCAGGCGTATGGGCCATCACGACTTGCATGCGGTCTTCTGTCAACGTGCCGGTCTTGTCGAAGATCACGGTGTCGATGGCAGCGCAGCTTTCCAGCGCCTGCAATTTGCGCACCAGCACGCCGCGCCGGGCCAGTGCGCCCGCGCCGGCCAGCATGGCCGCCGGCGTGGCCAACGACAAGGCGCAAGGGCAGGTCACGATGAGCACCGCGACCGCGACCGCCATCGCATGCGCCTGACCAAAAGGCCACCACCACACGGCTGCGGCGGCGCTCGCCAGCAGCACGGCCACCAGGAAGGGACTGGCGACGCGGTCCACCAGTTGCACCAGGCCTGGCTTTTCGACTGAGGCCTGCTCCATCAGGGCCACGATTTCGGCGTACCGGGTTTCCGGCCCGACGCGCAGCACGCGCACCTGCAGCACACCCGTGAGGTTGTGGCTGCCGGCAATGACACCATCGCCCACCCGCCGCAGCAGGGGTTTGGATTCGCCGGTGAGCAGCGACTGGTCGACCCGGCTCTCACCGCCCTCAACGGCCCCATCAGCGGGGAAAGCCTGACCAGGCAGCACCCGAATCAAGTCGCCGGCGACAAGGCGGCGCACGGCCACCGCGCGGAAACTGCCATCGGCTTCCCGCCGCTCCACGCTGTCCGGAAGGCGCCGCATCAGCGCCTCCAGCGCACCGGCGGTGCGGTCGCGCAGGCGCTGCTCCAGCAGTCGGCCCGACAGCAGAAAAAAAACGAACATGGGCACCGAGTCGTACGAGGCATGGTCACCCCAGGGGCCCGCCGGGTCAAAGGTCGCGGCCGTGCTGGCACCGAAGGCGATCAGCACGCCCAGCGCCACCGGCACGTCCATGCCGATGCGCAGGTTGCGCACATCGCGCAGCGCCGCCGCAAAAAACGGCCAGCAGGAAAACAGCAGCACCGGCAGGGTCAGCACCCAGGAGGCCCAGCCCAGCAGCGCCTGGATGTCGGGCGTGATCTCGCCCGCCGGCGCCAGATAGGCCGGTGCCGCGTACATCATGACCTGCATCATGCAAAAACCCGCCACCAGCCAGCGCCACAACATCACCCGCTGAGCCTGCACCCTGCGGCCGGCCAGCAGCAGGTCGCCTGCCGGCAAGGCGCCGTAACCGGCCTGGTGCAATGCCGCAATCCAATAAGAAGGCTGCGTGGTCTGCGGATGCCACTGAAGCCGCGCCGTGGCAGTCACGCCGTTGACCTGGACCGTATCCACGCCGGGCAGCTTGCGCAAAACCTCCTCGACCGTGAGCGCACAGGCCGCGCAGTGCATGCCCTCCAGCGCCAGGTACGACTCCCACCAGCCCTCGCGCCCCGCGACCGGCCGGCTAAAGCCCTCCCATTCGGCCGACTCGTCGAGCACGGCCCATGCGGCGGCGGGCGGCAAGAGACCGGCGGAAGCCGGGGCGATGGCGGTTTGCATGACGCAAGGGTAGCCAGCACGGCATGCCGCGCCCTTGATATGGATCAAGCCTGGGCGGGTGCGGCGCCTCTCTGTACGTTATCGAACAGTCCGATAGGCGGATGTTTGCGATAACAGCAATGCAGGGTTTGCCGAAGTGGCATCGCCTTGATCCAGGACAAGCGGCGGACCTTCCGCAGCCGCCAGACTGGCACCTGCCGAGTGCAGCCTCCAGGCTGGCTTGCCGTTTGCCGCCGCCTGGGCAAAACCGGATAAAAAAAGACAACGATGAAAATTCCCCGCGCCGCTGAAGAAAGCCCGCAGCCCGAAACACCCTGCGACCCGTCGGTGCGCGAGATCGAGGACGTCGCCGCGAGCACGGGCGCGGACCTGCTGCGCGGCCTTTCTTCCGGCGAGGCGTCACGGCGGCTTGGCGCGCAAGGGCCCAATACCCTCAACGCCGCGCCGCCCGTGAGTGCGTGGCGGCGCATTCTCTCGCAGTTCCAGGACCCCCTGATCTATTTACTGCTAGCGGCCATTGCCATTTCGCTGCTCGCATGGGCCATGGACGGGCGGCAAGGCTGGCCGATTGACGCGCTGGTGATTGCCGTCGTCGTCCTGCTCAATGCCGCGCTGGGCTACGTTCAGCAGGCCAAGGCGCGCGGCGCGGTGGTGGCCCTGGCCAAACTCACGCAGGCGAGTTCTTCGCTGATGAGGGACGGCCGCGTGCAAAAAGTGGCGCTGGCGTCGCTGGTGCGGGGCGACCTGCTGGTCCTGAATGAGGGGGACGTGGTGGGCGCCGACGCGCGGCTGGCGGCCGCCACCGCCCTGCGTGTCCACGAGGCCTCGCTGACCGGGGAAAGCTTCGCCGTGCTGAAAAGCACCGCTTCGTTGCGGGCCCCGGCCGCGCTGGGCGACCGCGTGAACATGGTCTTCAGGGGCACGGCCATCACCCAGGGCACGGGCCGCGCGGTAGTCACGGCTACCGGCATGAACACCGAAATGGGCGCCATTGCCGCCATGCTCGAGGCGACGTCGCAAGCGCCTACCCCTTTGACGCGGGAAGTAAGCCGGCTGGGCCGGATGCTCGGCATCGCGGTGCTCATTATTGCCACCGTGGTGGTGGCCACCATCCTGATGCTGTCAGAACTGCGCACGGCCGGCGACGTCATCGCTGTGCTGCTTCTCGGCGTGGCGCTGGCGGTGGCGGCGGTTCCGGAAGGCCTGCCCGCCATCCTGTCGGTGGTGCTGGCCATGGGGGTGCAGCGCATGGCCAGGCACAAGGCGATCATCAAAAACCTGTCGTCCGTGGAAACACTGGGCTGCGCCTCCGTCATTTGCACGGACAAGACAGGCACACTGACGCGCGCGGAAATGACCCTGACGCGCATTGCAACGGCATCCGGCATGGTGGAGGTGACGGGCGTGGGCTATGTACCTGAAGGCCGCGTCGAGCAGGCCGGCGGCGAACTCGCCGCCGGGCCGCTGCGGGAAGAGGTGGCGTTTGCGCTGCTGGGCGGCAGCCTGGCGGGCAATGCCGGCCTGCGGCAGGACTCCGCCGGCATCTGGCGGATTCAGGGCGATGCCACGGAGGCGGCTTTCCTGGTCGCCGCGCGCAAGCTCGACCCTTCACTCCAGGCACGCGCCGGCCGCTATGACCGCATCAGGGAGATTCCGTTCACGTCGGACCGGAAAATGATGTCGGTGATTGAGCGTGACCATGACCAAGGTGGCGCCGCCATGCTCATCAGCAAAGGCGCGCCGGACGTGCTGATCGAGCGCTGCACCCATGTGAAGGTGGGCGCGGCAACCGTGATGATGGATGCCGCCCGCAAGGCCGCCCTGCTCCGCAACGTCGACACCCTCTCGGACGCGGCCTTGCGCACACTGGCCGTTGCCTTCCGTCCACTGCACGCCGGTGAAGACCCGGCATCCGCATCACTGGAAGAAGACTTGGTCTACGTCGGCACGGCCGGCCTGATGGATCCGCCGCGCGAGGAAGCGGCCGTGGCGATACGCCAGGCCCAGCGTGCCGGCATCCGCGTCATCATGATCACGGGCGACCACCCGCGCACGGCGCTGCGCATTGCCGCGGACCTCGGAATCCGCGGCGCGCAATCGCCCGCGCTGACCGGCATTGAGATGGACAGTCTGGAGGATGCGGAATTTGCCGCCGCGGTTCGCCAGACGTCGGTGTATGCGCGTGTCGCGCCGGCGCACAAGCTGCGCATCGTGGATGCGCTGCAGGCCGACGGCCAGGTGGTGGCCATGACAGGCGACGGCGTGAACGATGCCCCCGCATTGAAGTCCGCGGACATCGGCATCGCGATGGGCCTGACCGGCACCGAAGTGACACGGCAGGCCGCCCGGATGATCCTGGCCGACGACAACTTCGCCACCATCGTGGAGGCGGTGCGCGAAGGGCGCGGCATTTTTGACAACATCCGGAAATTCCTGCGCTACCTGCTGTCCTCCAACATGGGGGAGGTGTTGACGGTGTTCCTGGGTGTGGTGGGTGCCGGCGTCATCGGGCTTCAAGCCCCCGGCGTTGCGGTGGTACTGCCCCTGCTGGCCACACAGATCCTCTGGCTCAACCTCATCACCGACTCCTGGCCGGCGCTGGCCATGGGCATAGACCCCGCGGTCGGCGACGTCATGACGCGAAAGCCCCGCACCCGCGATGAGCGCGTGATCGATGGCCGCATGTGGTCGGGGATATTGCAGACCGGCGCCGTCATCGCGGTGGTGACGCTCCTGACCATGGACATGTTGTTGCCTGGCGGGCTGATCGAGGGCAACCAGGACCTGGCCGTCGCCCGCACCGCCGGCTTCACCGTGCTGGTGCTGGCGCACCTGTTCAATGCCTTCAACGCGCGCTCGGAATCCGCCTCCGCGTTTCGCGGCCTTTTCTCCAACCCATGGCTATGGGCCGCGCTGGGCTTGTCGTTGGGCCTGCAGATCGCGGTGGTCAACCTGGAGTTTCTGAACTACGCTTTCGGCACGGTGCCCCTTACGTTTGAACAATGGCTGCTGTGCGCCGCCATGGCCAGCACGGTCCTGTGGCACGCCGAATTGCGCAAACTGGCCAGCCGGGCATGGCGCAGACATGCGCAAACGCGAACCGCCGCGGCCGGCGGCCCGCAGTGAAGACTTCACCCTGACGACGCCGGAGAAACACCATGATGTCAAAACCCCACCCGGAAAACCGCTACGGTGCGCTCTCCATCGGCTTGCACTGGTTCATGCTTGTCTTGCTGGCGGCGGTCTACCTCTGCATGGAGCTCAGTGACGCCTTTCCCAAGGGCAGCGACATGCGCAACGGGCTGAGGGCCTGGCACTACATGCTGGGCCTGTCCGTCTTTGTGCTGGCCTGGCTTCGCCTGGCGGTCAATCTCCGGCATCGCGCCCCACCCGTAGCCCCGGCACCGCCGCTGTGGCAAAGCCGCCTGGCCTGGCTGGTGCAGGCGGGGCTTTATCTGCTCATGATAGGGATGCCCCTGGCGGGATGGCTGATACTCAGCGCCCGTGGTCAGCCCATTCCATTTTTTGGGCTGCAACTGCCCGCGCTGATGGCCGAGAGCAAAGATGCGGCGGGCTGGATCAAGGAAGTCCACGAAGCGGGAGCGACAGCGGGGTATTTCCTGGTGGGCTTGCATGCATTGGCGGCCTTGTATCACCACTACCGGCTGCGTGACAACACGCTGGCTCGCATGCTTCCCGGCCGCCGCTGATTCAAACTACCCCCTAAACGAAGGATGAGTGCATGAGACATATTGAATGGCACAGGACTTCACGCATCGGATGGCTTCGCGCTGCCGTTCTGGGTGCCAATGACGGCATCGTATCGACCGCCAGCCTGATAGTGGGAGTGGCCGCCGCCAGCGCCACACACGGCAATGTGCTGATGACGGGCGTGGCAGCCCTGGTGGCCGGCGCGATGTCGATGGCCGCGGGCGAATACGTGTCGGTGCACTCGCAGTCCGATACCGAGAAGGCCGACCTGGCCCGGGAGCGGGCCGAACTTGAAAAAGACCCCGTGGCCGAACACCGCGAACTGACCGCCATCTACATCGCGCGCGGGCTGGACGATGCGCTTGCGCGGCAGGTTGCGGAGCAGCTCATGGCTCATGACGCCCTGGGTTCACACGCGCGCGACGAGTTGGGAATTCACGACAGCATGGCCGCCCGGCCCATACAGGCCGCGCTCGCGTCGGCGGCCAGCTTTGCATGTGGCGCCCTTTTACCGTTGGTCGTTACCGCGATGGCGCCCGGCGCCACACTGATCTGGTGGGTGTCGGGAACCTCCCTGGCATTTTTGGCCTTTCTGGGCGCGATGGCCGCCCACGCGGGCGGCGCGGGGATCCTGCCCGGCGCATGGCGCGTGACTTTCTGGGGTGCGCTGGCCATGGGCATTACCGCGGGTGTGGGCGCGCTGTTTGGGGCCGTGGTCTAAGTCTGCTGGCGAACAGACGGCACCCGATACTGCGCGCACAGTCACCCCATGCCATCACCCTCCACCAAAGCATTTCCCGGCCGGTATCTTGTGCTGGCCGCCATCGGGTTCGCCGGCCTGTCGGCGCATGGCCAGACGATGCCCGTACAAACCCGCGGGGAGTTGTTGTACACGACGCATTGCATTGCTTGCCACACCTCGGAGATGCACTGGCGCAACAACCGGCGCGCCCATGACTGGGAGAGCCTGAAAGTGCAGGTTCGCCTCTGGCAAGGCAACACCGGGCTGCAATGGGACGAGGCGGATATCGTGGAAGTGGCAGGCTACCTGAATGACACGATTTACCGGTATCCGCGCACCGCTCCCGTCGGACTCGTCTTGCCCGGGCCGCCGCAGAGGATTTCCGCCGCGCCCTGAAGCTGCTTCGGATAGCTTCCCGGCCGATGCGGTTTTGCGCACATCGAAAGATCTCACCGGAAGCGCCACAGTGGAGGGCCGACGTCATCTGCCGCGCCCTTGACATGAATCAAGACCGGGCCGCCGCGGCGCTCCTAGACTGCAAACGAATCAACACAGGAGAACCCACCATGTACAAGCGCATTCTTGTTGCCACCGACGGCTCCACGCTTTCCAAAAAAGCGGTCAAAGACGCCATCGCCCTTGCCGTGTCTTTGGATGCCGGACTCGTGGCGCTCAACGTCGTGCCGCGCTATCCCATGAGCTACTTTGAGGGCGGCGCCACAATTTCGCCGCAGGAAGTCGGGCGCATTGAAAAGGAATGGACCGGCAAGGGTCAGGCCATTGCCGACGCGGCGCAAAAGGCCGCCGAGGCTGCGGGCGTCCAGGCCAAATCCGTGATCGCCAAGTCCGACCTCGTAGCCACCGCCATCCTGGCCGCAGCCAAAAAGAACAAGTGCGACCTCATCGTCATGGCCTCGCACGGCCGCAAGGGCCTCTCTCGCATCCTGCTCGGAAGCGAGACCCAGCAGGTGCTCACGCACAGCAGCATCCCCGTCCTTGTCCTGCGCTGAGCGCGCGCCGTCTCATTTTTTTCCATTTTCCGGAGACAACCATGAAAGTCCTTCTGGCCGTTGACGGCAGCAAGTTCACAAAAAAAGCCCTCGCCTTTCTGGTCACGCACGAAACCCTGATGGGGCCCGACGCGGAGTTGATCGTGCTCAATGTACAGATCGCTGTTCCTCCACGCGTCAAGTCCATGGTGGGCGCCGCCACGGTACATGCCTACCACCGCGACGAAGCCCAGAAAGTGCTGGAGCCTATAGAACGCTTTCTCAAACGCCATGACATCACTTTCCGGGCCTCCTGGGTCGCCGGCACACCGGCCACACAAATCGCGCAGGCGGTGAAACGTGAAAAGGTACACATGCTGGTCATGGGCACCCATGGCCATGGTTTGCTGGGCCGCGCCCTGCTCGGCAGCGTTGCCCAGCGGGTAGTGGCGGACGTTGACGTGCCGGTGCTGCTGGTCAAGTAGCCGATCATCTTTTACGGAAGGCCTGCCATGAACACACTGTCAAATACCCGCTCCCCCGTGTCGCCGCCGCGGGCTATTCCCACCACACGCCAGGCGCAGGGCGGTTTGGGCCTGGGGCTGCTGGTCGCGCTGGTGACGGGCTCCATCATCGGCAGCGGCATTTTCGGCCTGCCGCAAAACATGGCGGCGGGCGCCGGCGCGGGTGCCATCCTGATCGGCTGGCTGGTCACGGGCGTGGGCATGCTGGTGCTGGCGCGCGTCTACCAGATGCTGGCCCTGCGCAAGCCCGAACTGGACAACGGCGTCTATGCCTATGCCCGCGCGCTGTCAGGCGAGTACATCGGCTTTAACTCCGCCTGGGGGTACTGGATCAGCGCCTGGATCGGCAACGTCGGCTACCTGGTGGCCGCCTTCGGTGCGCTCGGTTATTTCTTTCCAGCTTTCGGCGAAGGCAACACGCCCGCGGCCGTGGCCGGAGCGTCGATAGTCCTGTGGATCGTGCACGCGCTGGTGCTGCGCGGCATCAACACCGCTGCCTGGGTCAATGCGATTGTCACAGTCGCCAAAGTCATTCCGTTGCTGCTGTTCATTGTGCTGGCCGCCGCCGCTTTCCAGGCGCCCACCTTCAGCCTGGACTTCTGGGGCAGCGCCAAACTCGGCTCCGTACTTGACCAGGTCAAGAGCACCATGCTGGTGACGGTGTGGGTGTTCATCGGCATCGAAGGCGCCAGTGTCTATTCGGCGCGCGCGCGGCAGCGCAAGGACGTCGGCAAGGCCACGGTGATTGGTTTTCTGATCTGCCTGGCACTGTTGATGGCCGTCTCGTTGCTGTCCCTGGGCATCTTCACGCAGCCCGAACTTGCCGGATTGAAGAATCCCTCCATGGCCAGCGTGCTTGAGAAAGCCGTGGGCACCTGGGGCGCTGTGCTGATTTATGTCGGCCTCATCGTTTCCGTCGGCGGTGGCTTCCTGGCCTGGACATTGCTCGCTGCGGAGTCGCTCTTCACACCGGCCAACAGCGGCGTGATGCCCGAATGGCTGGGCCGCCAAAGCGGCAAGGGCGTGCCGGCCAATGCCCTGTGGCTGAGCAGCGCCATGGTTCAGATCTTCCTCATCGTCACGCTGGTCTCCAAGGCTTCCTACCTGGCCCTGATCTCGCTGTCGACCGCGATGATTTTGCTGCCCTACCTGTTCAGCGCGCTTTACGGCCTGAAGGTGCTGCTGCGCGGTGAGGGCCCAACGAGGGAAGGCACCGCCGGCGGGTCGCTGGACCTGCCGGTGGCCGCGCTCGCGTCGGTGTACTGCCTGTGGCTGCTGTATGCCGCCGGCGCCAAATACCTCCTGCTGAGCGCTCTGCTCTACGCCCCCGGCGCGGCCCTGTATTTCATCGCCAAACGGCAGGGCAACAAACAGCCCTTTACCGCTGGCGAGAAAGCCATGCTCGCAGCCGTGCTCGCGCTCGCAGCGGTGGCCGGCTGGATGCTCGCCACCGGTCAGTTGAGCCTGTGATGGCCGGCGTTCATTCAGAGACGGGCCGGCTGCGCAAGGTACTGGTCTGCAGGCCGGGCCTGGCGCATATGCGCCTGACGCCCGCGAACTGCCAAAGCATGCTGTTCGACGATGTGATGTGGGTCGCGCAGGCAAAAAACGACCATTACGCGTTCACCAGCGCCATGACGGAGCAAGGCGTGGAAGTGCTGGAATTGCACGACCTTCTCGCAGTCACAGTCAGCGACCCAGCGGTGCGCGACTGGCTGCTGGACCGCAAGCTGACCGGCATCGACCTGGAAGCCGCCGCCGTGCTGCGACCCTGGCTGCAAGAACTGCCGCCGGCCCGCCTGGCCGAGTTCCTGATTGGCGGGCTGACGCCGGTGGACCTGCCCTTCAAGTTGCCGGGTCTTACGGCCGCGTGCGCGAGCGCCTCCGACCTGTTATTGCCCGCCCTTCCCAATACCCTCTTCACGCGCGACAGCAGTTGCTGGATAGGCGACGGTGTGGTGCTGGGCGCCATGTACTGGCCCGCACGCCGGCAGGAAACCCTGCTCATGGCGGCCGTCTACCGTTTTCACCCTGCGTTTGCCGGCAAGGTCGCCGAGTGGTGGGGTGATCCGGGCCAGCCGCACGCGCAGGCCTCGCTCGAAGGCGGCGATATCATGCCTCTGGGCCAGGGCCTGGTGCTGATCGGCATGGGCGAGCGGACCTCGCCGCAGGCCGTGAGCCAGCTGGCGCGCAGCCTGTTTGCCCGCGGCGCCGCGACCCGGGTGCTGGCCGCCCAGCTGCCCAAGTCGCGCGGGGCCATGCACCTGGACACGGTGCTGACTTTTTGCGACCGCGACCTGGTGACGGTGTTTCCCGAGATCGTGCAGGCCATACGCGTGTTCAGCCTCAGACCCGGCAACGAAGCCGGCGCGCTGGATGTCAGGGCAGAAACCGGCCCCTTTCTTGACGTGCTCGCCCAGGCGCTGGGTATTGCAAAGCTGCGCGTTGTCGCCACCGGCGGCAATGCCTATGAAGCCGAGCGCGAACAGTGGGACGACGGCAACAACGTGCTGGCACTGTCGCCCGGCGTTGTCATGGCCTACAACCGCAACACCCACACCAACACCCTTCTGCGCAAGGCCGGTGTCGAGGTCATCACAATCCCCAGCGGGGAGCTGGGCCGGGGCCGCGGCGGCAGCCACTGCATGTCCTGTCCGATTGAGCGTGACGCTGCCTGACCCGCCATTGAGGCATCCACGAAAGACGGCTACCCATGAGCTTCAACCTTCACAACCGCAGTCTTCTGGACCTCAAGGATTTTTCCCCGCGGGACATCCGCTTCCTGCTGGACCTGGCCGCCGAGCTCAAGCGCTCGAAATACGCGGGCAATGAGCTCGCGCGCCTCAAGGGCAAAAACATCGCGCTGATTTTCGAGAAAGCTTCCACCCGAACGCGTTGCGCCTTCGAAGTCGCGGTGCACGACCAGGGCGGCCACGTGACCTACATCGACCCGGTCAGCTCACAGCTGGGGCACAAGGAGTCTCTCAAGGACACGGCGCGGGTGCTGGGGCGGCTGTACGACGGCATCGAGTACCGCGGCTTTCACCAGACGGTGGTGGAAGAAATCGCGCGCTTCTCGCACGTCCCGGTCTGGAACGGGCTCACAGATGAGTCGCACCCGACCCAGGTGCTGGCCGACCTGCTGACCATGCAGGAGTTCGGCGAAAAGCCGCTGCATGAACTGTCTTTTTGCTACCTGGGCGACGCCCGCTTCAACATGGGCTGCTCGCTGCTGGTGGGCGGCACGCAGATGGGCATGGACGTGCGCATCGCCGCACCCGCCGCGCTGATGCCACCGCCCGGGCTGGTGAGCGAAATGCGCGAGCTGGCCAGGACAACAGGCGCGCGCATCACCCTCAGCAACGATCCGGCCGAGGCTGTCAAGGACGCTGACTTTCTCTACACCGACGTCTGGGTGTCCATGGGTGAGCCCGACGACACCTGGAAGCTCAGGATTGAGCAGTTGCTGCCCTTCCAGGTCAACAGCGCCTTGATGAAGGCTACCGGCAAGCCGCGAACCCGCTTCATGCATTGCCTGCCGGCTTTCCACAACCTGGACACCGAGGTAGGGCGCCAGATCCACGAACGCTACGGCCTCAGCGAAATAGAGGTGACCGACGAGGTCTTCGAGTCCGATGCATCCATCGTGTTCACGCAGGCGGAAAACCGCATGCACACCATCAAGGCCGTGCTTGTGGCCACGCTCGCATGAAGCTGGTGATTGCGCTGGGCGGCAATGCCTTGCTGCGCCGGGGCCAGTCGCTCAGCGCGCAGAACCTGCTGGAAAACATCCGGAGCGTGGCGGCCCAACTGGCCCGCGTCGCGCTTCGTCATGAGTTGGTGGTGACTCACGGCAACGGGCCCCAGATAGGCCTGCTGGCGCTGCAGAACTCGGCCTACGCGGCAGTGGCGCCCTATCCGCTTGACGTATTGGGTGCGCAAACCGAAGGCATGATCGGTTACCTGCTGGAGCAGGAACTTGCCAACCACCTTCCACCCGGCCGCCCCGTGGTCACCCTGCTTACGCGTGTGGAAGTCGACCCCGCCGATCCGGCTTTCGGGAAGCCCACCAAACCTATAGGACCTGTTTACACGAAGGAGGAAGCCGAACGGCTTGCGCAAGCCATGCACTGGCATGTCGCGCCGGACGGTGCAGGCTTCAGGCGCGTCGTGGCTTCGCCTCTCCCTACGCGTGTGCTGGGCATGGACCCGATCAGCTGGCTGCTGCAGCATGAGGCAGTGGTGATCGCCGCGGGGGGTGGCGGCATCCCGGTGGTGCGCACCGCCGGCGGGCATTCTCTTCAAGGCATCGATGCCGTGATCGATAAGGACCTGACGGGCGCCCTGCTCGCGCGGGAACTGGGGGCCGACTGCCTGGTGATCGCCACCGACGTGGATGCCGTCTACCTGGGCTGGGGAACGCCCGCACAGCACGCCATCGGCAAGATCAGGCCACAGGAATTGCTGGGCCATAGCTTCCCCGCAGGCTCCATGGGCCCTAAGGTACAGGCTGCCACCGGCTTTGTGCTCAAGACCGGCAAGAAGGCTTTGATAGGCTCGCTGGCCCAGATCGAGGAGATGCTGGCGGGCCGTGCCGGTACAGAGGTCAGCCCCCACGGGGACACCACGGGCCAAGACCCGGTTATTACGGCCAATGCGTGAAACGCAGCAAATCGATTGACCTGCGCCCGGAAGCCCTTCCGACCGTCGCGAATCTGTCCACATTTGATCCGCATCAACATGCTGCTCCCCAAAATCGCCACCATGGATAACGTTTCAACTCACATGAGGCATTCACCATGTTCAAGCGAATCCTGATTCCCGTGGACGGCAGCGACACCTCCAACAAGGCCCTTGTCGCCGGCCTGGCGATGGCGCGGGAAACCAGCGCCAGCGTACGGCTGCTGCACGCCTTCAATGAGGCGGCTTACCTGGGTGGAGTCGACCCCTATGGCACCTGGTCGGCCGATCTGGTCGGCATGATGCGCGAAAGCGGCGCCAAAGTCCTGACGGATGCGACGGCCATCGCCGGGTCGGCCGGAGTCACTGCAAGCCAGTTGCTTTGCGATGAACCGGGCAAACGCCTGGGAGAGTCGGTGGCCGAGGCGGCCAAGCTCTGGAATGCCGATCTCATCGTGGTCGGCTCCCACGGCCGGCGCGGCCTGGGACGGGTGCTGCTGGGCAGTGGCGCCGAGCAGATCCTGAGGCTGGCGCCGGTGCCCGTCCTGGTCGTCCGCGACGCGCCTTCAGCGCAGGCTTAAACGAAACATAGCTGCAGGGCACAACAAGTGTGCGCGAGTAGCTATCAAAATAATAGCAATCCTCGGAGCGGAATATCGTCGCCATGTCGACCAAGCGCCAGGCTGGGCGTCAGCTTCCATTTGACGCGCTGACGGCCTGCCGTTGTTGTTCTCTGTCTGCCAGCAATTCGACAAAGGCACGGACCTTCGCGGGACGAAAGCGCGCGGCCGGAAACACGGCATGGATACCGCCGGAAGGCAGATGCCACTGCGGCAGGACCTGGATGAGACGGCCGGCCGCAAGATCACCCGCTACCGCATAGTCCGGCAGCACCGAAAGCCCCGCGCCCTGGAACACGGCTTCGCGCACGGCAAGCGTGGCGTCGAGAAAAATCGAGGCCTGCACGCTAACGGTCTGGCGCTCACCCTCGTTGAGCGAGAAATTCCATGTCAGGTGGTCGCGAAGAGCGGTGTTGGCGATGAAAGGCAGGCCGGCGATGTCTTGCGGGGCGGTAAGCCGCGCCACTTGCAGCGTCATGGCCGGCGACGCCACGAGCAGTTGCCGGAAAGAACCGATTTTTCGCGCCTGCAGGCTGGTTTCAGCAAGCCAACCGACACGTATCGCCAGTTCGATGTTGCCCGACATGAGGTCCAGCGTCTGGTCGGTGAGGACGGCATCGACCTTGCACGCAGGGTAGCGCCGGGTAAAGGCGGCGATAGCCGGCACCACCACGCCGACACCATAGTCGAAGGGGGCGGTCAGCCGCAGCATGCCGGACGGCTCCGCTGAGGTTTCGGCCAGGTCGTCGAAGGCATCCCCGGCCTCGCGCAGGATCAGCGCGCAACGCAGGTAGAAGGCTTGCCCCAGTTCGGTGGGCTGCACCTTGCGTGTGGTGCGCACAAGGAGCGACGTGCGGAATTCGCGCTCCAGCCGCGCAACCTGCTGGCTGACCACCGCCTTGGTGATCCCCAGGCGATCCGCAGCCGCGGTGAAGGAGCCGGTTTCCACCACAGCCGCGAAGTAGGCCAGGCGCCTCAGGTTTCCCAGCCCGCCGAGGCCACCTTCATCTTGATTGTTTGCTTTAAACATACATTGTGTTTATCAGAGATGTCTTTAACAGTCAATGGATCGTGCCTACGATCACAACCAGTGAGCAAAGAACTCCAAAGAAACCATGACCAAAACCCTTTATTACCTGTTCGACCCGCTATGTGGCTGGTGCTACGGCGCCATGCCGGCGCTCTCGGCATTGGCTGAAACTCCCGCTGTCCGCATCGAACTGCTGCCGACCGGGCTGTTCGCCGGCGAGGGCGCACGGCCCATGAACAGTGACTTCGCCGCCTATGCCTGGTCCAACGACCAGCGCATCGAGCGCCTGACGGGGCAGCGCTTCACCGGGCAGTACCGCGAGCAGGTTCTCGGTGATCGCCAGCGCTTGTTTGACAGCGGCCCCGCCACGGTGGCACTGACCGCCGTGTCATTGACGGCGCCGAGCCGGGAACTGGAAGCCCTCAAGGCGATCCAGAATGCGCGCTACGTGGATGGCAAGGACACGACCTCACTGGAAACGCTGGCCGGCGTTCTGCGCGGGCTCGGCCTCGAGCAGGCCGCCGCAATGGTGGAGCAACCCGAAGAGGATCTTCTCGTCGCCAACCGGGCCCGCATGGACCGCGCACAGGCCTTGATGCGGGAGTTCGGCGCGCAGGGCGTGCCCACCCTGGTTGCTGAATCCGGCGCGCAGCGCTGGGTCTTGAATAACGCCGATTTTTATTCCAACCCGCGCGCGCTGGCAGGCGAGCTCGAGGCTGCTTGAGCCCGGCACCGCCTCCACCCCCGCAACCCATTTCAGTTAACTGTTCAAGAAGAAGGAAAAACCATGACAACACGAAGAGAAGCAATCAAAACTGTAGCCGGCGCGGCTGTCGCGACGGCCATCTTAGGAGTGAAAAGCGCTATGGCTGCAAATACCAACCTGACCTGGAAACATTTCCCCGCCGGCGAACACGGATTCTTCCGCGCCCCGGTGCTGATCTCCGGCGAACGCGAGGCTGTCCTCATCGACGGGGGCTTTACGCTTCCAGACGGCAAGGCATTGGCCGAGGCCATCAAGGCCACCGGCAAAAAGCTCACGACCATCTACATCAGCCAGAGCGATCCCGACTACTACTTCAGCCTGGCGCCTATCAAGGCGGCGTTTCCCGACGCCAAGGTGATCGCGGCACCGGCCACGATCGCGGCCATCAAGGGCAACGTGGAAAAGAAACTGGCAACCTGGGGCCCCCAACTCAAGGAAAACGGCCCACAGGCGCTGGCGGACATCGTGATGCCCCAGGCCTTCGACGGCCGCAGCCTCACCCTGGAAGGCCATGCCATTGAAATCGTCGATGCGGATGGCTTGGCCAACCGCCGCTACATCTGGGTGCCTTCGCTGAACGCCATCTTCGGCGGCGTGCTGCTGTTCTCCGGTGTTCACGTGTGGACCGCCGACACGCAGGGCGCCGAGGCCCGTGCGGCTTGGGTGAAGACGCTTGATGCCATGGCTGCGCGCAAACCCGCCGTGGTGGTCCCCGGCCACATGGCGGTCACGGCGGCGGTGGACGCAAGCGCGATCCAATACACCCGCGACTACCTCGTGGCTTTCGAGGAAGTGCTGGCCAAGTCAGCCGACAGCGGCGCCCTCATCGCGGCCATGACCCGGCGCTACCCGAACGCCGGCATGGGCGTGGCGCTGCAAATCGGTGCCAAAGTCGCCAAGGGCGAGATGAAGTGGGGTTGAAGCCATGATGTCGAACATCGACATCGTCCGTGCCCACTACGCGGCCTCGGCCCAGGGAAACATCGGCGAGATGATGGCCCATGTCTCGCCCCAGGTACGCTGGACCGAGATGGCGGGCTTTCCTTGCGCGGGCACCTGGGTCGGGCCGCAAGCGGTTGTCGACAACGTCTTTGCCGTGCTGGGCAGGGACTGGATCGGTTATCGCTTCGAACTGCAAAGCCTCGTCGACGGTGGTGACCACATCCTCGGGGTGGGAAGCTACCACGGCACTTACCGCGCCACGGGAAAGGACATGCAGGCCCGTGTGGCCCATGTCTGGCACCTGCGGGGCGGGAAGGTCGTGGCCTTTGAGCAATTCACAGACACGCTGCTTGTCCGTCAGGCGATGAGCTGATCATCCGGGCACCTGCAAACAAAAAGCCCACTCTCCTCTCGAACAGTGGGCCTCCATCGACAAAGACTGTTTGTATTTAGAACGGGATATCGTCGTCCATGTCGTCAAAGCCGCTGGCGGCCTTGGCTGCCGGAGCTGGCCGCGGTGCGGCGGCCGGCGGGCGTGCAGCAGGTGCGGACTGGCGCGGCGCTTCATAACCGCCACCGTCATCACCGCCGGGGCCGCCCATGCCCTGACGGCTGCCGAGCATCTGCATCTGGTCGGCACGGATTTCGGTGGTGTACTTTTCCTGGCCGTCCTTGTCGGTCCACTTGCGCGTGCGCAGGCTGCCTTCGACATAGACCTGCGAGCCTTTGCGCAGGTACTGGCCGACGATTTCAGCAAGACGGCCGTTGAACACCACGCGGTGCCATTCGGTGGCCTCCTTCATTTCACCCGTCTGCTTGTCCTTCCACTTGTCAGTGGTGGCAATGGTGACGTTGGCGACCTGGTCACCGCTGGGGAAGCTGCGCATTTCGGGGTCCCGGCCCAGATTGCCGACGACGATAACTTTATTGACGGATGCCATGGGGTGTTCTCCTGATCTAACTTAGAGTTTAACTGGCTGGCCCGATGCGGTGCCATGGCCGTCTGTAACAGCCGCGGCCCCGTGCCGGCCGGGCGCCCGCATGGGCCAGGCCACCAGCAGCCAGGCCAGCATCAGGCCGCCGCACAACAGAAAAAGCCCCTGGGCACCGTGCACCTTGGTGATCCAGCCGCCCACCGCGCCGCCGGCAAAAAAACCGAGCGACTGCAAGGTGTTGTACACCCCCAGCGCCGCGCCGCGGGCATGGGCTGGCGCCACCCGGGAGGCCAGGCTGGGCTGGGTGGCTTCCAGGACGTTGAAGCCGCAAAAAAACAGGAACAGCAGCACGGCCAGAATGCCCAGGCTGGCCGGCGCCGAGGTAGACGACGCCACCCAGAGCAAGCCCAGCTGAACCAGCAGGACCAGGCCGACAGCCCCCAGGAACACGGCGCGCAGGTAGCCCCGTTTTTCCAGCGGAAACAGCGTAGCCCCCATCACCCCAAAAGAGGCCAGCACCGCCGGCAGGTAGACCTGCCAATGCGCGGCCTTGTCGAGCCCGGCATTCACCAGCAAAGCCGGAATCGCCACCCACATGGCCAGCTGCACGGCATGCAGCACGAACACGCCGAAATTCAGCCGCAGCAGCGCGGTGTCCTTTAGCACCTCCACCACGCTGCCGCGCGGCCGATTGACGTGCTCCACCGGTTCGGGTGGCACCCACCAGACGACCACGGCAATGCCGCCCAGTGCCAGTGCGCCAGTCAGGGCAAACAGCCCGTGCAGGCCGATAGCGCCGGCGAGCAGAGGCGCGGCCAACAGCGAAAGCGCAAACATCAGGGCAATGCTGCCGCCCACCAGCGCCATGGCCTTGGTACGCACTTCGTCGCGGGTGGAATCGGCCAGCAGCGCCGTAACGGCAGCCGAAATGGCACCCGCCCCCTGCAACGACCGGCCGGCGATCAGCCAGTTCAGGTCGGGCGCCCAGGCGGCGATCAGGCTGCCCAGCGCAAAAATGACCAGGCCGGAAACGATGACACGCTTGCGCCCCCACCAGTCCGAAGCGATCCCAAAAGGAATTTGCAGGATGCCCTGCGTCAGGCCGTAAATACCCATGGCCAGGCCAATCCGGGCCGGGTCATCGCCCCCCGGGTATTTGGCCGCCTCCAGCGCAAACACCGGCAGCACCAAAAAGAGGCCGAGCATGCGAAGCGCAAAGATCGAAGCCAGCGAAACGCTGGCGCGCCGCTCGGTAGCGGTCATGGGAAACGACATGGGGGCTGTAGGCGCAGTCAAGGGGATTAAAAGGGCAAAAGCGGCCAAAAAATAGCTAGAAAAGCTCCAAAACGGGGCAATAACCCGGGATTGACCGACTGGGAGCGGCAAGCCCACGGCAGCCCGTGGCTTGCCCAACCGGCTATTGTGCTTGAAACGGTGCTTCGGTCTATGATGGAGAGTTTTGCGGCTGCCACATCTTGAACTCTCCTGACGACAGCAAATACCTTGCCAAAGTGCTCGCGGCCCAGCGGATCAGCATCCGCGGCGCGCGCACGCACAACCTTAAAAATATCGATCTCGACATTCCGCGCAACCAGCTGGTGGTGATTACCGGCTTGAGCGGTTCGGGCAAGTCGTCTCTCGCCTTTGACACGCTGTACGCCGAAGGCCAGCGCCGCTACGTTGAGAGCCTCTCCACCTATGCGCGGCAGTTCCTGCAGCTCATGGACAAGCCCGACGTAGACATGATCGAAGGCCTGTCGCCCGCGATCTCCATCGAGCAGAAAGCCACCTCGCACAACCCGCGCTCCACCGTGGGTACGGTGACTGAAATTCACGATTACCTGCGCCTGCTGTTTGCGCGGGCCGGCACGCCCTATTGCCCTAACCATGACCTGCCGCTGCAGGCCCAAAGCGTCAGCGAAATGGTCGACACGGTGCTGGCGCTGCCCGAAGACACCAAGCTGATGATCCTGGCGCCGGTGGCGCGCGACCGCAAGGGCGAATTTGTGGACGTATTTGCCGAGATGCAGTCGCAAGGCTATGTGCGCTTTCGCGTCGACGGCACGGCCTATGAGTTTGACGACCTGCCCAAGCTCAAGAAAACCGAAAAACACAACATCGATGTGGTGATTGACCGCATCAAGGTGCGCGCAGACCTGCAGCAACGCCTGGCCGAAAGCTTTGAGGCCGCACTGCGCCTGGCCGACGGCAAAGCGATTGCCATGGAAATGGACACCGGCAAAGAGCACCTCTTCAGCGCGAAGTTTTCCTGCCCTGTCTGCGACTATTCACTGAGCGAAATGGAGCCGCGGCTCTTCTCTTTCAACTCGCCCGTCGGCGCCTGCCCCACCTGTGACGGCCTGGGTCATATGGAATTTTTCGACCCGGCACGCGTGGTGGCCTTCCCGTCGCTGAGCCTGGCCAGCGGCGCCGTCAAGGGCTGGGACCGGCGCAATGGCTACTACTTCTCGATGCTTGAGAGCCTGGCAAAGCACTACAAATTCGACATCGACACTGCCTTTGAGAACCTGCCCGACACCGTGCGGCAGGTTGTCCTGTATGGCTCGGGCGAGGAAGAAATCAAGTTCAGCTATGTGATGGATTCGGGCAACTTTGCCGGCAAGAAGATCGCCAAGAAGCATCCCTTCGAAGGCGTCATCACCAACTTCGAGCGTCGTTACCGCGAAACCGATTCCGCCGCCGTGCGCGAAGAACTGTCCCGCTATCGCAGCGTGCAGCCCTGCCCTGACTGCGAAGGCACGCGCCTGCGTACCGAGGCACGCCACGTGTACCTGGTGAGCGCGCCTGAAGACGGCGTTGACGCATCGGTGACCGATGGCACCAAACCCGGGCGCAAGGCGATCTATGAAATCAGCCACTCAACGTTGCGCGAGAGTTTCGAGTATTTCAACGCGCTGAAGATGCAGGGCGCCAAGGCCGAAATTGCTGCCAAGGTAGTGCGCGAGATCGGCCTGCGCCTGAAATTCCTCAACGACGTGGGCCTCAATTACCTGAGCCTGGATCGCAGCGCCGAGACACTGTCGGGTGGCGAGTCCCAGCGCATTCGCCTGGCCTCGCAGATTGGTTCTGGCCTGACCGGCGTGATGTACGTGCTCGACGAACCCAGCATCGGCCTGCACCAGCGCGACAACGACCGCCTGATCGGCACGCTCAAGCATTTGCGCGACATCGGCAACAGCGTGCTGGTGGTCGAGCACGACGAAGACATGATCCGCGCGGCCGACCACGTCATCGACATGGGACCGGGTGCCGGTATCCACGGCGGGCGCGTGATGGCGCAAGGCACATTTGACGAAGTCAAGAACAACCCCGACTCGCTCACGGGCCAGTACCTGGCGCAAGCGCTGAAGATCGCCGTACCCAAACGCCGCACCCCCTGGCTGCCGACGGTCAAAGCTGTAGAAGCTGCAGAGAAAAAGAAAGCCTCGCGCTTTCCGCAAAGTCCGGCCGCCGAACGCCGCGCAGCGCGCGAGGCCGTGCACCAGGCCACGCTGGGCGACATGCAGGCCTTGCGCGTCATCAACGCCACCGGCCACAACCTCAAAGGCGTGAGCGTCGAATTCCCGGTGGGCCTGCTCACCTGCGTGACCGGCGTATCGGGGTCGGGCAAATCGACGCTGGTCAACGACACGCTGTATGCCGCCGTGGCGCGCACGCTGTACCGAGCCCATGAAGAGCCTGCGCCGCACGAAGCCATTGAAGGCATCGAGCATTTCGACAAGGTCATCAACGTTGACCAGTCGCCCATTGGCCGCACGCCGCGCAGCAACCCGGCCACCTACACCGGCCTCTTCACGCCGATCCGCGAGCTGATGGCCGAGATGAACACGGCGCGCGAACGCGGCTACGGCGCCGGAAGGTTCAGCTTCAACGTGGCCGGCGGCCGCTGCGAAGCTTGCCAGGGTGACGGCGTGGTGAAGGTCGAAATGCACTTCCTGCCCGACGTGTATGTGCCCTGCGATGTCTGCAAAGGCATGCGCTACAACCGCGAAACACTGGAAGTGCAGTACAAGGGCAAGAACATCGCACAGATCCTGGACCTGACCGTCGAGGTGGCCGCCGAGTTCTTCAAGGCCGTGCCCACCATTGCGCGCAAACTGCACACCCTGCTCGACGTGGGCCTTTCCTACATCAAGCTGGGCCAGGCCGCGACCACGCTCTCAGGCGGCGAGGCGCAGCGCGTGAAGCTCGCGCTGGAATTGAGCAAACGCGACACCGGCCGCACGCTGTACATCCTCGATGAACCGACGACCGGCCTGCACTTTGCCGACATCGACCTGCTGCTCAAGGTGCTGCACCAGCTGCGCGATGCGGGCAACACGATTGTGGTGATCGAACACAACCTGGACGTCATCAAGACGGCCGACTGGCTGATCGACATGGGACCGGAGGGTGGTGCCGGCGGCGGCACGGTGGTGGGTGTCGGCACACCGGAAGACATCGCTGCCAATGCGGCCAGCCATACCGGACGATACCTGGCGCGCCTGCTCTGAGTTTCCCTGCCACGTCCGGGTGCCTGCCGCGCCCGGACGCGGCCTTCTTTTCACGGGATCCCGGTTTGAACAGCTCCACCTTTTTCACCCGGCGCAAAGTGGTTTTTCTCCTGGCCTCACTGTGCTGCCTGCTCTGGGGCAGCGCCTACCCGGCCATCAAGAACGGCTATGCGCTGTTTCATATTGCGGCCAACGACATTCCCTCCAAGCTGGTGTTTGCGGGCTGGCGCTTTATTTTTGCCGGCCTGGTGCTGCTGGTGTTCGCGGCCCTCAGCAAAAAGCCGGTGTTTCAGCTGGGCCGCCGCACCTTCGGCCAGGTGACGGTGGTGGGACTCACGCAGACCAGCCTGCAATATGTGTTCTTCTACATCGGCCTGGCGTACGCCACCGGCGTGAAGAGCTCGATCATGAATGCAACGGGCACCTTCTTCAGCGTGCTGCTGGCGCATTACATCTACAAGAATGACCGTCTCAGCTTCAACAAGGTGCTGGGTTGTGTGGTGGGCTTCGCCGGCGTGATGGTGGTGAACTTCAGCGAAGGCCTGCTGGCCTTCGATTTCACGCTGCTCGGTGAAGGCTTTGTGGTGATCGCCGCCTTTGTGCTGTCGGCCGCCAGCATTTACGGCAAGAAGGTGTCGCAGCGCGTGGATTCGGTGGTGCTGACGGGCTGGCAACTGGCCATAGGCGGCCTGGCCCTGCTGCTGATCGGTGTTGCCACCGGCGGAACGCTGTCGGGCTTCACGCTCAAGTCCACTTTGCTGATGGTGTATCTGGTGGTGCTGTCGTCGGCCGCGTTTTCGCTGTGGACGATTTTGCTGAAGTACAACCGGGTCAGCATGATCACCGTGTTCAATTTCATGATACCGATTTTTGGGACACTGCTGTCGGCGGTGTTTCTGGATGAGCGCTTCCTGGAGTGGAAAAACGGCCTGGCCTTGTTGCTGGTTTGTTATGGAATCTGGCTGGTGACGAAGGAAGAGAAAGTTACCGGCTGAGCCTGGGTTTTACGCGCGAGCGGCCCCCGACAGCGATGGCGATTGCGATGACAACCAGCACCGTTGCAACCGCGAACGTGACCTGCATTCCGGTGGCAACAGCCCCGGCACCCGCGGTGGTGATGTCCGCCGCCGAGGCAAACGCGAACACGGTCCCCATCGCGGAGGCACCGGTCATGAGGCCCAGATTGCGCGACAGGTTGAGCATGCCGGAAATGACACCCCGCTGGTCCGCAGGAATGTCCGTCATGACCGCTGTGTTGTTGGCGGCCTGGAACAGCTGATATCCCGGGGTCAGGATGAAGATGGCGGCCACGTAGCCCGCAACACCGAACATCGCCGGAAGCGCGGCCAGCGCCGCTGCGCCGGTAGCCACGGCGATGAGTCCGATGATGGCCATGAACGGCGCCCCCAGGCGGTCCACCATGCGGCCAGCCGGAACGCCGCTCAATGCGGAAATGACGGGGCCTATCGACATGACGATGCCGACCAGCGCGGCGTTGAGGCCGAGGGCACGGGACAGGTAAAACGGGCCGATGACAAGCGTCGCCATCATCACGGTCGCAACGAGCGCGTTCATGCCGAGGCTTGCACTCAAGCCTGGAGCGCGGAACGTCGTGAGCCGGACCAGAGGGGATTTCGCCTTCGACTCGACGAGCACGAAAAAGCCGACGCCGATAACAGCCGCCAGCAGCAGCGCCATGTTGAGCGGACCGAAATGACCGCGCCCCGTTGTCATGGCCAAGGCGTAGGCTGCGAGCGTCAGGGCCAGCAGCAGTGTGCCCAGGTGATCAAAATGGGGGCGCTCCTTCTTCCCTTCCTTGCGGTCAGCAGGCAAGTAGCGACGCGCCAGGAAAAAAGTCAGGATGCCCAACGGTACGTTGATGAAGAATAGGGCCTGCCAGCCCGATACAGCAATCAGGACACCGCCCAGCGATGGACCCAGCGCGGTGCCGACCGCGGACATGGTGCCGAGCAACCCCATGGCACTGCCGGTTCTGGCCTTCGGAACCGCCTCGCCGACAAACGCCATGGTGAGCGCCATCATCACGGCCGCCCCCAGGCCTTGCACCGCCCGGGCGGCAACCAGCAGCCAGAGCGTGGGCGCGACACCGCACAGGACCGAGGCCAGCGAGAACAGCAAGATGCCGGCCAGCAGCAAGCGCCTTCGGCCCATCAGGTCCCCCAGCCGTCCGGCACTGACGATCAGGGCGGTGATGGACAGCAGGTAAGCCAGGACCACCCATTGCACTTCCTGAAAAGAGGCGTTGAACGCCTGAGCCAGCGCCGGCAAACCCACGTTGGCGATGCTGGTGCCGAGCGAGGACAGCAGCATGGACAGCGAAAGACTGGCCAGTACCCATCGGACCGACGGCGCCGGTTCCGCGTTGGCGTTTGTTGATGGGCGGGTGGGTGCAAGGGGAGTGGTCAAGGTAGTCCAGTGGGCAAGCGGTAAAGGGGTTGTGGCTCCCCGAAATGGAGCTCTCCGGGAGCGTAGTTCTTTACCTGACATGGCGGAAGACGCACCATTTGCACTTTATGAGTGCGTTTAACGCCATGTCATGGCCAAATTGCGCTATGGTCGATGCATGGCTGCGCCCGATTTCAACCTTCTTGTCACCCTGGATGTGCTGCTCGCGGAAGGCAGCGTGGCGGGCGCAGCCCGGCGCCTGCGGCTGAGCCCGTCAGCGATGAGCCGGGCGCTGGCCCGATTGCGCGAAACGACCGGCGACCCGCTGCTGGTCAGGGCTGGGCGCGGTCTTGTTCCCACGCCGCGGGCCGTCGAACTCCGTGAGCGCGTCAGCCAGCTTGTGCAAGACGCAGAAGCGGTGCTGCGCCCCGCCAAAAAACTCAAGCTCAAACAGCTGGTCCGCACGTTCACGCTGCGCACTCGCGAAGGTTTTGTGGAGAACTTCGGGCCGGAGCTTATTGCACGCGTTGCGGATGAAGCACCCGGCGTGCGGCTGTGCTTCGTACAGAAGCTCGACAAGGACAGCACGCCGCTTCGCGACGGGACCGTCGACCTGGAAACAGGCGTTGTGGGAAAGACGGCGGCACCGGAGCTGCGCGTGCAGGCCTTGTTCCGGGACCGGTTCATCGGCGTCGTACGAATGGGACACCCGCTGGGCGAGGGCGAGGTCACGCCCGCCCGCTACGCCGCCGGCAGGCATATCGACGTCTCGCGGCGGGGCCAGGGCAAGGGGCCGGTGGATGAAGCCTTGCACCCGTTCGGGCTCGAAAGGGAAATCGCTACCATCGTCGGTGGTTTTGCGGCGGCACTGGCACTGGCCCGGGCTTCCGACCTGATCGCCACGGTTCCTGAACGGCACACCGGAAACCTGCGCGCCGGAATGCACAGTTTTGCGCTGCCGGTCTCCACGCCGGAGATCACGGTGTCGTTGCTCTGGCATCCGCGGCTGGATGCGGATCCGGGGCATCGGTGGCTGCGGGGGTGTGTTCGGGAGGTTTGTGCGGGGCGGCCCCTCGCCTGATCGAGTGGTTGGTGATGTTGTGGCTGAGCTCTTTGCTGAGTGTTGCTGGCCGGGGGTTGCCCGGCATGCAAGTAACTTTCTTTTGCTTCGCCAAAAGAAAGTCACCAAAGAAAAGGCGACCCTGCTGTCTGCGTCCCCTGCGCTGCGCTCCGGGGCAACCTGCGGTGCTCGGTTCAGGCGGGGTCTCGCTCGAACTCGCTACGTTGCACTTCGCTCAGACAATCGCGATCCCTGATCCGCCTGACCCTGCGCTCCTCGGCGCAGACAGAAGGGGCAATCGGGAGCGGGGACTGAAGACAAATACCAACTCCAATACCAACAAGGACACGCCATGGCGTGTCCTTGTTTCTTCAGGTGTTCGGTATTCCTCTCCCACCCCCTTGTGTATGCGCCGAGGAGCGGAGGTCCAGACGGATCAGGGCAAAAACTTGTTTGAGCGAAGCGAGTTGTTTTTGACCCCGGCTGGACCGAGCACCGCAGGTTGCCCGCAGCGAAGCGAAGGGACGCAGGAACCAGGGTCGCCTTTCTTTTGCTTACTTTTCTTTGGCGAAGCAAAGAAAAGTGAGTCGCCTGCCGGGCGACCCCGGCCAACCACCCTCAGCAAAGAACCTCCCCCGTCGGAACAAACAGCGACCCACCGTCAAGCCCCTCCAGCCAGCAGCGCCGCATTCCCCCCCGCCGCCGTCGTATTCACCGTCACAGCCTGCTCAGCACAAAAGCGATACAGGTAATGCGGTCCACCCGCTTTGGGACCCGTGCCGGACAGACCTTCACCACCAAAGGGTTGCACCCCGACCACCGCACCGATCATGTTGCGGTTCACATAAATATTGCCGACGTGGGCGCTGGCCGCGAGTGCCTGTGCGCGCGAGTCGATGCGGGTCTGGATACCGAGTGTGAGACCGTAGCCCAGCGCGTTGATCTGCTCGATCACGGCCTCCGGCGTGGCCAGCTCGCCACTGCCCCAGCGCACGATCTGCAGTACGGGGCCGAAGATTTCGTCTTTCACTTCGGCCAGGCTGCGCACCTCAAAGGCTGCGGGGGGAATGACATTTGCTATCGAATCAGGAGCTGCTTGCGCCCGTCTCTTATGGCTTACAAGCACTTTTGACGTTGAACCCAGGCGCTGAAGATGCTTCTGGATGTTGTCAAAGGCTTCGCGGTCAATCACCGGACCGACGTCCGTTGCCAGGTCAGCCGTCTCGCCCACGACAAGCTCCTGCGCGGCGCCCTTGATCATCTCGATCACGTGGTCGGCGATGCCTTCATGCACGCACAGCAGGCGCAGCGCCGAGCAACGCTGGCCGGCAGAGCGGAACGCGCTCTGCACCACCGCGTCGGCCACCTGCTCGGGCAGGGCCGTGCTGTCCACCAGCATGGCGTTGATGCCGCCGGTCTCGGCGATCAGCGGGACGATGGGGCCGTCTTTGGCAGCCAGCGCGCGGTTGATGATCTTGGCAACCTGGGTGGAACCGGTGAACACCACGCCGGCCACATGCGGTGCCGCCACCAGCGCGGCGCCCACGGTTTCGCCGGCGCCGTGCGCCAGTTGCAGCGCCCCTTCGGGCACGCCGGCCTGGTGCAGCAACTTCACCGCCTCCCAGGCCACGCCGGGCGTTTGCTCGGCGGGTTTGGCCATCACGGCATTGCCGGTGGCCAGCGCTGCCGCGACCTGGCCGGTGAAGATGGCCAGCGGGAAATTCCAGGGGCTGATGCAGACCCAGACGCCGCGCGCCGACAGGCGCAGCTCGTTGGTCTCACCGGTCGGGCCAGGCAGCATCACCGGCTGCATGATGCGCTCGGCCTCATTGGCGTAGTAGCGCAGGAAGTCGACCGCCTCGCGCACTTCAGACACCGCATCGCCCCAGGTCTTGAAGGCCTCTCTCACCAGCAATGCGCAGAATTTCGGCATCTGCTGCTCCATCGCGGCGGCAGCACGGCGCAGGATGGCGGCACGCTCGGCAACGGGCACCTTGCTCCATTTTTGATAGCTGCTCGCGCCCGTCACTATTGCCCTGGTGGCCGATTTGACATCAAACTCTGGCACGACGGGCACCGGCGTGGTGGCCAACGCGGCCAGCAGCGGTGCGCGCATGCTCTCGACCGTGAGGTCCAGCCCCAGGCTGTTGGGTCGGCCCCGGCCGTACAGCGCGGGTGGCAGCGACAGCGACGATTCGGGCTCCAGCCGCATCGGTGAGGTCAGCAGCTCGCCCATGCCGACCGACTCGTCGGCCAGTTGGTGCACAAAAGAGGAGTTGGCGCCGTTTTCCAGCAGGCGGCGCACCAGGTAAGCCAGCAGGTCGCGGTGGGCGCCCACGGGCGCGTACACGCGGCAGCTGATCAGCGGGTTCTTCAGCACCTCGCGGAACACGCCCTCACCCATGCCGTGCAGACGCTGCAGCTCGAAGGGAACTGCGTTGCGGGATGCCATCTGCAAAATCGCCGCGATAGTCGCAGCGTTGTGGCCAGCAAACTGCGGGTAGATGGCGTCGGGCGCGGCCAGCAAAGCCTGCGCGCAGGCGAGGTACGACACATCGGTGTGGTGCTTGTGCGTGAACACCGGGTAGTGCGGCAGGCCCATCTCCTGTGCGCGCTTGATTTCCGAATCCCAGTAGGCTCCTTTAACCAGCCGGCACATCAGGCGCAGCCGGTATTTGCGGGCAATGGCAGCGATGTGCTCGATCAGCTCCAGAGCGCGGGTCTGGTAGGCCTGCATGGCCAGGCCAAAGCCCTGCCACTGAGGGTGGTGCTGGGCCACCAGCGCGGCCAAAGCCTCAAACACATCCAGCGACAGCTCCAGTCGGTCGACCTCTTCGGCGTCGATGGTGAGGTTGATATTGGCCCGGGCTGACAGCTCGCACAGCCCCCAGACGCGCGGCACCAGCTCGGCCATCACGCGTTCGCGCTGGGCATCTTCGTAGCGCGGGTGCAGCGCGCTGAGCTTGATGGATATACCGTCGTTTTGCTCAGTAACGCCCACCGGACGAGCGCCAGCAGCTATTGATTTGATAGCGTCTGTGTAACTGGCGAGATAGCGCAACGCGTCGGCATCGGTACGCGCACCCTCGCCCAGCATGTCGTAGCTGAAACGCAGGTTGGGAATTTTTTTGCGGCTGTCATCGGCCTCGGCCATCGCATCGGCAATGGTTTGCCCGAGCACAAACTGCCGGCCGAGCAGCTGCACGGCACGCAAGGTCGCCGCCACCACCGTGCGCGCGCCCAGCTTGCTCATGATGTGGGGTTGGCCGCCTTCCGGCAGGAATTTCTTGGACATGGCGATGGCCGAGGCCGACAGCCGTGCCATCACTCCATCGCCAGCGCTGTCGAAATCGGCGCGGCCGAGCTGGTCAGCCGTCAGGGCAATCGCGGTTTCGGCGTCCGGCACACGCAGCAAAGCTTCGGCCAGCCGCATCAGGGCCAAGCCCTCCGCGCTGGAGATCGGGTATTCCTTGAGCAGGCTTTCCATGGCCCAGAACGGCGGCGGGTTGTCACGCACGGCTTGCACCCAGGGCTGGGCGGAGTGCGCCGCCGCCGCCCAGTCGAGCGCCCCGGCCAGGCGCTGCAGGTGCGCGGCCACGATGTCGGCTTCGGGGCGGTACGGGAAGGGCAGGCGCGGAGATGCAGGTTTCAAGTGATTCATGGAGGTTTTCACGGTAAATGGCGGTTATTCAGTCAATACGATGATGTTCTGTTGAATGTTGCTGAATTTCCCGCTAAATTTGCGAATTTCACCGAATAATTCACTACGCATGTTTGAAGCCTCACCCGAAATTGACCGCATTGACCTGAAAATCCTGAATGTCCTGCAGCAGGACGGCCGGATTTCCAACCTCAAGCTCGCCGAGAGCGTGGCTCTGTCGCCCACGGCCGTGCTGGCCCGCGTGCAGCGTTTGAGCCGGGACGGCTACATCCTGGGTTACGAAGCCCTGCTCAACCCCCTCAAGCTGGGCGCCGGAATGATGGTGTTTGTCGAAGTGCTGCTGGACCGCACCACGCCCAATGTGTTTGAAGCCTTCAAGGCCGCGGTGCAGGTTCACCCTGAAATTTCCGAATGCCACATGGTGGCCGGCGGCTTTGACTACCTGCTCAAAACCCGCATGGCCGACATGGTGGCCTACCGCTCTTTTGCCGGCACTGTGCTGTGGCAGCTGCCGGGTGTGCGCGAAACCCGCACTTATGCGGTGATGGAAGAGGTGAAAAATACCACCCGGCTGGCGCTGGGGGTCTAAGCCGACACCCGCGCCCGCCTGGAAAAGCCGTATTGGTGGCACTTTTCTCACGGATTCCCGCTCAAATCCAGCCGCACCCGGACTAACCGCGTTGCCAAGCCATGCGCATTGGACTACCTTGCAGTGCACATATGCAAGAAATTGCATATGCAGATGGTGAAAAAACCATCACCACAAAAAAACGGAGGTCCCTGATGAAACACAAGCCATGGTGGCGTTTGGGCGCAATGCTGGGGGTGCTTGTCGCCACCGCAGTGCAGTCGGCGGAAGTCGGCGTGACGGATACCGAAATACGCGTCGGGCAATTCGCCGCCCAGACCGGCCCCGCCGCCGAACTGGGCAAGCGCATGCAGCTGGGCATATTGGCGCACTTCAATGCCGTCAACGCCGCCGGCGGAATCAACGGCCGCACCCTCAAGCTGGTTTCGCGGGATGACGGTTATGAACCCGAGAAAGCTGCTGCCGCGGTCAAGGCCCTGATCGAAGAAGACAAGGTGTTCGCGCTGATCGGTTCGGTCGGCACACCCACCACCCTGGCTGCGGTGCCGGCTATCAACGCGGCAGGCATCCCGCTGGTGGGCCCGTTCACCGGCGCACAGGGCCTGCGCGAGCCTTTCAACCGGAACCTGTTCCACGTGCGCGCCAGCTACTTTGACGAGACCGAGCGCATCGTGCAGCACCTGAGCACCGTCGGCATCACCAAAATCGCGGTCTTCTACCAGAACGACTCTTATGGCAAGGCCGGGCTGGAAGGCGTGATGCGGGCGCTGACCCGGCGCAACCTCAAGCCGGCTGCCAGCGTCACGGTTGAGCGCAACAGCGTGGATGTTGCCGCACCGCTGGCAGAAATACTCAAGGTCACGCCCGAGGCCGTGATCCAGATCAGCGCCTATAGGTCCTGCGCCGCGCTGATCCGGCAGGCACGGGCCAAGGCCTACGGCGGCCAGTTTTTCAACGTGAGTTTTGTCGGCTCGAAGGCGCTCGCTGAAGAGTTGGGCGACACCGGGGCGGGCGTGACGATTTCGCAGGTGATGCCCTTCCCTTACACACCCTCATCGGCCATCGTGCGTGAATACCAGCAACGCATGGCAGAGGGTGGCCACAAGGACTTTGACTTCTCCAGCATGGAAGGCTTTCTGGTGGCCAAGGTTTTTACCGAGGGCTTGCGCCGGGCCGCCGGCAAGAACCTGACCCGTGAGAGCCTGGTGACGGCGCTGGAGTCCATGCGGGACTACAACATGGGTGGCTTCACCGTGAATTACGGCCCCCAAAATCACGAGGGCTCCCGCTTCACCGACCTCACCATCATCGGGCGCGGCGGAAAATTCATGCGCTGACGGCACCCGAGCTTGCAAAACGGCCCATGCTGGCAATAATGCGGGCTCATCCCCTGTTTGCCATTCACCAGGAACACCCATGAAGCTTTCCACCCCCTTTCCAGCCGCCCTTGCCGCTTTCACGCTGGCCCTGTCCGCCGGGGTTTCTGCACAGACCACCAAACCAGGCCTGTGGGAAATGACGAGCAAGATGCAATCAAGCTCCGGCGAGATGGAAAAAGCCATGGCCAACATGGAAAAGCAGCTGGCCAGCATGTCCCCCGAGCAGCGCAAGCAGATGCAGGACATGATGGGCAAACAGGGCATGTCCATGGGCCCCGGCGGCGGCATGAGCATGAAGATGTGCATCACCAGGGAAATGGCCGAGCGCAACGAAATGCCCCAGCAGCAGCAAGGCGACTGCAAGACCACCCAGTCGCCGCGCAGCGGCAACACCGTGAAGATCTCTTATGTGTGCACCCAACCCCCTTCCAGCGGCGAAGGCGTGATGACCTTCAACGGCGACACCGCCTACACCATGAAGATGAACACCACGACCACCGTCAAAGGCAAGTCCGAGAAGATGACCATGGATGCTGCAGGCAAATGGCTGTCAGCTGACTGCGGCAACATCAAACCCATCGCGCCACCCAAGAAATAGCCTGATCAGAAGATCGCATGGGACGCTGTGCCAGCAGCGAATCCACAGGGCATGTCTTCACCAGCAGGGGCCGAGGAACCGGCTTTGCCGGGCCTCAGGCGCAGCGGCCCCCTCGGGGGGCAGGGAGCTACACGAAGTGAGCGACCGTGGGGGCCTATCTCTTGCCGAAGATTGCAGTGCCTACGCGCACCATGGTGCTGCCCGAATGGATCGCCGCCTCCAGGTCGGCGGTCATGCCCATTGACAGCGTATCCATGGGTGCAGGCAACGCACCTGACGCATTGATTTCGTCAAAAATGGCTTTTGTCCGCGCGTGGACAGCGCAAGCAGCTACAAAATCGATAGCAGGCTCCGGTATTGCCATCAAGCCGCGCAAGGTGAGGTTCGGCAGCTGCACAACCGCCTGCGCCAGCGCCAGGACATCCTCAGGCGCCACGCCCGACTTGTTGGCGCCGTCATCCACGTTGACCTGCAGGCAGATCTGGAGCGGCGGCAAACCGGGCGGCCGCTGCTCGCTCAGCCGCTGGGCGATTTTTAGGCGATCGACCGACTGCACCCAGTCAAAATGCTCAGCCACGAGACGGGTCTTGTTGCTCTGAACCGGGCCGATGCAATGCCACTCCAGCGCAATCGCAGCGCCCTGAGCCTCAGCGCCTTGCCAGGCGCGGAGGGTGGCAATTTTCTCTACGCCCTCGGTGATGTAGTTTTCGCCGAAGGCGCGCTGCCCATCCGACGCGGCGTCGATCACGGCGTCCGCACCGAAGGTTTTGGAGACCGCCAGCAGCCGTACGCTCGCCGGATTGCGCCCGGCAGCTACGCAGGCCGTGGTTATCCGGTCACGGACAAGCTGGAGATTGCGCACAATCGTGGTCATAATCGAACTGTAAACTTAGTTTGAAAACCATTTTCAAAGGGTCCCGGGATGGATATCACGCAGTTGCTGGCTTTTAGCGTCAAGAACAAGGCGTCTGACTTGCATTTGTCGGCAGGCTTGCCGCCCATGATCCGGGTTCACGGCGACGTGCGGCGCATCAACATCGATCCGCTGGACCACAAGCAGGTGCATTCCATGGTGTATGACATCATGAACGACACCCAGCGCAAAACCTACGAAGAGTTCCTGGAGGTCGACTTCTCGTTCGAAATCGACGGACTGGCGCGCTTTCGCGTCAATGCCTTCAACCAGAATCGCGGCGCCGGTGCGGTGCTGCGGACCATTCCATCCAAAATCCTGACACTGGAACAGCTCAACGCCCCCAAGATTTTTGGCGACCTGGCCATGAAACCGCGGGGCATGGTGCTGGTCACCGGCCCCACCGGCTCGGGCAAATCGACCACACTGGCCGCCATGGTCAACTACCTGAACGAAAACGAGTACGGCCACATCCTGACGGTGGAAGACCCGATCGAATTCGTGCACGAATCCAAAAAGTGCCTGATCAACCAGCGCGAAGTCGGTCCGCACACCCTGAGCTTTAACGCCGCGCTGAAGTCGGCCCTGCGGGAAGATCCGGACGCCATCCTGGTGGGTGAAATGCGTGACCTGGAAACCATCCGGCTGGCTATGTCGGCCGCTGAAACGGGCCACCTGGTCTTCGGCACGCTGCATACTTCCAGCGCCGCCAAAACCATCGACCGGATCATCGACGTGTTTCCGGCCGAGGAAAAGGAAATGATCCGCTCCATGCTGTCCGAGTCATTGCAGGCCGTGATCTCGCAAACGTTGTGCAAAACCAAAGACGGTGCGGGCCGCGTGGCTGCACACGAAATCATGCTGGGCACCAGCGCCATCCGCAATTTGATCCGCGAGGCCAAGGTCGCCCAGATGTATTCATCCATCCAGACCGGCAACAGTGTGGGCATGCAGACGCTGGACCAGAACCTGACCGAACTGGTGAAGCGCAATGTGATTTCTGCTGCCGAAGCCCGCGGCAAGGCAAAAATCCCGGAAAACTTCCCCGGCTAGAAGCTATGGCCCCCACGCTTGTCACTTCGAGCCTACGGCGCGCTGCCCCTTTCCTTACGTACGGGGCCGCTGCGCCTGCGGCCCGGCAAAGCCGGTTCCGCGGCCCCTGCTTGATTGAAGAGAGAACCACCGTCACCGATCCTGCCGAGTTTCCGGCAACGACAGAGTTTGTTTGAAAGGAGTCGCAAATGGAACGCGACCAGGCCAGTAAATTCATCAATGATCTGCTGAAACTCATGGTCAGCCGTAATGGCAGTGACCTGTTCATCACAGGCGACTTCCCACCGGCCATGAAAGTCGACGGCAAGGTGACCAAGGTGTCGCCGCAGCCGCTGAACGCCGGCCACACGCTCGCCCTTGCCCGTTCCATCATGAACGACAAGCAGGCCGCCGAATTCGAACGCACCAAGGAATGCAATTTCGCCATCTCGCCGCCCGGCGTGGGGCGCTTTCGCGTCAATGCTTTCATCCAGCAGGGCAAGGTCGGCATGGTAATGCGGACGATTCCCGCCGTGCTGCCCACCATCGACGGGCTGGGTGTGCCCCAGGTGCTCAAGGAAGTGGTGATGAGCAAGCGCGGCCTGACCATTTTGGTGGGCTCTACCGGTTCGGGTAAATCCACCACGCTGGCGGCCATGGTCGACTGGCGCAACGAACAGTCGTTCGGCCACATCATCACGATTGAAGACCCGGTGGAATTTGTCCATGCGCACAAGAACTGCGTGATCACGCAACGTGAAGTGGGCCTGGACACCGACAGCTGGGAAGCGGCCCTGAAAAACACGCTGCGCCAGGCGCCCGACGTGATCCTGATGGGCGAGATCCGCGATCGCGAAACCATGGAACACGCCATCGCGTTCGCGGAAACCGGCCACCTGTGCCTGGCCACCCTGCATGCCAACAGCGCCAACCAGGCGCTGGACCGCGTGATCAACTTTTTCCCCGAAGAGCGCCGCACCCAGTTGCTGATGGACCTCTCGCTCAACCTGAAGGCCATGATTTCACAGCGGCTGGTGCCCAAGCAGGACGGCAAGGGTCGTTTTGCGGCGGTGGAGGTCATGCTCAACTCGCCTCTGATCTCCGATCTGATCTTCAAGGGCGAAGTCTCCGAAATCAAGGAGATCATGAAAAAAAGTCGCAACCTGGGCATGCAGACTTTCGACCAGGCGCTGTACGACGCCTTCGAGAGCCACTTCATCACCTACGAAGATGCCTTGCGCAACGCCGACTCGGTGAACGACCTGCGCCTGCAGATCAAGCTTAATTCGCAGCGTGCCAAGTCCGTCGACCTGGCTGCAGGCACGGAAAACTTCGCTATCGTCTAAGCCGCTGAACTGCCGGCGTCGTTCCGGCCAAGGGCTGAGTTCGAAGGGCTAAAGGCCGCGAAGCAGACCTGAAGGTAATCGATAGTGGCCCGGATTTTGGGAGCCCGATGGCGTTCGGCCAGAATCACCGCATCAATAGAATAGACATCGCTCACCGTGTGCCGGGCCAGCACCGGCTTTAACCGGCCTTGCGCCACCAGCTCGCGGCCGATAACGTCGTTGATCCGGGCAATGCCGGCTCCCGCCAAGGCCAGTGAAACCACCGCAGCGCTGCTATTGACGCGCAACTGCCCCTGCACCGCCAGTGAGATGACGACTGCGTTTTCTTCGAAGGTCCATTGATTGTGGGTAATCGAAGTGGTATTTGATATCAGGCTGTGCAGTTGAAGATCTGCCGGCGCACGCGGAACGCCATGCTTCTTGAGATACCCGGGTGAGGCGTACAAGGCACGCCCATGGTTTCCAAGATTGCGGGCAACGGCCGTCTGCGCAGGTGCAACACCCGCCCTCACGACGATATCCATCGCCTCATCGGCCATGCTGACAAGCCGATCATCCAGATGCAGGTCCAGCTTCAATTCCGGGTGCAAGGCCCGCAGCTTGCCCAGCCGGGGAATCAGTACATATTCAGCAAGAATCTGGCTGATGCTCAAACGGACCGTTCCCACCACTGAGCGGCTTCGGCTGGCGAAGCTGTTTTGCAATTGCCTGTGTTCGGCAAGGATGCGCTGGGCATATTCAAGGAAGACCTCACCTTCGTCAGTGAGAGAGAGGCTGTGAGTGGTGCGGTGCATCAGCCGCAGGCCGCATTGAGCCTCCATGCGCGCGAGCGAACGCGACATATGGCTGGCCGCGACGT
This sequence comes from Polaromonas sp. P1_E12, assembly GCF_056405975.1. Classification (NCBI taxonomy): domain Bacteria; kingdom Pseudomonadati; phylum Pseudomonadota; class Betaproteobacteria; order Burkholderiales; family Comamonadaceae; genus Polaromonas; species Polaromonas sp. P1_E12. The sequence goes on along the minus strand of NZ_JBFUBB010000003.1, from coordinate 90,711 downwards.
TGCGCTCCCTCGCTACTGTCGAGAGCGACTGGGCAGATGCAAGCTGCGCAAACAGCGAGAAGTCGTCAAGGCTGAGGTTTTTCATGCTTGTGCAGATTTGACACAAGCATTATGCATTCGGAGGGATTTCCAGCCGGCGTCATCCTGGGCACAGTTCACTTCGCACGGACATGTTGCGCCGTCGTTCATTAAAGGATTTTTATGCCCATCTCCATCCAGCTATCGCAGGGACTTTTAACGCCGGCCGGCGAGCGCGAGGTTTTCTCCAGAGTCGCGGATGCCTTGCTGCAGGTACACGGCCTCAGCGGAAACGCCTTCATGACTCCCGCAGTCATCGGGCATGTCGACATTTACCCTGAAGAGCACAGCTATGCCGGCGGCAAACCCCAGTCGCTTGCGGTCATAGAGATTAAGGTCCCCTCTGTCACCTTCCCCGATCAATCGGTAAAAGACAACTTCGTCAAGGCGGCAACAGACATCATTGACGAGCTCAAGGCGGGGAAACACCCGAGAGAGCGCACCTTCGTCAACGTGACCTACGCGGTGGAGGGCGCATGGGGAATTGCCGGCAAAGCCTATACCAATGCCGACCTGGGAATTGCCATTGGAGCTGCCGCAGGCTAGGCAAGCGCGGGACCGGCATGCGTCCCACATTCACCTTCGTCACCCGCACAGCGCACCCACCGATTAACCCAAAGGAAACTTCATGCCTCTCGTACGAATTGACCTTCCTGACACCACGCCGGACGAAGAGCTTTCGGCCGTGTCGGGCCTTGTGCACCAAGCCCTGGTAGACACTTTCAATGTGCCGGCGCCGGATCGTTTCCAGACGCTCACGCGTCATACACCGCGCCAGCTCATTTGCTCCGAAGAATTCCTTGGGGTCACGCACTCCGCCCACGTGGTCTTTATTCAAATATTCTGTGCGCCCGGCCGATCGCAGGACATGAAGAAGGCGCTCTTCTCGGAAATCGGAGAACAAATCTCGTCGAATTGCAGCTTTAGTGCAGCCGACGTCATCATCAATCTGGTTGAAACGTCGCGTGAGAACTGGTCTTTTGGAAACGGCATGATGCAATTCAGTTAATGAATGGGGCGGGATGGCCTGTTTTGCATACCCCAAAACGCACTGAGATGCGCCATGAATGTGAAGCTGCTCCTTCGTGGGAAAACAGGGAGGTTCACTGGGCAAAGCGCGCAATCAAGCCATAATCATTGCTGCCAAACCCCCTTGCCCGACGGGCCTCAAGAGATTTAACTGTGTCATCAATTCACCCCAAAACCTACGAAACTTCCGATTCACGTACCGTCGCCTTCCTGGGCCTGGGCGTCATGGGCTTCCCCATGGCCGGCCACCTGGCGCTGGCGGGCCACGACGTCACGGTCTACAACCGCAACGCCGCCAAGGCTGCGTCCTGGACGAGCGAGTTCAAGGGCCGTGCAGCCGCCACACCGCGCGAGGCGGCTGCAGGCGCAGACATCATTTTCTGTTGCGTGGGCAACGATGCCGACCTACGCAGCGTGGTACTGGGTAGCGACGGAGCGCTGGCCGGCATGAAACCGGGCGCCATCTTCGTGGACCACACCACGGCTTCGGCCAATGTGGCGCGCGAACTCCATGCTTCGGCCGCCAAACTGGGGCTGCATTTCATCGATGCGCCTGTGTCGGGTGGCCAGGCCGGCGCGCAAAATGGCGCGCTCACCGTGATGTGCGGCGGAGACACAGCAGCATTTGATGCCGCGAAACCAGCGGGCATGGCTTTTTCAAAAGCCTTCACGCTGATGGGCCCAAGCGGCGCGGGGCAGCTCACCAAGATGGTCAACCAGATCTGCATTGCCGGCCTCGTGCAGGGCCTGAGCGAGGCGGTGGCGTTTGGCCAGAAGGCCGGGCTGGATGTCAACCAGGTCCTGGACGTGATTGGCAAGGGCGCAGCCCAAAGCTGGCAGCTCGACAACCGCGGAAAAACCATGGTGGCCGACAAGTTTGACTTCGGGTTTGCCGTGGACTGGATGCGCAAGGACCTGGGCCTGGTTCTGGACGAAGCCAAGCGCAACGGTGCGCGCCTGCCAGTGACGGCCCTGGTCGACCAGTTTTATGCCGACGTGCAGGCCATGGGCGGCCAGCGCTGGGACACATCGAGCCTGATCAAGCGCCTGAAATAAGTACTGGGCCGATCCCGGAAAAAGCGGGCGAAAACACAACGGCAGTACTGGCCTGGCCAGAACTACCAGCCCCGAACATCAACTACCAGCGGGTTTGGCGCCTGCGGGTGGTTCTACGGGTTTTGACGGCAGCATGCGTGCCAGCTCTTCCTCGCTGATGATTTCGAAAATACGGATGACTTTTTGCACACCCGGAGTGGAACGAACCACGTCTGTGGCACGATCCGCTTCTCGCTGTGTAACGCGCCCCATCAGGTAGGTCGTACCACGTTCGGTCACCACCTTGAAGGCGTTCAACGACAGGTCACGTGCGTCAATCAGCATCGCCTTGACACGGCCAGTGACGAGGGTGTCGGACGAGCGCTGCGTCAGAGTGGAACTGCCCATGATGGCAAGCTCATTGACCACCGAGTTCACATTCTCCACACGCGAAACGATCTGTTCGACGAGTTGCTTGTCCTGGGCATTGGGGACTTCCCCCGTCAGCAAGACCTGCCGGTTGTAGCTGGTCAGGTTGACGTGAACACGATCACCCACATTGCTGCGAATCCGGCTCAGCGCGCGCAATTCAATGCCTTCGTCTTCCAGCTGCGCACCGGACGTACGGCGATCGGTGGCAACAAGCGCACCGCCGGCCATGCCGCCCACCACCAAAGGAAAGCAGGCTGTCAGGGCGCTGCCAAGCAATACCGACGTACCAATGGCCAGAGCGAGTCGTTTCAACGGGGCATATGTCATACAGAGGTCTCCTGATCGCCAAGTAACTGGGTGTCCACACCATCGCAAATGCAATGGAGGACAAGAAGGTGCACTTCCTGGATACGCGCGGTCCGCTCATGCGGCACGCAGATATGCACATCGGTTTCGCGCAGGGCATGGGTCATCTTGCCGCCCCCGCGCCCCGTCAGCGCCACCACGGTCATCTCGCGCTCATGGGCGGCTTCGATGGCGGCCAGCACATTGGCCGAATTGCCGCTGGTGCTGATGGCCAGCAATACGTCGCCGGCGCCGCCCAGGGCACGCACCTGCTTCGAGAAGATGACCGTGAAGTCGTAGTCGTTGGCAATGGCGGTGAGGATGGAGCTGTCGGTCGTCAGCGCAATCGCACCCAACTCGGGCCGCTCGCGCTCATAGCGCCCCACAAACTCCGCAGCGAAGTGCTGGGCATCCGCTGCCGAGCCACCATTGCCGCAGGCCAGGACTTTGCCGCCACTGGTGACGCTGGCCAGGATGGCCTGCACTGCGGCCGCAATCGGTTTGGACAGGACCTGTGCCGCCTGGTATTTCAGGTCGGCGCTGTCAATGAACTGCTGTTCGATACGTTGTTCAAGCATGGGGTCAATGATAGCGGGTCGGACTGCGCCGCCGGCCCCGGAGGGGTTTGCGCAGGCTGGCAATGGATGGTTACAAATTCCGCCATCCATTCCCGGCGCTCAGGACGCGTCGAAAGCTCCGGGCAGCCATTCAATGTCAGGAGCCGCCCCTTCATCCTGCGGCCCGTTGACCAGGACCACGTCGAATCGACAAGGCGGTGGGCTGCCGAAACGCATGAGATAGTGCCTCGCGGCAAAGATGATTCGCTGTTGCTTGGCGGGGCTGATGCTGGCGCCGGCGCCGCCGTGTGAGACGCCGGTGCGCTGGCGCACTTCCACAAACACCAAGGTACCGTCGGGTGCGCGCATGACCAGGTCGATCTCGCCGCCACCGCGGCCCGGCGTCCGATAATTGGTATCGACCAGCATCAGTCCGGCCTTGGCAAGGTAGGCGCGCGCGGCAGCTTCCGCAGCATCACCCCTCGACTTGGTGGTAACCTGCCCAGGCGAGGCTGGGGCCTGAAGGGCCGTCGCTTTTGACGCCGTCCCGGCAACCTGTTTTCTGGAAAACCACATTGAACGCTTCCTTCGACCTGGCACTGAATGCGGCACGCGCCGCAGCAGGCATGCAGCATTATCCGGAAAGCGCGCTCTATGTGGTGGCGACCCCGATCGGGAACCTGGCCGATATCAGCCTGCGCGCCCTGCAAGTACTGCAACTGGTAGACGCCATAGCCTGCGAAGACAAACGGCATTCGCAGCCCCTGCTACGGCAGTACGGCATCGACAAGCCCCTGCTGGCGGTGCACGAACACAATGAAGCAGAGGCCGCAGGCCTGGTGATCGAACGCCTGCAGCGGGGTGAGCGCGTGGCCTATATCAGCGACGCCGGCACGCCGGCCGTGAGCGATCCCGGCGCCCGCCTGGTCGCCGCCGTTCGTGCCGCTGGCCTGGCCATCATGCCCCTGCCGGGTGCCAGCAGCGTCACCGCGGTGCTCAGCGTGGCCGGGCTGAGCAGCCCGGGCGGTGACACCGGGTTCGTATTCGCCGGTTTTCTGCCGAGCAAGGCCGGTGAACGCGACCAGGCCATCCAGCAGCTGCAAACCGATACCCGGGCCATCGTGATTCTGGAAGCGCCGCACCGCATCGAGGCGCTTGCGAAAGCACTGGCGGTGCTGCAAGCCCGCCTGGTCACCGTTGGCCGTGAGCTGACCAAGCAATTCGAGGAAATTGCGACCGTGCCGGCGCAGGATTTTTCCGGCTGGCTGGCTGCTGGCGCCCAGCGTACGCGCGGTGAATTTGCACTGGTGCTGCATCCTTGCGCCGCTGCGGATAACCCTGAAGATGGCACACGGGTGTTGCAGTTGTTGCTGGCGGAGTTGCCGCTCAAGACTGCTGTAAAAGTCGCGGCAGAAATCACCGGCGTGGGGCGCAACGAGCTCTATGACACCGCACTCAAGCTGAAAAAAGAATGAACCCCAACGCCGACGAACTCTGGCGCGCCCCACGCTGGACGCTTGCCGCCTTGTTGGCTGTGCTCGGGATGCTCGGGCCGTTTTCCATCGACACCTACATTCCCGCCTTTTCCGGCATGGCGCAGTCGCTGGGAGCATCACCGGTAGAAATGCAGCAGACGCTGTCGGCCTACCTGTTCGGTTTTGCTTTCATGAACCTGTTTCACGGCGCGCTGGCCGACAGTTTTGGCCGCAGGCCGGTGGTGTTGTGGGGAATCGCGCTATTCACTCTGGCGTCGGCCGGTTGCGCGCTGTCGCAAAGCATCGGGCAACTGGTTTTTTTCCGGGCCATGCAGGGCTTGTCGACAGGTGCGGGCATTGTGGTGTCGCGCGCCGTCATACGCGACATGTACCCGCCGGCTCAGGCCCAACAGGTCATGAGCCAGGTCACCATCTATTTCGGAGTGGCCCCAGCCCTGGCGCCCATTGTCGGCGGCTGGCTTTTTGTGCATCTGGGCTGGCACAGCATCTTCTGGTTTCTGACGGGAGTGGGTGTGATCCTGTGGGCTACCAACTTCCGGTTCTTGCCCGAGACACTTCCGCCGCTGGAACGCCAGCCGTTTGAAGTCAGGCACCTGATGCGGGGCTACTGGCAGTTGGGTTCCAGTCCCCGCTTTTTATTGCTGGCGCTGGCCAGCGGCGTGCCATTCAACGGCATGTTTTTGTATGTACTGTCAGCGCCCGCTTTTTTGGGGGAACACCTGGCACTGCAGCCTACCGAATTTTTCTGGTTTTTCATCCTGACAATCTCCGGCATCATGTCCGGCGCGTGGCTGAGCGGCCGCCTGGCAGGAAAGATTGCCCCCAAGCAGCAAATACGGCACGGCTTTGTCATCATGCTGGTCACCTCGGTGCTTAACCTGATTGCCAACATGCTGTTCGCCCCGCATGCTTCGTGGTCCCTCTTTCCGATCGCAGTGTTTGCATTCGGCTGGGCGCTGATGGTGCCGGTCGTCACGCTGCTGGTGCTGGACCTTTATCCTGAACGGCGCGGCATGGCTTCTTCCCTTCAGGCCTTCGTGGGCTCAACCGCCAACGGCATTGTTGCCGGTGTCATCGCCCCGCTCGCAATGCACTCCACCCGGGCATTGGCGGCAGTCTCGCTCGGGATGATGTGCATCGGGTTGGTTGCCTGGGTGTATCTGCATCACCGGTGGCCGGATATCGGCCGCTCCGCAACACCCGACTAGCGTGCAATACGCCCATCAGCGATCATTGACTCGCATGGGAAATTCCATGCCTTGCCCGATGCGCTGCACCACGTTGTTGCCGTCCAGGTAAGCCCAGAAAAACATGGGTTGATCGCTGTCTCGCCAGCGGTAAGTCATGATGTCGCCGGACCATGACGCTACACGGTCAATCTTTGCCGGCCGGCCAAATTCGCGTTCCATATCCGAGCGCGTCCACTTGCCCGGCTGGACTCTTGAGAACTCTGCTGGCGTCAGAACCTCGCGGACGCCGATGACCCTGCCGGCGGCATCCAGATCTACCATCGTGGCGAACTGACCAAGCGGCTGGCCCGAATACTGCAGCCGGGTTCCCGCATCCAGCGGCACCACCCGGGACGGCGTTCCGCGAAGCGCGATGACGTTCTCACGGGTCATGCCGGGCTTTATCGCTGTCAACGCGCAGCCGGCGGCACACAGCGCCGCGACAACAAGACCGGAAACAAATTTAAATACCCTCACGGTTACTCCTGCCTGAAATTGAATTGATCACAAGACTTGGGACTCCATCCCGGCCAGAATGTTCCCCGTGTGTGGCACCGTGGCCTCTGCTTTAAAGTTGTGCCCAACTGATCGTCACTACGCGGGCCGAATCACGGATTGTTGCATCATGCCGCACCCACTGAGGACGCCCGGACTGCCGCTGTCATTGTTTCTGGTACCCATGGTGCAGGGCAACGGCTCGAAGCCGGGATTCAACGGATTGGACTAGGCCCCAAGCAAACTCGCCGACTCATTTTGTACTGAGCCCGCCTGGGGGCCGAGATGTTTGGTGTCCATGTACCCGCACGCACTCAGGCTTTGTGCTGCCGCGCAAATATTTTGGCCAGATCCAGGAAATTCTTTTCGGCCGGCGAGTTGCTGTCTTCCCGGCTCACCAGCGTGATAGGCGCCACCAGCGCGGGCCTGGCATTGGTGATACGGCAGTACACCACGCTCTCACGGTGAAAATCCTTCATGGATGCGGGAACCACGGAAACGCCCGCGCCCGCCGCGACCAGGCTGATATTGGTCAGCATGCGCTCCACCTCCGAGGCGATCCTGAGCGTGAAGCCCGCCTGTTCACAGGCTTCGATCAGATCCGAATACATGCCTGGTGCGCCGTGTCTGCGCACCAGAATGAACTGCTCATCAGCCAGGGATTTCAGATCAATGACCGGCATCTTGCCCTTGGCGGCGCCCGCCACCAGCGCATGGCCCACCGGCAGAATCAGCAGCATCTCTTCTTCGAGCAAGGAAAAAAAACTCACACCGCGCGGATGGCTGACGGGCGTACGCAGAATCGCGATATTGACCTTGCCCCTGTCTATGCCCTCGGTTAATTCCGCCGCATTGGCTTCCCTGAGGTCCAGGTGCACATCGGGATAGGCGCCGCGATAGGCCCGGATGATCCCCGGAATCAAAGGATGAGCCGCGGCAGAGCTGGTAAAGCCTATGGCCAGCGTGCCTTCAAAGCCCTGTGCGGCGCGCGCGGCGCGTGCCGCGCCCTGCTCGACGCCGCGCAGGATGGCCTGGGCTTCCTGCAAAAACACCGCGCCACCGGCCGTCAGCGCCGCGCCTTTGGGGTGGCGGCGGAACAATTCGAAGCCCAGCTCCTCTTCCAGCAGCCGGATCTGGTGGCTCAAGGGCGGCTGCTGCATATTCAACCGCTCGGCGGCGCGCGTGAAATGCTGCTCCTCGGCAACCATCAGGAAGTAGCGCAGATGTCTCAGCTCCATGGTGTCAGCCCATCTTTTTTAGGTATCGGGGATCGTATTTTCGGATTTTATGTATATGCCCGCGACGATGCGTGACACCTTCGCGTCTTGATACTCGCCGTCCATCCGCAAAAAACAACCGTATGGCGCGGCCCCCGCGCCGTGGCGGCCAAGCCGCCCGTAGACTGGGTGATCGATGATCAAAATCAGAAGAACGCTTTGCCATCCCATTGCGCAAATGGCTCTCGCCTTTGCCGCCGGCATCCTGCTGGGGAATTTTTTTCCCTCAGTCGGCGCGATGATGAAACCCCTCAGCGACGGCTTTCTGCGCCTGATCAGCATGCTGATCGGCGTGCTGATCTTTTGCCTGGTGGTGTCCGGTATCGCCAGCATGCGCAACCGGCTGCAGGCCACAAAGGTGGGTGTCAAGGCCATCATCTACTTCGAGGCCATGACCTTGATCTCGCTGCTGGCGGGCATGTTGGGCGCCTTGTTGCTGACGCCCGGCAAGGGTTTCGCGCCAGATTTTGCGGCTGACGTCGCACAGCGCGCTGCGCCTGCAAAGGCCGCGGAAAGCACAACCGACTTTTTGCTCAACATCATCCCCCCGACATTTGCCAGCGCCTTCACCGGCAACAACAACCTGCAGATCCTGCTGCTGGCGCTGCTGTCGGGCATTGCACTGGCGCGCGCGGGTGAACGCGGGCACAAGCTGCTGGAGCTCATCGAAGCGGTGCAGCAAGTATGGCTCGGCATGGTCGGCATGGTCCTGAAGCTGGCCCCACTGGCTGCATTCGGTGCAGTCGCCTTCATGATTGGCCGTTACGGGATGTCCTCGGTGTTGCCACTGCTGCATTTTCTCGCCGCGATTTATCTCGTCAGCATCCTGTTTGTCTTCGTGGTGATGGGCCTTCTCGCGCGCGCCGCCGGTTGCAACATCTTCCGCCTGGTCGCCTATGTCAAAGAAGAGCTGCTGCTGGTCTTCTTCACCACTTCGTCAATAGCCGCCTTGCCGAGTCTGGTCGGAAAAATGGAAAAAATGGGCTGCGCCAAACCGGTGGCGCGCTTGATGCTGCCGACCGGTTTTAGTTTCAACCTGAACGGCAGCAACATCTATATCGCCATGGCGGCGATCTTCCTGGCGCAGGTGGCGCATGTCGAGCTGGGTTTCTGGTCACTGCTGTCACTGCTGGGCATCGCGATGCTGACATCCAAGAGCGCCGCCAGCGTCGCCGGTTCGGCCTTTGTGGCCCTGACCGCGACGTTGGCCAGCCAGAACCTCATACCGATCGCGGGCATTGTCCTGTTGCTGAGCATAGAGCGGTTGATGAAATGCCGCTCCCTCACCAACATGCTCGGCAACTGCGTGGCCTGCGTCGTCGTGTGCGCCTGGGAAAAAGCCCTGGACCGCCAAGCGATGCATCAGGCCCTGTCGGGCAAGGCCTCCTCCTCGTCCGCCGTCGCCGACCAGATCTGATACAGGCGTTCGCCCAGGCATTCCGCACGGCCTTCGAACAAGGTATTCAGGCACTCGGGCCGCTCCAGCTGCCGGTACAGTGCAGCCCGTTCCGGGTAGTTGTCAGCCATGCGAACGGCGGCGGCAATGTAGCCCTCCACGCTGTCGGCGATGGCCCAGTCCGGCAGGCCCAGCCGGCGGAACAGCCCTTCGTCGATGTGTTCAAACACTTCCGGCCCTGTCTTGCACACGCCGGGCAAACCGACCGTCACGGCATCGGTAATGCCATTGGTGTTGCCGAAGGGAAAGGGGCTCAGGAACATGTCGCAGCGGCTGAAGATAGCCAGGTAGTCCGGGTAGGGCTGGTGCGCGTAGATTTCCGCGTCCGGCAGATAGCGGCGTATCACCCTTCGCACTTGCGGATAGATCAGGCCGGTTGCCTGTCCAATCAGGAAATGAAACCGTATCTGCTTGCGTGAGCCCGCGCGTATTTTCTGGCAGGTCACCAGGAATTTCGGATTGATCTTCATGGTGGTCGCGGCCACGGCGATGTTGACGACCGCCGAGTCCTGCCGCTGCGGCCGTGCCAGCGAGACTTCGATGGCGGACGGGCGGTAGGGCTGCCCGTCTTTCGGCAGACGCAGCAGGGTTTCGCTGAAGCAGGCGGGATCGCCGACAAAATCGTCTTCCACGCTGATGTAATCGATACGGTCGGAATGCGTGGTGGCGGGATGGCCCAGCGCTGCCACCTGCACGGGTGCCAGGCGCTGATTGGCCGCGAACATGGTGATGGGAAACATGCCGACGCTGGGCATGTAAAACACGGCGGGCCTGAGGGAGCCGGCCAGCGCGTGCAGCTGGCGCAGGCAGGCGATCATGTCATTGGGCGCGGCGAAATCAATCACCTCATCAAACACCGCCCGGCCCAGTTCGTCGATGTTGCCGGGGTAAGCAATGGCCACCAGGCGAAAATGCCGGCGAGCGGCCTCCAAAGTCCTGGAATGCGTGCGGTAAATCGAATGCCCACCGGAGAACCACTCGAGCAGTACCAGCATGATGGGCTTGTCCGCACTTTGCGCGGCGAGCGCGGGCGCAACGCGCCCCAGGCCCAGCGCCTCGAGCTTCTTGCGAACCAGCCGGTTGATGGGGCGCTTGATCTCGTGGCGGTCGGGCAGGTCGGCGTAGCTGCAGTGCATGTACACGTCGTGCAGGATGCCTACCGGCAGGATGTCCAGGCTTTCGATTTCCTCGAGGTGGGCGGGGAGCCAGGCGAGCAGCGCCTCGCGCTTGGAATGCGCAGCTGGCGAGCCGAGAAAGCGCGGCGACAGCAGGGCCGTGAACAGCGCGGCGGCCAGCTTTTTGTTCTGCCGCCACAGCAATTCCACGTCCAGCGGGATTTCCGATTCGGGGGAATACAGGATGCAGAACTTCACGAGATCCCGTTCGCTCACGTGGAACTCCGGTGCGCCGGAGCCCAGGAAATTGAGCGACCTCAGGATATGGTCGCAATGGACAAAGGCGCTGGCGGCAAACAGCGCCGACAACCAGCGCTGGAAGTTGATGAGCTGGCCGAAGCCGCCGGGCGAGACATGGAAGGTCGGGTCGGAAAACAGGGCCGAGATGGCGCTGGTGAGGCGGGTCAGGCCGTGCGCGTCACGCTCCTGCGCACCTATGGCGGCCGACAGGCTGAGCGCGAAGTTGCCGTCCAGGTTGCCGTAGTTCCTGTCTATGAGCAGCAGCAGCTTGACCAGCTCTCGCGCAGCCGGCTCCTGCTGGCGGGAGTAGCACAGGTATTCGAAATTCTCCAGCGAAAAAATATCGTCAGCCATGGTGCCCTTGTCGATGGCCCCGTCAGGCCGACAGCGCCAGTATCGCCGCTACCGCCGTGAAACTCACTGGACCAGCCCGGAAAAGGTGCGGTCCAGGTTGTACTGGGCACGCGCGAGCTTGTCCTGCTGCGCCTTGAGCCAGGCGGAGTCCTGCTCTAACCGGCTCTTCTCGGCCGCCAGCATCCTGACGGTCTCCGTGCGCTGCGGACCGCCCAGGCCCTTGCTGGAGGCCAGCATGTTCTGCGCGGTCAGCGACGTACGGAAGCGCTCCTGCGTCAGCGGAAATTCCGCCCGTGGGAAATCAAAGGCCTTCACCGCCTCTGCATACAACTGCCTGGCGACGTCGAAGGGAATCTCGGCGGGCTTGAGCTTGTTGGCGCGGCCGTAGTTGACCAGGTCCGAGGCGAAATGGTGGCCGACCCGGAAGGGAACGTCGGCGTCGCGCTGCAGGATGTCGGCCAGCTCGGTGGTGGTGGAGTAATCGGCGTCAACTTCCTGCAGCGCGCGGTTGCGATCGATGACGAGGTGGTTCATCAGGTCAGCCAGCTTCACGAAGGCATTGGCCGTGAGGTCCAGGGTTTTGTCGACCTGGTCGCGCTTGTAGTCGGGCATGCCGGGCGTGACGTTGTGCGCCTCCAGTTGGTAGGTGAAGGCGCCGCCCACCACCTCGCTGGCCTGCAGCCGCAGCACGTTGAGGGCATAAGGATTGCGCTTTTGCGGCATGATGCTGCTCGTGCCGGTGAGCCGCCCCTCCTGGATGGTGATCCAGGGAGCGGTCTGGTGGTACTGGGTGTGCATATCCTGCGCCAGCAGGCCTATCATCAGCGCCGCGTTGCTGCACAGGCCCACCAATTCCACGCCCTGGTCGAGCGCGCCGAGCTGGGCCGCGTCGTAGGAGTTTTCCACCACGCCGTCAAAACCCAGCAGCTCCGCCAAGCGCTGGCGGTTGACCGGAAAACTCGAGGTACCGAGCGCGCCCGCGCCCAGCGGGCTCATATTGAGGCGCGCATAAGCCTCCTTCAGTCGCGCGCTGTCGCGCCCGAAGACCGAGGCGAAGGCCAGCAGGTAGTGCGCGTAAGTAGTGGGCTGGGCCTGCACGCCGTTGGTATAGGCCGGCACGATGGTGTCCAGGTTCTTCTCGGCCACAGCCAGTAGTTGCGCTTTCGATTGGATCATCGCGTCCATTAGAACTAGCGCACGCTCGCGCTGGATCAGGCGCCGCGTGGTGGACAGGATGTCCTGGCGGCTACGGCCTGAATGCATGCGCGAACCGTCGGGGCCGGCCAACGCCAGGATCAACGGCTCATACTGCAAATAGTCACCCGGGCGCTTGGCACCCGACTGGTTGCCTTCCCTGATCACTTGTTCAACAGCCCGCGCGATTTTTTTCCCAAGCTCAGGCGGGACGATTTTTGTCTCGACCACCATCACGGTTGAGGCCTTGTTCATCTCGCCGAGGAAATGGAAGTTGTCGTGCTCGGCTTGCCCGGTTTTCTTGTCTGCGGCGACAGCCACAGCGGACAGCGATACCAGCAACAGCAGAACCAGCCGCCCGGCGCGGCGCGGCATTATGGAGCCAGTGAACGCCGCGGCGGACGCAGGTTCAAGGCGTTGCATCTTCTTTGCCTGCGGCGGATGCATTGAGATTGGCATTGGACGACACCACGGAAATAGTGAGCCTGTCCGCTCCGCCGCTGGAGGATGGGGATGCAGTATCGCCGACAAGGGGCGCCATCCAGTCGCTACCGGCCATATCCGACTGCAGCGCGGCGGTCGCGGCGGCCGAATCGGCGCTGGTCAGGCTGTTGCTCATCTTGCCGCCGAGATTACGCAGCACGACACCGGATCCGGTGGCGGTGATCGTCGTGGCGTCCGAAGACTGGCTGAAGGGCTGCCCACTCGGCGCACTGGCGCTAATGAGCAAGACGCCGTTTTCCACCTGCAGCTTGTTGGTGCCGCCGTCTATGCGCACACCATAGCTGCCGCCGGAGCCCGATACGCGAAGATTTCCGTTACCACCCGTACTGACGGTATTGAAGGCATTGGCGCTGCTGCCGACGATAGAGAGGCCCTCGCCGGAGCCGGCGGTCGTCGCCTGGATGTCGATGTCGCCGCTGCCCGATGTGATGCTGATGCCGTTGGCGGCGCCCGAGGCCGCAGTGCGCAGGAGAACTGCCGGCGCCGCAGACGCCGCGCTGCTGTTGCCCGTGATCGAGAGTTTGCCCGACACCGTGGAAATGGCGGCGGAACTGGTCGCCGTCGACGGGTAAATGGCGACGCCGCTGCCATAAGTGGAACTGCCGGCCACGCTCACCGAACCGCTGCCAGTGGCGCGTATGACGTTGTTGCCGGTCAGCACGCCTACCCCGTCACCGTAAACGCTGCTCCCGGTGATTGCGAGCGCACCGTTCTCGACGCTGACCAGGGCCTTTCCTCCGCCGTAGATGCTGACCCCGTTGCCCTGGTCGGCGGCGTTGCCGACCAGCGTCACATTGCCCGCGCCCGTGGTCTGGATGCGGTTGGCGACGTTCTGGATGGCGATGCCGTGGTCGAGTTCGCCGACGTTGGGCGAGTGGAAGTTGCCGACCAGCGTGATGTTGCCGCCCTGCGAGGCGATGTTGTTGACCGAGTTGGTGCTGGTGGCGCTGCCGCCCAGGGCGATGGCGTCCGAGGTGCCTATGGAGTCGCCGCGCAGCGTGATGTTGCCGCTCACGGTGCTGACGTTGACGCCGTTCGAATTGCCGGTGGAGTTCAGGAAGATGCCGTAGCCGCCGAAGCTGCTGGTGCTGTTGCCGTTGACGGCAATGGCGCCGCTGCCGGTGCTGATGTTGATCGCCGCGTTGGCGCCGGAAGGCGCGATGTCTACGCCGCGCCCCGAATAACTGGTGCCGTCCAGCGTCAGCGCACCCGACTGCGTGCCCAGGTTGATGCTGGCGTAGGCGCCGCTGGCGTCCAGCGACACGGCCTTGAAAGAACCGGTGGTGGGGTTGACCACACTGTTGTTGGCCAGCAGCTTGAGCGCGCCGGCCGTGCTGTTGATGTTGACCTGCGAGGCGGTGGCCGCGCTGGTGCCGCTGCCCGAGCTCAGCAGGCCCAGCGCCGGCGTGGTGCCGCCCGAGGTGTTGCCGGCCACCGTGATGTTGCCGTCGGAGAAGATGCTGATGGAAGAGCCGGAACCCGTCGAGTTGAGCACCGTGCCGTAGCTGCCGGTGCTGCTGCCGCCCAGCGTGATGGCGCCGCCCGCCGTGGCATTGAGCACCACGGCGCCGTTGCCGGAGGCCGCGAGGTAAACGCCGCGGCCGGCACCGGCAAAGCCGTTGGCATTGGCCTGGATGGTCAGGTTGCCGCTGCCCACGCTGAGTTTTTGCGTGGAGGTGCTGGCCGTCGAGCAGATCAGCACACCGAAGCCCGAGCTGGCATTGCCGCTGATCGTCAGATTGCCCGAGCCGCTGGCGGCCAGGGTGTTGTTGGTGCTGAAGATGCGCGTGCCATTGCCGCTGCCCAGGTTGATGCTTTCCACCGTGATGGAACCGGCGCCGCTGGTGAGCACGTTGCTGCCGCCGGTGAGCACAAAGGCGTCGCCGGTCGCACTGGCGCTGGCGACATTGGCCAGGATGGAGATGTTGCCGCCACCGGCATTGAGCGTGGAGGCGCCGGATATATTCACCGCACTGGTGGTGGCGCTTGTCGAGGTGGAGGCGCCGCGTATCGTGATGTTGCCGCCGCTGGTGCTCAGCGAAGCGCCATTCAGTGCCACGCCCGAGGCGCCGCTCTGGTTAGTGGCGGCATAGCCGGTCAGCGGATTGCTGCCGCCGCTGATGGTGATGGCCCCGCCGTTGGTGGTGATGGTGCTGCCGGTCAATGCCACCGAGCCGTTGCCGGTGTCGCCGTAGTTGGAGACCAGCGAGACATTGAGGCTTTTGCCGGTGCCGTTGGAAATGACGCGGCCGCTGCCGATGATGATGTTGCGGTGCGCCTGCAGGGTCAGCGAGGCATTGCCCACACCCTTGACGTTGTCCAGCACATTGATGTCGCCCGCGGTGCCGCCGGCGGCAGAGGTTTGGACTATCACGTTGGCGCCTTCGGACAGCGAAGCGTTGAGTACGCCCGAATTCAGGGTGGAATTGGCTGCACCGCTCGAGGTGAAGGGCGAGCTCCCGGTCGCGCCGGAGCTTGCCGCGCTCGTGATGTTGATGTTGTAGGGGTCGATCAGCCAGGTGCCGCCCTTGCCGGAGGCCGCACTGATATTCACCGAACCCGTTGCATCCAGGTGGTGGCCAGAGGTCTCGACCAGGCCGCCGCTGCCGGTCTGCCCGCCGCCCAGCACCGTGATGCCGCCGTGAAACTGCGTGCTGTCGGTGGACCACAGGATGACTTTGCCGCCGTCGCCGCTGTTGAGCGCGTCAGCGTGAATGCGGGCGCCCTCCCCCATATAGGTTCCGACGGCCTGGCGCTCGGTACCACTGCCCTGGTAGTTGCCGCCGACCAGTACCGTGCCGCCACCGGCATCGCCGGAAGCATCGATTCGGGCGCCGTCGAACACACCGACGTACTGGCCCAAAGCCTTGAAACTGCCGCCGGTTTCACCGGCATCGCGGCCGGAGACGTCGACACGGCCGCTCAAGGCGACAATGCCTGCCTCCCCGCCGTCAAGCAGGACCGTGCCGTTTCGGCGCTGCAGGCTGGTCGCCTCGATCACGCCTTCGTTGTTGACCACATTGGACATCAGCGCGTCGCCGGAGCGGGCCGACATGACGACCAGGCCACCGTTGGCCTTGAGCAGCCCCTGGTTCACCACACTGGCGCCCAGCGAAGGGTCACTCACCTGCATATTAATCAGGCCGTCACCGTTGAAGTCCAACGTGATATTCTTGCCGGCGCCCAGCATCACGCTGCCCAGACGGGCAGTGATGCTGCCCACATTGCGCACCTGCGCACCCAGCAGCGCCACGTACCCGCCGTCAGCCGCCACGATGCTGCCCTCATTGATCACGGCGCCGCCCGCGCTGCCGGCTTCAAACCGATTGTTGCCGGCCATGAAGTTGCCGTCCGAGATGTTCAGTGAGCTGGCCACCAGGCCGCCGACATTGACAGCTGAACCCTGGCCGAACAGGATGCCCGAGGGATTGATCAGGTAGACCTGCCCGTTGGCATTGAGCTGGCCCATGATCTGCGAGGCATCGCTGGATGTGACGCGGTTGAGGGCCACCGACGAGGCCGAGGGCTGCGCGAAATTGACTTTGGCCGCGCTACCGATGTTGAAAGTGTTCCAGGTAGCGACCATCCGGTCGCTGCCCTGTACCACGTTCATGACGTTGCCGCTCTGGCTGATGCTGCCGCTGCCAGCTGTGACCTGACCATTGGTAGGTAAGGCGCTGGCGTCCAGCGCATATCCCCGTACCGGGTAAATGGCGCAAAGCGCTGACAGCATGGCTGCACTCAGCGGTGTCAGCGTCGGGCGGCTTTTACGTGGGGAAACCGGGGAAGAGTGGTATGTCATGCGAGCCCCTCAGAACGTGTAGTTGATACCGAAACCGATCGCGCGGATCGTGGTGCCTGCGCCTGCACTGCCGAACACGCCGGCAACGGCGTAGTTGTAATTGGCCAGCGGTTGGTTGCGCAGCAGCACGTACTGCCCGAAAATCCTGAGCTGCTTGCTCCAGGCATAGGAGAAACCGATGGCCTGGGAGGTCGCACCCATACCTTCCGTCGAACAGTTCACGCCATTGCCGGAAATCATGGCGCAGTCGCCTGCGAAGGCTTTGGCATGGCTGGCGCGCAACTGCCAGGCACCTATCTTGTGTGAGACGCCGACCATGTAGGCGCGGCGGCGGTAGCTGGCGAGGTCGCTTGAAGTGACGCTGGTGTTGATGACACCGGACTCGGCATAGCTCAGTTCGTCGGCGATCAGCGAAACCTTGGTATCGCCAAAATCGTAGGCCACGCCGTAGCGCACGCTGTAGTCATTGGACGAAGTGCCTTGCGTGACGTGGGTATTGGTACCTACCCCGCGCGCGTTGCGGCCCAGGCTGGCTATGCCGAAATAATTCACATGCTGCTCAGCCGCAACCACAGCAGAGAATCCGCCGTTCTCATACGACAGGCTGCCGCCGTAGAGGTAGCCTGTATCAACGTCCGGCGCGGCCTTCATGCCGTTGTTCGAATAAGCCAGCTTGAGCTGGAAGCCGCCCATCTTGGGCGTCCAGTAGCCGAACACGCCGGCCTGGCGGCGGTTGAAAGCGGCATCGTCGTTGTTTTCCACCGCCGCCGTGCCCACCGGGCCGGAGTTTTTAGTGATGCTGGTGGCGAAGCCCGGTGACCCGATGATGTTGTAGTGCGCCGCACTGGTGGTCGCCCCGAAGGGGTCGAAGGAAGAGGTGCTTTCCTTGAGCGGCATGTCCCAGTTGCCGTACATCGCGGTGCCAGCGTCTGGATGGGCGACAGCCACGCCGGTATTACGCAGCTCTTGCCTGTGTGTCCAGTTCGGGGTCGCGTCGTCTCCGGCCGCGCCCGCGCTCAGCGACAGGCCCAGCTCCAGCTGCCACAGCGCCTTCCACTGTTCATAAATGGGGATGCCGCCACGCGCGCCCACATACGACACATTGTCGCGCGCACGCCAGAAGCCCGACATGTTGCGCCCATTGGGCGTGGCCAGCTTGCTCTGGTCGGCGGGCGCCGCAGGCGTCGCGCCTGAGCGGCTCACGTATTCGGGGATGATGCCCAGTGAGCCGTACAGCCGCATGCCGTCTTCCGCCTCCTCGAAATCCTCGCCCCGGCTGCCGCTGCTGGAGGCCAGGCCCGTGAAGGCCTGGGGTGAACCCGACACCGATAGCCACAGGCGACGCGCGCTTTTTGGTTCGCTGACTGGATTGACGCCGGGCGACACCGCGATGCTGGCATTGAACACCAGGTCCTTGTTGTAGACGTTCAGGCCCACGCCATAGCCGTAGCGGCTCGCGCGGTTTTCGCTGTTGTCCCACGGCTTCTTGTTAATGGTCACGCGCCCCGCATCGGCGAACAGCGCACCTTCCACGACGGAGTTGCCGACAACACCCAGGGTCTTGCGCAGTTCCAGACGCGCCAGCATGCCCTGGTCGCCCGCGGCTTCGCCGGCAGGGTACGCGCGCACGCCGCCGGATCCGCCCAGGCTCATTTTCTCTGACGCGTCCAGGTTCTTGTCGGCGTACTGCGCGGTGACCGAGCCCAGCAGAGAGTAGCCGCCGCCAAGCTGCTGCAGGCGGCTGAACGACAGGTTGAGCTTTTTGTAGTCGCCTGCCGCATTGGCCGTGAAACGGTCCAGTGCTGCGTCGTTGGGCGTTTCTTTTTTCAGATAACCCATACCCAAACGCGCGTTCCAGCTGTTGTTCGCCGACGCGCCTGTCCAGTCGTCACGCCAGTCGCCAGACAGGCCCGCACTCATCAGGTTGGCAGACTTTTCGACGGTCGTGCCGCCAGTCGTGTCCTGGAAATGCCGGTATTCCGTCGCCAGCGACAGATTCATGTTGGCGCGCCGGCTGCGCAGCAACGCCGCGTTGAGAAACAGCGTGCTCACGCGGGCTTCACCTCTGGCCTCTACTTCCTTGAGGTTTTTGCCAATGTTGTATTGCAGACCCGCAAAGTTCGCGCCTACCGACAGCCCTGTCGTGCCGAGGGGCTGCACATAACCAACGCCTGCAATGCGCAGGCCTTCAAAAGTTTGCTGCGTATTCAGGCTGAAGCTTTCGCCCATGCCCAGTGCGTCGTTGAGGCTCAGGTTGGCGGACAGGCGATTGGCACCGGTGTAATAGCTGCCACCGTTGTCGATGCTCACGCGCGAGGTGATCGCCCCCATCTCGCTGACCTTGACGATGATGTCGGTGGCGCCCGGTTCTGCCGAAGGCCGCAACACCGCCTTGACCGTCACACCGGCGATGTCAGAGAGCCGCAGCAGCGTGTTTTCGAGGTCGCTTTCCTGGATCACCTCGCCCGGCTGTAGTCCCGCGAGATGTCGGCCTATCAGGTCCGGGTCCAGGCGCACGTTGGCATCGGGCTCGGCCACCACCCGGCCGATGACGCCTTCACGGATGCCGAGGGCAACCACACCGCCTTGTATTTCCTGTGCGGGGAGGTAGGCGCGCGCTACCAGGTAGCCCCGGGTGCGATAGTAGGCCGTGATTTTGGCGGCGGCTTTGCCCAGTCCGGCGAAGTCCAGCTCGCGGCCGACAAACTCCTGCAGTTGGGCTTGCAGCTCGGATGCCGGCAGAGACCGGTTGCCGCTCAGTACAAAAACCGTGACCTGTATGCCCGTCCCACCGGCGGGGGGGCTCTGGCCCTCATCACTGCCTTCCACCTCTTTTTCGATGCGCGCAGGACGCTGCACTGCCGCCGGCGGGCCGGCATTTTCCGTCGGCGAGAGCTGTTGCCGGTTCGCGTCGAAAAGAGTACCGGCGCTGGGCGGCGTCTGTGCATGGACGGCAAAAGGTGCGGCGGCCAGCATTGCGCAGATCTGCGATGCGAGGATTTTTCGCCGTGGTGCGGCAAGGCGTGAGGGTTCCATCATGGTTTTCGTCTTCTGTCTTGGTGTTGTATCCGCGCGTCTCTGTGCTTCTTCTTTTTTCTTGTTGTGCTCGTTCGGCTTGTCTCTGTTTGTCCCGGCTATTCGCTAGTTGCCGGCGGCATGGAAAATTTTTGCAGCAACATCGCGGGACTCAAAAATTTCGGCCGCTTCGTGGCCCGCGTCCGGCACCACCATGACCGCACGCGTCACGGGTGTCTGCCATTTCTGGGCTAAAAACTGTTCGTAGCGCATGTAATTCCTGTGCCGATTCAGCCGGTCCGTGCCCTGCATGGCGGCCCCGCAGGATTTGTCGAGTGACTCGTAGGCTGGGTCGTTGTCCTGCGCGCCCACCAGGTAGAGGACCTCGCGCGCCGCATAGCGCTTGAACAACTGTTCGCCGTCCAAGCCCTGCCCATAGGGAACCATGTTGCCCAGGCCGTAGCGGAAGTTGTTGTAACCGGGGCAAAGGATGCTGTTCACAGGCTTGAAGCTCCCACCCTCCGGACGGCTGTCATCCAGGTACAAATAGGAAGACGGGCTGGAGACCACATACCGCACGCGGATGCCCGACTTGCGCAACCCCTCCTCGCTGTTGTTGAGCACGGCATAGCGCTGCATTAGCTGCCCACCGGCCGAGTGGCCGATGAAAACGATTTCCTTAAGTACGGGAAAACGCTTGCCCGCGCTCAGGTAGCGGGCGATATCGTCCAGCACGCCGCAGGAATTGATAGCCTCCTTGCCCCGGGAGGGCTGGCACTGCATCCAGTTGCCACCGCGCCAAAGCGGGATATTGCCGTCAGGCGAGGTGTCTGATGCCGTCAGGAAGTGGGGCACCAGCAGCAACGTGCTTGATGCGTCCAGCCGCGCGGCTTCCAGCAAGCCCAGGCCCACGCCAAAATAACGGTCGGCATCGCGCTGCACGCCATGTACAAAAATGACCGCACGCTTGATCCCGGCGTCCGGCTGGCGCAAGTCAATGTTGGAATAGACCGCAAAGGGATAAGCGGTGCCCGCGGCTTCCAGGTCAATTACCTGCTCCCTGGGCGGTTCGCCGGCGGCTTTATCAGCTGCAGCGAAAAGACGCGCGCCAAAGAAAGCCAAGCCCATTGCCACCACCAGTTGTAACCACCTGTTTCGAGCACGTGTCATACCTGTATCTCGCTTTGTCAAAAATGCAGACATCGAAAGGCTTGACGCGTTGTGCTCGAATGCCGGGCGCTCCCGGCGTACGCACTACAAATGGATCACAAATCCAGCGTTTCCCTTCACGGCCTTTTTTAGGAGATCCACCGGAAAGATCAGTTGTAATAACTTGCAACTTACGGTGTTGTTGGCGATTCTAGGAAGACAACCGCTACCTGTAAAATATCTTGATTCTGGTACATCGATACTTTAAAAGTATCTTATGAGCAAGAATCCAGCAGCGAGGATCAGCGCGACACGTAATGGACGTTGGCCACTGGATTGATACCGGGTAGGCATCGGTTCCACGCAAATTCGGCGTGGACGTATCTCGACTCCACTGCTGGAATGCGGTCTGGCGCTAACCCCGTGCGCTCTAAGGGGTTAGCCGCTGAGCGTGCGTTTTTGACGGAAGGTCCCAAGGCGCCATTGCCTCGCGGATCAGCGCGACGTGCGGATGATGACCTTGCCGCGCGCATGACCGCCGGCCACCTGCTCAAGCGCCGCGCGGGCGTCATCCAGCGGATGGATTGTGTCGAGGATCACCTGGAGCCGTTTGTCGTCGAAGCGCTTGAGAATCAGCGTCAATGCCGCAGCATCCCCGCTGAAGAATGCGAAGACGCCGTGGATATCTCCACGCGGCTGTATCGTGTGATCGACGATCGACACCACCGTCCCGCCCGGCCTTGTCGCTCGCCACGACCGCTCGAGGGTCTCCCCACCAATCGTGTCGATGACCAGGTCCAGGTCTCGCCAACGCTCTGCAAAGTCATCACGGCGGTAATCGATGACTTCGTCCGCACCCAATTCTTTGACCAGTGTGTGGTTCTTTGCAGAAGCCGTGGCTAAGACGTGCGCACCTGCCTGCCTTGCGAACTGGACGGCGAAGCTGCCCACGCCACCGGCTGCCGCGTGAATCAGCACGCGCTGCCCCGCCCTTAACTTTCCAGCCCCAAACAGTGCCAGCCAGGCCGTACCTGCTGCCGTCGGCAACGCTGCGGCCTGCTCGTAGCTCATCTCTGCAGGAACCAGGCACAACGCGCTTGCAGACAGCAGGGCAGACTGTGCGAAGGCACCCCCCGCCGTCGGCGCGAGCCTCCCCACGACGCGGTCACCAGGCTTGAACCGGCCAACCTTTGGACCCGCGGCTTCAATCACACCGGCGAGGTCAGTACCTAACGTATAGGGCAAAGTGACAGGAAAGACAGGCTGCATGGACCCGCCAAGGATTTTCAGATCCAGCGGGTTCACGCTCGCCGCCTCGACGCGAACCAGGGCCTGACCGTCACCCGGTGTGCCCAGGACGGCGTGTTCAATATCCGCCCGGCTGGCGCCGCCGAATGCGTGGATGCGAAGTGCTTTCATCAAATACTTTCCCCGTTAATCGCCGAGTGGAGGGAAGCTTCCAAGTTGCAGGAAAACGCCAAACCAGTCTTCCAGGTGCCAGGTTCGCTGGATACGCGTCTCATGGAATTCGTGGAACTCGTGGATGCGGATGCTGACCTTTTTTCCGGTTGCCGCAATGCCGAAGAGTGGCCCCAGATGGGTACCCGTTATCTCAGCCCGTACACCGATACGCCCGGGTACCTGAATCAAGTCGTGAATGGCAATATGAACGTCCGGCAGGGCTCCGATGAAGCTGCGGATGATCGGTTTCAAACCCTCGGGTCCCGGGCCTTGCCCGGGCGCCAGCGGAATGTCATCCCAGTCGGCAGTCACAGCGCTGTCCAGCAGGTCAGGGTTCTTGTCGTTGAATGCGCGATACAAGGTTTCGACGGCGCGGCGCTCAGCCATCATTTGTGTGGTGTCGGTCATTTGTCCGGCTTTCGGTGGTTGAAGTGGAAGAAGGTCGATTCTGGTCGGCCGATGAAAATCCGTCCAACAAATGACTCATATACAGTTATATTTGATTCATGGATTTTCATGGCATTGATCTGAATCTGCTCGTGGCGTTTGACGCGCTGATGGACGAGTGCAATGTGACCCGCGCAGCCGCGCGGGTAGGCGTGAGCCAACCTGCCATGAGTGCCGCGCTGTCACGTCTGCGAACGTTGTTTGGCGACCCGCTGTTCCTGCGCAGCGCAGAAGGACTTCTGCCGACAGCGCGTGCCAGGGAAATCGTGGGGCCCGTGTCGCAAGCACTGCGGCAAATCAAGACAGCTCTCGTGCAAGAACCGGGCTTCGAGCCCGAGCAGGCATCTCTGGTATTCAACCTTGGGCTGTCCGACTATCCGGCTTTCGTACTGCTGCCCGCACTTGTCAGGGAGCTGGCGCGCGCGGCGCCGGGAATATCGCTGAGCGTGCACGCGATTAACAATCGGGATAGTGCGGTCGAC
This sequence comes from Polaromonas sp. P1_E12, assembly GCF_056405975.1. NCBI lineage: Bacteria > Pseudomonadati > Pseudomonadota > Betaproteobacteria > Burkholderiales > Comamonadaceae > Polaromonas > Polaromonas sp. P1_E12. Next base: position 67,459 of record NZ_JBFUBB010000003.1, on the reverse strand, counting down.
ATGCTGGACGCAGGAACGATTGATGCGGCAGTTGGCGTCCCGCCGACCCATGCAGAGAGCCGGATATTGACACGGCCTGTTCTGAGAGACGAGTTCGTGACCATCGTTCGCCGCGACAACCCGGCAGTGAAGCGAAGCATGGGTCTGAAGGCATTTCTTGCGCTGCCTCATGTACTCGTGTCACCGGAGGGTGATCGCCACGGCCTGGTTGACGAGGCGCTGGCCAGGCTGGGAAAACGCCGCACCCTCGCACTGACGCTTCCGCAGATGTTTGCCGCGCCCGCGGTGGTGGCCCAGACAGATACCACGGCGACGGTAATGAAGCGCGTGGCCCTCAATTCCCCGGCTCTGCGCAAGCTGGTCTTGTTTCCGCCGCCTGTTGCGCTGCCAGAAGTTGTCTTCGACCTCATCTGGCATCGACGGAACGATGCACATCAGGTGCAGCAATGGCTCAGGGAATTGATCGCATCACTTGCTTCGGCTGCCTAGAATAGTAAAACCCGCCAGTCGCTTCACCGTGACGAATTTCAGTGAAGTTGGGCTTTGAAACGCTGCGGCGTGCCTGCGCGACAACGGCAGACAAGAAAAACCATGATTGGTGCGGCTGGCGGGGATCGAACCCACGACCCTTGGCTTCGGAGGCCAATACTCTATCCACTGAGCTACAGCCGCAACGCTGGAAACGGTTTGCGCCGGATTGCGGCCGAGGGGCGCGAAATCAGGGCAATTTGCACTGTGCGGGCGATTCACGCCGCGCAACGCCTGCGATTCTACCAGCCGGCCACGGCGCTCCCCGGCCTCTGCAAGCCCCCAGTTATAATGTGAGGTTGCTGAGCAAGCGCTGCCCAAGAGCGCCATATCACCACGCGATAGCCCCCCGATTCTTAGTTTTTTGAGGACGCCATGAGCGCAAACGACCACACCACGGCCCACGAAGAAGCCCATACTGGCCCCATCAAGACCCCCCAGCAACTGCTGGCCGCGGTTTTTTTCTCTTTTGTCGTTCCTGTTTTCGCCATCATCGGCCTGGTGTATTACGTCGCTTCGGCCAACAAGCCAGCTGCGGGTGCGGACGAAGGCGCCAAGGCGGTTGCGCAGCGCATCCAGAAGATCGGTGCGGTTGAAATCCGTGATGCCAACCGCCCCCTCAAATCGGGCGAAGAAGTCTACAAAGCACAGTGCGTCGCTTGCCATGGCACTGGCGCAGCCGGTGCGCCGAAGTTTGGCGATACGGGTGCCTGGGCAGCCCGTATCAAGACCGGTTTTGACGCGCTCTGGCACTCCGCCCTGAAGGGCAAGGGTGCCATGGGCGCCCAAGGCGGCGGTGATTTTGAAGACGTCGAAATTGGCCGTGCAGTGGTTTACATGACGGCTGCCGCAGGCGGCAAGTTTGCAGAGCCAGCCGCCCCGGCTGCTGCTGCCGCTACGGCACCCGCAGCAGCCGCCGCACCGTCGGCAGATGTGGTCGCCGCACTCGCTGCAGCCAACAAGACGGCAGCGCCGGCCGCCGGTGCAACGCCGGCTGCTGCCGGTGGCGCCGCACCCGCGCTGTATGGCCAGGTCTGTGCGGCCTGCCACGTGGCCGGCGTTGCCAATGCACCCAAGCTGGGCGACAAGGCCGCATGGGCTCCCCGGATTTCCGCAGGTGTCGAGGCTCTGACGGCCAGCGTTGTCAAAGGCAAGGGTGCCATGCCACCCAAGGGCGGCTCGGCTGCCCCCGATGGCGAAATCAAGGCCGTGGTGCAGTACATGGTCAATGCGTCCAAGTAAACACAGCAAGGAAATCCAGCCCAAAAAAAGCCGGTCAATGACCGGCTTTTTTAATGGAATCTTGATGAGAAATTCAAAGGAAAATGGGTTGGAGCCCAAGCATGACGGGCGCAAGCAGCTACTTTTTTTGTAGCAACTGCGGGCTTCGCACATAGCCGAACCGGCGCGACAAATCGCTGGCCAGGACCTCCTCGGGCACCCACAGGCCCTGCTCTATCGCGTCAGCCGCATGCGTCATGTCCTGGGTATGAACGAGGCCAAAACCCAGGTTGGTTTCCAGGTAGACCCTGCCGGATCCGTCCACGATGCAGCGCTGCGGCCGCGCCGTTTGACCGGAATGGGCCGTGACCTCAAACATAGGCGCGGGGGCGACACGCCAGATCAGCGGCGTCGCTTCGAGCTCCACATACACGCGCTGCGGCCCATTCTGGAAGAACCACTGGCCAGCAGCATCGCTTTCATAATTCCGCTGAATGAAATCGATCAGCTTGTCATGCTTGAGCAGCGAGCCCTTGCTGGCCGCATGGCGCGCGGCATCCAGGCCAGGCGCGCCGCCAAAAGGCCCGGCAGCCTGGGCCCTCTCATCACGCATGTACCAGTTACCGCGTGCGTCCAGTCCCAGCCAGCCGTAGCAGTCGGGAACATTGGGCCATTTGGCAATGGCCTGCCTGACGATGTCATCCATGCCGCTATTTTGCGCTGCACACGGCAGGTGCGATGCGGGCAGGGTTATGGGTAAGCATTAGAGATGTGCAGCCAGGAAACCGGTGACCGCTTCCGGCATGGCACGCACATGGCCGGGAAATGGCGGAGAAGGAAATCCAACATGACCGCCCTGTGCCGGCTGCCAAAGCGTGACATGGCTGCCGGCCTCTGCGGCTTGCGGCAGGCTGCCGGCCGGCACAAAGGGATCGTTCAACGCGTTCAGGGCCAGCGCCGGCACGGCAATGCTGCGCAAATGCGGCTTGGCAGATGCACGCAGCCAGTAGTCATCCGCATCCTTGAACCCATGGACAGGCGCAGTGAATACATTGTCGAAAGCGTACAAGTCGCGCGCGGCCAGTAATCGGTCGCGGTCAAAAAGGCCTGGGTGCTGCTCCAGTTTTTTCAGCGCCTTCGGCACCATGGTTCTCAGGAACATGCGGGTGTAGACCTGCCGGTTGAACCCTCGGCCAATGGCCCAGCCACTGGCCGTCAGGTCCAGCGGCGAACAGACGGACGCAATGCCGCTAACCACCTGGCGGGCCTCTGCGCCGAGCTCGCCGGCCCAGCGCATCAACGCATTGCCGCCCAATGAAATGCCCACGGCAACGACCGGCCCGGGATGGGCCTGCGCAAAACGCCGCAGTATCCAGTCGATCTCTGCAAAATCTCCTGAGTGATAGGCCCGCGGCGCCAGGTTCAATTCACCGGAACACCCCCGGAAGTGTGGAATGGCGCAGCCCCAGCCGCGCTCGCGGGCCACATCGGCAAGCGCTTCGGCGTAGTGGCTGGCAGATGACCCCTCAAGCCCATGAAATACCACCAGGAGTGGCACTTCCTTGCGCGCGTCCTTGCGTCTCACCTCGATGGATTCGCTTCCCGCCGGAGAAATCTCCGGAAGCCCCGACGAAGGCTCATTTCCATCGAGCATCCAGTCAACGTCGACAAAATCGTTGTCAGGGGTATCCCAGCGCTCCCGGCGAAACACGGGCGGCGGGCCCAGGTAGCGGCGTGACCGCAGCGCAGCCCAGATGGTTTGCAAATTGCCGCCCGGCAGCCACCAGGGTGCTGCGTATTTCATCGCAGGCCCTTCAGTGCAGGACGGTCGGTGTTTCCGACACTTCCTGCATTTCTCGCGGCGTGCCGGGACTGGCATGGTGGGCCACCATGCGCCAGCCTTGCGCACCCTTGTGATACACATTGGTGGCAATCACGTAAGCATGCCGCGGCCCTTCATCGGTCAGCACTTCGATGCGTTCCAGCACGCTGTGCACGCAGGCGCTCATGGTCTCGACCTTTCGCACCTTGATGGCCTGGGCATTGATGGTGCCATTGGCAAACATGGCGTCGAAAGTGGCGCGTATGGCCGCCGGGCCCACCAGCCGGGCGCCACCCGGGTGCACACAGACGATGTCGTCGTCATCGCCCCAGCAGGCCATGAGCTTTTCGATGTCGCCGCTTTGCAGCGCCTCATAGAAAGCCGCCTCGATGTCATCGGCGTTGCCGCTGCTGGCGGGCGGGACTTTGGGTTTGGGCATGGGAAGGCGTCAGTCCGGCTTGGCGTTGGGTGGTGAATTCTGCTCGGGATTGAGCCTTGCAGCAAGCCACGAGCGTACGACACCTTGCATGCTGTTGTCTTGCGGCCCGGCGCGCCGGCCGTTTCCACCGCTCTGGTTAGCCTGCCAAAGCAGTTCAGGAGCGGCCACATGGGTGCCCGGCGGCAAAACCTGCAGCGCGGCGTCGATAAATTCTGCCAGCTTGGCAGGACGCACCGGCTGCTCGGCTGCGGGAATCATGAACTTGAGGGTTGACAGCATCCATGACGCCGTCTTCTCGAAAAAATTGGCGCCCGCAATACCTTCGGTCTTGCGCGCCGAGCGCACCAACAACACGCGTTCAAAACCCAGCGAAGCCACGGCTTGCTCATCGAGGTCGGCCAGTCCGCGCTTGAGGGCATCGGGTAAACGCCCCGAAGCGTGGGGCACCACCACAACCAGTGTCTGTGCGCCACAGCGTTTCAACCAGCGGGCCAGCACCGGTAGTTGTCCCGGCACGGGCGTCCACAGTGTGCGCTCACGCCCATAAAAAAGCCGTGGCGGCTCAAACATGACCAGGCCGGTATGAACAAGCTGAGGCCGCGCGGGCCACGCGTCGATCGCTGAAGCATCACCTGCCAGCACAATCCCCACGCCGGCCATCCCGGTGGTCATGGTTTCAGTAGCCAGCACCTCGGTGTGTGCATAACGGCCGCTGCCGACAAGGCGGCGCAACACTTCATTGCCCAGCACGCCGGTCGCGCCGGCAATCATCAGACGCGGTTTCGGGGCTGCCGCCGCCAAGGGGCGCAGGTTGGCCTGCAGAGCTTGCAATGCCTGTACGGACACGGGGGAATGAGGCCTCATCGACATTCAACTATGTTAGTGTTGCAGCTTGCATTTTCGAAAGACATCGCCATGAAATCCCGCTTTTTAAACCTGTTCCTTGTCAGCATGCTGGGCCTGCTCCTCACGGGTTGCGGCTACAACGACTTTCAGCGCCTCGACGAACAAACCAAATCGGCTTGGTCTGAAGTGCTGAACCAGTACCAGCGCCGTGCCGACCTGGTGCCCAACATTGTGGCCACGGTCAAGGGCGAAGCCGCTTTTGAACAGGACACCCTGACCAAGGTGATTGAAGCACGCGCCAAGGCCACCTCCATCCAGGTGACACCGGAAACCCTGAACGATCCGGCAGCCTTCAAGAAATTCCAGGCGGCGCAGGGCGAACTCGGCAGTGCGCTGAGCCGCCTGATGGTGGTCAGTGAACGTTACCCCGACCTCAAGGCCAACCAGGGCTTTCGCGACCTGCGCGTGCAGCTGGAAGGCACCGAGAACCGCATCACCGTAGCGCGCAACCGTTATATCCAGGCGGTCCAGGAATACAACGTGCTGGCACGCAGCTTCCCGAGCAACCTGACGGCCATGGTCTTCAGCTACAACGTCAAGCCGAACTTCACCGTGACCAACGAGGCGCAGATTTCCGCGCCTCCTGTGGTGGACTTCACCAAGAAATAAGTCTTTGCGAAACTTGCCGTGCAGCAACTAGCGGGTTGGACATCGGGCCGCAACCTACGCTGGATGGCGGGCTTGTTGCTGGCCGTGTGGCTGCCCCTTGCGGCCTGGGCGCAAGGCGTGCAGCCGGTGCCGGCCCTCACGGCGCACGTCATGGATAGCACCGGTACGCTGGACGCTACGCAGCGCGCGGCACTGGAAGCCAAACTCGCTGCGTTCGAACAAAGCCGCGGGGCACAAGTGGTGGTGCTCATCGTGCCCAGCACCCAACCCGAGGACATCGCCGCTTATGCCCAGCGTGTGGGCGACACCTGGAAGATCGGGCGCAAGAGCGTAGGCGATGGGCTGTTGCTGGTTGTGGCCAAGAATGATCGCAAGGTCCGTATCGAGACCACCAAGGCGCTGGAAGGCGCCATTCCGGACCTCGCGGCGCGCCAGGTGATAGACACCGCCATCACCCCGCGCTTCAAACAGGGTGACTTTGCCGGTGGGCTGAATGCCGCGGCCGACCAGATCATGGCGCTGATCAGCGGCGAAAACCTCCCGGCGCCTGAGCAGAAAAGTGCTTCGGGCATGGCTGACAGCGGCTTCGAGTGGACCGACCTCGCGGTGTTCCTGTTCTTTGCCGTGCCGATTGGCGGGCGCCTGGCCGCCGGCGTCTTGGGGCGCAAGCTGGGCTCCATCGCCACCGGCGGTGCCGTCGGCGTACTGGCCTGGGTGTTCACCAGCAGCCTGATTGTGGCCGGCCTGGCGACTGTGGCGGGTATGGTGTTCGCGCTGGTGACCAGCCTGGGTGCCCTGGGCCGGGGCGGCCGCTCTTCGGGTGGATGGAACACCGGCGGCTTTGGCGGCGGCAGCAGCGGAGGGAGCTGGGGCGGAGGCAGCAGCAGTGGCGGCGGGTTCAGCAGCGGCGGTGGCGGTGATTTCGGCGGCGGCGGCGCATCAGGCGACTGGTAGGCACATGCCCAATAAACTCAAGACCATCCTCAAGCACCTCTGGCTGGACGCCTGCGATGCCCAGCGCGCGATTGCACCCGACATGCTCAACCAGCTGGCCAGCCGGGTGGCGGCCAGCGAGCGGCGGCACAGCGGCGAAATACGGATATGCGTGGAGGCTTCGTTGCCCATCAGCTATCTGTGGCGGATGAACAAGGAAAACACCATCGCACGGCTGACGCGCCAGCGCGCCCTCACGATGTTCGGCAAGTTGCGGGTATGGGACACCGAACACAACAACGGCGTGCTGATCTATTTGCTGTTAGCCGAGCACGCCATTGAAATCGTGGCGGACCGCGGCGTGGCGCGCCACGTGGATCAGGCGCATTGGCAGGCCATGGTGGCGCGCATGGCCCAGGCGTTCAGGGAGAACCGGTACGAGGACGGACTGACACAGGCACTGGAAGAAACCTCAGCACTGCTGATGGCACACTTTGCCATCGATGGCGCGCAGGGCGACGCACCCAACAACCCCAACGAACTGCCCGACGCACCCTGGCTGCAATAGCCGGTTGGCAGGTACCGCAGGCCTGTCGCCGATAGCGTCGCGTCAGGGCGCCAGAACCACGACCAACACAAAGAGGGCGACTGCCGCGAGCACAACCCGCGTCAGCCAGGCTTTGCGCGCGCGTCTGGCCCGACGCTCCGGCGACGCTTCTTCTCCCCATATCAGGCTGTCTAAAAGACTGTCCATTTCGCACCTCGTTGCTGGCTTGAACCCGTCACAACGATAAGGGAGCAGCCCGGGCCATGGCTGTCATTTAGCGTGTCCAGTTGTTACCTTGCTGGCTCAGCCCAAGCGTTTTTTCGGAAAACGCTCCCTATTTGATAGCTGCTTGCGCTCACCCTGTATGGGCTGGAGGCCTTTTTTCGCTCAAATAGCGGAAGCACGCCCGGTTTCCGCATGGTGCAATGGGAACGTCGCGCCGCAGCCACTCATGGCTGCGGGAAGCTACTTCATCGACGTCCGCTTCTGCTCGCTGCGCGCCGATTGCACTACCTTCTCGATAAAACAAACGCCGCGCCCTCCGTCCTCGACCCACGGATGGTCGGCGTCTAGCGGATCAGCCGTTCGCCCGGCGTACGCGTGCGGATATCGGCCGCCCCAAGGTAGACATCCGTAAAGGCTTCAATGAAGGACTCGGGTGGCTGGCCAGTTGGCCCGCTACGCAGAGGGAGCACAAAACAACCATCTTCGTCATTTTCAGGAATGACTGTGAGCGCTTCGCCAACTGCATGAGCGACCAAACTGATTCGAATTTCTCCAAATCGAAGCGCCCAGAAAAAAACCGGCCCTTTTTGGCCGGTTTTTCCTGAAGCATGGAATCTTACTTTTTCTGGCGGTATTTGCGCAAAGCGGCAATCTGGGCGGCCATGACGGCGAGCTCGGACTGGGCCATGGCAATATCGATATCGCTTTTTGCGTTTTTCAACGCTTCTTCAGCGGCAGCCTTGGCTTCCATCGCCTTGGCTTCATCCAGGTCCTTTCCGCGAATCGCGGTGTCGGACAGCACGGTGACACAGTTCGGTTGCACTTCAAGCAAGCCGCCGGCCACGAACACGAATTCTTCGCTGCCGTCAGCCTTTTCGATGCGCACGGCGCCCGGCTTGATGCGGGTGATCAGCGGGGTGTGGCGCGGGTAAATGCCCAGCTCGCCGGCCTCGCCGGGCAAAGCGACAAAGTGCGCTTCACCGGAGAAGATGGACTCTTCCGCGGAGACCACGTCGACGTGAATGGTGGTTGACATAAACGCTCCTTAATGGAAAAAAGTTGCAGGGCCTGAGCCCTTAAACCTTCTTCGCCTTCTCGAAGGCTTCGTCAATTGTGCCGACCATGTAGAACGCCTGTTCCGGCAGGTGATCGCACTCGCCGGCCACAATCATCTTGAAGCCGCGAATGGTTTCAGCCAGGCTGACGTACTTGCCGGGAGAGCCGGTGAACACTTCAGCAACGTGGAAAGGCTGCGACAGGAAACGCTGGATCTTGCGGGCGCGGGCCACGGCCAGCTTGTCTTCAGGGGCCAGCTCGTCCATGCCCAGAATTGCAATGATGTCGCGCAGTTCCTTGTAGCGCTGCAGCGTGCCCTGCACGGCGCGGGCCGTGGCGTAGTGGTCTTCGCCCACGACGTTCGGATCCAGCTGACGGCTGGTCGAGTCGAGCGGGTCAACCGCAGGATAGATACCCAGCGAAGCGATGTCACGCGAAAGCACCACGGTGGAATCCAGGTGGGCAAAGGTCGTGGCAGGCGATGGGTCGGTCAAGTCATCGGCAGGAACGTAAACGGCCTGGATGGATGTGATGGAGCCGACCTTGGTGGAGGTAATACGCTCTTGCAGGCGGCCCATTTCTTCGGCCAGCGTAGGCTGGTAACCCACGGCAGAAGGCATACGGCCCAGCAGTGCGGACACTTCGGTACCGGCCAGCGTGTAGCGGTAGATGTTGTCCACGAAGAACAGCACGTCGCGGCCTTCGTCACGGAAGGATTCGGCGATTGTCAGGCCGGTCAACGCCACGCGCAGACGGTTTCCTGGGGGCTCGTTCATCTGGCCGTAGACCATGGCCACTTTGGATTCGCCGAGGTTCTCGAGGTTCACGACGCCGGAGTCGGCCATCTCGTGGTAGAAGTCATTGCCTTCGCGGGTACGTTCACCCACACCGGCAAACACGGACAGACCCGAGTGCGCCTTGGCGATGTTGTTGATGAGTTCCATCATGTTCACGGTCTTGCCGACGCCGGCGCCGCCGAACAGGCCCACCTTGCCGCCCTTGGCGAACGGGCAAACCAGGTCGATCACCTTGATGCCGGTTTCCAGCAGTTCCTGCGATGGCGACAGTTCGTCGTAGGCAGGCGCCTTGCGATGGATGGGGGCGGTCAGCGTCTGGTCGACCGGGCCGCGCTCGTCGATGGGCGCGCCCAGCACGTCCATGATGCGGCCCAGCGTGGCTTTGCCCACGGGAACCGTGATGTTGGCGCCGGTGTTGTACACCATGTTGCCGCGGCGCAGGCCGTCGGACGTGCCCAGCGCGATGGTACGCACGATGCCGTCGCCCAGCTGCTGCTGGACTTCCAGCGTCAGCGCGGAGCCTTCCATTTTCAACGCGTCATAGATCTTGGGCATCTGGTCGCGCGCGAATTCCACGTCAACCACCGCACCAATACACTGAACAATCTTGCCTTGAGCTTGAGCCATGATTGAATCCTCTTTCGTTTCTTTAAATCTTTAAATCGGGTGTGGCGGCCTAAACCACTATCAGACCGCTGCAGCACCGGCAACGATTTCCGAAAGTTCTTTCGTGATCGCCGCTTGACGCGTTTTGTTGTACACCAGCTTGAGTTCGCCGATCACGCTGCCGGCGTTGTCGGTGGCGGCCTTCATGGCCACCATGCGGGCAGACTGCTCGGACGCCATGTTCTCGGCAACTGCCTGGTACACCAGCGCTTCCACATAGCGGATCAGCAAATCGTCGATCACGGTCTGCGCATCGGGTTCGTAGATGTAGTCCCAGCCGTGCTGGTCTTTATCGGCCTGCAGGTGTGCTGCCGTCAAAGGCAGCAGCTGCTCGACCACCGGTTCCTGGCGCATGGTATTGATGAACTTGGTGTAGCACAGGTACACCGAGTTGATCTTGCCTTCGCTGTACGCGTCGAGCAGCACCTTGACGGGGCCGATCAGCTTTTCCAGGTGAGGCTTGTCGCCGAGCTGCGTCGCGTGCGACACCACCTTGGCGCCGACCCGGTTCAGAAAACCAAGGCCCTTGTTGCCGATGGCCACAGCCTTCGCATCATGGCCGGCGGCCTGCACTTCCTTGAGCTTTGAGGTCACGGCGCGCAGCACGTTGGTGTTCATGCCGCCGCACAAGCCCTTGTCAGTCGTCACCACGATGAACCCGGTGGCCTTGGCGTCGTTGGACTCCATGAACGCATGGGTGTATTCGGGGTTGGCCTGACTCAGGTTGGCCGTGATGTTGCGGATCTTGTCGCTGTAAGGACGGGCAGCGCGCATCCGCTCCTGCGCCTTGCGCATCTTGGAGGCGGCCACCATCTCCATGGCCTTGGTGATCTTCTTGGTGTTTTCCACCGATTTGATCTTGCCGCGTATTTCCTTGCCTGCTGCCATATGGATTCCTAAGGGGTTCCTGAGGGTTGCTTAATTACTTGCTTGACGATGCGTCAGGCGAGATCAGGCAAACGACTTCTTGAACTCGGCCACAGCCGCGTTCAGTTCAGCCTCAGCATCCTTGTCCATGGCCTTGTTGGCTTCGAGCTTGGCCATCAGGGCCGCGTTCTTGTCCTTCAGGAAGGCGTGCAGGCCGTGTTCGAAAGCCAGGACCTTCTTGACTTCGATGTCGTCCATGAAGCCCTTGTTCACTGCGAACAGCGTGGCGGCCATGTTGGAGATGGACAAAGGCGAGTACTGGGCTTGCTTGAGCAGTTCGGTCACGCGGGCACCGCGGTCCAGCTGTTTGCGGGTGGCTTCGTCCAGATCGGAAGCAAACTGCGCGAAGGCAGCCAGTTCACGGTACTGGGCCAGGTCGGTACGGATACCGCCGGACAGGTTCTTGATCAGCTTGGTCTGGGCAGCGCCGCCGACGCGGGACACCGAGATACCGGCGTTAATGGCGGGACGAATACCGGCATTGAACAGGCTGGTTTCCAGGAAGATCTGGCCGTCGGTGATCGAGATCACGTTGGTTGGCACGAAAGCGGACACGTCGCCGGCCTGCGTTTCGATGATCGGCAGCGCGGTCAGTGAACCGGTCTTGCCCTTGACGGCACCCTTGGTGAAGTCTTCAACGTACTTTTCGTTCACGCGTGCTGCGCGCTCGAGCAGGCGGCTGTGCAGATAGAACACGTCGCCGGGATAGGCTTCGCGTCCTGGTGGACGGCGCAGCAGCAACGAGACCTGGCGGTAAGCCACGGCCTGCTTGGACAAATCGTCATACACGATCAGCGCGTCTTCGCCGCGGTCGCGGAAGTATTCGCCCATGGTGCAGCCAGAGTAGGCGCTCACATATTGCATGGCGGCGGATTCGGAAGCCGAAGCTGCCACGACGATGGTGTATTCCATCGCGCCGGCTTGCTCGAGCGAGCGCACCACGTTCTTGATCGACGAGGCCTTCTGGCCGATGGCGACGTAGACGCAGGAAACGCCCTTGCCCTTCTGGTTGATGATGGCGTCGATGGCCACAGCGGTCTTGCCGGTCTGGCGGTCACCGATGATCAGTTCGCGCTGGCCGCGGCCGACGGGCACCATGGAGTCAATGGACTTCAGGCCGGTCTGCAGGGGCTGGTCAACGGATTTACGGGCGATCACGCCGGGCGCAACCTTTTCAATCACGTCGGTGAGTTTGGCATTGATCGGGCCTTTGCCGTCAATCGGCTGGCCCAGTGCGTTGACCACACGGCCAAGCAGCTCAGGACCCACAGGCACTTCCAGAATACGGCCCGTGCACTTCACGGTGTCGCCTTCGGCGATGTGCTCGTACTCGCCCAGAATCACGGAGCCGACAGAGTCGCGCTCCAGATTCAGCGCCAGGCCATAAGTAGGCGTGCCGTCGGCGGTTGCGGGGAACTCCAGCATTTCGCCTTGCATCACGTCGGACAGGCCGTGGATGCGGACGATACCGTCGGTCACGGACACCACGGTGCCCTGGTTGCGGACATCGGCACTGGCTGTCAGGCCTTCGATGCGGCTCTTGATCAGTTCAGAAATTTCTGCGGGATTGAGTTGCATGACTCTTTCCTTCTTTCTATGTTGTTGGCTAAAAACCGGGGCGCGCCTGAGCGCAAGCTCAGGAAATCAGCGCCACTTTCATTTGCTCTAAACGGGCTTTGACCGAGGTGTCCAGCACCTCGTCACCCACCACGACACGTACGCCACCGATCAGCGCCGGCTCGAGCTCAACCGAAAGGTTGAGCTTGCGGCCAAATCGCCTCTCCAGCGTTGTTGCCAAATCGGCCAATGCGGCACCTTCCAACGGAAATGCGCTGTAAACGGTGGCGTCCGAAGAACCACTCTGCGCATTTTTCAGCGCGCGAAACTGTGCGGCGATTTCCGGCAGGACGCTGATGCGGCCGTTCTCGATCACGGTCCGCAGGAAGTTCTTGGCGGCTTCCGGCAGCTTCGTTTTGGCCACCCCGGAAACTACGTCAAACGTCTGGTTTACCGTCACGCTGGGGTTGCCCGCAAATTGCTGCAACTGCACGTTGGCGGCAATGGCTGCAAGCTCATCGAGCCAGACGGCAGTACCGCCCAGGTCGGAACCAGAGGCCTTGAACAACGCTTCAGCGTAGGGACGGGCAATGGTGGCTAGTTCGGCCATGTTTTACGCTCGCTTAAAGTTCGGTCTTCAGGCGACCCAGCAAGTCAGCATGCACACCGGCATTGACTTCCTTGCGCAGAATCTGCTCTGCACCCTTGACGGCCAGTGCGGCGACCTGCTCACGCAGGGTCTCGCGGGCCTTGACGGTTTGCTGCTCGGCCTCAACCTTGGCGGCGGCAATGATCTTGCTGCCTTCTTCGGTTGCGCGGGCCTTAGCCTCTTCAATCAGGGCCTGGGCGCGGCGCTCGGCTTCCGCCAGGCGCACTGCCGATTCGTTGCGCGATTTGGCCAGTTCTTCTTCCACGCGCTTGTTGGCAACGGAAAGTTCAGACTTGGCTTTATCGGCAGCGGCAAGGCCGTCGGCGATCTTCCGGGCGCGTTCGTCGAGCGCAGCTGCAATCGGTGGCCACACGAATTTCATCGTGAACAGCACCAGAATCGCAAACACGACGAGCTGCGCAAAGAATGTGGAGTTAATACTCACAGCGGCACCTCTGTAGGTTGTCTAGAAAGGCGTGCGATTTACTTCAACACAAACGGGTTGGCAAATGCGAACAGCATGGCAATACCCACGCCGATCAGGAAAGCGGCATCGATCAGACCGGCCAGCAGGAACATCTTGGTCTGCAGTTCGTTCATCAGCTCTGGCTGGCGTGCAGCGGCTTCGAGGTATTTGCTACCCATGATGCCGATGCCGATACATGCGCCGACAGCGCCCAGGCCAATGATCAGGCCAGCGGCCAAAGCGACAAAACCGAGTACGTGTTCCATTTAATGCTCCTATGGATTTAACTAACTAACAAAAATAAAAAAAGAAAGCGGAAACCAGAAAACCAGGGGAAACTGATTCGTGAGAATCAGTGATGGTCGTGGGCCTGCCCCACATAGACCAGCGTCAACATCATGAAAATAAACGCCTGCAGCGCAACGATCAGGATGTGGAAGATTGCCCAGCCCGTGCCCGCGAGCACATGGCCGATGAAGAGGAATACACCGGTCGCAGAGCCGAAGCCCACTGCACCCATCAGCGCGATCAGCATGAACAGCAGTTCGCCCGCGTACATGTTGCCGAAAAGCCGGAGGCCGTGAGATACGGTCTTGGCGGCAAATTCGATCATCTGCATCAGGAAGTTGACGGGATACAAAAACCATTTGTCGCCGAACGGGGCCGAGAACAGCTCATGCACCCAGCCGCCAAAACCCTTGATCTTGACGTTGTAGTACAGGCAAACCAGCAGCACGCCGCAGGACATGCCCAGCGTGGCCGAGAGGTCGGCCGTGGGAACCACGCGGAAGTTGTGAATGCTGTGATCGAGGCCGGTCACAGCAAAAATTGTGTGGAACAGGTCGACAGGCAGGAAGTCCATGGAGTTCATCAGGAAAATCCAGATGAATACGGTGAGCGCCAGTGGGCCGACGGCCTTGCGCGATTCGGCGTTTTTAACGATGCCCTTGGCTTGGCTGTCCACCATTTCGAGCAGGATTTCAACAGCCGCCTGCAGGCGGCCGGGAACGCCGGCGTGCACGCTTTTGGCCACACGCCACATCACGAACATACCGATCACACCCAGGGTGATGGCCCAGAAAATCGTGTCGAAATTGACAACGGAAAAGTCGACGATGCCAGTCTGTTTGTGGTTTTGCAGATGGACCAGGTGGTGACCAATGTACTCACCAGCGGTCAAAGCGTTTCCGGAAGATTCAGCCATTTACGAACTCTTTTCAACTCTTGAAAATGGATTACGCCAACTTTTTCGGCCGGGACTGGAACCAAAGCACCAGCCAGACCACCTTCATTGTCACTACAAGGCCAACCAGCATTGCCGGCCAGCTCAAATCCGAAACCATTCGGGGAGCAGCGAACAACATCGCTACCGTCAGGCCAATCTTGACCATTTCCCACAAAAAAAATCCAGCCACCGCAGCGCCCGGATTCATTGAAGACATCTTGCTGGTCAGGCCGCGCGCAAACAACGCACCCGGGATGACCACCGCCAGCGCACCATAAAGGGCGGACCAGCCTGCACTTTGCCTTCCGGTCAATCCCCAGGCGGCCAGCGCCACCACAAGACCCACCACACTTTGCCCTGCCAATACCACCCAAGGGGAAACCGAGGGGTCCGCTTCACGAAGCTTTTGGGCCTCTTCACGCGTCAAGGGCTTGAAACCCTCATCGCCAGTCTCCATCTCTTCCGTGACACTACGCCCTGTCGCACCCGGATTTCCCGGGTTTGTCGCTGACTTTGCCGAATTTGCCATTTTGGTCGTCACAAATTACGGAAAAGTTACAGGGCCGTTATCAGCAAAGCCCTTGATTATACGTAGAAACCCCTGCGTATCCGACAAAACCCCCGGCCTGAATATGAATTAGGGGCGATTCGCATCATTTGGGTGCGGCTCGCAGCGGGTGGTTCACAATTGTCCGGCGACTGCGGCGCGCCGACCCTCCTACGTAGTTGCACGTGATGCTCCACGATGGCCCAAGCCCCGCATCCATCACCTTCCACCCACCGAAAGAAGCCATGCCCGCCCTGATGAAATTCCTGCACATTGCCGCCGCCATTGCCTGGCTGGGCGGGGTGGTCTTCATGCTGTTCGCCTTGCGGCCTGCCGTCGCCGAACAGCTGGCGCCACCCCAACGCCTGCCGCTCATCGCAAAGGTCATGCAGCGATTTTTCGCTCTGGTCTGGGGCACCATCGGCGTCCTGCTGGTGACAGGCCTGGCCATGCTGCTGGCCGCGGGCATGAAAACCGCCCCCCTGGGCTGGCACCTGATGTTCGGCGTCGGCCTCTTGATGTTCGCGCTGTTCGGGCATCTGTATTTCGGCCCTTTCCGGCGCCTGAAGCTCGCTGTCAGCGCATCCGACTGGCCTGAAGGCGGACGCCGTGTCGGGCAAATCGCCACCCTGGCCATGGTCAACCTGGTGCTGGGCGCGCTGGCGATCGCCGCCGTGATCTTTGTTGCCTGATGCCGGAGCAAACCGGCCGTCTTGAAAACCGCCTGCCATGAGCGCCCCTAAAAGGAAGGCGCCGCAACACCGGCACTGGACGGACCGACTGAAAGCATCCGTGCCGACACGTGAAGTCCTGGCGCAAAACCGGTGGCTCAAACCGGTGGCCCACCGCCTGCTGGATCCCCAGCTGTGGCGGCTGCAGCACGAGGCCGTGGCGCGCGGTGTGGCCATCGGCATATTCTGGGCATTTGCCCTGCCATTTGCACAAACCGTGGCGGCCGCCGCCCACAGCGTCTGGTGGCGCGCCAATATTCCGGTGGCCGCCGGCATCACCTTCATTACCAACCCTTTCACCGTGGGCTTCTGGCTCTGGCTGGCCTATCAGGTGGGCGATCTGCTGCTGGACGCGCCGCCGCCCATCCGCATCTCGGAAGGCGCAGGCATCGTGGCGTGGGCAGCCTCCTTCGGCGGGCCTGCCATCCTGGGCATGGGCATCTTTGCCGTGCTGGGCTCGATTACCGGCTACCTGCTGGTCAAGCTGGGCTGGCGCGTTCGCATCTGGTTCAAACGCCGCCGCCGGCAAACGGCCAGACGTTAGACAATCCGGTACAGGCCGTCCACCAGCAGCCATTCCGACGCACTTTCATTTCCTTTTCAAACAGACCCATGACCACGCTTCCCGCCAACGCCCTTCCCGACACCCCCTGCTACCTCAACGGCGAATTCACCCCGCTCAAAGACGCCAAGATCAGCGTGATGGACCGTGGCTTCATCTTCGGCGACGGTATTTATGAAGTGGTGCCGGCCTACGCGGGCAAGCTGTTCCGTTTTGAGCAGCACATGGCGCGGCTGGAACGCAGCCTCACCGAACTGCGCATCGCCAACCCGCTGACTCGTGCCGAGTGGCTGGATGTTGCTCTCAAATTAATAGCTGCTTGCGCTCAGTCCACGGGCGTTTCAGCCGAAAAAGGCAATCAACTGGTGTACATCCAGATCACCCGCGGCGTGGCCATGCGCGACCATCCCATGCTGCCGGGCCTGACACCCACCGTCTTTGTGATGTGCAACCCGATGAAGCTGCCCAGCGACCAGGCACGCGAAAAAGGTGTGGCCTGCGTCACCGCCGACGACTTCCGCTGGGAAAAGGCCCACATCAAAAGCACCAGCCTGCTGGGCGCGGTGTTTTCGCGCCAGATCAGCGTCGACGCCGGCGCGGTCGAAACCGTGATGTTCCGCGGCGACTACCTGAGCGAAGCCGCTTCCAGCAATGTCTGGATCGTCAAGGACGGCAAGGTCTCGGGGCCGCTAAAGGACAACCTGGTGCTCGAAGGCATCCGTTTTGGCCTGATCGAAGAGATGTGCCGCGCGGCGGGCATTCCTTTTGAGCTGCGCCGCATCACCCGCGCCGAAGTGCTGGCAGCGGACGAGCTGCTGCTTTCGTCGGCCACCAAGGAGGTTCTGCCCATCACCCTGCTGGACGGCCAGGCGGTCGGCCACGGAGTGGAAAAAGGCAAACCTGGCCCCATTTATGCAAAGCTGTACGCTCAATACCAGCGTGCCAAAGTGGCCTGAAAGGACCCATTGCCATGACGACTTCCCCCAGCATCCCCAAAATCATCGGAGTTCCCGGAACGGAGCCCTCGCGCCAGGAATCGCTGATCGAATATCCCTCGCAGTTCCCGATCAAGGTGATGGGTGAAAAGGTCGACGGCATGGTGGCGGCCATCACGTCCATCGCGCACCAGTTCGACCCGGCCTTCGACGCCTCCACCATCGAGCTGCGCGAAAGCAAGGGCGGCAAATACCTGGGCGTCACCATCACCGTCACAGCCACCAGCCGCGAGCAGCTCGACGAGCTTTACCGCACGCTGTCGACGCATCCGATGGTCAAGGTCGTGTTGTAGTCACGACCCAAGGGGAAAGCCGCCGCACATGCAGGCCGAAACACGCACACTAGGTCGGGTTGATTACCTGTCCACCTACGAAGCCATGCAGGCCTTCACGGCGGCGCGCAGCGCCGGGGTTTCAAGCGAAAACGGGCTGCAGCCCAATCAGGACGAGCGCGACCAGCTATGGATTTGTGAGCACCCTCCGGTCTACACCCAGGGGCTGGCGGGTAAAAGCGACCATGTGCTGAACCCCGGTAGCATCCCGGTAGTGCAAACCAACCGCGGCGGCCAGGTGACTTACCACGGCCCCGGCCAGGTGGTGGCCTACCCGCTCATCGACCTGAAGCGTGCCGGCTACTACGTCAAGGAATACGTTTACCGCATTGAGGAATCCGTCATCAAGACCCTGGCGCATTTCGGCGTGACCGGGCACCGCGTAACGGGTTCGCCCGGCATTTATGTGCGGCTGGACGACCCGGCTTCCCACGCGGCCCTGACCGGCCCGGTGAACCCGATGGACCCTTTTCGCGGCCTTGGGAAGATCGCCGCCCTGGGCATCAAAGTCAGCCGGAATTGCACCTACCACGGGGTCGCGCTCAATGTGGCGATGGACCTGGAACCCTTCTCGCGGATCAACCCCTGCGGGTATGTGGGGCTCAAAACTACAGACCTTTCTACAATCGGGGTATCGGCAAGCTGGCAGGAAGCCGCGGATGTGCTGGGCCGCAAGCTCGTCACCTACCTGGCGCCTTGAAGCTCCCTGAAGCGCAAAACCACCTGCCGCCAACACGAAACACCAATTCATGAGCACACCTGACCCCCTCCAAGCCACGGCCAACCCCGTGGTCCGCGACGTCCAGACCGTGGAAGGCTACAACCCGCTGGCCAAGCAAAAGGCCGCGGCCAAGCTGTCGCGCATCCCCGTCAAGGTGGTGCAGGGCGAGATGCTCAAAAAGCCCGACTGGATCCGCGTCAAGGCCGGCAGCCCGACCACGCGCTTTTATGAGATCAAACAGATCCTGCGCGAGAACAAGCTCAACACGGTGTGCGAAGAAGCCAGTTGCCCCAACATCGGCGAATGCTTCGGCAAGGGCACGGCCACTTTCATGATCATGGGCGACAAGTGCACGCGCCGCTGCCCGTTTTGCGACGTCGGCCACGGCCGACCGGATCCACTGGACGTGAGCGAGCCGCTGAATCTGGCGAAAACCATCGCGGCGCTCAAGCTCAAATACGTGGTGATCACCAGCGTGGACCGCGACGACCTGCGCGACGGCGGTAGCGGCCACTTTGTGGAATGCATCCAGAAGATCCGCGAGCTCTCGCCCGCCACCACCATTGAAATTTTGGTGCCCGACTTCCGCGGCCGCGACGACCGCGCGCTCGAGATCCTGAAGGCCGCACCGCCCGACGTGATGAACCACAACCTCGAAACCGCACCGCGCCTTTATAAAGAAGCGCGCCCCGGCAGCGACTACAACTTCAGCCTGAACCTGCTCAAGAAGTTCAAGGCCTTGCACCCCGATGTGCCGACCAAGAGCGGCATCATGGTGGGCCTGGGCGAGACCGACGAAGAAATTTTGCAGGTGATGCGCGACATGCGCGCGCACAACATCAACATGCTGACCATCGGCCAGTACCTGGCGCCCTCGACCAGCCACTTGCCGGTGCGCCGCTATGTGCACCCCGACACCTTCAAGATGTTTGAAGAAGAAGCCTACAAAATGGGCTTTACCCACGCCGCCGTGGGCGCCATGGTGCGCAGCAGCTACCACGCCGACCAGCAGGCCCATGCCGCGGGTGTGGCCGACAAGGCCGACGCGGCCATCGCTGCTCTTTAATTCCCGCAACATGACCCTGCCGCAAGGCTCCCTGTCGCTGCGCCACTACGGCGCGTCGCACGGCAGCCATGCGCATGACCACTTCCAGGTACTGCTGGGCCTGAGCGGTGTGCTGGAACTGGAAGTACGCGGACGCGGGCGGCGCATCGCGGCAGGCCAGGGCTGCGTGATCACACCCGGCGACCGGCATGACTTCGAATCACGTGACGGCAGCCGCTGCCTGGTGCTGGACACCGCACAACCTGATTGGGCCCGCTGCGCAGCGGACCCCGCCAAAACCGGGCAAGCGTTGGCGCTGGCCCATTACCTGGCCGAAGCACTGCAGCAACCCGGTGGCCTGGCCCAACGCCATGGCCCGGCGCTGTTGCTGGAAGCCTGGCAACCCACAACACCCGCATCAACGCCCTTGCGCTATGCGCGGCCCATCCACTGGGAACAGCTGGCCACCTGGACACAGCAGCGCCTGCATGAGCCACTGAGCGTCGCGCAACTGGCCGCGCAGGTGTTTTTAAGCCCGACGCAGTTTGCCGCGCGCTGCCGGCGCGAGACCGGCCTCAGCGTGATGCAGTGGCTGCGCCGGCAACGCCTGGCACTGGCCGTGCAGCTGCGCGGCCGCGGCATGAGCGTGGCCGACACCGCGCTGCACTGCGGCTACCAGTCGCCCTCAGCCCTGACGGCCGCGATGCGGCGCGCCGGGCCGGGCAGCGCCTGACCTTTACGGATTTTCAATAGCGGCTCGGGTCGTTCGGCCGGCGGTCGTAGCGGTTGCGCACACCGTCGCCATCGCGGTCACCCCGGCCATAGCCAGGGCCATAACCTGGCGCGGGGGCGGGCACGACACGGTATTGCGGTCCGTTGTCATAGGCTACCGGGTAAGCCACGCAACCCGACAGGGCGGCCATGCCGGCCAGCGCCAGCAAGAGGATGGAAAGCTTTTTCATGGTGAGTCTCCTTGGGTTTCATGCGATTTCGGAGAAATCTGCCATGCCATTGCAACTGAAGTCCGTACGGGCAAGGTGTCTGCGGCGCCCCTCGCACGTGAAGCTCGTTACCGGATGTTGGTCTGCGCGTAGGACATACGCCTGAATCCCTGAAACCGTCGTTGCACGACAACAAAGCGTTGCCCTGCGACGACGCGCCCGGTGCGGCCCCCTATGCTTGCCGCCATGCCAGCCAATCTGTACGCACTGGGCGCCATCGCCCTCTGGACCCTGCTTGCCTCGCTCGGGGTCTCGCTCAAACACGTTCCACCCTTTCTGCTCACCGGCGTTGCGCTGCTGACCGGCAGCCTGCTGGCCCTGCCTTTTGTGCTGCGGGACCGCGCGCAATGGAAGATTCCCACCGCCACGCTGGCGCTCGGCGTGTATGGCCTCTTCGGCTATCACTTCCTGCTTTTCATCGCGCTGCGGTATGCGCCGGCGGTAGAGGCCAACCTGGTGAACTATCTCTGGCCACTCTTCATGGTGGTGCTGGCGCCGCTGTTTCTGCCTGGGGTGCAGTTACGCACCGTGCATGTGGTCGCAGGCCTGCTGGGCTTTTCTGGCGCGGCCATCGCCATTCTGGGCACAGGGGCCGACGGATCTTCCTCCGGCGGCTGGTCATGGGGCTATCTCCCGGCGCTCGCCTCGGCCTTTATCTGGGCCAGCTACTCGCTGCTGACAAAACGGGTGCCGGCCTTTCCTACCGCAGCCATCGGCCTCTTCGGCCTGGTCTCAGGCGTGCTCTCGCTGCTGTGCCATTGGGCGCTGGAGCCTGCCGCCACGCTGTCGGTGCAAGACTGGCTATTGCTGGCGGTGCTGGGCGCAGGGCCGCTGGGCGCGGCGTTCTTTCTCTGGGACAAGGCCCTGAAGCTGGGCGACGCGCAGCAGATCGGCATCCTCAGCTACCTCACGCCGCTGGGCTCGACTGCGCTGCTGATGGGGGTGAGCGGCCGCGCGCTGAGCTGGAGCATCGCCCTGGCGGCGGTGATGATCATCGGCGCTGCGCTGCTGGGAACAAGAGCCAAATAGGCCCGCAGCCCTTTAAGAACGGGCGCGAGCAGCTCCTGATTCAATAGCAGGCCATAGCACACACACGGCCAGGCCCGGCTCCGCATTGCGCACCTGCAGTTCGGCGCCATGCGCCTCGGCCACCAGCCGGCACAAGTACATGCCCAGTCCCACACCGCCCGTTGCGCGCTGGCGTGCGCCGTCGGTGCGGTAAAAGGGCTCGGTCAAATGTGCCAGTTGCGCGGCGTCCACGCCCGGGCCGAAGTCGCGTACTTCCAGCATCACGCCGCCGCCCGCCGGCTGCAGCGACACCTGCGGCGGCCTCCCGGCGCCGCTGCTGTAGCGCAGCGCGTTGTCCATCAGGTTGCGCACCAGCAGGCGCACGCGCATGCGGTCCAGCGCCAGCGGCGCAAGGCCGGCCGCCAGGTCCAGCACCATCTCTGATGCCCCCGGCACCTCGGTGGCTGTTTCGCGCACCAGCGCCGCCAGGTCCACCGGTTCGCGCTGCAGCGCGGCGTGCGGGCTGGCCAGGCGCTCGCTTTCGAGCAGGTCGCTGATCAGGTCGCGCATCTCGCCCAGGTCGCGCAGCAGCGCCTCGCGTTCGCGCTCGCCGGCACCGGTGCCCTCGGGCGTGGTGGGCAACAGCTCGGCATTGAGCCGCGCACGTGTGAGCGGGGAACGGAGCTCATGGCTCAGCGCCAGCAGCAAGGCGCGTTTGGCGTTCAGCATGCCTTCAATATCGTGCGCCATGGTGTTGATGCGCCCGGCCAGGTCGCCGAGTTCGTCGCGGCGGCGCAGGGGAATTGGCGTTGCGAACTCGCCGCGGCCAAAGCGCTCGGCGCCTGCGCGGATGTCGTCCAGCGGGCGCAGCAGGCGCCGCACATAGGCATAGGCGCCCACGAGCAAGCCCAACAGCAGCGCAAGCGTGATCCAGCCAAACACCCCATGTGGCGCCGTCTGCCAGGGCGCGGTGCCCGGGCCAAAAATCACGCGGTGGCCGTCGGCCGTGGTCCGGCTCAGCCAGTCTTTGGCGCGGGCGTCAAACACCTTGCGGTCGGGCCTGTCGGGATGCGACTGCCAGTTGACCTGCGGCCCTTCGATGCGGATGGAAATCGGCAGCCGCGCAGCCAGCGCCTGGGCGCGGCCCACATCGGGTGGTGAACCCAGGTCGGCCACCAGCCGGTCCATGTAGTCGCTGATCAGCGGCTTGGCTGCGTCGCGCCAACCCGTTGAAAACGCCCGCTGCATGCCGCTCATGAACACCGCGCCCATGGCCAGCGCCAGCAGCAGGAACACGGTAATCAGCCGCAGCCGCAGCGAATGCTTCCAGCGGTGGCGCCAGCGCTCGGGGCGTGAGCGCTCGCGGGCCCGGCAGTCCCGGCGCGTTTTCCAGCGCCTCATGGCACACCCACTTTGCCGGCGGCAAGGGCATAGCCCGCGTTGCGCAAGGTCTTGATGCAGTCCAGCGGCTCCAGTTTTTTGCGCAGCCGGCTCACCACAATGTCGACGGCGCGCGTGTACAGCTCGGCCTCGTGGCCGCGCAGGCGATTGAGGATGTCGTCGCGGTTGAACACCTTGCCGGGCTCGGCCGCCAGCAGGGCCAGCAATTCAAACTCGGTGCCGGTCAGCTCGACCTTTTCGCCCAGGCGCAGCACCTCGCGCGTTTCAACGTCGATCACCAGCCCCTGGAACACATGGCGCTGGGTGGCCGCAGCCGGTGCGCTGCGCTGGCGCCGCAAGATGGTCTGCAGGCGCGCCACCAGTTCGCGCGGCTCAAAAGGCTTGGGCAGGTAGTCATCGGCGCCTAGCTCCAGCCCGACCACGCGGTCCATCACGTCGCCGCGGGCCGTCAGCATCACGATGGGAATGTCGCTTTCCTTGCGGATCTCGCGGCACAGCGCAAAGCCGTCCATCTCGGGCAGCATGACGTCCAGGATGGCTGCGTCATACGCGCCGGCGCGCAGCATGGCCAGGCCTTCGCCGGGGCGCAGCGCGCTTTCGAGCACAAAGTCAAAGCGGGCAAAGTAAGCGGCCAGCGGCGCAGCCAGGTGCTCGTCGTCGTCGATCAGCAGGATATGGGGCATAGGATTGGCTACATTCGCTTCGGGAAACTCGCATCGACCTGGAGTTGCTCCTGAAAAAACATCAATGCATCGCGGTTCACATTGTCATGCACAGCAGCCCGATTGACGCCTTGTGGATCCGTACACAGAGCGGGTGCGACGCCGCGCATCTCCGGCGTGCACGGCGCGAGAAACACGAAGTGGTCGGCAGCGGGGATCTCGGTGTATCGGGCCAATGAGGGGAGCAGTTCCTTCACTTTGATCGCGTTCTCCCTGGCCGGGAGCACGGAATCGGCGCCGGCCGCGTACAAATGCACCGGCCTCGAGACCTGCGACAGGCTTTCGCGGTCAAAGAAGGCTCCCGGCGGGCTCATGGCGAACGCGGCGCGGATGCGGTCGTCAGTCTTCGCGATCAACGGGGGCGACGACAGGGAAACCTTTCCGCCACCGGCACATAGAACACTTGTCGGCAAGGCTTTGCAATAGGCACTGAGCAGCTCGAACTTCGGTTTGGCGCCCATCAGCAAGAGGGCCGAATAGCCGCCTGCCGAAAAACCCGCAACGCCCACCCACCGGGAATCGATCAGGCCCGCAGAGGCCGGAGCCTGCAACAGGAAATCCAGCAGTGCGGACAGTTGCAGCGCTCTTCCAATCAGCACCCGATCGGTGCCGACCCCGCTGCTGTCGCGAAAATTGTCGCCCGGATGCTCGATTGCGGCCACCACGTAGCCATGACGCGCGAGGAATGTCGCTGTATCGTGGTGACTGAACCGGCCGGCGCCATTGCCATGCGAGAGCAGCACCAGAGGATGGCGCACACCCATCGGCGCCGCATCCTTCACGGCAGACACAACGACAGCCCCCATCCTGGTTGTTTCAGACGTGGGCGCCGCCGGATAGAACACCGCCGCCTGCATCGGTTGCTGCGTGACAGGATCGGAAAGCTGAATCAGACGAAAGCCGGCTCCGCCGGAAGGTTCAGTGGCGTCCACCACGCCGGCAATCGACGCCAAAGCAACGAACACGCTGCAAGTTAGCGATTTCAACATCGGGTTCCTTTGAAGCGGAAAAAAGCGCTGTTCACCACGGATCGGCCCGTCCGATGCGCCCGAGGTGCGTCTGGCCAAAACCCGCCGCGTACTTGAGCCCGTAGCCCAGCGCACGGTCAAAGCCGATGTGCGCGCACCAGACCAGGCCGCCGGCCACCAGCATGGGGGTCGCGCCCAGGAAGCCCGCCGCCAGCAGGCCGACGGCGCCCAGGTAGGAATGCATGGCGTTATAGGCAGCAGCCCCCACACGCGGCCCGGCCAGGTAGGCCAGAAAAGAGAGGTCGGGCACCAGAAATAGCGCCGCAAACCAGCCCCACCCCGCGCCGAACTGGGCGTAGGCCGCCGCAGCGGCGGCCACCACCACCAGCCCTTCGGCACGCAGCAGCAGGCGTACGCCGCCGTTGGCGCTGCCCGGGGCAGCCACCTTGGCGATGCGGCGCACAGCGGTTGCCGCCGTTCGGCCTGCCGGGAAGAAAAGTGCCTCAGCCACGGTAACCCCAGCGGCGGCCGCGCTCCATGAAGTCGCGCACTTTTTGCTGTTGCTCAGGTTTGAGGTTGTCAAAGAAGTCCGCCGCTGCGGCGATCACTTCCGGGCTGCCGGACTGAATCGCGGCGGTTTTTTCCTCGATCAGCTTTTTGGCGCCGGCCTGGTCCAGCTTGTTGCCGGCAAAGAGGCCGCGAACGGCTTCCCGTGGCTCACTGCTGCCGCGCAGGGCCGCGCGCTGTGCCTGCAGCTTGTCGGCCAGCACGGCGAGTTTTTGCTTTTGCGCAGCGTCCAGGTCCAGGCGCGAGCCGATTTTTTCGACCATGCGGGCGCGCGCCTCAGGGGAGCCGGCGTCGCCGTGCCAGCCGTGGCCGCCGTGCGAGCACGCACCCAGGCTGCCGACGATGAGCGCCCCGCCGAAAAGGCCGAGCAGGATTTTTTTAACGCGATGTTTCATGAGGAGCCTCAAAGAAGAAGTGAAGGTTCCTCATGGTGCCCGCGGGGGGCCCTGGGCGGTTTGCAGCGCGGTTGCGGCGTGTTTCGCTTTGTTTCAGCCGCCCTGAATGGGCAGATGGGCAAGATTTAGCAACGTTTTCGGGCTCCAGCCCAATCAGGATGTGCGCGAGCAGCTATGTTTTTAATAGCAATAGCAGCCTGACGGCCATCAACCTTGCAGCATCGTCGCCGGCTCTTCGCAGGCCAGCACCTGTTCGGCCCAGGGCTGCAGCTTGGCGGCATCGGCGCGCAGGATTTGCTGCTTCACCGCCAGGATCTGCGACGGGTGCATGGAAAAGCTGCGCAGGCCCATGCCCAGCAACAGCCGCGTCATGGTGACGTCGCCGGCCATCTCGCCGCAAACGCTGACACCCTTGCCCTGCGCGTTGCATTCGTTGATGGTGTCGGCGATCAGGCGCAGCACGGCCGGGTGGCAGGGGTTGTACAGGTGAGACACCGCCTCGTCGGCGCGGTCGATGGCCAGCGTGTACTGGATCAGGTCGTTGGTACCGATGGACAGGAAGTCGAAGTACTTCAGGAAGAGCTTGAGCGTCAGCGCCGCGGCCGGGATTTCGATCATCGCGCCCAGCCGCACCGGCCCGTACGGAACGCCCTTGTTGTCGAGCAACGCGCGCGCCCGGTCGATCAGCGCCATGGTCTGGCGGATTTCACTGCCATGCGCCAGCATGGGCACCAGCAGGTTGACCTTGCCATGGGCGGCCGCACGCAGGATGGCGCGCAGCTGCGTCAAAAACATCGGCGGATCAGCCAGGCTCCAGCGAATCGCGCGCAGGCCCAGCGCCGGGTTGAGGTGGGTGTCCTGCGCCTTGTGGCGATCCAGTTGCTTGTCGGAGCCGATGTCCACGGTGCGGATGGTGACGGGCAGGCCGTGCATGCCTTCAATCGCCTTGCGGTAGGCCTGGTATTGCTCTTCCTCGTCAGGCAGCTTGCCGCTGCGGCCCATAAAAAGGAATTCACTGCGAAACAGCCCGACGCCGACGGCGCCGGCAGCCACCGCGCCCACCGTGTCTTCGGGCATTTCAATATTGGCCAGCAGATCGACTTTCTGCCCGTCGATGGTCAGCGCCGCCGTGTGCTTGAGCCGGTTCAGGCGCTGGCGTTCCAGCTCGCCCTGGCGCTGCTTGAAGCCGTATTCGGCCAGGATGATGGGCGACGGGTCGACGATCAACACCCCGGCCTCGCCGTCGATGATGACCCAGTCGTCCTGCTTGATCAGCTGGCTGGCGCTGCGCGCCCCGACCACCGCCGGGATGTCCATGCTGCGCGCCACGATGGCGGTGTGCGAGGTCTTGCCGCCCACATCGGTGGCAAAGCCGGCAAAGAGGCTCTGCTTGAACTGCAGCATGTCGGCCGGGGAAATGTCATGCGCGATCAGCACCAGCGGCACGTCGGTGGTGTCGTCCAGCAACAGGTCTTGCTGCGACTGCTTGCGGCTGGCGCCGGCCTGGGCCGCGGGCTGTACCGGCGAGGCCACGCCCTTCATGTGGCGCAGGATGCGCTCGACCACCTGTTCCAGGTCGGCCTTGCGCTCGCGCAGGTACTCGTCCTCCATGTCGTCGAACTGGCGCGCAATGATTTCGTACTGCGTGGTCAACGCCCACTCGGCGTTGTAATGGCGGTCGACGATCCAGTGCTTCACGCCGCTGATCAGCTGCTCGTCCTGCAGCAGCATCAGGTGCACGTCGAGCAGCGCGGCCAGCTCGTGCGGCGCGTCTTTGGGCAGGTCTTGCTGCAGGCGCGTGATTTCTTCCATCACCGCATTGCGCGACACCCTGACCCGCGTGATCTCGTCTGCCGTCTTGGCGTCGTCCACGAAATAGTGCGCCACGTCGGCGCGGCTGGAGGCCACCAGCACGGCGCGGCCGATCGCGATCCCGCGAGAAACGGCGAGACCGTGGACGGAAAAAGTCATGCAGCGCTCCCATGGTGTTGCGCAGTGCTTGCATCCAGGACGCATTCGAAGCCCGAGAGTTTCACACCCGGCTTCGCGACCAGCCACGCATCAAGCGCGCGCCGGGCGTGCCCGGCTTCCAGCGCCGCGATGCCTAGCCGCCATGAGCCGTCATCGCGGGCCGGCTCATCATGATTGTGACCACCCTCTGCAAATGGCCGGCCTTCAGAGCAGGCCTTGCACAGGGTGTGGAGCGTCTCCGTCCAGTTTTCCATGACGACACTGTCCGATTTAAAGCGCGCGTACAAGTCATCCAGATCAGCGCTTGTTGCATCTTCAACAACAACTTCGAATGTCGAATAGACAGAGGCCTTGAGCACCTGCAGTTCGTCAAAGACAGCCTTCTCCAGGTCGCCGATTTTTCGGTAACCGTTGGGTGCGCCGTCATGCAGCAGCAAATCGCCGTACCGCCGTCCCGAGGCCGCCAGGGGTACGCTTTCAATCACGGCCCGGGCCGGATCGATACGCCGGGTCCAGATCACTTCGGGCTCACCGTCGACGGCCACCCGAACAGGTGTCGCGCCTATGGGGTAATCGACCGGCCCATCGCCCTCGCCGATGTCGATGCCGTATTGCTTCCAGGCGCTGCGTGCACGGGCCCACTCGCCCAGGGCGGTAGCGGCAATGCCGGCATTCCAGATGGCCCCCTGGCTGGACGGGTCCAGGCGGATGGCCTCCAGGTTCGCTTCCAGGGATTCACGCCATTCGCACCGGTACTTGTGCAGCAGGCCGATGTTGTACCAGGGCGTGGCCCAGTCGGGCCTGAAGCTCAGGGCCTCGCGGTAGCAGGCCAGGGCACGGTCATCCTCGCCTTCGTCGTGAAGCTGGATTCCCCGTTCATTGGCGCGAAACGCCTGGCCCGCCTTTGAAATCCGCTTGGGCATCGGTCATTCCCCTTCGCCGAACTTGTCGGCGATCAAAGCGAGGATGGCCTCCATCGCGGCCTGCTCGTCGTTGCCGTTGGTCTCGACCTCCACGGTGCTGCCCATGCCGGCGGCCAGCATCATCACGCCCATGATGCTTTTGGCGTTGACGCGGCGCTCGCCCTTGCTCATCCAGACCTCGCAGCCAAAGCTGCCGGCGAGTTTGGTGAGCTTGGCGGAGGCGCGGGCATGCAGGCCCAGCTTATTGTTGATGCTCGTGCTGGTCTTTATCATGATTTCGGCGTACCTGATTTTGCGGTGCGGTGATGGCCACCTGCATCACGCCCTGCGTGGCGCCGATCAGCGCGCGCGCTACCAGCGCATCGAGCGACTCGTGACGGTAAGACACGGTGCGCAGCAGCATGGGCAGGTTGATGCCGGTGATGAGTTTGGAATGAACGCCGTCCACCAGCTTTTGCGCCACATTGCAGGGCGTGGCGCCGAACACGTCAACCAGCACCAAGGCATGCGAGGTGCCGAGCTGCGTCAGCATGATGCGCGCCTGGGCCAGGGTTTCTTCGGGCGGCATGTTGGGCTGCACGTCCAGCGCGGAAATACCCGCTGCGTTGTCCGGAAACACATGCAACACGCATTGGCGCAGGGCAGAGGCCAAAGGAGCGTGAGCGATGATGAAAATGCCGTTCATTGCGGTGAATTATCAGCTTTCACACTGAGGAAATACCCATATGAGGCGATACAACAACACAAAAACACGGACATCGCCGCCTGAAAGCTCGCCACCCGTGCCAGGCCCATGGCGGCAAACACGTCGATCAGCAAGCCGATTCCCCACTGCACGGTGAACACGCCGGCAAAAATCATGAGGTTGTAGGCCGAGAGCGCCCGGCCGGCGAGCGAGGCCTTGAACGCCATGCCCACCGCGGGCTGCGCCAGGCCCATGACGCTGCAACCCATGCAAAACAGCGCCCAGCCCAGCCATCCGGTGGAGGTGCCGGCCGCGATATTGACCGCCAGCACCGTGAGGCTGAAGGGCACACCCCAGGTGATCAAGCGGGTAGCGCCCCAGCCGTGCCGCGACAGCCAGGGGTTCACCATGCCCCAGCTCCAGAAGGTCACCAGCATGCAGGCGTTGATATAGAAGAGGCCGGTCGCCGCCTCCAGCGGCGTATAGCCCGCGACCCTGATCATCCAGGGGCCGGCCCACAGGGTCTGCACCGCCACCAGCCCGCCGTAATTGAAGAATGCCAGCGGCGTCATCTTGCGGAAGTAGCGGCTGCGCCAGATCGGCGCGTAGCCGACTTCGGCCGGCACCGCCGGTGCGGCGGCTTCTGGGCCTTCATGCTTTCTGTTGAGCTGCCATGTAGGTACAACCCAGGCGAGCGCGGCCATCGACAGCAAGATCATCGCGGCCAGTATCCAGAAGAGGGGCCGCCAGCCCGTCAAGGGCATCAGCCACTGCACCGGCAGGGTAGACGCCAGCATGCCGAGCGAACCAGTCATCAGCATCCACGAATTGGCGCGCAGCACCGTGGCCGGCTCATACCAGCGGCGGTAACCCGTGAGCGGTGCCATCAGGCAGGCGCTGACGCCCATGCCCACCAGCACACGCGACGCCAGCAACCAGGCAAAGCTGGTGCTCAACGAAAAGGCCAGGCAGCCCAGCACCGACAGCGCCAGAAAGCACAGGATCACGCGCTTGGGGCCGTGGCGGTCCAGCCAGGTGCCCAGCGGCAGCTGCGTGGCGGCAAAGCCCAGGAAATAGCCGCCCGCCAGCAGGCCGAGGTCGCGCGCATGCAGCGAAAACTCCTGCGTGAGCACAGGCGCCAGCGTGGCGGTGATGGCCCGTACCAGCGCCGAGCAGAAATACGCGGCGGCAAACGCCAGGAAAACAATAGCGCCGGTTTTTGCATCCAGCCGGCCCGGGTGCGAACTGGCAGCCGGCGCAGCGGTATTCGGGGAGGTCGGCAAGGAAGCTTCTGCGCTGGTCATGAAAGGCAAGCCACTTTATTCAAACTTGAGGCTGGAGAAAAATGTCTCGGCCACCTCGGGCGCGATGCGCGGGGCATACAGCACCACCTGGAACACCTGCGGGCCTTGCACAAAGTAGGCGGCCTGCCCGCTTACCGGTTTGCCGTCGGGGCCCTGCCCCTCGGCCTTGACCAGCGAGGCCGGTGGCAAGGCGGCGGCGCCGGGCAACTTGAGTGGCGACACCTGCGGCGCAGGCCCGGCCTTCATGTTGGCCAGCGTGAGGCTTTGCCACTGTGCGAGCACGGGCGCCGCTTTTGACGCGTCACCGAGGTCGGCCACCGCCACAGCAAAAGTGGCGCCGCCGGCATCACAACCCAGCATGCGCAAGGTAGTTGCCGGGCCACCCAGTGGAACCACCTTTTCGGCTTTGTCGGGCTTGCAGGGCAAAAGCAGCGCCAGGCGCGTGCCCTCAGGCCGCACTTCGCGCCAGTTCAGCGTGGGGCTACAGGCCACGAGCAAGATCATCACTGACAGGGCAAAGGCGGCGACCGGCCGCGGCGAGAGGTGCGCTGCGCCTCCAGAAATCGTAAGCATGCCTTGGACTTTACAGGGAATCAAAAAAAGCAGCCCGTTTTGGGGCGAAGCTGGGGCAGGCCGCTCCGTCCAGCCCGCTTCAGTACCAATTTTGGGTTGATACAGTCCCGGCCACGCACCAAGCTGGGCACGATGTTTGCTCATGCCCGCATGTGCAGTATGGAAAGAACTCAGGCTTTGCCATGCCATGATGCGGTCCAACAATCACTACCGTTCAATGATGATGGATTTCAAAACACGATTACTGGCTGCGCTGCTGCTATGTGCTGCAAGCCCTGTCTGGGCTTTGGAGCTGCAGAATCAAAACTTTAGCGACGACGAAATTTTCTCGGCTGTCGTTAACCGGTTTAAAAAACCGCTTCAACACCGGTTCAACCCTGCCTCTACGGACGAGCGAAAACCTTTTCTGGTGCTGGGCCCGGCGCTGAAATTCGGCAAAAAAATGCAGTCCCAGTCATTTACCCACCTGACGCAGCAAGAGCTGGTGGAGCAGCAACAGGCGGTTTTTATATTGGTAGAGAAAGCGCGCCCGAATCCCGAGCGGACCGAACTCTATGTTGATTACGACATACCGAGCAATGCGTCTTTTGGCGTGCTGAAGGTTTATCCCAAAGATGGTGTGCTGGTCGTTGAAAGCCTTGACAGCTTTCGATCATCTTCGGGCGCCAGAGCCACTTACGGCAAGCTCTACAAGGGTGTGGCTTGCCAGGACAACACCGAAATGGCGTATCGCTGGAACTACTACGAGCGCAACGCCTCAGGCGGGCGTTGCCCTGACAAGATGTTTACCGAATTTACGGATTACGGCGGTTAACCGAACTACGCCATGCCCGCACCCGCCCACCTTCCCGGCGCCAACCAGCCTGTCTGGCGCGACAAGCTGTCGCAGCTGCTCGAGTCCACCGGTGAAGGCATTTTCGGCATCGACATGGACGGCCGCTGCACATTCATCAACCGTGCCGGCGCCGAGCAGCTGGGCTACGCCCCCGCCGACGTGCTGGGCCACAACATGCACGAGCTGGCGCACCACTCCCACGCGGGCGGCGCGCACTACCCCGAGCACCTTTGCCCCATCTTCAACGCCTTTCGCAAGGCGCTGCCTTGCCGCATCGACACGGAGCTGTTCTGGCGCAAGGACGGCAGCGCGTTTGCCGTTGAATACTCATCGCACCCCATCGTCGAAGGCGGCGTGGTGCAGGGCGCGGTGGTCACCTTCGTCGACATCTCGGCGCGCCGCCAGGCTGAAGACGCACTGCGCCAGGCGCATGCGGTGCTGGAGCAGCGCGTCAGCGAACGCACCCAGGCCTTGTCTGAAGCGCTGCAGCACCTGCGCGAGCTCACCGCCTACACCCACACTGTGCGCGAGGAAGAACGCACGCGCATCGCGCGCGAGGTACATGACGAGCTGGGCAGCCTGCTGGTGGCGCTGAAGATGGACGTGGGCTGGCTCGACAAACGCCTGGGCGAACAGCAGCAGCGCGAACCCGGCGACGCGCAGGCCATGCGCGACACCATGCGCAGCAAATGCCAGAACATGGGGCGGCTGATTGAAAGCGCGGTCGACAACGTGGGCCGCATCATCACCGACCTGCGCCCCAGCATCCTGGACCACCAGGGCCTGTGGGCGGCGCTGGACTGGCAGGCGCATGAGTTCGTGCAGTCGGCCGAACTGGCGCTGGACTGGCAAATGGACGTGGCCAATGCGGCACCGCTGCCCGAGCCTTCAGCGATTGCCATCTTTCGCATCTTCCAGGAAATGCTCAGCAACGTAGGCCGGCATGCGGCCGCCAGCCGCGTGGCCATCACCATACGCGCCACGGCCAGTGACATCAGCATCGCCGTGCAGGACAACGGCCGCGGCGCCGAAGCCGCCGCCTTTGAAGCGGCCAATGCTTACGGCGTGATGGGCATGCGGGAGCGCGCGCGCCACCTGGGCGGCAGCCTGGAGATCACCAGCCAGGTCGGCCACGGCTCCCTCTTTAACCTTCGGATCCAGTTATGAACACCCTCAAAATCCTGATCGGCGACGACCACCGCATCGTGCGTGAAGGCCTGAAGCAGGTGCTGGCCGACGCGCCCGAAATTGAAGTGGTGGCCGAAGCGGAGACCGGCCCCGACATCCTGCAGCGCGTCGACGCGTTGGGTGGAGACAAAGGCTTGAGCGCCGTGCTGCTGGACATTGCCCTGCCCGAGCGCGATGGCCTGGATGTGCTGCAGGCCCTGAAAAAAAGCTGGCCGCGCCTGCCGGTGCTGATGCTCAGCACCTACCCCGAAAAGCAATACGCGGTGCGCTGCATCAAGCTGGGTGCGGCCGGTTACCTCAACAAAAGCGCGAATCCCGACGACATGATTGCCGCGGTGCGCAAGGTGGCGGCTGGTGGCATGTACGTTTCAGCCGCCACGGCCGAAGCGCTGGCCAGCGCAGTCGGTGGCAACGGCGGGCGCAGCGGCGCTGAAGCCCTGTCGCACCGCGAACACCAGGTCTTCCGCCTGCTCACGGCCGGCAAGTCCGTGGGCGAGATCGGCACGCAACTGGGCCTGGCGTCCAACACCGTCAGCACCTACCGGCTGCGCATCCTGGAAAAAACCGGCGCCAAAAATGACGTGGAACTGGCGCTGTACGCCGAACGCCACGCAAAAACATCTGCCAGCTCCTGACGGCGCAATTGGCGCGGCCTTGTCCTACGGCCGCTTGGGTGCCCGCTGATTAAAAAGCACCCACCAGCGCTGCATGCTGGTTGCAGACGGCGCCGCCGGCTCAACCCAAGGAGTATTTCAATGACAACCGTCACCGACGTGATGACCCGCAATGTGCGAACCCTGGCCTCCACTGACACGGTGGCTTCGGCCGCGAAAGCGATGGACGAACTCGACGTGGGCGTGATTCCCGTGTGCGAGGGCGACAAACTGCTGGGCGTCGTGACCGACCGCGACATCGTCGTGCGCGCCGTGGCGCAGGGCCTGGACGGTGACACGCCGCTGAGCAAGGTGATGAGCACCGACGTGCGCACCGCCCGCGAAAGCGACGACCTGGACACGGTGCTCGCCGAGATGGCTACCAGCCAGATACGCCGCCTGCCGGTGCTTGATGCCTCGGATGGCCTGGTCGGCATCATTTCGATTGGCGACATCGCGGTCAAGGGGCAGGACGAAGAAGACGTTGGCCAGTCGCTGGGCGAAATCTCCTCACCGGCGTGATCGCCCCCACCGCAGGGTGCCGGGCGGTGCCCTGCGCGGATTTGGTGCGGTGACGGCACCGCCGCGCCGCTGTGCGCAGGCGCGAAGCTGCTGAAGGTTCAAAAAAACCATTAAACGCCTGCGCCGGCGCACGAAAAGGCAGCATGCCGACTCCGCTGCGCCGGTTTTTGTAGTGAGTGCCCTACACCCTGTCATGGCATCCACAGCGAAATGCGGCACCTGCCGCGCTTTCGCCCCAATTGGCCAAAATTGGCCCGCTGCTTGCAAGACAGCCGCATCTTCCAAAGAAAGGTGCGCGCCATGTCTGACCTCTTTTCTCCCTACGACGCCGACCAGCCCCTGATGCTCAAATGCAGCTGCGGCAGGGACCACAGCGCGGCCGATCACCAGGCCGCCAATGCGTCTGCCGCCAGCCCGCAAGCGCTCTCGCACAGCTTCATGGAAGCCAGCCTGGTGAAGGCGCTGTTCCCGGTTGACAGCGTGCGCCGCCACTTCCTGCGCGCGGTGGGCGCCAACACGGCGCGCGCTGCGATTGCCTCGGTGCTACCGCTCGGTGCGCTGGAGGCCATGGCGCAAGACCGCGTGCCCCTGGAAAAGAAGGATCTGAAGATCGGCTTCATCGCCATCACCTGCGCCAGCCCGCTGATCATGGCCGACCCGCTGGGCTTTTACAAAAAAGAAGGCCTGAACGTCCAGCTCAACAAAACCGCCGGCTGGGCGCTGATACGCGACAAGATGATCAACAAGGAGCATGACGCCTCCCACTTCCTGTCACCCATGCCGCTGGCAATGACCATGGGCCTCGGTTCCAACCAGGTCAACATGAATGTGGCCAGCATCCAGAACACCAATGGCCAGGCCATCACGCTGCATGTGAAGCACAAGAACAACCGCGACCCGAAGAACTGGAAGGGCTTCAAGTTCGCCATCCCCTTCGAGTACAGCATGCACAACTTCCTGTTGCGCTACTACCTCGCGGAGAACGGCCTGAACCCCGACACCGACGTACAGCTGCGGGTTGTGCCGCCGCCCGAGATGGTGGCCAACCTGCGCGCCGGCAACATCGACGGCTTCCTCGGCCCGGATCCTTTCAACCAGCGCGCGGTGTACGACGAGGTCGGTTTCATCCACATCCTCTCCAAGGAAATCTGGGACGGCCACCCCTGCTGCGCTTTTGGCGTCAGCGACGAGTTCATCAAGCAGAACCCCAACACCTTTGCCGCGCTGTACCGCGCCGTGCTGGGCGCATCCTTCATGGCCAGCCAGCCGAAAGACCGCGACCTGATCGCCAAGGTGATCGCGCCTACGCAATACCTCAACCAGCCCGAGGCCGTGCTGCAGCAGGTGCTCACAGGCAAGTTCGCCGACGGTCTGGGCAATATCCGCAACGTGCCGGACCGCGCCAACTTTGACCCTGTGCCGTGGCAGAGCATGGCGGTATGGATGCTCACGCAGATGAAGCGCTGGGGCTATGTGAAGGGTGAAGTCAATTACAAACAGATCGCTGAGAAAGTTTTCATGCTCACGGATGCCAAAAAGCAGATGGCACTGGCGGGATTCAAGCCGCCTGAAGGCGCTTACAAAAAATTCAAGGTGATGGGCAAGGAGTTTGACCCTGCCAAGCCGGATGAGTACGTAAAAAGCTTCAGCATCAACAAGCTATGAGCCCCCACGGTCACTCACTTCGTGTAGTTCCCTGCCCCCCGAGGGGGCCGCTGCGCCTGCGGCCCGGCAAAGCCGGTTCCGCGGCCCCTGCTTGGTTTTC
Organism: Polaromonas sp. P1_E12; assembly: GCF_056405975.1. Classification (NCBI taxonomy): domain Bacteria; kingdom Pseudomonadati; phylum Pseudomonadota; class Betaproteobacteria; order Burkholderiales; family Comamonadaceae; genus Polaromonas; species Polaromonas sp. P1_E12. The sequence goes on along the minus strand of NZ_JBFUBB010000003.1, from coordinate 31,472 downwards.
CTTGGAGCTCCATGCTCACTCACTTCCTGCTGCGCCATGAAATCCTTAAATTTGAAGGCGGGCCTGGTCTCGCTGCTTATCTTTTTCGCCTTTCTGGGCATTTGGTACGTGGCCACGCTGCCCGCATCCGGTACGCCGGCAGCCAGCACGGCGGGCCTGAGCGCCGAGCAGATCGAGTACCAGAAGATGATGGGCAAAGACCCAGGCAGCACCAAGACCACCGGCTTCCCGACGCTGGGCCAGATGGGTACGGCCATCTGGAAGCAGGTGTCCAACCCGCTGTATGACAACGGCCCCAACGACAAGGGCATCCTGATCCAGCTCGGCCATTCGCTGGCGCGCGTGGGCCTGGGCTTTCTGTTGGCGTGTGCGGTGGCCGTGCCACTGGGTTTTGTGATCGGCATGTCGCCGCTGCTGCGCCGGGCGTTTGACCCTTTCATCCAGGTGCTTAAACCCATCTCGCCCCTCGCGTGGATGCCGCTGGCGCTCTACACCATCAAGGACTCATCGATCTCGGGCATCTTTGTGATCTTCATCTGCTCGGTATGGCCCATGCTGATCAACACCGCCTTCGGTGTGGCTTCAGTCAAACGTGAATGGCTCAACGTGGCCAGCACGCTCGAAGTGAGCCCCCTGCGCAAGGCCTTCCAGGTCATCCTGCCGGCGGCGGCGCCCACCATCCTGACCGGCATGCGCATCTCCATGGGCATCGCCTGGCTGGTGATCGTGGCGGCCGAAATGCTGGTGGGCGGCACCGGCATCGGCTACTTCGTCTGGAACGAGTGGAACAACCTCTCACTCACCAACGTGATCTTCGCCATCCTGGTCATCGGTATCGTCGGCATGCTGCTGGACCTGGCCTTCGCTCAACTACAGAAGGTCGTCACTTATGTGGAGTGAGCCTATTGCGCGCGCCCCTGTCGCCACGCCAATGAAAGAACACAACATGCAGCAGGGATTCCTCAAGATCGAAGGCCTGAGCAAAGCCTTTACGCCCGCCCGGCCGGTATTTGCCGATGTGTCTTTTAGCATCAGCAAGGGCGAGTTCGTCTGCATCATCGGCCACTCAGGCTGCGGCAAGACCACCATCCTCAATGTGCTGGCCGGACTCGACAGCGCCACCGCCGGCCACATCTTCATGGAAAACCGCGAGATCGGCGGCCCCAGCCTGGAGCGCGGCGTGGTGTTCCAGAGCCACGCCCTCATGCCCTGGCTCACCGTGCGCAAGAACATCGCGTTTGCGGTGGTGTCACGCTGGGCCGACTGGACATCGGCACAAGTCAATGCGCATGTGGAAAAGTTCGTCGCCATGGTAGGCCTCACACCCGCCATCGACAAAAAACCGTCGCAGCTCTCAGGCGGCATGAAGCAACGCGTAGGCATCGCCCGCGCCTTTGCCATCCAGCCCAAGATGCTGCTGCTCGACGAGCCCTTCGGCGCACTCGATGCCCTGACACGCGGCACCATCCAGGACGAACTCATGGCCATCGTGCGCGAGACACAGCAAACGGTTTTCATGATCACCCACGATGTAGACGAAGCCATCCTGCTGGCAGACCGCATCCTCTTGATGAGCAACGGCACCGACAACGACGGCGTCTACGCACCCGGCCGCATCGCCGAAGAAGTCATCAACCCATTGCCCCGGGAACGCACCCGCGCCGGCCTGCACCACCTGCCCGGTTACTACGACCTGCGCAACCACATCGTCGATTTCCTCGTCACCCGCGCCAAGGCGCATTGACCATTCCCGCTTTTCACTTCACCCATCTCACATACAGGAGCAAACCATGAACCGCAACGACATCACCGAAAAAATCATCACCGTCAAAGTCAGCAAAGGCATCACCTGGGAGTCCGTCGCGAAGAAGGTCGGCCTCAGCAAGGAATGGGTTACCGCCGGCTGCCTGGGCCAGATGACCTTTGACGCCAAACAGGCCAAAGTGATTGGCAAGATTTTTGGCCTGACAACCGAAGAACAAAAATGGCTACAAGTCGTGCCGTACAAAGGCTCACTAACAACACCCGTACCCACCGACCCGCTGATCTACCGCTGGTACGAAATCGTGAGCGTCTACGGCACCACGATCAAGGAACTGATCCACGAAGAATTCGGCGACGGCATCATGAGCGCGATTGACTTCAGCATGGACATCGTGAGGCAGCCGGATCCCAAAGGGGACCGGGTGAATGTGGTGTTATCGGGGAAGTTTTTGCCGTACAAGACGTATTGACGTTGCTGGTGAGGCCTAGGGGTCTCTTGCCGGGAACCGGGCAAAGCAAAACGCATACATGTTCCACTTTGCTTCCCAATATTGGAGTTGAGCCATGCGCTGCTAACGCCGCGGGGTGGCAGCTTTCAGTAGCGTTACGCGTAGAGGTATGTCATCGATCGTTTACAGCCAACACCCATTGGACGCCACTGAGGTCCCTAAAGATACTCATTGAAATCAGAGAGAAAAACAATCGATATCTTTCCGTATCTAGCTCTACATAGTTTTGAAGCTCGCGCCTGTATGCGCCTCCAAGGAAGGCGCTCTCCCCGGCAGCGACTCGGACACTTTTTGCAAATCGAACCATAAACTCTTCGTTTTTCGAGGCTTGCAGATCTTCGAGTTGTTCCAGATTCTTCAGCAAATCAAACGACTCAAGTCGTTCTGGCTCACTACACGCGATTGAATGAGTTCCGGCCTTGGTATATGTGTTTCTGTGATGTCCAGTCAGCTCTGAGGCTTTTCTGAAATTCGTGTTTTCAATAAGACATCCGTTAATCTTGGCATCAACCAGATCGTTGACGTCCACCAATGCCGGCGAAGCATAGAGAATGAGTGCTTGGGAACCGAACTTTGCATCGATGTGCTCAAGCAAGGCCTGCTGCTCTTTGTAAACGTCGTACCTGAAATATTTCTGATTCCAGTGACTCCATTCAGAACCAAGCTTAGTAGTAATTAGCTCCGGTCTCTTGTACTGAAATAGGAGGTTTGCCTTGATACGAGGGATGTTCCGAATCTCTTGCCCCAGGTGATGCTCCATTTCGTCGGCGATGTCGCGTAGGTCCACACCTCCAAACGGCGGACGAAAGAAGAACGGGTGCCCCAGGCGCCGCCAAAGCCATCGATTTCGAGAGAAACCTGAAGCGTCTGCACCCATTCCGCCCTCTTGAACCTGACCAAATGGGAAGTAAACCACCGCCCTCCGGTCAAGCTCGTTATTGAAGTAACTCTCGAAAGTCTTCTCTTCGTAGCGTGGTTGCATTCTTGGAGTCCAGAGCGTTATTAGAGCTTGGTGGGGTCGCCGAGCATCTTGTTAAGCCGTACCGCTTCTTTGACAAGACGGCCCGACAAGGTGACGTTGACCTCCTCACCCTCATGAAACTCTCTCGTCGCCATTTCGTACTTGCCGCCGGGTTTTAACAACGGGTCTATCTCGCGAAGGCGTTGACCCCGCCAGAAGCCGAACAGCACGCGGGTTTCTTCAGCGCGGATCAACAGCACCGGCCCGTTCGACAAATAGACCAGGTGGCCCCACTTGATGACTTCATCCAGCGCGACGCCGCCCAGGACGGCGGCCCGTAGTTGCTCGACGGTGGCACGCTGCCAGCCGGACAGGGCAGTCACATATGCATCAGGGCTAGCGGCTGGAAGAGTCTTCTTCATCATGGCAAGTCCTAGGCCGTGCTTGTAGATTGAACAAGTGATCCTCCCATTAAGTAACGCCAACATCTCTTAAGCGCTTTAAGAAGTGAGCGAACTCGCGTAGAAACCTCAGATCGTCGTCTTCTAAGCCATCAGGATCAAAGTGCATGACGTCATTCCTAATGTCTCTCACGCGATTGAGGTGCGCGACGAAAGTTACTCTGTCAATTTCGATTTTGAGTTTTTTCCAATTTTTATCGCTCTCAACAAGCCGGATATATTCGCCAAATGTCAGATCTGCTGGAGTATCAATTTGACGGCCATCGTCACCTGGTGCTTTAGCAGCTATAAGCTCAACCTGCGTAAATTTGCCATGCAGCAATCGTCGAACTCCGTTCTCGATCTCACCTACAAGCAAGAAGGGCTCGGCGAGCAGGCGAAACTGCTCATTCAAATCGCTCGCTGTAACGATTCCGCAGATAGTCTTATCGTGAGCTTGAACAAGAACGTAATCGTTCGCAGCCACGACATATATCGCAGAAAACAATGGCTCAGCCGCGCTAAGTATCCTAGGCTCTTCCATGCAATCCTTAGCAGTGGCGATGGGCTTCTTAAGCGCTAACCTCATCCCAATCGTCTTCCAACTGACCACGCCCTTGACATCTCGTGGTCCAGTCATCACAGGAAGCTGCGAGAAGTCATTAGTCATCATCAACGTCGTTATCTGCTGCACTGAGGAATCAGGCGTAACACTGATCGGAGCCCGGTTTGCTGACGCCAGACTGCGAATCCTGTAAGTAGGATCTGATGCGGAGTCGTCTGCTACTCCCTGTGGACCTTGAACCTCGAGAGGTGCCTTCACAAACGCCACCTGGCCGTCGATATAGGCCCATTCAAAGTCCGGCGATGTTGTCAGGCCATGCCGCCTAAGAGCGTTGCGAATAAGACGGACGACGCGATATCCGCGCCGCTCCGCACCAAACCAAAGTAAGAAAGCCCGCACCGACTCTTTGGGCGGCGCTACGCCTCTCTTTAGTTGGTCGACGATCGCTGTAAGTTTTTCTTCGGCTTGAGCCATTGGTAACTCCTAGGTCTACGGCTGCGATTCAAAACTCTTGAGCTAAATCTGGATTGTTTGCAATTACCTGGGACACCACGTATCTGCGGTACTCTTCTGGAATGTTGTGTTCCTTCATGCCCTCTAAGATGTGCTGGACGTATTTCCTTGAGGTTTTTATATCGGACTTACGGTCTTTGACAACGTAAGTCAACGCCTCGACCTTCGATCCATCAACTTTTTGCAGCTGGATTGCCTGACGAATGTAGTTGGTACCCTCGCCTTCTATTGCATCCATTGATCGCCTGTTGAGCGTCTTCGCAGACTCTCGGGAGATAAGAAAATCAGGAATCTCATAGAGCACGCCAAATATGCATTGGCCGCTCTCGCTTGAAGCAATGTCAGCGGCCGCGCAATTATTTGTTTTGCTGAATACAGTGAATGCAAACTCGAAAAGATCTACGGACTGAGCAATACAGATTACTTTCGCGTCACCAGCTAATCTATCCGGGCTATTAAGGCGAGCGCTACACATGTTCGAGCCATACTGAAAAACGAGTGCCATCGATTCACTCCAATACACATATGATTTTTAATGCCTAAATCGACCGAAATACAAACGTGGCGTTGCATATTTTCGGTACGCAGCCATCAGCCCCCGAGTGCACCTTTCATCAGCGCTGCGGCTGCATCTTTCGCCACGGACTTCACGAGTTCAAATGTCATGGACACACCTTGCTCCGTAAACAGCTTTTTCGTCTTTGCCCACACTGTGTCACTTCTAATCGAATCCAGAAACTCATGCCCTTCCCAGGTAAGCCTCTGACCAAAAAAGTCTTTCACTTCTGGGCCCATCGTTTTCACCATCTGGCCGTTAACAAGACCCGCTTCTATAAGAAGGCTCATGTGGTATGAGATTTCTGACGCACGTTCTTCCGGGAATTGGGAAAGCTGAACCATTTCCGTAGGGAGACTGCACTCCTCTACTTTGGATAGAAGCTCGCGAATAGTTTCCCAGTTTCTTTTCATGGCAACTCCTGAGTTGTGGCCGCGCGCGCTTCTTCTAGCGAGCCGTTGGCAGTTTGACTATGGCAGCTTAGCCTAGGCAAGCAGTTCGGCCCATCCTCCAATCGGAGGGCTTTACGGCATTGAAAAGCTGCTCATATCCCGGCGTCCTGCGATCAGCGTAGCCCCAAGCAAAGTGCAAAATGGCGACATGAACTCCCTATCCGGCATCCGCATCCTCGACCTCTCCCGCGTACTCGCGGGCCCCTGGTGTACGCAGACACTCGCCGACCTGGGGGCCGACGTCATCAAGATTGAACGCCCCGGCACGGGTGACGACACCCGCACCTGGGGGCCGCCGTTTTTGAAGGATGCGCAGGGTGCGGACACCGAGGCGGCTTATTACCTGGGGACCAACCGTAACAAGCGCTCCGTCACCTGCGACATCGCACAGCCTGCGGGCCAGGCGCTGGTGCGTGAGCTGGCTGCGCATTGCGATGTGTTTGTGGAGAACTTCAAGGTTGGGGACATGGCGCGTTATGGGCTGGACTATGCGTCGCTGAAGGCCATTAACCCGCGCCTCGTGTACTGCTCGGTCACGGGCTTTGGCCAGAACGGGCCTTATGCCGACCGCGCGGGGTATGACTATGCGATCCAGGGCATGGGCGGGTTGATGAGCGTGACCGGCGAGCGTGACGACCTGGGGGGCGGGCCGCAGAAGGTGGGAGTGGCGGTGGCGGATTTGATGACGGGCATGTATGCGACGGTGGCAATACTCGCCGCGCTGCGCCATGCCGAGAAAACCGGCGAGGGCCAGCAGGTGGACATGGCGCTGCTGGATACGCAGGTGGCCATGCTGGCCAACCTGGGCGCAAACTATCTGGTGAGCGGCAAGGCGCCGGGCCGGGCGGGCAATGCGCACCAGAACATCGTGCCTTACCAGGTGTTTGAAGTGGCCCCGGCCGCGGATGGCAGCAAAGATCACTTAATCCTCGCGGTGGGCAATGACTCGCAGTATGCGAAGTTCTGTGCGGTGGCCAACATTCCGGAGCTGGCGACCAACCAGCTTTTTGCGAAGAACCGCGACCGCGTGCAGAACCGCGGCCAGCTGGTGCCGATCCTGGAAGCCGTGATGAAGACGCGCAGCAAGGCCGACTGGCTGGGAGCGCTGGAGGCGGCAAAAGTGCCGTGCGGTGCGATCAACAGCCTGGCAGAGGTGTTTGCCGACCCGCAGATTGAGGCGCGCAAGATGGTGACGGAGTGGAAGCACCCGGTGAAGGATGATTTGAAACTGGTCTCCAGCCCCATCCGCATGAGCGCAACACCGGTGCGGACCGATTTACCGCCGCCGCTGCTGGGTCAGCACACGGATGAAGTGCTGCGCGAGCTGCTGAACTATTCCGAAACGAAACTGTCCGAGTTGAAGGACGGCAAGACGATTTGACCGGCGGGCAAGCCTGCCCGGCATTCACCCACACAGGAGAACGCTTCGCATGATGATTCGACGCCGCATGATCACCACCATGCTGGGCCTGCCCCTTGGCGCCGCCTTGCCCGGGCTGGGTCATGCCCAGGCCATGGCCGACTTCGGGGTGCTGAAAGCCGGGTATGCGCAGCGCCTGAAGAAAATCCTTGCGGCAGGCGAGCTGCCTTATGTGGACATCGAGAGCTCCTGCAACCCCGGCAAGCTGGACATCGATTTCGTGGCGAAGAACATGGACGGGCTCAACATTGGCCTGATGGCTCTGTCGGCGGACATAGGCCAGGGCGAGTTTAAAAAGGGCGTGCGCTTCAACGCCCTGTCGGAGAAACTGGTTTCAGCCTATCCGGACCGTTTTATCCCCGTGGGGAACGGCGGCCAGCCGCCGGCGCTGACGGAGGCGCCCACCGAATTCATGGACGGCCAGGAGGCGGCCATCGAGAAACGGCAAATCATGTGCCTGGGCGAGTATGAGTTTCGCCACTACCCGTCGCCACGGCAGGTCAAACACGGCATGGGGGACGACCGCGATGTCCAGATCCCCATTGACGGCCCCGTAGGCCACCGCGTCTTCGCGCTGAGCGAAAGAACCGGCGTCGCTTTCCAGATCCACTATGAAATCGAGGACGACTTGCTGACGCCGCTGGAGGCCATGCTGGCGCAGTACCCCAGGGCCAAAGTGGTCTGGTGCCATCTGGCGCAAATCCGCTACATCGAGCGGGCCACGCGTTACAACGCGGCGTATGTGGACGGCCTGATACGGCGCTTCGCCAACCTGCATTTCGACACGGCTTTCGGCGACTCCGCTTCAATCTATCCCCTGAGCAACCAGCGGCATGCGCGCGTCTGGGGCAGCGACGGCGGGCTGGCCCGTGAATGGCGCGACTTGATAGTCGCCCATCCGAAACGCTTTCTGTCGGCGCTAGATCTGGGCGGAGACCGGATGGACCGCATGGTGTCCTATGACCAGAAGCACCGCTATTTCCTGCAGCAGCTGCCGGAGAATGTCCGGCATCAGGTCGCGTACCGCAATGCCTGGTCGCTGCTGTTTGGCGAAGAATTTGCCTGAAGAAACACACGGAGGTAAAGCGATGAAACACAATTTTGTTCTGGTGCACGGCGCCTGGCACGGCGGCTGGTGCTGGCGGCGGGTGGCGCAGGCGCTGCAGCTGGACCACCACAAGGTGTTCACGCCGACACTGACCGGCCTGGGCGAACGCGCCCATTTGCTTTCACCCACGATCAACCTCGACACGCACATCAACGACGTGATCAACCTGATTGAGGCGGAAGAGTTGCACGAGGTGACGCTCGCGGTGCATTCCTATGCCGGCATGATCGGCACGGCTGTCACTGACCGCATGCCCGACCGCATCAAGCACCTGGTGTATGTGGATGCGGTGGTGCCCAAGCCCGGCGAGAGCTGGAGCAGCACGCAGGCCAGCGCCACGCAGCAGCAGCGCATGGCGGCGGCGCAGGCTTCACCCAGCTTCAGCTTTCCGGCGCCCGACCCGGAGGTGTTCGGCCTGCACGATGCCGACCGCGAATGGGTGAAGCGCCGGCAGACGCCGCACCCCGGCAATACCTACCAGGCACCGCTGGACTTTGATGTGAAGCGTGTGGCCGCTGTGCCGCGGACTTTCGTCAGTTGCACCGAGCCCGCACTGGCCACGATTGAACCCAGCCGGCTGCGCGTGAAGGACGCCAAGTTCTGGGACGGTGCGTGGCTGCCGAATTCGCGCGTGGTCGAAATCAAAACCGGCCATGACCCCATGATCAGCGAACCGGCTGCGCTGACGAAGATTTTGCTGGAAAGCGCTGAATGAGCCAGGTGGGCCGCCGCCAGTTCACTGCCGCGCTGGCAGCCGGGCTGGCCGTGCCCCAGCTTGCGCTGGCCAAAGACACGGCCTTGCCTGTGCCGGCCTCTTTGCCGGCGGCCGCTGGAATCGCCGCCCTTAAAAATGAGCCGCTGGTGCTGCTGGTCAGCCTGCCTGGCTGCCCCTTCTGCGAACTGGTGCGGCGCAATTACCTGTTGCCGGGGCAACGCGATGGCAGCCTGCACGCCTGGCAGCTCAACATCAGCGACCGCGCGACGCCGCTGACCGGCTTTGACGGCCAGGTGACGACAGCCGCCGCGCAAGTCGCGGCATGGAAAGCCGGTTTCACACCCACCGTGCTGTTTCTGGGCCCGGCCGGGCAAGACCTGGCGGAACGGCTGGTTGGCCTGGCATCTACCGACTTTTATGGTGCCTATCTGGAAGAGCGACTGGCCCAGGCGCGCAAAGCTGTGCTGGCTCTCCGGTAAATGAAATGCAGACCGCCTCATTCGCAGCCGCGGGACTTCTAGTTGCTATTGTTTTAATAGCTGCTCGCGCAATATTTGATTGGGCTGAAGGCCTTTTTGATGCTTAAAACCGCCCCAAAAATAGCCCCGCAAAGGATTCTGGCGTGTCGCACAGCGTTTTTTGCCCCTGCACAACAACCTGCCAGCCGTCACGCGCATGACTGACCAGGAATCGCTGCTTGCCGCTATCCACGAGGAAGTGGTCTTGCAGGCCTACAACCCAGCCTGGCCCCAGCAGTTTGTGGCTGAGCGGGACCGCCTGCTTGCGCTCTCCCCTCAGCTGCCGGCCCGCCTGATCGACATCCAGCACATCGGCAGCACAGCCGTGCCCGGCCTGGCGGCCAAACCGGTGATCGACATGCTGGCCGGTGTGGAATCAATCGCGGCGGCTGAAGCGCTTCTGGCGCCGCTGTGCGCCAACGGTTACACGACCTCCGCTGAATTCAATGCCTCGCTGTCTGACCGCAAATGGCTGATGCGCTGGGCAGAGGGGCGGCGCACGCATCACCTGCACCTGGTGGTGCACGGCGGCGAGGTGTGGGCGCAGCGCCTGCGTTTTCGCGACGCCCTGCGGTCGGACCCTGCGCTGGCGGCGCGCTATGCCGCGCTCAAGGCGGAACTGGCTGCCAGGCACCCGGGTGACCGGGAGGCCTACACCGATGCCAAAGCCGCGTTTGTGAGCGCAGCCAGCAAAGGCTGAGCCTCCCTGCTTCCTACTATTAAGCCGCTGAATCAACCCGCTAGACCTGTACTGAACGCCGCATTCACGCTTGGCAAAACCGGCTTCGGTGGTAAATTCAAACCCGTTCAAGCAGGAGAGCGCTGCCCCACAAGGCAGCCACCGAAGGCGCAAACTTCCATAATCGCTCAGGTCCCGTACTGCCCGGAACACACAGCCGTCTGGAGAGACGCCGCACGCAAGGTGCAGCGCACCGAAGGAGCAAAGCCGAAGCTTGTGATCGACATAAAAGCAACGGCTGAATCTCTCAGGTAACAAGGACAGTGGAAGCGGCCGCAAGCATGTGATGGCTTGGCGGTTGCCACGATTCTTCCGATTCAACAGCAACCCCTGGCACGGCGCTTGCGCAACTGCAATGTTCTGCTTGAATGAAAAGGAATCGCCATGAAAGTCATGGTTTTGGGGGCTGGTGTCACGGGTATCACCACGGCCTGGTATTTGGCGCAGCGCGGCCATGAGGTGACAGTGGTGGAACGCCGCAACGCAGCCGCGATGGAAACCAGTTTTGCCAACGGCGGGCAAATATCGGTGAGCCATGCGGAACCCTGGGCCAACCCGGGTGCGCCGCTCAAGGTGTTGCAATGGCTGGCGCGTGAAGATGCGCCGCTGCTCTTCAGGCTGCGCGCCGATGTGAACCAGTGGCTGTGGGGGCTGGAGTTTTTGCGCAACTGCACGCCCGCGCGCACGGCACAAAACATCAAGCAGATCGTGAACCTGGGCATGTACAGCCGCGGCGCGCTGCAAAAGCTGCGCGCCGAGCTGGGCCTGCTGTACAACGCGCAGACCAAAGGCATCCTGCACTTCTACACCAGCCAGGCCGAGTACGACGCGGCGCAGGAACCCGCGCGCATCATGCGCGAGCACGGCTGCGAACTCGACATGAAGACGGCCGACGAATGTGTGGCGATTGAGCCCGCGCTGGCACAATGCCGCGGCAGCATCGTGGGCGGCAGCATGACGCCCAGCGATGAATCGGGTGACGCCCGCGCGTTTACCGCTGCGCTGGCCACGCGCTGCGAGCAAGCCGGTGTGAAATTTTTGTACAACACCACGGTGCTGGGCCTGGATGCCGCAGAGGGGCAGCTGAACGGCGTGCAGGTGGCGATGGGCAGCGGCGAGGCCGGTGGCAAGGTCGAGATGCTGAAAGCCGATGCGTACGTGATGTGCCTGGGCGCCTTCAGCGCGCAGTGGGCCAAAGTGCTGGGGCAAAGCCTGCGTATCTATCCGGCCAAGGGTTACTCGGTCACGCTGCCCGTGATCAACGAGGCGGCGTCGTACCAGGTGAGCCTGACGGATGACGAGTACAAGCTGGTGTTCTCGCGCTTTGGCAACCGCTTGCGCATTGCCGGCACGGCCGAGCTTAATGGCTACAACACCGAGCTGAACCTGGTGCGCTGCAACGCCATCGTGCGCCGTGTAAAACAACTCTTTCCCGACATGACGGACGGCGAAGGCGCGCAGTTCTGGACAGGCCTGCGGCCGGCCACGCCGAGCAACGTGCCTTACATCGGCAAAAGCAAGGCCTCCAATGTCTTCCTCAACACGGGCCACGGCACGCTGGGCTGGACGCATGCCTGCGGCTCGGGCGCGGCGATTGCGGACATCGTGAGCGGGCGCGTGCCGGAAGTCGACTTTGCGTTTACGGGGATGGCGGCGCCGGGGCGTGTGATGGCATTGCCGGGAATGGTGAAGGCCTGAGCAAGGCCTGAAAGGCGGGTCTGAAGCACGGGGTTCTGCAGCAGGTGGGCGGAAACGGTAATATCGCCCTCCGTTCATCAGCTGCTTGCCGCCATGACATCACCCGCCACTACGCCCCCCGACGGTCTTCCCACCTACAGGCTCCTTACCGGCCCTGACGACGCGAGCTTTTGCCGCCGGGTGAGTGAGGTGCTGGCGCTGGGTTACGAGCTTTACGGCTCGCCGGCGGCGACCTTCAATGGCGAGAACGTCATCGTGGCGCAGGCGGTGCTGTGGCCTTCGCTGCGCAAGGCCGGCTGATGAGCCCAGCCCAGCCCCTGAACCCCGCAACGCTTCAAGCCATGGCGGATTTCCCGCACCAGCTGGAGCAGTTTTACGACGCAATTCCTGAAAGCCACAAGGCTTGGACGCCGCCGTCGTGGGAAGGCATTCCGAGCGAACACTTCACGGCCATTGCGCAGGTCTGCCACATCAGGGACATCGAGACCGACGGCTATCACGTGCGGTTTCAGCGCACCTTGTCGGAAACCAGCCCCGTGCTGGAATCACTGGACGGCTATGTACTGGAAAAGGAACGCAACTACGCGGCCGCTGATGCGCAAGAGGCCATCGCGGCGTTTCGCGCGGCGCGCACCCGGACGATGGCCATGCTGTCGGGCATCACGCCCGGGCAACTGGGCCGCACGGCGGAATTCGAAGGTTACGGTGCCCTGACGCTGCGCAGCCTGGTGCATTACCTGTGCAGCCACGACCAGCAGCACCTGGCTGGGCTGCAATGGCTGCTCGGGAAAATCGACGCCTCCCTCGCCGCTTGAGGCGTCCGCCGCCCTGCCGCATAGCACACGCGCCTTGGGCGCGGTATTCGCCGCCTCCCAGGCGCTTAGAGGTTGCCAGGGCCGTCTTTTCAATGAAAAAACAACAACCTCTGAAGCAGATACGCTGATTTATGTCACGAAGGTATTCATTCGAATGTAACAAAAAGTTCGTTTTGAGGCGCCGTCATGCACACTGATTGGGCTGGGAACGCGGTTTGTGCGGCCAAGGGCACACAAACAGCATTCCTACGTATCTGTTTCATAGACAACTGGAGTGATCAACATGAAGTTTTATCTGCGCCATGCCGCAATATTGGCCAGCGCCGCTTGCGCCCTGGGTTCAGCAACAGCCCAGACCGACGAGGCGAAGCCTGCACGCAAGGCGAAAGCAGCGGCCGCTACCCCCGCGCCCGAAAAATATTCCGGCCCACGCGAAAAAATGGTCGTGGCCATGCCCAAGACCTATGGCAAGAGCGAAACCATGGCCTTGTGGGGCGACTACTTCAGCCACCTGTCACGCTGCGGAAACATCGACCTGCAAAACGCGCAAGGCGAATCGATGGACAAGACCAGCAACATCGACATCCTCGGTGAAAAAGAGCTGATTGAAGGTATCTCGGCCGGCAAGGTCCAGCTGGCACAGGTCAACCCCGGCCTGGCTGCGCAGTTGGTCACCGCCGGCCAGCCGGCGCCGTTTGGCGTTCCCGGCAACAAGGCCAGCGGCGTGCGCAACTCCTACAAACTGATTCTGATCACCCGCATCGACAGCCCGTACAGGGAACCGAAGGACCTGATCGGCAAGAAAATCGCGCACACCACACCCACCTCCAACTCGGGCAACCTCGCGCCGCGCGCGCTCTTCCCGGCGCTGGGCCTGACGCCGGACAAGGACTACGAAGTCGTGTTCTCCAACGGCCACGAGCGCTCCGTCACGGGCGTGATGCATGGCTTTTATCCGGCCGCAGCTGTGGCCAGCGATTTGTACCAGCGCATGGTCGTCAAGGGCGACGTCAAGGGCTCGAGCATCCGCACGATCTGGGAAAGCCCGCCCTTCATGACGGAAACCTGGACCATGAGCAAGGACGTTTCGCCCGAACTGCAGGCACGCGTGAAGAAATGCTCGTTCAGCTACAGCTTCTCGCCCACACTGAAAAAGCAGCTGCCCGGCAACGACACCTTCCTGCCTATCAACTTTGATCGCGACTTCGCGACGGTGATGCAGGTCTACCGCGCCAGCCAGAAGAAGTAGAGCCCCCACGCTCCCCCACTTCGTGTGGGTCGCGAGGCCTTGCAGGCCGCGGCTCGCGAGACGCTTCGCCTCTGTCGCCCGTCCAAGCCTGCGCAGGCAGGCTTGGAGCCGCGGGCTCCAGCCCCTCGGGGGCCGCCCGCCTGCGGTCTGGCAAAGCCGAATAATTGGCACACCCCTATCGGGCTCACTGCGTGTAGCCCTTTTCCCCTTGCAGGGGACGGTGCTTGCGGCCCGGCAAAGCCGGTTCCGCGGCACCCGTGGCTTGAAGAGTCCGATGGCGTAACTAACGGGGGTATTCCACCAGCGGGGGCCGCGGGTCCGGCTTCGCCGGCCCCAGGCGCCGTCCCCTTGAGGGGAGAACAAGCTACACGCAGTGAGCTTGGACAGGGGGATCAGATCCTTAGAGGTGGATGGACCGTCCCCCAGAGGCTTTCATCAAGCACCCGCTGCAGGGTTCGAATCAGTTCTTCGTTGGAGGTGTGTGCCTTGACCAGCACCGCTTCTGCGCGCTGGCTTTGCTTCGACTCCACATCGTGTGCGGAAAACACGACCACTGGCGGGACGATGTCCAGCGCTTCAATGGTGTCCAGCAGCCCCCAGCCCGAGCCGTCCTTCAGCGTCAGGTCGAGCAGCACCAGGTCGTAGCGGCGGCGCGCCAGCTGGTCGCGTGCTTCGCGCAGCGTGGCGGCAAATTCAAAGGTGGCAAAGTCCTGGGCAATGGCCGCGGCAATGCGCTGGATATCGAGGTCGTCCTCGACGTGCAAAATGCGCGGCCGGCCTTCGGCCATGTTGCCGATGGCACGGTGCAAACTGAGGATCAGGAGGTTCTCGTCGATGGGTTTTTCCAGCCATGTTGAAACCGCCAGCGGCTGGGTGTTGAATTCGAGTTCGCCTTCTTCGGCGTTGGCCGAGACCACCACGATCGGCAGGTCTTTCGTTGCTTCTTCGCGGCGCAGTGCACGAATCAGGCTGATGCCGTCCTGGTCGGGCAGGTTCAGGTCGACCGTCATGGCAGCGTAGGGCATCAGCATGACTTGCTCCAGCGCCTGCCCTGCGCTGTGCACCATGTCCGAGTCAAAGCCGCCTTTATCAAGCATCAGGTTGATCAGGCGGGCAATGTCGGGATCGTCTTCGCAGACCAGGATGAGCGGCCTGGTCGCTGCCCCGGACCTGATGCTGGTTTGAATCGGCGCCGGCACCGCCTCGGGCAGCTCAAAGAAGAAAACAGTTCCGACGCCGGTTTCCGTCGTGAACCCGATTTGGCCGCCCATCCGCTCCACGATGGCGCGCGAGATGTTCAGGCCCAGGCCCGTACCACCCATTTTTCGGGTGTCCGATGTGTCGGCTTGCGAGAATTTCTGAAAGATGCGCTTTCGGAACTCTTCGGGAATGCCGGGGCCGCTGTCGGCGACTTCCACCCGGACCCTGCCGTTCTTGCACAGCAGCCGGACTTCCACGCAGGACTGGGCCGGCGCGAATTTCACGGCGTTGGACAACAGGTTGGTAATGACCTGGGTCAGCCTGTCGCTGTCGACGCTGACCCTTACCGCTTCTGCCGGTGCGTCCAGAACCAGCTTGACGTTGTGCTGGCCTGCGAAGCCTTCGTTGGCCGTCAGGGCTTGCGTCAGCAGAGGCTGCAGTTCCATCTGCTGGAAGTCAAAACGCATTTTTCCGGATTCAATTTTTTCGCTGTCCAGAATGTCGTTGATCAACCTGATGAGCCGTTCGCAATTGTTGGTGGCGATGCCGACCAGGTTTTTGGCCATGGCCGGCAGCTCCCCGGCCACGCCGCCGGCGATCAGGCCCAGGGAGCCGCGAATGGAGGTCAGCGGGGTGCGCAACTCATGACTGACGGTAGAGACGAACTCACTCTTCATGCGGTCAATGCGCTTGAGTTCGGTCACGTCGGTGCCCAGCGAGAAAAAGCCGACCACCTTGCCTTCGTCCTCGTTTTCGCCGTAGCGTGGAAAGTACTGCATGACGTAGTCGCGCAGCTGGCCATCTGACGTGACCTGCGTGCGATCGTATTGCGCCGCATAACCGGCGAGCGCTTCTTCAATCTTGCCCCGCTCTTTTTCGTGGAGCTCGTCGCCCATCAGTTCGCGCATGGTCTTGCCGTGGATCTGGCCGTGCTTCAGGCCAAGAACTTCTTCGTAGGCAAGGTTATGGAACTGAAAGCGCTGTTCGGCGTCGATATAGGCAATCAAGGCGGGCACACTGTCCGTGATCTGGCGCAGTTGTGATTCGCTGTCATGCAAGGCGCGGGTGCGCTCCTGCACGGCTTCCTCCAGGCCGCTCACCTGCGCTGCCGCCTGCTGCGCCAGCTCCCATTTTGTGGTCAGCATTCTTGCCAGCTGGCTGACTTCAACCGGATCAAACGGTTTTTTCAGAATCAGGAGGCGATCCCGGGCTTCCAGCCGCGCGAACACATCTTCCCAGGCATGGTCGGAGTAGGCGGTGCAGATGACGATCTGTACCTTTGGATCAACGCGCCAAAGCCGTTCGATGGTCTCCACACCATCCCAGCCCGGCGGCATGCGCATGTCCACAAAGGCCATGGCATAGGGCCGCCCGGCCCGAACGGAGACCTCGACCTTGTCCAGACCCTCACGTCCCTGGTAGGCCGAGTCCAGCTCAAAGCCATCATCGGATACCGGTGCGGCGTCGCCAAACAACAGGGCTTCGGCATCGTCCAGGTCATGCGCAACCGGCCTGGACGCAAGAATTTTCCGGAAGTCTTCGTGGATGGACGGCATGTCGTCGATCAGCAAAATGCGCCGGTTCTGCAGTTGAGTCATGGCTGGCTCCTGTGTTTTTTCGCATCAGCCGGGGTTTCATCGGGCGAGTGTTGCCGCACAGGCGATGGAATGGTGAAGAAAAATGTGGCACCTTGCCCCACCGCCCCTTCGGCCCAGATACGACCGCCGTGACGGGAAATGATCCGGTGAGCGCTTGCCAGCCCGATTCCCATCCCTGCAAACTCACCCGGTGAATGCAGGCGCTGGAAGGTACCGAACAATTTGTCCGCGTACGTCATGTCAAACCCGACGCCGTTATCACGGACAAAATAGACCGTACTTTCGTTGTCGGGGTGCTGCGCCCCAACCCAGATCTCGGGGGCAGTGGCATGGACGGTGAACTTCCATGCGTTGGAAATAAGGTTTTCCATTACCTGGCACAGCAACGCGGAGTCACCCACAGCGGTAAGGTTGGGCGTTATGTGGACTTTCACATCTCGCGCGGTATTGCGTTTCTGGCAGTCACCGCGCACGCGCTCGGCTATTGCCGTGAGGTCGACTGTCTCGATCTTCAGGTTGGTACGGGACACCTGGGCCAGCAGCAGAAGGCCATCCGTGAGCTCACCCATTTGCCTGACTCCCTCGCGTATCCGGCTCAGGTAATGCCTCGCACGTTCCGCCGCATCACCGCTGACCGCCTTTTGCAGCAAGTGGCTGAAGCCGTCAATCGAGTTCAGGGGAGAGCGCAAGTCATGCGCGAGCGAATACGAGAAGGCTTCGAGTTCCTTGTTGGACTGGCGCAAAGCCGCTTCGGTTGCCCTGAGATCCTGCACGGTATCTTCCAGGCTGCTCACCTGTGCTGCCGCGCGCCGCGCCAGCTCCCATTTGGCGGTCAGTGTTCTCGCGAGCTGGCTGACTTCGATCATGTCGAATGGCTTTTTGAGCACCAGCAGGCGGTCCTGCACGTCCAGCCGCGCCAGCACATTTTCCCAGGGATGGTCGGAGTAGGCTGTGCAGATCACGATCTGCACATGCGGATCAACACCCCAAAGCCGCTCGATGGTCTCCACCCCGTCCCAGCCCGGCGGCATGCGCATGTCCACAAAAGCCATGGCATAGGGCCGCCCGGCCCGGATGGATTCCTCCACCATTGCCACACCTTCGGCGCCCTGATAAGCGGAGTCCAGTTCAAAATCACCGTAGGAAATCTGCGTGACCTCACCAAACAACTCGGTTTCGGCAACGTCCAGATCACGCGCCACCGGTTTCGCAGCGAGGATTTTGCGAAAGTCCTCATGGATCGACAGCATGTCGTCGATCAGCAGGATGCGCTGGTTCTGTAGCTGCGTCATGATTTGGTCTGCGCGATATCCATTGGCAGCTCCAGTGTGAAGGTGGCCCCCAGACCCGGCCCGTCGCTGTGAGCGGAAAGTGTCCCGCCCATCTGGCTGACTGCCAGCGCGCAACTGTGCAAACCAAAGCCGTGGCCTGTTTTGCGCGTCGTAAATCCGTGCGAGAAAATCAGCGTGAGGTTTTCCGCCGGTATCCCCTCTCCCTTATCCATGACAGAGACCCGCAAGGTCGACTCGCCAACAGGCTCCACCCGCAATGTGATCTGGTGCGATGCGGCCGGCATACCCGCCATGGCATTTTTGGCGTTGCTGATCAGGTTCACGAGAATCTGCAGCACCCGTGAGCGGTCCAGCAGTGCTTCTGGCACCTGCGCGAACTCCTTCACCACAGTGACCCCGTGGCGCGCCAGTGAGACACCGTTCATTCGCAGGGCGTCCTCCACCAGGTCACAGATCTGCACCGGTTCAACAATGCTGCTTCCGCCTGCATACGACTGCTGGGTGGCAACGACGTCCTTGATGTGGTCGATGCTTCTGGTGAGGAGTTCCAGCTCCTTGAGCATGCCCTGCTGCTCCTGCACCAGGGTCTGGGAGATTCCATTCAAATAGCCGGGCAGTATCTTGCCCTTCTCGTCATGAACCAGAAAGTGGGCCAGGTCCGCGGCGTGCTCATTCATCAGCTGCACGCCCCGGGAAAGCCCCTGCACCCTGGATTTGTGCAAGGTGCTGCCGATGAGGTCGGCCGAGACGTTGACGCTGTTGAGGATGTTGCCCACGTTGTGCAGCACATTGGTGGCGATCTCTGCCATGCCCGCCTGACGCGCCGCGGTCATCAGCTCGCTTTGCGCCTGGCGCAGCTCCTGCGTCCGTTCCTGCACGCGCTGTTCGAGGTGCTCATTGGCCGCCTGGAGTTCCGTGTTGACGCGCCGGATCACGGCATGGCTGCGAAACACCTGAAGGGCTGCATACAGCAGCAGGGCCACCAGCACCGCCGAGAAAATCAGCAGGTAGCGGCCGTAGCGCTCGCCCTCCACCCCCGCGCGCTGCTGCTCGATCGTTGATGCATCGTTGGCCGCATCGAGCAATTTGGCGGTCGGTGCCGAGGAAATACCCGCGAGAAGTTCATTGACTGTTTTTTGTTCGCGCAAGATGGTCTGGACATGCGCGCGGAAGATCCCCAGCCTGTCGGCAATGCCCGGCGGAGTATGGCGCAGCTTGCCGTCAAGCCGGCCCAGTTCTTCTTCTATCTCGGCACCCTTTTCGTCGGTCGGGCTCTGGCTGTACAGCATGCTCGCGAGCAGCAGCCTGCTGACGCCAGACGAAATCTGCCGGAGCGCCAGCTCCGTGGTACCGCGGCCGGGCCCGAGCGACTGCTGGACATCTTCCGCTGCGGTGGGAAGAAAGGCCAGCGAGTTTCGCAGCACAGAGTTGTGCGACTTGAATTGCTCGATCAGGGCGGCTTTGTCCTGCACGGCGCGTTCCAGCGCCGCGAGCTTGTCCACCTGCCCCGATGCATCGTGCTTGTGGGCGTGGGTGCCCGACTCGAGTTGTTCCATGAGCCGGGCCATCCCGCCCTGGTTATCGGCCAGCGCATCGTAGTGCGTGTTGATCCCGATCCTGGACTTCAGCACATCCAGCTCCCATTGCGCGTCCAGCTGCTTCAGGTGGCGCAGCACGGCCATATCCTCAAAGTAGTGCGACTCGTCGAAGCTTTGGGTTTTGCTATACAGGAACACCAGGACGGACAGCAGCACGGCGGTAATCGCCGCCATAGGCGCCAGGGCAAGTTGATTCTTTTTTTTCACGGTTTGAAGTCCCGTTCGCCGGTGAGCGTATTGAGGAACTTGACGATGGATTCCTTGTCTTCCCTGGAGGCAACGCGTCCGAGCTGGTACCTGAACATGACATCGACGGCATCTTCCAGTGTCTTGGCCGAGGCATCGTGAAAATACGGCGCCGTCAGCGCGATGTTGCGCAGGCTCGGTACCTTGAAGACGTGCTTGTCGCTTTCCACCTTCGTGACGAGGTACCGGCCAAGATCGGCCTCCGTCGGGCTGCCGCGCTTTGCGAAGTAGTCGCCCATGACGCCGAATTTCTGGAACATGTTGCCGCCCACGTTGACGCCCTGGTGGCAGGCGACGCACCCGTACTGCTTGAACTTGGCGTAGCCGACCTTCTCCGCGTCGGTAATGGCGTTGGCGTCACCACGCAAATATTTGTCGAAGCGTGAGTTGGGTGTGATCAGCGTCCGTTCGAATGTCGCGATGGCGTTCTGGATATTGGCTTTGGTCACGCCGTCTTTGTAGGCCGCACCAAACGCGCTTTTGTATTTCGCGTCGTCCGCTATCTTGCGAACCACATCTTCCCACTTCGCCCCCATCTCGATCGGGTTCAGCATGACATGGTCTACCTGGGACTCCAGCGATTCGGCGCGGCCGTTCCAGAATTGCCTGAAATTGAGCGCCGCATTGAACACCGTCGGGGCATTGACACCGGTCAGCCCACCGTTAAGCCCGACGGAGCGGTCACGGCCGTCACCGCCGCCCTTGCTCAAATCATGGCAGCTGAAACAAGACACGCGCCCGTTTCCGGACAGGCGTGGATCGTGAAACAGCTGCCGCCCGATTTCGGCGCGGGCCGGGTCTTGCTTCAGCGTGAGAGGGATTGGCTGGATGGGCTCATTGAGCAAAGGGGCCGCGATGGCGGCATGGGAGGCGAACGTCAGCACAGCCAGCAGCAGCTTCAGCCGCTCACCCAATCCCGTGACCGCCGAAACCGTGGCGGCAGAAGGGTCTGGGCTGGCGCCCCTGGAGCATTGATCGGGGTGCTCGTTCATGGCTCACCTCGTGGGTTTCGTGCGGGAGTACGAAGCGCGAATCCGAACCGGACGCAACCCCGAAGCGTGAACCGCAAGGTTGCCACCCACCGGGAAGCGGTGGCTGTCCGTCTTGATGATAAATCCATGTTTCGGCAATTGTCCGGATTTGCTGATGTTGCGGCGTTTCATGCCGGCGTCCATCCGTTGCCCCCAGCCACGGGACGAAGCCTGCATAACCCAGCTTGGCGGCTTGAGCGGCATTCTTCACATACCGTCGGTGATCCGCGGTATCTGCAGCCGCTCCAGACCGTTCGCTGCAACCTCATCAGAGCACGTTTATCGGCGAGGCTGTTAAGGCATTTCCCGCGTGGTCATATTTGCCAACCGCATGTAAGCAAATGCGTTTTTTCGGGGCCGCCCGACCCATGAAAACGCCGTCTCGGGTCCTGAACCAGACCCCGCTGCCCCGCCCTCGATACGCTCACTTTTTGATAGCTGCTTGCGCTCACCCTATATGGGCTGGAAGCCAATTTCCGATGCAATATTTCAGCAGAACCGTTATTTCATGGATCCGAAGACCTTTTTGAGGATGGCGCTGCCGGTGCCTACCGGGTCTTGCCGGATCTTCTTTTCCTCCTCGCCGATGATCAGGTACAGACCGTCCAGCGATTTGCCGGTCACGTACTGCTGGATGTTGGCGTCTTCTTTCTTGACCAGGCCAAAGCCGGCGGCCCTGCCGGCGAATTCGTTGTACTTGTTGGCCAGACCGACTTTTTCGGTCGCCTTGGTCACCACGGGCAGAAACTTCACGCCCAGCGGAGCGCGGGTTTTTTCAGCGAAGAAAGTGGTCACCGAGGTTTCGCCGCCGGTCAGGATGTTTTTCGCGTCATTCACGTTCATGGTGCGTACCGCATTGACCAGCAGGTCCTTTCCCATGGGCACGGCAGCTTCGGCGGCCCGGTTGATGGACGTCACCAGTTCATCGATCCGCTTGCCCTGGCCGAAGTTTTTTAGCAATTTCGAAGCATCTTCGAGATATCCGGGCAAGGGAATGCGAACTTTTGGGTTGCCGAGGAATCCATCTGTCTTGCCCAGCAGGGCGACGGCGGCGACAGCACCTTTTTCGAGGGCTGTTTTCAGGCCGGCGCTGGCGTCGGCATTGCTGATGCCCGACAAGTCCCCGAGCGAGAGTGCGTGGGCCTGGTGGTAGGTGGCCAATATCAGTGCGCCCAACGCGCTGACGCCGGCCTGGTTAAAATTGCGACGTTGCATGATGAGGTCCTTCCAATGAAATTGACATCCCGCCTGACAGTATGCCGCACGGCACTGGCCGGTATTTTGGCTGTGGCGGCCCTTGCTTGCCTGCCGGGATGTGGCGGCGCCGAGGCCGCGCCGGAGTCGACCTTTGTGTTGCTGGACGGCAGCAAAAAAACCACCGCAGACCTCAAAGGCAAGGTCACCCTGGTCAATTTCTGGGCCACCAGCTGCGTGACCTGTGTGGCAGAAATGCCGAAGGTCATTTCGACCTACAACAAATACCAATCCCAAGGCTACGACACGCTGGCCGTGGCCATGAGCTACGACCCACCCAGCTATGTCGTCAATTACACGCAGACGCGCCAACTACCTTTCAAGGTGGCCATCGACAACACCGGCGCAGTGGCCAAAGCATGGGGCGATGTGCAGCTCACGCCGACAACCTATCTGGTCAACAAGCGCGGCGAGATCGTCAAACAGTACGTGGGCGAGCCCGACTTTGCGGCGCTGCACCAGCTGATTGAAAAGCTTCTCAAAGAGACCTGAAGCGTTTCGCTCCCCCAAAAGAAAAGCCGGTTCAAACGAACCGGCTTTTTTGTTGCCCAACCCCGGGACGGAGATGTCTCCATTCAAGCGGGGGCCGAGGGTCCGGCTTCGCCGGCCCCAGGCGCCGCCCCCTCGAGGGGGGAACAGGCTACACGCAGTGAGCCTGGACGGGGGTGTTACTGATTTCTGAAGGCGTCGTGGCAAGCCTTGCAACTGCCAGCCGTCGCCGTGAAAGCGGTCTTCAGGTTATCAAGGTTGCCGGTCTTGGCCGCGGCGGCCAGCTTGGCGGTCTCTGCGACCAGCTTTTCATGGCCTTCCTTGAACTTGGCTTGTTCGGCCCAGATTTCAGGCTTGGCCTTGGTGTTGCCGCCCTTGTCGGTGCCGGGGCCAAAGGCGGCCCACGGGAGCTTGGCCATCTCGGCCACAATTTCTGCGTTGTCCGCTGCAACCTTGGCGTCGAAGGGAACACGGCCGTTGGCCATGGCACCGACACGCCCGAAGTGCTGGCCCATGACAAACAACGCGCTCTGGCGGTATTTGATGGCATCTTCGGGTTTGGCAAACTGCGCGGAGGCCGGAGCAGCCATGGCCATCAATGTGGCGGCTGCGGCGATACAGGCAAAAGCTTTCATGGGTTTCCTCGTAGGTTTTTTCTTAAGATGGGGCAATGGCAACACACTTTGCCTGTTGCCATAGGGCTGAGTTTAGCCAGACCAGATAAGTTCCGCAGGAACTTATGCGCTACGGGAAAGCACCAAGTGGCAGCGAGGCCGTATAAAGGGCACCGTTGCATAGAACAACCACAAAAACGAGGAGTGAGCATGTACACCAATAAAAACCTTCACAAGGTGCGCGTCTGGGATTTCCCCACGCGGTTTTTTCACTGGGCGCTGGTGGCTTGTGTGCTTGGGCTGGCCATTACCGGCACCATCGGTGGCAACGCCATGGTCTGGCATTTCCGGTTTGGCTATACCGTGCTCGCCCTGCTGCTGTTTCGCGTTGTCTGGGGCCTGGTGGGTGGGCGCTGGTCTCGTTTTGGGGCGTTCATCTATGCGCCCCAAAGCGTCATCAACTACCTCAAAGGCCAGGGCAAGCCCGAACACGGTGTCGGCCACAGCCCGATAGGTGCGGGTTCGGTGTTCGCCATGCTGGGATTTCTGGTGGCCCAGGTCGGCACGGGCCTGCTGAGCGACGACGAAATTGCCTTTGCCGGCCCCCTGACACGTTTCGTCTCCAACGCCACCGTCAGCCTGGCGACCAACTACCACAAGAACATTGGCAAGTGGGTGCTTCTGGCCCTGGTGGTATTGCACATCGCGGCCATCGTTTATTACCTGACCCGGAAACACAACCTGGTCGGCGCCATGCTGCACGGTGACAAGGAGCTGGTGGTGCCGGCCCCGCCATCGCGCGACGACACCGTCTCGCGCCTGGCTGCGGCGCTGATCCTGGCGGTCTGCGGTGGCGTGGCTTACTGGGTGTCTACACTGGCCGCGCCTGCTGCATTTTGATGCCTCCGGCCGGGGCGTCCCGGGCCTGCTCTCCAGTTGCAAATCACGGTAAACTGGTTGTCGACTTCTTCCTGCCGATCCGTGCAACGCCCCTCCATCCAGTTCATCACGCCCGACACGCCGGCGCAGCTGGCTGCCACGCGGCTGATTTTTCGCGAATATGCGGAGCAGCTCGGCATTGACCTGTGCTTCCAGAACTTTGAGGCCGAACTGGCCGAGCTGCCCGGTGAGTACGATGACCCTGAGGGTGCGCTGCTGCTGGCCCTGGTCGACGGCGAAATCGCCGGCTGTTGCGCGCTGCGTGCACTGGACTCGGTCGACTACCCGAATGCCGGGGAAATGAAGCGGCTGTATGTACGCCTGCCGTTTCGCCGTCTCGGTCTGGGCCGGCAGCTGGCGGAGGCGACTTTGGATGCTGCGCGCGTGGCGGGCTATTCCTCGGTGCTGCTGGACACGCTGGACGACATGGAATCGGCGCGCGCCCTGTATGCCGAGCTGGGATTCTCCGAGATACCGCCCTACTATCACAACCCGATCCCGGGCGCGCACTATCTCAAGGTCGATTTGTAGGAAAACATGCTGCAGGCCAATGGGGCTTTGCGCAAGCAGCTATGTTATTGATAGCAATTAACTAGCCGACGTCAATCCGCCATCACCAGCAGAGCACAATAAAAAAGCCGCTGACAAAGAGGCAGCGGCTTTGACAGACCCGTAAGGGCCGGGGGGGCAGCGTGATCAGCCTTTGGCTTGCGCCAGCAACGTGGCGGCATCACTGACTTCAAACTTGCCTGGGCCTTCAACATTCAGGCTGGCGACCTTTCCATCCTTGACCAGCATGGAGTAGCGGTTGCTGCGCAGGCCCATGCCGCGCGCCGTCAGGTCCAGCGTCAGGCCCGTGGCCTTGGCGAACTCTGCACTGCCATCGGCCAGCATGCGCACCTTGTCGCCGGTCTTCTGGTCGCGTGCCCAGGCGCCCATGACAAACGCATCGTTCACGCTCAGGCACCAGATCTCGTCAACACCTGCGGCCTTCAGTTCAGCGAACTTCTCTACGTAGCCGGGCACATGCTTGGCCGAACAGGTGGGCGTGAACGCACCGGGAAGCGCGAACAAGGCGATGGTCTTGCCGGCGGTGGCCTTGGCCACGTCGACCGGATTGGGGCCAATGCTGCAGCCGTTGCCTTCAACTTCAGAAAATTCCATCAGCGTGGTGGCCGGAAGGGTGTCGCCTACTTTGATCATGGTGTGCTCCTCAAGAATGGATGGGTTGTGAATGAAGTGGGGAAATCAACCCCGAAGTGTAGTGCGGCGGCAGCAAGCGTGTGCTCACTGTGCAAAAGGCGGCGCGCACGTGAAGGTCATACTTCGAAAGCCCGGAGGGACGGCGGCACACCAGCGGCATCGCAGAAAGCACAAACAAAAACGGCCCACCGAAGTGAGCCGTTTTTTTGAGCGTGACCGGAGTCAGCCTTAAGTTGAACTCAAGACTTAAACGACCGCAGCCTTTTCAACCAGACGGGTCACAACCCAGTTCTTGGTCTTGGAGATCGGGCGGCTTTCGGTGATCTCGATCACGTCACCCGTGTGGTACTCGCCTTTTTCGTCATGGGCGTGGTACTTGCTGGACAGCGATACGATCTTGCCGTACAGCTCATGTTTCACACGACGCTCAACCAGAACCGTGACAGTCTTGGCGCGCTTGTCGCTGACCACCTTGCCGATCAAGGTGCGCTTGAGGGATTTTTTAGCTTCCGTCATTTTTTGGCTCCTTGCTTGACGATGGTTTCGGCCAGGATAGTCTTGGCGCGAGCGATGCTGCGACGCGTGGAACGCAGCGTGGAAAGGTTGGTCAGTTGCTGCGTGGCTTTTTGCATGCGCAGCCCAAAGTGGGCTTTTTGCAGCTCTTTGACTTCGGTTTTCAGGCCGGCAACGTCTTTTTGGCGCAGTTCAGTAGATTTGGTCATTGTCATTTCCCCTTACTGGCCGATCATGCGGCTGACGAAGGTGGTGCGCAGCGGCAGCTTGGCGGATGCCAGGCGGAACGCTTCGCGGGCCAGCTCTTCAGGCACACCAACGATTTCAAAGACGATCTTGCCGGGCTGGATTTCAGCCACGTAGTACTCTGGGTTACCTTTACCGTTACCCATACGCACTTCAGCAGGCTTTTGGGAAATCGGCTTGTCCGGGAAGACACGGATCCAGATACGGCCGCCACGTTTGACGTGACGGGAAATCGCACGGCGTGCGGCTTCAATTTGACGGGCCGTCAAACGGCCACGGTCAGTGCATTTAAGACCGAAGTCACCGAACGCAACCGAGGAACCCCGGGTTGCGATGCCGGTGTTACGGCCTTTTTGCTCTTTGCGGTATTTTCTGCGAGCGGGTTGCAGCATTTTGATTCTCCGTTAATAGACCGATTACTCGGTCTTGGCACCGTCAGCTGCTGCAGCTGGCGCGGCTTTACGGACGCGCTTAACGGTGGTTTTCGGGGCTTCGCTACCAGGAGTAGCTTCAGCCGGCTTGTCGCTTCCATCTACCGGAGCGGTGTTGGTCGCACCGCGTGGTGCACGGGCACCGCGTGGAGCAGGACGGTCGGAACCAGGGCGATCGCCAGGACGGGCATCACGGCGTGGGCCGCGCGGCTTGCGTTCTTCGTCGGCCGGTGTTTCCACCATCTTGGCGCCTGGCGCATCGTTGCGGCCCAGCGTGTCGCCCTTGTAGACCCAGACCTTGACGCCGATCACACCATAGGTGGTCTTGGCTTCGGAGGTGCCGTAGTCGATGTCGGCGCGCAGGGTGTGAAGGGGCACGCGACCTTCGCGGTACCACTCGCAACGAGCGATTTCAATGCCGTTGAGGCGGCCGGACGACATGATCTTGATGCCCAGGGCACCCAGACGCATGGCATTTTGCATGGCGCGCTTCATCGCACGGCGGAACATGATGCGTTTTTCAAGCTGCTGGGTGATGCTGTCAGCGATGAGCTTGGCATCAATTTCAGGCTTGCGAACTTCTTCGATGTTCACGGCGACCGGCACGCCCAGCTGGCGGCTCAGTTCTTTCTTGAGGTTCTCGATGTCCTCACCTTTTTTGCCGATCACGACGCCCGGACGTGCCGAGAAAATCGTGATGCGGGCATTCTTGGCGGGGCGCTCGATCAGAACGCGCGAAACCGCAGCGTTCTTGAGCTTGGCCTTCAGATACTCGCGAACCTTGATGTCTTCAGCCAGCATGCCGGCGAAATCACGGTTGCTTGCGTACCAGCGGCTAGACCAGTTGCGGCTAACTGCAAGGCGAAACCCGGTTGGGTTGATTTTTTGTCCCATATCCTGCTGCCTTTAGTTGCCAACGACCACGTACACATGGCACGTGGGCTTGCTGATGCTGTTGCCGCGGCCTTTTGCGCGCGCGGAGAAACGCTTGAGCGTGGCACCTTGTTCGACGTAGATGGTTTTCACCTTCAGCTCGTCGATGTCGGCGCCATCGTTGTGTTCAGCGTTGGCGATGGCGGACTCCACAACCTTCTTGATGATTCCAGCAGCTTTTTTCTGCGTGAAATTCAGGATGTTGAGGGCTTGATCCACTTTCTTGCCGCGGATCAGGTCAGCGACCAGACGGCCCTTGTCGACCGACAGACGAACGCCCCGGAGGGTTGCACGTGTTTCCATGGTCTTTTCCTTACTTTCTCACAACTTTTTTATCAGCCGGATGACCTTTGAAAGTCCGGGTGAGTGCGAACTCGCCCAGCTTGTGGCCAACCATTTGATCGGTGATGTAGACAGGTACGTGCTGCTTGCCGTTGTGAACGGCGATGGTCAGGCCGATGAACTCGGGCAGGATCATGGAGCGACGCGACCAGGTCTTGATCGGCTTTTTGTCCTTGTTGGTAACGGCCTTGTCGGCTTTTGCTACCAAATGATGGTCGACAAACGGACCTTTTTTGAGTGAACGTGTCATGGGTTAGCCTTACTTCTTGCGACGCGAAACAATCATCACTTGCGTGCGCTTGTTGTTGCGGGTGCGGTAGCCCTTGGTCAGGTTACCCCATGGATCGACAGGATGACGGCCTTCGCCGGTCTTGCCTTCGCCACCGCCGTGCGGGTGGTCAACGGGGTTCATCACCACACCGCGAACGGTCGGGCGAATACCCATCCAGCGCTTCACACCGGCCTTGCCGAGACGGCGCAGGCTGTGTTCTTCGTTGGCGACTTCACCGATGGTGGCGCGGCATTCGATGTGGATCTTGCGAACTTCACCGGAGCGCATACGCACCTGGGCGTAGGTACCTTCGCGGGCCAACAAGGTTGCAGAGGTGCCGGCAGAGCGGGCGATTTGCGCGCCCTTGCCGATTTGCATCTCGATGCAGTGGATCGTCGAACCGACAGGAATATTGCGGATCGGCAGGGTGTTGCCGACGCGAATCGGCGCTTCCGAACCGCTGATCAGCGTGGCGCCGACTTCAAGGCCGCGGGGGGCGATGATGTAGGTGCGCTCGCCGTCGGCGTAGCAGAGCAGAGCAATGTGGGCCGTGCGGTTGGGGTCGTACTCGATACGTTCGACCTTGGCCGGAATGGCGTCCTTGTTGCGCTTGAAGTCGACCACGCGGTAGTGGTGCTTGTGACCACCGCCTTTGTGGCGAACCGTGATGTGCCCGTTGTTGTTACGGCCGGACTTCTGGAATTGTGGCTCCAGCAGCGGCGCGTAAGGCTCACCCTTGTGCAGGTGATCCCGGGAAATCTTCACCATCCCGCGCATGCCGGGAGAGGTGGGTTTCATTTTAATGACAGCCATTACGCAGACTCCCCACCGAGGTTGAGCTCTTGACCTGGCTTGAGCGTCACGTAAGCCTTGCGAATGTTGTCGCGGCGGCCCACGGATTTGCCAAAGCGCTTGGTCTTGCCTTTGATGTTGAGGACGGCAACCGACTGAACGTCCACCTTGAACATCAGCTGCACAGCAGCCTTGATCTCAAATTTGGTAGCGTCCTGCAGCACCTTGAAGGTCACGGCATTGGTCTTGTCCGCAATCATCGTCGCCTTTTCAGACACGATGGGAGCGACCAGAACCTGCATCAGGCGGCCTTCGTCGAATTTCAGTTTTGGAGAAGATGGGTTACGGGCGCTCATGCGAACATCTCCTTGAGTTGGTCCATGGCGGCCTTGGTGACCAGAACCTTCTTGTAGTGAACCAGCGACACCGGATCGGCGTAACGGGGCTCAACCACGAGGATGTTCACCAGATTGCGGGAAGCCAGGTACAGGTTTTCATCAACCACATCAGCGATGACCAGCACCGAGTTGAGGTTCATGGCCTTGAACTTGTCAGCCAGGACTTTCGTCTTGGGTGAATCCACAGCCAGCGAATCAACCACAGCCAGGCGGCCTTCGCGCGCCAGTTGCGAGAAGATGGACGCCATGCCGGCGCGATACATCTTCTTGTTGATCTTCTGCGTGAAGTTTTCATCAGGCATGTTCGGGAAGATACGACCGCCGCCGCGCCACAGTGGCGAAGACGTCATACCAGCACGTGCACGACCGGTGCCCTTTTGTTTAAACGGCTTCTTGGTCGAGTGACGAACCTGCTCACGGTCCTTCTGGGCCCGGGTACCCTGGCGGGCGTTGGCCTGGAAGGCCACGACCACCTGGTGAATCAGGCTTTCGTTGTATTCGCGACCAAATACGGTATCAGGCACGTCCACTTTGGACGAAGCCAGACCTTGGTCATTCAGGAGTTCGACCTGCATCAGTTCGCTCCTTTAGCAGCGGTGGTGGGCTTGGCCTTGATCGCGGCGCGAACCGTGACAAAACCGCCTTTGGAACCAGGCACAGCGCCGCGAATCATCAGCAGCTGACGGGCTTCGTCAATGCGCACAATGTTCAGGTTTTGCGTGGTCACGGTGACGTCACCCAGGTGGCCCGTCATGCGTTTACCAGGAAACACACGGCCGGGGTCCTGCGCCATACCGATGGAGCCGGGAACGTTGTGCGAACGGCTGTTACCGTGCGACGCGCGCTGCGAGCTCATGTTGTGGCGCTTGATGGTGCCGGCGTAGCCTTTACCAATGGAGGTGCCCTGCACGTCCACCAGCTGGCCCACGGCAAACACGTCGGCTGCGGGCACAACAGTACCGGCAGCGTATTTGCCTGCGACGTCAGCCGTCACGCGGAATTCTTTCAGGATTTCACCAGCCTCAACGCCTGCTTTCGCAAGGTGGCCAGCGGCCGGCTTGGTCACGCGCGATGCTTTGCGTGCGCCAAATGCCACTTGAAGGGCATCGTAGCCGTCATTTGCTTCGGTTTTAACCTGGGTCACGCGGTTGTTCGATACATCCACCACGGTAACAGGAACTGTGTCCCCATCATCCGTGAACAGACGCATCATGCCAACTTTGCGGCCCAGCAACCCGAGGGAGTTGCTCAGACTCATGATGTGTTCTTTCGTAACTTTCACCGCTGCGACTTCAATTGGCCACAGACGTTTTGATGTGAAAGACTGTTAATAAAACCGCCCAATCCATAGAAGCAAGGAGCCAATATGCAAAGGACAGCCCAAGAGTATAGCCCAGGCGGCCAAAAATGGCAAACCTGGGCTAAAACCTGTCGATTTGGGGGCCAGCTTGTGGCCGAAACCCCGATTTTTTGCTTACTGCAGCTTGATTTCGACGTCCACGCCAGCCGGCAAGTCGAGCTTCATCAGGGCATCCACGGTTTTGTCCGTAGGGTCCACGATGTCCATCAGACGCTGGTGCGTGCGGATTTCCAGCTGGTCGCGGCTCGTCTTGTTGACGTGGGGCGAACGCAGGATGTCAAAACGCTTCATGCGCGTTGGCAGGGGCACGGGGCCCTTGACAATCGCACCGGTGCGCTTGGCAGTGTCAACGATTTCAGCTGCCGACTGGTCGATCAGCTTGTAATCAAACGCCTTCAGGCGAATGCGGATTTTTTGCTTGGTGGCCATGGTAATTCCTTATGGTTTGCGGAAATTACGCAATGATTTTGGCAACGACGCCGGCGCCGACGGTCTTGCCGCCTTCGCGGATGGCAAAGCGCAGGCCTTCTTCCATGGCGATCGGGTTGATCAGCTTGACGGTGATCGACACGTTATCGCCTGGCATGACCATTTCCTTGCCTTCTGGCAACTCGATCGCACCGGTCACGTCCGTCGTGCGGAAGTAGAACTGGGGGCGATAGTTGTTGAAGAATGGCGTGTGGCGGCCGCCTTCGTCCTT
>NZ_JBFUBB010000002.1:0-870882 GCF_056405975.1 Polaromonas sp. P1_E12 | reverse complement strand
GCCCCCTCGGGGGGGCAGGGAGCCACACGAAGTGAGCGACCGTGGGGGCCTGTATGGCGCGCCAGCAACAGGCGGCAACAGCTTGCCTGCCGCTGCCCAGCTGTATCGTGCTAACGTCCATTTTTCGCCCGCGCTTTGCGGTATGCACTGATCTCCTATGGACGCTACCAACCCAGTTCCCCTCGAAACCGCCCCGGCCCCGCTGGAAATGCGCCCGCGCAGGGGTTTCAGCCTGTTCTGGCGGACCTTCTTTTTCCTGGCGCTACTGCTGTTCGGCTCCATCGTTGCCTGGCTGCAGACCTTCCGGGCACTCGAATCCGAGCCGCGGGCCATCCAGAGTGCGCAGCAACTGGCCTCGCTGGTCAACCTCAGCCGCGCCGCGCTCCGCTATTCCGACTCCATCGCCCGCGTATCGCTGATCAAGACCCTGGCGGACGAGGAGCGCGTACGCATCACGCCGCGCGAGCCCAAGGACAAGTACGAGCTTTTTGAAAGCGATGAACTCGGTGAACGCACGGCCGAAGAGCTGAAGACACGGCTGGGTGCCGGCACTGTGGTGGCCAGCAGCGTCAACGGCCAGAAGGGCCTGTGGGTGGGCTTTACTATCGACGGCGATGCGTACTGGCTGCTCACTGACCCCTCCAAGATCGGGCCCTCACGCAACAGCACCTGGATCATCTGGCTCATCACGGCTGCAGCGCTGTCGCTGGCCGGGGCAGCCTTTATCGCACGCCTGATCAACCGGCCGCTCAAGCAGCTGTCGTTCGCGGCCAGCCGAATGCGGGACGGCGACTTCGATGCCAGCCTGCTCGATGAAAAAGTGGCGACCAGCGAAATCCGTGAGGTCAACATCGGCTTTAACCGCATGGCCGAGCAGCTGTCCAAAATCGAGCAGGACCGGGTCATCATGCTGGCGGGGATTTCCCATGACCTGCGCACCCCGCTGGCCCGGCTGCGCCTGGAAACCGAGATGAGCGTCACCGACATGGATGCGCGCGAGCACATGGCCGCAGACATCACCCAGCTGGACGCCATCATCGACAAATTCCTCGACTATGCCCGGCCCGAGCCACCGCGGCTGGAACGGGTTTCACTCAATGCGGTAGTCGATGCCGCCGTGTACGCCATCGCCGACTATGAAGACATGCGGGTCACCGTCACCATCCCGGACGATATGGCCGTGCTGGCCGACGAGGTCGAGCTGTCGCGCGTGATTTCAAACCTGCTTGAAAATGCCAGGCGCTACGGCAAGACGCCCGAAACCGGCATTGCCTTGGTTGATATTGCGGCCAAAGGCCGTGACCAGTGGGTGCTGATCAAGGTACGGGATCACGGCATGGGCGTGGCGCCCGAAACCTTGTCCAAGCTCACCCGCCCGTTTTTCCGGGGAGACGCCGCACGCACCGCCGCCACCGGCGCGGGCCTGGGTCTCGCGATTGTCGAAAAGACGATTCACCGCATGGGCGGCGTGTTTGGCCTGGCCAACACAGGCTCCGGCGGGCTCGCCGCGCATATCAAGCTGCGCAGGAGCTGATTCCCCCTGCGGACGGTTGCCCGGCTCCGCAGCCGGCCTCAAAGGGAAATCACCTCTCCGACCAGGCAGGCCGTGCGCGAGAAGCTATCAAAACGATAGCACTAGAAAAGCAGAACAACAGCCCGGGCTTCCATGCTCAGGCCCTGTCCTACCGGGCCGAGCTTTTCGGCGGTCTTGGCCTTGACGTTCACCTGTCCCACTTCCAGCGCCAGCACTTCTGCGATGCGTGTCCGCATTGCCGCAATGTAAGGTGCAAGTTTGGGCGCCTGCGCAATGACCGTGCTGTCGATGTTGCCGATCTTGTGGCCGCGCTCTGCCAGCAAGCGCCCGACCTCTGCCAGCAAGACGGTCGAATCAGCGCCCTTGAAGCGCGCGTCGGTGTCCGGAAAATGCGAGCCGATGTCGCCCAGCCCGGCAGCGCCC
This sequence comes from Polaromonas sp. P1_E12, assembly GCF_056405975.1. Lineage (NCBI taxonomy): Bacteria > Pseudomonadati > Pseudomonadota > Betaproteobacteria > Burkholderiales > Comamonadaceae > Polaromonas > Polaromonas sp. P1_E12. The sequence goes on along the minus strand of NZ_JBFUBB010000002.1, from coordinate 868,925 downwards.
AGCAACGCATCGGTGATTGCGTGCAACAGCACATCGGCGTCCGAATGGCCAAGCAAGCCGACGGTATGGGGAATGTCCACACCACCGATGATGAGCTTGCGCCCAGGCACCAACGCGTGGGTGTCCCAGCCTTCACCGATTCGAAAGTTCAAGGTGGTCATCGTCGGGCCTTGCGTGAATGGAATTGCGTGATTGAGTAGCAGCCATGAGCTATTTTCTGCGCCGCTCGAGAATAGCTTCCGCTAGCGCGAAATCCTCCGGATAGGTCACTTTGAAGTTCTGCGCACTCCCACTGACCAGCCGGGGAGAAAGCCCTGCCGCCTCCATGGCACTGGATTCATCCGTGACAGCGTCTCCGGCGCGCTCCAGCGCATCGATCAGCGCGCCGATACGAAACATTTGCGGCGTTTGCGCCAGCCATTTGTCGCTACGGTCCACAGTGGCGGCCACGCGGCCGTCCCGTTCGGTTTTAAGCGTGTCCGGCAGCTTTTGAGCCAGCAGGCCGCCCACGGAATCATTGCGGCATTCATGGATCAGGGCCTTGATCTGCCCGGCGGTGACCAGGCAGCGCGCCGCATCGTGCACCAGCACCCAGTCGGTCAGGGCCGCGCCGCCGGGTTTCCGCGCCACCATCGCTTTGAGGCCGTTCAGCACCGTGGCCGCACGGGTCAGTCCGCCACCAACCCACAGGGTTTCGTTCGTGCTGCCGAAATGGGGAAACACCTTCAAAAAATCGTCGTCCGACGGGGAAATGACCACCCACAAACCGGCGAAAGTGCCTGGGAGCGCCCGAAATGCCTCCACGGTATGGCGGACCATAGGGATGCCGTCAATCACCTGGTATTGCTTGGCTTGACGGGTTCCGGCCCGGCTACCTTGCCCCGCACAGGGTATCAGCACAAAAAAACGGGGTTCGGAACGGTTATTGGCAAGGCTTGTCGTCATAACTTCATCATAGATTCTAAAATCGATGCTTGAACGCATGCAGGCACCCCACTCCGGATGGTTTGGGGTGTCTGGCTTTTGTCGTTTGAATTTTGGCCTTTTCTCCTTTTTTGATTGTTTGAAACGCCCCCAGCCAGCGCACCGATCAATGCACCTACCCTCACTCGTCACCGGCAAACGCTACACCCTGCCCCAGCCCGCCGGTTCTGCCGATGCCCTGCTGCTGGCGCGCCTGGGCACCCGGGAAAAAGCTGCGGGCAAACTCACCGCCATCATCACGTCAGACGCCACCACGGCCCAGCGCCTGATGGACGAGATCACGTTTTTTGCACCTGACCTGCGCTGCGCGCTGTTCCCGGACTGGGAAACCCTGCCCTACGACACCTTCTCGCCGCACCAGGATTTGATCAGCGAGCGCCTGGCCACGCTGTGGCGAATCCAGCAGCGCGACAAGGAAACTGGCGCCGACGTCGTCATCGTGCCCGCTACTACGGCGCTGTACCGCCTGGCGCCGCCCAGCTTTCTGGCGGGCTACACCTTCCAGTTCAAGGTCAAACAAAAGCTCGATGAAACGCGGCTCAAGGCCCAGCTCACGCTGGCGGGCTACAGCCACGTGACGCAAGTAGTCAGCCCCGGCGAATACGCGGTGCGCGGCGGTTTGATTGACCTCTTCCCCATGGGCAGCCCTGTGCCTTACCGCGTCGATCTGTTTGACGACGAGATCGACAGCATCCGCACCTTTGACCCTGACAGCCAGCGCAGCCTCTATCCCGTGCCCGAGGTGCGCCTCTTGCCTGGACGCGAATTCCCGATGGACGACGAGGCGCGTGCCCGGTTCCGCAGCCGCTGGCGCGAACTACTCGACGGGGACCCAACCAAGAGCCGCATCTACAAAGACATGGGCAACGGCGTAGCCACCGCCGGCATCGAGTACTACCTGCCGCTTTTCTTTGAAGAAACGGCCACGGTGTTTGACTACCTCGGCGAAAGTGCCACCGTGGTGCTGCACGGCGATCTGGAGCCGGCCTTCCAGCGCTTCTGGCAAGACACCAAAGACCGCTACCGGCTGGTGCGCGATGCGCCCGACCGCCCGGCGCTGCCGCCCGAGTCGCTGTTCCTGGGTGCCGAGCAGTTTTACGCGCGCGCCAACGGCTACGCGCAGCTGGCCATACGCGCCACGGTCGAAGACGTGGCCGACAACGCACAGTTTCAAAAACTCGGCGAAATGGCCGTGGTGCGTGGCGCCGAAGACCCGCTGGCCAAATTCAAGGGCCACGTGCGCAACACCGCCCACCGCGTGCTGGTGCTGGCCGAAAGCGACGGCCGGCGCGAAAGCCTGCTGGACTTCCTGCGCGCCAGCAGCGTCAGCCCCCCGGCCTTTGATTCGCTTGAAGACTTCCAGGCCAGCGATGAAAAACTCGGCATCGCCACAGCGGCGCTGAACACCGGTTTCAGCTGGCTGGAAGAAGGCATTGACTTCATCACCGAGACCGAGCTGTTTGCCGCGGGCGCCACCGTGCGCCGCCGCAACAAAAAGCAGGAACAGGTCAGCGACGTTGAAGCGCTGATCAAGGATCTCTCGGAACTCAACGTGGGCGACCCGGTAGTGCACAGCGCCCACGGCATCGGCCGCTACCGCGGCCTCATCAACATGGACCTGGGCCAGGGCACCAATGCCGACGGCACGCCGCTGCTGCAGGAGTTTTTGCACCTCGAGTATGCCGACAGCGCCACGCTCTACGTGCCCGTCAGCCAGCTGCACCTGATCAGCCGCTACACCGGCGTCAGCGCCGAAGAAGCCCCGCTGCACAGGTTGGGCAGCGGCCAGTGGGAAAAAGCCAAGCGCAAGGCCGCTGAGCAGATCCGCGACTCGGCCGCCGAGCTGCTCAACATCTACGCCCGCCGCGCCGCGCGCGAAGGCCATGCTTTCCGCTATTCGCCCGGCGACTACGAGACCTTTGCCAACGACTTCGGCTTCGAGGAAACCGCCGACCAGCGCGCCGCCATCCATGCGGTGATCCAGGACATGATCAGCCCGCGCCCCATGGACAGGCTGGTCTGCGGCGATGTGGGTTTCGGAAAAACAGAAGTGGCCTTGCGCGCGGCCTTCATTGCCGTGACCGGCGGGCGGCAGGTGGCGCTGCTGGCGCCCACCACCCTGCTGGCCGAGCAGCACTACCAGACGCTGGTGGACCGCTTCGCCAAGTGGCCTGTCAAGATCGCCGAGATGAGCCGCTTCCGCTCGGGCAAAGAGATTACCGCCGCCATCAAGGGCCTGGCCGACGGCACGGTCGACATCGTGGTGGGCACGCACAAGCTGCTCAGCCAGGACGTGAAGTTCGAGCGCCTGGGCCTGCTCATCATCGACGAAGAGCACCGCTTTGGCGTGCGCCACAAAGAGGCCATGAAGGCGATGCGCGCGGAGGTCGATGTGCTGACGCTGACCGCCACGCCGATCCCGCGCACACTGGGCATGGCGCTTGAAGGCCTGCGCGACCTGAGCGTGATCGCCACTGCGCCGCAGCGGCGCCTGGCCATCAAGACCTTTGTGCGCAGCGAAAACAACGGCGTGATCCGCGAGGCCGTGCTGCGCGAATTGAAGCGCGGCGGCCAGGTCTACTTCCTGCACAACGAGGTCGAGACCATCCAGAACCGGCGCGAAAAGCTCGAAGAAATATTGCCCGAAGCGCGCATTGCTGTGGCGCACGGCCAGATGCCCGAGCGCGAGCTGGAGCGCGTGATGAAAGACTTCATCGCCCAGCGCTACAACCTGCTGCTGTGCTCGACCATCATCGAAACCGGCATCGACGTGCCGACCGCCAACACCATCGTGATGAGCCGCGCCGACAAGTTCGGCCTGGCACAGCTGCACCAGCTGCGCGGTCGCGTGGGCCGAAGCCACCACCAGGCCTATGCCTATTTGATGGTTCCCGACATCGAGGGCCTGACCAAGCAGGCAGGCCAGCGGCTCGAAGCCATCCAGCAGATGGAGGAACTCGGATCGGGCTTTTACCTGGCAATGCACGACCTGGAAATCCGCGGCACCGGCGAAGTGCTGGGCGAAAACCAGAGCGGCAACATGCTCGAGGTGGGCTTTCAGCTCTACAACGAGATGCTGAGCGAAGCCGTGGCCTCACTCAAGGCCGGGCGCGAGCCCGACCTGCTGTCGCCGCTCAGCGTGACGACCGAAATCAACCTGCACGCCCCGGCCCTGCTGCCCAACGACTATTGCGGTGACGTGCACCTGCGCCTGTCTTTCTACAAAAAACTGGCCACGGCGAAGAACACCGACCAGATCGACGCGCTGCTGGAGGAAATCGTCGACCGCTTCGGCAAGCTGCCGCCGCAGGCACAGACGCTGATCGACGTGCACCGCCTGCGCGTGATCGCCCGGCCTTATGGCGTGGTCAAGGTCGATGCCGCGCCCGGCGGCATCAACATCACCTTCAAGAAAGACCCGCCCATCGATTCGATGGCCATCATGCACCTCATCCAGAAGAACCGGCACATCAAGTTGGCCGGCAACGACAAGCTGCGTATCGAGCGCGAGCTCCCCGAACCCAAAGACCGCGCGCAAATGGTGCGCGACATCCTGCGCTCTCTCGGTCAACCCAAAACCCCCTCCACCACAGAAGCAACGCCCGCATGACCCCCGCTGAAATCTCCCCCGGCCTCGTCGTCAACGTCTCTACGCCAGACCTCAAGCTCAGCAATTTCAGGCTGATCGCCTTTGACATGGATTCCACGCTCATCAATATCGAGTGTGTGGACGAAATCGCCGACGCTGCGGGCCGCAAGGCCGAGGTGGCAGCCATCACCGAAGCCGCCATGCGCGGCGAGATCACCGACTACAAGGAGAGCCTGCGCCAGCGCGTGGCCCTGCTCAAGGGCGTGAGCGTGGCCAGCATGGACGAGGTCTACCGCGAGCGACTGAAACTCAACCCCGGCGCGGCCGAACTGGTGCAGACCTGCAAGAAAGCCGGCATGAAAGTGCTGCTGGTCAGCGGCGGCTTCACCTTTTTTACCGACCGCGTGCGTGACGAACTCGGCATCGACTACACGCGCTCCAACGTGCTGGAGGTGAAAGACGGCTTTCTCACTGGGAAGATGGTCGACCAGCCCTGGGGCGACATCTGCGACGGCGAAGAGAAGCGCAAGATGCTGCTCGAGACCTGCGGCAATCTGGGCATCAACCCGCTTGAGGCGATCGCCATGGGCGACGGCGCCAACGACCTGCCCATGATGGGCGTGGCCGGCCTCTCGGTGGCCTATCACGCCAAGCCGCGCGTACGCGAGCAGGCCATGGTGGCCATCAATGAAGGCGGCCTGGACCGGATGCTGGAGCTCTTCAGCTGAAGCCCTGGTGTTGCCGGCATCACAGCCGGCGCATCAATCACTCCGAAATAAGTCAACGATCCCACAGCCATAACACCTTATAAGCAGACACCTGAACCAAAGACAAACGACATCCATGGTTTTTTTCAAACGATTCGAAAGCCAGCTTCCCGCCTACCCTGACGCCGACCCTTCCTTGCCGCCCAAGGGTTTCATGGCTTTTCTGTGGGCCTGCACCGAAGGCGCGCGCGGCTACATCCTGCAGCTGGCGCTGCTCTCGGCGGTGATGGCGGTTTTTGAGGCTTTGCTGTTCGCCATGCTGGGCCGCATCGTCGACTGGCTGGGCGCGACGGCGCCCGCCAACCTGTGGGTCGAGCACGGCAACACACTGGGCTGGCTCGCCTTCATCGTGGTGGCCAGCATCGCCGCCGTCGCGCTGCAGACCACCGTGAAGCACCAGACGCTGGCCATCAACTTCCCGATGCGGCTGCGTTGGAACTTTCACCGCCTGATGCTGGGGCAAAGCATGTCCTTCTACCAGGACGAATTCGCCGGCCGGCTGACCACCAAGGTCATGCAGACTGCACTGGCGGTGCGCGACACGCTCTTCGTGCTGGCCGACGTGCTGGTGGCCATGGGCGTCTATATCGCCACCATGACGGTGCTGGCCGCCGCGTTCGACACGAAACTGGTGGCGCCCTTCCTGGTCTGGCTGGCGCTCTATATCGCCAGCCTCTATTACTTCGTGCCGCGGCTGGGCCGCATTGGCAAGCAGCAGGCCGACGCCCGGTCGCTGATGACCGGCCGCATCACCGACGCCTACACCAACATCACCACCGTCAAGCTGTTCTCGCACACCCGGCGCGAGGCCGGCTTCGCGCGCGACGCCATGAGCGAGTTCATGAAGACCGGCTACACCCAGATGCGCCTTGTCAGCGCGTTCGAGATCGTCAACCACACGCTCAGCATGGGCCTGATCCTCGGCATGGCCGGCACGTCCTTATGGCTCTGGCACCTGGGCCAGGTCGGCGCGGGTGCGGTGGCCGCGGCCACTGCCATGGCACTGCGCCTGCAAGGCATGTCGCACTGGATCATGTGGGAGACCACCAGCCTCTTTGAAAGCGTGGGCACCGTGCAGGACGGTATCAACACGCTTTCGCGGCCGCACACCATCGTCGATGCGCCCGATGCGGCCGCGCTGGACGTGCCGCGCGGCGAGGTGCGCTTTGAAGCCGTGAACTTCAGCTACGGCAAGAACAAACCCGTGATCGACCAGCTGACACTGACCGTCAGGCCCGGTGAAAAAATCGGCCTGATCGGACGCTCGGGCGCCGGCAAATCGACGCTGGTCAACCTGCTGCTGCGGTTCTATGACCTCGACGGCGGGCGCATCCTGATCGACGGCCAGGACATCGCCACCGTGACGCAGGACAGCCTGCGCAGCCACATCGGCATGGTGACGCAAGACACCTCGCTACTGCACCGCTCGGTGCGCGACAACATCACCTACAGCCGCCCCGGCGCCACGGACGACGACATGCGCCTGGCCGCGCGGCGTGCCGAGGCCGACACCTTCATCGCCGACCTGACCGACCCGCACGGCCGCCACGGCTACGACGCCCACGTGGGTGAACGCGGCGTGAAGCTTTCAGGCGGGCAGCGCCAGCGCATCGCGATTGCGCGCGTGATGCTCAAGGACGCGCCCATCCTGCTGCTGGACGAAGCCACCAGCGCGCTCGACTCCGAAGTGGAAGTCGCCATTCAGAGCAGCCTCAACACTTTGATGCAGGGCAAGACGGTAATCGCCATCGCCCACCGCCTCTCAACCATCGCCGCCATGGACAGGCTGATCGTGCTGGACCAAGGGCGCATCGTCGAAGAAGGCGACCACCGCAGCCTGCTGGCCAACGGCGGCCTGTATGCACGGCTCTGGGCGCACCAAAGCGGTGGCTTCCTCAGCGACAACCTGGAAGAAGAAGAGCTGGCGGCTTGACGCTGCTGGCCGCGCCGGGTGCCGCGCCTCAGGTACTCATCTGGGGCGGGCACTCGTTTGCTATTGTTTTAATAGCTTCTCGCGCATGCACTGAAAGGGCTAGAGCCCGATTTTTCTTACGAAAAAGCCTCAAAATACCTGAACCCGGGGCCTGCTGCACTCATGCCGGATTCAGGCTTTCTCGATCACCGGGCGCCCCGCCTGCACCGCAAACTGCGCCAGTGTTCGCACACCGCTGTCGGCGCGCGTCACGTCGCTCACCACACGCAAGGTGGTAGTGAGCTTGCGCGGGGTCAGTTCCACCACGCCGTAGCCCTTCCGTTCTGAGTCCGCAAACACGAAATGCGGATTTTCGGCGAGGTAGTCCGGAATTTTCGCGTTACCGGCTGAACGGGACGTGATACTGGTGCCGCAGAATTCGGTGCCCACGGACGGGCTGGAAGTATCCGCGTAGTCGGCCTTGATGTGGCCAACCCAGTTTTCATGCACATCGCCGCCCAGGATGACCGGGTTCGCAACGGCGTGCTTGCGCAGGGAGTCCGTGAACCGCATACGCGCCGCGGCATAACCGTCCCAGCCGTCGTTCCAGAAGACCTGCTCAGGCCCACGGCGAAAGTCCCGCTGGCCAAAAAGCGATTGCTGGCCGACCACGTTCCAGCCGCTTTCCTTGCTGGCGGCCCGGCTCCATTCAGCGTCCAGCCAGCTTTCCTGCTGCGCCCCCAGCATGCTGCGGGCCGGATCTCTCCAGGCAGCGCAGGTGGCCGGATTCAGTGTGCCGGAGCCAGCTTTGCCGTCACGCGTGCAGGCCTGCGCATCCTTGTATTGGCGGGCGTCCAGCATGTAGAGCGAGGCCAGGCGGCCGTAGGGAACGCGCTGGTAAATGCGCATTTCTGCGCCGCTTGCCGGGCCCGCCAAAGCCCGGGTGAGCACCGAGGTGCGCACCGGCATGTGTTCATAAAAAGCCTGGTAAGCGGCGGCGCGGCGGGCGGCAAAATCGGCAACCGGCGGTCCGCTGTTGCCTGGCGTTGCGCCCGCATAGTCGTTTTGCACCTCGTGGTCATCCCACGTCACCAGCCAGGGGCAGGCTGCATGCATGGCCTGCAGGTCGGCGTCGCCCTTGTGCAAGGCATAGCGCTGGCGGTAGTCGTCCAGCGTGACCACCCAGCCTCCCGTAGGCACACGCACCGGCTGGCCGGCGTTGGGGTATTCATAGATGTAGTCGCCCAGGAACATCACCAGGTCGAGATTCTCGTCACGCATGTGGCGATAGGCGCTGTAGTAGCCGTGTTCCCAGCGTTGGCAAGAGGCATAGGCCAGCCGCAGCCGCCCCACAGCGGCATCGGGTGCCGGAAAGGTGCGGGTGCGGCCGGTGGCGCTTAACGCATCGCCCACCGCAAAGCGGTAGAAATACCAGCGGTCGGCTTCCAGGCCCTGCACTTCCACATGCACCGAGTGGGCCAGACCGGGTACGGCATGGGTCTGGCCGGCTTGCACGATGCGCGAAAAATGATCGTCGTGCGCAATCTCCCATCGCACGGCCACCGGCGCCGGCTGCAAGCGCATGGCCGCATCATTGTCCAGAAGCAGCCGCGTCCAGAGCACCACCGAGTCATGGGTGGGTGAGCCGCTGGCCACGCCCAGCGTGAAAGGATTGCCGGTCAGCCGTTGCTGGGCCGATGCCCTGGTTGGCAGGTAAAAACCAGCACCCGCCGCCGCCAGCGACTGAAGCAACCGGCGCCTGTGGATTACGGGAGTCATGTGGATCGCTCAGTGCCTGGCCGGCAGGCGCACGATGAACGTGGTTCCCGAGCCGGCGCTGCTGTGCACATCGATGGTGCCGCCGTGGATGTCGACCGCGTTGCGCACAATCGCCAGGCCCAGGCCGGTGCCCTGGATGGTGCCTACGTTACTGGCGCGGTGAAAAGATTCGAACAGGTGCGGCAACTCGTCCTCCGGAATACCGATGCCCTCGTCCGCCACCTCCATGACGGTCGTCTCCTGTTCGATGCTCACGGTGAACCGCACAAGACCGCCCAGCGGCGAGTACTTGACCGCATTGGAGAGCAGGTTGCTGAAGATGTGGCGCAGGAGCTTCTCGTCGTACAGGCCTTCTCCCGCCCCGGCTGAATAATCCAGCTGCAACTCGCACAGGCTGTCCGGTTGCTGGGTGCGCGCCTCTTCCACCAATTGCTGGCACAGCCTGTGCAGGTCCAGCGGATGCGGTTCAAACTCCAGCATCTGGGCATCGGCCTTGCCCAGCAGCAGCACGCGGTCCAACATGCCCGTCATGCGTTTCACGCCGGCAGCAATGCTGTCCAGAATCTCCAGTTTTTCCGACTCAGGCAAGCGGCTGCCGTAATGCCTGAGCAATTCCTCGGCGGAAAGAATGCCAGACAGCGGTGTACGGAACTCATGACTGGTCATGGCCACGAAGCGGGTGCGCAGTTCATTGAGCGCCTTTTGCTGCTCAAGGGCCTCGCGGGTGTCTTCTTCCGATTTCTTGCGTTCTGTGATGTCAAGGAACGCCCAGATCACGCCTGAATCAGGGTCATGGGGCTGAACACAGCTGCCGGCCATCTGCACCCAGAAGAGCTGTCCGTCCCGCCTTCTGAGCCGGCGTTCATTGATATAACTGCCGGTGGCAATCAGCGTCTCACGCGCCTCCTTGCCGAACTGCTCCCAGGTGGCAAGGTCGGGATGAATATAGCTGGAAGACTGCCCCATCAGTTCTTCGCGCGGGCCGCCGATCATCTGGGCGAATTTCTCGTTGACCCACTCATGGCGCCGGTTCACCGACAGCACAATGCCCACCAGCGCGCTATTAAGAATGGCTTCACGCTCCGAGGATGTCCGCAGCAGCTTGGCCTCCAGTTCCTTGCGCTGCGTGATGTTGATGATCACCCAGACCGTGCCCTGCGAAAGGTCGCGTCCGGCTACGGACTTGCCCGAAAGCGACACCCAGATCAGCGTACCGTCAAACTGCCGGACCTGGATCTCGCCTTCGTAGTTTTCACCACGGCTCACGCAGGCAGCCACTTCACCGCCCACCGTCAGGTACTGCTCACGCGACAGGTAAAACGGCTCCATCGAGGTCAATGGATTGCTGCCTGCACCGAATACCTTGAGCATGGCCTGGTTGGCCCAGCGAAAGCGGCCATCCGGTGTCAGGAAGGCAATGCCCACAATGGAGTTTTCCAGGATCATTTCGCGCTCTTTCAGCAGGGTGCGAAAGTTTTCCTGGGAAACGCTCAAGGCCTCCACCATGGATTGCTCAGCCATGATGCGGGCCTGGGCTTGCTCTTTTTCCTGCCGGGTGACGTTGATGCGGTCCGCCAGCGCAAACGACAGCACCACCATTTCCAGCGCCGACCCGATCAACAGCGAATTGGCCGTGAGTACATTCGACGGCAGGACACCCGTGTTGTGCAACGCCAGCGTCACCACACCCACCAGCAGCAGGGCCCATGCCGCCAGGAAATACCGGGCCCCGGGATGCCCCATGCGCACGCTCAGCAAACCCACCGCGACCAGCGTGGTGACACTGAGAACCGCCAGCACGGTCACCATCCATGAAGACACCACATAAGGCATCGTAAAAGCGGCCAGCAGGGTCAGCAGCCAGCCGCCCACCAGCGCCTTTATAAAGCGGTCCATGCGGGGCATCTTGAGTGCACTGGAAAGAAAGCTGCGTGCAAACAAAATGCCGAAAGAGGCGGTCGCCGCCATGCCCGCAGGGGGCGAAATGCTGTTCCACCAGGTAAGGCCCGGCCAGATGAATTGCGCGCCAAAACCCGTCAACGCGGCCTGCGCGATGGCCATGCAGCCGACAAATGCCACATAGATCAGGTAGGCCCGGTCACGCACCGAGAAAAACAGCAGCAGGTTGTAGAAAAAGAGCCCGACCAGCAACCCAAAGTAGAGGCTGATCGTGGCGTACTCAGCCTGGTCGTGCCGCCACAGCGCCGCGGGCTGCCAGAGACGAACGGGCGCAGACACCGTGCCGTCCGACGTCACCCGAAGGTAGAGCGTATTGACGGCACCGGGCTTGAGACGCACCGGCATCACGTGGTTGCGGTGCACCACGGCCCGATCTGCAAAAGGCAACAGGTCACCGCCCACCTGCCACACAAAGCCGCCCTTGCCGTCCGGTGAATACAGCTCCAGCCGGTCCAGCGGCGGATAGGCCAGCTCCAGCATCCAGTCTGCGGGTGTGCTGCGTTCGGTCCGCAGGTTCACACGCAGCCAGATGGCCGAGCTGGTCAAACCAAAATTGGTGGCCGAGCCGGTTTGCGGCACCGGCTGAAAGCGCGCCTGGGCATCCGGTTTCAAAAGGTCGGCCAGTGTCAGCTCGCCGCCGGCGTCTTCAAGGTAGGTAAACGACTGCGACAGTACATATCTGTCGTCGCCGCCGATGGTGATCTCACCCGCTTCGGTGCGCTCCTGCACGGGCTCCTGCGGCTGCGCCCAAACCAATGGCCCGGCACCCACCAGCAGCAAGGCAAGCACAAACCGAAACAGGTACCGCAAGCAAGATGTCATGGATTGGCGGCAAGAAGCGGGGACTTGCGCCTTTGGACCTGCCCCGGCGAGACGGCAGAAGCCGGAACGGCACCTGCAGCGTGCCGCTGGCCGTTGCAGACTTCATGGCTGATCGCCAGGTTTTCTGCATGGCTGTTGCCCCCTTCGCTCAGGGGCAGGATGTGCTCCAGGGTGGCGGCCTGGGGCGTGACATGTTCGCCGCACACCCAGCACGGAACTATTCCGTGGAGCTGCCGCGCCACGGTTTTATAGATTTTGTCCCGGGTAAGCCCCAGCCTGCTCACGGCAGAGTTTTCATCTGGCGGCCGCCATGGGCAGACGCCTCGGCCTTGGACCCGCTCATGATCACGCCTTATTCGATCCTGGCCGGCCGCGCATCGGCGGGTTGAGTAAAGGAATCTTCCCACTGCGTGGCGAAACGATTGTTCTTGTCTATGCGAATGCCCCCCGTACCGTCGGGATTGAAGCCGACGTTACTCGTAGCCGCGGCCCGCGAGACTTCTGGCTGGTTGTCCTTGTTGAGTTCCTTGAGCGCGGCGTCCTTGGCGGCCTTGACACGTTCCCGGGTGAAAGATTCCAGGTCGGCGTGGAAACTGCTGTCGCCGCCGCGGGTTTCCTGGTGCTCCTGCACCAGCTCCTCCGGAATTTCCCCCAGGAAGGCGGCACGCATGGCGCTGACCGTGGGCGGACGGCCGGCCTTGATGGAGGTGTAGGCAATGCCGCAATCCGACAGCAGTGTCTCCTTGAGCTGGCGGGTGGCCTTGCTCACATCACGTTTGCCGCGCAAATCCACGCAACCGACGACCTTGCCATCCAGGCTGCAGATGGTGAAAGTCGTGTAGACGCCATTGAGCAGCTCAAGCAGGCGTTCGGTTTTTTCCTTGTCTTTTTCCTTTTCCTTGTCTTTTTCCAGCGGAATGGTAAAGCGCAGCACCGGCAGCTTGACCATCACCGCGTGGTCGTGGAAAGTGCTTCGCAGCCATTTCCATACCTCGTATTCATCGTTGGTAACCACCCCGCGGGCACGCAGCGGCCATTTGTGGGGTATCCGCAGCTTCGCACTCGCGCTTTTGCGCAGCCAGGCGGCATACAGCAAAACACCTGCAAGCGCGCCCACGGCGACGCCCAGCAACGTCATCAGCCAGGAAATCAGGTTCAAGATGCAGTTCTCCTCTATCGATTGGGGATGCCGCCGAAGCCAGGCAGTGCGAACAGCGACCCCAGTGAGTCACAGAACGGACGCCCTGTCAATTCAGGCCAGCGTCCCGGTGCGTTATTAAAACAGGTTTTGCCGGTTTTCCAGGGGTTTCAGGCACAAAAAGAGCCTCCAGCCCAACCCCGCCGTGCGCAAGCAGCTATATTTTTCATAGCATCCGGATGGCGCCGCAAAACACTGCGGCCCTGCGGGTTGACGATGACCTTTGCCACGCAGGCCACGAATCGGTATGCTCGATTTTTTGCAGGAGCCCAACATGCCACGCAAGACCGCCCAGGATTTTGACCAGGAACTGCTGATTCTGTTTGATGCCTATGTCCACGGCACCATTGACAGGCGCGGGTTCCTGGAGCGCGCCCAGAAATTCGCCACCGCCGGCCTGACCGCAACAGCCCTGCTGGCCGCCCTCAGCCCCGATTTTGCCGCGGGGCAGCAAATTGCCCGGGATGACAAACGCATCAAGACCGACATGGTCAGCTATCCGTCGTCCGCCGGCTCAGGCACAGTCAAAGGCTATCTGGCCAGGCCTGCCAATGCCACGGGCAAACTGCCCGGCGTGCTTGTCATTCATGAAAACCGCGGCCTCAACCCGCATATTGAAGACATCACCCGCCGGCTGGCGCTGGACAACTTCATCGCCTTCGCACCCGACGCACTCACCCCCCTGGGCGGCTACCCCGGCGACGAAGACAAGGCGCGCGAGTTGTTCGCCAAACTGGACCAGCGAAAGTGCGTGGAGGATTTCGTGGCGGCCACCACCTGGCTCAAGAGCCGGGACGACTGCACCGGCAAGCTGGGTGTGGTCGGGTTCTGCTATGGCGGCGGCATGTCGCACACACTCACCACGCGCCTGCCGGAGCTCAGCGCAGCCGTTCCCTTCTACGGAAACCTGCCGGCAGCGGAAGATGCCGCCAAGGTCAAGACACCGCTGCTGATCCATTTCGCTGCGGTGGATGAGCGCATCAATGCCGCATGGCCTGCCTACGAGGCGGCACTCAAGGCGGCAGGTGCGAATTACACCGCCTACCAGTACCCGGGCACGCAACACGGCTTCAACAACGACACCACGCCGCGTTATGACGCCGCCGCGGCCAAGCTGGCGTGGGAGCGCACCCTGGCGTTTTTTAACAAACAGCTCAGGGCCTAGAACCGGTCAGGCATCGCGGGCCCGCTGCCCGCCCATCCCTGCATCGTCCCCCGCGAAAACCCTGCCCGGAACGCGCCAGGCACGGCTTTTGCACGCGTTACCATTGGCTACTTTCGCTTTTCGGCCTCTCCGCGAGCCGGCGAGCGTTTCCCTCACTCAGATCCTCTGGACACAACCATGAACATTCTGCAAAAAATTGCCGCGACAGCCGGCTTGCTTACCTGTGCGCTGGGCGCAGCCCAGGCCCAAAACAGGGAGCTGGTCGTCGGCTCCAGCGCCACCTACCGTCCGTTTGCCTATGAAAGCCCGACCAAGGAAATTGTCGGCTATGACGTAGACATGATCAAAGCCATCGCCCAGAAATCCGGCCTGCAGATCAAGATCGTCAACACCCCCTGGACCGGCATCTTCGCGGCCCTCAACAACGGCGATGTGGACCTGGTCATCTCGGGCGTCACCATCAACGACAAGCGCAAGCAGTCCTACGACTTCACCGCCCCCTACTTCGAAGCCCGCCAGTTGATCGCCGTGCACAGCAACAGCACGGCCAAGAGCCTGAAAGACCTTGCCGGCAAAAAAATCGGCGTGGTCACCGGCAGCACCGGCGACGACATGGCTTCGCGCGAATTCGGCAAGACCAACCCCGACATCCGCCGCTTTGAAAGCACCCCGGTCGTGATCTCCGAGCTGGCCAACAACGGCCTGGACGCCGCCATCGGCGACAACGGGGTGATCGCCTTTCGCGCCCAGGAACACAAACAGCTCAAGACCGTCAGCGACGCGAGCTTTCCCAAGGAATACTTCGGCATCGTCGTGAAACAGGGCAACAAGGCGCTGCAGGACAAACTCAACGCAGGCCTGGCCGCCGTCAAGGCCGACGGCAGCTACGCCGCCATCTACAAGAAATGGTTCCAGGCCGACGCTCCCGCGTTGCCCGCCCAGTAAACATCAGGACACCTCCTTATGGAACACGTCCTCTGGTTCGGCTGGTTCCGGGCCGACATCATTGCCGAGTACAGCGTGCTGTTCTGGCGCGGCCTGCAGATGACCATCATGGTGACACTGATCTGCATCGTGCAGGGCACCTTGCTGGGCCTGGCGGTCGGCATGGCGCGCGTGGCCGAATCGCGCCACTCGCCCGCGCGCGCGATCTGCAAATACGCCCTGCGCTGGCCCTCTACCGTCTACGTCAGCTTTTTCCGCGGCACGCCGTTGTTCGTGCAGATCCTGCTGATCCACTTCGCAGTGCTGCCGCTGTTCATCAACCCGACTGACGGCCTGATCATCTCGGGCGAGACAGCGCGCGACATCAAGCAGAACTACGGCGCCTTCCTGTCCGGTATCGTGGCGCTCACGCTCAATGCCGGCGCCTACATTTCCGAGATCTTCCGCGCCGGCATCCAGTCCATCGACAAGGGCCAGGTCGAAGCCTCGCGTTCGCTGGGCATGTCTTTTCCGCGCACCATGTACCACGTCGTGCTGCCGCAGGCTTTTCGCCGCATGCTGCCGCCGCTGGGCAACAACGCGATCTCGCTGCTGAAAGACTCGTCGCTGATCTCGGCGATTGGTCTGGCCGAACTGGCCTACGCCGCGCGCACCGTCGCCGGCGCCTATTCACGCTACTGGGAGCCCTACCTCACCATCTCCCTCATGTACTGGGTGCTGACGCTGGGCCTGGCTTACCTTGTCAAAAAACTGGAGGCTCGTTATGGACGAGGTGATTCGCGTTAAGCGGCTGACCAAGCAGTTTGGCCACACGCCGGTATTGCGCGGCATCGACTGCGCCATCAAGGCCACCGAAGTCGTCTGCGTCATCGGCCCTTCCGGCTCGGGCAAAAGCACTTTTTTGCGCTGCCTGAACGGACTGGAAGACGCCAGCGGCGGCGAGGTGCTGGTGCACGGCGTGTCGGTGCACGAACCCAAGACCGACGTCGATGCCCTGCGCTCGGAAATCGGCATGGTGTTCCAGCGCTTCAATTTGTTTCCACACAAAACCGTGCTGGAAAACATCACGCTGGCGCCCACCAAGGTGCGCAAGCTGACGGCACTTGAGGCACGCAACCGTGCCAGTGAACTGCTGGTCAAGGTCGGGCTGCTCGAAAAGATCGACGCCTACCCCAACCAGCTTTCGGGCGGGCAGCAGCAGCGCGTGGCAATTGCCCGTGCGCTGGCGATGCAGCCGCGCATCATGCTGTTTGACGAACCCACCTCTGCGCTCGACCCTGAAATGGTCGGCGAAGTGCTGGCCGTCATGCAGGCCCTGGCCGAAGAAGGCATGACCATGGTGGTCGTCACCCACGAAATGGGTTTTGCCCGCCAGGTGGCCGACCGCGTGATGTTCATCGACGAAGGCCTGGTGATCGAAGAGGGCTCACCGGCGGAGATCTTTGACAACCCCAAGGAAGAGCGTACCAAGCGCTTTTTGAGCAAGGTGTTGTGAGACAGCGCGCGCCCGCTCCTGCGGGCACGCGTTTCTCCCAGCAAGGTTCAGCCATCCAGAGAGGTCGCCATGCCTGCAACCCTCCGGGCCGTCCAGGCCGACATCACGAAACTGCAGCTTGACGCCATCGTCAACGCTGCCAATTCATCGCTGCTGGGCGGCGGCGGTGTCGACGGTGCCATTCATCGCGCTGCAGGGCCTGAACTGGTCCATGAATGCCGCCTGCTGGGCGGCTGTAAAACCGGCGAGGCCAAAGCCACCAAAGGCTACCGGCTCCCGGCGAAGTTCATCATCCACACGGTGGGTCCGGTCTGGCGCGGTGGCGGCAACGGCGAGCCTGAGTTGCTGGCCTCCTGCTACAGGCGCGCCATGGAAATCGCGGCAGCCAAAGGCGTCACGTCGATGGCCTTCCCCAGCATCAGCACCGGCATTTACGGCTACCCGATTGAGTTGGCTGCCCAGGTCGCAGTGGCCAGCGTGCGCCAGGCTCTGCAGCAACCCTCTTCCTTGACGGAAGTGGTGTTCTGCTGCTTTTCGGCGCAAGACCTGGCGGTCTACCAGCATGTGCTGGGCAAGGCCCTTGACTGCGGAGATTGACGCATGCCAGAACTTCCCGGCCTTGTCCCGATTGCATTCACCATTTTTTCGTATGTTGTCTGCGTCAAACTGGCGGCCTGGCTTTATCGCCGTACGCAACTGAGCTGGAAACACGCATTCATTTTCGGTGTTGTCCTGTTCATGGTTCTGTTCGCCGTCGGTGCTGTTGTCAGGTCGCTGGGCGCCGGCTCGGACCCCATACGCCAATCCCTTGTGGACCTGGCCACCGGACTGGCGGCACAACTGGGTCTGGGTGCATGGTGGCTCGGCTCGCGAGCCAGAACAAGGGCGGGTGCACCCCTTGAATTGAAAGGCGGAGCCTTGCTCGCCCTGATGACCTATGGGCTGGTTTTTTTCTTCTCTCTTGCGGCAGCGATTGCGCTGCCCTTCTTTTCCCGCATGGCAGGCAACGCCGTTTAGGTTCAGTACCCCGGCACCTTCAACACCCGCGCCAGGTAATCAAAAAACACGCAGTACAGCGCAATCGGCAGCGGCAGGCCCAGCAGGGTGCCCACCAGGTAGTCACGAAACTTCACCCCTGACATTGCCAGCGCGTAATTCAGCGCCGGTACGGTCTGCAGCAGCAAGCGCAGCACCACGATGCTCGCCACCGGCCGCGCGTCCAGCTGAGCCAGCGTGCGTTGAGCCCACCGACCCTTGATCTGCCGCAAAGCGTCCCCGCCCATCAGGCGAATCAGCCAGAAGGTGAAGGCGCATGAGATCACGGCTGCGAGGTAAGTTGCCAGGCCACCCCATATCTCGCCGAGCGCCAGCACAGCCGCAGCCAGAAAAATCCAGCCCGGGATCTGGATCAGGTTGCCCAGCGCAAACAGGGCAATAAAAATCAGCAGGCCGCTGACTTCGTTGTCCAGGAATTTCTGGTGCAGGAAGACCAGACTGAAGTTGTCGCGCAAACCGGAAAGCTGGAACACCGCCAGCAGCAGGCCCAGAAACGCGACCACGGCGATCAGTCTTTTGTAGCGGTGCATCTTGGCTCTATTGCGGGTTTGGGCAGGGACACCGGCCGATTTTAGGCGCCAGCCAACCCAAGGCCATCCAGCCAGCCCGGGAGCCTTTTTTCAAATAAATGCCATCAGCGTGTAAGAAGTGCGTGCCCGGCCCGACCAAACAGCAACACGCAGCAAGACTGCGGCGGAAATCCCGGTAATCCACTGGAAAACCGGGCGTTGCGGCCAGCACAAGAGGAGCATTTCATGAACACGTCCCGTCAGATCATCCACCCTGGCTGGTTGCGCGCCATGCACTGGCTCAACGCATTGGCCGTGGTCGTGCTGATGATGAGCGGCTGGCGCATCTACAACGCCACTGCCTTCCTGGGCTTCAGCATTCCCAAAGACCTCACGCTGGGCGGCTGGCTGGGCGGCGCGCTGCAGTGGCACTTTGCGGCCATGTGGCTGCTGTTCTTTAATGGCCTGCTCTACCTGGCGTTCAACATCGTCACGCGCCGGCTCTTTCACAAATTCTTTCCGCTTTCACCCAAGGCGCTGGTCGCCGACTTGCTGGCGGCCCTCAAGGGCAAGCTGGCCCATGCCGACCCCAGCCACTACAACACCGTACAGCGCCTGGCCTATCTCTTTGTCATGGTGGACAGTGTCCTGCTCGTCGTTTCAGGCCTGGTGCTCTGGAAGTCTGTGCAGTTTCCGCTCCTGCGCGAACTGATGGGGGGTTACGAAGGTGCGCGCCTGGTTCACTTTTTCGCCATGGGCGCGCTGGCCGCATTCGTCGCGGTTCACCTGGTGATGGTGGCGCTGGTGCCGCGCACCCTCGTCTACATGGTTCGCGGCCGCTGACCCGCCGAACTGCCCAACCGCCGCAAAGCCGCAAGGATTACCCATGATCATCAAGCCCCCTCCCCGTATGGACATCGACAGCGCCGCCGTGCTGGATGAAGCCGTTGCGCGCATTGCCCACACCCGCAAGCTCGGTACGGCACGCCGCAATTTTTTACGCACCTCGCTCACGCTGGGCGGTCTTTCCATGCTGACCGGCTGCATGCTGGACGACAGCGAAAGCGTCAACACCGCTCTCGGCAAGATCTCGCGCATCAACGACGAAGTGCAGGGCTTGCTGTTTGACCCCAATCGACTGGCGCCGACCTACCCCGAATCAATGATCACCCGGCCTTTCCCCTTTAACGCCTACTACGGCGAGGACGAAATCCGGGAAATCGAGGAAAGCAGCTACCGGCTGGAAGTCACGGGCATGGTGTCCGACAGGCGCAAATGGGCGTTGCCCGAGTTGCGCGCCATGGCACAAGTGGACCAGGTCACCCGCCACATCTGCGTGGAAGGCTGGAGCGCGATCGGCAAATGGGGCGGCGTGCACTTCGGCAGTTTCCTGCGTCATGTGGGCGCCGACCTGAGCGCGAAGTACGTCGGCTTCAAATGCGCCGACGACTACTTCACCAGCATCGATATGCCCACCGCGCTGCACCCGCAAACCCTGCTGGCGCTGACTTACGACGGGCAGCCGCTGCCACCCAAATACGGCTTCCCGATGAAGCTGCGCATGCCCACCAAGCTGGGCTACAAGAACCCCAAACACATCCAGGCGATTTTTGTCACCAACACCTACCCTGGAGGCTACTGGGAAGACCAGGGCTACAACTGGTTCGGAGGTAGCTGAGCGCGGCTCAGAGACCCTGCAACGCGGGCAATCATTTAACGATTGCCTTTTTCATTCAATCCATTCATTCACTACCACTCAAGGACAACACCATGAACAAATTGACTGCAACCCTCCTGTCTGCCTGCATGCTCTTCGCCGGCGGCAGTGCCATGGCGCAAGACGCGATGAAAAAGGACGCCATGGGCAAAGACGCCATGGCCAAAGACGGCATGAAGAAGGATGCGATGAAAAAAGATGCCATGGCCAAGGACCCGATGGCGAAAGATGCCATGGGTAAAGACGCCATGGCGAAGGACGGCATGAAGAAGGACGACAAGATGGCCATGGCCAAAAAAGACAAGATGAAAAAAGACCCCATGGCCAAGGACGCCATGGGCAAGGACGAAATGAAAAAGTAAGGCCGCTGCGCGCTGCGCCGCTTGCGGCCGGCCCGCTATGCCCCGTCTGGGG
The DNA here is from genome assembly GCF_056405975.1 of Polaromonas sp. P1_E12. Classification (NCBI taxonomy): domain Bacteria; kingdom Pseudomonadati; phylum Pseudomonadota; class Betaproteobacteria; order Burkholderiales; family Comamonadaceae; genus Polaromonas; species Polaromonas sp. P1_E12. Next base: position 848,614 of record NZ_JBFUBB010000002.1, on the reverse strand, counting down.
CTGGCACAACCGGCTTGAGCCATAGCGCCGCGGCGTCAGCGGGCGCCATGCGCCGCAGGTTCACGTCCTGCCAGATGACTGCGGCGACCTCTTCAAGCTGGTCAGGCCCGACGGTGTGCCATCGCTGGTGCAGCCTTTCAGCGCAGCGGGCAATCCATTCGGGTGGGGTGTTTGTGTCCATGGGTAAATCATAGTTGAAGACTGTATGTATGTACAGTACCATTGTTCTTCAAAAGTGATTTCCATAGAACAACCAACCCAGAGACTGACATGCAGCTTCTACATGACCCTCCCACCAGGCCACCCTTCACCCCTGTCACCCTGGCCACGCCAGTCATTCCGTTCACCCGGCCACAACAGGGCCGCACCTCTGCCAACTGGCCGTTTTACGTGCAAGCCCCTAAGCAGCTCTCAAGCGATGTCAGGGCAAACGCTTTGCGCGTCCTGGAAACCTCGGCGCGCTATTTTTTCAGCGCGCCTAGCGCGCGATAGTGCCGCCCCTTTATCGCCCTGCTCCAAATCACCAGGCCGAAAAAACTTTTACACGGCAACCCGCAAGGCAGTGCTCGAAGTCGCTATGTTTTTGATAGCTGCTTGCGCCCGTCCTTATTAGCCAAACACCCGATTTACTTCGGGAATTTGAGAGCCGCCGGCAAGCCTCAGATACCAGGCCCTTCAGAAGGCCATGGACGCCTGCAGCCACAGCGTGGGCCGTTTGGCCGATGAGGCCGGGATGGAAGTCGGCAGGCCGCCGTCGGTGCGCCAGGCCAGCGAAGAACGCAGCTGCACACCCGCCAGGCTGGCATTCAGGCCAAAGCCCGCGCCGGCCAGCTGGCGGCTGTTGGAAGCCGCCGCGCCGAAAGGGTTGCGGTTGATGGTGACCTTGCCCCAGTCATAGAACACGGTAGCCTGCACATTGGCCATCACGTTGTGGCGCAACTCAACCGTGCCGCGGTAGCCTTCGTCGCCGCCAGCCTCACCCTGCGGATAGGCGCGCACGCCGTTGACACCGCCCAATGAGAACTTCTCGGACGAATCCAGGTTTTTGCTGGCCAGCTGGCCCGTCACTGACACGGCCAGGAAGGTGCTGTCGGTAAAGCGCTGCAGACGGTTGGCGCCATAAGAAACACGGGTGTAGCTGCCGTTGGACTGGGCCGAGGCCGCATCAATCGCCAAGGCGGTGGGCGAGTTGATGCGCAGGTTGCCCATTGCCACCGACAAATCCAGGCCGGTGATGCCCCCGCCGCCCAGGGCGTCCTGCAGGTTGCCTGAAAGGCCGAAGGTGGTGACCAGGATTTTCTTGGGTGTGAAGGTAGAGGTCGCGTCTACATAGTCTTTGAGCTGCTTGTCTTCCACCGACACCGTGCCGTTCAGGTTTTTAAGCTGGCTGCGGATGAAGGGGTAAGCGGCAAACAGGCTGGCAGAGGTGGCCGTGCCGTGGGCCTGCAAGGTTTCAAACTCCTGGCCCAGCTTGTAGCGCGTATCGAAGTAGGCGGCGCCTACCTTGAGGCCGTCGCTGCCCACAGGCAACTGGTAGGCCAGCCGCGTGAAGTTCAGGTTGCGGCCGCTGGTCAGCGCGTTGACGGTGAGCTGGTCGCCGATCTTCAGCGGACTGACGAGGTTGAACGTACCGGCCACGCGGTATTCGCCGGTGTAGCGGCTGCCGTAGTTGTCGACCACGACATTGCCGCTGTAGGGCTTGGCCGGGCTGACCTCAATCAGCAGCTCGGACGTGCCCACGCTGGCGCCGGGCTGCAGCGTGGCGCGCGAGGTGCTGACGCCGGGGGTGTCCTGCAGCAGCAGCAGGCCGCGGTCAATCTGGTCGGACTTGATGACGTCGCCGTCCTTGACCTGGCCCAGGTAGGCCTGCGCGCGTTCGTCACTCAGCAGCGACTGGTTGTTGATCTTGTGGCTGGAAATGCGCCCTTCAATCACGCTGATGGTGACAGCGCCGTCGGTGATGTCCTGCGCGGGCAAATAAGCGCGGGCCACGGCAAACCCCTTGCTGCGGTAGTAGGCCGTGATGCGGCGCGCGGCGGCACTGAGCTGGCTCAGCGAGCGCTCCGCGCCTATGAGGCCGGCCACCAGGGGCTGAAGTTCGCTGGACGGGATTTCCTGGTTGCCGCTGATGGTGATGGATTTGACGAGCACCCTCGCCTCGCCCTTCTGGCTGGGGTCGGCTGACTCTTCGATGCGCTGCAGCGGAACGCTCTGTGGCGGCGGCAAGGCGGGCGCCTGCTGCAGGTCGCGCAGCACCTGGCCGGCGTCGGGGGCTGGGGCAGTCTGCGCCCAGGCGCCGGTATGCAAGGCCAGCATCAGGGCTGAAGCCAGCGCGGAAAGGGGTAACGAATTCTGTTTCATTGTTTCGCTCTACTTTTCTTAATGCTCATCCAACACAAGCCACTGCTCCTTCATGGCAGCTGACCATCCATACACCCCATCGCCCCCCCAGGGCCATGGCTTCGATGCCCCGGGCGACATCCTGCAATTGTGTGTACCCGACTCTCATGCAGCCATACTGCGGATGCAGTACGTCCAGCGTGACCGCTCCGGCAATGTCGCAGAGACAGCTCATCCTGTATGTCCCCATTTTTAGGGACATGAAACCAATCGTAACTATATCTGCCGGTTTTGCCTGTAGCACAAATGCGCTATGAGGCCCACCCTAATCCGTCGCCCAACGTCGCCCAACGGCGCCCCAATTGATGTAAGCGCTCAGCCCAACCAGGGATTCCCTGCAGGCTCCGAAATGGCCAGGCCGCGCGTCCAGCTTGCCATCGTTGGGGGACGACTTGGCTTTCGCGGAGTCATTGCTACATTTTTAATAGCTGCTTGCGCCCGCCCATAAATGGCTACAGCCCGACTGAGCTAATGAAGAGCCATGAAAATGGTTTATTCACAAGTGGCGTGGCTAACGCTTTTGGGCATCAATAAACCGCAGCTGACGATACTGACCAGCGAGTTCAACAGCCTGGCGTTGCCGCTGTCACCGCTGTTGCCGTTACTGCCGTTGCCATTCCCGCCCGCCTCATCGTCGCGGTTGTCGGGCTCAATGAAGCTGGCGGGGCCGCTGTTGACCGTCTCGCGGCTGGTTTGGTAGACGGTTTGCAGCGCGATCCTGTACTGCACTGTGTCTGGCGTGCCGGGCGTAGTACTGCCTGTACTGGCAGTCACCAAAGGCAAGCCAGTGGCCAGCAAGGTCACCACACCCGTGCAGGCTGCCTGCGCAGAGTCTCACCGCAGGCCCACCAGGGCCTCGCCTACCCCGCCTCCTCCCCAAGCTGCCGCCTATTCGCCTCTGTCCTGGCGGGCTGCCTCTGCGGCGGCATTCAACGCCTTCATGCGCGCGCCATCATCCAGTATGTTGAACGGATCGTCGTCCACCGCGCTCGATATGCTGCCTGTGCCATCTCCATTGGCGCTATCGGCGCCACCCGTGACGCCACCCATGGCATTGCCCGTGCCGGCAATGGTGTTGAGCGCGGTCACATAAGGCCCATCCAGCGCTGCCGTCACGCCGAAAAGGGATGCAGGCAAAGGCGGCGTACCGGTCATCGTCAGCGTGCCGTTGGTATAGACGACGTTGTAACCCAGGGCCGATGCCAGCGTGCCCTGCGTGATGGCATGTGTGGGGCTGGTCGTGGCGGCGCCTGTGGGCGCCGACAGCGCACCGTTCAGCGCGCTGGCCGCGGTGTCGCCCGCCACCAGGCCGCTGTTGACGGCGTAGGTGAGAGCCGGGTCGGCGCCGCCGTAAGCCTTGCTCTGGTTGTCGCCGCTGACGTTGAGCGTCGGCACAACGCTGTAGACAAAGCGGTTGCCGGTGATCGAGGTCATCGACGCATCGCTGGGCGCATTGGCGGCGTAACTGCGGCCAAAGGCATTGCCGGTGGAAGCCATGCCGCCCAGGGTGCTGGCAGCCGGATCGGTCGAATACACGAGGAAACGGCCGCCCGCGCCTGGGTTGAGCGCGCCAGCCCCGGCGTTGTTCACAAAGTTGCGCCCAGCGGCCAGCACCAGCGAATCGTTGGCTGCGCTGCCGGACGTGACGCTGTTGGCCAGCGTGAGGTCGCTGGCCGCGCCCGTGGTCCGCACCAGCACCTTTCCGGTGCCCGTCAGGCCTGCCGTGTTGACGGTGCCCACCGTCAACGCACCGGCCTGCGCGTAGGCCACATCGCCTGTGTTGCCGGCCAGCGTCGTGACCGCATTGCCTGCATTGTTGAGGATGTGCGTGCCCGTGCCCAGCAGCTCCAGGCCGGTGGCCGTGATGCCCGCGGTTTGTGTGCTGGTACCGGCGGTGCTCAGCGTGAGTTCGCTGGCCGTCAGCGCGCCGTTGATGGCGATGTTGCCACCGGTCGTGATCAGCTTGAACTTGTCCTGCGCATTGCCGAAGGCGTTGTCGACCGTGATGCCGGCCGCGGATGACACGCTGACTGTCTGCGCAGACCCGGCGTTAGTGCTGATGGCGAGATTGCTGGTACTCAGCGCATTGGCGGCAGTGAGGCTGATGTCGCCCGCAGCGCCAGGTTCTGTGGTCGCCAGCGTTTGCAGGCCGGTCACATTGGTGCCCAGCGTGATGCTTTCCCGTGCGGTCGCGTTAAGCGTGGTGCTGGTGATGTTGTTGGCCGCGCCATTGGCGTCAAGGATGGCTCCGAGCGAGGAGCTGAGAGTGACCGAGCTGCCGGACACCGTCTTGACCGCCAGGGCGAAGGCAGCGGTGACGTTCACCGCGCCCGTTGCACTGACGTTTTCCAGGGTGCCGCCGTTGGCCAGGTCCAGGTTGACCTGTGAACCGGCGCCGCTCGCCACCGCAACGACCGGGCCGGTCGTGTAAATGGTGATGGGGCGGGCGGTGCTGGCGCCTATGCTGCCGTTGCCCGCCTCCAGGTAGACCGAGCCACCCGAGAGGGGATTGATGTTGGTCTGGACAGTTTGCGTACTGATGCCGCCCGTGGCCACCATGCTGAAGCCGGCGGTGCCCGCAGTCGTACCCGTGGCGTTGCTCAAAAAAGGCATGTAGGAGCCCACCATCAAGATATTGCCCGTGTTGGCGATATCGACGCGGCCGGCGCTGTTGAAGCTGCCCTGGAAGCTGGCGGTGGCGGCGGTGTTGCGAAGGGTGATGTCGCCCGATGTACTGTTGTTAAGTCTGCCGAAATTCTGGATCTGGTTGCCTGCGTTGGCCAGCGTCATGCCCCCGAAACTGGTGGCCTGCAAGGTGTTCGCGACGATGGCCTGGGTTTGCGACAGCGCGCCGCGGCTTAGCAGCGCAACAAGACCGGTGCCGGACTGGGTGATGCCGGCCGTTCCGTCCACCGTCCCCACCGACAATGCAGAGTAGGAGCTAACCTCGAAATTGTTCGTTCCGTAGGCGCGACCGCTGACCTGGCTGATCTGGTTGAGTGAGTTGGCCAGGATGACGGTTTGTGCATCGGCCTTCAGGTTGGCAACCGTGAATGCCGCTGTTTGCGAGATGCCCGAACCTGCAGCGTTGCTGTTTATCAGGCTCAAGCTGGGTGCGCTGGCCAGGTTGATCGCGCCGCCGGTGTTGCCGATGACTATGCCGCCTGTATTGGAAGTGCTGCCGATCGCGATCACCGACGCGGTGATCCGGTTAAGCTCGGCGTTGCTCAGGTTCATGGCGGCGGTTTCTGATGCGCCGCCGAGTGTGATCGGCTGGTTGGCGCTGAAGATGTCCGTGTTGACCAGCACCTTGCCCGCGCCCGCGTTGACGGCGGAGCCGATGTTGATGCGGTCGCCCAGCAGCGTGATCGCACCGCCTCCGCTGGTGATGCTGGTGCCGTCGATGTTCAGGGCGTAGCTGCCGGCCGGCGCAATTGCACCCGCTGGAAAATTCATTCCGCGCAGCGTCATGGCCGCCGTGTTGGAGTTGATGCTGCCGCCGGTCAGGCTCACGGCATGCCCCCCGCCCATAGAACTTGTCCCACCGAGGTTGCCGATCATGGTGATCTCGCCGGTCGAGTTGATGCTGCCGCCCACCATGGAGATGCCGGTAATATTCGCCGTTCCCCCGTTTGAACTACTGAACAAACCCGTACTGTTAAAACCAAGCCTGCCCGCGATGATGTCTGCGCCTGCATCGATGAGGACGCCGGAGCCGCTGATCCCGGCAGCATTTAACGAGGACGAACCGTCGAGCGTGATGCTGCGCAAGGTGCCGGACTGCACTTTTCCTCTTGCTATAAGGCCCTTGACCTCGGTGGCGGCACTACTGACACCGGCCCGGCCGGTAGCGGTGATATAGCCGCCGGTGCTGGATACCTCCGAGCCGGTGCCGAGTTCCACGCCGGCAGTGCCTGCCAGGGAAAACAACCCTGTACGCCCGGTGATGTCGATGTTGCCCGCACCCGTGATCTTGGCCAGAGAATCCAGCCGTACCCCGCGGGCCACCTGAGCAATGACCCCGGTCGTGCCTACGTCACCGGCGATGGTGACGGCGCCGGTGCGGCCGGTCACGCTGGAATTGGTGACAACCACACCGCCCGAAGAGCCGCCCGTGGCGCTGCCGCCGCCGTTCACCAGTCTGCCGGTGATGTTTATCGTTCCGCCCCCGCTGACGCCGACGTTGGTTTGCGTGACGCCTTCATTGACGAGCTCGAGCGCGTGGTGGCTCGTCCTGGCACCCGACGCTTCGACGGTAATGTTTCCGGTGCTTGCCACGCTGGTGCCCGCCAGCTTCACGGCGCTATCGGCGCTGTTGATGTTGGCATTGCCGCTGGTAAGCGTGGAGCGGTCCAGCAGCACGCCATACTGCGACTGGTCTGTCGTGGTGCCGTTGATGGTGAGGGCGCCGGTGCCGGCGTTCACGGTGCTCTGGGACACCAGAACGCCCGAGCTCCCGGCCTGGCCCGCCCCGGACAGCGTGATCGCGCCTCCGCTGGTCTGCAGGACCGTGTTGCTGATATCCAGCGCGCCGGCGGAGTTGATATTGATCGTTCCGGCGCCGCCGGTCACGGAAATTGCGGAGGTCTTGATGGCCTGGCTGGCCGCGGCTGTGGTCACGCTCGCCGAGCCCCCGCCGGAAACCTTGAACGTCAGGCCGGCGCCATGCGTGCTGCCCGTGAGGTCGATGCCGGTACCGGTGGGGCCTGTGGTTCTGATGGTGAGATTGCGGCCACTGAGGAGCTCCACATCGCCATTGCCGAAAGTGCCCGTGACGTTGATCGAATCCGTGGCCTCAATAACCACGTCGGAACCCATCGCTTCAATCGTGTCCTCGTAAATGGTGTCGGCGGCCCCGCCTGTGCCGCCCGCGATGGTCATCGTGGCCGGGTCCAGCAGCCAGGTGCCGGTCTTGCCTCGCGGCGCCAGCGTGTTCACCCTGAAGCCCGGCAGGATTTTGAAGTGCGCGGCGCTTGTCTCGATAAAGCCGCCGTCACCGCCATCCGGGGCGCTGGCATCCAGCGTACCGCCCATGTTGACCATGCCGTGCTCCATGTCGCCGATCAGCATGATGCGGCCGGCCTTGTTGGCAATCGTCTTCGCTTCAATGACGCCGGTGTTGTTGACGGTTCCCATGGTGAGGCTGTCCAGCGCTTTGGCGCCGAGCAGCACCTGGCCGCCGTCGGCCTTGATGAGCTGTTTGTTCTCGGCCAGTGCGTTGATCGCGCCCTGATCGATGCTGTAACCGAGCAGGCTCCCGTTGTCCAGATTCAGGGTGATCTTGTTGCCGGCTGCCAGAAGCGCCGTGCCAAGGCTCGCGGTCATGACGCCTTCGTTGCGCACCTCGGGCGCCAGCAGTGCCAGATAGCCGCCCTGCCCTGCGTTCAGCGTGCCCTGATTCACCACCGAGCCACCGGAACCCGTGAACACGTTGTTGCCGGCCATGAAGTCGGCATTGCTCATGGAAAGGGTAGAAGCCACCAGGCCGCCAACGTTGACCTGAGAACCCGCACCAAACAACACACCGTTGGGATTGAGAATGAAGACCTGGCCGTTGGCCGTGAGGCTACCCAGCAGCTCGCTCGGGCTGCTGCCGGTGATGCGGTTCAGCGCAATCGCCTGCGCATTGGGCTGGTTGAATCTCAGCGCTTCGTTCGCTGCGGTAGACAGGGATGTCCAGTCGATGGCTACCCGCTGGGAGCTTTGGTTGATCGTGGTGGTGTTGCCGACCGTGGTGATGCCAGCCGCACCCGCGGTCACGCTGGCATTGGCCGCATCGGCAGCACGCGCCTGGTGCGTGACCACGGCAAGAGAAGTGAGCAATACCAGCGCTGCGCGGCAGGCGGTATTGAGCCTGAAGCCCGCGCCTTCGCCACCCCCTTCAGCCGATTCGGCCGGTGCCGAGCCGAACAGCACGCTGCTACGCGCAGAGCCGCCCTTGCTTTTGCCTCTGGCGTTCTCAGCCACAGCCACCCACAACCCTAAAGCCGCGTTCCAGACGAGGCGGTAAATACGGTTCATGCTGGCGTGGCTTTTCATGGAAGACTTTCGTTGAAGGGCGGAGCTTGCAGCGGACCAGGCGGTTCGCCAATCAGCCGGGCCCGCGCCCCGGCTGTTATGGAACGCTCTGGCCGACTGGCCGTCATCGTACGAATCACGAAAGCCGCTGTCTGTAGCGCATATGCGCTACGCCAGATACCTTCAGGTGCCCCGTTCTAGAGACGAGATCGGGCTGCAGACCAACAGCAATGGGCGCAGACAGCTATCAAAAATATAGCGATCCGGTCGGCCGGATGGCATGATGATCGGCACCGACGGGGCAGTGAACAGGCCCTGCCGGTGACAAGACACCCGTTACCGGCTTGCACGTAGAACAAACGATCTACACAAATAGCGAGTCGTGTACCCGAAAACCGTCGCAAAATGTCTGCCTGATGAATGCACCTCCCGCTGAACAAGACCTGCCCATGATCCATGTCGCCATCGTCGAGGACGATCCGGGCTTTCGCGGAGCGCTGAGCCGCGTGGTGCAAGGCGCTTCTGACATGCGCCTGGTGGGCGCGGCAGGTACCCGTGCCGAAGGCTTGCAGATGCTGATGCAGCCGCCGGCCGATGTGCTGCTGGTTGATTTAGGCCTGCCCGATGGCTCTGGCATCGACGTGATCCGCGCGGCTTCCCGACAGTGGCCGGCATGCAGCATCATGGTGAGCACCAATTTTGGCGACGAGACGCATGTGATGCAGTCGATTGAGTCCGGCGCTGCCGGCTACCTGCTGAAAGACAGCTCACCGCTGAAGATGGCGGCAGAGATCCGCAGCCTGGCCAGCGGCGGCAGCCCGATCAGCCCCATCATCGCCCGGCAGGTGCTGGCGCGCTTTCGCCGCAGCACCGCAGCCGGCGCCGGCACGACGCCCGCCGATATCGACGCGTCATCGCTGCTGTCGGCACGTGAAAAAGAAGTGCTGGACTACATCACCAAAGGCTTCACTGCGGTGGAAATCGCCAGGTTGATGGAGTTGTCGCACTTCACGGTGCGCACTTTTGTGCGGCGCATCTACAGCAAACTCAAGGTGACCTCCAAGGCTGAAGCAATCTACGAAGCCAGGAACCAGGGCATTTTGGCGCAGTAGTTGCCCGCGCGAATGCCCTTTCATCACCACCGCCTCTCGCGCCTCTTGCGCCCCTTGCGCTTTTCGCCCCGTGCGGCCGTAGCGCTGCTGGCAGCAGCTGCGGTGCTGACGGGTCTTGTCGCCTGTGACTCTGCAGGCACCCGCGAGGGTGGTTCCCCCAACGCAGCGGCCCTGCATCTCACCCAGGCTGACTGGCAGGTGCAAACCGATGCGGGCTTCACCTCGCCACCGCTCACCCTCGACGGCCAAATCCTGCTGGACCGCTGGCAACCCGTTACGCTGCCGCATGCCCTGCCCATAGCGTTGCTGGGACAGGCCCGGGCTGCAGCATCCGCCGGCGTGGCCCCCGTCACACGCACCAGCTGGTTTCGACTGACCGTGCCGCAGGCCCCGGCATCGTCCACGCCGCTGGCGCTGTATGCGGCCCGCGTGCGCACCGACGGCACCCTCGCGGTGTATGCCGACGGTCACCTGGTACACACCGCACAGCAGCAAGGCCCGTTATGGAACAGCCCGCACACGCCGCTGTGGGTGCTGCTGGAGAAATCACCCGATGGCCGGCCGCCGCACGAGATCACGCTGCGCATCGAGCACACGGCTGCGACGCAGGTGGCGCTGTCATCACTGTGGCTGGGCCCGGTGGATGCCATCAGCTGGCGCTACCGCGGCCGCCAATGGCTGCAGCAGGAATTGCCGGGCATGTTCAGCTCGGCTTTCCTCGCGGTCGGCATCTTCGCCTTGCTGGTGTGGTTGCGGCGCCGGCATGAGCCGGGCTATCTGCTGTTTTTTGTGCTGGCGGTCATGTCCTTCGTGCGGGGCCTGCATTTTTATGTGAGCTTCCCGATTGCCAACGACTGGTTTGCCTGGTTCACCGTCAACTCGCTGTTCTGGCTGGTCACGGTGGTGCACTTTTCAATCGGCCTGCTGCACCGGCGCCAGCAACTGTGGCTGACGCGGGCACTGATCACCGCGTCCGTGCTGATGGCCCTGCTGACCCTGCCCCTGTGGTCGGCCCTGCCCAACACGCCGAGGACCACACCAGTGCTGTATGTGGTGGCCGCACTGATGGGCGTGAGCGTCAGCGTGGCGGGCGTCATCAACGCCTGGGGGCGCTCTCGCAGCGCCATGGTGGTGGCCATCGGGACGGTGCTGGCCACGCTCTTTAGCGCGACCGACTGGCTGGTACAGAACAATTTCATCAGCCCCGAAAGCTGGTATATGGGCCCGCATACCAACGCGATCACCTTCAGCGTCTTCGGTTATGTGATGTACCGCCGTTACACCGGCGCCATTGCGGAAGTCGAGCAGGTCAACGCCAGCCTGGCCGAGCGCCTGCGGGCGCGTGAAGCCGAACTTGAAGCCAGCCACCGCAGCCTGCGCGAGATCGCCCAGCAGCAGATGCTGAGCGATGAACGCCAGCGCATGATGCAGGACATGCACGACGGCCTGGGCTCGACGCTGATCAGCGCCATCCGCTCCATCGAAGTCGGCGGCATGAGTGACGAACGCGTGACGCAGACCCTCAAGGACTGCATGGACGACCTGAAGCTCGCCATCGACTCGATGGAGCCGGTGGAGGCCGACCTGTTGCTGCTGCTGGCCACACTGCGTTTCCGGCTCGAACCCCGGCTGGAAGGCACCGGCGTCACGCTGCTGTGGGAAGTGCAGGTACTCCCCACGCTGGACTGGCTGAACCCTTCCAGCGCGCTGCACATCCTGCGCATCATCCAGGAAAGCGTGGCCAACATCCTGCGCCATACGCATGCGACCGAGATCCGCTTTAGCACTGCCATCGAAGGCGCCGGGGTGCAGGTCATCATCGAAGACAACGGCCAGGGCTTTGATGTCGACCAAGCCTTTGGCGACGCCGCGGGGAAAGGCCTGCAAAACCAGCGGCGCCGCGCGCAAACCATTGACGGCACGGTCAACTGGCAATCGGGGCCGGCGGGCACGCGCTTTACCTTGTGGCTTCCATTGGCCCCCACAGTCACTCACTCCGTGTAGTTCCTTGCCCCCCGAGGGGGCCGCCCGCCTGTGGCCCGGCAAAGCCGGTTCCACGGCTCATGCTGGTTGAAGAGTTCTGGGCGCATAAACGGGGGTCGCGGGACTGGCTTTGCCAGACCGCAGGCGCCGCCCCCTGAGAACAGGCTACACGAAGTGAGGCTGGACGGGGGTGGGCTTATTCCTCGTTCGTATTTCCGGCTTCGGCAGCGGCGGCTTTCAGGGCGTCACTGGGGTCCGCACCACCACCCTGCGCGCCGCCACCGTCACCTGAAGCGCCAAGGCTCGCGATGTTCCGCAGCGCGCTCAGATAAGCGTCGCTTGCCGGGCTGCCGCCTGGCACTACCGGCACCGGCGCAGGCGCTGCTACCGGGTTGATGGTCAGCACGCCGTCGACATAGGCCAGCGCGTAGTTGCCGGCACTGTAGCCCCCGGGCGTAATGGCGTAGCTGCCCATAGCGCTCGCGCCTTGCGAACTGCCGCCGTAGGTCAGCGCGCCGCCCAGCACGACCGCCGTTTCGCCGCCCACAAAGCCGCTGAAACTCACGCCGTTTCCGCCGGTATAGGCTGCGGCGCCCACGGTCCGGTTGTCATTGTTGGCCGTGATGCTCAGGTTGGCCTTGTTGATGTCGGCCGTCGCCGTGACGGGAGCCGCCGCCAGCTGGTAGTTGCTGGCCAGGCCGCCCGCGCCGTTGGCCAGGCCGTAGGTGGCGGTCACGGTCTTGCCGTTGGCAGCATTCGCGTCGGAGAAGCTGGCACCCGTGGAATTCAGGGTCAATAGCTCGCCGTAGGCCAGGCCCGTCAGGGTGCCGACGTTGCCCAGGGTCGCTGTTGCGGTGCCATCGTAGGTTTTGTTGTTGGCCGCCATGCCCGTCACGCTCACCGTGGCTTTGCCCACCGTCAGGGTGCCGTTGGTGTACGCAATGCCGTAGCCCAGGGCTGAAGCCAGCGTGCCCTGGGTGATGGCGTGCGTGCCTGCGGAGGCCGCAGAACCCGTCGGCGCCGCCAGCAGGCCGGCCAGCGCGGTTGCGGCCGTGTCGCCGGCCACCAGCCCGGAATTCAGCGTGTAAGTCAGGCCCGGGTCGGCCGCGCCATAGACCTTGGCCTGGTTGTCACCCGTGATGGTGAGCACCGGCGTCACGCTGTAGACCATGCGGTTGCCGCTGAGCGAAGTCATGGAAGCATCGGTGGGCGCATTGGCCGCATAAGTGCGGCTAAAGGCGTTGCCGGTAGAGGCCAAGCCGCCCATGGTGTTGGCCGTCGGGTCGGTCGAATACACCAGGAAGCGGCCCGCGCCCGGGTTCAGCGGTGTGGCGCCAGCGTTGTTGATGAAGTTGCGACCGGCGGCCAGCACCAGCGAGTCGTTCGCCGCGCTGCCTGAGGTGACCGCATTGTTCAGCGTGATGTCGCCCGCCGCGCCGGTGGCGCGCACCAGCACCTTGCCGCTGGCGGTCAACCCTGCCGTGTTGACGGTACCGATGGCCAGCGCGCCGGCCTGCGAATAACTGACGTTGCCGGTGTTGCCGGCCAGCGTGGTCACCGCGTTGCCTGCATTGTTCAGCGTATGGCTGCCGGTGCCCAGCAGTTCCAGGCCCGTGGCAGTGATGGCCGCGCTCTGGGTGCTGGTACCGGCGGTGTTCAGTGTGAGTTCGCTGGCCGTCAGCGCGCCGTTGACGGCAATATTGCCGCCGGTCGTGATCAGCTTGAGCTTGTCCTGGCTGTTGCCGAACGCGCCGCCCACCGTAATGCCGGCATTCGAAGCCAGGCTGACGGTCTGGGCGGAACCCGCGTTGGTGCTCACGCTGAAGTTGCTGGTGTCGATGGCATTGGCGGCGGTGATGGTGATGTCGCCGGCTGCGCCCGTGGTGCTCAGCGTCTGTGCGCCGCTCACATTGGTACCCAGCGCGATGCCGTTTTGTGAGGAAGCAGTCAGAGACGTCCCTGAGATGTTGTTCGCCGCGCCGTTGGCGTCGGTGATGGCGCCGGCCGCGGCGCTGAGGCTGACCGAGCTGCTCGACACCGTCTTGACCGCCAGGTTACCGGTCGTGGCCGTGACATTGACGCTGCCCGCCGCGAAGATGTTTTCCAGCGTGCCGCCGTTGGCCAGGCTCAGGTTGACCTGCGAGGCCCCTCCTGCCGCCACCGCTGTGACGGAAGCAGCGGAAATACCCACCGCGCCGGCGGGGCTGGTGCCCACACTGCCTGCGCCGCCGTCGAGGTAGACCGAGCCGCCCGCCGAATTGCTGATGTGCGGAGCCGCGCCGCTGGCCACAATGCCCTGCGAGCCCTTGATGCGCACCGCCGCTGTGCCGGCGGCGGTACCCGTGGCCGTGCCGCTGCTGGTGATGCCGCTTGACGCCAGCGTGACCGTGCCGATGTTGTCGACGTCAATGCGGCCCGTACCGGTATTGGTGAGGGACGTGAGTGTGGTGTTGATGCCGTTGCGCAGCACGATATCGCCCGCGCCGCTATTGGTTGCCGTAAAAGCGCCGATCTGGTTGGCAGCCAGGTTGAGATTGATGCCACCCACACCGCTGCCGGTGAAGCTGCTGGCAACAATGGCCTGGGTCTGCGCGATGGCGCCGTTCAGGTTGGTGAGTGTGGTGACATTGCTGCCCGAGTTGATGCCTGTGTACCCGTCAACCGTGCCCACCGTGAGCGGCGCGGCCTTGCTGCTGGTGACGGCGAATGCGCCGGTGGTAGAGCGCCCGCTGATTTCGTCGATCTGGTTGCCGGCATTGGTCAGGGTGACGGAGGAGCCCACCGCGTTGAGCTTGCCCACACTGATGGCCCCCGTCTGGCTGATGGTGCTGGCATTGAGCAAACTGATGACCGGCAAGGGTCCCGGTGCGGCAGTTATGGCACCACCAATCTCAATGCCGCCCGTGCCCGTCAGGGTACCGATCTGCAACACACCGGCCGTGATGTTGCTCAACTCAAAGGCACTCAAATTCAGTGTTACGGCTTCAATACCCCCCGCCGATGACGCGAGTGTGATCTGTCGGTTGGCGGTAAAGGGCGCAATCACCACCCGGCCGGCCCCTGCATTGACCGTACTGAGAATCTCGACGCGGTCGCCAATAATCTGGATTTCGCCGCCACTGCTGGCGACCGTCGTACCGGCGAGATAGACATCACGGGCAGACACAGGCGCAGGCGCAGGCACGCCGGAGCCACGCAAGACAATGTTCGCGCCATTGGAGTTGATCGTGCCGCCCTCCATGCGTAAAGCGCCGTTGCCTGAAGCGGAAGTGGCACTCATGGTGCCAGTAATATCTATTGCGCCTGTAGAGCTGATGATGGGGCTGGCAGCGGGACTGGAGGCGGTGATGGATGTGCCAATGACGTTGGTGGCAGTCGTCGAAGAGTTGACGGTACCCACAATGGTCAAACCACCCGTGCCGGCGAGCAGCTCTGCTGCCCCATCGATTAGCACACCGGTGCCCGAGGAACCGCCCACCGTAGCCGTGCCGGTGAGCGTGATCTTTTTGCTGGCGCCGGACTGCACCTTGCCGCTGACATGCAGGCCCGTACCATCAAGGATGGAATGATTGGTTAGCGTGCCAGTGAGCGCAACGTCTCCACCGGTGCTGGAAACTTCCGCCCCGCCGGCCAACTGCAGGCCTTTGCTGGTGGCCAGCGAGCTGCTGCCAACCTGGCCCGTGATGCTGATGTTGCCGGCGCCGGTAACTTTCGCGCCCGAATCCAGGCGCACGCCGCGTGACACCCGCGGCAAACCGGACGGCACGCCCGCGTCGCCCGAAATGGTGATGACTCCGCTGCCTGCGGTGATGTTGGAATTGGTGACGACCACACCGCCCGCCGAGCCGCCGGTGGCGCTGGCGCCGCCGCTCGTCAGGTTGCCGTTGATGGTGATGTTGCCTGTGCCGGTGGTAGCAACGTTCGATTGGGTAGCGCCGTTGTTCACGATCTCCACCGAATGCGTCGCGCTGACGCCAGCCGCGCTAAGCACAACGTTGCCGCCGGCCGCGCTGACCGTGCTGCCCAGCACCTGGATGCTGCCGTTGGTCGCTGCCAGGCTGACGTTGCCGCCCACGACGCTGTTCTGTATGCCATCGCCCTGCCCCAGGTCTGTTACCACCAGCGTGCCCGTGCCGGTGTGCGACAGTGCAATATGGCCGCCGACTGAATTGATGGCGCTCAGGCGCGCCGCATCAATAGCCGCTGCACCGCCGATGCCATTGCCTATGCCGCCTGCCGCCGTCATCATCAAGTCGCCCGCGCGCAGCGTGGCGCCGGTCTGCACGTTGATGGCGCCGCCCGAATTGACGCTCAAGCTGGTCAGCGCCGTGGTGGCGCCCACCGACGCATTGAAGTTGGTGGGCCCGGCACTCGTGGTGCTCAGTGCGTTTGCGCCGTCGACCGTGTTGGCGAATGTGATGCCACCGGCGGTGCTGACCAGGCTGACGGTTCCGCCAACCGTTACCGCGCTGTTGAAGGTCTGCGCGCCGCCCGTCTGCAGCGTACCGCCGAACAGGTTGATGCCCCCGCCCGCCGTCAGCGCGAGGCCGCCACTGAAGGTTTGCGTGCCCAGGTTGATGGCTCCGACGTCCCTGATCAGTGTCAGGATGCCGGAGTAGGTGGGCGTGGTGGGAAAGGCAAAACCGCTGCCATAACGGAAGGCCATGTCTCTGACGCTGCCGCTGCCATTGACCGTCACGCCACCGCCGAAGGTATTGGCCGAAGTGCCCAGCAACACGTCCTTGCTGGTGCCGTTGAGCGTGAACGTGGAGGCGCCCGTCACGTTCAATGCACCGGCTTGCGAAATGGAGCCGGTGTTGGAAGTCGCCGTCAGGCTGCCGCCCACGGTGGATGGGCCCAGCACCAGATCGTTCACATTCCGGATGGTCACGGCGTTGTTGCCGGAATTATTGAGCCCGACCGCGCCCGTGAAATTGTTGCCCGCGTTGCTCAGGTTTATCACGCCGGCGCCGCCGTTGATGGTCACCGCGCCCGCGCCGGCGGCCTGCGTGATCGCGCCCGTCTGCGCGATGTTGTTGCCGCTCAGGCTCAGCGTGCCGCTGCCGACAGACACAGTGCCCAGGGTCAGCGCGCCGCCCGCGTTGTTGATCGCGACGTTGTTCACGCCCAGGTTGCTGACGCTGACTGCGCCGTTGAAATTGTTGAGGCCGCTCAAGTTGACGCTACCCGCGCCGGCATTGACGGTCGTCGTGCCGCCCGCGACCAGGACACCGGCAGTTTGCTGGATGGCCGCATTGCTCGCGGTGAGCGCCAGGTTGCCCGTCGCCGTGAGGTTCCTGTTGATGTTCAGGCCGCTTGTTGCGGTCAGGCTGAGGTCTTTGGCGCCCAGGTCGCCGCCCAGGGAAATAGAGCCGCCCGACAAGGTCAGGTTGCCTGCGCCGGTGTTCAGGGCCCCCAGCGTCGTTAGCGTGCCACCGCCGGCCGCCAGGCTGACGTTCTGGTTGGCGCCCGTCAGGGTCAGGGCATTGAGGTTGAGGCTGCCAGTCGCGCTGACGTTCACGTCCTGGGCTGCCGTGATGGAAGCGTTGGCGATGGCTGAGGCACTCAAAAAGTCGACCTGGCCACCTCCGCCTGTCCCCAGGGCGGTCAGGTTGAGCGTGCCTATGGCATTGGAGAAGCTGTTGATGCGTATTCGGCCATTACCCGTGTTGCC
The DNA here is from genome assembly GCF_056405975.1 of Polaromonas sp. P1_E12. Lineage (NCBI taxonomy): Bacteria > Pseudomonadati > Pseudomonadota > Betaproteobacteria > Burkholderiales > Comamonadaceae > Polaromonas > Polaromonas sp. P1_E12. Next base: position 831,427 of record NZ_JBFUBB010000002.1, on the reverse strand, counting down.
CGCAGATGCGGTGAAACTGCCGCCGGGGGCACTCATGGTGGCGTTGACGGCGCCGGCATTTCCCCGGATGTTGGTACCCGCGTACAGGTCGAAGGAAGAACCCTGCCAGTCCACGCCGCTATTCATGACCACTTCACCCGTGGTGGCTTTCAGCTTCAAACTGCCGGCAAAGATCTGCCCCAGGCCGTCGGTGCCGCCGATGCTGCCGCCGGCCGTCATGTCCAGCGCACCGCCGTTCAGGTTCAGGGTTCCCGTGCCGGTAATATCGCCGGCAGCGTTGGCCGTCACAGAAAGAGTTGTGGAAGGCCCGCCCACACCGATATTGCCGTTGAGGAGGATGTTGCGCCCGGCGGTCATGGTCATACCGGCCGCGCCTGCATTGGTTTTGGTGATGTTCGCGCCGGTATTGATGTTGATGTCGCGCTCGGCAGTCAGCGTGAAGGTGTTGTTGTCCGTCCGGTTGATGGCCTGGTTGACGTGGATGTCGCCGTTGCCGCCGGCCGTGCCCATGGTGGCGGTCTGGATTTCAAAGTTGCCGCCAGTCAAAGCGGCCGCGACGGCTGCGGCCGTCATGTCGCCCGTGGCGGAGATGGTGAAGTCATTGGGGTCTATCAGCCATTTACCGGTGTTGCCGGCGGAAGCCAGTGTGCTGATCCTGGCGCTGTCGGCCACCTTCACATGCGCGGCGCTGGTTTCGACAAAGCCGCCATTGCCGCCATCGGGGGCGCTGGCATCGAGCGTGCCGCCGACATTGACCGTACCGGTCTCCATGTCACCCATCAGCAGGATGCGGCCGGCCTTGTTGGCAATCGTCTTCGCTTCAATGACACCGGTGTTGTTCACCGTCGCCGTGGTCAGCTGGTCCATCGCCTTGGCAGACAGCAGAACCTGGCCGCCATTGGCCTGGATCAGCAGCTTGTTTTCAGCCAAGGCATTGATAGCGCCCTGGTCAATGCTGTAGCCCAGCAGATTGCCGTTGTCCAGGTTCAGGGTGATCTTGTTACCCGCTGCCAGCAAAGCGGTTCCCAGGCTGGCGGTGATCACGCCTTCATTGCGTACCTCAGGCGCCAGCAAGGCCATATAGCCGCCCGTGGCGGCCGTCAGCGTGCCCTTGTTGATAACCTTGCCCGCGCTGCTGCCGGTGCCAGCTTGGCCGGGGTCTGTGCCAAACGTGGTGCTGCCGGCCATGAAGTCAGCATTGCTCATGGAAAGCGTCGAAGCCACCAGTCCGCCGACGTTGACCTGGCTGCCGGCGCCAAACAGCACACCGTTCGGGTTCAGGATAAACACCTGGCCATTAGCCGTAAGGCTGCCCAGGAATTCGCTCGGGCTGCTGCCGGTGATGCGGTTCAGCGCGATGGCCTGCGCATTGGGCTGGTTGAACACCAGCGCCTCATTGGCTGCGGTGGAAAGATGCGTCCAGTCGATCGCCAGGCGCTGGCTGGCCTGGTTGATCGTGGTGGTGGCGCCGCTGGTGCTGACATTGCCGCTGCCCACCACCACGGTGGAATTCAGCGCATCGGCAGCATGCACCTGCAAGTTAAAGACGGACATCGCCAGCAGCATGACCACGGCAGCGCGGCACCGTTCATGCAGGACAAAAACGAGGCCCCCACGAGGGCCGGCGGAAGCAACTTCAACACCGCTGCGCGCGGAGCCGCCCCTGCTTCGGCCTTTGGCGGTTTCAGCCACGGCCACCCACAGGCCAAGCGCGGCGTTCCAGACCAGGCGATAGATGCGATTGATGCTGGCATGACTTTTCATGAGAGTCTTTTCGGAAGGTCAGAAAATCCGGCTACTGCCTGGACGAGCGGGGTAACAAGGGCCCCGTGAAGGTAACCATAAGTATCCTTGAATTACCCCCGAAATGCATGGGGAAACGACTGCATGTGGCGTTTCAACACCGGCGTACCCACGCGGATGCGGGAACCAACGATGCCCGCGCGTATTGGGGGGATTTTGACGCTATGTTTTTAATAGCTGCTGGCGCACGTCCATATTGCGCTGGAGGCACTTTTTGCATTAAAAAAACAGGCCGGAATTGGCTGAAAAAGCCGTTTAGCGCTGTTTTCCAACCCTGTCGGGGTGCGTAGATCCCAAAAATCCCATTTTGTTGGCAATTTTTGACCAGGAAATCACGCCTATAGGCAATACAGACGTGCGCCAGCAGCTATAAAAAACATAGCACCCCTCCAGTCACTTCCTGACTTCCTGGGTGGTACCGCATGACGAGAAGCGTTTCCTGTCCTCCACCGCCAGCTTGACACTTACTCGTCTTCACCCGTGTTGCCGGCTTCGGCGGCGGCCGTCCTCAGGGCATCGACCTGGGCGTCGGGGCTGAGGCCGATGCGGGGGTTCGCGGAGCGGTTCACGCCGGCCAGGTAGATCATCGCGCTGCGGTAGGCCTCGTCGATCAGGAAATTGCCACCCGAAATCGTCAGCGTGCCACCCGTGATGTCGTAGCCCTCCTGGTCCGACCAGGCGAAGTAGCTGCCAGGGTTGGTGCCGCTGGCGGCCGTGACGCCCGGCGCACCGGCGCCCGACTGCTGCGCACCGTTGTAGGCCACGCTGGTGTCGGGCAGCGCGAGCGGCTGCAGAAAGCTGCGCAGCAGCGGACCGGTCTGGCCTTCATAAATGCGCCACGTGGCCGTGGAGCCGCCTTGGGTGGCGATGTCCCAGCCGCTGAAAGTGCTGGCCTGCGTCAGCTGCGCACTGGTCTTGCCGGTGCCGCCCGCGCTGGTGGCCTGCCCAGAAGTGCCAATGTCCCAATAGCTGTTGTTTGTCGCTGCCGTTCCAACCTGTTCGGCCACGAGCCCGCCTGCCATGCCGGTGGCAGTGACGCGGCCGGTGCTGTAGGCGCGCGTGATGATGCCGTCCAGCGAGCTGCCGACCAGTCCGCCCACCTTGTCGGCGCCGCTCACGGCGCCGCTGGCGTACGCGTCGGTGATGCCGCCCTGGCTGAGTTCGCCCACCAGGCCTCCAACCTCGTCGTTGCCCTGAACCGATGCTGTGCTGTAGACATTGCTGAAGGTGGTGCAGCAGCCCTGCCCCGCGATGGCGCCCACAAAGTCGGCGCCGGTGATGCTGCCGCCCACCAGCCCGAGGTTCTGGATGCTGGTGCTCTGTGTAAGGCCGAACAGGCCCACAAAGTTGTCGCCCGGGCGGTTGATGAAGAGGTTGCGGATCTTGTGGTTGAGCCCGTCGAAGCGGCCCTCAAAAATACCCGGCGCGCCGACGCCACCCAGGGTATCGAAGCCGGCACCGGCGTTCCAGTTCACCGTGTCGCTCGCGTCGATGTCGGCGCCCAGCACGTAGTTGCCGGTGGGGTTGCCGTTGATGCCCTGCAGGTCGGTGCCGGTGGTGCTGCCTGCCACGCCCAGGCTGGTGATGACTTTGTATGGGTCCGTGACGCCGTCGCTGCCCAGCCGGGTGCTGAAGTTGTCGCCGGCCCGCAGGTTGACCGGCGCGCGCACGTTGTAGGTCGCCGTGTTCCCCGCATTGATGGCGCCCAGCCCGTATTCCAGTGCCAGCTTGCCATTGGCGTGCTGCGAGGTGATGGACGCGTTGATGTTGATATTGCGCCAGGCGCTCAAGGTCAGCGTGGTGCCCGCGTTCCAGGTGAAGGCAGCGTTGACGTGGATGTCGCCGTTATCCGTACCGCCGGCATTGTTGGTCGCCAGCGCCACATTGCCCAGGTTGAGGCTGGCGGCCAGGGTACCCGCGCCTATGCCGCTGCCGGTCAGCGCACCGCTGCCAGCGGCGACGGTGAAGTCGGTCGGGTCTATCAGCCAGGTGCCGTGGTGGCCCCCACCGCCTGCAGCGGCCAGTGTGGTGATGACGGCACCGTCAGCCACCTTGACGTGTGCCGCCGACGTTTCGACAAAGCCGCCATCACCGCCCATGGGTGCCGATGCATCCAGCGTGCCACCTGCGTTCACCGTGCCGGTGTCCATGTCGCCCATCAGCAGGATACGGCCGGCCTTGTTCTGGATCGTTTTGGCTTCGATGACACCGGTGTTGTTCACCGTGGCGGTGGTCAAGCTGTCCATGGCTTTCGCGGAAAGCAGTACTTGCCCGCCGTTCGCCTGGATCAAATGTTTGTTCTCGGCCAGCGCGTTAATGGCGCCCTGGTCGATGCTGTAGCCCAGCAGGCTGCCGTTATCAATGTTCAGCGTGACCTTGTTGCCTGCGGCCAGAAGTGCAGTGCCCAGCGATGCCGTCATCACGCCTTCATTGCGTACTTCGGGCGCCAGCAAGGCGAGGTAGCCACCCTGCCCCGCGTTCAGCGTGCCCTGGTTGACAACCGGGCCGCCCGAACCCGTGAACACATGGTTGCCGGACATGAAGTCGGCATTGCTCATGCTGAGCGTCGAGGCGACCAGGCCGCCGACATTGACCTGGCTTCCGGCGCCAAACAGCACGCCGTTCGGGTTCAGGATAAACACCTGGCCGTTGGCCGTGAGGCTGCCAAGCAGTTCGCTCGGGCTGCTACCGGTGACGCGGTTCAGCGCAATCGCCGACGCATTGGGTTGATTAAAGATCAGCGCCTCATTGGCCACCGTAGACAGGCTGGTCCAGTCAATCGCCACGCGCTGGCTGGTCTGGTTGACGGTGGTGGTGTTGCCCACCGTGGCCAGGCTGGCGGCGCCCGCAGACACGCTGGCGCTGGCGGCGTCTGCGGCCCGGGCCTGCTGGGCACCTCCGGCAAGCAGGAGCAATGCAGCGCTGCAGGCAGCGTTGAGTGTGAACCCGCCCGTTGCACTGGCGCGGCGCCGGGCCAGGCGGTAAATGCGGTTGATGCCGGCATGGCTTTTCATGTGTAGCCTTTCGGGACAGGACGGGCGGCGAAGCCCCCAAGATCTCTCTTTTCCTGCCGGCGATGGTATGCCAGTTGGGGCCACAGGCCCATGCGCCGCGCATGACAAATGCCATATTACGACGCCCCGGACCGACGCGATAGCCTGGGTTTCACGCACGGCGCAGCCTTGCGCCCCTTGTTTGCTACAGTTTTGATAGCTGCTTGCGCCCATCTTTATTGCGCTGCAGCCTGATTTCGCTATCAATCCTGGTGCAGGCGCCCAAACGACTGCTACGAGCGCATCAGCCGCGGCGTTGCCGCCGAAACCACCACCGCCCGACGAGCCAAGCAGGGGCCGAGGGTCCGGCTTCGCCGGCCCCAGGCGCCGCCCCCTCGAGGGGGGAGCAGACTACACGCAGTGAGTCTGAACGGGGGTGAGTCTAGTTCTCGTCGGTATTGCCCGCTTCCGCCGCGGCGGCCGCCAGCGTGCCGGCCATGGCGTCAGCGCTGCCGCCAAATCCACCACCACCTGCGCCACCGCCGGACGCGCCGCCCATGCCGGCCACAGCCTGCATCGCGCTGTCATAGGCGCCGACCAGTGTTTCACTGCCAAGCGCCACGGTGCCGGCGTCGGAAGTCTTGATGCTGAGCGCGCCATTCGCAAAGCCCAGCGCGTAGTTGCCGGAGATCGAGTTCAGCCCGCCCGGCGTGATCACATAGCTGCCAGCGGCCACGGCCCCCTGAGAAGATCCGCCATAGCCCACGGTTCCGCCGATATCAGCCGACGTATCGCCCGCCACAAAACCGCTGTAGCTCACGCCGTTGCCACCGCTGTAGGCCGTGCCGTCGTAGTTCTTGCTGTCGTTGTTGGCTGTCACCGTCAGTGCCTTGGGCGTGATGCTGGCCGTGGTCGTTGTAGTGGTGTTCAGCAGGTTGTAGTTGCCGGCGTCGGTGCCTGAAGTGCTGATGCCGTTCACGCCGACGGTCTTGCCCACACCGGCGTTCTTGTCGGCGAAGGAGGCAGTGCCCGTGACGCCCAGCACATCACCGGCCACACGGTTGTCGCCGTAGCCCACGGTGGCTGCCGTCGTACCGTCATACACCTTGTTCACGCCAGCGGCTGTCACCGTCAGGTCCCTGGCGGTGATGTTGGCTGCAGCAGTGCCGCCTGCCGCGATGCTGTAGTTGCTGGCCAGTCCGCCGTTGCTGCCGTCTGCCAGCGTCGCGCTGTTGACGGTGACCAAATTGGCCGTGGCCACGTCCTTGCTGTTGAAAGTTGCCGTTCCGTTGGCGTTGACGGTCTCCGTACCGGCCAGACCTGTCAACCCGCTCAGGGTTGCGGTGGCCGTGGTGTTGCCGTCATAGGTCTTGTTGGCGGCGGCCGTGCTGTAGGTCAGGGCCTTGGCGGTGATATTGGCAGCAGCGGTACCACCTGCTGCGACGCTGTAGTTGCTGGCCAGCCCGCCGTTGCTGCCGTCCGCCAGCGTCGCACTATTGACGGTGACCAGGTTTGCCACCAGCACATCTTTGCTGTTGAAGGTGGCGGCATTGCCCGCCACACTGACAGTTTCCGTCCCGACCAGGCCGGTCAGGCCGCTGATCGTGGCCGTTGCACCCATGCTGCCGTCGTACTCCTTGTTGGCCGCTGCCGTGCTGTAAGTCAGGGCTTTGGCCGTGATGTTGGCGACAGCAGTGCCACCTGACACGATGCTGTAGTTGCTGGACAGGCCTCCGTTGGCGCCGTCTGCCAGCGTCGCACTGTTCACGGTGACTGTGTTGGCGGCCAGCACATCTTTGCTGTTGAACGTTGCCGTTCCGTTGGCAGTTACGGTCTCCGTCCCCACCAGGCCAGTCAGCCCGCTCAGGGTTGCAGCGGCTGTGGCATTGCCGTCGTAGGTCTTGTTGGCAGCAGTCGTGCTGTAGGTCAGCGCTTTCGCAGTGATGTTGGCCGCAGCGGTACCGCCAGCGGCGATGGAATAGTTGCCGGCCAGCCCGCCGTTGCTGCCGTCTGCCAGCGTGGCGCTGTTGACGGTCACGAGGTTGGCGGTCAGCACATCTTTGGTATTGAACGTTGCACCGGCACTGGCCGTCACTGTCTCGATACCCACCAGTCCCGTCAGGCCACTCAAGGTTGCGGTGGCTGTGGTGTCGCCATCGTAGGTCTTGTTGGCAGCGGTGGTGCTGTAGGTCAGTGCCTTGGCGGTGATGTTGGCCACAGCAGTGCCACCTGCCGCAATGCTGTAGTTGCTGGCCAGCCCGCCATTGCTTCCGTCGGCCAATGTGGCGCTGTTGACGGTGACCAGGTTGGCCGTGGCAACGTCTTTGGTGTTGAACGTTGCACCGGCACTGGCCGTCACCGTCTCGGTACCCACCAGGCCCGTCAGCCCACTCAAGGTTGCGGTGGCCGTGTTGTCACCGTCGTAAGTCTTGTTGGCAGCTGCCGTGCTGTAGGTCAGCGCCTTGGCGGTGATGTTGGCCACAGCAGTGCCGCCTGCCGCGATGCTGTAGTTGCTGGCCAGCCCGCCGTTTGTTCCATTGGCCAGCGTGGCCGAGTTCACTGTCACGAGATTGGCGGTCAGCACATCTTTGGTGTTGAACGTTGCACCGGCACTGGCCGTCACCGTCTCGGTCCCTACCAAGCCAGTCAGTCCGCTCAGGGTGGCAGTGGCCGTGCTGTCACCGTCGTAGGTTTTGTTACTTGCAGTAGTACTGTAGGTCAGCGCTTTTGCGGTGATGTTGGCTGCCGCAGTTCCGCCGGCGGCAACGGAATAGTTGCTGGCCAGTCCGCCGTTGCTTCCGTCGGCCAGCGTGGCTGAATTGACGGTCACAAGGTTGGCCGTGGCGACATCTTTGGTGTTGAACGTCGCATCGGCACTGGCCGTCACCGTCTCGGTCCCTACCAAGCCAGTCAGTCCGCTCAGGGTGGCAGTGGCCGTGCTGTCGCCGTCGTAGGTCTTGTTCGCCGCTGCCGTGCTGTACGTCAGCGCCTTGGCCGTGATGCTGGCCGCAGCAGTGCCGCCTGCTGCGATGCTGTAGTTGCTGGCCAGTCCGCCGTTTGTTCCATTGGCCAGCGTGGCGCTGTTGACGGTGACCAGGTTGGCCGTGGCAACGTCTTTGGTGTTGAACGTCGCACCGGCACTGGCCGTCACTGTCTCCGTACCAACCAGGCCTGTCAATCCACTCAATGTCGCAGCGGCTGTGGCGTTTCCGTCATAGGTCTTGTTGGCAGCTGCCGTGCTGTAGGTCAGGGCTTTGGCTGTGATGGTGGCTGCCGCAGTTCCGCCCGCGGCGATGGAATAGTTGCTGGCCAGGCCGCCGTTGCTGCCATCTGCCAAGGTGGCACTGTTAACGGTGACCAGGTTGGCGGTCAGCACGTCCTTGCTGTTGAACGTTGCCGTTCCGTTGGCAGTTACGATCTCCGTGCCCGCAAGCCCGGTCAGCCCGCTCAATGTCGCAACGGCTGCGGCGTCACCGTCGTAGGTCTTGTTGGCGGCTGCCGTGCTGTAGGTCAGGGCTTTGGCGGTGATGCTGGCTGCAGCGGTGCCACCAGCCGCGACGCTGTAGTTGCTGGCCAGCCCGCCGTTTGTTCCATCGGCCAGCGTAGCCGAGTTCACAGTCACGAGATTGGCGGTCAGCACATCTTTGGTATTGAACGTTGCACCGGCACTGGCCGTCACCGTCTCGGTACCCACCAGGCCGGTCAGCCCGCTCAGGGTTGCGGTGGCCGTGTTGTCACCGTCGTAAGTCTTGTTGGCGGCGGCCGTGCTGTAGGTCAGGGCTTTGGCCGTGATGTTGGCTGCCGCAGTTCCGCCAGCAGCGATGCTGTAGTTGCTGGCCAGCCCACCGTTGTTTCCGTCGGCCAGCGTGGCTGAATTCACGGTGACCAGGTTGGCCGTGGCAACATTCCTGGTGTTGAATGTTGCACTGGTGCTGCTGGCCGTCACCGTCTCCGTACCCACCAGACCCGTCAGGCCGCTCAGGGTTGCGGTGGCGGTGTTGTCGCCGTCGTAGGTCTTGTTCGCCGCTGCCGTGCTGTAGGTCAGGGCTTTGGCCGTGACGTTGGCTGCAGCGGTACCGCCAGCGGCGATGCTGTAGTTGCTGGCCAAGCCGCCGTTTGTTCCGTTGGCCAGCGTCGCGCTATTGACAGTGACCAGGTCGGCCGTAGCAACGTCTTTGGTGTTGAACGTCGCACCGGCACTGGCCGTCACCGTCTCGGTACCCACCAGACCCGTCAGGCCGCTCAGGGTTGCGGTGGCCGTGTTATCGCCGTCGTAGGTTTTGTTGCTTGCAGTGGTGCTGTAGGTCAGCGCTTTCGCGGTGATGTTGGCTGCAGCGGCACCGCCGGCGGCGATGGAGTAGTTGCTGGCCAGCCCGCCATTGGTGCCATCGGCCAGCGTAGCCGAGTTAACGGTCACGAGGTTGGCAGTCAGCACGTCTTTGGTATTGAACGTTGCACCAGCACTTGCGGTAACCGTCTCGGTACCGACCAAGCCCGTCAGGCCGCTCAGGGTTGCGGTGGCCGTAGTGTCACCGTCGTAGGTCTTGTTGGCAGCTGTGGTGCTGTAGGCCAGTGCCTTGGCCGTGATGTTGGCCGCAGTGGTGCCGCCAGCGGCGATGCTGTAGTTGCTAGCCAGCCCGCCGTTTGTTCCATTGGCCAGCGTGGCACTGTTAACGGTAACCAGGTTGGCCGTGGCAACGTCTTTGGTATTGAAGGTAGCGCCAGCAGTACTTCCCAGGGTTTCCGTATTGACCAGCCCTATCAGGTTCAAGCTGGCCGAAGCCGTAGTGTCGCCGTCGTAGGTCTTGTTGGCAGCGGTGGTGCTGTAGGTCAATGCCTTGGCGGTGATGTTGGCCACAGCAGTGCCACCTGCCGCAATGCTGTAGTTGCTGGCCAGCCCGCCGTTTGTTCCATTGGCCAGCGTGGCACTGTTAACGGTAACCAGGTTGGCCGTGGCAACGTCTTTGGTGTTGAACGTTGCACCGGCACTGGCCGTCACCGTCTCGGTACCCACCAGACCCGTCAGCCCGCTCAAGGTTGCGGTGGCCGTGTTGTCACCGTCGTAAGTCTTGTTGGCGGCGGCCGTGCTGTAGGTCAGGGCTTTGGCCGTGATGTTGGCTGCAGCAGTGCCGCCTGCCGCGATGCTGTAGTTGCTGGCCAGGCCGCCGTTGCTGCCGTCCGCCAGCGCCGCGCTGTTCACGGTGACCAGATTGGCCGTGGCTACGTCCTTGCTGTTGAAAGTTGCCGTTCCGTTGGCGTTGACGGTCTCCGTACCGACCAGACCTGTCAACCCGCTCAGGGTTGCTGTGGCCGTGGCGTCACCGTCGTAGGTCTTGTTCGCCGCAGTGGTGCTGTAGGTCAGTGCCTTGGCCGTGATGTTGGCTGCCGCCGTACCACCTGCCGCAATGCTGTAGTTGCCGGCCAGGCCGCCATTGCTTCCGTCGGCCAATGTGGCGCTGTTGACGGTGACCAGGTTGGCCGTGACAACGTCTTTGGTGTTGAAGGTGGCACCGGTGCTGGTAGCCGTCACCGTTTCCGTCCCAATCAGGCCGGTCAATCCACTCAATGTCGCCGCGGCTGTGGTGTCGCCGTCGTAGGTCTTGTTGGCAGCAGCGGTGCTGTAAGTCAGGGCTTTAGGCGTGATCGTGCTGCTGGTGTTGTCCGCATAGCTGAGCACATAGTTGCCGCCGCTGTTGCCGTCGTTGAGCGTGGCGCCGCCCACGGTCACCGTCTTGCCGGTGCCCGCATTTTTGTCGAGGAAGGCAAAGCTGCCGCCGGTAGCGGTGTCGGTGTCAAACAGTTGGGTGCTGCCGGTCGCGGTGAACGTGCCTGCAGCGTCGAGCTGGCCGTTGTAGGTTTTGCTGACGTCGGTGGTGGTCAGCACCAGGTTGGCCTGGGTGATGGTGAGGTTCCCGCCGCTGATGTCGTAGCCCTGCTGGGTGGAGTAGTAGCCGTTGTACAAGCCCGCATTGCGGCCGCTGGCTGCCGCTCCCAGCAGGTTGGCATCGACCAGGGTGGTCGCTGCGGCGGTTTGCGTGGTGCCGTTGTAGGTCTGCGTGGCGTTGAGGGCATCGGCCAGGTTCAGTGGCGTGAGGAAGCTTCTCAGCAGCGGCATGCTGTGGCCCTCATAGATACGCCACACTGCGTTGCTGCCGCCTGCAGTGGCAATGTCCCAGCCGGCGAAGGTGCTGGCCCGCTTCAACTCGTCATCGGTCTTGCCAGTGCCGAAAGCGTCTGGCAGCCCCGGGTTGGCGGTGGCGCTGTGGTAGCTGTTGCTGATCGTTCCGTTGTTGTAGCCGATCAGCCCGCCGACATCGCTGCCGCCGGTGACCGTACCCGTCGTGGCGTAGCTGTCGCTGATCGTGCCGCCGTTGTAGCCGATCAGCCCGCCGACATAGTCGCCGCCGCTAACGTCGCCTATAGCGTAGCTGTTGCTGATCGTGCCGCTGTCGTTTGACCCCACCAGCCCGCCGACATTGGCGGCCCCGCTGACGTCGCCCGTGGCGTAGCTGTTGCTGATCGTGCCGCCGTCGTTTGACCCCACCAGCCCGCCAACATTGGCGCCCCCGCTGCCGCTGACGTCGCCCGTGGCGTAGCTGTTGCTGATCGTGCCGCCGCTGCTGCTCCACCCCACCAGCCCGCCGACATAGTAGCCGCCGCCGCTGACGACGTTGCCAATGGCGTAGCTGTTGCTGATCGTGCCGCCGTCATTTGACCCCGCCAGCCCGCCGACATAGTAGAGGCTGCCGCTGACGTCGCCCGTGGCGTAGCTGTTGCTGATCGTGGCGTTAGTGTTCTGCCCCACCAGTCCGCCGACTTCCTCGCCACTGCTGACGCTGACGTCACCCATAGCGTAGCTGTTGCTGATCGTGGCGTTAGTATTCTGTCCCACCAGTCCGCCGGCAAGACGGCAATAACCGCTGCAGCTGACGTCACCCATAGCGTAGCTGTTGCTGATCGCGCCGCCGCTGCTGTTCGACCCCACCAGCCCGCCGACATAGCCGCCGCCGCTGACGACGTTGCCAACGGCGTAGCTGTTGCTGATCGTGCCGCCGTCGTTTGACCCCACCAGCCCGCCGACAAGGCCGCCGCCGCTGACGTTGCCAATGGCGTAGCTGTTGCTGATCGTGCCGCCGTCGTTTGACCCCGCCAGCCCGCCGACATAGTCGCCGCCGCTGACGTCGCCCGTGGCGTAGCTGTTGCTGATCGTGGCGTTAGTGTTCTGCCCCACCAGCCCGCCGATATTGTCGCCGCCGCTGACGTCACCCGTGGCGTAGCTGTTGCTGATCGTGCTTCCGTTGTAGCTATATCCCACCAGACCGCCGACATAATTGACACCGCGAACGCTGCCACCCACCAGCCCTACGTTGCTGATTTGCGCTCCGCTGGCCCTACCAAACAGGCCAACGAACTGCGCGCTCCGGTCGATGGTGAGGCTGGACACCGTATGACCGAGGCCGTTGAAACGGCCGTTGAACGTATTGCCAATTGGATCGAATCCTGCGTTGCCGTTCCAGGCGGAAGTGACGCTGGCGTCGATGTTAGCGCCCAGGGCGTAGTAGCCGTTCAAATCGCCGTTCATACCCTGCAGGTCGGTGCCGGTCGTGCTGCCTTCGCCCCCCAGGCTGTTGATGACGGTGTAGCCATTTCCGTTGATGGTGAGGAAGCCGGTGCCGTTGCGGGCGAAGTCCACCCGGCCGGTAAAGCCGGTTGAGGTCAGGCCAACCTTGACGGTGCCGCCTGCCACACCCGCATCGGCGCCGTTGGTCGCGCCAGTGTTCAGGGTCAGCGCGGAGTTGCCGCTGGCGGTCATCACCGCATTGATATTGATGTCGCGCGCTGCCGTGAGGGTCAGGGTGTTGGCGCTCCAGGAAACGTCGTCGTTGACGTGGATGTCGCCATTGCCGGCCGTGCCGCCGCCGCTGCTTTGCAGTTCCACGTCGGTGGTACCAAGGTTCGCGCTCAGGGTTGCACCGGTCATGTCGCCACCCGATGCGGCGATGGTGTAGTCCTGCGGGTCAATCAACCATTTGCCGGTGCGGCCTTGCGGCGCCTGGGTGGTGACACGTGTGCCCGCTGCCACTTTGACGTGCGCGGCAGATGTTTCAATAAAGCCACCATCACCACCATTCGGGGCGGATGCATCGAGCGTGCCCGTCACATTGACCGTGCCGGTCTCCATGTCGCCCATCAGCATGATGCGGCCGGCCTTGTTCTGAATCGTTCTGGCTTCTATCACACCCGTGTTGTTGACGGTTGCAGTGGTTAACGCATCCATGGCCTTGGCCGATAGCAGCACCTGCCCGCCATCGGCCTGAATCAGTTGTTTGTTTTCAGCCAGCGCGTTAATCGCACCCTGGTCGATGCTGTAGCCCAGCAAGGAGCCGTTGTCCAAATTCACGGTGACCTTGTTGCCGGCTGCCAGCAGGGCGGTACCCAACGAGGCGGTCATCACGCCTTCGTTGCGAACTTCTGGAGCCAGCAGGGCGAGATAGCCGCCGTTCGCCGCCGTCATCGTCCCTTGGTTGACCACCGAACCGTTGCCGCCCGAGTTCGTGAAAACGTTATTGCCGGCCATGAAGTCGGCATTGCTCATATTGAGCGTCGAGGCGACAAGACCACCGACGTTCACTTGCGACCCGGCGCCAAACAGCACGCCGTTCGGGTTCAGGATAAACACCTGGCCATTCGCCGTCAGGCTGCCCAGGAACTCGCTGGGGCTGCTGCCGATAATGCGGTTCAGGGCTATCGCTGAAGCATTGGGCTGGCTGAACACCAGCGCTTCGTTGGCGCGGGTGGACAGGCTGGTCCAGTCGATCGCCAGGCGCTGGCTGGCCTGGTTGATGGTGGTGGTGTTGCCGAGTGTGGAGACATTGCCCGCACCGGCAGTTACGCTGGCGTTGGCCGCATCGGCCGCGCGGGCCTCGTGCGTAACCACGGCCAGGGAAGTGAGCAGCACCAGCGCAGCACGGCAGGCCGTATTGAGCGTAAAGCCTGAGCCTTCACTTCCGCTTTCTGCCCCTCCGCCAGGGGTCGAGCTGAACAGCACGCTGCCGCGCGACGAGCCGCCTTTGCCTCGCCCCTTGGCGTTTTCCGCCACGGCCACCCACAGGTTCAAGGCGGCGTTCCAGACAAGACGGTAAATGCGGTTCATGCTGGCGTGGCTTTTCATGGCAGTGACTTTCTGGAAAAAAAAGGGCGGTTTGGGAGCGCCTGCGCGCACCCCAAAGGTGGCGCGCGCAATGGTTACAAAACGTGCAAATCGTAGGGTCGGTGCGGGCACCTGTATGTCCCCAGTTCTAGGGACAGGGCTGCAACGCCGGGGGGAATAATCCCCTCTGAAGCGCACTTTCGGTCACCGCACAAGCGCTGCCATACAACGTCCCAGGACGTGAAGAGATGCATGTACGAGGAAGCAAGGCCGCGTCGCGGCTCGTTGCATGGCAACACGCCCAATGCAGAGCGGCGAAACAGGCGGCTGTCTGTCCCCAGTTTTGGGGACACGCCTGCAAGACCACTCACCGCAAAATCGGCAATAGACGTCAGCAGGTTGACGTGGCCCAACCTTTCGCTACGTTTTTGATAGCTGCTTGCGCCCGTTGATACCGGGCTGGAGACCGATTTGCCCATTATTTCATTCCGCGGAAGGGTTCGTTACCGATGGCGGGTGGGATTGTTGACGGGGTGTCTGGCGGCTGAAGCACTGGCTGCGCTGTGACCGCAGCAGCACAGGCCAGCGAGATGCGCGTGACTACCGGTGCGACTGGCGGCTGGGTCAGTGTCAGCACTGCCGACAACGGCAGGGGCTTTGCGGTGAAACGGGCGCTGGACAGCAGCGGCAAGGGCTGATCGAACCAGCAGCGCTGCGCACAGGCGGTAGGCGGCGACGTGGAGTTTGAATCTTCGCTGGCAGGCACGCGGCTGACCTTGCACCTGCCGCAACGCCGCCCATTGCGGCCCCGATCGCCTGAGCCAGGGCGGCCGCAACAGCAACGTGTCGCTAAATATGGGGACACGCGCAGGCCGTGCATTGACGCACAATGCATGTTTGCGGATGCGGCACCCCGCAGGAAGCGACGACATGCAATCCAGTTCGACCCCATCCCTGATCCACGTGGCGCTCGTCGAGGACGACGTTCACTTCCAGAACGCCATCGTGACTGCTATCGCGGCCTCGCCCGACATACGCCTGATGAGCCTGGCCAGCACGCGCGCGCAAGGCCTGCAGTCGCTGCAAAGCGCACCGGCCGACGTGCTGCTGGTCGACTTGGGCCTGCCCGACGGCTCGGGCATTGACGTGATCCGCGCGGCACATACGCTGTGGCCGACCTGCGCCGTGATGGTGTGCACGGCTTTCGGCGACGAGGCGCATGTGCTGCAGTCCATAGAGGCCGGCGCCTCGGGCTACCTGCTGAAAGACAGCGAGCCGGACAACATGCTGCACGAGATCCGCAGCCTGCACGGCGGCGGCAGCCCCATTAGCCCGCTGATCGCGCGGCAGATCCTGATGCGCTTTCGTGCCGCACCGGCGCCGGCTGCCGCGCCCGCAGTGGCACCGGTTGCGTCTGCCAATGAGCAAGCCGCGCTGTCCAGCCGCGAAAAAGAAGTGCTGGAGCTCATCACCAAAGGCTTTACCGCCGAGGAGATTGCCCGGCTGATGCAGGTGTCGCAGCACACGGTGCAGACTTACGTGCGGCGCATTTACAGCAAGCTCAATGTGAATTCGCGGGCCGAAGCGATTTATGAAGCCAGGCACCAGGGCATTCTGGCGGCCTGAGGTGCACAAGGGCCTGGCGCGCCGGCTGCTGCTGGGCGCCTGGCTACTGGCCTGCGGTGCCCCCATTTGGGCCGCGGGACCGGTGGTGCATTACACCGAAGCCGAGATGATCCGTGAAGAGGCGGCCAGCTTCAAGCCGCTGGCCGCTGCGGTGGACGAAGCCGCCTTGCCGGGGCCCTGGACGAAGGTGAAGTTGCCTTCTGTCATTCAAAAACCGGTGGTATCAAGCGGCGGCAAGCTCCCCGTCGTCACGACCTGGCTGCGCATACGGCTCGATGAACTGCAGGGCATGAAAACCCCCACGCACTTCTACCTGACCCGCTGGCTGGCAGCCGGCCAGATCGCGGTGTATGCCGACGGCCAGCTACGCTTTCGCTCCACGGGCAGCCCGGTCTGGAACCTCTTCAGCCACCCCGCGCTATTGCTGCCGCTGAACCTGGCCGCAGACAGCCCGCCGCCGCAAACCCTGTTGATACGCCTGGACAGCCTGCCCTCGCCCGAGGCCGGGATTTCCTCGTTCTATGCCGGCGACTCCGACAGCCTGGTCGAGATGGCCGCCAAACGCGACTGGCTGGCCAACCAGTTGCCCTTTATGTGCAGTGCGGCTTTCCTGGCGGTCGGGCTGTTCTCGCTGGCCGTGTGGGTGGTGCGACGTCACCCCGCCAGCCTCTACCTGTTTGCGATTGCCGTGCTGAGCGCGACACGGCGCTGGCATTTCCAGCTGGGGCCGGAAAAGCTGATCGTCAGCGACGCCTGGTTTATCTGGCTTACCCTCAACGCGCTGATGTGGCAATCATTGATTACGCATTATTTCCTGCAGTTTCTGCACGGCCGGCTCATGCGCTGGCTCAGCCGCGTGATGCTGGGAATGGCTGTGGTGTTTTCCGTCGTCACGCTGCCCTTTGCCTCCGTCTTTCCCAGCCTGCTGACACTGCGGCCCCACGCTTACCTGCTGCTGATCGGCATGGCCACGGTGATCCTGGTGGTCGGGCTGTGGCATTCATGGCGCAGCCGGTCGCTGGACGCCAAAATGCTGTCGATCGCCTTTTTGCTCAACTATGTGTTCGGCGTCTACGACTGGGCCCGGCTCAAGTACGTGCTGGACCTGGAAAGCTACTACCTCACACCCTACGCGGCCATGGCGCTGTTCGGCGTGTTCGTCGTGATCATGTTCCGGCAGTATGTGGGCGCGCTGGGTGGGGTGGAGCAGCTGAACGCCAGCCTGGAAGAGCGGCTGCAAAGCCGTGAAGCAGAATTGGCGGTGAGCTACGACAAGCTGCGTGAAATCGAGCAACGCGAAACGCTGAGCCAGGAACGCCAGCGCCTGACACAGGACATGCACGACGGGCTGGGCTCCTCGCTGGTCAGCGCACTGCGCGTGGTGGAAGGAGGCCAGCTCAGCGAGGCCGATGTGGCGGAAGTTCTCAAGGGCTGCATCGACGACCTCAAGCTGACCATCGATTCGATGGAACCGGTGGAGGCTGACCTGCTGTTGCTGCTGGCTACCCTGCGCTTTCGCCTGGGCCCGCGGCTGGCGGGCGCTGGTATCTCGCTGCGCTGGGAGGTTTCCGATGTACCACCGCTGGATTGGCTGAACCCGCGCAACGCGCTGCACATACTGCGCATCCTGCAAGAAGCCTTCACCAACACCCTCAAGCACACCCAGGCCAGCGAAATCCGCGTCGGCACCGGGGTTGAAAACGGTGGGGTCAGTGTCGTCATCAGCGACAACGGGCAGGGATTTTCGCTGGAAAACGCCTTGCAAAAAGGCGGCAAGGGCCTGCAAAACCAGCAGCGCCGGGCACAGTCAATCGGCGGCGAGATCCACTGGCACTCTGATGACCGCGGCACCCGTGTCACCTTGTGGCTGCCGGAGAAACGCCCGCCGGGTTGACGGCAGAGAGCAAGCCCTTATTAGCTATTATTTTTATAGCAGTCCGCGCTTATCCCTATTGGTCTATGGGCTTGTTTTCCTAAAGAATAACACTTGGCGACAAAGGGATGGCTCTGCACGCAGAAAGCTGCGCTGCGGCCTCTTCATAATCACCCCATGAAGTTTTCACACCGCTATCCCCATTCCATGGCCAGGAGCCACCCCTTGCGCAAGCTGACGGGTTTGGCCCTTGCCACCTTGTTCTGTGGCCTTGCCGCTGCGCAGACGGCCAAGCCCACACCACCCGCCCCAGCGTCAGTACCCTCGCCCCACCCTCTCGTGGGCACCTGGAGCTGGACGCTGGCAGGAAAAGCCTGCACCGAAACCTGGCAATACAGCGTCAAGGGCACCCGGCTTAACACCAGCGGCGAAGAAGTCACGCGAGGCGACTACGAAATATCCGCAGCGCCGAGCGCGCAAGGGTTTTACCGGCTCACCGACACCGTGACCGACAGCAATGGCAAGCGGGACTGCTCAGGCGACCTGCATGAAGCGTCGGACCCGCCGGTCGTGCGGTTCATCCAGTTCAGCCCCAAACAGGACCAGCTCATTGTGTGCAAGGCCGAGTCGTTGCAGGCCTGCTTCGGGCCTTTGAAGCGGATGCCGGGCTAGCGCCCTTGCGAGCGCTCAGCGGCCGCTGATCAGCGACTGCAAAACACCGGGCGTGAAATGCTCGCCGATGTAGTCGGCCAGGCCGTCGAACACAGAGTCGAGCGTAGGCACCGTGGCGCCGAACAGCGCCTGCAATACCGCCGGGTCTTCAAACATGCCGTGCAGGTACAGGCCCAACACGTTGCCGCGAATGTTCTGCCAGGCCAGGCCTTCTGCCATCACCGCGCTGGCCTTGTCGCCCGCTGCGGCCAGCGCCGGGTGCTGCGCGGTCTGGCCGTGGTGAATTTCATAGCCCTGCAGGGCCACGCCTGACAGTGCCGCCCAGGCGCCGTCCACCGAACCAAAGCGGGCCTGCCGCTGCCGCACCGTTTTGCCCTCTTCGAACACGGTGACCACCGGCAGCAGTCCCAGTCCCGGCGCATTGCCGTCTATGCCATGCGGGTCAATCAGCGCTTCGCCCAGCATTTGCAGGCCGCCGCAAATGCCCAGCACCGCGCCGCCCTGCCCTGCGTGGGCGGCAATGGCCTGGTCCAGCCCCTGCGCGCGCAGCCAGGCCAGGTCACCGCTGGTGTGTTTGGAGCCGGGCAGGATGATCCAGTCGGCGCCGGCCAGATCGACCGGGCTGCGCACCCATTTCAAACGCACCCCAGGCACGTTTTTCAGGGGCTGGAATTCATCGAGGTTGCTGATGCGCGGGTAGGCAATCACGGCAACGGTGGTGGAGACTTCCCCTGCTGCGGTACTGCGGTCGTCAAAGACACCATCTTCTTCGGGCAGGCCGTGTTGCCACCACATGGGCAGCGTCGCCACCGTGGGGATGCCGGTCATGTCCTGCAGCATTTGCGGGCCGGGCGCCAGCAGTTTGGCATCGCCCCTGAATTTGTTGAGCACAAAGCCCTTGATGAGTTTGCGCTCGGCTTCGTCCAGCATGGCCCAGGTGCCATACAGGTGGGCAAAGGCGCCGCCGCGGTCGATGTCAGTCACCAGCAGGCAGGCCGCATTGGCGTGCTGCGCAGCGCGCATATTGACGATGTCGCTGGACTTGAGGTTGATCTCGGCCGGCGAGCCTGCACCCTCCATCACGACCACGTCGTTGTCCGCAATCAACTCATCGAGCGCCCGCGACACCACCGGCCAGACCGAGGCGCTGCGGCCGCGCCATTCCATGCGCGCGAGTTCGGCGTTGACCTGGCCCATCAACACGACCTGGCTTTGTGTGTCTTTTTCGGGCTTGAGCAGCAGCGGGTTCATGCGCACGTCGGGTACAGCTCTCGCCGCCAAGGCCTGGAAGTATTGCGCGCTACCGATCTCACCTTGCGCGACCACCCTTGCGTTGTTGCTCATGTTCTGCGCCTTGAAGGGCGCAACCTTGAGCCCCTGCCGCGCGTAGTAGCGGCACAGCGCTGTCGTCAGCCAGCTTTTACCAGCGCCGCTGGTGGTGCCCAGCACCATGACACTTTTTGCACTCATGAACTTGTCCTGGAGAGTTGTTGCCATGCGTTGTGCAGGGCATCCTGCGCGGCTGGCGGCTGCACGCCCAGGCGCACATGGCCGGGTAAGCCGAATGATGTCGTGTCGCGCAGCTTGGTGCCTTGGGCGCGCAGTGTGGACAGCGCCTGCTGCAAGCTCAGGCCTTCGGGCAAGGCCGGCTGGGCGCAGAAAAAATTGGCATCGCTGGGCAGGCAGCGCCAGCCCAATGATTCGCACAAGCTGATCTGCCGGGCTTTCCATTCGCGCAAAGTATGAAGGCTGCCGGCGAGCCAGGCTTGTGCCTCGTCGCTCACCCAGGCTTGCAGCATGGCCTCACCATGCGCGCCCACCGGCCATGAGGGGCAGAGCTGCTCCAGCGCTGCAGCGTTGTCCGTTTGTTCCATCGGTGCAATCACATAGGCTGCACGCACGCCGGTCAGGCCCAGCGCCTTGTTGGGCGTCCAGAGCTGCCAGGTGGTTTGCAGCTGCTGCGGCGTGAGCGTGGGCACAGCGCTGAGCCGCAAGGGCTCGTAAGCGCGGTCCAGCACGACAAGGGCTGACACTTCCACCACTTTCCGGCCGTCAACCAGCTCACCCAGGCCGCGATGCGCAGCACCCAATGGGCTGGAAGGCTCACAGGCCCAGAGCAGCTGCACATCCTCGGGTTTGCCGGCCACCTCCAGGCCATGCGCCCCCGCTGCCTGTGCGTAATCGCCGTAGCTGTGCGGCGGCAGCCACACCGCGCGTGCGCCCTGCCGCGCAGCCAGCGTGGTGATGCGAAAGATGAATTCGCTGGCGCTGGCGGCCAGCAGTACACGCGCCTCATCGACACGGTGAAAGACCGCCAGTTGCCTGCGCAACTGCGTGTAGCCGGCGTCGGGGTAACGGGTGGCGTCGGCCTGGCCGACGGCAGCCAGCGCTGCAGGGCAAGGCCCGCAGGCATTGCTGTTGGTTGAAAAGTCGTGCAGCGGCACACCGAGCGCGTCGGGTCCGCCGTGAATGCGCGTGGTGACGAGGCTGGTGCTCATGCCGATACCGCCAGCGCCATCAACAGCATCGCCAGGCCGGCAACCAGGGTCTGGGAGAACACCGCCTTCGAGGCCAAGGTTTGGGCCAGGGCCGTGTCCGATGCTTCAGGTGGCCGCCCTTGGGGGTTCAAGATATATACGCCCGGCTTGCCGAGCGAGATACCCAGCGCCAACGCCATGGCCGCCATGGGCCAGCCGCTGTTGGGCGACGGGGTCTTGCGGGCTTCTTCGTGCAATGCCTTGAGCTTCAGCCCTCTTGCCGCCAACGCCAACAACAGTGCCGTCAGGCGCGCCGGCAGCCAGGAGAGCACGTCGTCCGCGCGTGCCGCCCACTTGCCGGCCCATTCCCAATTTTTGCCGCGATAGATGCCGCGGTAACCCCACATGGCGTCCGCCGTATTGGCGAAGCGGTAAATGGCCGCCCCCGGCAAACCCAGCAACGCAAACCAGAAAACCGGGGCCACCACAGAGTCATTGAGGTTTTCGGCCAGCGATTCAATCGCGCTTTCCCGCACCTGGCTTTCAGTGAGCTGGGCGGTGTCGCGGCTGACCAGCCAGGAGAGGCGCTCCCGCCCTGCTTCCAGCGACTGGCCCAACGCCAGTTCGACCGCACCGACTTCTTCGCGCAGCATGCGCCATGACAGCATGCATTTGAGTAACCAGGCCATCGGCGCGGCCAGCAGCGCAGTGTCGATGGCGGCGCCCCAGGCCGGCGCCTTGATGTAGCCGGCGAGCTGCCAGAACACCAGTGCCTGCACTCCCCAGGCTGCTGCGCCCACCAATGCCACACCCACCCACCAGGCCAGCGTGCCGAGGAAAAAAGCCGGCCCGGGCGGGCAGCGCACGGTAATGCTTCCGCAGGCCCGAAGGTAGTTGCCCATCCAGACCACCGGATGCACACCTGTGGGTGGTTCACCGAAAGATTTGTCTACCCATAAAGCCAGCAACAGCACTACACCGAGCACGCACGCCGTGTGCCCTGCCATGGAAGCAGGAACGGACAAGGCATGAAGGCTGGCCCAGTGCGTGAACATCTCAGCCGGCTTCCGGCTCACGCGGGGTGGTCTGGCCCCAGCTGTCTTCAAACACCATGTCGGCCAGCGGGGCACGGCGCGCCCACTTTTCAGCCTGCAGCATGGGCTGGTCGTAAAAAGCGTGGACAGGGCCCAGGCACAACACCGCAATCGGCTTGCTGCCTTCGGGCATCTGCAACAACCCGCCCAGCTGCTGCGGATCAAAAATCGAAACCCAGCCCATGCCAAGGCCCTCGGCACGGGCCGCCAGCCAGAGGTTCTGGATGGCGCAGGCCGCCGAGGCCAGGTCCATTTCGGGCAAGGTACGGCGGCCAAACACATGCTGTTCGCGCCCCGGTGGCAAGGCCACGACCAGCACCTCGGCCGCATCGAGCACGCCTTGCACCTTGAGTTTCATGAACTCGTCTTCGCGCTCGCCCAAGGCCCGGGCCGTGAGCACACGTTCCTGCTCAATCAGCGCGTGAATACCTTCGCGCAAAGGCCGGCTGCGCACGCGAATAAAACGCCAGGGCTGCATGAAGCCGACGCTGGGTGCGTGGTGCGCGGCCGACAGCAAGCGCTGCAGTATGTCGTCAGTGACCGTGCCGCCGCTGAAGTGACGCATGTCGCGCCGCTCGAAGATGGCCCGGTACACCGCCTGCTGCTCAGCGGTGCTGAAGGCGTGGCCGGGTCGGGCCGCATCGGCGGCGGAGACAAAGCCCGTCACACCATTCACTGAGGAGCTTGCACCGCGCCAACAGCAGGCACGTCAGCGCGCTGCAGTACCGCCAGCAAAGCCGGGCGCACCCAGCGCTGGAAGGCCAAACCACTGACCAGGCCCAGGCTCACCCAGAACGACAGAGACACCCAGGTCGTGGCCCAGATGAACTGCGTGCCGAGCTGTTCCAGCGCGGCATGGGCTTCGGGACCAAAACCGGCCAGGGCATCACCTTGAAGCTTGGGTGCACCCACCACAAATGGCAGCGCCAGCAAGGCTGCGGACACCAGCCAGCGCCAGGATGCGCGCGCAAAACCGGCTACGGCGCAGGCACCCGCCGCACTGCTCACTGCCAGCACCCACCAGACCTGGCGGGCCTGCAGCGGCGCGGCTTCCATGCCGGGTACTTCCGCATGCAAACCCAGCGAAGGCCAGAGGTGAAAGCTCAACCAGCCAGCTGCAGCCACCACACCGGCCAGGCGCAGTGAAGCCACCGCGCCACCGCGTTGTGCGTCACGTTTGTAAAGCCACACGCCCATCACCGCAAACACCAGCAGCGCCATGCTGAAGGCGTGCAGCATGTTGGCCACCCAGGTCCAGCCAATGCGCTCGGCGCCGTTCGCGGGTTCCCATTCCTTGGCAGCACCGTGCTCGTGCGCATGAGGGGCTGTGCCTTCAGCATGCACGTGGGCAGCGGGAGCGGCGGCGGGCGCCGGAGCCTCCACCTTTTGCTCCTCGTACACCTCGGCCGCCAGAATCAGCGGGGCGGCTTGCCAGCGCTGCACGCCGGTTTGCACGCTACCCACCACCACGGCAGTGGCCAGCGCCGCCCAGATCAATCGTTGAAAAATCATAGCTGTCTCCCGGTGAAAGTGCTGCTCAATGGCAGGGTTTGACGGTGATATGGCGCACATCGTGCGCGGCGTTGTGGGCCAATGGGCTCTCGGCAAAGGCCACGCCGTACAGCACCACCAGGCCCAATGCGGCGGCGCCCAGCAGGGGACGCAGCACGGCCAGGCCGGGATTCAGGGTGTGAGAAGGGTTGTGGGTCAGCGTCGTCGGTTCAGTCATGGCGTTCTCCTTGAGGTAAGTGGGAGGGTGGGTGGGGTGAAAAAAACAAACTTAGTGCATTTGGCCGCTCATGTCGAGCCCAGGCCGTTCAAACCAACAGGAGGCAATCGGGCAAGGATACCGCTGCGCAGGCGATCGGGCCGTGCATTGCGGGCCAGGTTGCCGTCGGCACTCTGCGCGTGCAGTTGCGCGCAGGCAATCACCTGGGCCGCGGTCTCGGCATCGGGGGCCAGGTCGCCAAAGTAGTAGCTGAATTTGCCCTGGGCTTGCAGTGTCACGGTGCAGGCGCGGGTGCAGCCGCTCATGCACGCCTGGCCGCGCACCTGAAGGCCCTTGTGCAGCCCGGTGTCCAGTTCGCACACCAGCAGCGCTTCCTGAACCGCTTCGAACAAGGCCAGGCCATGGGCGGGCAGCTCACGCGAGGCGCCCGACGAGCGGCAGGTGGTGCAGACAATGATTTCGGTGTCGGACATGACGATCTTTTACGGTTGGTAACTCGGGGCCATGGCCAGGCGGTGCTCCGCGCCCCATCGCATGGCCCAGGCGGCACAGCGGCCCAGGTTCTTTTTCGGATCGTCAAAATCGACAATCACCAGGTGCTGCGGGGTCAACGGCGCCTGCGGTTGCTCCAGCGTGCGGCCGTCGGTCAGCAGCCACAGCCAGCACTCCGTGGGGCCACTTTTGCGCAGCGTGCGTTGCAGCAAGCGGTCAGCCTGAAACAGCGCCTCGGCCAGCGGCGTGCCACCGCCACCGCCCAGCGGGCGCAGGCGCTGGCTGCCGGCGGCACGCGCGCGGCCAGGGGACAGCAGCAGTTCCACACCCTGCCCGCCAAAGCGCAACAGCGCCACATCGTCGCCCTGCCGCGCGGCCTGCTCGATCATGAAGGCCGCATGGCCCTTGGCCAGCGCCAGACGGCCGCGCTGACGCATGGAGCCCGAGGTGTCGAGCACGATGCAATGCAAGCGCCCGGCGCGCAGCGCGACCGGCTGGTGGCGCAGGTGCGCGCGCTGCAACGGCGCAGGGCCTTTGGCCACGACGGTGGGCAGCCAGGCAATCGCACTGCTGCGCTGCCGTGCGTTGGGCGCGGCTGAACTTCCAGAGGGAGATTGGGGCGGAGGCCACCGCCAGCTGCCAGTCCCGTTGCGCGGGCGGCGGCTGGGGTGGCCTAGGCTTTTTTTGGCGGCCACCCGGCAATTTTTTGAACCTTGGTCGTTCCCTCGGGCTGGGCAGGCAAGGCGCCCCAATCGCCCTGGGGCGCGGACGCAGCAGCTTGCGGGTCTTGCAGGCGCTGCGGGTTGTGTTGCGGTTGCTGCTGCGGTGCGCTGTGGGTGCCGGGCGCTGGTGTCGCACTGCCTTCGGGTCGGCGGTGGGCCAGTGCCAGTTCAGCCACAGCGTCTACATCGGCCACAGACACTTCGCTGCGCCCTTCCAGCGCGGCAAGCGCGCGTGCGGCGCGCAGCATCACCAGATCGGCGCGCATGCCATCCACACCGGCGGCAATCGCGCAGGCAGCGGCATGGTGCAGCACCGCGTCCGACCAGATCAGGCGTGGCAAGGCAGCGCGGGCGGCCACCAATGCGGCGCTCAGCGCACCTTGTTCTTCGGCATGCTGCGCGCCCAAGGCCCCGGGGTTTTCATCAAAACCCAGGCGCGCGCGCAGGATGGCGGTGCGCTCTGCGGCATCCACCGGATTGGCCAGCACCAGCGAGAGGCCAAAGCGGTCCAGCAGCTGCGGGCGCAGCTCGCCCTCCTCCGGGTTCATGGTGCCCACCAGCACAAAGCGCGCGGCGTGCTGTTTTGAGATGCCATCGCGCTCCACCGTGTTCACGCCGCTGGCTGCCACGTCCAACAGCGCATCCACCAGCGCATCGGGCAACAGGTTGACCTCGTCCACATAGAGCACACCGTTGTGGGCCCGCGCCACCAGCCCAGGCGCCAGGCGCACCTGGCCGTCGCGCAGCACGTCTTCCACATTCAGCGTACCCACCAGTTGCTCCAGGCTGGCGGCCAGCGGCAAGGTGACAAAGGGTGCACCGGGCAGCAGCGCGGCCAGCGCACGGGCCGCAGTGGACTTGGCCGTGCCGCGTGGGCCGCTGATCAGCACACCGCCAATGCCGGGGTCAATGGCGGCGAGCTGCAACGCACGCTGCAACTGCGGCTGGCCGACCAGCGCGGTGAATGGAAAGGCCGCGCGGGTGGCGGGCTCAACAGCAATGTTCAGTTCAGGAATGTTCATGGTCGTGGTCGTGCTCATGGCAAGGGTCCTTCTCCGTGTTCTTCAAGCCGGCGCTCCAGCACCAGCAAATGGTCTTCGATGCGTTCGCGCTGGTCGCCCGGCGCCTCCCACAGGCCGCGCTGCATGGCCTCCAGCAGGCGCTCGCCAATGCTGCGCAGTGCCCCGGGGTTGTGCTGCTGCAAAAACGCGCGGTTGATGTCGTCGTGCAAATAGGCCTCGGCCACCAAGGCGTACTGATGGTCGCCCACCACACCGGTGGTGGCGTCAAACGCAAACAGGTAGTCCACCGTGGCTGCCATTTCAAACGCGCCCTTGTAGCCATGGCGGCGCACGCCCTCCAGCCACTTGGGATTGACGGCGCGCGCGCGCACCACGCGGGCCACTTCTTCACCCAGCGTGCGGATGCGCGGCGCACCGGGCACGCTGAAGTCGCCGTGATACAGCGATGCGGGCGCACCCGCCAGATGTTCGACTGCCACCGCCATGCCACCCTGGAACTGGTAGTAGTCATCCGAATCGAGCACATCGTGCTCGCGGTTGTCCTGGTTGTGCAGCACGGCGTCCAGGCCGGCCAGGCGCTGCTCAAAACTGCCACGCGCTGGTGCGCCGTGCTCGCCCTGCCCGTAGGCAAAGGCGCCGGCGCGCAGATAGGCCTGAGCCAGATCGGCGCCGTCGTTCCAGCGGCCGCTGGCCATGACCTCTTGCAGACCAGCGCCATAACCGCCGGGGCGCGGGCCAAACACGCGCCAGGTGGCTTCGCGCTGGGCGTCCTCTGCACTCAAGCCCTTGGCCTGTGCCTCGGCCGCTTCGCGCTGCACACGGGCGCGGATGGGATTCACGTCGTCGGGCTCGTCCTCTTCACTGATCGCGGCCACGGCGCGCACGGCGGTATCAAACAGGTCAATCACATTGGGGAAGGCATCGCGGAAGAAACCCGAAACGCGCAAGGTCACGTCCACCCTGGGCCGATTTCTGATGGCCATGGGCAGCACTTCAATGTCCACCACCCGGCTGCTGCCGTCGGCCCACTTGGGCCGCACACCCAGCAATGCAAAGGCCTGGGCAATGTCCTCGCCGCCGGTGCGCATGGTGCTGGTGCCCCAGACCGACAGGCCCAGGCAGCGCAACATCTCGCCATGGTCTTGCAGGTGGCGCTCAATCACGCGCTCAGCCGCCGCGGCGCCCATGGCGTAGGCGGTCTGTGTGGGCACGGCACGCGTGTCCACCGAATAGAAGTTGCGGCCTGTGGGCAGCACGTCAGGCCGGCCACGCGAGGGTGCACCGCTGGGACCGGCGGGCACAAACTTGCCAGACAGGCCGCGCAGGCACTGCGCAATCTCCTGCGGACCACAAGCGTCTAGGCGGGGGCGCAACACAATGCGCATGCGCTGCAGCACCGGGGCGGTGTGCGGCCAGGCAGTGGCGTCCCATGGCGCATCGGCCACCACATGGCTAGCTACCAATTGCCGGGCCAGCAGTTCCAGCCGCTCGCGTGTATGGCCGGCGTGACGCCAGGCTTCGGTACTCATGTCTTGCAACACCGGAGGGAATGGGCCGCCCCAAGGTGCGGCCCATTCGGGGCTCAACACGCTGAAGCCGTCCACACCATCCAGCTCCAAATCCTGAGTCAATGCCACCAGCAGGCTGCGCTGGCCGGCGGCCGTACCACCTGGAAAACGCGCCAGCGCCACCAGCGTGTCGATTTGCTGGCGGCCCTGTGGTGATGTGCCCAGGATGTGCAGCCCATCGCGGATCTGTGACTCCTTGATCTCGCACAGGTAGGCGTCCAGCCGCAGCAGCAGCGCTTCACGGCCCGCGTCATCGGCGGGTTTGGCAAAGCCCAGGTCAGTGTGCAGGTTCTCAGTCAGCACACGCTCCAGAATGTCGCCGCGCAGGCGTTGGGCGCGGCGTGGGTCCAGTGACAGGGCCTCGTAGTACTCGTCCATCTGGCGCTCGAGTTTTTGCAACGGGCCGTAGGTTTCGGCGCGGGTCAGGGCCGGCATCAGGTGGTCGATGATGACGGCCTGCGTGCGGCGCTTGGCCTGGCTGCCCTCGCCGGGGTCGTTGACGATGAAGGGATACAGGTGCGGCAAGGGGCCCAGGATGGCGTCGGGCCAGCAGGCTGCGCCCAGCGCCACGCTTTTGCCAGGCAGCCATTCGAGGTTGCCATGCTTGCCCACGTGCACCACCGCGTCCACCGCAAAACTGCGGCGCAGCCAGAAGTAAAACGCCAGGTAGTTGTGCGTGGGCACCAGGTCGGCATCGTGATACGTGGCCACCAGGTCCAGGTCGCGCCCTCGCGCGGGCTGGATGCCGACAAACACGTTGCCCAGGCGCAGGCCGGAGACCATGAAGCGGCCGCTGCGCACCATGGGGTCCTGTTCGGGGGAGCCCCACAGCGCGTTCACTGCGTCGCGGCTGGCAAGGTCCAGTTGGTTGAAGTCCTGCAGGTAATCGGCCATGGCAAGACTCTGGCCTGCCGGCCGGATGCCGTTCGCGTCCAGGTTGTTGGTCACGCCTGCCACCAGCGCGGCGATCAGTGCGTCACCGCCTTCGGGCAAGGCACCTGTGACATAACCTGCGTCCTGCATGGCGCGCAGCAGGCCCACCGTGGAGGCCGGGGTGTCCAGGCCCACACCATTCGCCAGACGGGCATCGTCGTTGGGGTAGTTGGCCAGGATCAGTGCGATGCGTTTATCGGCATTCGGCCTGTCACGCAGCACACACCAGCGGCGCGCCAGCTCGGCCACAAAGGCCATGCGTTCGGGTTCGGGCTGGTAACGCACCACGTCCACCTGGGTGCGCTCGTGACGCCACGCCAGGCCCTTGAAGCTGATGGCGCGGGTGCCAATGCGGCCGTCCACCTCGGGCAGCACCACCTGCATCGCCAAGTCGCGCGGGGCCAGGCCATGCGGGTCTTCTTGCCACTGCTCTTGGGAACAGCCCGCGGTGATGAGCTGTAGTACCGGTGCATCACCAGCCAATGGGGCCATCTGCGCGCCGTCCACACTGTCCACATCGTCGCCATCGAGTGCGGTGATGGCAAAGCTGGTCGCGTTGAGCACCACGCCCACGCCGTGTTGCGCGGCCAGCGACTGCAACAGCTCCAGGCTAGCGGGGTTCTTGAGCGAATCCACGGCCACGGCCACAGTGTTCAGCCCTTGATCATGCAATGCGGCCAGCATCGCGTCAAACACCGCAGTGTTGCCGGCCTGCACATGGGCACGGTAGAACACCAGCAATGCCACCGGCGCGCCGTCTTGCCACGCTTGGGCACCCAGCGATTCGTAAATTATGGCCGGTGGCAACACCGTAGGCGGTGTGGGCCGAGTCCCCAGGCCAAACGCGGAATAGCCTATCAATTCAAAAAAGTTATGGGCGTTGTCGCGGCCGCCTTCGCGCAGGCAGCGCCAGAGCTGGCGGCAGTCCTCATGCGGGGCGGTACTGCGCAGCAGCAGTTGCAAGTCTTCACTCGCGTCACCCGAGAAGAGCGCCAGCCACTGGCCGCGTTCGCGTGCGAGTTCGCGCACGCGCTCCACCACATAGGCCCAGTCGCTGGCAGCGCCCAGGTGGTCAATCACCACCACGCGCGCATGTTGCAGCACCTCGTCCACATACATGTCGGCCGAAGCGGGCTGGCGCAGCCACATCAGATTCGCCAGGCGGACCGTGGGAAAGCCTTCAGGCAATGCACCCGCCGCATCGGCCAGCAGCGACAGCGTGGTATCCGCCGCGCTGAGCACCACGATGTCGCCCGGCGTTTGCTCCACACGCACCACGCCCTGACCACCGTCTTCAACGTGGCCGCCAGGGCGGGTGGAGAGCAAATGCATGTTTTATTTCACAAGGTAAGGTTGAACAGCCCATCCTGGCGCAGGTCGATGGGGCGCTCTGCGCAGCGGCATAAAGGAGGAGCCCGCAGGGCGGAGGACAGCCGCGGAGCGGAGTGCCCCGTCGGCCTGTGCCCGCCACAAAACTAAAGCTTCAGCGTGCATTTGGATTCAAGCCGCGACGGGTGCCGCCAGCGCCGCACTCAACTCAGCCTGCAACACAGCCGCATTGAGCTCGGAACCAATCAGCACCAGGCGCGACTGGCGCACTTCATCCGCACGCCAGGGGCGATCGAAGTAGCTGTCAAAGCGCGTACCCACGCCCTGCACCACCAGGCGCATGGCCACGCCGGGCAAGGCCACAAAACCCTTGACGCGGTAAATCTCGTGGCGCCCCACCACATCGCGCAACGCAGCCAGCAATGCTTCGCGGCCGGTCACGTCCAGCGCCACCTGCACCGAGTCAAAGGCGTCGTGGTCGTGGTCTTCTTCCTCGTCGTGGTGGGTCTTGCGCTGGTCGATCTGGTCTTCCACTGCGCGCTCCAGGCCCAGCAGCACGCCGATATCGATGCGGCCATGTTGGGCATGCACCAGCTTCACGCCGGGCAAGGTCTCGGCGCGGATGGCGGCTTCCACACCCACCAATTCTTCGGCCGTCAGACCATCCGTCTTGTGCACGATCACCAGGTCGGCCGTTGCCAGTTGGTCTTCAAACAGCTCGTGCAAGGGCGAGTCATGGTCCAGGTTGTCGTCGGCGCGGCGCTGGGCGTCCACGGCCACCGGGTCGTCGGCAAAGTCTCCCGCGGCAACCGCAGGCGCGTCCACCACGGTCACTACGGCATCCACGGTGAAGGTATTGCGCAGCGCGGGCCACTGGAAGGCCTGCACCAGCGGCTTGGGCAGCGCCAGGCCCGAAGTTTCGATGATCAGATGGTCGATCTGGTCGCGGCGCTTGGCCAACTGCTCCATCACGGGCGCGAACTCTTCCTGCACCGTGCAGCACAGGCAGCCGTTGGCCAGCTCATACAGCTGGCCATTTTCTTCACCGTTCTCGTCGCAGCCAATGCCGCAGCCGCGCAGCAATTCGCCATCGATACCGAGTTCGCCAAACTCATTAACGATGACCGCGATGCGGCGGCCCTGCGCGTTGGCCAGCAGGTGGCGCAAGAGCGTGGTCTTGCCGCTGCCCAGGAAACCGGTGACGATGGTGGCGGGAATTTTTCGGGTTTGCATAAGAGTCTCTCGGGTAAAGAAAATTAACGGGGCGCGTCACGGGGAGGCAGGGCCTTGAGGCACTCCACCAGCATCTGGGCGGCCTCGCCCAGGCGGGGGCCAGGGCGTGACAGCAGGTCCATGCGTTCAGTATCCAGCAGGCACAGCTGCTGCTGGCGCACTGCCGGCAGTGCACTCCAGCCGGGGCGGTCTGACACGTTGGCCAGCGTGGCGCGCGGGCCAATGATGAGATCGGGCGGACGACGCAGCAGCAGCTCGGGGTTGATCCTGGGGAACAGGCCCAGGTCGCCGCTCACCACATTGACCAGGCCCAACCTGGCCACCGTCTCGCCAATAAAGCTTTTTTCGCTGGCTGCGGATGAACCTGCCCCCACTTCCACATACACGCTGCGCCCGCGCAATGCGGCGGGCATGCGGCCCGCGGCGATGTCGAGTTCGGTGTCGATACGGGCTATCAGTTCGGTGGCGCGGGCCGGTTCACCCAAGGTGTCGCCCAACTTCACCAGCATGCGTTTCAGATCCGAATGGGTGCGGGCATCCAGCATCATCACCGGCACGCCCAGCGCCTGCAGGCGTTCCCCCGCGCGGCTGCGCGGACCCAGCAAGACCAGATTGGGACGCAAGGTCACAATGCGCTCGACCTGCGCGTCTTCCAGCCCTCCCACCTTGGGCAGCGCCAGTACCGAAACGGGCCAGGTGGAGTGGCGATCAGTGCCCACCAGCTGCGCGCAGCGGCCCAACGCACACACCGCCTCGGTCAGCGAAGGCGCGAGCGTGACGATGCGCGAGACCGGCTGCGTGCCCTGCGCCATCGCGAAGCTCGAGAGCAGCCCCAGCACCACCAACGACGCCACAGCGGGAACTCGCCTACGCAAGCTCCGAGTCCGCGCCCCGCCTTCACCAGCCGGGGCCGCGGAACCGGCTTTGCCGGGCCGCAGGCGCAGCGCCCACCCGGGGGGCAGCGCATTACACGGAGCCGAAGGCGAAGTGAAAAGCGTGGGGGCCATATCTCTAGTCCTCAATGCCGCGTTGGGCGGGAACGCCGGCTTTAAAGTGGTGCTTGATCAAAGTCATCTCCGTCACCGTATCCGCCAGGTCCACCAGCTCGCCCGGCGCATTGCGGCCCGTCAACACCACGTGCACATGCGGTGGGCGCTCGCGCAGGCAGGTGAGGATGGTCTCCAGCGGAATCCAGCCGTAGCGCAGCGGGTACATGATTTCGTCCAGCACCACCATGAAGTGCTCGCCGGCGCGGATGGTGGCTTCTGCCTTGGCCCAGCCGTCGAGTGCCAACTGGGCCGAGTGGTCCAGGTCGCGGCTCTTCCAGCTGAAGCCGTCGCCCAGGCCTTCGATGGGAATGCCCAGTTGCTCAAACAAGCGGTGCTCACCAAAGCGGGCGCTGGGCACTTTCATGAACTGGTAGACCTTGACGGCCTTGCCCCGGCCATGGGCACGCAAGGCCAGGCCAAAGGCGGCCGTGCTCTTGCCTTTGCCGTGGCCGGTATTGATCATGATCAGGCCGCGGCGCTCGGCCGTGGGAACGACACGTTCGTAATCGACGGGTGGGGTTTCAATTTGCATAGGGGCTCTCTTTGCAGGATGGTTGACTTTGGGCAGCGCAATCCACTGCCCTTGCAAGGGATGAACAGCAAGGCGTCCGTCAAATACGTCTTCCAGTGCGCGGTGTGTGGCCAGATCGGCGCAGGCGCCTTGGTGGGTGATGCGGCCTTCAGCCATCACGACCATGGTGTCGGCTTGCAATGCCATGGTGATCTCATGCAGAACGCTGACCACGGTTTTTCCTTCGGCCACCAGCGCACGCACCACGTCCAGCCAGTCGGCCTGGTGCGGCGGGTCGAGGTTGGCCAGCGGCTCGTCCATCAGCAGCACCTGGGCCTGCACCGCCAGGGCGCGCGCCAGCAGCACGCGCTGGCGCTCGCCGCCCGACAGTTGCCCCAAGGCGCGCTCGCGCCAGTCCCAGGCACGGGTGGCGCGCAGGGCCTGCTCCACCGCTGCACGGTCGGCGACGCTGGGCGGGGCCAGCCAGGCCTGGTGCGGCAAGCGGCCCAGCATGGCCACGTCCCACACCGTCAGGTCATCGGCCGAGGTTTCGTTCTGGCCCAGCCAGGCCAGCTGGCGGGCGCGTTCGCGGTGCGGCAGGTTTTGCATGGGCCGACCCAACAACGAGACGCTACCACTGTGTGGCAGCACACCGGCCAGCGCCCTGAGCAAGGTGGACTTGCCTGCGCCGTTGGGGCCGACGATGCTGGTCCACCGACCCGCAGCAATGTCCAGGCTGATGCCGTGCAGTACGTGTTGCTTTTGCAAGCCATTTCCGAGGCTGGCCCTTATAGAGTCTGCGCCGATAGCTATTGAATTCATAGCATTTCTCATGCTGCACGGCCTCCGCCCAGGCTGCTGCTGCGGTGCATCAGCCACAACAAATAGCCGCCGCCCAGCACCGCGGTGAGCATGCCCACGGGCAGCTCCTGCGGCGCGATCAGCCAGCGTGCCAACGTGTCGGCCGCCATCAGCAACACGCCGCCCATAAGGCTGGAGAGCAGCATCAGGTGCGCGTGCGTGGTCTTGACCACCGAGCGCACCAGGTGCGGTGCGGCCAGGCCTACAAAAGCGATCAACCCGGTTTGAGCCACCGCGGTGCCCGTAGCCAGCGCCAGTACCGCCACCAGCGCCGCGCGCATAGGCGCCACCGGCAGGCCCAGGCTGATCGCCGTAGCGTCACCCAAACTCAAACCATCAAGGACGCGCGCCAGCAGCCATGCCGCCAGCACGCACACGCCCCAGACACTGGCCATGAGCACGCACGACGTCCAGCCCACAAAGGCCGTGGAGCCCAGCATGAAGGCCTGCATGGCCTGCAACGATTCGGGCGAGAACAGCAGCACCAGGTGCGTCATGGCACCCAGCACAACGCCCACCACCACACCGGCCAGCAGCAGGCGCAGCGTGTGGCCCACACCGCGCGACAGCACCAGCGTGAGCATCACCGCAAACACGGCGCCCAGAAACGCCGCACCGGTCAACCCCAGACGCACCCACAAGCTGCTGGAGAACACACTGACGGCCATACCGCCGCTCATCATGCTGCCGCCCAACATGCCGGCGCCCCCACCCAAAGCGGCCAATGCCAGCGCCACGCCCAGCGAGGCACCCGAGGCGCTGCCCAGCAAATACGGGTCAGCCAGGGGGTTGCGAAACAGGCCCTGGGCTACGGCACCGGCCAGGCCCAGCAAGGCGCCGGCGGCCCAGGCACCCAAGGTGCGCGGCAGGCGGATCTGCCAGATGATTTGCTGTGCCATGGCGGTTTGCTGCGGGTCCTGTGCGGGGTTGAGCAGCGGACGAATCAGGTTCTCCAGTCCGGCGCTGCCGACACAGATACCCAACGCCACCAAAGCCAATGCTCCCAGCACACCGGCCCAGACCAGCCAGAAAACGCGAGCTTGCATCATGGTTTGGCTCCCGGGGCGGGCGCATTTTTCAGCAGGCATTGGGCCATCAGGCGCGCACCTTCAGCCATGCGCGGACCGGGACGCACCAGCATGTCGGCCTCGTCGGGTGGGAAAATGCAGACCCGCTGATCGCGCAGTGCGCGGATGCTTTGCCAGCCGGGTCGGGTTGTCAAACCACCGGCGCTGCGCTGGCCGATCATGATCAGATCAGGGTTGGCGCGAACGACGTATTCGGGGTTGAGCTTGGGGAACGGCCCGAGCTTGGCCGGCACGATGTTTTGGGCACCCAAGCGTGTGAGCGTTTCGCCAATAAAGGACGACTCGCCCGCTGCATACGGCCCCTGGTTCACTTCGAAGTAGATCTTCACATTGTGCACGCTGGTCGGCAACGACTGGGCTGCAGCCGAGACACCGGCATCAATCGCGCGCCAGATGCGTGCGGCATCACGCACCTCCAGCAACTGGCCGAGCTTGAGCATCACGCGCTGCACGTCGGCATGGCTTCGCGGCTCCAGCGCCACCACCTTGATGCCCAACGCCTGCAGCCGCTCGCCCGCGCGCGACGAGGTGGCCATCAGCACCACATCGGGCTTGAGAGAGACGATCATCTCGATGTTGGGGTCCAGCCCGCCGCCAACTTGGGGCAGTTTTTGCACGCTGGCCGGGAAGTTGGAATAGCGGTCTACCCCCACCAGGCGCTGGCATTGGCCCAGCTCGCACACGGTTTCGGTCAACGACGGCAACAGGCTCACAATGCGCTGCGGCGCGGCGGGGAAGGTGACGGTGACCCCTCGGTCATCGGTGACCTGCAAGGCACGAGCGACACCCGCCAGACCAAAGGTAAAGGCAAACGCAAAAACGAGCATCACCGAGACGCGGGGTGGCAGAGCGTTTTGCGCAGGTAAAGGAGGAGCCCGCAACGCGGGCGGGGGACACGGAGCAAAACGCTCTGCCACCCCGCGTCTCTGCAACAGAAAGGGGCAAAGAAAGCGGCGGATGTCCATCTTCATCCCGCATCCTTCAAAGTCAGTGGCAAGCCTGCCGCCATCAGCGTCACGCGCTGGCACGCAGCGGCCACATCCTGGTTCAGTTTGCCCAAGGCATCCACAAAGGCGCGAACCTCGCGCCCCATGGGAATTACGCCCAACCCAATCTCGTTGCCCACCAGCACCACCGGGCCAGGGGCCTGGGTAATTGCTATCAAAAGAGAAGCGGCTGGCGCACTGTCCATGGGGGCTAGAGGCTTATTTTGTTCAAAATCCACGGGCATCAACCAGTTGGTGAGCCACAGCGTCAGACAGTCCACCACTACCAAGGTGTCGGGCTGGCTGTGTTTTTGAATCGCCTCCGCCAGTGCCAACGGCTCTTCCACCGTGGTCATGCCGGGCACGCGCTCGGCGCGATCCGCCTGGTGGCGGGCGATGCGCTGGCGCATCTCCTCGTCCCAAGGCTGTGCGGTGGCAATCAGCACGGCGCGGTGGCCCAGTCGCTGGTCCAGCCACTGGCGCGCCAGCAGTTCGGCACGGCGTGACTTGCCACTTTTCTGGCCGCCCAGAATCAGTTCGCTTTTGGCAATCGTCATAGCGCTCATGATCGGAACGCTCCGGCTTGTTCAGCGTCCATCCACTGCAGGATGATCTGGTGCATCCTGGCCACGCCGTCGGTCAGCGCAGCGGGGCCGGGCTGCAGTATGTCGGGCGACTTGATTTCAAACAGCTGGTTGTGACGCACCGCATTCACCGCACCCCAACCCTCGCGTGCCACCACGTTCTCCGGCCGGAATTTCTTGCCGCACCAGGAGCCCAGTATGAGATCCGGGTTACGGCGGACGATCTCGGCCCCGTCGGCAATGATGCGGTTCTTGCCCAGCGATTCGGCGGCGAGCTCAGGAAAGCAATCGTCACCTCCCGCGATGCCGATGAGCTCCGACACCCAGCGGATCGCGCTGATGTGCGGGCTGTCCCATTCTTCAAAATACACCTTGGGGCGGCGCGCACCCTTGGCGACCCTGGCCGCGACGGCCGCCTGCATGGCACGCAAATCGGCCTGCATCTGTGCAATGCGCTGCGCACCCTGCTCTGCCTCGCCCACCATGGCGGCCAGCTGGAACAGCATGGAGAAAATTTCGGCCACGCTGCGCTGGTTGAAGATGGTGACCTGCACACCGCGCTTGACCAGGTCCGAAGCAATGTCGGCCTGCAGATCCGAAAAGCCCAGCACGCAGTCGGGCTGCAGTTCCATGATCTTCTCGATCTTCGCGCTCAGAAAGGCGCTGACGCGCGGCTTCTCGTCGCGCGCGCGTTTGGGCCGCACGGTGTAGCCCGAGATGCCCACAATGCGCTGCTGCTGGTCCAGCAGGTAGAGCCATTCGGTGGTTTCCTCGGTCAGGCAGACGATGCGCTGCGGGCCGGGCTGGTAGTGCAGCAAGTCCGTCATGCAGTCACCTCTACAGATGTGGTGAATAGCGCTGCCACCGCTTCGGGGCAGGATGGAAACCAGGCATGAAAGTAACTGGCGCGCACCGCACCATGCTGCCACACGGCCTCGCCCACGTCCGGCGCGGGCGCGGTGCCCGGCCGCGAGGTGCGTGCCGCGGCCTGTAACGGCGTGGCCGTGGTCGAGTAATGGAAAGTGTGGCCGCGCAAGGTGCCGCTTTCCAGGGCCAGCTGCTGCGGGCCCAGGCCGGCCAGCAGCTTTTGCATGGTCACTTCGCCAGGTAGCACACCCCATTGCACATGGCGTTTGCCATCCAGTGTGACCAGCGTCTCAAACAGGGCCATCATGCCGCCGCACTCGGCCCATACAGGTTTGCCTGCGGAAATGTGTGCGGCCAGGCTGGTGCGTAGCGCGGTGTTTGCCGCAATTGTCTCTGCGTGCAGTTCGGGGTAACCACCAGGAATCCACATCGCGTCGCAGGCCGGTACAGCCGCGTCAGCCAATGGCGAAAAGAACACCAGCTCAGCACCCAGCGCGCGCAGGGTATCGAGGTTGGCGGCGTAGATAAAACAGAAAGCGGCGTCGCGCGCAACAGCGATGGTTTTGCCTTTCAACATGGGAGCAATGGGCGCAGAGGCTTCCGGCGCCGCGAAGTCCACCGCCCATCGCTGCAAGTCGTCCAGGGTCATCTGACCCAGCGGCGTGGTGGCCAGCGTATCGGCTGCGGCGTCCAGCCTTTCCATGGCATCTGCCACTTCGGTCGCGACGGTCAGCCCCAGGTGGCGCTTGGGCAGGCTCATGGCGGGATTGCGCAGCACTGCCCCCAACCATTGGTCCGGTGCCACACTGGCCTGCAGCATGCCCGCATGCCGCGCATTGGCCACGCGGTTGGCCAGCACGCCGGCCCATGGCATGTCGGGGCGATAGTGCTGCAAGCCAAAGGCCAGCGCGCCGAAGGTTGCCACCATGCCCGATGCATCCACCACCGCCAGCACCGGCAAGCCAAAGCGTTGTGCCAGGTCGGCCGCGCTGGGCTCGCCGTCAAACAGGCCCATCACGCCTTCCACAATGATAAGGTCGGCCTCCAGCGCCGCCGCATGCAGGCGCGCGCGGCAATCGTCCTCGCCCGTCATCCACAGATCCATCTGGTACACCGGCGTGCCGCTGGCCAGGGCGTGCCAGCACGGGTCCAGAAAATCCGGCCCGCACTTGAAAACCCGAACCCGGCGGCCCTGCCGCGCATGCAGGCGCGCCAGCGCGCAGGTCACCGTCGTCTTGCCCTGGCCGGAAGCCGGAGCGGCGATGAGGATGGCAGGGCAACGGACGGAGGTTTGCATGGCTGGTGTGGATGAGGCTTACTGGGGTGCCCAGGTCAGGCCGACGTACACAGAGCGCCGGCCATTGGCGTAAGTACCGGCAGTCTGGTAGGCCTTGTCGGTCACATTGTCCAGCTTGGCGACCAGTTTCCAGTCGCGCGACAGCGCCGTCGTGGCGCTCAGGTTCACGAGCGAGTAGCCTGGCAGCACCACGTTGCTGGTGTCGCTGTCGAGTGCGTGCGAGGCCATCACCAGGTCCGTCGCCAGTTGCCAGCCGCCCACCGGCATCTCGGCGCCCAGCGTGCCGTATTGGCGGGAGCGGCGCTGCAGGGTTCGGTTGGTAACCAGGTTCTTGGGATTTTGCAGATCCAGCGAGCCGCGGATGTGAACATTGCCCAGCGTCTCGGCAGCCGTGAATGTCAGCCCTGTGTACTGGGCCTGCGCCGTGTTGGCATAGCAGCCACGATTGCTCAGCACCGTCGGCGGGCCGCCATTGATGCAGGGACCGTTGCCCGTGACGAAGCTCAGCAGGTTGGTCATGCGGTTGCGATAAGCGGTGACACCGTACTGGGCAGTCCCCTGGCTATATTTGAGCGCCATTTCCACGCTGCGGCCGGATTCGGGCTTCAAGGTCGAGGTGCCGTAAATGCTGAAACGCTGGTACAGCGTGGGGACCCGAAAGGAGGTGCCGGCGGATGCGGACACTTTCCACTGTGGCGTGAGCGCAAAGGCATAGGCGGCGGAGCCGGTGGTCTTTCCGCCGAATTCGCTGTCCGTGTCATGGCGGGCGTTGAACTGCACCGTGTGCGCGCCGCCGCTCCAGCCGTAGCCCAGGCTCACGCCATCCAGCGAACGGTTCCCGTTGAGGGTGCTCATGCCAGCCGGCACGGCCGAAGAGCCGACCAGGCGGAACACATCGCGACGGCTTTCCAGTGTAGCGCTCAGGAGATGCGCGCCAATGCGGTATTCGTTCTGGAACAACAACGTGCTGATGGTGCTCTTGTCGTAAGAAACCTGCGGGGTCGAGCCATTCAGGCCTTCTTCACCGGAGTCGGTACCCTGCGTGACCGCCAGCTTGGTGCTGTATTGGCCAGACCATTTGGCTTCCCACTGCAGGCCCAGGGTCTGCAGGTCGCTGATACGGCGAAAGTCGCGTGTGAGGCCGCCGTCGTACTGCGCATCCATATGGCTCTGCAACACATTGGCTTCAATGCGGTGGTCAGGATTGATTTGAAAACCCAGCTTGGCATTGGCACTCTGGCTTTTGTAGCCGTCGGCATCGGGGTTTTGAGCCGGGATGGTCCGGGCATTGAAGCCATCGCTTTGTCCCTGCGTCAAGCCCAGAGAATAGTCAAAGCCGCCCGCTGAACCGCTGGCGGCGAGCTCGACCCGGCTGGTATTGTAGGAACCGTAACCCACCGTCACGGAAGGCGAAAAGGGGCCTTGGCCGCGCTTGGTGAATATCTGGATCACGCCGGCCACGGCGTCGGAGCCATAGACTGCGCTGCTGGGGCCGCGCACGATCTCAATGCGATCAATCAGCGAGAGTGGAATGTTGTTCCAGGAGGCGGCTCCAGCCGTCGTCTGCGACTCCATCCTCACGCCGTCTACAAAAACCGGGGTGTGGCGGGTTTCACCGCCACGCACAAAAACGCTTGTATTGCTGCCGATACCGCCGTTACGGGTGATCTGTATGCCCGGCACGCGAACCAGAACATCAGCCAGCCCCACCAGGCCGGCGCGCTCTATGGTTTCACGGTCAATGACCGTGACATCAGCAATGACATCGCCGATGGGTTGGGCGCTGCGCGTAGCGGTTACCACCATTTCCTTGAGTTGTGGCGCCGCGCCGGCCTGGGCCGCCGGGGCAGTCTGGGACAAGGCGGGAAAGGCAGCGGCCACAGCCAGCGGAAGCACGGCAAGGCGTGTGTGGAAAACACAGGTTTTCATGGAATCAGACAATCAACAAAATACCCTCACTGGCTTCCCCGCCAGTGCATGAGCGTTACAAACGCTCATGCCAGTTCATGGACGTGCGCGTTCACCTTGTTGGCCGGTATCCGGGCTGACGGAACTGCCTCCATCGCCTTCCCAAGCGTGTGTTCAAAACGCTCAGTGGCTAGTGATGAAAGCTGAATGGGCTTCTGACTTGGCGTCAGGAGCCCATTCGTCCGTATTACCGTTGCGGGGGCAGCGCAGGTTAAAGGTCTCGGCGCCAGCGAATCAGGTTGACCTGATGCATGGCTTTGACCCCCTCCTGCTTCCCGTTGAACTGCAGCGTGCGAACCACACTGCGGGCACCAACAGGGCAGATTCTACGCGGGCCTTCCCCATGTCCGGCCGCAAACCCTACAATCGGAGCTGCCATGTCGAACCAAACCCAAATCGACCAGATCGTCGAACGCGTTGAGCGGCTCCTGCTGCGCTATGAGGAGCTGCAGCGTACCAACGAGCTCCTGGTGGAGCAGGTTGGCGTTCTGACGCACGAACGCGACTCCCTCAAATCGCGGCTCGGCGCGGCACGCGCCCGTGTGGATGCACTGCTGGAGCGCCTGCCCGAAACCAACGGGCATGCCGCCAAAAACACCGTGGGAACCGAGTCATGAAACAGCTCGAAGTGCAGATCATGGGCCAAAGCTATTTGCTGGGCTGCCCCGAAAATGGCGACGCCCGAATGCTGGACGCGGTCAACCGTGTTGACATGGCCATGTGCAGGATTCGCGATGCCGGGAAAATCAAGGCACGTGACCGCATTGCCGTTCTGGCGGCGCTCAATCTCGCCTTTGAGCTCCCCGAGCGCACGCCAAACGCTACGCCCACACCCGCCGCGACAACAGCGGAAACAACCGCCAGTGCTGGCGAAACAACGCATCCGCAACTCACAGCCTTGCTACAGCGGCTTGACACAGCCTTGGGCGTTGACGGCCGCCTGCTTTAAGCCCGCACCCCTGCGGTAAATCACTCCCCCACTTCGCGCGCGGGAGCCGCAAAGGCCTACAATGAACACGTCTGCGATGCGCATTGGGCTTTATATTTCCTTGAACCAATGCTCTTCGAGCACGGGCTTGGTAAATTGTCCGGCAGGTGTGATCGTCTCGCGTCAGACGAACCCGAAACCTGACTGCCCTCGCCCACCTGAACCCCGGTTCAGGATGACGGTCCAGTGGCACTCGCAGACACCTTTCTTTTCTTGTCCCGGATCCGAACGGAATCCAGGCCGCGAACAAAAACAATAGCCGGTTGCGGACCCAGCCCGCCGTGCCACAGCAGATCTGATGTCTCTCGAACCCCAACTTATTGCCGAACTTCTCCTGTTGGGTCTGTGCACCGGTTTTCTCGCAGGCCTGCTGGGCATCGGCGGCGGGATGCTGATGGTGCCGTTCATCACCTTCATCCTCACGGCAAAGGGCTACCCGCAGGAATACACCGTGAAAATGGCGGTCGCCACCTCGCTGGCCACCATCTGCTTCACCTCGTTGTCATCAGTGCGTGCGCACCACCGGCGCGGGGCCGTGCTATGGCCCATCGTTCGGCTGCTGGCGCCCGGCATTTTGCTGGGGTCATTAATTGGTGCCCAACTGGCGGTGGCCTTGCCGGGAAAAATCCTCAGCATCCTGTTTGCCGTTTTTGTGGCGTTTTCAGCCACCCAGATGTTTCTGGGCCGTAAACCCAAACCCAGCCGCACTCTGCCCGGCCGCCTGGGCACCTTTGGCATGGGTGGTGTCATCGGCATGCTGTCTTCGCTGGTGGGCGCAGGCGGCGCCTTCGTTTCGGTGCCCTTCATGACCTGGTGCAACGTGAAAATCCATGACGCCGTGGGAACCTCGGCAGCGCTTGGTTTTCCGATTGCGCTGGCCGGCACCTTGGGCTACATCTGGGCTGGCCAGAACCTACCTCAAATGCCGCCCGGCTCCATCGGCTTTCTTTACCTGCCAGGACTGGTCATCATCTCGGTGGCCAGCATTTGTACGGCGCCGCTGGGCGCACGCACCGCGCACCGCATGGACATCCAGCCGCTGAAAAAAGTCTTCGCCGTCGTGCTGTATATCCTGGCAGCCTATTTCCTGCTGCGCTAACCCTTGTTGTGCTAACGGCGGGTGACAGCACGCCGGGGCTGTGCCGTTTTGGGCCGAAAACCAATTGTCTGCTCGATCAACGCCCCGCCATCCGTCATCAAAAAAGTCTTGAACGCCTGCGCTACCGGCGTCAGCCGCTTGTTGCGACGGTGCACGACATACCAATTCAGCATCAACGGAAAACCCTGCACGTCGAGCACGGTCAGGCTGCCCACCTGAAGTTCGCGGCTGATGGTATGCGCCGACAGAAAACTCACCCCCATGCCCGCGATCACGGCCTGTTTGATGGTTTCCGTGCTCTTGATCTCCATCGCGATGTTGAGGTCGGCCAGGTGCGTGCCGAAACCCTCCTCCATCGAATTCCAGGTATCAGAACCTTTTTCACGCACAACAAAGGGTTCGCTGGCCAGGCGCGATAGCGGAATGCGCTTTTTGGCGGCCAGCGGATGGTTGGGTGCTGCCACAACAACATAGGGGTGCGGGGCGAAAGGTTCGCTCACCGTGTCCATATCCAGTGGCGGGCGCACCATGACGGCCAGATCTGTCAGGTTGTCGGTCAGTTGGCTCAAGAGTTCCTCGCGATTGCAGACGCCGAAGTCCAGCGTCACGCCCGAGTGGCGCCGTGCAAACTCAACGAGCAGGCGCGGAAAGAAATAGTCGCCGGCGCTGATCACCGCAACGTTCAGCTTGCCGCCGGAGATGCCCTTGAACTGCGCCATGGCTTCCTCCACCTCCTTGAACTGCTGGATGATGATCCGGCTGGAATGAAGCATCTCAATGCCCGCCGGCGTGAGATGAATTTTTTTGCCGAGCTGCTCAAACAGCGGAAGGCCTGCGTGGTCTTCCAGTTTGTTGACCTGGATGGACACTGCTGGCTGCGTCAGGTGCAGCTCTTCGGCGGCTCGCGAAAAACTCAAGTTGCGGGCCACAGCCTCGAACACCTTGAGCTGGCGCAATGTCGCATTCTTCATCTCGGCCCCTTTAGTCCATAACTCACAAGTAATTCATGGTATCAAATGGATTAGCAATAAATAATCATTCATTGCAAGCCGGTCGACCTGGGGGCAAGCTTTCGCCTGTGGCTATTTCTGGTCCGCCCACCAGGACTCGCCGAACTGGCCTTGCAGCCAGCCGACAAAACCGTTGACCTTGGCCGGCACCAGTTGGGGTGAGGGATAGACAGCATGGATTTCCTGCGACGGCAGCACCCAGCCGCTCAGGAGAGGCACCAGGGTGCCGCTGCGCACTGACTCATGCGCCACATACCGGGGCAAGGCCGCCACGCCCATACCGCCACGCGCTGCCACCAGCAGCGCCGAGAGATTGTTCGAGCGCAGCGGCCCACTGACCGAGACCTGCCACGCTTGGCCTTCGGCTCCGTTGAAATGCCAGCGCGCATCACCTTGCACCGTGCTGTAGATCAGCGCATCGTGCGTGACAAGATCCGCAGGATCGGCCGGCGCACCGCGCTTCCTGATGTATTCGGGCGAGGCCACGACCACCCACGGGTTGATACCCAGGTAACGCGCCCCCAACGTCGAGTCAGCGAGCGGTCCCATCCGGATCGCCACGTCAATGCCCTGCTCAACCAGGTTGACATAACGGTCTTCAAAGTTCAACTCGATTTGCAATTTGGGGTGCATCTGCATGAACCGCATGACCAGCGGCACCAGCACACGCCGTCCAAAAGCTACGGAGGTAGTGATTCGCAGGCCGCCCTGGACCTGCGACTGCAATAGCGCCGCCACCGTCTCGGCCTCTTCGACATGATGTGCAATCAGCTTGCACTTGGCGTAATACAGCGCGCCTATCTCAGTGGGCGTCACGCCGCGGGTCGAGCGGTGGAGCAGCCGCGAACCCAACTGCTTTTCCAGTTGCACCACCAGTTTGGTGGCCGACGGCTGGCCCATACCCATGTCGGCCGCCGCCTTGCTGAAAGAGCCGAGGTCCACCACGCGAATGAAAAGCCGGATGGCTTGAATGCGGTCCATGGCCACAAGTAGACCACGGCGACATCGGCCAGGCAATCATTTATTCCAGTTTGGAATAAGCGTAATGCACAGGATGGGGCTTCCCCGCAACCACCAACGCCGCGACCATCCGTCTCAACGATCAGCAACCTCTAGGAGACTTCGATGGCAAAAATGAAGGCCGCCATGGCCGCCATTCTGGTGATGGAAAAAGAAGGCATCACACAAGCTTTTGGTGTGCCCGGCGCGGCCATCAACCCGTTTTACTCCGCACTGCGTGAGCGCCAGTCGATCACGCATATCCTGGCCCGGCACGTCGAGGCCGCGTCGCACATGGCCGAAGGCTACACGCGCGCCAAGGCCGGAAACATCGGTGTGTGCATTGGCACCAGCGGCCCGGCCGGCACCGACATGATCACCGGGCTGTACTCGGCGATTGCCGACAGCATCCCCATTTTGTGCATCACCGGCCAGGCGCCGCGTGCGCGTCTGTACAAGGAAGATTTTCAGGCGGTCGACATCGAGTCCATTTCCAAACCGGTCACCAAGTGGAGCGTGACCGTGCGCGAACCGGCTTTGGTGCCGCGCTCCTTCCAGCAAGCCTTTCACCTGATGCGCTCGGGACGACCCGGCCCGGTGCTGATCGACCTGCCTTTTGATGTGCAGATGGCCGAAATTGAATTCGACATTGACACCTATGAGCCGCTACCGGTCTACAAGCCGGCTGCCAGCCGCAAACAAATCGAAAAAGCACTCGACATGCTTGCTGCT
This sequence comes from Polaromonas sp. P1_E12, assembly GCF_056405975.1. Classification (NCBI taxonomy): domain Bacteria; kingdom Pseudomonadati; phylum Pseudomonadota; class Betaproteobacteria; order Burkholderiales; family Comamonadaceae; genus Polaromonas; species Polaromonas sp. P1_E12. The sequence continues at coordinate 786,671 of NZ_JBFUBB010000002.1, read as the reverse complement.
TCCAGCAAGCCTTTGATCGTCGCCGGCGGCGGCATCATCAACGCCGATGCTTCAGATCTGCTGGTCGAGTTTGCCGAGCTCACCGGTGTGCCGGTCATCCCCACCCTGATGGGCTGGGGCACCATTCCCGACGATCATCCCCTGATGGCCGGCATGTGTGGGCTGCAAACCAGCCACCGCTACGGCAACGCCACCATGCTGGCCAGCGACTTCGTCATCGGCATCGGCAACCGCTGGGCCAATCGCCATACCGGTTCGCCCGAGGTGTATTGCAAAGGCCGCACCTTTGTGCACGTAGACATCGAGCCGACACAAATCGGCCGGGTGTTCAATCCCGACTTTGGCATTGTCAGCGACGCCAAGGCCGCGCTGGAACTTCTGGTGCAAGTCGCCCGCGAACGCAAGGCTGCCAAGAGCCTGCCCGACTATGACAGCTGGGCCGCCCGTTGTGCCGAGCGAAAAAAGCTCATGCACCGCAAGTCTCACTTTACCGAGACACCCATCAAACCGATGCGTGTGTACGAGGAAATGAACAAGGTGTTCCCCCGCGACACCATTTACGTGACAACCATTGGCCTGAGCCAGATTGCCGGGGCGCAGTTCCTCAATGTGTACGGACCACGCCAGTGGATCAACTGCGGCCAGGCGGGTCCGCTGGGCTGGACCATCCCCGCGGCCCTCGGTGTGGTGGCCGCCGATCCGACACGTACCGTTGTCGGGCTGTCCGGCGACTACGACTTCCAGTTTTTGATGGAGGAGCTGGCCGTGGGCGCGCAGTTCAATCTGCCCTATGTGCAGGTGCTGGTCAACAACAGCTATCTGGGCCTGATCCGCCAGGCCCAGCGAGGTTTTGAGATGGACTACTGCGTCCAGCTGGCTTTTGAAAACCAGAACGTACCGGAAGGCGAAGGCGATCTGCGCAGTTACGGTGTGGACCACCAGGCTGTAGTGCAAGGCCTGGGCTGCAAGTCATTGCGCGTGACCGACCCTGAAAAGATCAATGACGCCATGGTCGAAGCACAGGTGATGGCACGCAAATACCGGGTGCCGGTGGTTGTGGAAGTCATCCTCGAAAAGGTCACCAACATCGCCATGGGCACGGAGATCGACAAGGTCAACGAGTTTGAAGACATCGACTGTCGCCACCCCAAGGGCCGAGAAGGCCTGGAACTGGCTGGCTTGCTCGAATAAGCCCCCCAGCAACGCCCAACGCCCCACCAGCAGAGAAACCATGCCTAAATTTTCCGCCAATCTCAGCATGCTTTATACCGAACATGCGTTCCTCGACCGCTTTGAACCGGCCGCCAAAGCTGGCTTCAAGGCCGTGGAGTTTCTTTTCCCCTATGCCTTCAGCGCCGCTGACATCAAGGCCAGGCTCAATGGCAATGGTTTGCAGCTGGTGCTGCACAACCTGCCCGCCGGCGATTGGGAAGCCGGCGAACGCGGTATTGCCTGTCACCCCGATCGCGTGGAAGAATTCCGTGCCGGTGTGGCCCAAGCCATCGCGTATGCCCAAGTGCTCGGTGTGGGTCAACTCAACTGCCTGGCCGGCAAAACACCCGCGGGGGCCAGTGACACCGTTCTGCGCAAGACTTTTGTCGATAACCTGCACTATGCAGCCAGCGAACTGAAAAAAAACGGCCTCAAATTACTGATCGAACCGATCAACACCTTTGACATTCCGGGCTTCTACCTGAACCGTACGGCACAGGCACTGGACATTCTGGACGAGGTCGGCGCCAACAACGCCTTCGTGCAGTACGACATTTACCACGCGCAGCGCATGGAAGGGGAAGTGGCGGCGACGATACAAAAACATCTGGCACGCATCGCTCACATCCAGCTGGCCGACAACCCCGGCCGCAACGAGCCGGGCACCGGCGAGATCAACTACGCATTTTTGTTCACGCATCTGGACCGCCTTGGCTATGGCGGCTGGATAGGCTGCGAATACAAACCTGCCAGCACGACGGACGCAGGACTGGGCTGGCGCCAGCGCCTGACAAGCTGACCCGCACCATCTCACAAGGAATACTTCTACATGACCTCCAACGCCCTGAAAATCGGCTTCGTCGGCCTCGGCATCATGGGCACGCCCATGGCCGGCCATCTGATCAAGGCCGGGCACCAGCTGTTTGTCCATACCCTCGGCAAGATGCCCGACGCGATTGCCAGTGGCAGCGCCACGCAATGCGTAAATGCCCGCGGCGTGGCTGAGCGCGCGGACATCATCTTCATCATGGTGCCTGATACCCCCGACGTGGAGGCTGCGCTGTTCAGCGAAGGCGGTGTTGCAACCGGTCTGAAGGGCTCGTCCGCAGACGCAGGTGAACGCAAGGTTGTCGTCGACATGAGCTCCATCTCGCCCATAGCCACCAAAACCTTTGCGCAGAAAATCAACACACTGGGCTGCGACTACCTCGACGCACCGGTGTCCGGCGGCGAAGTCGGTGCAAAAAATGCGACGCTGTCCATCATGGTCGGCGGCCCGGAAGCCGTGTTTGAACGCATCAAGCCGCTGTTTGAATTGATGGGAAAGAACATCACCCTGGTTGGCGGCAATGGTGACGGCCAGACCGCCAAAGTGGCCAACCAGATCATCGTGGCGCTCAACATCGAAGCGGTGGCCGAGGCGCTGCTGTTTGCCGCCCGCGCCGGTGCCGACCCGGCGCGTGTACGCCAAGCCTTGATGGGCGGCTTCGCGTCATCGAAGATTCTGGAGGTGCATGGTGAACGCATGGTCAAGCGCACGTTTGATCCGGGTTTTCGCATCGAGCTGCACCAGAAGGACTTGAACCTGGCGCTCTCCACCGCGCGCCTGCTCGGCATCTCGCTGCCCAACACGGCCACCGCGCAGGAGCTGTTCAATTCCTGCGTCGCACACGGTGGCAAAACCTGGGACCACTCTGCCATGGTGCGTGCACTGGAGAAACTGGCCAACTTCGAGATCGGCCAGCAAGCCGGGTGATCGTTGCCGGAACGCGCGGCACAAGCGGGGATCCGGCGTCTTTGCGTTGCGCCCGTTTGCACCGGGAGTTAACCGTCCCCAAAGTCGCTCCGCACCGCTCATGCAGCCGGCATTGGGCCCGTTATTGGTCCAGTCGAAGAAAAAGTCTCGTGCGGCCGGATCGCATTCCGTGATGGAACTGCCGAAAAAGCTCCAGCCTCCATTTCTGACCCCACTTGCTCGGGATTGGCGTCCGCACGCAGGCGCACCGGAAAGTCACTGCACTCTTACCCACCTGCGTGAAGCACAACCCTTCGCGCCGGGCAATATTTATATATAACTCATAGATAATCATTTATATGAAATACTTTAACTATCATTAATCATCCATTCTTTCTACAGTTGTCTCAAGCCCGGTGCATCGCGCATCGAAAAGTGCCCCCAGAGCATCCACCCATCAAAGGAGACCTCCATGCTCAACGCCTCGCTTGACAACACTGCCGCCGACCGGACCGATCAGACCCGCCACGCCTACAACGCCGCATTCGAAGAGCTCGGCTTGACCTGGCACTGGGATGCCCCCACTTATGCCCGATTGCAGGCCCAAGGCCGTGATGCCGTGCGTACCTATCTGGAGACCGAGCAGGCGCATCTACTGCGAGCCTACGAAGCAGACTTCCTGGTTGAGGCCATCGAAGCGGCCAAGGCCCGCTGCCATGCCAGCATGGTCGCCAGCCGGGCAAACCCGGCTCCTTATGCCGGCTGGTCCAACCATTCACTCACGCCAGCCAATAGCCGGCCAAAAAACACCACCCCTGCACCCCGGTTCACGCCGAGTGCGCTGTACACGTGAAGGGCCGGAATGTCTAACCGTTGGCTACGTTTCAGGGAAGGCAATTCAACCGGCTTCGGAACTCTCGAGGGAGAGAACATCCGGGTTTGCCAGGGCAACATGTTCTCCGGTGCGACACCCACAGACCGGGCGTTGCCGCTGGCCAGCGTCGAGCTTTTGATGCCGGTACGGCCCAGCAAGGTCATCGCGATGTGGAACAACTTCCACGCCCTGGGTCAAAAGCTCAATCTGGCCGTGCCGGCCGAACCGCTCTACTTAATCAAGGCGCCGAACTCCTACCTGGATCCAAACGGAATCATCGTAAAACCTCCATGCGATGGCAAGGTTGTTTTTGAAGGCGAACTGGGCATCGTGATCGGCAAAACATGCAAGCAGGTTCCCGAGCACGATGCGATGGATCATGTGTTCGGCTACACCTGCGCCAACGACGTAACGGTCGCCGACATACTGAACCGTGATGCCTCGTTTGCCCAGTGGGTACGCGCCAAAGGGCTGGATACCTTCTGCCCTTTCGGCCCCGTCGTAGCCACCGGTCTTGATCCGGAAAAGCTGGTGGTTAAAACCATCCTCAACGGCGAGATCCGCCAGGACTATCCCATTAGCGACATGCGCTTTTCAGTGAAGCAGCTGGTGAGCTTGATATCCCAGGACATGACACTCTATGCAGGCGATATCATCCTGTGCGGTACGTCAATCGGCGTGGGATCCATGAAACCGGGAAGCACGATCGAAGTGGAGATTGCCGGTATCGGCAGGCTCAGTAACCGGTTCGAATAACGTTTTTTACCAGGAGCACGGGTGTGAAGATTGCGATCATTGGGGCCGGAGCCATCGGCGGTTATGTGGGTGTGAAATTGGCTTTGGCCGGTGAGGACGTCACCTTCATCGTACGGGGCGCCAACCTGGACGCCATTCGAAAAAAGGGCATGAAGCTCATCATGCATGATGGCACCGAACACGTTGCGGAAAATGTCAAGGCGACCAACAACTACACAGAAGCCGGCCCGCAGGATCTGGTGATCCTGGCCATGAAGGCACATCAGGTAGAGGCTGTAGCCAACGATCTTCCCAAGCTGTTTGGGCGTGACACCACAGTTGTCACCATGCAAAACGGCATTCCCTACTGGTACTTCCATAACCATGGTGGCCCGTTTGAAGGAAGCCAGGTCCATAGCGTGGACCCCAGCGGTACGCTGTCAAAAATGATCCCTCCGCAGCGCGTCATCGGCTGTGTCGTCTACCCGGCCTCTGAACTTGTGGCGCCAGGTGTCGTGAAACATATCGAAGGCGACCGCTTTCCGGTCGGCGAGCTTGACGGCTCAATCAGCGAACGTGTCACGCGAATTTCAGAATGTTTTGGCAACGCGGGGTTCAAGGCGCCCGTTTTGGACAACATCCGATCGGAGATCTGGCTCAAGCTTTGGGGTAATCTCACTTTCAACCCCATCAGCAGCCTGGCCCATTCCACACTGGTGGACATTTGCCAATATCCGCTGACACGCGAACTGGCTGCCAGCATGATGCGCGAGGCGCAGGAAGTCGCGCACAAACTGGGCATCGAGTTCCGCGTCACGCTGGACAAGCGCATCGCCGGTGCTGAGAAAGTGGGCAAGCACAAAACATCCATGCTGCAGGACATCGAAGCCGGTCGAGCCCCGGAAATCGACGCCCTGGTGGGTTCAGTAGTCGAACTGGGACGCCTTACGCAAACACCAACGCCGCACATCGACACGGTATATGCCCTGGTCAAGCTGCTCGCAAAAACCATGGACGAAGAGCGCGGACAGGTGCGCCTTCAGCTCGCGGCCTGATTGCCCGGTAACGCCGGGCTTTGGGCTTGGCACCGACAGGACTGTGCCAGCCAATCAGGCCTCATCCAATTGCTGCGGCGCACAACGGTTTTTCTTGTTGCCGCGACCTGCGGCAAGCCTCAAAAACGATCCGACTCAAGGTCCAAAGGCCAACGATTTCTTCATAGCCTCAACCACTGCGTCCGAAGGAGTGTCGAAATCGAACTTGGCCCCAAGGTCCAACGCCTTTAACAGAAGCGGGTTTGCGTTCTTGAGGGAGTCGAACAGAGTAGCCGCTTTTTTGGTCACATCTGCTGGAGCGCTAGGGTGAACGTACAGCCCGTAGCCCCAACTCGCGTTGGCGGTCGGCACAATCACCAGTTGCGCCATATGGATGCGTTCATCGGTACCGTGGTGGCTTTTCATGGTGGCAGCCTGTGCACTCTGTAGCCGGGTAATCAGGCCGGCCCACCGGTCCGCTTGCCAATGAAATGCCGCTTTGGTCGGCAAGTAGCTTTGCCCCAGCCCTTGTTGAGGCAATATTTCGACCACCGTGCCGCAAAAATTCTCGGCTTTTACGAGCGATGTGGTCACACCGCTTTTCATGCCAAAGCAACTGGTCGCCTTGAGCTTGGCGAGCACTTTGGCTTGATCAGCGGGAGGGAGCGTCTTCAACTCGACCGGTTTGCCGTCCTTGACCGTTCCGATGTCAGCCAGAATCAGTACAGCCGACTGGATCGGGTCCATGTTGACAGCCACCGGCTTATAGCCCGAGGCAAGACCGACCACGGGGTTGCCATAGACCCAGCATGGTGGAGCCGGCTTCTTGACGGCTGTCAAAACATCCTGCGTCTCCCGGATGTTGAGCACCGGCGTGACCGACAGCCCCGTGGGACGGATAAAGTCAACGAGTTCTTTCAGGGCACTTTCGGTTTGCGAGGCTCCCTCGCCCCGGATCACTTGCGGATTAAGGTAAAGCCCGCCTTCGCACGACTGCGCTTGGGCGGTCACACCGCAGGAAAACAGAACTGCCAGGAACAATGCGTTTTTCATGGTTTTTACCTTTCAAAGCATGTGTGAGGTTCCAGTCACGCACCTCGACGCGGAGCATCAGCTAGCCCGCTGAAATTCATGTTACGGCGTTGTCACACTTTCCTCCTAGGGACATACGCTATCCAGGCGCGCCATACAGCGCCGAAGCGGCTCCGGAGAAACCCTAGAGCGGCTCGAAAATCCCGCAAACTTGACCCCTGTCAAGAGTTTTTGGCCCACTTGGTAAGACCATACGTCTGCAATATGCTCGGCTAGGGAATCAGTAAAGAAATTCCAGCCAACAACAGAGTTACCCAATACAGGAGACAACGTGATGAAAACCAGATTTGCGAGCATCAAGAATAAAGTGGCTGCAGCAGGGACATGCGCCATCGCAGCAGCGGCGCTGACGGCTTTCCCGGCCCACGCGGCCTGGGAGCCCACCAAGCCGGTGGAGTTCGTGGTACCAGCAGGTACCGGTGGCGGGGCCGATCAGATGGCTCGCCTGATGCAAGGTATCGTCATCAAGCACAAGCTGATGAAAGAGCCGCTGATCGTCGTCAACAAGTCCGGCGGCGCGGGCGCCGAGGGTTTCCTCGAGGTGAAAGGGGCCACGGGCAATCCGCACAAGATCATCATCACGCTGTCCAACCTCTTCACCACGCCACTGGCAACCGGTGTTCCCTTCAACTGGCGCGACATGACCCCCGTGTCCATGATGGCGCTGGACCAGTTCGTTCTTTGGGTGAATGCGGAAAACCCCGCCAAGACCGCCAAGGACTACCTGGCAGCTGTGAAAACCGCAGGCCCCAGCAAAATCAAGATGGGCGGCACCGGCTCCAAGCAGGAAGACCAGATTATCACCGTCGGCATTGAGCAGGCCACCGGCACCAAATTCATCTATGTCCCCTTCAAGGGCGGTGGTGAAGTCGCTGTGCAGCTCGTCGGAAAACACGTTGACTCTTCCGTCAACAATCCGATCGAGGCAGTTGCCCAGTGGCGCGCCAACCAGCTCCGGGCCCTCTGCGTCTTCGATGACAAACGGATGACTTACAAGACCAAGGTCACCGATACCCAGTCGTGGGCCGATATCCCGACTTGCAAGGAAGCCGGTGTGCCCACCGACTACACCATGCTGCGCGGCATTTTCATGGCGCCCGGTGTGTCCAAAGACCAGCTCGAGTTCTACGTCACGCTGCTCAAGAAGATTCGCGACACGCCTGAGTGGAAAGACTACATGGAAAAAGGCGCGTTCAACCAGACCTCCATGTCCGGCGACGAGTTCGGCAAATGGCTGGGCAGCGCTGAACAGCGCCATCGCGAGCTGATGAAGGAAGCCGGCTTCATCGCGAAGTAACGATCAAGAAAGCCCCGTTCGCCGGGTTTTCCCCTGCGGGCTGGCCACGCGCCAGCCCCACAATCAATCAAGTTCGCCCTGGTGCAGGGCACTCAATCCAACGGAGTTGCTCATGGAGCCAAACCAAGAATCCGGCGCGGAAGTCCGCTCGGGCGTCGCGACCTATGTCGTTGAAGCAATCGTCGCCACCTGTATCGTCATCCTGGGCGCCATAGTCATCCAGGGCAGCTGGGCCCTCGGGTCCGGCTGGACCAGCGACGGCCCCGGCTCAGGCTACTTCCCGTTTTATATCGGCATCATCCTGTGCATTTCAGGCGCCGGCACCCTTTATCAAACCCTGTTCGGCAAGGAAAAAAATACCGAAGTATTCGTCGACGGCGAACAGCTCAAACGCGTTTTATCGGTCCTGATTCCTGCCATCGTTTACGTGGGGGCAGTCCAGTTTTTAGGCCTCTACGTTGCATCGGCCGTTTACATCGCACTGTTCATGATCATCCTGGGAAAATTTTCCCCGATCAAAAGCGTGATCACAGCCTTCCTTGTGAACGCACTTTTTTTCTTCATGTTCGAGGTCTGGTTCAAGGTTCCCTTGTTCAAGGGCCAGTTCGAGCCGCTGAGCTTCCTCGGCTACTGAGCCCCCTCTACCCACAACGAGCCCACTGAACTTTTACCGGATATCGAAATGGAAGAACTTAACTCGCTTTTTCACGGATTCAGCGTCATCCTGACGCCGATGAACATCGTCCTGATGTTCGTGGGCATCATTCTGGGTGTGCTGATCGGCGTGCTGCCCGGCCTGGGCGGCGCCAACGGTGTGGCTATCTTGCTGCCACTGACTTTCACGATGTCGCCCACTTCGGCCATCATCATGCTGTCCTGCATCTATTGGGGTGCGCTTTTTGGCGGTGCGATCACCTCCATTTTGTTCAATATTCCGGGAGAGCCCTGGTCGGTGGCCACCACCTTTGACGGCTACCCGATGGCCCAGCAAGGCAAAGCCGGCGCCGCGCTGACGGCTGCGTTCACCTCCTCTTTTATCGGCGCTTTCGTTGCCGTGGTGATGATCACCTTCCTGGCGCCACTCGTCGCCAAGTTCGCGCTCAAGTTCGGCCCTCCCGAGTTTTTCGCGGTCTACCTGCTGACTTTCTGCAGCTTTGTGGGCATGGGAAAAGGGTCTCCGTTCAAGATCCTCGCGTCCATGACGATCGGCTTTGCGCTGGCGTCTGTTGGGATGGACACCGTGACCGGCCAGTTGCGCCTGACCTTCGGCATCCCGGACCTTATGCGCGGTTTCGATTTCCTGATCGCGGTGATCGGTCTGTTCGGTATCGGCGAAATCCTGCTGTCCATGGAAGAAGGCCTGGCTTTCTCTGGCAAGAGCGCCAAGATCGACCCCAAGGTCGTACTGGAAACATGGAAGAAGTTGCCGAAATACTGGATGACGTCCCTTCGCAGCTCGCTGATCGGCATCTGGATGGGCATCACCCCTGGCGGCGCCACACCTGCCTCGTTCATGAGTTACGGCCTTGCCAAGAAGATGTCAAAGAACGGCTCGAAATTCGGCACCGGCGAAATCGAAGGCGTGATTGCGCCCGAAACCGCAGCGCATGCCGCCGGCACCAGCGCCCTGCTCCCCATGCTGGCACTGGGCATTCCAGGCTCACCCACCGCAGCCGTGCTGCTCGGCGGCCTGCTGATCTGGGGCCTGCAGCCCGGACCGCTGCTGTTTGTTGAACAGAAGGACTTCGTCTGGGGGCTTATCGCCAGTATGTACCTGGGTAACCTGGTGGGCCTGATCGTTGTGCTGACCACCGTCCCGTTGTTCGCATCCATCCTGCGCATTCCGTTCTCCATCATTGCCCCTGTGATTGTGGTGATCTGCGCGATTGGCGCCTACACCGTGCACAACGCCATGCTGGATATCTGGTTCATGATGCTGTTCGGTGTCATCGGCTATCTCTTCAAGAAGCTCGACTATCCGCTGGCGCCGCTGGTTCTGGCACTGGTTCTCGGAGACAAGGCTGAGGATTCATTCCGCCAGGCCATGCTTGTGTCGCAAGGTGAAATGTCCATCATGTGGTCTAACCCACTGGTCGGCGGCATCACCACGCTGGCCCTGGTGTTGCTGTTCTGGCCATTGATTTCTCGCGTCATGGCAAAGATTCGCCCACCCAAGAAGAGCGAATTCGCGGCAGAACAGCCGGTGGACTGACCTCCTGCGAAAAGCCACAAAAAAGCCGGGTACATCACCCGGCTTTTTTATTTCCGCTTCGCTGAACCTGTCAGATCTTGCCGCGTTGTTTAAGCCGGCTAAGGGTTTCTGCTGAGAGATTCAGGTAAGACGCCAGTTCCTTCTTCGGAATGCGGTCAAACAGCTCCGGATGTTTGCGCTGAAAGCGCTTGACGCGCCCCGGTGCATCCAGCAAATGCAGCGTGATGGTATGGGCCATGATTTCACTCATCAGGCGCATCACGTAATACTCGAACGACTGCTTGATTTCATGATGCCGCTCCAGGAAAGCCACCCATTCGGGCAAGGGCAGCTTTGCCACCCGAACCTTGGTAACGCAGACCGTGCTGTATGGCGTGGGGGTGCCCAGGCGCCAGGCCGCGTAGCTGGTTTCCATGTCCCGCTCGTCGGCAAAGCGAAGAATCATCTCCTTGGCCTGCTCGTTGGTCACCACCCGCTTGAGGATGCCCTCAAGAATGAAATATTGCTCCATTTCGTGCACGCCCTGCTCCAGCAGGGAATCACCTTTCTGGCCGTCAACAATGACCAGGTGCGACTCCAATTCTGCACTCTGTTCCGCCGTCATCCCCTTCAAAACAATGTTCTGCGCCAACTGCACGCGAATGACGTTTCTCTCGGGATGATTTGGTATGGACGACATGGGGACAATAAGGATTGAGCGAGACGCAGATTGGCGGGTTTTTCGGGGTGGGGAATCCACCGAAAATTGACCGTGGTCAATGGCCAAATCTGAATCGATTCCTATGATACCTCGACGGTGCAAATGACCCGCCTGAGTGCAAAAAGTGAAGCAACGTGACCCACCGCGGAAGACCCTGATTCAGGTCAATACGTTTTCCAGGGCGGGACACACAGCCAACTGCTTTGCTCAACCTTTATCGAAGTCACACGAAGAAACATTCATTATGACCAACGCGACCTCCACGACAGAGCAGATCGACGGTTTTCACCTCGTCATCGATGCCCTCAAGCTCAACGGCATTGACACGATCTTCGCCCTGCCCGGCATTCCCATTACCGACCTGACCCGCAAGGCGCAGGCCGAAGGAATCCGCATGATCTCTTTCCGCCACGAGCAGCACGCCGGCAACGCCGCTGCGGCTGCGGGCTTCCTGACGCAAAAACCAGGGATTTGCCTGACGGTATCCGCGCCAGGCTTCCTCAACGGACTCACCGCCCTGGCCAATGCAACGACCAATTGCTTCCCGATGATCCTCATCAGCGGCTCCAGCGAACGCGAGATTGTCGACCTTCAGCAAGGCGACTACGAGGAAATGGACCAGCTGGCAATTGCCAAGCCATTGTGCAAAGCAGCATTTCGCGTCCTCCATGCCGAAGACATCGGTGTCGGCATCGCTCGCGCCATCCGTTCGGCGCTGTCTGGCCGTCCCGGCGGCGTTTACCTCGACCTGCCGGCCAAACTGTTCAGCCAGTCGATGGACGCCGCAGCCGGCAAGAAATCGCTCATCAAGGTGGTCGATCCCGCACCGCGCCAGATTCCCGCCCCCGATGCGGTCAAACGCGCACTGGACCTGCTCAAGGGCGCCAAACGCCCGCTGATCGTGCTTGGCAAAGGCGCTGCCTATGCGCAGTGCGACGCCGATATCCGCACCCTGATCGAGAAAACCGGCATCCCTTATTTGCCGATGTCCATGGCCAAAGGCCTGCTGCCGGATACGCATCCACAGTCGGCTTCGGCCACCCGCTCTCACGTGCTGGCAGAAGCCGATGTGGTGATGCTGGTCGGTGCGCGCTTGAACTGGTTGCTCTCGCACGGTAAAGGCAAGACCTGGGGCGGCCAGAATGCCGACACCCGCCAGTTCATCCAGATCGACATCTCGCCGACCGAAATGGACAGCAACGTACCGATCGCCGCACCCCTGGTCGGCGACATCGGTTCGTGCGTCTCCGCGCTGCTGGCAGGCCTGGGCTCAAGCTGGGCCAAACCGCCGGCCGAATGGACTCAAGGGATCAACGAACGCAAGGACAAGAACCTGTCCAAAATGGCGGCGACGCTGGCGCTCAATCCGCCCACGATGAACTTCCACAGCGCACTGAACGTCATCCGCAATGCTGTCAAGGCGCGTCCCGACGCCATCGTGGTGAACGAAGGCGCGAACACCCTGGATTTCGCGCGCAGCATTGTCGACATGTATGAGCCCCGCAAGCGTCTGGACGTCGGCACMTGGGGCATCATGGGCATCGGCATGGGCTTTGCCGTCGCGGCCGCGGTGGTTACGGGTAAACCCGTAATTGCCATCGAAGGCGACAGCGCTTTCGGCTTTAGCGGCATGGAGGTAGAAACCATCTGCCGCTATAACCTTCCAATTTGTGTCATCGTCTTCAACAACAACGGCATTTACAAGGGCACTGACGTCAATCCGCTAGGCGGCGATGTGGCACCCACCGTTTTCGTCAAGAATGCACGCTACGAAATGATGATGCAGGCTTTCGGCGGCGTGGGCGTTCTAGCCAACACACCGGCAGAGCTGGCCAAGGCGCTGGACGAAGCCGTCAAGTCCGGCAAGCCGACCCTGATCAACGCGATCATTGACGAAACTGCAGGCACCGAGAGCGGCCGGATCACAAGTCTGAATCCGCAAAGCGCTGCAGCAAAGAAGTAATCCAAAGCATCCTAAGGAGAAATCAAAATGAGCAACAAACCACTCGCCGGCATCAAGATCATCGACTTCACCCACGTTCAGGCAGGACCCGCCTGTACCCAGATGCTGGCCTGGTTCGGCGCTGACGTGATCAAGGTCGAGCGTCCTGGCTCTGGCGACGTTACCCGAAGCCAGTTGCGTGACATCGAAGGCGCTGACGCGCTGTATTTCACCATGCTCAACAGCAACAAGCGCGGCCTGACGTTGGACACCAAAAAGCCCGAAGGCAAGGAAGTGTTGGAGAGGCTCATCAAGGAATCCGACGTGATGGTCGAGAATTTTGGTCCCGGTGCGCTGGACCGTATGGGATTCACCTGGGAACACATCCAGTCACTCAACCCAAAAATGATTCTGGCATCCGTCAAGGGTTTCTCTGACGGCCACCACTACGAAGACTTGAAGGTTTACGAAAACGTGGCCCAGTGCGCAGGCGGCGCAGCGTCCACCACCGGCTACTGGAAGGGCGAGAACTCAGGCCCCACCATTTCGTCTGCCGCTTTGGGTGACAGCAATACCGGCATGCACCTGGCCATCGGTATTTTGACGGCCTATATCGGCCGCCAGCAGACTGGCAAGGGTCAAAAAGTGGCCGTGTCCATGCAGGACAGTGTGCTCAACCTGTGCCGCGTCAAAATGCGCGACCAGTTGCGTCTGGACAACCTCGGCTACCTGGAAGAGTACCCGCAATACCCGCATGAAATGGAAGCCTTCAAAGACGGCGTAGTGCCGCGTGGTGCCAATGCCGGCGGTGGCGGACAACCCGGCTGGATCTTGAAGTGCAAGGGCTGGGAGACCGACCCCAACGCCTACATCTATTTCACGGTCCAGGGTCACGCCTGGGAACCGATCTGCGACGCACTGGGCAAACCCGAGTGGAAAACCGACCCCGCATACACCACGGCCAAAGCACGCCAGCCGCACATCATGGACATCTTCGCCACGATTGAGGCATTCATCGCTGACAAAACCAAGTTCGAAGCCGTGGACGTCTTCCGCAAGTTTGATATTCCCTGCGCGCCCGTGTTGTCGATGAAGGATTTGTTGAATGACAAATCCTTGCGCGCCAGTGGTTCCATCGTGGAAGTACCGCACAAAGTGCGCGGTAGCTACTTCACCGTGGGCAGTCCGATCAAGTTCTCTGACACCAAGCCCGAAGTCACGGCATCGCCCCTGCTGGGTGAGCACACCGACGAGGTTTTGTCTGAACTCGGTTACAGCAAGGACCAGATTGCGGCCATGCACACTGCAAAAGCGGTGTAAACGCAGTTTTCTGCCTTACCGGCCTTGATGGCCCGCAAAAAACGGCGTTCAGTTTGAGCGCCGTTTTTTTTAAGCCTCAGCCAGCCTATTTGCCAGCACCAGGAGTGGACCTATGCAAACAACAACCGACCTGAAACAGCTTGTTGAGGCCGTTGGCGACGCGATTGTGGCCTCGGATGCCGGCGGCGCGATCGTGTTGTGGAACCCAGCGGCCCAGCGCATGTTCGGTTTCACGGAAGATGAAGCCTTGGGCAAGTCCCTGGACATCATCATTCCGCAGCGCCAGCAGCAGCGGCACTGGGACGGCTATCACAAGACCATGGAAACCGGAAAAACCCGGTATGGCAACGACGTTCTGCGTGTGCCGGCCGTGCACAAGGACGGGCACGGGCTGTCTATTGCCTTTACCGTCGCCCTGTTACATACCCCGGACAACAAGGTCTCAGCCATAGTCGCGGTGATCCGCGATGAAACAGCCCGCTTTGCCGAGGAGCGCAACCTGAAAAAGCGCCTGACGGAGCTTGAGATGCAGCTTGCCCCTCAGGTTAATACACCCTAACCCAAACCGTACAGGCACACCACTGGAGCAGTGATTAACATAGGGGTGAACCGGGCACACGATGTCTCGGCCATGGCTCAAACCATGCGTAAACACCCAATTTTTCAACTTCCCGGCAGGAACTTTCATGAGCAAAGCGTTAGACGGCGTTCGCATCCTTGACTTCACCCACGTCCAATCAGGGCCGACGTGCACCCAATTGCTGGCCTGGTTCGGCGCCGACGTCATCAAGGTCGAGCGAGCAGGCGAAGGCGACGCGACGCGCGGGCAGCTGCGCGACATTCCCGGTGTGGACAGTCTGTACTTCACCATGCTCAACCACAACAAGCGCTCGATCACGCTGGACACCAAAAAGCCGAAAGGCAAAGAGGTTCTGGACACTTTGATCAAGGAATGCGACGTGCTGGTGGAGAACTTTGCGCCTGGCGCGCTCGACCGCATGGGCATCACCTGGGAACACATCCAGAAACTCAATCCCCGAATGATCGTCGCCTCGGTCAAGGGCTTTGGCCCGGGCCGCTACGAAGATTGCAAGGTTTACGAGAACGTTGCCCAGTGTGCCGGCGGCTCGGCCTCTACGTCCGGGTTTGACGATGGCCCACCCATGGTCACGGGCGCACAAATTGGTGACAGCGGAACCGGCCTGCACCTTGCCCTGGGCATCGTCGCCGCCCTCTATCAACGCAACACCACGGGGCGCGGGCAGAAAGTGCTGGCGCCCATGCAGGATGCGGTGCTGAACCTGTGCCGCGTCAAACTGCGCGACCAGCAGCGCCTGGAGCGCACCGGCACCATGCATGAATACCCACAGTATCCTGACGGCAAGTTCGGTGAGGCCGTGCCGCGCGCCGGCAATGCCTCCGGCGGTGGCCAGCCGGGCTCCATCCTGAAATGCAAAGGCTGGGAGACCGATCCCAACGCGTATATCTACTTCATCACCCAGGGCGCCGTGTGGCCAGCCGTGTGCAAGGTGATCGGCGAAGAAGGCTGGATTGACGACGAAGCTTTCGCGACGCCGGCGGCCCGGCTGCTGCATTTGAAGCCCATCTTCGCGCGCATCGAGAAATGGACCATGACCAAGACCAAGTTCGAGGCCATGGAGATTCTGAACAAGTACGACATTCCCTGCGGCCCCATCCTGTCGATGAAGGAGATCTCGGAAGAACCCGGGCTCCGCGAAACGGGCACCATTGTTGAAGTCGATCATCCCACCCGCGGTAAGTACCTCACCGTGGGCAACCCGATCAAGATGTCGGACAGCGCCACAGAAGTCACGCGCTCACCCCTGCTGGGCGAGCACACGGACGAAGTATTGACGCAACTAGGTTACGGCGCCGATTACATCGCCGAATTACGCGCCGAGCGCGTCATCTAGGTCAGGCAGCCCCACGCCACCAACGCCAGCCACACAGCGAGCCCACACGCTTCATGAACCATCCCATCATTCCCATCGCCGTCATCGACGCCTCCAAGCAGCGAAAGCGCCAGGCACCCAAGGGGCGCCGCGTCGACCCGCAGGCGCTGGCCGAAGTGCAGAGCCTGCTGGGCACCGAGTCGCGCCAGCCGGACTTGCTGATCGAACACCTGCACAAGATTCAGGACAAGTTCGGTCACCTGTCAGCCGCCCATCTGGCAGCACTGGCCCAGGAGATGAAGCTGGCGCAGACCGAGGTTTATGAAGTAGCAACCTTCTATCACCACTTCGACGTGGTCAAGGAAGGCGAAGCCGCTCCGGCCGCACTCACGGTGCGGGTCTGCGATGGCCTTTCTTGCGAGATGGCGGGCGCCAAAGACCTGCTGGCCAAGCTCCCTGCCCTGCTCGGCCGCGAAGTCCGGGTCATTGCCGCGCCTTGCATAGGCCGCTGCGAGCAGGCGCCGGCAGCCGTGGTGGGACAAAACCCCGTACCCAATGCCAGCTGCGAAACCGTGATGGCGACCGTCGCAGCAGCGGCTGTGCAGCACGTTCCTGACGGTTTTATCGACCTGCCCACTTACCAGGCAGCCGGTGGTTACGCCTTGCTCAAGCATTGCATCTCGGGCGAACGCGATATCGAATCGGTCCTCAAGACCATGGAAGACTCCGGCCTTCGTGGACTTGGTGGGGCAGGCTTTCCATCCGGGCGCAAGTGGCGCATTGTCCGGGCCGAAAAAGGCCCGCGCCTGATGGCGGTGAACATCGACGAAGGCGAGCCCGGCACCTTCAAGGACCGCGTCTACCTGGAGCGCGACCCGCACCGTTTTCTCGAAGGCATGCTGATCGCCGCCTGGGCCGTCGGCATCGAAAAAATTTACGTTTACCTGCGTGACGAATACCACGGCTGCCGCAACATGCTGGAAGCCGAACTGGCCAGGCTGCGGCTGGACCCGCTGATGACCGGCATGCCGGAAATCGAACTGCGCCGCGGCGCAGGCGCTTATATCTGCGGCGAAGAGTCGGCCATGATCGAGTCCATCGAGGGTAAACGCGGCATGCCCCGGTTGCGTCCGCCCTACGTAGCGCAGGTAGGCCTGTTTGGCCGGCCGACGCTGGAGCACAACTTCGAGACGCTGTACTGGGTGCGCGACATCCTGGAAAAAGGCGGCGAATGGTTCGCCTCGCACGGCCGCAACGGCCGCAAAGGCTTGCGCTCATTCTCGGTTTCCGGTCGAGTCAAGGAGCCCGGCGTCAAGCTGGCGCCGGCCGGCATCACCATCCAGGAACTGATCGACGAATACTGCGGCGGCATGCTGGACGACCACAAGTTCTACGCTTATCTGCCCGGCGGCGCTTCAGGCGGAATCCTGCCAGCCACGATGAACACCATCCCGCTGGACTTCGACACGCTGCAACCCTATGGCTGCTTTATCGGCTCGGCTGCGGTGATGGTCCTCTCCGACAAGGACACGGCCACCGATGCAGCGCGCAACATGATGCGTTTTTTCCACCACGAGTCCTGCGGCCAGTGCACGCCCTGCCGTGTCGGCACGGCCAAGGCGGCGCACCTCATGGAGCAGCCCAAGTGGGACCTGGCCTTGCTGGCGGACCTGTCGCTGGTCATGCGTGATGCGTCGATCTGCGGCCTCGGCCAGGCGGCGCCCAATCCGATGGACTGCGTCGTCAAATACTTTCCGCATGAGCTGGCCTGAGCACGCCCGGACACAAAGACAAAAGGCACCACGATGAATGCAATCACCCGCCAGGAACTCGCCGAACTCGACGCACCGCTCGTCAGCTTCAGCCTCAATGGGCGTGAAGTCCAGGGCCGCGCCACCGAATCGCTGCTCCAGGTCGCCAAACGCGAAGGCGTAGAGATCCCGCACCTGTGCTTCAAGGAGGGCATGGAGGCCGTCGGCAACTGCCGCTCTTGCATGGTCGAGATCAACGGTGAGCGCGTACTCGCTCCCTCATGCTGCCGGGCACCGGCCGCCGGCATGAAGGTCGTCACCGATAGCGAACGCGCCGTGGCGTCGCAAAAAATGGTGCTGGAACTGTTGCTGTCGGACATGCCCGAGAAGGAATACACCCGCAACAACGAGGTGGACCAATGGGCCGCCAAGATCGGTGTCGGAAAGCCCCGTTTCGAGGCGCGCCAGCAGGTGCGCCAGGACGTGTCGCACCCCGCCATCGCCGTGAACCTGGACGCCTGCATCCAGTGCACGCGCTGCCTGCGCGCCTGCCGTGACGAACAGGTCAACGACGTCATCGGCCTGGCTTTCCGCGGCGACCAGGCCAAGATCGTTTTCGACATGGACGACCCCATGGGCGTATCCACCTGCGTGGCCTGCGGTGAATGCGTCCAGGCCTGCCCCACTGGTGCGCTGATGCCCGCCCGCGAAGCTGCCCTGACTGTTCCCGACAAGCAAGTCGAGTCGGTCTGCCCGTATTGCGGCGTCGGCTGCCAGCTGACCTACAACGTCAAAGACGACAAGATTCTTTTTGTGGAAGGCCGCGACGGCCCCGCCAACCACGAGCGCCTCTGCGTCAAGGGCCGCTATGGTTTTGACTATGCGCACCATCCGCACCGCCTGACCAAGCCACTGATCCGCCGCGAAGGCATGCCAAAGACCGGCGACTTCACCATGGACCCGGACCGCGTGATGGACGTGTTCCGTGAAGCCAGCTGGGAAGAAGCGCTGGAATTCGCTGGCGGCAAGCTCGCAGCGATCCGCGACCAGTACGGCAAAAAATCGCTGGCCGGTTTTGGCTCGGCCAAAGGCAGCAACGAGGAAGCCTATCTGTTCCAGAAGCTGGTGCGCACCGGTTTCGGCAGCAACAATGTGGACCATTGCACGCGCCTGTGCCACGCCTCCTCGGTCGTCGCCCTCCTGGAAGGCATAGGCTCCGGCGCGGTATCCAACCCTGTTATGGATGTCACCAAGGCCGATGTCGTCGTGATCATCGGCGCCAACCCGACAGTGAACCACCCCGTGGCCGCCACCTGGATCAAGAACGCCGTGAAAAACGGCACCAAGCTGATCGTGATGGATCCGCGCCGCTCCGACCTCACCCGCGTGGCGCACCGCCACCTGCAGTTCAAGCCCGACACCGATGTGCCCATGCTCAACGCGATGATGAACGTCATCGTGACCGAAGGCTTGGTGGACCAGGCTTTTATCGACAGCCGCACCATCGGCTACGAAGAGCTGCGCAAGAATGTTGAGGGCTACACGCCCGAGCTGATGGCCCCGATCTGCGGTATCGACGCCGAGACGCTGCGCTACGTGGCCCGCCTGTTCGCCACCTCCAAAGGCTCGATGATTCTGTGGGGCATGGGCGTTTCGCAGCACGTGCACGGCACTGACAACGCGCGCTGCCTGATTGCCCTGTCGCTGATGACCGGCCAGATCGGCCGCCCCGGCACCGGCCTGCATCCGCTGCGCGGCCAGAACAACGTGCAGGGTGCGTCCGACGCAGGCCTGATCCCCATGATGCTGCCGGATTACCAGCACGTCTCCAAGCCCGAAGTCCGCGCCAGCTTTGAGAAGGCCTGGAAGGTGGCCCCCGGCTCCCTGGACGACCAGGTCGGCCTGACGGTGGTCGAAGTGATGCACGCCATCAAAAAGGGCGGCATCAAGGGGATGTACGTGCAGGGCGAGAACCCGGCCATGTCCGATCCCGACGCCAACCACGCGCGTGAAGCCCTGGCTGCGCTTGATCACCTGGTGGTGCAGGACATCTTCTTGACCGAAACGGCCTATCTGGCGGACGTGATTTTGCCGGCCAGCGCCTTCCCGGAAAAAGACGGCAGCTTTACCAACACCGACCGCCTCGTGCAGATGGGCCGCAAGGCGATCAACCCGCCCGGCGATGCGCGCCAGGACCTCTGGATCATCACGCAGATCGCCAACCGGATGGGCTGCGGCTGGCACTACAACCATGTCAGCGAAGTCTTCGACGAGATGCGCCACACCATGCCGAGCATTGGCGGCATCACCTGGGACAGGCTTGACCGCGAGCATTCGGTCACCTACCCTTGTATGAAGGAAGGCGATCCAGGCCAGTCGGTGGTATTCGTGGAAGACTTCCCCCGCGAAGGCGGCCGCGCGAAGTTTGTGCCGGCCGACATCATCCCGGCCAATGAGCGCCCGGACACCGAATACCCGATGGTGCTGATTACCGGGCGCCAGCTGGAGCATTGGCACACCGGCAGCATGACCCGACGCGCGACGGTACTCGATGCGATCGAGCCGGATCCGGTTGCGTTGGTGCACCCCCTGGATCTTGCGGCCCTGGGCGGCAAACCGGGCGATGTCGTAACCATCGAGTCACGCCGCGGCAAGGTGGAGCTGTATGCCCGCGCCGACGAAAGCTCGCCACGCGGCGCGGTTTTTGTACCTTTCTGTTACTACGAGGCAGCCATCAACAAGCTGACCAACGCCGCGCTGGACCCGTTTGCGAAGATCCCGGAGTTCAAATACTGCGCGATCCGCGTGTCGCTGGGCGGCGTGCCACCCGAGCAGGATAGCTACGGCGGTGGGCAAGCGCTGAAGAACTCGATCGCTCTTGCGGGGTTCTGAGTATTTTTTGGCAGCAATGAGAAGCAAGGCATGAGCGGCCCGCCTCTGCTGCGTAAAGACAGCGCGTGAGTGCTATCAAATTTATAGCTGCTTACGCCCTTTTTTATTGGGTTTCAGGCCGATTATTCCAATAATCCATCCAGCGCCCCCGCTGCAAACTTCTGCGCCCGGCGGCAGAGCGCCTGGATTGCAAGCGCCCTGCGTCTACGCTTGCGCAGGCGCCGGCATCACCACCACCCCGTCCTCGTCGGAGTAGAGCCAGTCGCCCGGCCGCACCCAGACGCCCTGTATCTGCACAGCGATGTCACGCAGGCCCGCCTGGCGCCTTTCCGTGGGCAGCGGCATGCTTGCCAGGGCGCGGATGCCGGTCTGGCATTGCGCCAGCTCCGCCACGTCGCGCACGCAACCGTCAATCAGCACCCCTGCCCAGCCGTTTTTGGCGGCGGCGGCGCCCAGATTGCCGCCCAGCAGCGCGCGGCGCAGCGAGGCGCCCCCGTCCACCACCAGCACGCGCGCCTCGCCGGGCGACTCCACCGCCGCCTTGACTGGCGAGTTGTCTTCAAAGCACTGAACGGTGACCACGGGCCCGCTGAACTTCTGATGCCCGCCATAGCTCCTGAAAACCGGCGGAAGCACCCTGAAGCGGCCCGAGGTGTCGCCTTTGTGGAGGTCGCAGAGATCGCAGGTGGCGAAGGAGGCGAGATTGTCTTGGCTCATTTTCCGGTGACTTTCTTGATGACGGGTTTGATGTCTTCGCGCCGGGCGGGCAAGACCACCGCATTCTCGCGGGGGGCGTTCAGCACGATGGAGGTCGAGGTCTCGGTGAGGATACAGAATTTGGTCACCACCGCGTCCAGGTGCGCCACGTCGATCACTGCGATTTCCAGCACCCAGCTGTCTTCGCCGGTCACGTTGTAGGCATTGATGACTTCAGGCGTCTGCTCGATCAGCTTGACCACCCGGGCGTACTCGACCCGCCCTACCCGCGCAATAGCGCGTATGCCGTAACCCAGCCGCGCAAGGTCAACCTCGGCCCGGTAACCTTTGATCACGCCGCCCAGTTCGAGCTTGCGCACACGCTCCGTGACTGCCGGCTGGCTCAGGTGAACACGGCGGCCCAGCTCGGCCATGGTGATCCGCGCATCGCGCTGCAGTTCGCCGAGGATGCGGCTGTCGTAATGGTCCCACTCAGTAGTTTCGGTCATATCGCTTTTCAAGCTTTAAATTTAAAGGCCAGCTGCAGTTTTGCCGTTAGTTTTGCATAGTCTGACGGCGTTTGGCAACCTACCATGCAGACATGACCTCTGCGCTCATTTCATCCTCCGCCACCGGCAAAGCGCCGGCGCTTTTGATCCCTGCCCTGCTCGCCTGTTACCTGGTGTGGGGCTCCACTTACCTGGCAATCCGCTTTGCCCTGATCAGTTTTCCGCCTTTCTTCCAGATGGGCACGCGTTTCCTGGCGGCCGGCCTTCTGATGATGGCATGGGTGCTGATACGCGGGCACAAGCTGCCCAGCAGGCGCGAGTGGGCCAACGCCGCAGTCATCGGCACCCTGATGCTGGGCGGCGGGATGGGGCTGACAGCAGCGGCTGAAGTTCACATCGGCTCCGGACTGATCGCCACCTTCATCGCGGTGGTTCCCATGATGGTGTCGGCCTGGGGCCTCCTGCTGGGCCAGTGGCCCAGCAGGCTGGAGTTCCTGGGCATGGTGGTGGGGCTGGCAGGTGTGCTGATGCTGGTGCAAGGCGCCAGCTTTAGTGCTGCTCCCGTCGGCATGGCGTGCATTGCGGGGGCGACCTTGCTGTGGTCACTTGGCTCGGTGCTGTCCACCACCCGGCTGCCGCTGGCGAATGGCCCCGCGGGTTTTGCCAGCGAAATGTTGTGTGGCGGCGCGGTGTTGATGGCGATTTCTCTTGCATTGGGTGAGCACCGCGAAGCCGCTGCCAACTGGCCCGCGCAGCCTGAAGCCGTGCTTGCGTGGCTCTATCTCGTGGTGTTTGGCTCGCTCATCGCCTTCAGCGCCTACCTCTATTTGCTGGCCAATGCCTCACCTGCAGTAGCCACGAGCTATGCCTTTGTGAACCCCTTGATCGCGATTTTTCTCGGTGCATTCTTCGCCGGAGAGTACGTCACTGGGGGCGAATGGGCCGCTTGCGGCGTGATTCTCATGGGTGTTTTCCTGATTTTCAGAGGTAAATCTGCAACATAAAAGCGCAAATAAAGTGCGCTTTCGCTAGGAAACTGCGTTTTTCTCCAGTAGCATCCGCATTGCCACAAGGAAGAGTAGTTATCCGTGTGGTGATTTATCAACTTCTAGAAGGAAAATCAATCATGGCAACTGCAAAAAAAGCACCGGCTAAAAAAGCGCCTGCAAAAAAGGCTGCTCCGGCAAAGAAAGTAGCTGCGAAGAAAGCAGCTCCTGCGAAGAAGGCTCCTGCGAAAAAGGCAGCGCCTGCAAAGAAGGTAGCCGCGAAGAAAGCAGCTCCCGCCAAGAAAGTTGCGGCCAAAAAGCCAGCAGCGAAAAAAGCGCCTGCCAAAAAGCGCACTCCCAATGCAGCGTTCATGAAGGCACTGACCTTGAGCCCCGCACTGGCAGCCGTGGTGGGCGACAAGCCTCTGCCACGTACCGAGATCGTCAGCAAGCTGTGGGTTTACATCAAATCCAAGGGCCTGCAGGACAAGGTCAACAAGCGCATGATCAACGCCGACGAAAAACTGCGTGCCGTCTTCGGCAAGGCGCAGGTGTCGATGTTCGAGATGGCTGGCCTGATCGGCAAGCACGTCAAGTAATCGGTTCTTACCGATATCAAAAGGCCGGTATCTACCGGCCTTTTTTTATGCGCGTGTGCAGCAGGGCCCATGCCAAGCGCCCAGCCGCTGGCACGCTTCCTGCGTTACTCCGGCGCTCTTCCGCCCGCTTCCATTAACGCCCAAAACTACCTGAAACGTCTGCTAATGCCATAGGGTTACTCGGTAGCCTGCCACCAGCGGCACAGTCGAAAACCGACGCTATTGTTGCTAAGATAAAAAATTCCCCGCGGCACCGCCCGCACCAGACTTAACAAAACAAGACTCCATGTCGATGCCACTGCAGCTACTGCATTCAAAAACCGAGGCGGCGGAAAATTTCGCGCGCCCTGCCTGTCACCAGCGCGACGGTTTTCCCACACCCTGCGCCAAGTCCTGCCTTAGCATCCCGCGATAATGCTGCGCTTTATTTTTACCCGACTGAGCCTGATCATTCCCACCTTTTTGGGGATGACTCTGCTGGCCTTCTTCCTTATCCGCATGGTGCCCGGCGACCCGATCGAAACCATGGCGGGCGAGCGCGGCATCGATCCGGTGCGCCACGCGCAATTGCTCAAGGAATATGGCTTGGACCGACCCGTAATGGTGCAGTACGGCATCTACATCGGCCGGGTCCTGAAAGGCGACCTGGGCAAGTCCCTGATCACGCAGGAGCCTGTACTGCGCGAATTCCTCACGCTGTTTCCGGCCACCATCGAACTCGCCGTGTGCGCCATTTTGTTTGCACTGCTGATCGGCATCCCCGCGGGCATTCTGGCGGCGGTCAAGCGAAACTCCATACTCGACCATGGCGTCATGGGGGTGTCCCTCACGGGGTATTCCATGCCTATTTTCTGGTGGGGGCTGCTGCTGATCCTGCTGTTCTCGGTGCAGCTCGGCTGGACACCCGTGTCGGGCCGGCTCTCCGTGCAGTACTTCATCGAGCCCACCACCGGCTTTCTGCTGATCGACTCGCTGCTGTCGGACGACAAGGGCGCGTTCTGGTCGGCCGCCTCGCACCTGATATTGCCCATGATCGTGCTGGGCACCAACCCGCTGGCGGTGATCGCGCGCATGACGCGCTCGGCCATGCTGGAAGTGCTGGGCGAAGACTACATCCGCACCGCGCGCGCCAAAGGACTTTCCAACCTGCGCGTGGTGGCCCTGCATGCGCTGCGCAACGCACTGATCCCGGTGGTCACCGTGATCGGCCTGCAGGTGGGCGTGCTGTTTACCGGCGCCATCCTCACCGAAACCATTTTTTCCTGGCCGGGCGTCGGCAAGTGGCTGATCGAAGCCATCAGCCGCCGCGACTACCCCGTGCTGCAGGGCGGCATCCTTCTGCTGGGCGCCATCGTCATGGCCGTCAACCTGCTGGTGGACATCACCTACGGCATCATTAACCCACGCATCAGGCACCAGCGATGAGCACGGCCACCTTGAAACCCGCTACCGCGCCCGCGCCACCGCATCCGCTGCGCGAATTCTGGAACTACTTCAGTGCAAACAACGGCGCCGTGATCGGCCTGGTCATTGTCATTGGCGTGTTGCTGATCGCGCTGTTCGCGCCGCTGCTGGCGCCGCATGCGCCCAATATCACCAACAACGCGGTGTTCCTCAAACCCCCAGCCTGGCAAACCGGCGGGTCATGGACTTACCCCCTGGGCACAGACGCGATCGGTCGGGATATCCTGACCAGGTTGATGTACGGCGCCCGCCTGTCGCTGGTCATCGGCCTGGCTGTGGTGGCGCTGTCGGTGGTCGTCGGCACGGTGCTGGGCCTGCTGGCAGGCTTTTTCCGCGGCATCTTCGAGATCGCGGTGATGCGCCTGATGGACATCATCCTCACGCTGCCCAGCCTGCTGCTGGCCATCGTGATCGTGGCCATCCTCGGTCCCGGCCTGATGAACGCGATGCTGGCTGTCGCCATCGTCGTGCTGCCGCATTACGTCCGTATCACACGCGCCGCGGTGATTGCCGAAACCTCGCGCGACTACGTAACCGCCGCACGCATGAGCGGTGCCAGCCGCATCCGCCTCATGTTCAGCGAAATCCTGCCCAACTGCACGGCGCCGCTGATCGTCCAGGCCTCGCTCGGCGTGTCCACCGCCATCCTGGACGCAGCCGCCCTGGGCTTCCTGGGCCTGGGCGCCCAGCCGCCCTCACCCGAATGGGGCACCATGCTGGCCGACGCCCGCGAATTCGTCCTGCGCGCCTGGTGGGTAGTCACCTTCCCCGGCCTCGCAATTTTGATCACTGTGCTGGCCTTCAATTTGCTCGGCGACGGACTGCGTGATGCATTCGATCCGAAGTTAAAACGATGACCCCCGTTGCGGACTCACTTCGTGTAGCCGCCTCCCCCCTTCCAGGGGGCGGCCACTGCGGCCCGGCAAAGCCGGTTCCGCGCGGCCACTGGCCATACTCTTGGACCGCCGCCAAAAGCAGCTTGTTGTCCAAATTTCCTCACTGTGAAAGGACCTAACCATGGCCCTTCTTGAAATCGAAAATCTTTCTGTTGAATTTCCCTCACAAAACGGCGTGATGCACGCCGTCGACGGCATCAGCCTGTCGCTGGAAGAAGGCGAAGTCCTCGGCATCGTGGGCGAATCCGGCTCCGGCAAGAGCGTCACCATGATGGCCTTGATGGGCCTGGTGGCCTACCCCGGCCGCGTGAAAGCCGACAAACTGCGGTTTGCCGGCCACGACCTCCTCAAGCTGTCGCAAGGCGAGCGCAACAAGCTCATCGGCAAAGACGTCGCGATGATCTTCCAGGAACCCACGACCAGCCTGAACCCCTGCTTCACCGTCGGCTTCCAGATCACCGAAACCCTGCGTCTGCACCTGGGCATGGATAAAAAGGCGGCCACACGCAAGGCTATCGAACTGCTTGAGCAGGTCGGCATCAATTCACCCGAAAGCCGCCTGAAGGCCTATCCGCACCAACTGTCGGGCGGCATGAACCAGCGCGTGATGATTGCCATGGCGATTGCCTGCAACCCGCGCCTGCTGATTGCCGACGAGCCCACCACGGCGCTCGACGTCACCATCCAGGCCCAAATCCTGGACCTGCTGCGCAGCCTGCAAAAAGAGCGTGGCATGGCCCTGGTGCTGATCACGCACAACATGGGCGTGGTGTCCGAAATGGCACAGCGCATCGCGGTGATGTACGCCGGCCAGATCATGGAAGAGCAAAGCGCACACGCCCTCTTCAACACCCCGCAGCATCCCTACACCGAAGCACTTCTGTCGGCCCTGCCCGAGCGCAGCGACGGTAGCGCGCGCCTGGCAACCATCCCCGGCATGGTGCCCGGCCTCTATGACCGCCCTGCCGGATGCCTGTTTGCCCCGCGCTGCGCCTATGCCACCGAACATTCCCGCAACGAGCGCCCGCTGCTGCGCGCCTGGAAGGACGGCATGGTTCGCTGCCACTACCCACTGGGTGATCCCAGCCGCGAGGCCAACATCGAACGCGACACCCCCGTGATGGAGGCCGCGCAATGAGCACCGCCACCGTCACTACCCCAGGCACCCTGCCTACCGGCCCCGTCGTCGAGGCCAAAAACCTCAAACAGGTTTACGAAATCCGCCGCGGTTTCATGCGCAAGTCCGACCACCTGCAAGCCGTCGGCGGCGTGTCCTTCTCGGTCCATGCCGGCAAGACGCTGGCTGTCGTGGGCGAATCCGGCTGCGGCAAATCGACGCTGGCCCGCATGGTGTCGCTGATCGAAACGCCCACGGGCGGCGAACTGCGCATCACCGGCATCGACGCCGTCGGCTCCCCCGAAAAGCGCGTGGGCCTGCGCAAGGCCGTGCAGCTGGTGTTCCAGAACCCCTACGGCTCACTCAACCCGCGCAAGAAAATCGGCGCCATCCTTGAAGCGCCGCTTGAAATCAACACCACCCTGAACGCTGCGGAGCGCGCCGAAAAGGCACGCGCCATGCTGGCCATGGTGGGCCTGCGCCCAGAGCACTATGACCGCTATCCCCACATGTTTTCAGGCGGCCAGCGCCAACGCATCGCCATCGCGCGCGCGCTGATGCTCAACCCCATCGTGGTAGTGGCCGATGAGCCGGTGTCGGCTCTTGACGTCTCCATCCAGGCCCAGGTGCTCAACCTGCTGGCCGACCTGCAGCAGTCCATGGGCCTGGCTTACCTGTTCATCTCGCACGATCTGGGTGTGGTGCGCCACATCGCCCACGACGTGCTGGTGATGTACTTGGGCCATGCCGTTGAACAAGGCGAGAAAAATGCCCTGTTCAACCGACCCCTGCACCCCTACACCCAGGCCCTGCTGGCCTCCACACCCGGCTTGGCCGGCACCGGCGTCAAACAGCGCATCGTGCTCAAGGGCGAGCTGCCCTCGCCGCTGAACCCGCCCACCGGTTGCGTGTTTTCCACCCGCTGCCCCCACGTCACCGACCGTTGCCGCGCCGAAAGGCCGCAGCTGCGTGAAGTTGCAGAGCGGCAGGTTGCGTGCCACTATGCTGAAAACTTTCTCACTGCGTGACCTGAAACCATGCGCTCAAGCACCGGTTTCAGGCCACGTTTTTCAATGACCAGGGCGCACAACGTCACAAATGTTGTGCAATCTGGCCGCAAGCCCCGCTGCAAGAAGCAGCATTAACCTCCAAAGGGATCGTCAAATGATTCAGACCAAACCAAGTGCAAGCCGGCTGCGTCCGGTCCAGCGCGCATTGCTGTGCGCTGTTGCCCTGCCAGCGCTGCTGGCACTTTCACCCGTCTCCGCGAAGACGCTGGTGTTCTGCTCTGAAGGCAGCCCCGAAAACTTCTACCCTGGCGTCAACACCACGGGTACGTCGTTTGATGCCAACGAACCCGTCTACAACCGCCTCGTGGAATTCGAATACGGCGGCACCAAGGTCGTTCCCGGCCTGGCCGAAAAATGGGACATTTCCGCCGACGGCAAGGAATACACCTTCCACCTGCGCAAGGGCGTGAAGTGGCATGCCAGCAATAAGGCCTTCAAACCAACGCGCGACTTCAACGCAGACGACGTGCTGTTCATGTTCGAACGCCAGTGGAAAGAAGACAACGCTTTCTTCAAGGTCACCAGCCCCAACCACTCCTACTTCAGCGACATGGGCATGCCCAAGCTGCTGAAATCGGTGGAAAAGGTCAACGACTACACCGTCAAGATCACGCTGGACAAGCCTGAAGCACCGTTCCTCGCCAACCTGGCCATGCCTTACGCGGCCTTGCAGTCCAAGGAATACGCCGACGCCATGCTGAAAGCCGGCACGCCGGAAAAAATCGACCAGGACCCGGTCGGCACCGGCCCCTTCTACCTGGTTCAGTACCAAAAAGACGCGGTCATCCGCTACAAGGCCTTCCCGCAATACTGGGGCGGCAAAGCCAAGATCGACGACCTCGTGTACTCGATCACGCCTGACGCTTCGGTCCGCTGGGCCAAGCTGCAGAAGAACGAATGCCACGTCATGCCCTACCCCAATCCCGCCGACCTCGACGCGATCCGCAAGGACGCGAACGTGACGATCGTCGAGCAGGCCGGCCTGAACGTGGGCTACCTCGCCTACAACACGACCAAGAAGCCGTTTGACGACGTGCGCGTGCGCAAGGCCATCAACATGGCCATCAACAAGAAAGCCATTGTTGACGGTGTGTACCTGAGCACCGGTGTTGCCGCCAAGAACCCGATCCCGCCAACCATGGCCGCATACAACAACGCCATCAAGGACGACGAGTACAACCCCGAAGCCGCCAAGAAATTGCTGGCCCAGGCCGGCTTCCCCAACGGTTTCACCACCGACCTGTGGGCCATGCCCGTGCAGCGCCCGTACAACCCGAACGCCAAGCGCATTGCCGAGTTGATGCAGGCTGACCTGGTCAAGGTCGGTGTGACCGCCGAGATCAAGAGCTTCGAATGGGGCGAGTACCGCAAGCGTTTGCAGGCTGGCGAACACCAGATGGGCATGCTGGGCTGGACCGGCGACAACGGCGATCCTGACAACTTCATGTACACCCTGCTCGGCTGCGCTTCAGCCCAGTCCGCCAGCGGTTCCAACATCGCCAAGTTCTGCTACCAGCCTTATGAAGACCTGGTCCTGAAAGCCAAGACGGTGACCAATCCTGCCGAGCGCATCAAGCTCTACCAGCAGGCCCAGGTCATCTTCAAGGAACAGGCGCCCTGGTTCACCATCGCCCACGCGGTGCAGCTCAAGCCCATCCGCAAAAGCGTGATCGGCTACAAGAACAGCCCGTTCGGCCGCCACAACTTCTACGCTGTCGACATCAAGGAATAATCCTTCATGGCTTGAAGCGGCTTTGTCATAAAGCCGCCTCCATTCAAAACCCTCCTTCTTCAAGGAGGGTTTTTTCATTGTGGCGCCTTGTTTTTCGCGAGCCGCTGTACGTCTTTACAGGTCTGCACTAACCCTGCTTGTGAAGCCTCCTCCGACTGGAGGGTGCATTTTCCCGTGGAATGGAGGAATATCCATTTCCCCGAATTCTGCAGGCCGAAGGCCGGCGAAGGAACAAGAAATGGGACAGACACTCGGAGCGGTCAAGACGAGGCAACAGGGCATCCTGACGGATGCGGCCCGGCGTTGGGAAGAGCGCATGAAGCAGCGCGAAACCGGCCTTGAAAAAATCCGGAACCAAGGCCCGGGCGCCGCCGACACACCCAAGCGCCAAGCGGAATGGACAGCCCGTCAATTGACCAGGGCCGCGGGCGGCTTTCCCCTTTTCCCCGAGCGTGTCATTGGTACGTGGAATCCCGTGGAATACGCGCCCAGCGTCCAGGCCTCGGACGCCGCGAAACCCGTGGCCCGCATCGTCCAGCAGCGCAGCGCCGGCCATACGCCCATCGGCGTGGCCACGGGCCTGCTGATCGGGTTCGACCTGCTACTGACGAATCATCACGTGTTTCCTTCGAAGATCGACGTCGACGGCCACGCGGCGAATTTTTTCTACGTGCGCGATGAGTACGGCATCAACAACGGCAAGTACTACGACTTCGATCCAGACCGTTTCTTTGTTACCGACCCGGACCTCGACTTCACCATCGTGGCGGTGCAGCCCCGCAGCCGCGAGAGCGACCAGATTGCCTCATGCGGCTGGACGCGGCTGATCGAGGCAACGGGCAAGGTGTTGACGGGCGCTCCGGTCAATATCATCCAGCACCCCGCCGGCGGGCCGCGGGCCTTCGCCATCAGCGACAACAAGTTAATGGACATCCTGCCCACCGGCTTTCTTCACTATGAGACGGACACGCGGCCGGGCTCCTCGGGCTCCCCGGTCTACAACACCGACTGGGAACTGGTGGCGCTGCACCACTGCGGCGTGCCGGCGATGCGGGACGGCCGGATCCTGGACAAACGGGGCGCCCCCTGGGACCCGGAGTCGCAAAGCGACGACGACATCCAGTGGATCGCCAATGAGGGCGCGCGCGTCAGTTTCATCGTTGAAAGGCTTAAATCCATGTCGATTCCAGAATCCATGCGCATGATCGCCCGGCAATTGCTGGCGACCACGGCAGACCCGCTCACCGGCACAGAGAGCGTGCCGGCCGCCCCCCCCTCGTCATCCCTCTTACCTCTCGCCTCACGGCCCGGCGGCGGCAACACCTTCAATTTCTCGGGGCCTGTAACCCTGCACGTCTATGGCGGGCAGGCGCTTCAGCCCGGCGTGCCTGCCGCCGCTGCGCCCGTGTCGGTGCCTGCACCCGCGGCGGCCGCGCAAGTTCGTTTGTCTGATGGTTCCGGTGCGCCTTCGGCGGATGGCCTCTTCACCGCCTTTCAGGAAAAGTCCCTGGTTTTCGACGAGGACTACGCGGGCCGCAAGGGATACAACCCGAAATTCCTCGGCCAGGAGGTTCCAGCCCCTGTGGCCCAATCGCGATGGGATGGTGCCCTCTATTCGGTTGCCGATTATGAGGAATTCAATGCCAGTGTGGACGACGTGCCCGCAGTGAAGACAAGCCACCTGGCGCCGGCCGATCCGCTACCGCTTGACTACCACCACTTTTCCCTCGTGATGCACAAGCCGACACGCATGTGCCTGTGGACCGCCTCGAACTACGACTACCGCCCCAAATCACGCACCGACCCGCGGAAGCGGGCGGATTTCGGAGGGGAAAACTGGCGAGAAGACCCGCGGCTGCCGCTGGAATACCAGTTGCTCAACAAGGACGTCTACGGCCCGGCCAAACGGATTGACCGCGGGCACATTGTCCGCCGCGAAGACAACTGCTGGGGCGCCGACGCGGACGAAACCGAATTCGCGAACGCCGACAGCTACCACTGGCCCAACTGCACGCCGCAGCATGAGGCATTCAACCAGGAGAACCCCAATGACCGCAGCGGCCAGCGCGTCTATGAAGGCGGAGTGGTCGGTATCTGGGGCCAGTTTGAGCGCCTGCTCACCGACCAGGTTCAGGAGTCGGGCGGGCGCGCCGTGCTGTTCGCGGGGCCGGTGCTCACCGAATTCTTCGAGTCCAAAAACTGGGGAACCGGCAAGGTCAAAATCCCCAAAAAATTCTGGAAGGTTGTGGTCGTGCCCGAATCGCAAAAACGCGGCGCGAAGCTGTTGGCCTATGGTTTCGTCTTCAGTCAGGAAAAACCGATCAGGCAGTTCGGCGACACCTATGAGTCGATAGACATGCCGGCCTTCGAACGCAACCAGGCCGCCATCGCGGAGATCGAGGAACTGGCCGGCTTGAAGTTCGACCCCAAAATCGTCGCCGCGGACCAGTACGCAGGCCAGTAGCTATCCGGTAGCGGCCCGCATTGCTGCAATGGTTACGGCGCCTTGGCCAGAGCGTTTTGCGTAATCGCCGACAAGGTGCCACGCGTGGTGATGACTTCCGGATCCAGCGTGACCTCAATCACCGTGCCCTCCTTGCGAGCCAGCGCCGCAAGCAATTCCGCCTCAAAATCCGCGGTGCGCGTGATGCGCACGCCGGCGTAACCGTAGGCGCGCGCCAGCGCCGCAAAATCCGGGTTGTTCAGGCTTGAACCACTTTGGTGTGTTGGATACTCCCGCTCCTGGTGCATGCGGATCGTCCCGTACATGCCGTTGTTGAGCAGCACGATGATGCTTTTGGCGCCGTGCTGCACGGCAGTGGCCAGCTCCTGGCCGTTCATCAAAAAGTCGCCGTCACCCGCGATGGTGAAAGCCACCCGGCCTGTCGTGATGGCCGCAGCAATACCGGCCGGCACGCCATAACCCATCGCGCCCACGGTGGGGGCCAGCTGCGTCTTGTGGCCTTTGACGAGACCGTGATGCTGAAAGAAACGATGCACCCAGCTGGCAAAGTTGCCGGCGCCGTTGGTCAGCACTGCATCCGCCGGCAGGTGCTTTTGCAGCATGCCGACGATGGCGGGCATGTCGATATCACCCGGCAGGTTCGCGGAAGGTGTCGGCTTGAGGTTTTCCAGATAGTCCTCGTTCGCGGATGTGGTCCAGGCTTCCCAGGCCACAGACACCGGCGCCGTGAGTACCTCCAGCGATCGCGCAGCCGCGTTCATGGTGGCGTTGATGGCCAGATCGGCCTGGTAGACGCGGTTGAGCTCCTCGGCGCTCGAATGGATATGCACCAGCTTTTGCTTGGGCCGGGGCGCCTCCAGCAGCGTGTAAGTACCAGTCGTCATCTCACCCAGGCGCGGGCCTATGGCGATGATCAGGTCGCTGGCCTTCACGCGTGCGGCCAGCTTCGGGTTCAGGCCGATACCCACGTCGCCCGCGTAGAGCGGATGGTGGTTGTCAAAGGTGTCCTGGAAGCGAAAGGCATTGCCCACCGGCAGCTTCCAGTTTTCGGCAAAGCGCTGCAACGCCTGCGCCGACTGCGGCGTCCAGCCGCCGCCGCCGGCGATGACGAGCGGGCGCTCGGACTTGAGCAGCATCTCGCGCAGCGTACGCAGCGAGCCCGGGTCGCTCCAGGCCTGCACCGCCTCCACGCGCGGCAACGGTTGGGCGGCGGTCATCTGCGTCAGCATGTCTTCCGGCAGCACCAGCACCACGGGGCCGGGCCGGCCATTCATGGCGGTGGCGAAGGCGCGCGCCACGTATTCAGGAATGCGGTCGGCCTGGTCGATCCGCTCCACGCGCTTGGCAAAGCCTTTGGTACTCGGGCCAAAAAAGTTGAAGTAATCGACTTCCTGAAAAGCCTCGCGGTCGCGGCAGTCGCTGGCCACGTCCCCCACCAGCAGCACCATGGGGGTTGAATCCTGGAAGGCCGTGTGCACGCCGATGGACGCATTGGTGGCGCCCGGCCCGCGCGTGACCATGCACACGCCCGGCCGCCCTGTCAGCTTGCCGTGCGCCTCGGCCATGAAGGCCGCGCCGCCCTCTTGCCGGCAGGTGACGAACTGGATCTTGTCCTGGCGCGCATGCAGGCCGTCCAGCACAGCCAGGTAGCTTTCGCCGGGAACGCCAAACGCATGGGTAACGCCCTGGGCCAGAAGGCAATCGACGAGAAGGTGGCCGGCGAGTTGAGGGGTGGTCATGAGCCTATTGTGCCGCTGGAATGTGCACAGGCGCAGCGACCTAGCGGCGACTCTTCAACCAAGCGGGTGCCGCGGAACCGGCTTTGCCGGGCCGCAGTCGCCGTCCCCTGCAAGGGGAAAAGGGCTACACGAAGTGAGCCCGATAGGGGTGGCTCAATTTTTCGGCTTTGCCGGGCCGCAGGCGCCGCCCCCTTGAGGGGGGAACAGGCTACACGCAGTGAGCCTGGACGGGGGTGGAACAATTATTCAGGCGTAGCCGCGTCGCCGTCACCACCGCCGGCGGCGAGGGCCTGGCGCGCCAGCTCTTCGTCGCTCAGCGGCGGGGCCGATTCGAGGGCGGCCAGTTCGTCGAGGAACTCCTGCGTCGGCTCCTCGTGTTCGAGCAGTACTTCTTCCAGCTTCTGCCGGCCGGTCTCTACGTGCACCGAGGGAGAATGCAGTTCGGACGGCGGTACCGGGAATTTTTCACCCAGTTCAAATTTGAGCGCCTCGGCTTTCTGGTCTACCCAGTTTGCGAAGTCGCCGTCTTTCGGCGTGTCTGAATTGTTCATGACCATCTCCTTTGCCTCAGGGGCGCCGGCGCGGACGGCCGGTACCTGCTTCATTATGGAGGTACCCTTGGCCGCTGTCTGTCATCCAATAACGATGACTCTCGAGTGTTCTTGCTTTAATTCACCAAACAGTTAAATTCTTGCCATGCCGACCCCTAAAACCAAGCCCGCCGAACCCCGCTCGCGCGATGCCGACCGCTCCCAGCTGGCCATCCTGCTGGCAGCCCGCGACGAGTTCGCGCAACACGGCCTGGGCGGTGCGCGGGTAGACCGGATTGCCGAACGCGCCGACGTCAACAAACGCCTGATCTACTACTACTTCAAGAGCAAGGACGAGCTCTTCCTGGCGGTGCTGGAAAACGCCTATGCCGACATCCGCGAGGCAGAAACAGAGCTGCATCTGCGCGACATGGATCCGGCACAAGCCATCCGCCGCCTGACGGAATTCACCTGGGAATACTACATTGCCCACCCCGAGTTTTTGACGCTTCTCAACAGTGAAAACCTGCACCAGGGGCGGCATCTGGCCATGTCCAGCCGCGTACAGGAAATGAACTCGCCCCTGGTCCAGACGCTGGCGGAAATCCTGGAGCGCGGGCGCGCAGACGGGCTGTTTCGCGGCGGCATCGACCCGGTGCAGCTCTACGTTTCCATTGCCGGCATGTCGTATTTCTACCTGTCGAACAACCACACGCTGTCGGCCATTTTCGGGCGCGATCTCATGACGCCCAAAGCCCGCCACGAGCGACTCTCGCACATGTGCGAGGTCATCCTAGGGTATGTCCTTAGAAACTGATTCCGGGCAGTCATTGACGCAGCGACGAGGCCATTTTTACAATTCGTAATTCACTTATTGGTGAATTATGAGTAAACTGCATTCCGATAACCCAACAACACCGGCGGCATGCACAGGTCTTTCGCAGTCCTTCAATGACCCCTTTCAGGAGACAAAGCACATGAAATTCACACGTCGTGCCGCAGTGGCCAGCCTCACCTGCCTGGCGGCACTGTCACCCCTGGTGGCCAGCGCCCAGGGCGCCTACCCCAACAAGCCCATCCGGGTCATCGTGCCTTTTGCCGCGGGCAGCACCACCGACATCATTGCCCGCGCCATCACCGACAAGATGAGCCAAAGCATGGGCCAGACACTGGTGATCGACAACCGCGGCGGCGCCAGCGGCACCATCGGCCAGCAGGCCGTGGCCACGGCCGCGCCGGACGGCTATACCATCATGATCCACTCGTCCTCGCACACGGTCAGCCCCTCGACATTCGCCAAGCTGCCGTTCGACACCTTGGGCGACTTCACGGGTGTGACGCCGATCTCGAGCACGCCCAATGTGCTGGTCATGTCGCCGGCCAAAAACATCAAGACCCTGCAGGAGCTGCTGGCCGCGGCTCGCGCCAAGCCCGGCAGCATGAACTTCGCCTCGGCCGGCCAGGGCAGCGCCACCCACTTGAACGCCGAGAAATTCAAGCTCGCCGCCAAAATCGAAGCC
This sequence comes from Polaromonas sp. P1_E12, assembly GCF_056405975.1. Classification (NCBI taxonomy): domain Bacteria; kingdom Pseudomonadati; phylum Pseudomonadota; class Betaproteobacteria; order Burkholderiales; family Comamonadaceae; genus Polaromonas; species Polaromonas sp. P1_E12. The sequence continues at coordinate 750,640 of NZ_JBFUBB010000002.1, read as the reverse complement.
ACCAACATTCCCTTCAAGGGCTCCGGTGAAGCCGTGACAGAAGTGATGGCCGGCCGCGTCGACTACTACTTCTCGCCGATCGCACCGGTGATAGGCCAGATCAAGAACGGCCAGCTCGTGGCCCTCGCGGTCGGCTCGCCCAAACGCGCCAGCGCCCTGCCCCAGGTCCCCACCACGGCTGAAGCCGGCGTTCCGGGTTCAGAGTTCAACTTCTGGATCGGCATGATGGCCCCCGCGAAAACACCGCGCGACATCGTCAACCGCCTGCACGACGAAGTGATCAAGGCCCTGAACACGCCCGAAGTCAAGGAACGCTTCGCCGCCCTGGGCGCCGACACCTGGACACTCTCGCCCGAGCAGTTCGACACCTATATCAAGGACGAGATCAAGAGCAATGCCGTGCTGGTCAAGGCCGCTGGCCTGCAGCCCACCCAGTAACACCCGGTCAGTTTCCCCGCAGCGTCCCGTCCCTCCAACACCCCTGGCCGGACCAGGTAGGGCCGCCGCATTTTTCACCTCCTCAAAGGACCCCATGGCTACTCAACGACTAGGACTCATCATGCACGGCGTCACCGGACGCATGGGCATGAACCAGCATCTGATCCGCTCCATCGTCGCGATCCGCAAACAGGGCGGCGTCACGCTCTCCAACGGTGACAAGGTGATGCCCGACCCGATCCTGATCGGCCGCAACGCCGAAAAGATTGAAGCCCTGGCCAAAGCCCATGGCCTCGCGCGTTGGGGCACCGACCTCGACGAGGCGCTGAAGAACAAGGACGACACCATCTTCTTCGACGCCGGCACCACGCAGATGCGCCCCACCCTGCTGGCCAAGGCCATCCGCGCCGGCAAACATGTCTACTGCGAAAAGCCGATTGCCACCAACCTCAACGAGGCCGTCGAGATCGCCCGCCTGGCCGAAAAGTCCGGCCTGAAACACGGCGCCGTACAAGACAAACTCTTCCTGCCCGGCCTGCGCAAGCTTGACATGCTGCGCCGCGCCGGCTTCTTCGGCAAGATGCTCTCGGTACGGCTCGAGTTCGGTTACTGGGTCTTTGAAGGCGACCTGCAGCCGATCCAGCGCCCGAGCTGGAACTACCGCACCGAAGACGGCGGCGGCATGATCCTGGACATGATGTGCCACTGGCGCTACGTGCTGGACAACCTGTTCGGCGAAGTCAAGTCCATCTCCTGCATAGGCGCCACCCACATTCCCGAACGCTGGGACGAAGCCGGCAAGCCCTACAAGGCCACCGCCGACGACGCAGCCTACGCCACGGCCGAACTGGTCGGCCACAGCGGCGAGCCGGTGATCGCGCAGATGAACATGTCCTGGGCGACCCGCGTGAACCGCGAAGACCTGGTCACCTTCCACGTCGACGGCACGCACGGCTCAGCCGTTGCCGGCCTCTCCTCCTGCAAGGCCCAGTCGCGCGTCAACACGCCACGCCCGGTCTGGAACCCGGACGAGAAGCAGACGATGAATTTCTCTGACCAGTGGCAGGAAGTGCCGGACACCCAGACCTACGACAACGGTTTCAAGATCCAGTGGGAGCACTTCATCCGCCATGTGGTGGAAAACGAACCCTACAAATGGACGCTGCCCGAAGGCGCCAAAGGCGTGCAGCTGGTTGAAGCCGCGCTCGAAAGCTGGAAAGAGCGCCGCTGGGTGGACGTGCCCGCGCTACAAGTTTGATAGCTGCTCGCGCCCATGAGATAAGGGCTACAGGCACATTTTTCATACAGAAAAGGTAGATTCATGGCTTTAACCCTTTCCCTGCCTGTCGCCGCGGGCGGCCTGCGGCCTTACACGCTGCAAGGCCGTACACCGGTGAAGCCCGCACCGGGCGTCAAATTCAACCGCATCGCCTACTCGGCCGCCCACGTGGTCGCCGACCCGCTGGCCGCGATCGACCCCTGGGTCAATTGCGCGATCGACTGGGACACGACTATTGCCTACCGCCGTCACCTGTGGTCGCTGGGCCTGGGTGTGGCCGAAGCCATGGACACGGCGCAGCGCGGCATGGGCCTGGACTGGCCCACTTCTCTGGAACTGATCCGCCGTTCACTCGACGCCGCCAAGGAAGTGCCGGGCGCGCTGGTCGCTTCCGGTTGCGGCACCGACCACCTGGTGCTGGAAAACGTCAAGAGCGTCGATGAAGTCATCGCCGGCTACGAAGAGCAGATGGCCGCGATTGAAAAACTCGGCGGCAAGCTCATCGTGATGGCCAGCCGCGCGCTCGCCCGCGTCGCCAAAAGCCCGGCAGACTACGAACGCGTCTACGACCGCATCCTGAGCCAGGCGAAACAGCCGGTAGTACTGCACTGGCTGGGCGACATGTTCGACCCCGCACTGGCCGGCTACTGGGGCAGCAGCAATGTCGAAAAAGCCATGAACACGGCGCTCGGCATCATCAACGCCCACCCCGACAAGGTTGACGGCATCAAGATCTCGCTGCTCGACAAGGACAAGGAAATCGCGATGCGCCGCAGGCTGCCAGCGGGCGTACGCATGTATACGGGCGACGACTTCAACTACGCCGAGCTGATTGCCGGCGATGGTTTCGGCAAGGAAGCGATGCACGGCCAGAGTGATGCGCTGCTGGGCATCTTCGACGCCATCGCACCGGCCGCCAGCGCCGCACTAGGCGAACTCGCGCAAGGCAATGTCGAGAAATTTCACGCCATCCTCGGCCCCACCGTGCCGCTGTCGCGCCACATTTTTGCCGCACCCACACGTTTCTACAAAACCGGCGTGGTCTTCATGGCCTGGCTCAATGGCCACCAGAAGCATTTCACGATGGTGGGCGGGCAACAGAGCACGCGTTCGCTGCAGCACTTCGCCGAGCTGTTCCGCTTGGCCGATGCCTCCAACCTGCTTGAACAACCGGACTTGGCAACCCAGCGCATGAAGACGCTACTGGCGCTGCACGGCATGTAATGGTTCCCCCCCGTTGCCGACTCACTGCGTGTAGCGGTCTCCCCCCTCAAGGGGGCGGCGCTGGCGGCCCGGCAAAGCCGGTTCCGCGGCGCCTGCTTGAAAAAACCGTCGCGATATTCCTGTCAGATCGTTCATAAATAAATTCACCTGGAGACAACCATGAAGACACGCACTTTCCTCAAGGCCACCCTGGCCACAGCCCTCGCAGCCGCAGCCTTCGGCGCCGCGGCGCAGGCTTACCCCAGCCGCCCGGTCAAGGTCATCATCCCCTTCCCGCCCGGCGGCACGCTGGACGCGGTGGGCCGGCAACTGGCGCAAAAGCTCAGCGAACAGATGGGCCAGCCCTTTGTGGTGGAAAACCGTGCGGGCGGCAACGGCACCATCGGCGCGCATGTGGTCGCGCAGGCGCCAGCAGACGGCTACACCCTGCTCTTCAATGCCTCCACTTTCACCACCGCACCCATGACGATGAAGTCGGTGCCTTACGGTGTGGTGAAAGACTTTACGCCCGTCTCGCTGGTTGCCAAGGCGCCCTTGTCGATTGCCATCAACAAGAACCTGGCGATCACCGACGTGAAGTCGCTGATTGCCCACGCCAAGGCCAATCCCGGCAAGATGACGTTTGCGGTCGGCTCCATTGGTTCGGCCGGCCACCTGTCAACCGAACTCCTCAAGCGCGCCGGCGGCATCGAATACACCGTGGTGCCCTACAAGGGCACGGCGCCGGCGTTCCAGGACCTGATCGGCGGCCAGATCGACGGCTTCATCGACCCCATCCTCGGCTCGCTGCAGTACCACAAGAGCGGCATGCTGCGCGTCGTTGCCGTGACCGGCGACAAGCGCGTGCCCAATCTGCCCGATGTGCCGACCGTGGCCGAGACAATTCCCGGCTACGAGTTTTACAGCTGGTACGGCCTGTGGGGCCCGGCAAAATTGCCGGCAGACATCACGCAGAAACTCAACACCGAAACCAACAAGGCGCTCGCCAGCGACATGCGTGAAAAGCTCCTCCAGCAAGGCCTGGTGCTGACACCCGGCACGCCGGAGGACTTTGCCAAATTCCAGAACAGCGACATGGCGCGCTCGCAGAAGATCATCACGGACGGCAACATCCGTGTCGAATAACATGCATAACCATGGCCACTGAAGACGTGAAACGCGCACTTGTCACGGGCAGCAGCTCAGGTATCGGCATGGCCATTGCGCAAGCGCTGCTGGACCAGGGCTGGGACGTCGTCGGCCTGGACCTGGCGCCTGCACGCATCGTGCATCCGGCGTTTTCGTCCACCGAAGTCAATCTGTGCAATACCGAAACCACGGAGCGCGCCGTGCGTGCGGCTGGCGGGGTGCAGGCGCTCATCCACGCCGCCGGCGTGCTGCGCGTCGGCCAGCTTGGTGCGCTGCGCAACGAAGATTCAGCGCTGATGTGGCAGCTCCACGTGGATGCCGTCACGCGCATCGCCAACCTGGTGGTACCGGCCATGACACAAGCGGGCACAGGCCGCGTGGTGCTGGTCGGCAGCCGCGTGGCGCGCGGCATGGCCGGCCGCAGCCAGTACGCCGCAACCAAGGCCGCACTGGTGGCCCTGGCACGCAGCTGGGCTGCCGAAACCGTGGCTTCGGGCGTGACTGTCAATGTGGTGTCGCCGGCCGCCACCGAAACAGCCATGCTTGCCGACCCTGCGCGAACGACGGTCCCGCCGAAGCTGCCGCCGCTGGGCCGGTTGATCCAGCCGCGGGAGATTGCCGCGCTGGTCACCTTCCTGCTCTCACCCGACGCCGCGGCCATCACCGGCCAGGAGATCCAGATCTGCGGAGGCGCGTCGCTTGCGGCGTGAAGGCATGGCTCCAGCTGCAAACGCTATCGGCATTGTCGGTCTGGGCCTCGTCGGTACCGCGCTGGCGCAGCGCCTGATGGCCGCTGGCTTCCAGGTCACCGGCTTCGACCTGCGGGAAGAAGCCCGGGCCGCTCTCACCGCCCAGGGCGGCCGCGCTGCCGGCTCCCTGGCCGAAGTTGCCAATGCGGCTTCCTGCATGGTGTTGGCGGTCTTCAATACCGACGACGTGCTCAAGGTGGTCGAAGGGCCGGGCGGCCTGCTGTCCGTCTTCGGCGTTCGCAGCATCATCGACTGCTCCACCGGCACACCTCACGAACTCGCGGCCTTGGCCGCGCGGCTCGCAGCACGCGGCATCAACTTCATCGAAGCGCCGCTCTCGGGCTCCAGCCAGCATATCGCCGCCGGTGAAGCCACCCTGCTGCTGGGCGGCGAGGCCGGGGCATTGCAAGCATGCGAATCCGTTCTGGCCGCCATTTCAGACCAACGCATCCACGTCGGCGGCGCCGGCATGGGCGCCAAAGCCAAGCTGGCTACCAACCTGGTGCTGGGCCTGAACCGGGCGGTGCTGGCCGAAGGCATGGTCTTTGCCGAAAACATGGGTATTCCCCCCGAGCAATTCCTGGCGCTGGTGCTGGCCAGCCCGGCCACATCAGGCGCGGCCGAGGCCAAGGGCCGGATGATGGTGGAGGAAAACTTTGCGCCGCAGTCGCGCATCCACCAGCATCTCAAGGACGTCAAGCTGATGATTGACAGTGCCGCGGCCGAAGGCCAGAAACTGCCCTTGTCCGAAGCCCATGCAGCGCTGATGCGTGCAGCCATTGCCGCCGGCGACGGCGAGCTCGACAACGCAGCCATCATCCGCGAACTGCGCCGGCAGAAAATCGCACCACCGTCCAACTGACTTCACTAAAACTACACCCCTACCTTTACCGCATGCGTAATTTTTCCCAGGACCACCGCTGGCTCTCCATCAACACCGCGACCGTGCGCAAAAGCCGCGGCGTCGAGCAGCCGCTGACCACCATCATCGAAGCCTGCGTGCAGCGCGGCATCAAGGCGATCTCGCCGTGGCGCGACCAGGTCGCGGCCGCCGGCCTGCCCGCTGTTTCGAAACTCGTCAAAACCCACGGACTTGAACTCTCCGGCTACTGCCGCGGCGGCATGTTCCCCGCAGCCGACGCCGCCAGCCTGCAGGCTGCGCATGACGACAACCGCCGCGCGGTCGATGAGGCCTGCGAACTCAAGGCCGCTTGCCTGGTGCTGGTGGTGGGCGGCCTGCCCGGTGCGCTGGCCGGCAAGGCGGCACACAAAGACCTGGCGCTGTCGCGCAGCCAGGTCACCGACGGCATTTCCCAATTGCTCGAATACGCCACAAGCTGCAGCATGCCGCTGGCCATCGAGCCGCTGCACCCCATGTATGCGGCAGACCGCGCCTGCATCAACACCATGGAGCACGCGCTCGACGTCTGCGATGCCCTTGACCCCTCAAGAAGTGGCGCACTCGGTGTGGCGGTAGACGTGTACCACGTGTGGTGGGACCCGAAACTGCAGCGGCAAATCGAACGGGCAGGCAAGGAACGCCTGCTCGCCTTCCATGCCTGTGACTGGCTGACACCCACGGCCGACTTGCTGAACGACCGCGGCATGATGGGAGACGGTGTGATTGACATCCCGAAAATCCGCGGCTGGATGGAAACGCAAGGGTTCGCGGGTTACAGCGAGGTGGAGATTTTTTCCACCGGCAACTGGTGGCAGAGGGAAGCCGGCGAGGTGCTGGATACCTGCATTGCCCGGCACCGCAGCGCGGTGTAAAGAGTCCTCTTCATCCTGCCGGCAGATGGGCTGCTAGATGACCATCTTGAGGCGGAGCTCCAGACGCGAACCTCGCTCTATCGCCTGCGCAATCCGGGTCTGCCGTTCAGTCGCAGAAAGTGTTTTGTCGTCGTTGATGGCCTGGCGTGTCTTGAACATTTCCAGGTCGGCAATGGGGATCAGCTGCCGGTTACTGGAAGACCGGAACCGGGACAAGCCGTTAACAGCCAGGAGGATGCGCTTTTCGGCAGGATCGCTCTCTGCAAACCCGACGACGAACTTCCGGATGGACGCCTTCAACGGGTCAGGCAGCGTTGCCTTCCAGAGCAATGGGGATTGCGGTATGAGGGGCGATTCCCAGATGACTTTTACCTCCCTGGCAAGGTCCGCAAAGTCGCGCTGAAAGAATGCAAGCTCTTCATTGTTGGCCGTCGCCACATCAATTTGCTTTTTCGATACCTTCAGCAGGTTTTGCTGGTGGCTCCCTGTCTCCACTGACTTGAAAATTTCCGCGGGCCTGCTCACGCCATTCTTGGTGAAGGCAAAATACAGCGGCACCAGATGCCCCGACGTACTCTTGGGATCGCCATCGCCAAAGCGCAGGCCGGCGGCCTTTTCGATCAAGGGCTTGAGCGCCTCGATTTGCGAACTGCGATGGGTCACCAGGATGGACTTGTAGCCTACGCTGCCATCCCCCGTGACCATCTGCGCAAAAACGCCACCGGCGCCCGAGGCCACCACATCCAGAGCAGGAACATTGCCCATCCAGGCCAGATCTATTTCTCCACCAATGAAGGCGGTTACCAGCGCGCCCTGCGACTCATAGACACGCAGATCAATCGGACGGCGGATGGCCGCGCCCAGGAGTTTGACGAAGGGCTCCCAGCTCGCGCGGGTCTCCGCAGCCGCCCTGGGCGATATCAAACCAAATACCAGCATTGGCTCTGCAGCAGGCTGCGCCATCACTGGTGAAGGAAGCAGTGGCCCGGCGCACAGCCCGGCAAGACCATGGAGGACAATTCGACGTTGAAGGCTCATATCATTTTCTCCATCAGGCTGAAACAACAGAAACACCCCGTTCGGGCAGGTGAAGGGTTACGGCATCACCCTGGAACCAGTCGGATGCCGCGTCCGAAGACACGACAAAGATGGAGCCCAAGCTGGTGTCGACGGTGAACTCGCGGACACTGCCCAAATAGGCTTTCTTGGAAACCACACCGGGCAAACCTTCATCTCCGGGCGGTGCAATCGTCCAGGCTTCAGGACGAATGGCCGCTTTCACCAGACCGGGCTCGACGGGATGCAGGGCTTTCACGCGCAACGCCCCCAGCTGAATCCGGCCGTCCGCAAACGCCTCCCCTGGAAACAGCATGGCCTCGCCCATGAATCCGGCAACAAATTCGCTGTTGGGTCGCTCGTAAAGTTCCGAAGGGGATCCTGCCTGGGCAATCACCCCCTGGTCCATGACAATGATCTGGTCACTGACGGCGAGGGCCTCGCTTTGGTCGTGCGTGACATAAGCAACGGTCAGTCCCAGGCGCTGCTGCAGCCCGCGGATTTCTTCACGCATGGACCGCCTCAGCCGCGCATCCAGATTCGAGAGCGGCTCGTCAAACAGCAACACTGACGGCTCCAGCACCAAGGCACGGGCGACGGCTACACGCTGCTGCTGCCCGCCGGACAGCTCACTGGGCAACCGGTCGTCATAGCCGGACAAACCGACCGCCGACATGGCGACCTGCGCGCGCTCAAGCAGCTCTTTGGCATGGACACCGCTGACGCTCAAGCCATAACCCACGTTCTCCAGCACGCTCATATGCGGGAACAAGGCATAGCTCTGGAACACCATGCTGACGTTGCGTTCGGCGGGTCCGAGATGGGTCACGTCACGGCCGTCGATCAGGATCTGGCCCGCACTGGGCGTCTCCAGCCCGGCGATCATGCGCAGCGTCGTGGTCTTTCCGCAGCCTGAAGGCCCCAGTATCGTCGTCAACGTGCCCTTGGGAACGGTAAAACTGATTCCTTTGACCACCAGGGGCGACGGGTCGCTGCCATAACGTTTTTGCACGTTCTTGAATTCAATGCCGAGTTGGCTCATGAGCAGACTTTCTTTGTTTGTATGAAAGAACGGAAAGGAGGCGAAGAAGAAGCGGTACCGTCGGGAAGTTTTTCCATTGCGGGTCTGCGCCCGTCACGCAGCGGCCGCATGGAGTTTTCCCAAAAAATTGCTATCGATGAGTTCGTTGTAATCGCGCACGCTGGCAATCACGTGCGGCCCAGAAAGCTCTTCGGCGCCATGGCTGGTGCAGATTGCCACAGCCCGCATGCCGGCGCGCCGCGCGGCTTCTATGCCAAAGGGCGCATCTTCAAACACGATGCAGCCGGCCGCCGCAACCCCCATGCGGCGCGCAGCCTCCAGGAATATGGCGGGCTCGGGTTTCCCTGCCAGGCCTTCGTCGCCACCCACTACAGCATGAGGCGGGGACACCATGGCAAGCCCGGCCATCGCAAACGCGATGTTGTGCTGGTCACCGGCGGTTCCCACACCCACTTTCAGCCCTTGCGCCGTGGCCAACCCGGCAAAGGCCTTGAAGCCCGCCACTTCGGCAAACACAGGTGCGAACAGCTCGCGGTAGATGGCTTCCTTTTCCGCAACCAGCAACCGCGCCTCAGAAATTTCAATGTCACGCTGAAACAACTGATTCATGGACTCAGTGCCAGTGCGCCCGGTGGTGCGCCTGAGGATGTCAGCCAGCGCCATCTGGACACCGTGACGCCGTGCGAACTCACTCCACGACCTGGCATGCCACGGCATGGAGTCGATCATGGTTCCATCCATGTCAAAGATCAGTGCGTCAGTTCCAGATGCACCGAGCCGGGCTTGTTGGATCATCAGTTACTCCTGTTTCAAAGACGCTTTGACCAATGAACCGATGGATCCGCCACAACGCCTGGCCATGCTTTTGAAATCAGCGCCCGCCTGAGTCATTGGTAAATATCCTTGTTGTACGTAAAAGGAGTTGGCCTGGGATGTCATTGACGGTGGACTACTGGTTGGCACCTACCGTGCGCCGCCCCAGCTTGCGTTCGCCAACAAGGAACTGGATCAATGCCGTGACCATAGACATCAGGACGATCAGTACAGTGCAGTACGCCAGCGCCACGCCATAGTCGCCAGTCCCTACCCTGCCAATGATGTAAGTGGTGGCCAGCTCGTATTCGGCTGTCACAAGAAAAATGACGGCAGAGACCGTGGTCATCGAGCGCACGAAGCTGTAGACCAGCGCGGCCACCAGGGCGGGCTTGAGCAAAGGCAACACCACACGGCGCAAGGTGGTCAGGCTGCTGGCCCGAAGCATGACAGAGGCTTCGTCGAGGGACCGGTCCAGCTGCTTGAACGATGCTGTTCCGGCCCGAACCCCGACAGGCAGATTGCGAAACACAAAGCACAGGACAATGACCAGGCCGGTACCCGTCAGCTCCACCGGCGGCACGTTGAAAGCCAGGATGTAGCTGACACCCAGCACCGTGCCGGGAATGGCAAACGTCAACAAAGCGGAAAACTCAAACAGGGCCTTGCCCCTGAATTCGGTCCGCGCCAGCAACCAGGCAATCAGCAAGCCGATGCTCGCGCAAACAGGCGCCGCAATGGCCGAAAGCGTGATGGTGTTGAACAACGAACCCCAGGCGGTTCCGGCCCAGACCAGACCATGCGCACCCCACTGCATGTCGAACGCAGTCTTGAAATGCATCAAGGTCAAGGTGTAATCGCGCCCCCAGATTTTGACAAAACCACCCGCGAACGCGAAGAAATAGACAACCATCGTGAAGACCAGCCAGGGGCCTGCGACCCAGGTGCACAGGCGGCGCACCCCTGTCGGCAGTGCCATGGGCACGCCAGCGTCGCCTTTACCGGAAACGGTTGTGAAGCTGGTTTTTCCCAGGATGCGCCGCTGCACGAAGAAGACCGTCAACGCAAACGTTGTCAGCACCAGGGCCAGGGCCGCGGCCATACCCTGGTCCAGTGAAGCGCCCACAATGGCAAAAAAGATTTCCGTTGAAAGGACTGCATAGCCGCTACCCAGAATGATGGGGTTGCCAAAATCGGAAATGCTTTCGATAAACCCCACCAGAAACGCATTGGCCAGGCCAGGCGCCAGAAGCGGTAGTGTGACGGTCAGGAAGGTTTTCATCCGGCTGGCACGCAGGGTCTGCGCAGCTTCCTCCAGGGATGGGCTGATGCCCTGCACCACGCCGCGCATGATCATGAAGGCAATGGGTGTGAAGGCGAACAGCTGCGCCAGCCAGACGCCAAATACCCCATAGAACCAGCGGGTGGGCGTGACGCCGAAAGACCATTCCATCAACTGGTTGACGATGCCGGCCCGGCCAAACAGCAGGATCAAACCCAGGCCCACGACAAACGGTGGCGTGATGATTGGCAGCATGGCCAGGGCGTTAAGCGGTTTCTGCAGGCGCCTGCTGGCGCTACGCTCCGCGATGAGCGCAATCATCGTGCCCAGCACGGTGGTGCCGGCCGCGGTCAGCAACGCCAGGTACAGGGTATTCCACGCCACGCCGCAATTGGTCCCGCCTCCCAGGCAGCCGACACCCCACACGCGCGCCGTGCCGACTCGCTCCCACACAGCCCCCAGGGCGAAACCTCCGTCTTCCGCATAGAAAGCAGCAGACAAGGATTTGGCGACCGGAAACACCACAAACAGCGACAGCAGCGCACCGCACCCCACGACCGTGGCGGCTACAAACACGTCACCACGGAAATAGCCCAGACGGGCGATACCCGAACCCAGCAACATGACCAGACAGACCAGGACCACAAAGCCACCCCAACCAATGCCGGATTGGCCTTGCGGGAGCGTACCCACCGCGGCATTGAGCCACTCGTAAGACCACCCCGTGGCCCCGATCACGAATCCGCTCACGCCCAACCCCAGCAGGCCGATCACGGCCCCTGCAATCAGCACGCCGCCTTGAAGCCTGCTGGCCGGCAACCAGGCGCCGACCCCTGCAACCAGCAAGCCGGCCACACCCGTCCACAGCCAGCTTCGACCAAGCAGAGCAGCGTGCGTCAGGCCATTGGCCGTCACGGGGTCGGTAAAGAGCCTGGGCATGGCAAAGAGCAGCGAGCCACTTTGCAGGTAGTACCACGGCAGCGCCAGGTAAGCGGCAAGGCCGATGAGCACCCAGACGTATATCGCCCGCTGGGTTCGTTCAGTGATTTGGACTGGCATAGGAGTAGCGAAGGGTCGAGCTGGATCGGCAGCTCTTGGGGTTGAAGGTTGTCAGCGCCACCCTGCTGCGCAGGGCGCCGCCCGAACTTACTTGGGCTGGTTGAAAACCTTGCGTTCCCAGTTGAGGATCAGCTGGCGGCGAATCGCCGTTTGCCCATATTTGGCGTAGTCGTAATCAATCAGCTTGATTTTTTTGAAATCAGGAATACGGGGATCCAGGGGGGTTGCCTTGTTGGAGGGCAACTGGAACTGCTTGACTGCGGCACCAAATTGCTGCGCGCCCGGCGTGAGGGCCCATTCGTAAAATTTCCTGGCGTTCGCCAAATTGCGTGCACCTTTAATAATGGACATGGAGCCCACCTCGGCACCAGTGCCATCCACGGGCGTGATGGCATCAACCGGGAAACCTTGCGCTTTTTCACCGGTGACATCATGTACAAAACTGATGGAGACAGACGCCTCGCCGCGGGCAACCGCTTTGATGGGCCCCACGCCGGAGCGTGGATAGGTGCCCACGTTTTTATGCAATGCCGACAGGTAATCGAACGCCTTTTCTTCGCCCATCATTTGCACCAACGTGGCGATCATGGTGTATGCCGTGCCGCTGGCACGAGGGTCCGCGACCAGGATCTCCCCCTTGTATTCCGGCTTGAGCAGGTCTGCCCAGACCTTGGGAATTGGCAGCTTTCTTTTGGCCAGCAGTTCGGTGTTGTAGCCAAAGCCCAGTGGCCCGGAATACACGCCCACGGCCTTGAAGCCCGACTGCTCCGCCTGCTTTTGCGCCCAGGCATGCAATTGGGGCAATGACGGAGACTTGTATTCGAGCGTCAGGTTCTGTTCCGCGGCCAGCAGATGCGGGTCACCCGTGCCACCAAACCAGAGGTCGGTCTTGGGGTTGGCGCGTTCGGCGGTGACCTGCGCCAGCGCCTCCCCCGACCCCTTCAGCGTCATGTTGACCTTGATGCCGCTGGTCTTGCCAAAGGTGGTTTGCATCAGGTTGCACCAGTCCGCCTGGGCGGAGCAGATGATATTGACTTCCCCCTCCTGGGCCAAAGCTGGAAGGCCGAGAGCAAGCAGCAAGGGGGCCGCAAAGAGCGCTGTTTTTTTCACGTTAGTCTCCTGAAGGATGGGCGACGAGGCCCGATTGAATACGTTCCATGTGTTGAGGTGTTCAGTCAAATGGCATGACCACGCTCACCCCCCGGGCCCCCAGATGCACGCTCACCGGGGAGCCCACCTGGCGGGCCTGTGTCTCGCTTTGCACCAGGACCATCAAGGTCCCCAGCGCCGTCAGCACGTGGTACTCGGTGTTGCGCCCCAGGTAGGCGTGTGAGAGAACTTTTCCGGGCAAGCCTTCTCCACTGGCGGGTGCCAGCTGCCAGGCATGTGGGCGCACCACGAGGCGGACTTTTCCCTGCCGCCGCGTCAGTCCGGGCGCGATGCGCAAGGGCCCCAGCTGAATCGCACCGGATACATCGGCCTGGGCGTCAAACATCACGGCATCTCCCATGAAGGCCGCAACAAATTCGCTGTGTGGCGTCTCATAGACTTCCTGCGGTGTGCCCACCTGCATGACCTGTCCTTCATGCATCACCACCACGGTGTCGCTGACCGCCATGGCTTCGCCGTGGTCATGCGTCACGTACAGCACGGTCAGCCCCAGGTTTTGCTGAAGGGCGCGTATGTCTTCCCGAATCTGGCGCCGCAAACCCGCATCCAGATTGGACAGCGGTTCATCCAGCAGCAATACCTTCGGCTGCAACGCAAGCGCCCGGGCCAGGGCCACACGCTGCTGCTGCCCCCCCGACAACACAGCCGTGTTGCTCCCTGCACTGCTCTGCAGCCCCACCATGCCCAGTGCGAGCCGCGCACGCTCGTCACGCTCGCGCGGACGCAGTCCCAGCATGCGCAAGCCGTAACGCACGTTGTCCAGTACGTTGAGATGCGGAAACAGGGCGTAGCTCTGGAACACCATGCTGATGGGACGTTGTTCGACGCCCATGTCGGTCACATCCACCCCGTCGAGCAGGACCCGGCCCGAGGTGGGCCGGGCCAGTCCCGCCACCATCCGCAGCAAGGTGGTCTTGCCACAACCGGACGGCCCCAGCAAGGTCGTCAGTTGCCTGGACGGTATGCGCAAGTGGATATTGCACAGGGCACGGACCCCATTGGGAAAGCTCTTGCTGATGGACTGGAACTGGACGGCGCTACTCATGGGGCACTTCCTGGGGCCACCGGACGACGGCATCCACCCCCACCACATGGTTGTCTTGCACACGGTTGAACAGATCCACTGCGGCGTTCATCGACAGTGCAATCTGGCGGCAAATTGACAACCCCAGGCCGACACCAGAGGTTCCCGACGATGACTGGAAAGGCTCGAACAGGCGGGCCTGGACAGCTTCATCCATGCCGCCACCGTTGTCCCAGATCAGCAGTTCGGTTTCGCTGGGCAAAGCCCGAATCACCAAGCCCAGAGCGCCGCCCTTGGGCGTGTGCTGGATAGCGTTGGACATCAGGTTACGGATCAACTCTCCCAACAACCAGGGATCGGTGATCAGGCGCACCGGAATGGCCTGCATCGAGAAGTCAAGTTTCTTGCGGGCCAGCAAGGGCGCAAATTCCATGACCACGTCACGTGCGGTAGTCGCCAGGTCCACTTCAACCCAGTTGGCCCGGCGTACCAATTGCTCCATCTTGGCGACAGACAGCAACTGGCGAACCAGCTCACTGGAACGGTCCACGGTATTGAGCATCTTGGGCAGCGTTTCCCGCACGTCCAGCTGCCCGGACATGGCGCCCTGCAGCTGGGTGCGCAGCACCGCAAAGGGCGTACGCAACTGGTGAGAGGCATCGGCCAGAAACTTCTTCTGCTGATCCAGCGATTCCTGCTGCTGCTGCATCAGCCAATTGACCGTCCTGGCCAATTGCCGCAGCTCAGCCGGCTGCTGGTTCGTGACCGGCCGCAAGTCTTCCGTGCGGCGGCTGTCGAGCTCTTGCCCCAACTCCACAACGGGTTTAAAGGCCTGGCGCAAAACCCACCACAAGGCGGTGGCAAACGCCAATACCTTGAACAGCCACCAAAGTCCTGCAGGCAACCCAAAGAGTGTCTGGGGGTATGCCGCGCCCACCCAGTCCAGAAGGCACCAGGCCAACAGCAGCCCCAGCGACCAGGCCCAGACAAACAACCGCATTGATCGCCCGGCCCGCCATGGGCGCCAAGCCGTCCATGGCTTTCCCCGCAGCAGGCTCACTGTTTTCACGGTTGATCCTGCCTTTCAGCCAGGGCATCATCCATCAGGTAGTAGCCAACGCCCCGCAGGGTGACAAGACTGGCTCCGGACCCCAGGATGCGTTTGCGTAACCGGTGCACCAGCACCTCAATGGCATCCGCACCGGCCGAGCCTTCGTCACCAAAGACGGCCTGGAGCAAGTCATCCTTGGCCACAGCCTTGCCGGGATGCATCATCAGCGCCTTGAGAAGGGCCAGTTCACGCCCCGACATTTCAAGCGGCAGTGCGCCGCGAAATACCTGTCCGTTGTCCAGGTCCAGGCGCAAGGCGCCGCAGCGGAAATCTTCCACGCCCAGGCTGCGGCGCACGAGCGCCTTCAGGCGGGCCACCAGCTCCTCCACATCAAAAGGCTTGATCAGGTAGTCGTCCGCGCCGGAGTTCAATCCCAGCACCCGGTCTTCGACCGCAGTACGCGCCGTCATGACCAGTACGGGAAGCCGGGAACCTTCGTCCCTCAGGTGCTGCAGCAAATCCAGGCCATCCATGCCGGGCAGGCTCAGGTCGAGCAGGGCCGCATCAAACGGGCGATGCCGTGCCATCACGAGCGCCTCCTTCCCGTCGGCGCAGCAAACGACATGGAACCCGCGGGCAACCAGCATGCGGCTCAGGGCGTCCACAAGATTCAGGTCGTCTTCAACCAGCAGGATGTTCATGAAACGAATCATGCTGGAGGACAGACGGTTAAACCACCGAGGAAACGCCGACACCTGGTGAAAGCTCGGTGAAAGCTGGGGCGTAAAGCGCAAAAAAAAACGTGCACCCGCCCACTCAAACAGGATATGCGGACTGCATGACCGGCTTATCGCGTAGTCCACACGTAAAGGAGCGCCAGCGTTTCAGGTCTGCGGCTGAATGCAGCCGGCCGCCGGCCTTCCCAACGACAGCAGGCTAGCGGAAGCGGTACGACACGGCGATAAACCCGGTGTCCTGCGTCCGGCGGCTGACCAGGGGACTGCCCTGAACCGAAGACCCCAGCCACTTGCGGCGCAGCTGCATCGTCAGCACCCAGGGGTCACCCAGCGGCACATCGACCCCCAGGCCCAGCGTGGGCGCTGTCGAGGCGCCGGCGTTGTAGGTTGTAAACCCGCTGGCGGCTGACTCGGCCGGGGTCACACCGTAGAGGTAGTTGTTGTATTTGGCGCTGGTGTGTTCCAGCCCCACCTGCGGAAAGAACGACCAGCTGCCGACCTTGAACTCCGCCGCGTAAGTGGCTTCCAGCAATGCACCGTGCGACTTGTTGGCGTCCACAAACGCGTTCACGAAAAACCCGCCGTAAGGCGTTTCCTGAAAGGTCCCTATGCCCAACGGGATCGGCCGCTTGCGGTCTTTCAGCCCCGACAGCGCGGCCGTATCGGCGCGCCAGCCGTCCTGGCTGATACGGCCAGAAAATTCCAGGTAGCCGTAGCCCATCCTTGCGGTCTTGATGCCCAGTGTGTCGACACGCGCAAAGAAGCGGCCATAGTCCGCATAGGCATAGGGCAGCAAGGCGGTGTCGTTGCTCTTGCTGCGGATCACGCTTTGCGTGCCATACACGGCGCCGCCGATGTCGCCCGTCAGCTGGTATTTGAGCGGGGTGGGTTGTGCCTGCGCGATGCCCGTAAACACCAAGCCGGTGAAGATCACAGCGGACGGCAAAAACCGAACACCCTGAGGTACAGGAGAAGAAGCCCGGGTAAGACGTTTCATCGCATGCCTTCTTTCCGGAAATGATGCGATCCAGTATAGGACCGGGCAGGAAAAACTGCGCACCCGTCCTGCAGGCGCGTCGCGGGGCCGCGACACTCAAGCCCCGGAACGCTCAGGCCGTGGCGAGTACTGTGCGGCGCACCCGGCGCACATTGAAGGCGCTGGCGATCAACACCGCCTGCATCAGCGCCAGGCCCAGCAGCACGCCGCGGTAGTAGCCATGGTCCATCATCGCGCCGAAGATCAGCGGCGACACGGCCTGGCCGATGTCCAGGCCTGCATACACCACGCCGTAAACCCGGCCCGAGGCGTTTTCGGGGGTTGAGCGCTTGACCAGCAGGTCACGCGACGGCCCGGCAATGCCGGTGGCGAAGCCCATGATGCCGAACAGCACAGGCACGACCCATGCGGGGTAGCTGCCCGCGGCCAGCAGCACCGCCACGGCAGCCGCCGCACCAAACCCGATGCCCACAATGCGCTCGCAGCGTGCGGGATCCGACGCCAGGAAGCCGCCAAAAACCATGCCGCCCGCGCTGCACACCATATAGACCGTCAGGCAAATGGCCACCAGCGCGAGCGGCACGTTGTGCAAGTGGCGCGCGGCTTCAGGTGCAAAGGCCTGCACCACGCTGAGGACAATGGCATACCAGAAGAAGAAAGAAAAACACATCCAGACGGCCGGTATCTTCAGAAAACCCAGACTGCTGTCGGCCGCGGGCGCGCCCTTGACCGGTGCCGCCATCGTGAGGGTGAGCTTGTCGCGGTTCATCACCAGCACCGCCAGCACCGCAAAAGCCAGCACACCGGCCGCCGCCAATGCCACGCGCCACGAATAGGCAAACGTCAGCGTCACCACCACTGCGGGGGCCAGTGCCCAGCCCAGACTGCCGGTGATGCCGTGCACGCTGTAGGCGTGGCCCAGGCGCGGCGCGCTGACTTTGCGGTTCAGCAGCGTGTAGTCCACCGGATGAAACACACCGTTGCCGACACCGGCAATCACGGCAAAGCCGGCCAGCATCCAGTAGCTGGTGCTGACGGAATACCCAAAAGCCGCCACACCGAGCAGGCTCAGCCCGGCAAACAGAATGGGGCGCGGCCCGAAGCGGTCGACCACAAAACCCGAGAGCGCCTGCACCGCGCATGACACCACAAAAAAGATCGTCATCAAGAAGCCCAGCTCCGCATAGCTGACGCTGAACTCTTCCTTGAGCCAGGGAAACAGCGGCGCCAGCAGCAGCTGACTGAAATGGCTGATCATGTGTGCGAGGCCCACCAGGCCGATCACGCTGGCGTCGGCACGAAAAGGGACTGCAGCGGGCGCGTTCAGGGTCGTACTTGAAGTATTCATGGCGCTATCGTAGTATTGGCCAAGCCTTCTGAAATGCGACATAAAGCCATGTTTCGGCGAATTTCAGACAAACCGCTTTGATGGCATTCGCCCCACGATCACATCCAGATTCAGGTGAACAGAATCTCCAACCATGCCGCAACGTAAAGCCCCGCTCCATTTCGTGCCGGTGGGCGACACCGACAACTTCACACCCAGCCGCCAGCGGCCGGTGCGCGTGCGGGCGCGGACGCTGGAAGCCGATACCCATTTCAAGCCCCATTCCCATGCCTGGGCGCAACTGGCTTACTGCTCTACGGGTGTCTTGCAGGTCACCGCCGAAAAGGCGGGCCATGCCGGCGGCGAAGTCACCTACATCGTGCCGCCCTCCCGCGCCGTGTGGATCGCGCCGGGGGCGCAACACCATGTCACCGTGCTGGAAGCGGCCGAATTCCGCACGCTGTACCTCGACGCCAGCGCCACCCCAAAGGGCTGGACTGGTTGCCGCGTGATGGTGGTGTCACCGTTGCTGCGCGAGTCCATCCACGCGCTCGATGCGGCCACCCCAGAGCACCCGCTGCCGACAGCCCGGGAACAACTCCTTTCCGGCCTTGTGCTGGACGAACTTGCGCGCGCCGACACCCAGGCGCTCGGCGTGCCCATGCCACATCCGCAAACCGGGGACAAACGGCTGCGCGCGCTCTGCGAAGCCGTGTTGCGCGCACCATCAGAGCGGGCCACGCTGGCCGAATGGGCTGCCGGCACCGGCGCCAGCGAACGCACGGTGGCCAGGCTTTTTCGCGACGAACTGGGCCTGAGCTACCAGCAATGGCGCCAGCAAGCCATCCTGGCCCACGCCCTGCCCCTGCTCACGCGCGGGCAATCGGTCAGCACCGTGGCGGCGGCCAGCGGTTATGCCAGCGACAGCGCCTTCACCGCGATGTTCAAGGCCGCCATGGGCCAGCCACCCAGTCATTTTCAGAGTAAATAGACCTACCCCCGTCCGGGCTCACTTCGTGTAGCCCGTTCCCCCCTCAAGGGGGCGGTGCCTGGGGCCGGCAAAGCCGGACCCTCGGCCCCCACTGGTGAAATACCCCTCGCTGGCTATCATGGCTTGATGCAACTCCCCGCGACAAAGAATACCCAGCAAAGCCGACGGTGGCGTGCCGCAGCATGCGTGGCACTGACCGCCTGGCTGGCCGCGGCCAGCCAGGTACACGCACAGCCAGCCCCCTCAAACCACCCAACCCTGCTGCGCGAGCTGAACCGGGTACGGGAGGACGGTTGTGACGGGCGCGGCGCCAAGGTTTCCCTGCTGCGTGAAAACAGCGCCCTGTCGCGGGCGGCACAGCTCATGGGCGGCGGCCGCACGATGGACGAGGCGTTGAAAGCTGTCGACTACCGCGCCGTGCGGACCGCACAGATTGCCGTGCGCGGCGCGACCGGCCCCTCAGCGCTGGCGCGCAGGACCCTGGGCAAATCATGCAGCGCAGTCATGCATGCCGAGCTCGCTGAAGCCGGTTTCTACCAGCGCGGGGCACAAACCTGGGTCATTCTGGCCGCCCCCTTCTCGCCTCCCGCGGCGGCCCAGGCCGGCGATGTGCAAGCGCGGGTGCTGGCTTTGGTCAATGAAGCACGCGCCAGCCCGCGCCGCTGCGGTGCGCAGGCTTTTGCAGCCGCAGGACCGCTGCAATACAGCCCCCTGCTGTACAACATCGCCGGGGTGCATGCCACAGACATGGCGAGGTACAGCTACTTCAGCCACACCGGGCGCGATGGCAGCGACGTGGCCAGCCGCGCCACACGCGCGGGCTACGGCTGGAAGGCCATTGGCGAAAACATCGCCGCGGGGCAGATGCAGGCCGACACCGCCGTGCAGGGCTGGCTGAACAGCCCCGGCCATTGCGCGAACATCATGGCGCCCGCGTATACCGAAATGGGCACGGCCTTTGCGGTCAACACCCAGAGCAGCGCCGGTATTTACTGGGTGCAGGTGTTCGGGGCGCAGCGGTAAGTCACCTTGCCCGGGGCGCCCTGCTGTCAGTGTTTTTCAAACGCCGCGTTGAGGCGGCGCAGCAAGGGCTTGTTCAGCTCGCGTGTGTGCCTGTTCCAGCGTTCCATGGACCGCTGCAGCTCAATCTGCAGGCGCGCGCTGGTGGCGGTATCCCCGTTCATCGCGGCCCAGATGGCGTATTCAGCGCGGCTTTCAAAGCTGCCAAAACGGTCCACGGCGGATTCAAACTCCGCTTTCGCGTCCGCCCCCCTGCCGGCGCCGGCAAAGGCCTGGGCAAGCAGCAGCGACACCAGCTCCGCGCGAAAGGCGGGGTCGGTCTTGCGGATGAATTCAAGGTGAGTGATGGCCTCGGCATAGCGCTCGCAGGCGAAATAGGCCCTTGAGGCGCCCAGCCGGATTTCCAGGTCGGAGGCGAATGGGCCCTTTAGGCATGCGTCGTAACTCTGCGCAGCTTCCAGCGCCTGGCCGGCTTCGAGCAGCGCAGAGGCCAGCCGCATCTGGTTCTGCGCGGTGGGCGTGTAGTCAAACGCAGCGTGTGCTTCACGGAGTTCGCGTGTCGGGTCCAGTGTTTTTGCGGCTGCGGCCACGACCTTGCGCGCACCGCGTTCCAGCCGCGAATCCGGCAGGTAGACCGCCAGGAAGTAGACGAGGCTGCCCAGCATGGGAAACGAAAACAGGATGATCAGCCAGTACATCTGCTGGCCGCTACGCAAGGCATGAACGGCAAAGAACACCGCCACAATGAAATGAAGTCCCAATCCGACAAAAGGCATGGCCCATCCCTCCAGTTATTTTGGGGGGATTCTAAAGGGGCGTTAAGGAATGGGCCAGACCTTTCAGTTACCGGCAGGAAGCGCCGTCTCCTCCCCATCGCCATCAAATAGGCGCAAGGCGAGCAGGCCGTGCCCCACGCTGGCGCCTGCCCGCACAGCCGCCGCAACCAGAACCACTTCCGCCAGCTCCTCGCGCGTCACGCCCAGCCGCCTGGCCGCGCGGGTGTGCACGTCCAGGCAATAGCCACATTGGGTGGTAAGCGCCACCGCCAGCGAAATCAGCTCGCGCACACGGGGCTCAAGATGGCCGCCTTCGCGCTTGGCCGCATGGTCAAACGCGAGGAAAGCCCGGGCCTCCACAGGCGCCAGCCGCACGAAGGCTGGCGCCAGTTGCAGGTCTTGGGGTGACTGGTAACCGGCGCTCATGGCTGGCCTTTGCTGTCTGCTGACCTGCGGCGCCGCGCGATGGTTTCAAACAGGCCCACAAGCCAGCACATCGGGCAGCCGCGCATCAACACCAGCGCGCCCGCCAGGGGAAGCAACGCCCACAGGGAATGCACCTGGAAAACCAGAGCGGCGCACACGAGCAAGGCCAGCGCGCCTATCCCGCGCAGCAGATGTTGGGTGACCGAGGTGCTACAGAACATGGGCACCTCCGGTGGATGCGGTGCCACCCATGGTGCCGCCCGGCGCACAGTCAGGAAGATTTCGTTGCGGAAAAAACATCAGGATCTCCTTGTCGGTGGTTGATACCGGCAAAGAGGCCCACATTCAGCAAAAGGATTCGGGTTTCCTCAAAGAAATTTGAACGGCGCCATCACCAGAACGCCAGCCCTTCAGGTCAAACCTCAGATCAAGCGCTTGAGCAAGCCCATCACCTGGTCAAAGCGTTTGCCATAAGGCGGATAAAACAGGTCGCCCCTCGCCCACTTTGACTGCACCATCACCGGCTTTTGCTGCGTCAGCCGCAGGAAACCGGTTTCGCCGTGGTAGCTGCCCCAGCCGCTTTCGCCCACACCGCCGAAAGGCAGGTTCTCGTGCGCGATGTGCATCAGCGTGTCGTTGACAGTGACGCCGCCGCTCACGGTGCGCGCCAGCACGTGGTCGCGGGCACCGGCGTCGGTGCCAAACCAGTACAGCGCCAGCGGCCTGGGGCGGGCGTTGACATAGCCAATCGCGTCATCGATCGACGCATAGGGAATCACCGGCAGGATGGGGCCGAAGATTTCCTCGCTGAGCAGTTTCGAGCCGGCGGGCACATCGAACACCAGCACCGGCGCCATCTGGCGCGACGCCGCGCCCGCGCCGGGCGCACCGGCCTGGATGGTTTGCAGGCGCGCGCCCTCACCTTCGGCCTGGGCCAGCAGCGCCTGCAGGCGTTCATGGTGGCGCGGGCTGATGATGGCAGCGTAATCGGGGTTGCCGGCGATGGTGGGAAACAGCGCGGCCACGGCGCGCGCAAAGGCTTCGCCAAACGCGGCTTCACTGCCCTTGGGCAGCAGCACGTAGTCGGGCGCGATGCAGGTCTGGCCGGCGTTCAGCAGTTTGCCGTGGGCGATCTTGATGGCGGCCTTGTCGATGTCGCAGGACGCGTCGATGATGCAGGGTGACTTGCCGCCCAGTTCCAGCGTGGTGGGCGTGAGGTTGGCGGCGGCCGCTTCGGCGACCTTGCGGCCCACGGCGGTGGAGCCGGTAAAAAACAGGTGGTCAAACGGCAGCCCGGCAAATTCGGCGGCCAGGACGCCGTCGCCCTGCACCACGCAGAGTTCATCAGGTGCGAAGGATTGTTCAATCAGGGCCGCCAGCAAGGCAGAAGTTTTCGGCGTCAGCTCACTGGGCTTGAGCATGACGCGGTTGCCGGCCGCCAGCGCGGTGATGACCGGCCCGAGCGACAGCTGCACCGGGTAGTTCCACGGCGACACCACGCCCACCACGCCCAAGGGCTGGCGCTGCAGGTAGGCCCGCGCGGGCTGCAGGTACAGCGGCGTGCGCACTTTCACGGGTTTCATCCACTTTGGCAAATGCCGCAGGGTACTGGACAGCAGCGAGCGCAGCACAAAGATGTCGGCGATTTCGGTGAGCTGGGGCGACCGCACGCCGAAGTCTGCGTTGACGGCCTGTGCCAGCGCGCTGCCGTGCTCATCCAGCAAAGCACGAATACGCAGCAGGCGCTCCCGCCGCAGGGCCAGCGGAACCTCTGTCTGTGCCCGGCTGGCCTGGTGCTGGGCTTCGAACAATGTGCGAAGGACGGACGGAGGTGTGCTGGAACTCATGCGGCCATGATAGGGGCCACAGGGGCAGAGCAGTAGGGACGCAACTCCAGCAGCACTGCGGGTTGACCCTGAGGCACTTGACCCCATTTACAGACCTGATGCAGAACCTGTTGACGGTCTAAACGGGTTCTCAGGCATTTGGCTGACAATCGCGCCGGCACTTATCCGCTATGGTGGTTGGCAGGTAAACCATCCCTGATGAAAGTGTTTCATGGAATTCAAGGATTACTACAAGGTCATGGGCGTAGAGCGCAGCGCCACGCCCGACGAGATCAAAAAGGCACACCGCAAGCTGGCACGCAAATACCATCCCGACGTCAGCAAGGAAAAAAACGCCGAGGCACGCTTCAAGGAAATCGCCGAAGCCTACGAGGTGTTGCGCGATCCTGAAAAGCGCACCGCTTACGACCAACTGGGCGCCAACTACCAGGCCGGGCAGGACTTCCGCCCGCCACCGGGCTGGAACCCGGGGCAGGCCTCCAGGGGTGCCACCGGCGCTCCCCATTTTGGCGGAGCCGAAGGTTTTGACCACAGCGACTTTTTCGACGCGATCTTCCGCGGCATGGGCGGAGGGCCGCAAGGCCGGGGTGGTTTTGACGATATGCGCGGCAGCCGAAGCTTTGACATGCATGGCCAGGACCAGCACGCCAAAATCCAGATCGACATCGGCGACTCCTACAGCGGCGCCACGCGCAAGCTGCAGTTGCGCATGCCGATGGAGAGTGAAGCCGGCGTGACGATGCAGGACCGCAGCATCGAGTTCGTCATCCCCAAGGGCATACGCGCAGGCCAGCACATTCGCCTGGCGGGCCAGGGCTCTCCCGGTATGGGTCAAGGCAGCCCGGGCGACCTTTACCTGGATGTTGAATTTCTGCCGCATGCCCTGTACCGTGCCGAGGGCCATGACGTGTACATGAATCTGCCCGTCGCGCCATGGGAAGCCGCGCTGGGCGCCGAGGTGGAAGTGCCCACGCCCACCGGCGAGGTGGAGCTGAAAATCCCGGCGGGCTCTGCCGGCGGGCGCAAGCTCAGGCTCAAGGGACGCGGGCTGCCGGGCAAGACCCCGGGAGATTTTTATTTTGTGCTGCAGGTGGTCTTGCCGGCCGCGGACACGGATGCGGCAAAGAAAGCGTACGAAGACATGGCGGCGGCATTCAAGGCCTTCAGGCCGCGCACCGCCCTGCAAACCTCGGGAGCCAAGGCATGAACACCCCCACCCGCTACCTCGCCGGCTTCATCCTGGAAGACCAGGATGAACTCACCCTTGACGATCTCTGCCGGGCCTGCTCCGCGCAGTCGGAGCTCATCGTGGACCTGGTACACGAAGGCCTGCTGGCGCCTGTGGGAGAGGCTCCTGAGGTCTGGCGCTTCACCGGCGTGCACTTGCACCGGGCCACCGTGGCTGTGCGCCTGCAGCGCGACCTGGGGGTGAACCCAGCAGGTGCGGCGCTGGCAATGGAACTGATGGACGAGCTGGACAGTCTGCGCCGACAGCTGCACCGGCTGCAGGACAACTGACTCATCGGCGCGGGCAATCTTCTATATAGGACAGATCATGGCGCTCGCTGCCAAAGCAGCATGGGAGAATTCGCGCCATGTCCACCGAAGCAGCGCCCGCCCTGAAAAACATCTTTGACAAGGCGCGCTACCACCACATCGCGGCTGAAACCGCTGTGATCTACCCGCGTTTTGACGGTAAAAAATTTCTTGCACTCGCGCTCCCTGGCCTGGACGAGCTCTCGCTGATGCAGCGCCTGCGGCGCACCAGCGAGTGCCTGCACGCCACATTGCCGGCTGACTTCCCAAAAGCCATCGCCATCCTGCGCAAGCTGGCCCCGCGCATCAACAGCGGCTTCGTCACGCTGGTACTGCCGGACTATGTGGGCCTGTATGGGCGCGATGATTTCGACACCTCCATGGAGGCGCTGAAGTTTTTCACCGCCTTCGGGACCTCGGAGTTCGCCATCCGTGAATTCATCCGCCAGGACCCTGCGCGCACGCTGGCCGTGATGAAGGCCTGGGCCAAAGACGGGAGCGAGCATGTGCGGCGCCTGGCCAGCGAAGGCAGCCGCCCTCGCCTGCCCTGGTCTTTCAGGCTGGATGCGCTGATGGCCGACCCCGAACTTGCCGCGCCCATCCTGGAATCGCTGAAGTCCGACAGCAGCCTCTACGTACGCAAGTCGGTGGCCAACCACCTCAACGACGTCACCAAGCTGCACCCCGACTGGGTGCTGGAGCGTCTGAAGAGCTGGCCGCTGGACAACCCGCACACCGCGTGGATTGCCCGGCACGCGCTGCGCACACTGATCAAGCAGGGCGACAGGCAGGCGCTGGGTGTGATCGGCGCCGGTAAAAAGGCGGACGTCGGCATCAGCGGTTTGTCCATCACCCCCAAGAAACTCACCCTGGGCGAGCGGATGTCACTGTCGTTCACACTGCAATCCACCTCGCGCCAAAGCCAGCGGCTGGTGGTGGACTACGCGGTGCACTACGTCAAGAAATCGGGCAGCAGCTCGGCCAAGGTATTCAAACTCAAGGAGTTAACGCTGGCCGCCGGCGAAAGCGTGCAGCTGTCGCGCAGCCAGGTCGTGCGCGACTTCACCACCCGTGTGCACCAT
Source organism: Polaromonas sp. P1_E12 (assembly GCF_056405975.1). Classification (NCBI taxonomy): domain Bacteria; kingdom Pseudomonadati; phylum Pseudomonadota; class Betaproteobacteria; order Burkholderiales; family Comamonadaceae; genus Polaromonas; species Polaromonas sp. P1_E12. The sequence goes on along the minus strand of NZ_JBFUBB010000002.1, from coordinate 724,813 downwards.
GCCGGGCGGCACGCGGTGGACATCATGGTCAATGGGGAACGCCTTGCGAGCGGGCATTTTGACCTGGTGAAGACCTGAAATGGCTACAGCCCAATAAAGACAAGAGCAAGCAGCTATCAAATATATAGCAATCCAATATACTACCTTGTCGCAGGGCCGCGCAGCCCAGGCACCTGGCGGCGGGCTTTGTACAGTAGCTACCTGACGCCCTCCCGCCGCCCTTCCGATTCCCATACCAAGCACCAAGGACATGTTCATGCGCCAACTCACCCTGCAACGATTCAGCCCCGCCTATTGCGCCCTCAGCCTGGTGCTGCTTCTGTCCGCCTGCGGAGGCGCCGGCGGTGAAGAGATCGGCGCGGTCGACACGGTCTTCAAATTCATCGGGCCGGACCACAAGATCGTGGTGGAAGCCTATGACGACCCCAAGGTGAGCGGCGTCACCTGTTATGTCTCGCGCGCCAAGACGGGCGGTATCAAGGGCGCATTCGGCGTGGCCGAAGACAAGGCCGAAGCCTCGATAGCCTGCCGGCAGACCAGCGTGATCAGTTTCCCGGGAGGCAAACCGATCGAGAAGCAGGAAGAAATGTTCAGCGAACGCATTTCGCTGGTCTTCAAAAAGCTGCGTGTGGTGCGCATGGTGGACACCAAACGCAACACCCTCGTCTACCTCACCTATTCCGACCGCGTGATCGAAGGTTCGCCGCAGAACAGCGTGACAGCGGTTCCGGTGCCGGCGGGCACGGTGATTCCGGTGAAGTAAAGGCCCGGCTACGGTCTTCGCGGCTGGCGGGTCTGAATACCCCCGCTGGCCAGCGGGACTAGCGTACTGTGCCATCGGCGTTTTCGCTTTTGACAACAGAATTCCGACCCATGACCCAAACCACCGCCACCTCCCTGAGCGATTTCCCCATCACCCGGAAATGGCCCGCCCAGCACCCTGACCGCATCCAGCTGTATTCGCTGCCCACGCCCAATGGCGTCAAGGTATCGATCATGCTGGAAGAGTGCGGCCTGCCCTACGAGCCGCACCTCGTCGACTTTGGCAGCAACGACCAGATGTCGCCGGCATTTCTGTCGCTCAACCCGAACAACAAGATCCCGGCCATCCTCGATCCGAACGGTCCTGGCGGTAAACCGCTGGGCCTATTCGAGTCCGGCGCGATCCTGATCTACCTTGCCGAGAAGACCGGTAAATTCCTGCCAACGGACGCAGCTGCCCGTTACGAAACCATCCAGTGGCTGATGTTCCAGATGGGCGGCATCGGCCCGATGTTTGGCCAGCTCGGTTTTTTCCACAAGTTCGCCGGCAAGGACTATGAAGACAAGCGCCCGCGCGACCGCTACGTTGCCGAATCCAGCCGCCTGCTTGGTGTGCTGAACCAGCGGCTCGAAGGCCGCAGCTGGATCATGGGCGACGACTACACGATTGCCGACATCGCCACCTTCGGCTGGGTGCGCAACCTGATCGGGTTTTATGGCGCCGGTGAGCTGGTGGAGATCCAGAAATTCCCCAACGTGACGCGCGTGCTCGACGCGTTTGTGGCGCGCCCTGCGGTCGTCAAGGGGCTGGGCATACCCGCGCGCGGCTGACGCCCCCACGCGAACACGGCGGACAGGCCGGGATGGTCAAATTGGCTATCATGGCGGGCATGTCCGCCAAGCCAGCTCCTAGCCCGGAACAGATTACAACGGACCGCTTTCGCCTGCTGGTGGATGCGGTGCAGGACTACGGCATCTTCATGCTCGACACCGCGGGCAACGTGATGTCCTGGAATATCGGCGCCCAGCGCATCAAACAGTACCGGGCCGACGAGATCATCGGCCGCAATTTCTCCACCTTTTACCCCCCTGAGGCCGTCGCCGCCGGATGGCCCGCCGAGGAATTGCGCCGCGCGGAAAGAGATGGGCGCTTCGAGGAAGAAGGCTGGCGCATCCGCAAGGACGGCAGCCGTTTTTGGGCCAATGTCGTCATTACCGCGCTCAGGGACGAGAACGGACAACTCGCCGGTTTCGGCAAGGTCACACGCGACCTCACGGAACGCCGGGCTCACGAGGAAGCGCTGCGCGAGAGCGAGGAACGCTTCAGGTTCATGATCGAAGGGGTGCGGGACTACGCGATCTTCATGCTCAGCCCCGACGGCGTGATCGAGAGCTGGAACAGCGGCGCGCAGCTCATCAAGGGCTACAGTCCGAGCGAAGTCATCGGCAAACATTTCAGCCTGTTTTACCGTCCTGAAGACCTTGAGGCCGGCAAACCCCAAGCCGAACTGAAGGCGGCCCTGGAGCATGGCCGGGCTGAAGAAGAAGGCTGGCGCGTTCGGCGGGACGGCTCGGTGTTTTGGGCCAATGTGGTGATCGCCCCGGTGTATGACACGGGCCGGCAACTGCGCGGCTTTGTCAAAGTCACACGCGACATGACCGAAAGGCGGCGCCTGCACGAGCTGGAAAAATCCAGCAAGCGCATGAGCGAGTTCCTGGCCATGCTGGCGCACGAGCTGCGCAACCCGCTGGCCCCCATCCGCAACGCCATCACCATCCTGCAACTGGAACCCTCCCCCAGCCCGCTGGTTCGAAGCAGCCGCGACATGATTGACCGGCAGCTCACGCACATGACACGCCTGGTTGACGACCTGCTCGATGTCGGGCGGCTGACCACCGGCAAGATCCGGTTCAAGACGGAGCAGGTTTCCTACAACCAGGTGGTGGCCCGCTCCATTGAGGCCGTGCGCCCCTTGTTTGATGCGCGGCGCCACCGCCTGAAGGCAGACATCCCGGCCGCGTCGCCGCTGGTGCAGGGAGACGCCACACGGCTTGCCCAGGTCCTGCAGAACCTGCTGGTCAATGCCGCAAAGTACACCCCCGAGGCGGGCCTGATCGAGCTGAAAGTCTGGCAAGAGGGCACGCAGCTCTACACCTCGGTCCGCGACAACGGGCTGGGTCTGTCGTCCCAGGCGCTCAGCCAGATCTTCGAGCTGTTCTCCCAGGGCGACGCGCAGACAGCCGCGCGGGAAAGCGGGCTGGGCATCGGCCTGACGCTGGCACGCTCCCTGGTGGAAATGCACGGCGGCGCACTGCATGCTGAAAGCGAGGGCCCAGGCCGCGGCAGCACATTCACTTTTTTCCTGCCCAATGCGCAGACAGGCGTGCACGGCACCGATGACGCAAGCGGTCCGGGCGCGGCCATCCTGGTGGTGGACGACAACCGCGACGCAGCCAATAGCCTGGCGGAGATTCTCAGGCTGATGGACTGCCAGGTGAAAGTGGCCTATGACGGCCCCGCTGCGCTGGAGATGTTTCGCCAGCAGGCACCCCAGGCCGTTTTGCTGGACCTCGGCATGCCGGGAATGAACGGCTACGAGGTGCTGGCAGCCCTGCGCGCCCTGCACGGCGGCGAGCAGGTGACGGTCGCGGCCCTCACCGGCTTCGGCACGGACGAAGACAAAAGCCGCGCGCTGGCCGCCGGGTTCGACGAGCACCTCACCAAGCCGCTGGACTTTACCGCCCTGCAGGCATTTCTGCAGACCGCCGGCGTGGTGGTTTGAGCGTTTGGGCGGCCAGGAAGGCTGTTTCTGCCCCTTTTCAGGCATCAAAAATGTCTGCAGCCTAATAACACCGTGCGCCAGCAGCTATCAAATAGATAGCAATTTCAGGAATGCCAATGTGTGTAGCTCGCCCGCAAGGCCCGCCGGCAGGCCGCCGCGGCCATGGGTGTATAACCAGAGCCCCCGGTCCCGCGCTTTTTCCTCATCCCGCGCGTGGCCGCTCACCTCACATCAATAAGCATCAAGCCGGGCGCATGAAGCGCCACGACACACCAAGGAAGATCAAACATGGGCGCGCAGTGGAAAGCAAAAGGCAAGGAACTGGCCGCAAATGCCAAGGGCAAGGTATTTGGAAAACTGGCCAAGGAAATCATGGTGGCCGCGCGCAGCGGTGCCGACCCGTCATTGAACGCCCGCCTGCGGCTGGTGGTGGAGCAGGCCCGCAAGGTCTCCATGCCCAAAGACACGCTGGAGCGCGCCATCAAAAAAGGCGCCGGCCTCACGGGCGATGCGGTTCATTTTGAACACGTGATCTACGAAGGTTTTGCCCCCCACCGCGTGCCGGTCATGGTCGAATGCCTGACCGACAACCTGAACCGCACCGCATCCGAAGTTCGTGTGCTGTTTCGCAAGGGGCAGCTGGGCACTTCCGGCTCGGTGTCCTGGGATTTTGACCACGTGGGCATGATTGAAGCCGAACCTGCCGCAGCAGGCGCCGACCCCGAGCTGGCCGCCATTGAAGCGGGCGCCCAGGACTTTGAGCCGGGCGAAGAAGAAGGCACCACCCTGTTCCTGACCGACGCAGTCGACCTGGACCTGGTGAGCCGCGCACTGCCGGCCCAGGGTTTCAGCGTGCTGTCGGCCAAGCTGGGCTACAAGCCGAAAAACCCGGTCGATCCGGCAACCCTCAGCGCCGCCGAACTCGAGGAAGTCGAAGCCTTCCTGGCCGCCATCGATGCCAATGACGATGTGCAGACCATTTATGCGGGCCTGGGCAGCTAGGGCCTGTCTGTTTGCGTTCCCCGGGCGTTTCCCGGGTCAGTTGCCCATCAGCGCGCGCACATGCGCCGCCGTGCCGCTGGCCAGGCCTTCCATGCTGTAGCCTCCCTCGAGGACGGAAACCACACGGCCCTCGGCGGTTTCATCGGCCACCTTCATCAACTCCCGGGTGATCCAGTGGTAATCGTCGTCCGTGAACTTCAGGCCGCCCAGCGGATCCAGATGATGGGCATCGAAGCCCGCGGAGATGATCAGCAGCCCGGGCGCAAACTTGCGCAGGGCCGGCAACAACTGGTCGGTCATCGCGGCGCGGAAGGCGGCAGACCCGGTGCCCCGCGGAAACGGCACATTCACGATGTTTCCAGCCACGCCGGTTTCATGGCGCGCGCCGGTGCCGGGGTAAAACTGGGACTGGTGGCAGGAACCGTAGAACAGGTCCGGGTCGTCGTAGAACGAGTTCTGCGTGCCGTTGCCGTGGTGCACGTCGAAGTCCACCACCGCAACACGCTGGATGCCGTGCCGCTCGCGGGCATGCAGCGCTGCAATGGCCGCCTGGTTGAACACGCAAAAACCCATGGCCTGGTCGGCCTCGGCATGGTGGCCGCAGGGGCGGGTAGCGCAAAAAACGTTGCTCGCCTCCCTTGTCACCACATCGTCCACGCCGGCACAGGCCGCACCCACGCAACGCATCACCGCCTCCAGCGAGCCCGGCGACAGGATGGTGTCACCGGCATCGAGCGCGCGGTAACCCTCGGCCGGCGACACAGCCTGCACTTGCTCCACATAGCCGGGTGTGTGCACGTGGAGCACCTGATCGAAGGAGCCCAGCGGCGCATCGCGCCAGAGCGCCTTCGCAAACTCCGGTGTCTTCAGTGCCCGCAGCACGGCTTCGAGACGCTCGGGCGACTCCGGGTGGTGCGGGCCGGGACGATGGTCGAAACAGGCTTCGTGGGTGTAGATCAGGGTGCTCATGGGCGTTTGTCTCCTTTGCAGCGCCGGCGCCGCCATGCAGTCGATGGCTTTCATGGCTGCGGGTTTTTGTACGGTCTCGTGAATGACTTTAACGGATCCTGTCCGCAAGCCGCTCTGCCAGCCGCCTCAGACGGCGAGCAAGAAAAAACCCGTTGCCTGCGTGCGCAGGAACGGGTTTTTGTCTTTTTCACATCAATAATGGCCACCAGCCCCCGCTGGTAAGCGCGAGCAGCTATCAATCCGATAGCAAGCTGCAGGCGCCGCTCAGCCCGGCCTCACCCGGCCGCCGCTTCGAAGCTGAACACCCCCGGATTCTGGATCGGGTCCACATCCACCGGGATGGTGCTCTTGGGCGGGAACTTGCCCTCAAGCAATAACTTCGACAGCGGGTTTTCAATGCGCTGCTGAATCGCACGCTTGAGCGGGCGCGCGCCAAACACCGGGTCGAACCCGACCTTGGCGAGCTCGGCAATCGCCGCTTCCGACACCTCCATGTTGAGGTCCATCTTCTGCAGACGCGCTATCAGCGTACGCAGCTGGATGCGGGCGATGGACTCGATGTTTTTCGCGTCGAGCGAATGGAACACCACGGTCTCGTCGATACGGTTCAGGAACTCGGGCCGGAAGTAGTTCTTCAGCTCGCCCTCCACCGCTTCCTTCACATCCTCATAGGGCTGCCCCACCATGGACTGGATGATGGGCGAGCCGATATTGCTGGTCATGACGATCACGGTATTCTTGAAGTCCACGGTGCGGCCCTGGCCGTCGGTCAGGCGGCCATCGTCCAGCACCTGCAGCAGCACATTGAAGACATCGGGGTGGGCTTTTTCCACCTCATCGAGCAGCAGCACGCTGTAGGGCTTGCGGCGCACGGCTTCGGTCAGGTAGCCGCCCTCCTCGTAGCCCACGTAGCCGGGAGGCGCGCCGATCAGGCGGGCCACGGAATGCTTTTCCATGAACTCGCTCATGTCGATGCGGATCAGGTGGTCTTCGCTGTCGAACAGGAAACCCGCCAGCGCCTTGCACAGCTCGGTCTTGCCGACGCCGGTGGGGCCCAGGAACAGGAAAGATCCCGTAGGCCGGTTCGGGTCGGAAAGACCCGAACGCGAGCGGCGGATGGCATTGGCCACGGCGCCGATGGCTTCGTCCTGGCCGACCACACGCTCGTGCAGCTTGCCTTCCATGAGCAGCAACTTGTCGCGCTCGCCCTGCATCAGCTTGCTGACGGGGATGCCGGTGGCGCGCGCCACGACCTCGGCGATCTCTTCAGCGCCGACCTGGGTGCGCAGCAAGGTGGGCGCACTGGACTTTCCCTTGCTGGCTTCGCTAGCCTGCGCTTCTTTGAGGCGCTTTTCCAGCTCGGGCAGCTTGCCGTATTGCAGCTCGGCGACTTTGTTGAAGTCGCCCTTGCGGGTGAATTCCTCGATCTGGAAGCGAATGCGGCCGACTTCTTCCATCACGTCCTTGGAGCCGAGCGCCTGGGCTTTTTCGGCCTGCCAGATTTCATCGAGGTCGGATATCTCCTTTTGCAGCTTGGCGATCTCCTCTTCAATCAGGTCGAAGCGCTTTTTCGAAGACTCGTCTTTTTCGCGGCGCACGGCTTCGCGCTCGATCTGTAGCTGGATCAGGCGGCGGTCGAGCTTGTCCATGACCTCGGGCTTGGAGTCCATCTCTATCTTGATCTTGGCCGCGGCTTCATCGATCAGGTCGATGGCCTTGTCGGGCAGGAAACGGTCGGTGATGTAGCGATGGCTCAGCTCGGCCGCGGCCACGATGGCCGGGTCGGTGATCTGCACGCCGTGGTGCTCTTCGTATTTCTCTTGCAGGCCACGCAGGATGGCAATCGTCGCCTCCACGCTCGGCTCGCCCACCAGAATCTTCTGGAAGCGGCGCTCCAGTGCGGCGTCTTTTTCGATGTACTTGCGGTATTCGTCGAGCGTAGTGGCGCCGACGCAATGTAACTCGCCGCGTGCCAGCGCAGGTTTGAGCATATTGCCCGCGTCCATGGCGCCTTCTGCCTTGCCGGCGCCCACCATGGTGTGCAACTCGTCAATGAAGACGATGGTCTGGCCTTCGTCCTTGGCGAGTTCGTTGAGCACGGTTTTCAGGCGCTCTTCAAACTCACCGCGGAACTTGGCGCCGGCCAGCAGTGCGGCCATGTCCAGGCTCAGCACACGCTTGCCCTTGAGCGAATCCGGCACCTCACCGGCCACGATGCGCTGGGCCAGGCCTTCTACGATGGCGGTCTTGCCGACGCCGGGCTCGCCGATCAACACGGGGTTGTTTTTGGTTCGGCGCTGCAGCACCTGGATCGCGCGGCGGATTTCATCGTCGCGGCCGATCACCGGGTCGAGCTTGCCCAGGCGGGCGCGCTCGGTCAGGTCCGTGCAGTATTTCTTGAGGGCTTCGCGCTGGCCTTCGGCGTCGGCGCTGTTCACGCCCTGCCCGCCGCGCACGGCGTCGATCGCCGCTTCCAGCGCCTTGCGGGTCAGGCCGTTTTCTTTGGCCAGCCGGCCCACGTCGCTCTTGCTGTCGGCCACAGCCAGCAAAAAGAGTTCACCTGCAATGAACTGGTCGTTGCGCTTGATGGCTTCTTTTTCAGTGGCCTGCAGCAGCCTGGCGAGGTCGGGGCTGACCTGGATCTGGTCCTGGCCCTGCACCTGCGGCAGTTTTTTAACGGCCGCATCAGCTGCCTGCGTGAGGCCGCCCACGTTGACGCCGGCTTTTTCAAGGAGGGCACGCGGGCCGTCTTCCTGGCGCAGCATGGCTGCCAACAGGTGAACCGGCTCGATATAGCCGTTGTCGTTGCCCAGCGCGAGGGACTGCGCATCGCTCAGGGCTTCCTGGAATTTGGTGGTTAATTTGTCTTGTCGCATTGAATTTGACTCCGCAAAGGGGCTCCGGGCTCACAAAGGAGCGGTTATTGCCGAGTTTGGGGCTTTTACGCCCCTTTTCAAGTCATCTAGCAGCAAGCAAGGCAAGCCATTGGGCCGCGTTTGATGTGCGTCAAGCCCGCCCGGTTCAGGCGTTGCCGGACCACCTTGTCCAGCGGCTTCGGGATCCACCAGCCAAAGACGCCTCGCTGCCCTTGGGAAAAGAGCCACTGCCGGTCACAGAGATCAAGGTGTTTTTGCTTGCGTGAAGCGCAACGGCCTGCTACCTGAACTTGAAAACCGCCAAACTACTGCGCCCTGACCTTGATAATTCCTGCCGCAGCCAGCTCCGCAACAGCCGTTCTTGCAAATTTGCCCGCCACGCTTTTGCTGTCACTGCCGATGGGCGTACCTCCCTTGATTTCAACGGACCAAGGCTTTGTGCCTGGCGGTGATTCCTTGAAGTGAACGGAAACAACCAGAACAGCCCCTGGACCCGTTATGGTGTGGTGAGTCCCAGTGACCCGGATACGAATCTGCGCATCATCGCCGCGCGTTGCACCGCCGTCTTTTAGCGCTGTTTCAATCTGGGCAGTCATTTGCCCCCGGATTTCAGTCAGCAGCTCTTCGACCTCTTTCCTGGCAGATACGACATATGCGCCGCTGACAGGCGGAGGGGAATAGCCGTAAGTGGAAACGGTGACGGCCATGGGTATGGCGCCAGGATTGACCCACACAACTTCGGCGCTGCTTACCCGCCTGGTCTGCACATCGGGTGTTTGTCGCGTGATATTGCTTGCACAACCAGCCAAGCCTATGAAGCAGATAAACAGCGATAGAACTCTGTAACAACGAAACATAAATACCTTCCAGAGAAATCAGAAAATTGCGGGGCTAAGCGTTTCGGGCCGAAATTCCCCATTTGGCCAGCGCCGCATCGTCGGTGACGCGGGCATCCACCCAGCGGGCGCCTTCCGGCGTTTCTTCCTTCTTCCAGAACGGCGCCTGGGTTTTCAGGTAGTCCATCAGGAATTCGCAGGCCTTAAAGCTTTCGCCGCGATGGGCTGACACTACGGCCACCATCACCACCTGGTCCAGCGGCTGCAGCAGGCCCACGCGGTGCACCACGCGCGCGCCAAAGATGTCAAAGCGTGCCATCGCTTCGTCGATCATGGCTTCGATGGCTTTTTCGGTCATGCCGGGGTAGTGTTCGAGCTCCATGGAAAGTACTTCTCCCGCGCCGGCCGACGAACGCAGCGAAGGGCCGCCCCGAGCAAGTTCAGCCCCCTCGGGGGGCAGCGAGGACACGCCAGTGCCGAGCGTGGGGGCCATATTGCGGTCCCGAACCGTGCCGGTGAAGGTGCAGACGGCGCCGACGCGCTTGTCGTTTGCGCGCAGCGCGGCAACTTCATCGGCGAGGTTGAAGTCGTCGGTGGTGATGAGGACGCGGGGGGGAGACTGGGCCATAGTGGCAATTTTGCCACTGGGCCAACCAGGCCGGTGCATATTCAACGCCGAAACAGTGCCACAGCCCGGCCCCTCAAGTAATATGGCTGCATGACTGGCCACATTCACCTTCTTGCCAACCGGACGCACGACAGCGCCCGCGGCTTTGAGGCGTGCGCCAGCAAATCGAAAAAACCGTTGCTCATTTGACCGGGGCTGCGGTTCCGTCGTCGAATGAGCGATGGAGCCGCCGGTTACTTTTTCAGAGTCTTTTGCGGACACCTTCTCTTGTTCTGATGACGGCCTTTTTAGCCGGTCAGTTTTTTGGGATGTGTATTCATGCAAACAGTGCTCAATGCCGAGCAGGCAAATCAAGCCACTCAGGCAACTCACGATTTCTCGGGACTCTGGATCCCGCTCGTTACCCCGTTTGACCAGGACAAGGTCGACTACGGTGCCTTGAAGCGCCTGGTAGCGCACTACCAGGCCAGCGGCATCGCCGGGCTGGTGGTATGCGGCTCTACGGGTGAAGCTGCCGCGCTCAGCGATGAAGAGCAACTAGAGGTGCTGCAAACCGTGATGGCCGAAGCCCCCGACCTGCCTGTGATCATGGGCTTGTCGGGCTATCACCTGGGCAAAACAGTGGCGCGCGTTCGTGCTTTGAGCCCACTGAACCTCGCGGGCATCTTGCTGCCGGCGCCCAGCTATATCCGGCCCTCGCAGGCGGGCCTGGTCGAGTGGTTTACCACCCTGGCCGATGCCAGCGCGGTGCCGGTGGTGCTTTACGACATCCCCTACCGCACGGGCAGCCAGATGGCGCTTGAGACCATCCGGGCGCTGGCGGCGCACCCGCGCATACAGGCCGTCAAGGATTGCGGGGGTGACCCGGCAAAAACGCGGGCACTGATCGCCGATGGGCAATTGCAGGTGTTGGCCGGTGAGGATGCGAACATCTTCGCGACTGTGGCAGCAGGCGGCCGGGGCGCTATCGCGGCAGCGGCGCATTTGCATACGTCGCGATTTGCGGAAATTGTTCAGTGCCTTCGAGCGGGTGACGTAGCTGGGGCCGAGGCTTTGTGGAGACCGCTGCCGCCGCTGATTGAAGCCCTGTTTGCAGAACCCAATCCGGGCCCGCTCAAGGCATTGCTGGCGCGACAGAGTTTGCTGAGTGACGAGTTGCGCAGCCCGATGACGCGCGCGTCTGCGGCGCTGGTGGAGCGGCTTGTGAAGCTGGATGCGCTGGTGGTTTGAGCCGCCGAGAGTGAGTGAATCAACCGCCGGTGACGGGGGGAAAGAAGGCGACTTCGCAGCCCTCGCTGAGTACAGCCGACTCATCGCTCATGACCTGGTTGAGCGCCATGCGCACCGATTTGCCGCGCGCAAGCGCTGCAGCGTGCGCGGGCGTGGCCGCCAGCAACTCATCGCGCAGCGCGGCCAGCGTAGCGGCGGAGGTGTCGCGCAACTCGCTGCCCTGCCCTATGGCTTCGCGGATCGAGGCAAAGTATTTGACGGTGATTTTCATAGGGGTCTTACCGGGAATGCCCTCACGACATCAAGGCTGAAAACGGAAGGAACTGCACCACGTCCCCGTGCGCGATGGTCTGGCCTGCCGGGTTGTCGATCACGCCGTCGCCCCAGACCGCCGAGGTCAGCACGCCGGAACTCTGGTTGGTGAACAGTTCCAGCCCGCCGGACGCGTTGCGCTTGACGCGCAGGAATTCACGGCGCTTGTCGGCTTTGGGCCAGTCAAAATGCGCAGTCGCAGCCATGGGACGAACAGCAGGTTCGACAGAGCCTTGCAACTTGAGCAGGAAGGGCCGCACCAGGACCAGGAAAGTCACAAAACTGGACACCGGGTTGCCAGGCAGGCCGATGAAGTGGGAGCCTGCAATCTTGCCGTAGGCGAAGGGCTTGCCCGGCTTCATGGCGATCTGCCAGAGCGCCAGTTCGCCCAGCGCCTGCACGGCGGGCTTGATATGGTCTTCTTCGCCCACCGACACGCCACCGCTGGTGAGGATCAGGTCGTGCTGCTCGCTGGCGCCCTTGAGCGCGGCGATGGTGGCGTCCAGGCGGTCGGGCACGATGCCCAGGTCAGTGACCGTACAGCCCAGGCGCAGCAACAGCGCACGCAAAAAGAAGCGGTTGGAGTTGTAGATGGCGCCGGGCTTCATGTCGGCGGGTGCAACCTCGCCAGGCATGACAAGTTCGTCGCCCGTGGAAAACAGGGCGACGCGCACCCGGGGCGCCACCTGCAATCTGTCGAAGCCGATGCTGGCGGCAAGACCAAGCGAGGCCGGCGTCAGGCGCTCGCCACGGTGCAGCACCACGGCGCCGGCAGCGACGTCTTCGCCCCGACGGCGAATCCACTGGCCCGCTCTGGGCGCTGTCTGAATGCGCACGCCGGCCTGGCTTTCGCTGCCGGCGTTGACCGTCTCGCAGTCTTCCTGCATGACCACCGCGTCGGCGCCCGGCGGAATGGGGGCGCCGGTGAAAATGCGCGCCGCAGAGGCTGGCGCGAGCATGTGGCCGCTGCTACCGGCCGGAATGCGCTGGTTGACCTGCAGCACCGCATCGGCCGACCAGTCGGCAACACGCACCGCATAGCCGTCCATGGAACTGTTGTCGTGTGCCGGCACATCGAGGCTGGACACCAGGTCCTGGGCCAGCACCCGGCCGTCGGCATCGAAGGTGGAAACCGTCTCGGCACCGGGCAGCAATGCCGCGTGGCCCAGCAACTCGGCCAGCGCCTGGTCCAGCGGCTTCAAGGGGGCCCGGCCGGGCTGCGGCGCAAGCGCCGGGCCGGCGGGCGCGGAGGAAACAGAACTCATGGTCGGGGTGTCCGGAACAAAAACATGAACGGAACGAAAAAAGCCTGCTTTGGCGAACGTTTAACCGAAACGGTCTTCAAACGAATAGGCGAAGCGTTCCTGATTGTTGACCAGGTACTCCGCCACGGCGTCGGCGTCGTCCAAATCCAGCACCGGGCGCAAGGTTGCTTGGGGCAGCTTGCCGGGTGCATCCGTGGCAACGGCGACGATGAAGTCGTCGTCCGGGTAGAGCGGGGGCTTGCCGGCATAGTCGGCCGAAGGCGCACGCCAGACTTCGATCTTGAGCAGGTCGCTGCTCTTGAAGCCCTCTACCAGCACCCAGTCCACGCCGCCATACAGCTCGGCGATCAGCTGGTGAACGGTGAGCTCGGACGGCTTTTCAAATTCACGCATCAGCGCAAGCCGGTTTGGCGAGGCCACGACCACTTCAAAGGCACCGGCCTGGCGATGCCGGAAAGTGTCTTTGCCGGGATGGTCAATGTCGAACTTGTGGTGCGCATGCTTGACCACCGACACGCGCAGGCCTCTGGCCTTCAGTGCCGGGATCAGCTTTTCGACCAATGTCGTCTTGCCCGAACCGGAATACCCGGCAAATCCGACCACGTTCATGATGTCGCTCTCACAGAAAGAAAGGCCGGAAGACGCCCAGGCCGCTATTAAAAATATAGCTGCTTGCGCAAGTCAGATATGGGCTACAGCCCGATTTAATGCACATTGTCGGCAATGTAGCGTTTGATCACAGCTGCATCGGCCGGCAGCACCTTGACGCGTTTCGGCAAGGCCTCAATGCCTTCGAACTTCGCCGGCCGCGTGGGCAATTGGCCCAGGGCTTCTTCAATGGTCGCCGCGAACTTGATGGGAAGCGCAGTCTCCAGCACGATCATGGGCACACTGGGTTGCAACTGCTCGCGCGCCACCTTCACGCCGTCGGCGGTGTGGGTGTCGATCATGGTGCCAAAGCGCTTGTAGGTGTCGCGGATGGTGGCCAGCCGGTCGGCATGGGTGCTCTTGCCGCTCACAAAACCGTAGCGCTGCGCGGCCGACTTGAAGGCTGCCTCCGCGCTCAGGTCAAAGTAGCCCTGGCTGCCCAGCTGGTCATGGAAAAGCGCCTTCGTCTTGCCGCCGTCACGGCCCAGCAGGTCAAACACAAAGCGCTCGAAGTTCGAGGCCTTGGAAATGTCCATGGAAGGGCTGGAAGTTTCGTGTGTGTCGGCACTGCTGCGCACGCGGTACACGCCAGTGCGGAAGAACTCGTCGAGCACATCGTTTTCGTTGGTGGCCACCACCAGCTTGGCGATGGGCAGGCCCATCATGCGGGCGACGTGGCCGGCGCAGACATTGCCGAAGTTGCCGGAGGGGACCGTGAAGTTGACCTTCTCGGTGTTGTTGCTCGTGGCCTGGAAATAGCCTGCAAAGTAGTAGACCACCTGAGCCATCAGCCTCGCCCAGTTGATGGAGTTGACCGTGCCGATCTTGTACTGGCGCTTGAAGGCCAGGTCGTTGGACACGGCCTTGACGATGTCCTGGCAGTCGTCAAACACACCGTCGACGGCGATGTTGTGGATGTTCTCGTCCTGCAGGCTGAACATCTGCGCCTGCTGGAAGGGGCTCATGCGGCCGTTGGGCGAAGTCATGAAGACGCGCACGCCCTTTTTGCCGCGCATGGCGTATTCGGCCGCGCTGCCGGTGTCGCCGCTGGTGGCGCCCAGGATGTTGAGCTCTTCACCGCGGCGTGCCAGTTCGTATTCGAACAGGTTGCCCAGCAGCTGCATGGCCATGTCCTTGAAGGCCAACGTGGGGCCGTTGGAGAGGGCTTCGAGGTAAAGGCCGTCTTCAAGCTTTTTCAGCGGGACGATGGCTTTTGTGCCGAACACCTCTTCGGTGTAGGTCTTGTTGCAGATAGCCTTGAGGTCGACGGCGGGAATGTCGTCGACGTAGAGCGAAAGAACCTCGAACGCCAGTTCAGCGTAAGGCAGGCCACGCCACTTCTGCAGCGTGGCAGCATCCACCTGCGGATATTGCTCGGGCAAGTAGAGGCCACCGTCGGGCGCCAGGCCTTCGAGCAGGATTTCACAAAAACGCTTGCGTTCGGCGTGGCCGCGGGTGGAGATGTACAGCATCAGGCCAGCTCCTCCTTGCGGATGCGCGTGATGGGCGCCAGCACCGTAGGCAGCGCCTGCATTTGCGCCAGGGCTTCGTTCATCTTCGCTTCCACGCACTCATGCGTGAGGATGATGAGGTCGGTGTGCGTGGAACCCACGCCGCCCACTTCATCGGCTTCGCGCTGCAGCACGGCGTCAATGCTGATGCCCGTGCCGGCCAGGATGCCGGTGACCTTGGCCAGTACACCGGCCTGGTCTGCGACTTTGAGGCGCAGGTAGTAGCTGGTGACGACTTCGGACATGAGCACCACAGGCAGGTCGCTCATCGCATCGGGCTGGAAGGCCAGGTGCGGCACGCGGTGCTCGGGATCTGCGGTGTGCAGACGGGCGATGTCCACAAGGTCGGCGATCACGGCGCTGGCGGTGGGCTCGCTGCCCGCGCCCTTGCCGTAGTACAACGTGGTGCCGACGGCGTCGCCCTGCACCACCACGGCGTTCATCGCGCCTTCAACATTGGCGATCAGGCGCTTGGCCGGCACCAGGCTCGGGTGCACACGCAGCTCGATGCCATTGGCGGCGCGCTTGGTGATGCCCAGCAGCTTGATGCGGTAACCGAGTTGTTCGGCATAGCGAATGTCTTGTGCGGCCAGGCCAGTGATGCCTTCGACGTAAGCCTTGTCGAACTGCACCGGGATGCCGAAGGCGATCGCCGACATCAGCGTGACCTTGTGGCCGGCGTCCACGCCTTCGATGTCGAAGGTGGGGTCGGCTTCGGCGTAACCCAGGCGCTGTGCTTCTTTCAGCACGACGTCGAAGTCCAGGCCCTTGTCGCGCATCTCGGACAGGATGAAGTTGGTGGTGCCGTTGATGATGCCGGCGATCCACTGGATGCTGTTGGCGGTGAGGCCTTCGCGTAAGGCCTTGATGATGGGGATGCCGCCGGCCACGGCCGCTTCAAACGCGACCATCACGCCCTTGCGGTGAGCCGCTGCAAAAATCTCGGTGCCGTGCACAGCCAGCAGCGCCTTGTTGGCGGTGACCACGTGCTTGCCGGCTTCGATGGCTTCAAGCACCAGTTGTTTGGCGATGCCATAGCCGCCTATCAGTTCGATCACGATGTCGACGTCAGGGCTGGCCACGACCTTGCGGGCGTCGTCCACGACCTGCACACCGGGGCCGACTGCGGCCTTCGCGCGCGCCACGTCGAGGTCGGCCACCATGGTGATCTCAATGCCGCGGCCGGCGCGGCGGCGGATTTCTTCCTGGTTGCGCTGTAGTACGTTGTAGGTGCCGCTACCCACGGTGCCAATGCCCAGAAGGCCTACCCGGATCGGGCTCAAATTCGTCGGTTTCATAGTCGCTGAGGTCTTGCTTTACGTTGATTTGGAGTCCTGCCCTCAAAAGAGCGAGGAAGAGGAATGGGGCCGAATGCAGGGTCAAGTTCGGTTGTTGCGGTAGTTCTCGAGGAACTTCGCAATGCGGCCAATGGCTTCGCGCAGGTCTTCCTCATGCGGCAGGAAGACGATGCGAAAGTGGTCCGGCTCGGGCCAGTTAAATCCCGTGCCCTGTACCAGCATGACCTTGGTCTCCTTGAGGAGCTCCAGGAAAAACTGGCGATCGTCCTTGATTGGGTAGACCTTGGGATCGAGACGGGGAAACATGTAGAGCGCAGCGCTGGGCTTGACGCAGCTCACGCCCGGAATGGCGGTGATCAGCTCATAGGCCAGGTCGCGCTGGCGGCGCAAGCGCCCGCCTTCGCAGGTCAGGTCGTTGATGCTCTGGTAGCCGCCCAGCGCAGTCTGGATGGCCCACTGGCCGGGCACGTTGGAGCACAGTTTCATGTTGGCCAGCATGTTCAGGCCTTCGATGTAGTCCTGCGCCTGCTTCTTGGGGCCGGACACCACCATCCAGCCGGCGCGGTAGCCACATGAGCGGTAGCTCTTGGAAAGCGAATTGAAGGTCACCGTGAGCACGTCAGTCGACAGGCTGGCGATGGCCGTGTGCTTCACACCGTCGTACAGCACCTTGTCATAAACCTCGTCCGCGAGAATGACCAGACCGTGCTCGCGTGCGATGTCGATGATGCCTTTGAGCAGTTCGTCGGAGTACAGCGCGCCCGTCGGGTTGTTGGGGTTGATGACCGCAATGGCTTTGGTTTTGGGTGTGATCCTGGCGCGGATATCATCCAGATTGGGCATCCAGCCATTGCTTTCATCACACCGGTAATGCACCGGCGTGCCGCCCGAGAGGCTGGTGGAAGCCGTCCACAGCGGGTAGTCTGGCGCCGGCAGCAGCAGCTCGTCGCCGTCGTCGAGCAATGCGTTGGTGGCCATCGAGATCAGTTCGCTCGCGCCGTTACCGAGGTAAATGTCGTCCAGCGTCACGCCCTTGATGCCCTGCTTCTGGGTTTCGTGCATCACGGCCTTGCGCGCCGCGAAAATGCCCTTGCTGTCCGAATAACCGGCCGAGGCAGGCAGGTTGCGGATCATGTCCTGCTGGACTTCTTCGGGCGCATCAAAACCAAACACCGCCAGATTGCCAATATTGAGCTTGATGAGCTTTTGGCCTTCTTCTTCCATCTGCTTGGCGGCATCCATGATCGGACCGCGGATGTCATAAAGGACATTGGCCAGCTTGGCAGATTTGGTGATCGGTTTCATGCGGTTTTATCGGTATGTGGGCAAGGCCTCGGGGCCCACCATGCTGGCAACGGGGAAGAAGCGTCAGCACTGCGGCGGGAAATTCGGGCGGAATCTATAATTTGACCACATAAAAGAGGGTTTTCGCCTCTAAAACCCGTCAAACCGCCCCGTGCATCGGCGCCCTCCGCACCATCGAAACGCCCAAATAATCCCGTATGAAACTTCAGCCAGACCGTCTCGATGTTCAGTCCATCCTTGGCTACGGTCCAGGCTGGGTCGGCCTGGGAAGCAATGGTGTCGCGGAGAAAATCGAACACAGCATCGTGATTGGCTCAAGGGGCGAGAAGTTTGACTGGAACTGCACGCGTTTTGAGCAACTCACGGCAGAGCATTTCACCCTGCTTTCCGCGACGCAGCCTGAACTCGTGATTTTTGGCAGCGGCTCCCGGTTGCGCTTTCCGCCTCCGGCCTTCCTGCGCACGCTGATGGAGCGCCGCATCGGCATTGAGACCATGGACACATTGGCGGCATGCCGCACCTACAACATCCTCGCGGGAGAAGGCCGGCAGGTAATTGCTGCCCTGCTGATTGAAACAGAAGGAACAGAAGGCTGAAATGCCCTCTCTTTCAGGGTAAAATCTAGGGTTGCACTTGGCACCACATCCAGGACTCACGTCCCGGGCCGGTTGCCAAAAGGCGCGGCTAATTACAACTACTTTCGTCAGGGTCTACTCAGTATGGCAGTCGTCGTCAATAAACCACTCCCCGAATTTGAAGCGATCGCCACAAGCGGCATCAAGGTTTCCAACACATCCCACCTCGGCAAAGTCGTTGTGCTGTACTTCTATCCCAAGGACAACACACCGGGTTGCACCACGGAAGCCATGCAGTTCCGTGATCGCTACAAGGACTTCGTCAAGGCCGGCGCAACCGTGTTCGGCGTGTCCCGCGACAATATGAAGTCCCACGACGAGTTCAAGTCCAAGCTTGAACTCCCGTTCGAACTGATTGCGGACACCGAAGAAAAAATGTGCCACATGTTCGGTGTGGTCAAAAACAAGATCATGTACGGCAAGAAGGTCAAGGGCATCGAGCGCAGCACCTTCCTGGTGGGCGCCGACGGTCAGCTGAAAGAAGAGTGGCGCGGCCTGAAGGTGCCCGGCCACGTGGACGACGTGCTCAAGGCCGTCAAGGCGCTCAAAAAGGCTGCCTGAAACAGCCCTGACGCCAGTTAGCAACAAAGAATTGCAAAGGATTGCCCTGTCACGCGAGTTGTGCATAATGAACTCATGCTGTTGACCTTCGCAACTGCGCCAAAAGAACAAGCCGCCCTGGTTTCAAGGCGGCTTTTTCGCTTCTGGAACCCTTCTTTTTTAGAGAGTTTTAAGCACTATGCCCCTGCCCCCCGCCCCGACCAAACGTGCCGCCCTGCTCTCCCCCGACGCGCTTGACGCGCCCGCCCGCTCGCCCTCCAAAGCACGCAAGACGGAAAGTGCCGAATCCGCCCAGAAACCCCCGGTGATGGACCTGTTTGACAGCCGCGCAGCAGGGGATGGCAGCCAGCATCCGTCAGCGTTTCAAGGAAAAGAGCCTGCCAACCCTTCAAGGACGAGCGCAAGCAGCTATAAAAAAGAGAGCATTCCACTGCCGCAGCCGGCTGCCAAGCCCAAAAAGGCCAAGCGCACCGGCCCCACCAAATTGTTCGTGCTCGACACCAATGTGTTGATGCACGACCCAATGTGCCTGTTCCGGTTTGAGGAGCACGACATCTTCCTGCCCATGATCGTGCTTGAAGAGCTCGACGGCCACAAAAAGGGCATGACCGAGGTGGCGCGCAACGCCCGCCAGACCAGCCGGACGCTGGACGCGCTGGCAGGCACCCAGGGCGCTGACATTGCCAAAGGCCTGAAACTGGACACCACCGGCCACCCTGAAGCTGGTGGCTGCCTGTTTTTCCAGACCAAACCGCTGGATTACACCCTGCCCATGAGCCTGCCGCAGGGCAAGGCCGACAACCAGATCCTGGGCGTGGTCGAGGCCTTGCGCAAGGAATACGCGCCGCGCGAGGTGGTTCTGGTGTCCAAGGACATCAACATGCGCGTCAAGGCCCGCGCCCTGGGCCTGGCCACAGACGACTACCAGAACGACAAAACCCTGGAAGATGGCGACCTGCTGTATTCGGGCTCGCTGGCCCTGCCGGCTGACTTCTGGACGCGCCAGAGCAAAACCGTCGAAAGCTGGCAGCAAGGCAGCCACACCTTCTACCGCATCACGGGCCCCATCGTGGGTAGCCTGCTGATCAATCAGTTTGTTTTTTTTGAAGCCCCCGGCGAACCCCCGCTGTATGCCCGCGTGACGGAAATTCGGGCCAAAACCGCCGTTCTGAAGACCCTGAAGGACTACAACCACCTCAAAAACGCCGTCTGGGGCGTCACCACGCGCAACCGCGAGCAAAATTTCGCGATGAACCTGCTGATGGACCCCGAAGTGGACTTCGTCACGCTAGCCGGCACGGCAGGCACTGGCAAGACGCTGATGGCACTGGCCAGCGGCCTCACGCAGGTGCTGGATGACCGTCGCTACACCGAGATCATCATGACGCGCGCCACGGTGAGCGTTGGCGAAGACATCGGTTTCCTGCCGGGTACCGAAGAGGAAAAAATGGGCCCCTGGATGGGCGCACTGGACGACAACCTGGAAGTATTGGGCAAGACCGACAGCGGCTCGGGCGAATGGGGCCGCGCCGCCACCAACGAACTGATCCGCTCGCGCATCAAGGTGAAAAGCATGAATTTCATGCGCGGCCGTACCTTCCTGAACAAGTACGTCATCATCGACGAAGCGCAAAACCTGACGCCCAAACAGATGAAAACGCTGATCACGCGGGCCGGTCCCGGAACCAAGATCATCTGCATGGGCAACCTGGCGCAGATTGACACACCGTACCTGACTGAAGGCTCATCGGGCATGACTTTTGCCGTCGACCGCTTCAAGGGCTGGCCGCACGGCGGACACATCACGCTGGCGCGTGGCGAACGTTCGCGGCTGGCTGATTTCGCGAGCGAAGTGCTCTAAGCACGACGGCAAAAAAGCGGCGCTTATTGGCGCCTATCGGTGTTTACGGCGCCGAAATGAAAAAAGGCCAAGTCGCAAGACTTGGCCTTTTTTGTTCTTCAAATTCTGGTGGGCGGTGCAAGTTTCGAACTTGCGACCCCTGCAGTGTGAATGCAGTGCTCTACCCCTGAGCTAACCGCCCTATTGGTCAGCCTAAGATTATATGCTGTTTCGATGGCTTTATTGTTTACGCCGCCAAAACACGCCAAACCGTTTTACCCTTGCTGGCCTTGTCAATATCCACCAGCAGCTTTTCATGGTCGGCGATCTCCTGGTCGTTGGCTGCGAGCAGCGGCAGGTCAAAGGCGCTGAGATCCATCTGGGGCACGTCACTATCGCCTTCCCGGGCGCTGTCCCCAACGTCCATCACCAGCGCATTCTGGCCACGGGTCAGATTGATGTAGACATCGGCCAGCAGTTCAGCGTCCAGCAAGGCGCCGTGCAAGGTCCGGCCCGAATTGTCGACTTCCAGCCGGTCGCACAAGGCGTCCAGCGAGTTGCGTTTGCCCGGGAACAGCTCCTTGGCCATCATCAGGCTGTCGGTGACCTTGGCCACGCAATGCTTGATGGGCGGCTTGCCGATGAGTTCGAGTTCCTTGTTGAGGAAGCTCACGTCAAAAGGCGCGTTGTGGATGATGATCTCGGCGTCCTGCAGGTACTCCAGCAGTTCATTGGCCACGGCCGAGAACTTGGGTTTGTCTTTCAGGAACTCGTTGCTGATGCCGTGAACCTTGAGCGCGTCCTCGTGGCTGTCGCGTTCGGGGTTCAGGTAGAAGTGGCGGTTGTTGCCGGTGAGCTTGCGGGCTACCAGTTCGACGCAACCGATTTCGATGATGCGGTCGCCGTTTTCAGCGGAAAGACCGGTGGTTTCGGTGTCAAGAACGATTTGGCGCATGGCTGGATTATCGCTGTGCTGGGTCAGTGGATGTTTTTCCGCCGGGCCGCCCCTAGGAAAAATGCGCCCCCTCGGGGGGCAGCGCAGCACACGCAGTGGCAAGCGTGGGGGCTAATGATTTTCCTTTGCGTGATTGATGGAGTATTTGGGTATCTCCACCGTCACATCCGACTGGGCCAGGAAGGCCTGGCAACTCAGCCGTGAATTGGGTTCCAGGCCCCAGGCGCGGTCCAGCAGGTCTTCTTCGCTCTCGTCGAGCTCATTCAGCGAATTGAAACCTTCGCGCACAATGATGTGGCAGGTTGTGCAGGCGCAGCTGAGGTCGCAGGCGTGCTCGATGTTGATCTTGTTGTCGAGCAGGGCTTCGCAAATCGAGGTGCCGGCCGGCGCACTGATTTCAGCGCCCTGTGGGCAGTATTCGGGATGAGGCAGTATTTTGATGATGGGCATGGTTGTCAGTCGGTTCAGACCGCCTCGATGTTTTTACCGGCGAGGGCTTGCTTGATGCCCCGGTTCATGCGCTGGGCGGCAAAGCCTTCGGTGCCTTTGGCCAGCGCCTGGGTGGCCGCTTCGATTGCGGCCGCATCACCGTGGGCACGCGTGTCGGCGAGGCCGACGATCAGGCTGTCGATCTGCGCCCGTTCATTGGGACTCAGCAGGTCGGCATCCGCTGCCAGGGCGCTTTGTGTGGCCAGAATCATGCGGTCGGCATCGACCTGGGCTTCGGCCAGGGCACGGGCCTGCATGTCTTGCTGCGCGGTTGAAAAGCTGTCTTGCAGCATGCGCGCAATATCGTCGTCCGACAGGCCGTAGGAAGGCTTCACGTCGATGCGTGCCTCAACGCCGCTGACCTGTTCTTTCGCATTCACACTGAGCAGCCCGTCGGCATCGACGGTAAACGTCACGCGGATGCGGGCAGCGCCCGCCACCATGGGCGGAATGCCGCGCAGCTCGAAGCGGGCCAGGCTGCGGCAGTCGGCCACCAGGTCGCGTTCGCCCTGCACCACATGCAGCGCCAGGGCGGTCTGGCCGTCCTGGTAGGTGGTGAAGTCCTGTGCCATGGCCGTGGGGATGGTCTGGTTGCGCGGCACGATGCGCTCGACCAGCCCGCCCATGGTCTCGATGCCCAGCGACAGCGGGATCACGTCGAGCAGCAACAGGTCTGCGCCCATGTTGTTACCGGCCAGTTGGTTGGCTGAAATGGCCGCGCCCAGCGCTACCACTTCATCGGGGTTGAGGTTGACCAGCGGCTCGCGCCCGAAGAAGCTGGCAACCGCCTTGCGCACCTGCGGCATGCGGGTGGAACCCCCAACCAGCACCGCGCCCTGGATGTCTTCTTTGGCCAGTTTGGCATCGCGCAACGCCTTGCGGACGGCCGCCAGCGTGCGCTGTGTCAGGTGGGCGGTAGCAGTTTCAAAATCTTCCGCTTTCATTTCGAAATTGACGAGGGCTTTAGCCAGTTGCACCGAAAAAGGCACGGGGTCCGCAGACGACAACGCCTCCTTGCAGTTCCGGGCGGTACGCTGCAAGGCCGCCTTATCGGACGGCGTGAGCGTGTCCGCCGCAAGCCCGGCCTTGGCCAGCACCCAGTCGACAAGCGCACGGTCGTAGTCATCACCGCCCAATGCGGAATCGCCACCGGTCGCCACGACTTCGAAGACACCTTGCGTGAGGCGCAGGATGGAAATGTCAAAGGTGCCGCCACCCAGGTCATAGACGGCGTAGACGCCTTCGCTGCTGTTGTCCAATCCATACGCAATCGCGGCGGCCGTGGGCTCATTGAGGAGGCGCAACACGTTCAAGCCGGCCAGTTGCGCCGCATCTTTGGTTGCCTGGCGCTGGGCGTCGTCAAAGTAGGCCGGCACCGTGATTACGGCGCCATAAATATCGTCATTAAAAGTGTCTTCGGCGCGGTAACGCAACGTGGCCAGAATCTCCGCGCTGATCTCGACCGGGCTTTTCTCGCCGGCGACAGTCTGCAGCGTGACCATGCCCGGCTTGTCGTTCAACTCGTATGGCAACTGAGCGCGGCTGCCGATGTCGTCAATGCCGCGGCCCATCAGACGCTTGACAGAAGAAATGGTGTTGCGCGGATCTTCCACCTGCGCGGCCAGGGCTTCATAGCCGATCTGGCGCTTGTCGTCCTCAAGGTAGCGCACCACGCTGGGCAGCAGCACCCGCCCCTGCTCGTCGGGCAGGCATTCGGATACGCCACTGCGCACGCTGGCGACCAGCGAATGTGTGGTCCCCAGGTCAATCCCCACCGCGATGCGTCGCTGGTGCGGGTCGGGCGTCTGGCCGGGTTCGGAAATTTGCAGGAGTGCCATGCGCGGTTGTCGTACTTTTTCTGTAATGCCTTGGAACCTGTTCAATGTCTTTTTGGAGATCGCATTGGAGTGCAATCGGGATGAGTGGATACCTCGGATGCGCCGCATGGGCTGATGCCCATGCAAGCGGCCGGGGTGTCCAATCGCCCGATTTCACTCCAACCCTTCGGGCAAGTGCCTTGTCGGGCGGTCTGCGGCGTTGCGGCGCTTGCCAATAGCCCAGCTATTGGCGGTGCACCGCGCCTTGCATCCCATCCCGAAAAGGTACTTGTGCGACTCCAAAAAGACATTGAACAGGTTCCTATTGTCCCAGCTGGTCGATGCGTGCATCAACCTCACTGGCAAAGCGCTCAATAAACATAAGGCTTCTGACCTGCTGGGCTGCGGCAGGAAAGTCCTTGTCCACGTCCAGCAGTTGCTCTATCTTTGATAGCTGCTTGCGCGCGTCAACTGTGGCTTGGGAGGCTATTTCTTCAAAATCTTCAGTTGTTTCGGCATCGTCGAGCGCTTCGCGCCACTGCATCTGCTGCATCAGGAAGTCGTGCGGCATCGTGGTATTGTTTTCGGCGTTAATGGGCGCACCGTTCAGCTCACACAAATAGCTCGCCCGCTTGAGCGGGTCTTTCAGCCGCTGGTAGGCCTCGTTGATGCGCACCGACCACTGCATGGCCACACGCTGGGCGGCCGTACCCTTAGCCGCGAATTTGTCAGGATGCGCTTCGCGCTGCAAATCCTTCCAGCGCGCGTCAAGCGCCGCGCGATCCTGCGCGAAGCGCTGGGGAACACCGAAAAGCTCGAAGTCGTTGGATTGGAGATTCATGCCGAGAAAAAGCCGCCAGCACAATCAGTGGAGGCGGCTTTGATAAGGGTGCAGCACGCGTTCGACCGCTCGCCCGTCAAACCCGGAAGCTTTCGCCACAGCCGCAACGGTCACGTTCGTTGGGGTTGATGAACTTGAAGCCTTCGTTCAGGCCTTCGCGCACAAAGTCGAGCTTGGTGCCATCGATGTAAGCCATGCTTTTAGGGTCGACCAGCACCTTGACGCCGTTGTCTTCAAACACGACATCTTCCGGTGCGATCTCGTCGGCGTACTCCAGCTTGTAAGCCAGGCCGGAGCAGCCGGTGGTCTTCACGCCAAGGCGAACGCCCACACCCTTGCCGCGTTTGGTCATGTAGCGGGTCACGTGGCGGGCGGCGGCATCAGTCAGGGTAACGGACATTTAAATCACTCGAAGGAAACAGGTGACGGGCAATGCGATTGATCAGTGCGTGTGCTTTTGCTTGTAATCGTTCACGGCGGCCTTGATGGCGTCTTCCGCCAGGATGGAGCAGTGAATCTTCACAGGCGGCAGGGCCAGCTCTTCAGCAATCGCGCTGTTCTTGATGCTTGCCGCTTCGTCCAGCGTCTTGCCCTTGACCCACTCGGTCACCAGCGAGCTTGACGCAATCGCGGAGCCGCAGCCGTAGGTCTTGAAACGTGCATCTTCAATCACGCCCGTCACCGGGTTGACCTTGATCTGCAGCTTCATCACGTCGCCGCAAGCAGGCGCGCCGACCATGCCGGTGCCTACCGTTTCGTCGCCCTTTTCAAAGGAGCCGACGTTGCGGGGGTTTTCATAGTGGTCTACCACTTTTTCGCTGTATGCCATTTTGTTTACCTCTTTAAGCTGTCTTGAATTGCGGGCTCGCCTTAATGGGCGGCCCACTGGATGGTGGATAAATCAACACCATCCTTGAACATCTCCCACAGGGGGGAGAGTTCGCGCAGTTTGGCCACGTTTTCCTTGATGGTGGCGACCGCGTAGTCGATTTCTTCCTCGGTGCTCCAGCGGCCAATCGTCATGCGAAGGCTGCTGTGCGCCAGTTCGTCGCTGCGGCCCAGGGCGCGCAGCACATAGCTGGGCTCCAGGCTGGCCGATGTGCAAGCCGAGCCGCTGGACACGGCCAGACCCTTGATGCCCATGATCAGCGATTCGCCTTCGACGAAGTTGAAGCTCATGTTCAGGTTGTGCGGCACGCGCTTGTCGGCGTGGCCATTGAGGAACACTTCTTCCACGTCCTTGAGCCCGTTGAGCATGCGCTCATGCAAGGCAAGGATGCGCTTGTTCTCTTCGTGCATCTCGGCCTTGGCAATGCGGTAGGCCTCGCCCATGCCGACGCACTGGTGCGTGGGCAAAGTACCCGAACGCATGCCGCGCTCATGGCCACCGCCGTGCATTTGCGCTTCCAGGCGTACACGCGGTTTGCGGCGCACGTACAGGGCACCAATGCCCTTGGGGCCATAGGTCTTGTGCGAGGTCAGGCTCATCAGGTCGACCGGCAAGGTGGCAAGATCGATGTCAACACGGCCGGTTGCCTGCGCGGCATCCACGTGGAAGATGATGCCTTTTTCACGGCACAGGGCGCCAATGGCCGGGATGTCCTGGATCACGCCGATTTCGTTGTTGACGAACATGACGCTGACCAGAATCGTGTCGGGGCGGATAGCGGCCTTGAGCGCCTCCAGGTCGAGCAGGCCGTCGGCTTGCACGTCCATGTAGGTCACTTCAAAACCCTGGCGTTCCAGTTCGCGGCAGGTGTCCAGCACAGCCTTGTGCTCGGTCTTGACCGTGATGATGTGCTTGCCCTTGGTCTTGTAGAAATGAGCCGCACCCTTCAGGGCCAAATTGTTGGACTCGGTCGCGCCGCTGGTCCAGACGATCTCGCGCGGATCGGCGCCAATCAGGTCGGCAATTTGTTCGCGTGCCTTCTCGACAGCGGCTTCCGCTTCCCAGCCCCAGGCGTGGCTGCGGGACGCGGGGTTGCCGAAGTGCTCGCGCAACCAGGGAATCATGGCGTCCACCACCCGCGGATCGCAGGGGTTCGTGGCACTGTAGTCCATGTAGATGGGAAAGTGTGGGGTGTCCATGTGGCTAGCTCTTTAAATTCACAGGCTGGCTGGCAGCGCGATCAATGAAGTCAATGCAGTCGGTTCACAAAAGGATGGTGCCGGGCAGACGCCCGGCATCGCTCCATCAGGATTTGGAAAATGCATTGCCCAGTGCGAAGACCGAGTTCGGTGCATTCACGCGGATCGGCTTGACAACCGGCGCTGTGAAAATGGCTTTTTTCACCTGCGGGGTATTCTCGATCACCACGCCCTTGGCGAGCTGGTCTTCCACCAGTTTTTGCAGGGTCACGGAGTCCAGGAACTCCACCATGCGGCTGTTCAGTGAAGCCCACAGCTCGTGCGTCATGCAGCGGCCGCCTTCGCCCAGGCAGTTTTCCTTACCGCCACACTGGGTGGCGTCGATCGGCTCGTCCACCGACACGATGATGTCAGCCACGGTGATCTCGGAAGCCTTGCGGCCCAGCGTATAACCGCCGCCGGGACCACGGGTGGATTCCACCAGTTCGTGACGGCGCAGTTTGCCGAACAGCTGTTCGAGGTAGGACAGGGAAATCTGCTGGCGCTGGCTGATGGCGGCCAACGTGACCGGGCCGTTGTTCTGACGCAATCCCAAATCAATCATCGCGGTGACCGCAAAGCGGCCTTTGGTCGTGAGGCGCATAACAAGCTCCTTTAAATGGCTTGACTGTCGTTTTCACCCTGAAAGCTTGTGACTTACAGGGAACTCTTCCTCCAGCCGCCCAGGTCAGTCAACCGGTATCGCGGGGGCTTTTTTGTTGTTCTGATATTGTTCTTGACTGTTTTCGTCAAGTATAACACGAGCAGGGTTTTTCCCGCTGAGGGTGCTCAAAACATGAGGGCTAACCCGTAGCTCGACTCACTTTATGCACCATATCCGTGCACAAAGTGAGTGGTCGGGTCGATCGGCCTAGGCGCGGGTTTGGCCTGCGGCGCTTAGCGGTACGACATTATCGGTGCCAGGCGCGCCAAAAGCCTGCTCCTTGAGGATGTGCAACTGGTCCCGTACCCGCGCGGCTTTTTCGAACTCGAGATTCTTGGCGTGTTCGATCATCTGCTTTTCCAGCCGCTTGATCTCGCGGGCGATGTCCTTCTCGCTCATGTCTTCCACCAATGCCTTCTGCATCTCGATCTTTTCGGCTTCCTTGCCGGATTTCTCGCTGTAGACACCATCGATCAGGTCCCTGATGCGTTTGACCACGCTGCGCGGCGTGATGCCGTGCTCCAGGTTGAAGGCAATCTGCTTGTTACGCCGGCGTTCGGTTTCATCCATGGCTTTTTTCATGGAGTCGGTGATGCGGTCTGCATACAAAATCGCACGGCCGTTCAGGTTTCGGGCCGCGCGGCCAATCGTCTGGATCAGGCTGCGCTCGGCGCGCAAAAAGCCTTCCTTGTCGGCGTCCAGAATGGCCACCAGCGACACCTCCGGGATATCGAGCCCCTCACGCAGCAGGTTGATACCCACCAACACGTCAAACGCGCCCAGCCGCAGGTCACGCAGGATTTCTACCCGCTCGACCGTGTCCACATCGCTGTGCAGGTAGCGCACCTTCACACCGTTGTCGCTCAGATAATCCGTCAGCTGTTCGGCCATGCGTTTGGTCAGCGTGGTGATCAGCACCCGTTCATTCTTCTCGACCCGGATGCGGATTTCCTGCAGCACGTCGTCGACCTGATGGGTAGCCGGCCTCACTTCCACCTGCGGATCCACCAGCCCGGTGGGCCTGACCACCTGCTCCACCACCTTGCCTGCGTGCTCTTTCTCATAATTCGCTGGCGTGGCCGAGACAAAAACGGCCTGCCGCATCTTGGCTTCAAACTCCTCGAACTTGAGCGGCCGGTTGTCCAGCGCGCTCGGCAGGCGAAAACCGTATTCCACCAACGTGGTTTTGCGTGCGCGGTCGCCGTTGTACATGGCGTTGAGCTGACCGATCATGACGTGGCTCTCGTCGAGAAACATCACGGCATCCTTGGGCAGGTAATCGCACAGCGTCGAAGGGGGTGATCCCGCCGGCGAACCGCTCAGGTGGCGGGTGTAGTTCTCAATGCCCTTGCAGTGGCCGATTTCACTGAGCATCTCCAGGTCGAACCGGGTGCGCTGCTCGATGCGCTGGGCTTCCACCAGTTTGCCGTCGGCGACGAACTGGGCCACCCGCTCGGACAGCTCCAGCTTGATGGTCTCCACCGCCGTCATGACCTTGTCGCGCGGCGTGACGTAGTGGCTCTTGGGGTAGACCACAAAGCGCGGGATTTTCTGGCGTATGCGGCCTGTCAGTGGGTCAAACAACTGCAGCGACTCGATCTCGTCGTCGAACAGCTCGATGCGTATGGCCAGCTCGGAATGCTCGGCCGGGAAAATGTCGATCACGTCCCCGCGCACCCGGAACGTGCCGCGCGCGAAGTCCTGCTCGTTGCGCGTGTACTGCATGCGGATCAGCCTGGCGATCACGTCGCGCTGGCCCATCTTGTCGCCGATGCGCGCAATGAACCGCATCTGTGTGTAATCCTCAGGCGCACCTATGCCGTAAATAGCGCTGACCGTACCGACGATGATGGTGTCGCGCCGCTCCAGCACGCTCTTGGTGGCCGACAGGCGCATCTGCTCGATGTGCTCGTTGATGGCCGAGTCTTTCTCGATGAAAAGATCGCGCTGCGGCACATAGGCTTCAGGCTGGTAGTAGTCGTAGTAACTGACGAAATACTCGACCGCGTTTTTTGGGAAGAACTCGCGGAACTCACTGTAAAGCTGCGCGGCCAGCGTCTTGTTGGGCGCAAACACGATGGCCGGCCGGCCCAGGCGGGCAATCACATTGGCCATGGTGAAGGTCTTGCCGGAGCCGGTCACGCCCAGCAGGGTCTGGAACACCTCGCCGTCGTTGATCCCTTCGACCAGCTGGTCAATCGCCGTCGGCTGGTCGCCTGCAGGCGGGTAAGGCTGGAACAGCTCGAACGGCGAATCCGGGAAACGGACGAACTGGCCCACAGCGGGGTCGGTGTTGACTGAATCAGTTATGACTTCCATAGCTTCTGGCATAAAACCTCGATCAGGCCCCGTTAAAATTCAGGGCAACCAAACAGAATACGACATTCGGCCGAAAATGGAAATTGCAATCCCCATTCGCCTTGTAGTTGCCCCCGCCATCGCTTTTGACACCTCTTGTAGCCTTTTTTCCGGTCAGCTTGTGACCTAAATCCGTGACCTGAACCCCCTATCGTCGCTTTCGCCTTCTTTTCACTTCTCTGAGGATATTTCATGTCTTTGTTTACCGCTGTCGAAATGGCCCCGCGTGACCCCATCCTGGGCCTGAACGAGCAGTTCAATGCCGATACCAATCCTGCAAAGGTCAACCTGGGCGTGGGCGTGTACTACGACGACAACGGCAAGCTCCCCCTGCTGCAATGCGTACAGGCGGCAGAAAAACTCATGATGGAGTCTCCCAAGGCGCGCGGCTACCTGCCAATTGACGGTATCGCCGCCTACGATGCGGCCGTCAAGGGCCTGGTTTTCGGCGTCGACAGCGAACCTGTCAAAAGCGGCCGAGTAGCCACTGCACAGGGCATTGGCGGCACGGGCGGCCTGAAGATCGGCGCCGACTTCCTCAAAAAGCTCAGCCCCAATGCCAAGGTGCTGATTTCCGACCCAAGCTGGGAAAACCACCGCGCGCTTTTCAGCCAGGCCGGTTTCGTGGTTGAAAGCTATCCTTACTATGACGCAGCCAAGCGCGGCGTCAACTTCGACGGCATGCTCGCCGCCCTCAATGCAGCCGCCGAAGGCACCATCGTCGTGCTGCACGCCTGCTGCCACAACCCGACGGGCTACGACATCACCGCGGCCCAGTGGGACCAGGTGATCGCGGCCGTCAAGGCGCGAAAGCTCACGCCTTTCCTCGACATGGCCTACCAGGGCTTTGGCCACGGCATTGCGGAAGACGGCGCCGTCATCGGTAAATTTGTGGCTGCCGGCCTGAGCTTTTTCGTGTCGACGTCCTTTTCCAAGAGCTTCAGCCTCTACGGCGAACGCGTGGGTGCCCTGTCGGTGCTGTGCGAATCCAAGGACGAAGCCGACCGCGTGCTGTCGCAGCTCAAGCTGGTCATTCGCACCAACTACAGCAACCCGCAGATCCATGGCGGCATGGTGGTGGCCACGGTGCTCAATACCCCCGCGCTGCGCACCCAATGGGAGCAAGAGCTGAGCGAAATGCGTGTGCGCATCAAGGCCATGCGCCAAAAGCTCGTGGACGGCCTGAAGGCCGCCGGCGTCAAGCAGGACATGAGCTTCATCACCGCCCAGATCGGCATGTTCAGCTACTCGGGCCTCAGCAAGGACCAGATGGTGCGCCTGCGCAATGAATTCGGCGTTTACGGCACCGACACCGGCCGCATGTGCGTGGCCGCCCTGAACAGCAAGAACATCGACTACGTCTGCGCGTCGATTGCCAAGGTCGTCTGAGGCCGTACTCCCGGATGAATTCATCCGGGACGCGCTGAAAAACCGCCACAACCGGTTCATTCTGGAACACCTGCCTGCGCTGGGACTGCCCGACGCATGGCTGGTGGCGGGATGCCTCTTCCAGACAATCTGGAACCTGCACGCGGGCCAGCCACCCGAAGCCCACATCAAAGACTACGACCTGTTTTACTTTGACCCTGCCGACCTTTCAGGCGCAGGCGAAGCAGCCGTCAATGAACGTGTCAGCGCCTGCTTTGCGGGCCGGGGCATTGTGGTGGAAGCCAAAAACCAGGCCAGGGTCCATACCTGGTATCAGGAGTATTTCGGCTTCCCCTACCCCGCCCTGCAAAGCTCCCGCGATGGCATCGACCGGTTTCCGGTGAGCTGTACGTGTGTCGGCTTAAGGGCAAATACTGCGGAGCGGACGGATGTAGAGCTTTATGCGCCCAACGGCCTGGCGCAGTTGTACCAGGGCAAGCTCAGCCCCAACCTGCTGTGCAACCACCTGCCGCTGTTCGAGAAAAAGGCGAAGGCTTATCAGGATCGCTGGAGCTGGCTGCAGGTTATCCATCCGCAAGTGGCCTGACCGGCCCCCAGCACGGCAGTGGCAAAAGCCAGGCTCTTCAAAAAAAAACGGCTGCAGACCATGACTGACAAGCGCAAGCAGCTATCAATTCAATAGCACAAAAAGCTATCTGGATTCATCCCCAAATTACTGACCGCATGGAAATGGAGCCAGCCTGGAAGCTGGTGTTGAAAAACCGTATTGGCTCCTTCGCGTCAACCGCGCCCGCCGTATACAGCAGCGGAAGGTAGTGCTCGTGGGTGGGGTGCGCCATCTTCGCCACCTGGCCCAGCTTCTGGAAATTCTGCAGCGCATCCAGATTGCCCTGCTGCAGATAACCACCGATCGTCTGGTCAAACTCCAGCGCCCAGTCGTAGGCCTGGTTACCCGCGGCCCCGCGCTGCATCTGGCGCAGGTTGTGCACGATATTGCCGCTGGCCACGATCAGCACGCCGCGATCCCGCAACGCCTTCAGCTGCTTTGCCAGCGCATAGTGCTCGTCGGGAGCCCGGCTGTAATCCATGCTGAGCTGGATGACCGGGATGTCCGCATCCGGAAACATGGGCTTGAGCACCGACCAGGCACCGTGGTCCAGTCCCCACTCGCCTTCGTCGAGGCCGAGCGGCGCCGATGCGCGCTGCCTGACCAACTGGCTGATCACCTGCGCCGCCGCGGTGTCGCCGGGCGCGGGGTATTGCTGGTCGAAGAGCTCCTGCGGAAAGCCGCCAAAGTCGTGGATGGTTTTGGGCTTGTCCATGGCCGTCAGCCACCAGCCTTCGGTCAGCCAATGGGCGGAAACGCACAGAATCAGCTGCGGCCTGGGGAATTTCGACCCAAACTCGGCGCCCAGCGCCTGCCAGCTGCGCCGGTACTCGTTGTCGCCGATGGCATTCATCGGGCTGCCGTGGCCCACAAAAAGCACCGGCATCCGGTCTGATTTCTTCAGGGAGGCCAGCTGCTCCAGTGCGGAGACGTCAATCGGGGGAAGCATGTTGTTTTTCCTGTTGAAGGGCTGCAGCTTCAGGGCGGGCAAAAACCACCGGCTGCAGGCAGAATGGTAAGTGTTCTTTCAATTCCGCAGGTGGTAGCGGTTTATCGGTCCGCAAGCCAGGCTGGCACCATCGTGGTGCTTTTGGCGTCAACAGTGTGAAAACCGCCCGGTATTGGTGGTTATCCTCAAATCAGTGCGGCAACCCCCTGTTATATTGCACTGCAACATA
Source organism: Polaromonas sp. P1_E12 (assembly GCF_056405975.1). NCBI lineage: Bacteria > Pseudomonadati > Pseudomonadota > Betaproteobacteria > Burkholderiales > Comamonadaceae > Polaromonas > Polaromonas sp. P1_E12. The sequence goes on along the minus strand of NZ_JBFUBB010000002.1, from coordinate 691,927 downwards.
TTACGATTTACCGAAGTAACCCTAACCCCAAGGTCGACCCCGATGCTGTACCAAGTCTATGAAGCCCAACGCACCTTGATGGAGCCCTTTGTCGACTTTGCGCAAGCCGCTGCAAAGCTCTACGGCAATCCCCTGTCGCCCATGGGCCAAAACCCGTTTGCACAACGCGTAGCCGCCGGCTACAGCCTGATTTACCGATTGGGCAAAGACTACGAAAAACCGGCTTTTGACATCCGGACGGTGGATGTCAACGGCACCGAGGTCAGCATCCACGAACGCGTGGAAATCGACAAGCCCTTTTGCGAGCTGCGCCGCTTCAAGCGCTTCACCGACGATCCCGCCACGCTGACAGGCCTGAAGGGCGAGCCCGCCGTGCTGATCGTGGCGCCGCTGTCGGGCCACTATGCAACCTTGCTCCGGGACACGGTCAAGACCATGCTCAAAGACCACAAGGTCTACATCACCGACTGGAAAAATGCGCGCACCGTGCCGCTTTCTGAAGGTTCATTCAACCTGGACGACTACGTCAACTACGTCCAGGAGTTCATTCGCCACCTCCAGGGTATTTACGGCAATTGCCACGTCATCAGCGTTTGCCAGCCCACTGTGCCGGTGCTCGCTGCCGTGTCGCTGATGGCCTCCCGAGGCGAAACGACGCCCTTGAGCATGACCATGATGGGCGGCCCGATCGATGCCCGAAAATCGCCTACGGCCGTGAACAACCTGGCCATGAACAAGAGCTACGAGTGGTTTGAAAACAATGTGATTTACCGCGTGCCGAGCAACTTTCCGGGCGCAGGCCGCCGCGTCTACCCCGGCTTTTTGCAGCACACCGGCTTCGTCGCGATGAACCCCGACCGCCACGCCAGCAGCCACTACGACTACTTCAAGGACCTGCTCAAAGGTGATGACGCCAGTGCCGAGGCGCACCGCAAGTTCTACGACGAGTACAACGCCGTGCTCGACATGGACGCCGACTACTACCTTGACACCATCAAGACGGTGTTCCAGGAATTCAAGCTGGTCAACGGCACCTGGGACGTCAAGGGCGTGGATGGCCAAATTGAGCGTGTGCGGCCCGAAGACATCAAGACCACAGCCCACTTCACGGTCGAAGGCGAGCTGGACGATATCTCGGGCTCTGGCCAGACCGAGGCAGCACACGGTCTTTGCCACAACATCCCCAAGGCACTGCAAAAGCACCTGGAAGTCAAGGGCGCGGGCCACTACGGGATTTTCAGCGGCCGCCGCTGGCGCGAGATTGTCTACCCGCAGGTCAAGGCCTTCATTCTTGAGAACAATCGGGCTCCAACCCAATCCAAGCGTGCGCCAGCAGCTACCAAAACGATAGCAAAACCGGTGCGCACCGCAGCAGCAAAGCCTGCCGCCAAAGCCGCCCCGAAGGCCGCAGCAAAGCCGGCGGCAAAAAAAGCAGCACGCAGCAAGAAGGCTTGAGGGCGGCGGCAAGGCCGGAGTCGCGAAGGTAGAGCGCAGGCAGAGCGGGCCATGACTGGTAGGACAATAGGCGGGTGACCTCCCCCCCCGACTCCAGCCTTTTCGAGCGCATCAACGCCGCACTGCCCCAAACCCAGTGCACCCGCTGCGGCTATCCTGACTGCGCGGCGTATGCCACGGCCATTGCAACAGGTCAGGCCCCCATCAACCAATGCCCGCCAGGCGGCGCCGAAGGCGTGCAGCGGCTGTCGGCCATCACCGGTCAGCCCGTTCAGCCGCTCAATCCCGCCAACGGTACCGAAGGCCCACGTGCTGTCGCCTTCATCGATGAAGACTGGTGCATAGGCTGCACCTTGTGCATCAAGGCCTGTCCGACCGACGCCATCATGGGCAGCAACAAGATGATGCACACCGTCATCGAGCCCTGGTGCACAGGCTGTGAGCTGTGCATACCGGTCTGCCCTGTCGACTGCATCAGCCTGGAAAACGTCACCGGCGAGCGCACGGGCTGGACGGCATGGTCTCCGCAAGAGGCCGACACCGCCAGAGCCCGTTATGAATTCCATCAGAACCGGTACAGGAACAGCACAAGCCCGGAGGACAAAGGCGCAGGGAAAGCGAAAAACCCGCCACAGGCCCCGCTACCAGCTTCAGCTGCACGCCCCGAGGGCGACCCCGCCGTGGCGGACCGCAAGCGCATGGTGATTGAGGCCGCCCTGGCCCGGGCCCGTGTGCAGCGCGAAAAAAGCGGCAAAAAAGACTGAGCAGCCCCTCAGCCCAGGGCAGAGAAAGCCTTGATCACCTCGGGCGGTGCCTGCACCAATTCAATCAGTACACCTTCACCCGAAACAGGAAACTCATCGTTAGCCTTGGGGTGCAGGAAACAGATGTCAAAACCCGCTGCGCCCTTGCGAATGCCGCCGGGTGCAAAGCGCACACCCTTGGCTGTCAGCCAATCGACGGCTTTGGGCAGGTCGTCTATCCACAGGCCCACGTGGTTGAGCGGCGTGGTGTGCACCGCGGGTTTCTTGTCCACATCCAGTGGCTGCATCAGGTCAACTTCGACCTTGAACGGGCCGCTGCCGATCGCGCAGATGTCTTCATCGACGTTTTCACGTTCGCTGACAAAGTTGCCGGTGACTTCCAGGCCCAGCATGTCGACCCACAGCGTGCGCAGCCGGTCTTTGCTGGTGGCACCGATGGCGATCTGCTGGATGCCCAGCACTTTGAAGGGTCGAGTGGCACTCATGCCTGGAACTCCACAATCGGCTGGTCCACGCTGAGCGATTCGCCCTTGGCCGCCAGCACCTTGCCGACCACGCCGTCGGCTACGGCAAACAGCACGTTCTCCATCTTCATCGCCTCAATCACGGCCACGCGCTCACCGGCCTGCACTTTCTGACCCACCTGCACGGCCACATCCACCAGCAAGCCCGGCATGGGCGAGAGCACATAGCGGCTCATGTCCGGCGGCGCCTTGTAGGGCATGAGCGCATGCAGCTGCGCCGCGCGCGGCGACAGCACCAGCGCATCCAGCCGTGTGCCGTTGTGCGCAATGCGGATGGCCAGCGGGTTGCGGCCCACACCGCGCTCCACCTGCGCGGCGAAAGGCTGCCCATTCACCGTGCCGCGTATGCGCGCGCCGCCCAGATGCCAGTTGCTACAAATTTCATAGCTACCGGCGCCCGTATCTACTGTGCCGGAGCCCGATTGGGCTTGATAATTTCGCACCGTTACAGGGTGCTGCGTGTTCTGCCCCGCAGCGCCCAGGCTCACCACAACGAACTCTTCCCCCACCGTCACGCCATGGCCCGGCAGCTGTCCGCTGATGCCGGCGGCACGGCCCAGCATGCGGCGATTGACGTAAGCAGCCAACGCCAGCAGGAACGAAGGATCGTCATGCGGCACGTCTTCGGCATGAAAGCCTTTGCTGTAGTTCTCGGCAATAAAGCCCGTGTTGAAGTCACCCGCCACAAATTTCGGATGCGCCAGCAAGGCCGCCTGGAAAGGAATGTTGCTGGAGATGCCGCGGATCACAAAACCATTAAGCGCCTCACGCATCTTGGCAATCGCCTCCTTGCGATCCTTGCCGTGCACGATGAGCTTGGCAATCATCGAGTCATAAAACATCGGGATCTCGCCGCCATCCTGCACGCCGGTGTCAACACGCACACCGTACAGCTGCGAGATGTCGGCCGCAAACATGGTCTCCTTGGGCGGCTGAAAGCGCACCAGCCGTCCGGTGGAAGGCAAAAAGCTGCGGAACGGGTCTTCGGCGTTGATACGGCACTCAATCGCCCAGCCGCTACGCTGCACATCCTTCTGCGCAATCGGTAGTTTCTCGCCAGCCGCCACGCGAATCATCAGCTCCACCAGGTCCAGCCCCGTGATGCATTCCGTCACCGGGTGCTCCACCTGCAGGCGGGTGTTCATTTCGAGGAAGTAAAAGCTCTGGTCCTTGCCGACCACAAACTCCACCGTGCCAGCGCTCTGGTACTTCACGGCCTTGGCCAAGGCCACCGCCTGTTCGCCCATGGCCTTGCGCGTCGCGTCGCTGATGAAAGGCGACGGCGCCTCTTCAATCACCTTTTGGTGGCGCCGCTGGATGGAGCACTCGCGTTCGTTCAGGTAAATCACATTGCCGTGGCTGTCACCCAGCAGCTGAATCTCGATATGGCGAGGTTCCTCGACAAATTTCTCGATAAAGACGCGGTCGTCGCCAAAGCTGTTCCTCGCTTCATTGCGGCAGCTCGTGAAACCTTCGAATGCTTCCTTGTCGTTAAAGGCCACCCGCAAGCCCTTGCCCCCGCCGCCGGCCGAGGCCTTGATCATCACCGGGTAACCGATGCCCTTGGCAATCTCCACCGCCTTCTCGGCCGTTTCAATCGCATCGTTCACGCCGGGAATGCAATTCACACCCGCCGCACCGGCCAGCTTTTTCGATTCGATCTTGTCGCCCATGGCGGCAATCGAATAGTGCTTGGGACCGATAAAGATGATGCCCTCTTCCTCGACCCGCTTGGCAAAGCCCGCGTTCTCGCTCAGGAAGCCGTAGCCGGGGTGCACCGCCTGCGCGCCGGTCTGCTTACAGGCCGCGATGATCTTGTCGGCCTGCAGATAACTGTCACGGCTGGGCGCGGGGCCGATGTTGACGGCTTCGTCCGCCAGTTCGACATGGCGCGCGTCCTTGTCGGCGTCAGAATAGACGGCAACGGTCTGGATACCCATCTTGCGGGCTGTCTTGATGACCCGGCAGGCGATCTCACCTCGATTTGCGATCAGTATTTTTTTAAACATCATTGAGCCTGTCTTCGTTAACCGCCTCAGCGGTTGATAAACATCGTGTAAATCGGTGGATTTTGTGAGCGATCGACAAACACGTAAGCGATGCCGTCCGAGCAGAAGTTGGCGACCTCGGCCGCACTGCCACTCTCCAGTTCTACCCAGTTGTCAATCTGCAGAAACAGCCGGCCGGGCGGCATCCGCTGCGCACCGTTGGCGGTCCAATAGGGAACGCCTCCACTTTTGGTGCACCAGGGGCTCTCCCAGTCGTGGGGGTGTCCAAGCTCCGGCGGCAGCTCAAAGTGGCGGGTGTAATCGTAAAAGGCCTCTTCGAGCTCGGGCGGCGCGCCATCGTCGTCAGTGCGCCAGCTCACGACGCCCAACTCGGACAGCACAGCCGGCAGCCCGTCGCTGGCAGCGGCGGGCGGGTCGGTTGCAAGCGTGCCCAGTTGGCTTTGCGGCACCGTGAAGGCGGCGTTTGCGCCGGCATCAGACTCCCAGAAGCTGCAGATACTGTCCCACTCGCACTTGAAAAGGAACAGCACTTCGCCATCCGCGAGCGGAAGTTCAGGAACAGCGGCCGGCAGTTGCGCAAGATGGCTCATGGCCCGCCCGCACTCCTTGCAAACGGGCCAAAGATGCGCGGGCAGCCCCCAGGGCAAGCCGCCCAGCTTGGGCACAAGGCCGGGTGCCGCGCCTTCGCGGAATCGGGGATAGTGGCTGATCATGCTACGTTCACAGCGGGATGTTGCCGTGCTTGCGCCACGGGTTCTCAATCTTCTTGTCCCGCAACATCACCAACGAACGGCAGATGCGCTTGCGCGTCTCATGCGGCAAGATCACGTCGTCGATAAACCCACGCGCGCCCGCGACGAATGGGTTGGCAAAGCGAGCCTTGTATTCGGCCTCTTTGGCAGCCAGCTTGGCCGGGTCGCCCTTGTCTTCACGAAAGATGATTTCCACCGCGCCCTTGGCGCCCATCACGGCAATCTCGGCGTTAGGCCAGGCGAAGTTGACGTCGCCGCGCAGATGTTTGGAGCTCATCACGTCATAAGCGCCGCCATAGGCCTTGCGCGTGATGACAGTGATCTTCGGTACCGTGCATTCGGCATAGGCATACAGCAGCTTGGCGCCGTGCTTGATGATGCCGCCGTATTCCTGTGACGTGCCGGGCATGAAGCCGGGCACGTCGACAAAAGTAATGACCGGGATATTGAAGGCATCGCAAAAGCGTACAAAGCGCGCTGCCTTGATGGAGCTCTTGATGTCCAGACAACCAGCGAGCACCAAAGGCTGGTTGGCGACGATGCCCACCGTCTGCCCCTCCATGCGAGCAAAACCAATGATGATGTTCTTCGCGTACTCGGGCTGAATCTCGAAGAAATCGCCGTCGTCCACCGTCTTGACGATGAGTTCCTTCATGTCGTACGGCTTGTTCGGGTTCTCAGGCACCAGCGTGTCCAGGCTGAGGTCCATGCGGCCAGCCGGGTCGGCGCTGGGGCGCACCGGAGCCTTTTCGCGGTTGTTCAGCGGCAGGTAGTTGTACAGGCGACGCAGCATCAGAAGCGCCTCGACGTCGTTCTCGAATGCCAGGTCGGCCACGCCGCTGCGCGTGGTGTGGGTGGTGGCGCCGCCCAGCTCCTCGGCCGTGACTTCCTCGTGGGTCACGGTCTTGACGACCTCAGGACCCGTGACAAACATGTAGGAGCTGTCCTTGACCATGAAGATGAAGTCGGTCATGGCGGGGGAATACACGGCGCCGCCGGCGCTCGGCCCCATGATCATGCTGATCTGCGGAATCACGCCGCTGGCCATCACGTTGCGCTGAAACACATCGGCATAACCGCCCAGCGAAGCCACGCCCTCCTGGATGCGGGCGCCGCCCGAGTCGTTGAGGCCAATAACAGGTGCGCCCACCTTCATGGCCTGGTCCATCACCTTGCAGATTTTCTCGGCATGGGCTTCGCTCAGGGCACCGCCGAACACGGTGAAATCCTGGCTGAAGACAAACACCAAACGGCCGTTGATCATGCCGTAGCCAGTGACCACACCGTCGCCGGGAACCTTGTTGTTTTCCATGCCGAAGTCGGTGCAGCGGTGCTCGACAAACATGTCCCATTCTTCAAACGTGCCTTCGTCGAGCAGCAGTTCCAGCCGCTCGCGCGCCGTCAGCTTGCCTTTGCCGTGTTGCGCATCGATGCGCTTTTGCCCGCCGCCCAGGCGCGCCGCAGCGCGTTTCTTTTCGAGTTGTTCAAGGATTTCTTGCATGGTGTATTCCGCAATGGTGGGACGGTGAAATTTATTTAACGGGTTCAAACAAAAGGCGCGCGGCGGCCTGGCTCATACGGCGTGAGTCATGCCCCACGCCCGGCACGGTGACACGCTCCCAGGCCAGGGGGGTGCCCAGCTTCTGCGCCTGCGTCTGGGCCTGCTCGAAGAAGTGGGTGCCGCGCTCAAAGCGGTTCACGCCCTGGGCGGTGGCTTGCCTGGCCTTGGGAAGGTTGGCCTCATCGGTTTTTATGTCAGTTTCACCGAGCAGCACGATCAGCTTGCGGGCAAAAACCTGCCTGAGTTTGTCGGGGCTGACAATGCTTTCGTTAAGCGCGTAAGGGAATTTGTCTTCCATCAGACCTGGATAGCGGGGCATGGTGTAACTGCCGGCATTGGCCGCCACGGCGACTGAAACGCGGGGTGCCTCGGTCAGCAGCATGAAGCGGTGCACAAACTGCCCACCTGCCGAGTGGCCGAACAGCAGGTAGTCGCTCGCCGCGAGGCCCTCACCAGCACGGACAAAATCAAAAAGATGCTCGACGATCTGGAAAGACCACTGGGCACGATCACGGCTTTCAATGCCGCCCATGTTGAACAACCTGGAAGAAAACCGCGCCTCGTCAAACTCCGGGGCCAGCACGATGAGTTTATTTTTCTCCGCAAAGGGCATCCAGTTGTCGCGCATGCGCGAGCCCTGCCGCTCCGCGCCGTGGATCACCATCATCACCCGCGCATCCGGACCAGCGCTGCGCGCCTTGTAGTAATGCACCGTGACGGGCTTGTCCGCGAAATAGCCTTTGTCGGTGAAGACAAAACTCTGCGGCTCGCCGGCGACCATGCCGCCGGCCCAGGCGAGGCAGGCCTGCAGAAGCAGTATGCAAAGAATGGCGATTTTCTTCATGAGTTCCCCTCTTTGGATGCCAGGGCCAACAAGCTCCTCGCAGCTGTCGATGCCGCCACTTCGCCACGCGCCACCTCAGCGAGCAGGCCGGGCAGGCGCTCGCGCACTTGCGGATCCTGGCGGAAAGCCTGCTTGAGGCCGGCGTCTATGCGTTCCCACATCCAGGCCAGCGACTGCTGCTTGCGGCGTGCTGCCAGCTGGCCGTTGGCGGTCTGTAGGGCCTTGAACTGCGTCACGGCTTTCCAGAACACGTCCACGCCCTTGTTGTGAAGGGCGCTGAGCTGGATGACTTGCGGGTGCCAGTTCTTGTCGAAGCTGGCGGCCTGCGTGCTATTCATGGCGTTATTGACCAGGCCGAACAGGCGCATGGCGGAAGTAATCTGCGCCTCGGCCCGCATCGCCGCGTCGGCATCGATGTCGGCCTTGTTGATGATGACCAGGTCGGCCAGCTCCATCACGCCTTTTTTGATGGCTTGCAGGTCGTCGCCGGCATTGGGTAGTTGCATCAGCACAAACATGTCGGTCATATTGGCGACGGCGGTTTCGCTCTGCCCCACACCGACAGTTTCTACGATCACCACGTCGTACCCGGCGGCCTCGCACACCAACATGGCCTCTCGCGTCTTCTCGGCCACGCCGCCCAGGTTGCCGCTGGAAGGGCTGGGCCGGATGTAGGCACGTTCATGCACCGAGAGCTTTTCCATGCGGGTCTTGTCACCCAGGATGGAGCCACCCGAGACTGAAGAGGAAGGATCGACGGTAAGCACAGCGACACGGTGGCCCTGCGCGATCAGGTAGAGGCCCAGCACTTCGATGAAGGTGGACTTGCCCACGCCGGGCACGCCGCTGATGCCCAGGCGCATGGCTTTGCCGGTATGGGGCAGCAAAGCAGTCAGCAACTCGTCGCCTTGTGCCCGGTGGTCGGCGCGGGTGGACTCCAGCAGCGTGATGGCCTTGGCGATGGCGCGGCGCTGCACCATTGGGTCCGGGCCCATGATGGCCTGGAGGAAATCGGGCGCGGCCATCACGTCGCCAACTCCGTCACTGACCATTCATAGTGCAGATCCACGCCCTCTTCGCCTTGCAGCACAAAACCGTGGCGCAGGTAGAAACGGTTGGCATCACTTTCTTTCAGCGCGGTGAGCCTGACAACCAGACCGCGCTCGCGCGCCTGGGCCAGCACCAGCCGCAGTACCCATGCGCCTATGCCCTGGCCGCTGGCACTGCTGCGCAAATACAGGTGATCAAGCCGCAGGGCCGCTTCGCCTTCAGGCTTGAGCGTGAAAAAACCCACACGCTCGCCATCGAGCAGGATGTGTTGCATGTGCTGCGGAATGAATCCCGCTAACAGGCGCTCGCGCGAGCGCGCAAGGTCAAAGCGCCCGACACGCTCCAGGCTGGGGCGCATGGCGTCGACGCGCAAGGCCAGCATGTCCTCGAAGTCGCCGGCAAGCACCGGCTGCAAGGACAAGCGGGAACTGATGTCTGTCACCGCACACTCCTTTCGCAACAACGGCTTGAATCTGGTCCCGCACATCCGCGGTGCCGGCCAGGATCAACGCGGATGGACTCCATCAGCATGACGACTTTGGCGATGGCGCGGCGCTGGGCCATCGCATCGCCGTCTAGCAGGGCGGTCAGGGTATTCATTGCTTTACCAGCAGGCTTGGCAGTCAACATCAATACTCATGACCCGTCCACTCCTGTGCTCCAGCAGCAGACCGGCACATTCCCCCAGTAGCTTTATCGGGGAGGGCATCCTGGCGCTGATCGGAACCCCGAATTTCTGGCTCACAGATGAAAGCGTCTCGCCAATTTGAACTTGCCTGAGAAAATGCCAATGGGGTTCATTGACCTTGAAGGTCAAAACGCTGATGTCCTGCGACTTCTTCGTTACCAGCAACCTGGCGTTCAAGCCCACAAAATCGAGCGTCCTTATCTCGCAGGAATTTTCTGGCTCGCAATACTCCCCAGCAGACTCGACCGTCTGGCTTTTCACCTTACCCAAAGCCACAGCCTCGCTTAGCTTTTTAGGGAATGAGGACTGCAATTCGCTACAAATCAACGCTGGATCGGCTTTGCTTGTCCTGATCCACTCTTGCGGCGGGTTTGCATACGCATTGAGCGCACCGGCAAGCAGCATGATGGGACTGAGCCTCAAAAACACCCTGAAAATCACTTCAACGCAGCCCGAATCTGTTCCAGCACGTCCTTGGCACTCGCCGGAATCGGCGTACCCGGGCCGTAGATGCCTTTCACGCCGGCCTCGTACAGCATCTCGTAATCCTGTCGCGGAATCACGCCGCCGACAAACACGATGATGTCATCGGCGCCCTGCTTCTTGAGCTCGGCGATGATGGCCGGCACCAGTGTCTTGTGGCCGGCCGCCAGCGTGGAGACGCCCACCGCATGCACGTCGTTCTCAATCGCCTGGCGCGCGCATTCTTCGGGCGTCTGGAACAGCGGGCCCATGTCCACGTCAAAGCCCAAATCGGCAAAGGCCGTGGCCACCACCTTGGCGCCGCGGTCATGGCCGTCCTGGCCGAGTTTGGAAATCATCACGCGTGGACGGCGGCCCTGCTCTTCAGCGAAGGCGTTGATTTCGGTCTTGAGCGTTTCCCAGCCTTCGGCGGAGTCATAAGCAGCAGCGTACACACCGGTCACCTTTTGTGTATCGGCGCGGTGGCGCCCGTAGACTTTCTCGAGGGCATCGCTGACCTCACCCACCGTGGCACGCAGGCGCACGGCCTTGATGCTGAGGTCCAGCAAATTGCCGTTGTTATTTTCGGCGGCGGCCGTCAGCGCGTCCAGCGCAACCTGTACTGCGGCGTTGTCCCGCTTGGCCTTGATGGCCTTGAGCCTTGTGATCTGCCCGTCGCGCACCGCCACGTTGTCGATGTCGCGCGACTCGATGGCGTCTTCGGTTTTGAGCTTGTATTTGTTGACGCCGACGATGACGTCCTTGCCGCTGTCGATGCGCGCCTGCTTTTCAGCGGCAGCCGCTTCGATCTTGAGCTTGGCCCAACCGCTGTCGACGGCCTTGGTCATGCCGCCCATGGCCTCGACTTCTTCAATGATGGCCCAGGCAGCGTCAGCCATGTCCTGCGTGAGCTTTTCCATCATGTAGCTGCCGGCCCAGGGGTCGATCACGTGGGGGATATGGGTTTCTTCCTGGATGATGAGTTGGGTGTTGCGGGCGATGCGGGCGCTGAACTCGGTGGGCAGTGCAATCGCCTCGTCAAACGAATTGGTGTGCAGGCTTTGCGTTCCGCCAAACACGGCCGCCATGGCTTCGATGGTGGTGCGCACCACGTTGTTGTAGGGGTCCTGCTCGGTCAGGCTCCAGCCGGAGGTCTGGCAGTGCGTGCGCAGCATCAGGCTCTTGGGGCTCTTGGCGTTGAAGCCTTTCATGATGCGGCACCACAGCAGGCGCGCGGCGCGCATCTTGGCGACTTCAAGGTAGAAGTTCATGCCGATGGCCCAGAAGAAACTCAGGCGCCCGGCGAATTCATCCACGTCCAGGCCCTTGCCCAGCGCGGTTTTCACATACTCTTTTCCATCGGCCAAGGTGAAGGCCAGCTCTAGCGCCTGGTTGGCACCGGCTTCCTGCATGTGGTAACCCGAGATCGAGATCGAATTGAACTTCGGCATGTTCTGCGCCGTGTATTCAATGATGTCGCCAATGATGCGGATGCTGGGCTGCGGCGGAAAGATGTAGGTGTTGCGGACCATGAACTCCTTGAGGATGTCGTTCTGGATGGTTCCGCTCAATTTGTCCTGGCTCACGCCCTGCTCTTCGGCCGCGACCACATAGCCGGCTAAAACCGGCAGCACCGCACCGTTCATGGTCATGGAGACGCTGACCTTGTCCAGCGGGATCTGGTCGAACAGGATTTTCATGTCCTCGACCGAATCAATCGCCACACCGGCCTTGCCCACGTCGCCGGTCACACGCGGATGGTCGCTGTCGTAACCGCGGTGCGTGGCCAGGTCGAACGCCACCGACACGCCCTGCCCTCCCGCGGCCAACGCCTTGCGATAGAAAGCATTCGACTCCTCAGCCGTGGAAAAGCCGGCGTACTGGCGAATCGTCCAGGGACGCACCGCATACATGGTGGCCTGCGGCCCCCGAATGAAAGGCTCAAAACCCGGCAGCGTATTGGTATGGGGAAGGTCTTTGGTGTCCTCAGCGGTGTAGAGCGGCTTGACGCTGATGCCGTCAGGCGTCTGCCAGTTCAACCCGCCCACATCGCCGCCGGGCGCTGATTTGGCAGCGGCTCTGGCCCACACCTCGAGGCTGGCTGCGGGAAATTCAGGTTCTTTGCTGGGCTTGGACATAGGATGGGTTACCGTAACGGGTCTTCACGCCGGGCGTCGCGATGGGAACAGCATAGGCTCAGCATGAGAGGAAGTCATGAATCCGGTCAAGTTTACATCATTTATAATTATTGATGCAAAATTCAGTTTGAAGTAAAATGCCCACTAACTCGCGTGCAGCGCTGATCGAAAGCAACGCCCACTCGAAGCTTTCGCACATTCAAAACACACCTTTATGCCCATGGCCGCAGTGTCCCTGACCCCTCGAGCGCTTTACGAAGAAGTGGCGGAGCTTTTGCGCCAGCGCATCTTCAACCGCGAGCTGACGCCGGGCAGCTGGATTGACGAGCTCAAGCTGGCCGAGGAATACGGCATCAGCCGAACGCCGCTGCGCGAAGCCCTGAAAGTGCTGGCCACCGAAGGCCTGGTCACGATGAAAGTGCGCCGCGGCGCCTATGTGACCGAAGTATCTGAACGCGACCTGGCCGACGTGTACCACTTGCTCGCGCTGCTGGAAAGCGATGCGGCCAGCGTTGTGGCAACCCAGGCCACGCCTGCCCAGTTAAAAGAACTGCAAAGCCTGCACAACGAACTGGAAAAAGCCGTTGCCAATCGCGAACGGTTCTTCGAGATCAACGAAGCCTTTCACATGCGCCTGCTGGAAATCGCCAACAACCGCTGGCGCGACCAGATGGTGGCCGATTTGCGCAAGGTGATGAAGCTGAACCGGCACAACTCGCTGCTCAAAAGTGGCCGCATTGAAGAGTCGCTTGCCGAGCATCGCGCCATCATGCAGGCGCTGTCGTCAGGCGACGCGAATGCCACCGCGCAGCGCATGCGGGAGCACTTCAGGAACGGACTGGAAGCGGCGGCCTGACAACCTGGCCTTCGGCCGACCCCTGAATGGAATGGAATCAGGCCTGCGGCACCGCCTCCCAGTGCTGCACCACCTTGCCATGTTTGTCCACACTTTCAAGCAGGACGGGAAAACCCCAAAGGCGCGCAACATGCTTGATCACCTCCTGGACATCGTCGGTGAGCGTTCGGTCGTTGTGGCGGCTGTGGCGCAAGGTCAGGGAGCGGGTCCCGCGTACGTCAACGTCCCAGACCTGTATGTTGGGCTCGCGGTAATTCAGGTCATGCTGGCGCGACAGCGCCTCGCGTACATGCCGATAACCCGCGTCGTCATGAATGGCCGCCACTTCAAGCTCGGACCTGCTCGCGTCATCCACCACTGAGAAGAGGCGGAATTCGCGTATCAGACGCGGCGAAAGGTATTGCCCGATGAAACTCTCGTCGCGGAAATGCCGCATCGCGTAGTCCAGCGTCTCCAGCCAGTTGGAGCCGGCAACGTCCGGCAACCACTGCCGGTCTTCTTCCGTGGGAGACTCGCAAATGCGTTTGAGGTCGCTGAACATGGCAAACCCCAGCGCGTAGGGGTTGACGCCGTTGTAGCCCGGATGTGTCACCGGCGGCTGGTAAATGACATTGGTGTGGGACCGCAGGCATTCGATCATGAAGCCGTCGGTCAGCAAGCCCTCGTCGTACAGGGAATTGAGCAGCGTGTAATGCCAGAAGGTGGCCCAGCCTTCATTCATGATCTGCGTCTGGCGCTGTGGGTAAAAATACTGGCCGATCTTGCGCACGATGCGGATCACCTCGCGCTGCCATGGCTCCAGCAGGGGCGCGTTCTTCTCGATGAAATACAGGATGTTTTCCTGCGGCTCCGGCGGAAAACGGCGATGGGTTTTTTCGGCCGGCTTGTCGGCAGACCTGGGGACTGTGCGCCACAGGTCATTGAGCTGCTGCTGCAGATAAGCCTCGCGGTCCTTGCGGCGGGCTTCTTCCTCCGCCAGCGACAGCTTCTGCGAGCGCTGGTAACGGTCCACGCCGTGGCTCATCAGGGCGTGGCAGGAATCCAGCAGTTGCTCGACCGCCTCCCAGCCGTGGCGCTCTTCGCACTCGGCAATGTAGGCCCGTGCGTACACCAGGTAATCGACGATGGCGCCGGCGTCGGTCCACATCTGGAACAGGTAGTTGCCCTTGAAGAAGGAGTTGTGGCCGTAGCAGGCATGCGCCATCACCAGCGCCTGCATGGGCATGGTGTTTTCTTCCATCAGGTAGGCGATGCAGGGGTTGGAATTGATCACGACTTCGTAAGCCAGCCCCATCTGGCCGCGTCGGTAATTTTTTTCCGTCGAGATGAACTCTTTGCCGAAGGACCAGTGCCGATAGTTCACCGGCATGCCTACCGAGGCATAGGCATCAATCATCTGCTCGGCCGTGATGACCTCGAGTTGAACCGGGTAGGTGTCCAGGCCGAAGGACTTTGCCTTTCGCGCAATCTCGCCGTGGTAGAGCTCGATCAACTCGAAGGACCAGTCGGATGGGCTGGGCAGGCAGGCATGCCGGCGCCCGGTGCCGGACAAGCCAGGCGCCGCCACTTCGGCAGGCTTTTTTGCGGTCTTTGTCATGGCTTGGCGCCTTTTTTGAACAACTCCCTGAACACCGGGAAAATTTCGTCCGCGGCTGCGACCTTGCGCATCGCGAAATTCCGGTTGTCCTCTTGCACCTGGGTGTACTCCTCCCAGAGGTTCTGGTCCTCTTCACCGACCTGGACATAGGCGAAATACCGCGACACCGGCAGCAGCTTGCCGACCAGCAACTCGCGGCAGCGGGCCGAGTCCTGGTGCCAGTTATCGCCGTCCGAAGCCTGGGCACCGTAGATGTTCCAGTCGCCGGGAGGGTAGCGCTCCTGGATGATCTGGTGCATCAAGGCCAGTGCGCTGGACACCACGGTGCCGCCGGTTTCGGTGGACTGGAAGAACTCCTCTTCGGACACCTCGGCGGCCTGGGTGTGGTGGCGAATGAAGATGACGTCGGTTTTCTCGTAATGCTTCCTGAGGAACAGGTACAGCAGGATAAAAAACCGTTTGGCGATGTCCTTGCGCGTTTCGTCCATGGAGCCCGATACATCCATCAGGCAAAACATGACCGCCTTGGCACTGGGCTGCGGCACCCTGACCCGGTTGCGGTAACGCAGGTCGAAGGGATCAAAAAACGGGATGGTCTTGAGGCGCCGGCGAAGCGCGTCGACTTGTGTCCTCAAGGAAAGAATCTCGTCAGGCAAATCCGGCGCGTCGCGCAGGGCCAGCGCCAGCTGCGCCTCCAGTTCATGCACCTGCCGCCGCGTCTCCCCGCCTATGGCGATGCGCCGGCTGAGCGCGACCCGCAGCGAACGCACCACGTGCAGGTTGGTTGGCGTTCCATCCGAGATGAAGCCGGCACGGCGGGATTTCCATTCCGGCGCATCGGGCAAAAGCTGGGTACGTATGAGATCGGGCAGCGCAAGGTCGTCAAAGAAGTACTGCATGAACTCTTCGCGTGTGATGCGAAAGACAAAGTCGTCTTCCCCCGCGCCGTCGGGACTGGCCTCACCGCCCGACCCGCCGCCGCTGCCACCCTGCGGCCGCGCGATGTGATCGCCGCGCACGTATTCACGGTTGCCGGGGTGCACGGTCTCGCGCGTGCCGCCGGTGTGCCCAAACACCGGCTGGTAAACATCGCGCCGCGGCAATGTGACGTCTTCGCCCTGTTCGATGTCATGGATGCTGCGGCCCGCGACAGCACGGCGCACGGCGTCACGTATCTGCCCGCGGAATCGGCGCAGGAAGCGCTCGCGGTTGCCGATGGACTTGTTCTTTCCCGCCAACCGCCTGTCAATGACTTGCTGGAGCACAGTGATCTCCGGTCACATACACATGACTACACCTGACACAGGACGCGCCGCCACGGCGCGCCGTGGGCCTCAGGAACTCTTGCGTACCCGCAGGTACCAGTCGCACAGCAACCGGACCTGCCGCGTGGTATACCCCTTGGCGACCATGCGGTTGACGAAGTCTTCGTGTTTTTGCTGCTCGTCCGCGCTGGCCTTGGCGTTGAACGAAATCACCGGCAACAGGTCTTCGGTGTTCGAGAACATTTTTTTCTCGATCACGGTGCGGAGTTTTTCGTAGCTGGTCCAGACCGGGTTCTTGCCCGCGTTGTTGGCGCGTGCGCGCAACACGAAATTGACAATCTCGTTACGGAAATCTTTCGGGTTGCTGATGCCGGCGGGCTTCTCGATTTTCTCGAGCTCGGCATTGAGCGCCGAGCGGTCGAAGATTTCACCGGTATCGGTATCGCGGTATTCCTGGTCCTGGATCCAGAAATCGGCGTAGGTCACATAACGGTCGAAAATGTTCTGCCCGTATTCCGAATAGGACTCCAGGTAGGCCGTCTGGATTTCCTTGCCGATGAACTCGGCATAACGCATGGCCAGGATTTCCTTGATGTAGGCCAGGTACTTCTGCTCGGTCTCAGGCGGGAACTGCTCGCGCTCGATCTGCTGCTCCAGTACATACATCAAATGCACCGGGTTGGCCGCGATTTCGGTGGAGTCGAAGTTGAACACCTTGGACAAAATCTTGAAGGCAAAGCGCGTCGAGATCCCATTCATTCCCTCATCGACGCCCGCATAGTCGCGGTATTCCTGGTAGCTCTTGGCTTTCGGATCGGTGTCCTTGAGGTTTTCACCGTCATACACCTGCAGCTTGCTGAAAATGCTGGAGCTCTCGGGCTCCTTCAGGCGCGTCAGCACAGCAAACTGCGCCATCATCTTCAAGGTGCCGGGGGCGCAGATGGCGTTGCGCAGCGAGGAGTTGTGAATCAGCTTTTCATAAATCTTCACCTCCTCCGACACGCGCAGGCAATACGGAATCTTGACGATGTAGATCCGGTCCAGGAAAGCCTCGTTGTTCCTGTTGTTCTTGAAAGCCTTCCACTCGCTTTCGTTGGAGTGCGCCATCACAATGCCGTCGAAGGGAATGGCGCCAAAGCCCTCCGTGCCCTTGAAGTTGCCCTCCTGGGTGGCGGTCAGCAAGGGATGCAGCACCTTGATGGGCGCCTTGAACATCTCGACAAATTCAAGCAGGCCCTGGTTGGACAGGCACAGGCCGCCGGAATAGCTGTATGCGTCGGGATCGTCCTGGGCGTAAGTCTCCAGCTTGCGGATGTCGATCTTGCCGACCAGCGAAGAGATGTCCTGGTTGTTCTCGTCGCCGGGCTCTGTTTTGGAAATGGCGCACTGCTTCAGGATGGAAGGAAAGCGCTTGACCACGCGGAACCGGCGAATGTCGCCACCGTACTCCTCGAGGCGCTTGACCGCCCACGGCGACATGACCCGCTGCAGGTAACGCGGTGCAATGCCGTACTGGGATTCGAGCAGCGGAAGGTCCTCTGCATTATTGAACAGGCTCAGCGGAGACTCATTAACAGGCGAGCCCTTCAAGGCGTAAAAAGGTACCTGCTCCATCAGCTGTTTGAGCCGCTCGGCGATGGACGACTTGCCGCCGCCCACCGGGCCGAGCAAGTACAGAATTTGCTTTTTCTCTTCCAGGCCCTGCGCGGCATGGCGGAAGTAAGAGACCACCTGCTCTATGGGATCCTCCAGGCCGTAGAAGTCGCGGAACGCCGGGTAGATCTTGATGACCTTGTTGCCGAACAGGCGCGACAGGCGCTGGTCATGCCGGGTGTCCAGCAGTTCAGGCTCGCCAATGGCGGCGAGCATCCGCTCAGCCGCAGTGGCGTAGACGAGAGGACTGCGCTTGCAGGCGTCGAGGTAGTCCTCAATGGACAGCTCCTCTTCTCGCGTCTGTTCATAACGCGTCAGAAAATTACGGACGACATCCATAAAGCCTCCTTTGCGCGCGGGAACCGAAGCACCCCGACTCGTGATGGAAATCTGCTTCAGATTCCGCGCAATGCATCGACTGTTATCTCACACCATGCGATTGATAGATCGCAGCGTCAACGGAAAGTTCCAAGGAACAATCGTCTCCATTATTTTCCAAATGCGCGAATAGGTACAGCGTATTTTTTAACGAATGCGGACGATATGTATGCGTGTGTGCACTATGTCGGCA
The DNA here is from genome assembly GCF_056405975.1 of Polaromonas sp. P1_E12. Classification (NCBI taxonomy): domain Bacteria; kingdom Pseudomonadati; phylum Pseudomonadota; class Betaproteobacteria; order Burkholderiales; family Comamonadaceae; genus Polaromonas; species Polaromonas sp. P1_E12. The sequence continues at coordinate 673,738 of NZ_JBFUBB010000002.1, read as the reverse complement.
CCATCGCACGTCTGTCTTCATGGTCGTTGAGTTTGCTATTTTTTTAATAGCTCAGTGCGCAGGCAATCAGGCAGCTTTGAATGTTTTGTTGAAGAATGCAAAATCGCTGGCCGCGATTCATTTCAAACCCGGAGCGCATTCAACAGACAAAAATCACACACACGCATTGCATGGACAAACAGCAGGCCACTAGCTGAAGTCACCAATGCGTGTCAGGAATTTCAAGTGCCTTCTGTCAGTATCGGCCCTGAATGTTTTTTAGTCAGCCCCTTGTCGGCGCCCGTTACAAAAAATACGCCCGGCAATATCAATGCAGCACCCAACGCGTGGTGCCAGCCCAACGGTTCGCCCAGCACAACCCAGGCAGCCAGTGCCGCATAGAGGGGGCCCAGGTAAAGCGACACCGCCACACGGCTGGCGCCCAGGATTTTTTGCGCCCAGCCGTAAATCCAGTACGCGCCCAGTCCCGGCACAATCGCGGCCACCACGATCAGCCACAGCCCGTAGCCGCTTAACGGCAGGACATCAGGCCGCGACATTTCCCACACAGTCAAGGGAAGCAACACCAGGCTACCGCCTGCGCAGATGGCCGCCAGCCGGGCCGTGGCGCCAAGCGGGCTGGGCCACTGCTTTTGCAGCAAGGCATAGGCCGCCCATGACACCGTGGCAGCCACGATCCACAGGTCTCCCGCCGAGAACTGCACACCGGCCAGTGCCGTCCACTGGCCTTTGACCACCACATGCAGCACGCCGGCAATAGCCAGCACCACGCCCAAGCCCTGGCGCAGGCCCAGGCGCTCACCAAGCCAGATCACCGCCCCCAGACCTATCAGCACCGGCGACGCCGCATAAATAAGCGCGATATTCATCGCACCAGTGGAACGTGCCCCCTGGTAGACCCAAGCGCCACAAATCACCATGCCCAGGGTGCCCAGCACCAGGTACTGCCACCACACCTTGGCAATGTGGCTGCGCTGGCGCCACAGCTCGGACCGCGTGAGCACCAGCAGAAACAATGCCACCAGGCCCCAGCGCCCGAAAGCCAGCAGATAGGGGCCTATCACGCCCGGCGCCTTGCGCGCCACAATGTAGTTGACCGTCCAGAGCGCCGGTACCAGCCAGAGCAAGGCCAATGCCTGGCGCGCCTGTTTTTGCGCGGAATCAGGCATCGGCCATGGTGGTGGTGTCGACAAGCACTGATGGCGATAAAGCCGGCATTTCGTGTGCCAGCGCCATCACGGCATGCGGCGGCAAGTCGCGCAAGCGGTGGTCGCTCCAGACCTGGCGCCAACGCCGCGCACCAGGCAAGCCGTTGCGCAGACCCAGCATGTGGCGCGCAATGGCGCTCTTGGGCGTGCCATGCTCGGCAGCCTCGCGCACCATGTAGTCACACATCTGCGACTCCACAGCTTCACGGGTTGGCAGGGATTCGGCAGCGCCGAAGAAGGCGCTGTCCCAGGAAGCCAGCCACCAGGGGTTGTGATAGGCCTCACGGCCGATCATCACGCCGTCGAGCACGTTTAGCTGCTGTGACACCTGTTCCAGCGTGTTCAGGCCACCATTGATACAGATGACAAGGTGCGGAAATTCCTGCTTGAGGCGATGCACGAGCTCATAACGCAGCGGCGGCACCTCGCGGTTTTCCTTGGGGGAAAGGCCCTTGAGCCAGGCATTGCGCGCATGCACGATAAAGACCTTGCAACCGGCCTCGCTCACCGTACCCACAAAGTCGCGCACAAACTCATAGCTTTCAGCCTTGTCGATGCCGATGCGGTGCTTCACCGTGACCGGCACATCGACCACATCGACCATGGCTTTCACGCAATCAGCCACTAGCTGCGGCTCGGCCATCAGGCAGGCACCGAAAGCCCCGCGCTGCACGCGCTCGCTGGGACACCCGCAGTTGAGGTTGATTTCGTCATAGCCCCATTGTTCGCCCAGCTGCGCGCAGCGCGCCAGATCCACCGGCTCGCTGCCGCCCAGCTGTAACGCCACAGGATGTTCTTCGGCGTTGAAGCGCAAGTGGCGCTCCACGTCACCGTGGATCAAGGCACCCGTGGTCACCATTTCGGTGTAAAGCAAGGCGTGGCGCGACAGCAACCGGTGAAAGTGGCGGCAATGCCGGTCGGTCCAGTCCATCATCGGCGCCACGCTCAGCCGCCAGGGATGGCCCGGCAATGCGGCAGAGGCGCCAGATGCAGGCGCAGCGGGAAATGGAAAAAGGGCTGACATAGCCCCATTTTCCCAGAAAGGACGCACCCGCAGCTGCGCAGGGTCTTGGCCTGCGCAACCGGCTGAAACCCTGTCAGACTTCAGCGGTCTTGAATTCGTCCATCAGCTCCATTTTGCGCTGGCTCAGCTCGTCGGCCAATGCAACCAGGTCCAGCCTGGACTTGCGGGCTTTGACGAACATTTCCTCGCGCTCTTCCTTCACGTGGTGGTCGATGTATTCGCCCAGTACCGTCACGCGGGCGTCATACAGGTCGTCTTCCGGGTCCATTCCCGATATCTGCGCGATCAGGTCCTTGGCCGTACCGTGCTCCACTTCCGCCTCGTCGAGCAGCGCGTCGTCGTTGATGGCCGCGCGAACTTGAGGATAGAAGATTTCTTCTTCAATTTGCGCGTGTACCGTCAGCTCCTGGCAGATCTTGTCGGCTACTTCGCGCTTCTCCTCGCCGGACGCATGGCTGTCGCATAACTTCCTGAATGTGGTGAAAAGCTTTTTAACGGCAATATGGTCGGCATCCAGCAGATCTACAGCATCGTGCTTTTTTGGAGGTGCTTTGCTCATGGGGATCCTCTTTGGGGTTAATGGTCAGTCTGTTTGTGGGTTGAAATTCAATGCGGCCGGCAAAACCAATCGCCCAGCCAATTTAGGCCGACGCTCGCGCGAGATTTGTGGGAAACCCGGGAGCGCTTTTGTAGGAATACAGGAACCTGGCGGAGCCGAGCGAAAACCGTGGCGGCCTTGCTGCAGAGGTCCGTCTAATTCGCCCGAACCCGCGCGCTGCGGGCTGCCAAGCGGGTAATATGGGCGGCTACACCTCTCCGAACAGTTCAGGCCCTGAAGTGCAGGAACAAATGACGCCGACCATGCCGCACAACTCCACCTCACACGCACACGTTCCGCCCACATTCCGGATACATCCGCTTGTCGCACTGCTTCCGCTGACGTTGCTAATCGCCTGCACTTCAGTACCGCTTCCGCCATGGACGCCACCCTCCACACAGACTTCTGCGCCCTCACCAGCCCCAGCGCCCGCCGCGCAACGTCCTGCGCCTGCGGCCGCTGCGGTCCAGACCTCGCCCGTCGCGCCCCCAACAGCAACGGTCGGCCAACCCGCACCTTATAGCGACGCGGTTGCCGCGCGCTTTCCGGCACCCTCCGTTGTTTACAACACGCCAGGGCTTCAAGCCGGCCGCACCACGTTCACCACGCAGGCCGAGATCCAGGCATGGCTGCGCGAGCAGGCCGCCGCAGCTTCCCGCACGCCCGGGGTCAGGGCTGCCGTGCTGCCCATAGGCCGGTCACAGCGCGGTGAAACACTTGAAGCACTGGTCCTGACCCGCGCCGGCGGCACGGACCCCACGGTAATGCAGTCAGCAGGCAAGCCCACGGTGCTGCTGGTAGGCCAGCAGCACGGCGACGAGCCTGCCGGCAGCGAAGCGCTGCTGGTCATCGCTCGGGAGCTTGCCCAAGGTTTGCTGCAGCCTGCCCTGGACCGCATCAATGTGGTGATTGTTCCGCGCGCCAATCCTGATGGTGCAGCGAATGAGCAACGTGCGACCACAGGTGGGCTGGACATGAACCGCGACCACATGCTGCTCAACACGCCGGAAGCCCAGGCGCTTGCCAGGCTCGCCCGCGATTACCACCCCACCGTGGTAGTCGACGCCCATGAGTACACGGTCGTGGGCCGCTTCCTGCAGAAGTTCGGCAGCGTGCAGAAATTCGACGCGCTGTTCCAGTACGCCACCACCGCCAACCTGCCCGAGTTTTTGACCAAGGCCGCGGAAGAGTGGTACCGGCGCCCTCTGCTGGCAGCCCTCAAGGGCCAAAACCTCACCACGGAGTGGTACTACACCACCTCAAGCGACCTGGCCGACAAAAAAATCTCGATGGGCGGCACCCAACCCGACACCGGCCGAAATGTTTATGGACTGAAAAACGCCATCAGCCTGCTGATCGAAACACGCGGAGTTGGCATTGGCCGCCTGCATATCCAGCGGCGCGTTCACACCCATGTGACAGCCATCACCAGTGCGCTGGCGAGCACCGCCCAGCGCGCGAACGAGCTGCAACAGCTGCGGCCCTACCTCGACAAGGAAGTCGGCGCCAAAGCCTGCAAGGAGGAAGCAGTCGTGGAGGCAGCGCCTACTTCCGCACAGTACGACCTGCTCATGCTCGACCCCGTGACAGGCGCCGACAAGACCGTGTCCGTGGACTGGGATTCTGCCCTTGCGCTGCGCGTCCTTAAAGCTCGCGCACGCCCCTGCGGCTATTGGCTGTCGGCGGCCTCCACCGTGGCCGTCGACCGGCTGCGGCTGCACGGCGTCCATGTGCAGCGCGTTGCCGAACAGGGTTCCATGCTCGGCGACAGCTATCGGGAGACTTCCAGCACCTCGGGCGAACGCCAGGACGTACGCGGCACCATCGCCGACGCCAAGGCCGTTCTCAAAGTCCAGGTCAGCCTGACACGCGGCGTGGTGGACGTGCCTCGCGGCAGCTACTACGTGCCGCTGAATCAACCGCTTGGCAACCTGGTGTTTGCTGCACTGGAGCCCGACACCCAGAGCAGCTACTTCGCCAACCAGCTCCTGCAGGGCCTGCAAAGCACGGTGCGTGTGATGGCTGAGCCGACCATCAAGCTAGAGGACTTGTAGCCCCCACGGTCGCTCACTTCGTGTAGCTTCCTGCCCCCTGAGGGGGCCGCAGCGCCTGCGGCCCCTGCTGGCATAAGAGGTGAGCCTCGGGCCTGACTTGACGTCTGCGTCTGACAGGAAGAGGATGTGATTGCTGACCGGGAATTTACAGTTTTCGCGCCTTAATGATTCGTTGAACCAACGCAATGCATGAAAGGACTCGCCATGAAGAACTTCGAACTGACTAAAAAAATGCTCAGTATGGGGGGTGTCTTTTACCCCACCGGCTACGCCTTCATCATGTTCCCGAATCTTGAAGACGCCAGGCACGTGGCCCATGAACTGGAAATGGCCAGTAACAGCATCATGCTGCTGACACCGGAAGACATCCTCGAAGACATCGGCAAGGCGGATGGCCATTCGGACGTGAGCCTGCCGCGTGTCGGCACTGAGGGCGCAACAGTTCACAAGTACGTGGACCTCGCACGGGAAGGCCACCACGCGCTGATGATTCCGGTGCCGTCCAAAGACGCCACGGAGCGCATCATGGAAGTCGTGCGGAGGGTGCCTTTTTCCTATGCGCAGAAGTACCACAGCCTGGCGATCGAGGACCTGGAGTAACGCCTGTCCCGCAGGTGCCCAAGGACCATCGGGGCAGATTGAAAACCGGCCCGGGTTTAAGGCACACTGCGCCTCATGCCCCTGCCCAGCCACACGCCAGATCCATTCACTACAGCGCCCCGCGCCCGCCAGCTCATTGAACAGCTGCGGCTGAAACCGCATCCCGAAGGAGGCTGGTACTGCGAGGTGTTCCGCTCCACACAGCAAGTTGCGCCGCAGGACGGAAGACCGGTGCGCAACGCACTGACCTCTATTTACTTTCTGCTTGACGCCACACAGCACTCTCGCTGGCACCGCGTTCTTTCTGACGAAGTGTGGGTCCATCTGGAGGGCGCACCACTCGATCTCTGGACATGGAACGCGGAGGACAACCGCCTGAGCAGCACGGCGCTGGGCCCTGTCAGCGTAGCAACCACCCCTCAACACGTTGTAGAGGCCGGCCTTTGGCAGGCAGCCAGGCCACAGGCGAATGCCGCGATGGGCTACACCCTCATGGCCTGCATGGTGGGTCCGGGCTTTGATTTTTCCGACTTCCGGATGATGGAGCCGGGCGGCAACGAAGCCCGGCAAATCGCCGCCGACCATCCACAGCTGGCGCCATTGATCTAACGCTCAACAAGTTCAAAAACCCCGAGGATTTCCCATGATTGACCTGCACTACTGGCCTACACCCAACGGCTGGAAAATTTCCATCATGCTGGAAGAATGCGGCCTGCCTTACCGGCTGGTCCCGGTGAACATCGGCAAGGGTGAGCAGTTCACGCCGGAATTTCTCGCGATCAGCCCCAACAACCGCATGCCGGCCATCGTCGACCACGCGCCTGCCGGCGGTGGGGCGCCTGTGGCGGTGTTTGAGAGCGGCGCCATACTGGTGTACCTGGCTGAAAAGACCGGCCGCTTTCTGCCTGCCGAATTGCGCGAGCGCTACCAGGCTATGCAGTGGCTGATGTGGCAGATGAGTGGGCTCGGTCCCATGGCGGGGCAAAACGGGCATTTTCTTTTGTATGCGCCGGACAAAATCCCCTATGCGATCGAGCGCTACAGCAAGGAAGTGGACCGCCTTTACGGCGTGCTCGATGCGCAACTGGCACGAACCGGTGTGCATGTGGCGGGTGCTGCTTACTCCATCGCCGACATGGCCATCTTTCCCTGGGTGCGTACACACAAGGCTCAGCAGGTTGACTTGCAAAAATTTCCCCATGTACAACGCTGGTACGACGCCCTGTTTGAAAGGCCTGCCGTCAAACGCGGGCTGAACCTGGGCAAGGAACTGCGCGCACCGGCGCTGACCGATGAGGCACGCAAGGCCCTGTTTGGCCAGACAGCGCAAAGCGTACGGGACGGCGCGCACAAGGTTTCCTGACCCCCTTTTCCTTCCTCAAAAATCGAGATACCCATGATTGAATTCTTCTTCGACTGCTCCAGCCCCTGGACCTACATCGCTTTTCGCAACATCCAGCCGCTGGCAGCCGAGTTAGGGGAAGCCATTCGCTGGCGGCCGGTGCTGGTAGGAGGCATCTTCAACAGCGTCAACAAAGGCATTTATGCCGCGCGGGAAGACATGAATTCGCCGAAGAACCGCTATACGCTCAAGGACGTGCAGGACAACGCGCGCCAAGCGGGCCTGAAGATTTCATTTCCACCCCAGGTATTTCCGGTCAACAGTGTCAAGGCCATGCGCGGCTGTCTGTGGATTGCACAGGATGCCACGGCCGAGCTGCACTACCTTGAGTTTGTCGAAGCCACCTTCGCGGCGTATTTCACCCGTGAGGAAGACATCTCCCAAGACGAGGTGCTGACCGCCATCTGCCGACAGACCGGCATCAACGCGGAGGCATTTTTGACCGGCATTGCACAACCCGATATCAAGGAGCAGCTCAAGGCCAACACCGACGAAGCGATCCGGCGCGGTGCGTTCGGTTCACCCACCTTCTTTGTGGGTGACGACATGTATTTCGGCAACGACAGGCTAGCGCTGGTGCGCTCCGCCGTGTTGCGGGCCAAAGCAAGCACCTAATGCGCTGCGGTTGACGCGCCCGCGGTGCCGGCGCGCTCCAGCACATGGCGCGCCATGGACTGCGCCAGCTCCTGTTCACCGAGGAAGACCTTGCCGGCCTTCTCGTTGTCGAGCAGGCGCGCCTCGGCCTCGTTGTGGGTGCGTACCACGGTTTCAATGGCCGGATTCAGTGAACGCGCAGTGGCGACCATACGTCTGACGTCCAGCGTGTCGGGCGTCGCGATCACGAGCATGCGCGCCTGCGCGATGTGAGCCTGAACCAGAACTTCCGCCTCCACCGCATCGCCAGACACGGCCGCGATACCCTGTTCCCGAAGCTGTTCCACTGCCTCGCGATTCTGCTCTGCCACCACAAACGGAATGTGATGGGACTTCAGTGCATCGGCGATGCGCCGTCCTACCCGTCCATAGCCCACCAGCACCACATGATTCGACAAATACTTCTGGTCGGTCGTGGCCGGCAGCTCGGCTGTCGGGTCATCGCGGGCCTCCAGCTTGCGCGCCAGGGGTGACTTCGCCAGGATCCATTGCTGCAAGGGTTCAACGGCCTTGAAGACCAGCTGGTTGAGTGCAATCGAGATCAGCGCACCCGCCAGCACCAGGCTTTGCCCTTCGGGGGGCAGCAGACCCAGCGATGCACCCAGGCCCACCAGAATGAACGAGAACTCGCCGATCTGCGCGAGACTGGCCGAGACGGTGAGCGCGGTGTTCAGGGGATAGCGAAATACCATCACCAGCAAGCCGGCCGCCAATGTCTTGCCGACGATGATGATGCCCACCACGGCCAGCACCTGCAGTGGCCGCTCCAGCAATACCCAGGGGTCGAACAACATGCCTACCGACACGAAAAACAGCACGGCGAAAGCGTCGCGCAATGGCAGCGACTCTTCAGCAGCCCGGTGGCTGAATTCAGATTCGCGCATCACCATGCCGGCGAAGAAGGCGCCGAGCGCAAAGGACACACCAAACAGCGCCGTCGCGCCGAACGCGATGCTCACGGCGGCGGCCACCACGCACAGCGTGAACAGCTCGCGCGAGCCAGTGCGCTGCACCTGCCACAGCACCCAGGGGAAGAAGCGGCGCCCCACCACCAGCATCAGCGCCACAAAACCGCCCACCTGCAGCAGCGTAATGCCCAGTGTTTTCCACAGCGCATTGACATCGGCATCGACCTTGCCCGACAGCCAGCCGCCCAGCGGCGGAAGAAGAACGAGCACCAGCACCATGGCCAGGTCCTCCACGACCAGCCAACCCACGGCAATCCGCCCATTGACCGAGTCGAGGATGCCGCGGCTTTCAAGGGCCCGAAGCAGCACCACGGTACTGGCGACCGACAGCGACAGGCCAAACACCAGCGCCCCGCCGAGGTTCCAGCCCCACCAGTGCGCAAGGCCCATGCCGAGCGCGGTGGCAACCGTCATCTGCACGATGGCGCCAGGCACCGCGATCTTGCGCACCGCCAGCAGGTCGTCCAGCGAGAAATGAAGCCCGACGCCGAACATCAGCAGCATCACCCCGATTTCAGCGAGCTGGCTCGCGATCTCCGCATCCGCCACAAAGCCGGGCGTGAACGGCCCGATGATCACACCCGCGAGCAGGTAACCCACCAGCGCGGGCAAACGCAGCCGCACGGCGAGAAAACCAAAAATCAGGGCCAGACCCAAGCCGGCGGCAATCGTGCTGATCAGGGAAACGCTATGGGGCATGCGAGAGGGATTCCTTCTGGAAACGATCAAGAGCCCGTTCAGACTCAAGGGAAAGCCTGCGACGCAGCCCGGCATACGGGCTGTCCCCGTAGAACATGTCTCTTTAATTTACTACAGACGATTGAAATGGCCCATGGCCAATTCCCCACGCGTTCGCAGGTTGTTTACGCCAAACAGTCAGACATTAAAAAACCCGCCGAAGCGGGTTTTGATCAACCGCCCGGACGACGGTGCTCAGCCCATGTGCAGGCCGCCATTGAGCGAGAAGTCGGCGCCGGTGGCGTAGCCGCCTTCATCGGACGCGATCCAGGAAATGATGGAGGCAATCTCCTCGGGCTGGCCGAGCCGTTTGGCGGGCACGCCTGCGACGATTTTCTCCAGCACGTCAGGGCGTATGGCTTTGACCATGTCGGTGCCGATATAGCCGGGGCTTACCGTGTTGACCGTCACGCCCTTGGCGGCCACCTCTTGCGCCAGCGCCATCGTGAAGCCGTGCAGGCCGGCCTTGGCGGTGGAATAGTTCACCTGGCCGAACTGGCCCTTCTGGCCGTTGACCGACGAGATGTTGATGATGCGCCCGAAACCCGCTTCAATCATGCCCTCGATGACCTGTTTGGTCACGTTGAACATGCTGTTGAGGTTGGTGGAGATCACGGCATCCCAATCGGCCTTGCTCATCTTGCGGAACTGGCCATCGCGCGTGATGCCGGCGTTGTTGACCAGCACAGCCACGGGGCCATGCTCGGCCTTGACCTTGTCAAAGGCCGTGACGGTGGAATCCCAGTCGCCGACGTTTCCCACGGAAGCATAAAAAGTATGGCCCAGGGCTTTTTGCTCGTCGAGCCATTTGGTGAAGTCGCGCGTGGGGCCGCATCCGGCGATCACCGTGAACCCATCCTTGTCCAGCCGTTGGCAGATGGCAGTTCCAATGCCGCCCATACCGCCCGTGACATACGCTACTTTCTTTGCCATTTCGCTCTCCTTGATTTTGTGAATTATTCGAAACCGTTTACCTGATGACTTCCCTGCCGAACGGCCCACCGTGATTCGCTATCGATTTAATAGCTGCTTGCGCACGGTGCAAGCCAGTCTCAGCCTCTTTTACCTTATATTCAGCGTTCCAGTGTGAGGGCAACCCCCATGCCGCCGCCGATGCAGAGGCTGGCAATCCCTTTTTTCGCATCGCGCCGCGCCATTTCGTGCAGCAGCGTCACCAGGATGCGGCAGCCGGACGCGCCAATCGGGTGGCCGATCGCGATGGCGCCGCCGTTGACGTTGACCTTGCTGGTGTCCCAGCCCATCTCCTTGTTCACCGCGCAGGCCTGGGCAGCAAAGGCTTCGTTGATTTCGAGCAGGTCGAGGTCCTGGGCCTTCCAGCCTGCGCGCTGCAGCGCCTTGGTCGACGCGGGTACCGGGCCCATGCCCATGTAGGCCGGGTCGAGACCGGTGGTTGCGTAGCTGGCGATGCGCGCCAATGGCTTGAGGCCCAGTGCGGCGGCTTTTTTGGCCGTCATGACCATCACCGCGGCAGCGCCGTCATTCAGGCCCGAGGCATTACCGGCCGTCACACCACCAGCCTTGTCAAACGCTGGGCGCAGGCCCGCCAGGCCTTCGGCGCTGGTTTTGCGGTTGATGAATTCGTCCGCGGCAAATACCACCGGATCACCTTTTTTCTGCGGAATGGTGATGGAGATGATTTCATCCTTGAACTTGCCGGCGTCCTGCGCGGCCGCGGCCTTGGTCTGGCTGCCCAGGGCCAAGGCGTCCTGCGCCTCGCGGCTAATCTCGTATTTCTTCGCCACGTTTTCGGCGGTAATGCCCATGTGGTACTGGTTGTAGACATCCCACAGGCCGTCGACGATCATGGAGTCGATCATCTTCCAGTCGCCCATGCGCTGGCCGTCGCGCGAACCGTTGAGTACGTGCGGCGCGGCGCTCATGTTTTCCTGGCCGCCGGCAATGACGATTTCGCTGTCACCCGTGGCCACAGCCTGCGCTGCCAGCATGACGGCTTTGAGGCCGGAGCCGCAGACCGCATTGATGGTCAGGCCCGGAATGCCGTTGGGAAAACCTGCCTTGATGACCGACTGGCGTGCCGGGTTCTGGCCGACACCGGCGGTCAGAACCTGGCCCATGATGACCTCGCCGAGCTGGTCGGCGCTGAGGCCGGAACGCTCCAGCACACCCTTGATGACGGCTGCGCCGAGCTCGGTTGCGGGTATTTTGGCGAGCGAGCCGCCGAATTTACCGACGCCGGTGCGGCCGGCAGCAACGATAACGATGTCTTCCATGATGTGTCCCTTTTGAAGTTTTAGGATGCGTTTATGAATGCGTTTATAAATGCGGTCTGAGAGGCGCGGCTTGCTGTGTCAGGCTTTTGCCTTGACATAGCGGCCCGGCGCAGGCTCGATGGCTTTGTACTTGCGGCTGCCATAGGTTTTGGGTGCAGCAATTTGCTTGCCAGCATGGCCCTTGAGCCATTCCGACCAATCCGTCCACCAGCTGCCAGGATGTTCTGTCGCGCCTTCGAGCCAACCGGCTTGCGTCGCGGGAAACTTCCCCTGTGGCAGCTTGTCACGGGTCCAGTAGCTTCGTTTTTTCTTGGCCGGCGGGTTGATCACACCCGCAATATGGCCGGAAGCACCCATGACAAAACGTTTTTTTCCAGGCAAGTGCTGCGTGGAGGCATAGGCGCCGCCAATCGGCACGATGTGGTCTTCACGCGAGCCGTAGATGTACACAGGAATGTCGACCTTGCGCAAGTCTACTTTCTGGCCGCACACCACGGTCTTGCCCGGCTTGATGAGATTGTTCTCAAAATAGGTATTGCGCAGGTACCAGGCGTAAAACGGGCCCGGCAGGTTGGTGGAGTCGCTGTTCCAGTACAGCAGGTCAAACGGAGGCGGTGTTTCGCCCTTCAGGTAATTGCCGACCACGTAATTCCAGACAAGGTCGTTTGGTCGCAGGAAGCTGAAGGTGGAAGCCAGGTCTTGCCCCTTGAGCAAGCCGCCCTCCCCCATCTCGGCCTCACGGTACTTGACCGAGGTTTCGTCGATGAAGATATCAAGGATGCCGGTGTCGGTGAAATCAAGAAACGAGGTGAGCAACGTGGCACTGGCCACCGGCTTTCTACCCTGTGCGGCCAGCACGGACAGCGCTGTTCCGAGGATGGTGCCGCCCACGCAAAAACCCAGTGCGTTCAGGGTCTTGGCGCCGGTGATCTCCTGCACTACCTCGATCGCCTTGATGGCGGCGTGCTCGATGTAGTCGTCCCACGTCTTCCGGGCCATCGACTCGTCCGGATTGCGCCAGCTCACCACGAAGGTGCGGTGGCCCTGGCTGACGGCATAGCGGATCAGCGAGTTCTCGGGCTGCAGGTCAAGGATGTAGAACTTGTTGATGCATGGCGGGATCAGCAGGAAAGGCTTTTCGTACACCTTTGCCGTCAGGGGCTTGTACTCCAGCAGTTGAAAGAATTCATTTTCAAACACCACCGCGCCTTCGGTGGTGGCAACGTTTTTACCGACCTCGAACACACGCTCGTCGGTCATGGATACGTGGCCCTGCTTCAGATCGTGCAGCAGGTTGGTGAGACCCTGGGCGATGCTTTCGCCCTGGCTCTCGATGGCTTTTTGCTGCGCCTCTGCATTGAGCGCCAGGAAATTGCTGGGCGCCGTGGCCGCCATCCATTGCTCGACCGCGAAGCGCACGCGTGCGCGGGTCTTTGCGTCGCCTTCGACGGCGTCGGCCAGGGCCATGAGGGTGCGGGCGTTCAGCAGATAGGTGGAAGCCGAAAATTTCGAGACGGGGTTGGTCTTCCAGGCCGCGCTTGAAAACCTGCGGTCAGAAGACACCAGCGTATCGGCGCCGTCCTGCAACCCCTGGTTCCACAGGGCTGAGGCGTCCGCGATATAGCGCTGCTGCAATTCCTGGAGCCTGGCCGGATCGAACTGGAGTGCCGGTGGGGTCTGGCCTGTGCTGAATGCACCCATTGGCGCAAATCCGTTGTTTGCACCAGTATTGAAGCCGGCGCTTGATCCGGCGTTTGCCATGACACTCATGGCCTGCTGCAGGCCTGCCGCAAAGGTCTCTTGCATCTGCCGGGCCGCTTCGGCCTGCTTTGCGTCAAAATTCATCTTGTCTCCCCGATCCATGTTGAGTCCTGGTGACTCTTTTGAGCACACCAACAGTATCGTAGGATTTGCATTACAAATTGCTCACCAGGGCCGCGGAGTTCTACGTATTTATGTATTTGATTGTCATCGCCTGGATTTACGTTGTGCTCATGATGAGTGTTGCCGAAGCCACCAACAGCAACGGCACACTTCTGGGGGCACTGGTCACCTTTGTACTCTATGGACTGGGTCCTGTGGCATTGGTGGTTTACCTGATGGGTGCACCTGCCCGCAGCAAGGCGATCAAGAAGCGCGCAGCAGAGGAGCGCCTGCAGCAAACTGCAGACGCGGACGCAGCCCCAGACAAACCCTCACCGTCACACGCGCCAGATACAGGCGGCCATGCGCCCCGTGGCGCCAAACCCATTACCAGTGACGCCGGCATCCCGCCGGTGGGAAAAGAACCTTGACGGATTGCCCACGGTGCACCATGCATCGCTGCCATCATTGCCGTACACCTGTGTAATCCCCATCGCCTTGAGGCGCAACCGCGCCAGCGCCGGCAAGTCGGCCAAGTATTTATCGCTGCCGCACGGCGTAAAGCAGCGGCCGGCGTCAGACTGAACGGTTTCGAACGCGGCCTTGACTTCAGCGCCGACTTCGAACGCTGCAGGCCCGATGCACGGTCCGAGCCATGCTATTATTTTGATAGCTGATTGCGCTTGTTTTTGTTGGGCCAGAGCCCGAAATGACTCATAAACTGCCTCAAGTACACCGTGCGGGCCCGTCGGACTTCCTGCCAGCCCGCGCCAGCCCGCATGCGCTGCGGCCACCACAGCGCCCTCTTCGCTCGCGAACAGCACCGGCAAGCAATCGGCCACCATGATGGTGCAGGCAAGTCCCGCCTGATCCGTCACGCAGGCATCGGCTGTCTGGCCGTCGGCGGCATCGGCGCTCAACACCAGCACCTCGCTGCCATGCACCTGCTGAAGGAACACCGGGTGGCTGCCCGTTGCCCGCCGCAGCACATCGCGGTTCGCCGCAACATTGGCCGGCTGGTCGCCGACGTGGTCACCCAGGTTCAGGCTGTCATAGGGAACGGGCGACACGCCACCGGCACGTGTGGTGAACACTGCACGCACGCCGGCAGGCGCCGGCCAGTCGGGAATCAGCCAATCAGTATGCAAAACAGGCACCGGTAATTTTCCGACGGGCCGCCCCCAGGAAAATTGGCCCCTGAGGGGCTGGAGCCTGCGGCTCCGAACCTGCTTGAGCAGGTTTGGACAGGCGACAGAGGCGTAGCGTCTCGCAAGCCGCGGCCTGCAAGGCCTCGTGAACCACACGAAGTGGGGAACGTGGGGGCCACATATTTAGGCTTCGTTGTCGGGGCAGGCCGAAGGCTGGGCTTTCTGGAAGGCCGGCAGCGCCATACAGGCGTCGAACGCGGCCATGGTGCGCGGCAGTCCGTCAAAACTCACGTTAAAGCGTTTGGCATTGAATATCTGCGGCACCAGGCAGCAATCAGCCAGTGTCGGTGTATCGCCATAGCAATAGGTCGATGCCGGCAATTGGGCCAGCTGGCGTTCAAAGGCCTCCAGGCCTTCACGGCACCAGTGCACATACCAGGCGTTCTTTGCAGCTTCGTCGAGCTTGAGTTCCTTGACCAGGTATTTCAGGACGCGCAGGTTATTGACGGGATGGATTTCGCAGGCAATGGACTGCGCCAGCGCGCGCACCTTGGCGCGGCCCAATGCATCCGCCGGCAGCAAGGCCGGTTCCGGGTATTTTTCATCCAGGTATTCGATGATGGCCATCGACTGCGACAGCTTTTCCCCATCGACTTCCAGCAGGGGCACCAGGGTGTCGGCGGCCAGGGCGGCGTAAGGCGACTGCTTGTGCTCCCCTTTGGCAATGTGCACAGGAATGTAGTCGTAGCTCAGGCCCTTGAGCTCCATCGCAATGCGTACACGAAACGACGAAGAAGAGCGGAAATAGTTGTGGAGTTTCATCTCTAAAGCATAAACCCAAACCTTGCCAGCCCGCCGCGCGAATCGCCTGCGCGACTGGTGCAAAGCCCGGTCGCCGCTACCATTCTGGCGACAACCTTCCCCAATTCAGCGGAGACCACCATGAGCGCCATCGCCACCTTAGCCAACCACCAGATTCGCCTGGCAAGCCGCCCCGTCGGCTTGCCCACACGCGACAACTGGAGCTTCACCACCGAGCCCGTGGCCGAACCCGGCCCGGGCGACGTGCTCGTCAAAACCCTTTACCTGTCGCTGGACCCGGCCATGCGCGGCTGGATGAACGACGCCAAAAGCTACATCCCGCCGGTGGAAATCGGCGCCGTGATGCGTGCCGGCGGTGTGGGCAAAGTGATCGCCTCGCAAAACCCGGCCTTTGCCGTGGGCGACTACGTGAACGCCGCACTCGACGTGCAGGAATATTGCCTGATCCCGGCCGACCAGATCAAGCGCAGCGGCATGTTCAAGATCGACCCGCGCCTGGGCCTCACATCCTGGCTTAATGTGCTGGGCCTGCCCGGCATGACCGGCTACTTCGGCCTGCTGGAAGTCGGCCTGCCCAAGGCCGGCGAAACCGTCGTGGTTTCCGGCGCGGCCGGCGCCGTGGGCCAGACAGTAGGCCAGATCGCCAAGCTCAAGGGTTGCCGGGTGGTGGGCATTGCCGGGGGCAAGGCCAAGTGCGACTGGGTGGTCAAGGAACTGGGCTTTGACGCCTGCATCGACTACAAGAACGGCGACGTGCGTGCCGGATTGAAGGAACATTGCCCCAAGGGCATCGACATCTACTTCGACAACGTGGGCGGCGAGATCCTGGACATGGTGCTGGCGCGGCTGGCGCGCGGCGCCCGCATCATCATCTGCGGCGCCATCAGCCAATACAACAACACCACGCCCGTGAAGGGCCCCGCCAATTATTTATCGCTGCTGGTCAATCGCGCCCGCATGGAAGGCATCGTGGTATTTGATTACGCCGACCGCTACCACGTCGGTGTGGCGGAGATGGCCGGCTATCTCAAGGCCGGCACCATGAAAAGCAAGGAAGACATCGTCGTGGGGCTGGACACCTTCCCGGAAACACTGCTCAAGCTTTTCAACGGCGAGAACTTCGGCAAACTGGTGCTGCAGGTGGCCAAAGACTGAGGGCCGATGCGCCGGCTGCTGCCGGCGTTGGGTGCCGCTTACTTCGCATTGCGCACCAGGCGCACGACGGCCGCCGTGGCACGCGGGGCTTCACCGGCACTGCCGTCGCTGAAGCCCACAAAGGTGAAATAGCCCGGGCCGGTGCTGCTCGATGTCCAGAAGCGCGCCACGGGCGTGCCCGGAAAAGCATTCGGATCTATCGCCGCCTTGTCCACGTCAGCCTCTCGTGCAGAGACGATGCTGGAGAGTTCTTTGAGAATCGGCAAGCGCCATTGGGCCTCCGGCGCGGAAGCCGCCTTGGCACGCGCGGCCGCATCGGGATGGTTCAGGAAAGCCGGTTGCCCGGTGCAGGTCTTGCCCTTCCAGACCATGCCCTCCGCGCAACGCCGCCAGACCAGGCCGGTGCGGCTGTCGGTGACTTCCTGGTTGTCTGCGGATACGCTGAAACGCTCCTGCGCAAAACTTGCGCTGGACAATGCCAACAGCAAAAGGGAAAGACCCAAGGTGTGAACAGAATTGCGGTGCATAGAAATCTCCATGGCCGGAGCGGCCTTGCAGCCTTACGACTTGTTACCAATACTAGGCAAGTTATCTCGCTGCAACCATAGGGAACCTATGTAGGGGGTAGTACTTAGCGCTCACGCACTGTTTGTGTGCGGGCGCATTCAGGCGTCAGGGTTGATGCAGCTGGTAGTCATGCCCGAGCCCGCCACCATCAAGAACCTCCTGCGTGACCTGCTCAACCAGAAAATCCAGCAGCACGCGCACGCGCGCCGGCAAGCGGCCGCCCCGGCCGACAAATACTGCATGGATGGGTTCGCGCTCGCCCGGGTTCAGGCTTTCAGCCACCGGCACCAGGCGGCCCGCGTCAATGTCGCGGCCGACGTGGAACATCGACATGCGGGCTAGCCCCGCCCCCGCCAGTACCAGGTGGCGCAGCGCCTCGCCGTCGCTGGCACGCGCATAGCCGGTGATCGGCAACTGCTGAACCTGCCCGTCTACCCGTACCGGCCAGTAATGCATATTGCGCTTGAAGGTATGGGCCAGGCGCTGGTGCACTTCCAGCTCTTCCAGTGTGCGCGGTGTGCCGTGCCGGGCGAGGTACCCGGGACTGCCGACAATCACCTGCGCCGTATCGCCCAGGCGCCGCGCCACCAGTTGGGACGACGCAAGTGCACCCCAGCGGATTGCCACATCGGTGCGCTCATCCAGCAAGTCGACCACGCGGTCGGTCAAGGTAATGTCCAGCAAGATATCCGGAAAGCGCTCGTGAAAGGCCGGCACCAACGGCAGCAGCAAGCAGTGCGCGGTGGGCATGCTGGCGTTGATGCTGACGCGCCCGCGCGGCATGGCGCCGGCGGCCGCACCGCGTTCGGCCTCGTCCATGTCGGCCAGCACGCGCGTGCTCTGCTCGTAAAACGTCGTGCCTTCGGGTGTGAGCTGCAACTTGCGCGTAGTGCGGTTGACAAGCCGCGTACCCAGCCGCGCCTCCAGACGGGTCACCAGCTTGCTGACGGCCGAAGGGGTCATGCACAGCTGCCGGGCGGCAGCCGAAAAACCGCCCTTGTCCACGACCTGGACAAAGGCCTCCATCTCGCCGGAGCGGTTGACGTCTATGCGGGGCATGAACTGGTATTTTTGCGTGAATTATTGTGAATTGAATTCATAAATGATTGTCTTTTCGGCATTCTAGTCAAGATAGCACTTAGTCTTCACACTCAGCACATCCTCTTTTTAGGCGACTTTCATGGATGCGCGCAAATCACTCCCTTCACTTCCGTTAGGCCTGCTGGCCCTCACCGCGGGCTCCTTTGGCATCGGCACGACAGAATTTGTCATCATGGGCCTGCTGCTGCAGGTCTCAGCCGACCTGGGCGTCACCATCGCGTCGGCGGGGTTGCTGATTTCAGGCTACGCGCTGGGCGTGGCGGTGGGCGCGCCGGTGCTGACGCTGGCCACGCGCAAGCTGCCGCGCAAAACCGTGCTGCTGGCCCTCATGGCCATCTTCACGCTGGGCAACCTGGCCTGCGCGCTGGCGCCGGACTACGGCAGCCTCATGGCCGCCCGCGTCATTACCTCGATGGCGCACGGCACCTTCTTCGGCGTGGGCTCCATCGTGGCCACCGGCCTGGTCGCGCCCGAGCGCAAGGCCTCGGCCATCGCCATCATGTTCAGCGGGCTGTCGCTGGCCACCCTGCTCGGCGTGCCCGCTGGCGCCTGGCTGGGCCTGCACTACGGCTGGCGTTCCACTTTCTGGGTGGTGACGCTGATCGGCTTGCTCGCCTTTGTGGTGCTGGCCATTTTTGTGCCGCGCAGCGCGGCTGAAAACGGTACCTCGACCATCCGGCAAGAGCTGGCCGGCCTGGCCCGCCCGCAAGTACTGCTGGGCCTCTTGATGACGGTGCTCGGCTTCGCCGGCCTGTTTGCGATCTTCACCTACATCCAGCCCATCCTCACGCAGATCACCGGCTTCAGCGAAGCGGCGGTGTCGCCCATCCTGCTGGTGTTTGGCGGTGGCTTCTTTGTGGGCAATCTGCTGGGTGGACGCCTGGCCGACCGCGGGCTGCGGATGTCGCTGCTGCTCACACTGGGCGCGCTCGCGCTGGTGCTGGGCGTGATGGGCTTTGTGCTGCATTCGCCGGTGGCCACGGTGGTGTTTGTCGGGCTGCTGGGCGCGGCCTCTTTTGCCACGGTGGCGCCGCTGCAGATGCGCGTGCTGCAGCAGGCGCACGGCGCAGGCCAGAACCTGGCGGCCAGCCTCAACATCGGTGCCTTCAATGTGGGCAATGCGCTGGGCGCGTGGCTGGGCGGCCTGGTCGTCAACAGTTCCTTCGGGCTGGGCGGCTTGAGCTGGCTGGCTGCGCTGATCACGGTGGCCGGCATCGCGGTCACTCTGTACAGCCTGTCGCGCGACAAGGCCGAGCCGCGCGCCATCCCCGTCACTTGCTGAGAGAACCACACCATGAACACATTTTTCCTTTCAAAGCGGCGCGTATTTCAAGCCGTTCTTTCATTCGCGCTGCTGTTTGCCAGTGCTTTACCGCAGGCGCAGGCAGCTGGTGCCGGCGTGTGGATGCCAAGCTGGACGGCAAGCCCCCAACCCATCTGGAGCAATGACTTTGTGCTGCCGCTGGGCCTTCCCGCCACGCTTCACGACCAGACCGTGCGCCAGACCGTCCGGGCCAGCGTGGGCGGCTCACGCGTGCGCATCGTGCTGTCCAACGAATATGGCTCACAAGCCTTGCAGGTAGGCGCGGCCCAGATAGCGCCTGCCGGCGAAGCCGGAAAGGCAGTGACCTTTGGGGGGCAACAGGCCGTTACCGTGCCGGCAAGCGCCGTCGTGATGAGCGACCCGATCGAGACGCGCGTCGCACCGTTGGCCCACCTGTCGGTCAGCCTCTACTTTCCACAAACGACACCACTCACCACCATTCACTGGGACGGCCTTCAGCCCGCGCAGATTGCGGCAGGCAATGCCGTGAACGCGAGCGTCCTCAAGGCAGATGCCACGGTGAACAGCCGCCTCTTTCTCAGCGCGGTGTTGGTCGACGCCGCACCGGGCACACGCAGCGTGGTGGCCTTTGGCGACTCCATCACCGACGGCGCGGCGTCCACGCCGGGCGCCGACCAGCGCTGGCCGGATTTTCTGGCGCGCCGCCTGGCCAGTCAAAACGTGGCCGTGCTCAA
The DNA here is from genome assembly GCF_056405975.1 of Polaromonas sp. P1_E12. Lineage (NCBI taxonomy): Bacteria > Pseudomonadati > Pseudomonadota > Betaproteobacteria > Burkholderiales > Comamonadaceae > Polaromonas > Polaromonas sp. P1_E12. Next base: position 653,565 of record NZ_JBFUBB010000002.1, on the reverse strand, counting down.
CGCGGGTATTTCGGGCGGACGGGTGCTCAAGAACCACATGGGCATGAATGCACTGGCCCGGTTCGAGCGCGACGTGCTGGGTCAGCCCGGTATTGCCACCGTAGTGCTGCTCATGGGCATCAACGACATCAGCTGGCCTGGCAGCACCCTTGAACCCAAGGAGCCCGCCACACAGACTGACGCACTGATCGCCGGCTACCGGCAGCTGATTGCTCGCGCCAGGAGCCGCGGCGTGCGCATCGTCGGCGCCACGCTGACCCCATTCGAGGGCGCGCTGACAATGCCGGGCTCACCGATTGCCAATTACTACAGCCCCGCAAAAGACGCGGTGCGCCAGCGCGTCAACGCATGGATACGCGACAGCGGCGAATTCGATGCGGTGCTGGATTTTGATGCGGTGGCGCGCGATCCGCAGAACCCGCTGCGCATCCTGCCCGCCTATGACTCGGGCGACCACCTGCACCTGGGTGATGCCGGCAATAAGGCGGTTGCTGAATCCATCGACCTGAAGTTATTAATGGGAGAGCGCTAGACCGCGGGCAGGCGCTAGCCGCCCACCACAAGGCGCAAACCAGGCATCAGGCTTTCGGTTTCGGCGCGCCGCTGCAGCGCCATGCGCATGTTCATCTGTGCGACTTCCGTGTGTTCGACTGCCAGCGCCTGGGCACGCGCCCCCTCCCCGGCCTTGAGCGCTGCAAACAGCATGTGGTGCTGGCGGTGCGCGTAGTGCATCCAGTCGCGGTCCTGCTCCAGCGTGGACTGCATGGGCAACATGGCCGAGGCTGACGCGAAGGGGAGCTTGTCGTTCAATTCGATCGCGCGTTGCAGTGCACGGTTGCCGCTGGCCTCCAGGATAAGCGCGTGGAAGCGGTCGTTCATGGCCGCATAGGCCGCGTAGTTGTCATAGCCCAGCGGGTTGGCAGCCAGTGCGCGGTCGCCTTCGTCCAGGCAGGACTGCAAATCAAGTTGCAACTGGCGTGACACACCGTGCTCAGCTACCAGCCGCGCCGCCATGCCCTCCAGATGGCCGCGTACCGCAATGGCATCGGCCACCTCGCGCGGGGTGAACTGGCGCACCAGGTATTTGCCGGTGTCATTGGCCTCGACCAGCCCTTCCTGCTCCAGCGTGACCAGCGCGGCCCGCACCGGTGTGCGCGAGGCGCCCAGGCGCTCGGCCAGTTGCTGCTCGGCCAGGCGCTGGCCCGGCTCAAACTCGCCGCGCAAGATCAGGTCGCGCAACTGCATCAAAACGGTTTCTTGCAAGTTCATGCCCGAGAATGTACACTGAATTTTAATTTCGGTATACCGTTTTAAGGTCTCCATGAACGCTGAACAGAACGAACTGCTCACCCGCATCACCGCGGGCACGCCCTGCGGCAAGCTGCTGCGCCAGTACTGGCAACCTGCGGCGCTGGTCGATGAGTTCAACCCGGCGCTGGACCCGCGTATGGAGATCCGCCCGGTCAAGGCGCTCAAACTGTTCGGCCAGAATCTGGTGCTGTTCAAGGACACCTCCGGCGCATGGGGCCTGCTGGACCGCGACTGCGCGCACCGCGGCGCCGACCTGTCGTTTGGCCGCCGCGAAAGCGCCGCGCAAGGCGGCGGCCTGCGCTGCCCTTTTCACGGCTGGAAGTTCGCCACCGACGGCCGCTGCCTGGAAACACCGGCCGAGCCCACGGGCAGCAAGTTGTGTGAACGCATACGCCAGCGCAGCTACCCCGTGATTGAAAAAGCCGGCGTGCTGTTTGCCTGGATGGGCGACGAGGGCAGCACACCGCCGCCCTTTCCCGCTTTTGATTGCTTTACCGCACCGGCCACGCACAGCTTTGCCTTCAAGGGTTTGTGGAACGCCAACTGGCTGCAGGCTTTTGAAGTGGGCATCGACCCGGCGCACCCGTCTTTCCTGCATCGCTTTTTGCAGGACGATCCGCTCGACGAAATCGGCGAAAACCCGGCCGGCAAGCAGTTTCGCAGCGCCAGCGCCGGCACAAAGGACGGCGAGCAGTGGCCGATGACGCGCATCATGCGCGAGTTCGCCCAGCCCGACATCAGCTTTGAAAACAAGCCCTGGGGCATGCAGCTGACCGCACTGCGCGCCATGACCGACAAGCTCACGCATGTGCGCGTGACCAACGCCATCTTTCCGGCCACGTTTGTGATTCCGCTGTCGGAAACCATGACCATCACGCAGATGCATGTGCCGGTAGACGACACGAACACCTACTGGTACACCTTCTTCACCAGCTTTGGCGCCCCGCTGGACCGCGAGAGCATGCGCGCGCAGCGCCAGCAGTTCATTGCCCTGCCCGATTACATTCCCAAAGCGGGCCGCCACAACAACTGGGGCTTCAACGCCGAAGAGCAGATGAGCACCACCTACCTGGGCATGGGCGAAGAAGACATCAATGTGCACGACCAATGGGCCGTGGAAAGCATGGGCGAGATCCAGGACCGCACACGCGAACACCTGGGCACCTCCGACAAGGTCATCATGGCCAACCGGCGCGTGCTGCTCAAGGCGATTGAGACCGTGCAAAACGGCGGCGTGGCGCCCGGCATCGCCGACCCTGCGCTGGCCGCAGCGATCACCGGCCCGGACACGGTGGATGGCATTGCGCCGGCGGGCGAATGGTCTCAGTGGTGGCAGCAAACCGCGCGCACCAAACGCGAGAGTGCGCCGTGGCTGGGCGCCAGAGCCACCTCCGACTCACCCAGCACCGTCACTCAGCCATGAGCAGCTTTGCGGCGCAATGCGGCGTGCAAGACGCGGCAAGGCAGGCTGCGCTGGCCGATGCCACGCGGCGCATCGAGGCGGGCGGCCTTGAGCTGGTGCGCTTTGCCTGGTGCGACCTGCATGGCATGTTGCGCGGCAAGACACTGGTGGCCGCAACTGCCGCACAGGCCATGACCGAAGGCGTGGGCATGGTGAGCACGCTGCTGCTCAAGGACACGGCCGACCGCACCGCCTACAAAGTGTTCGAGGCTGGCGGCGCCGCTGAACTGCCGGGCTTTGAATTTGGCGGCAATGTGATGCTGCTGGCCGACCCGGCGAGCCTGAAAGAATTGCCCTGGGCGGAGAAGACCGGCTGGGTGCAGTGCCAGCCGTGGTTCCCCGACGGCAGCCCCGTGGAGTTCGACACTCGCCGCGTGCTGCAAAGCGCCCTCGCCAACCTGGCCGAAGCCGGCTACGGCATGAAGTGTGGGCTGGAAATCGAGTTCCACATTTACCGGATTGCCGAGGGTGGCAGCGTTCCCCAGCTTGACCCGACGCGGGCCGACTGGCCGGGCTTGCCGCCAGAGGTGACCATGATCCATCCCGGCTACCACCTGCTGTCAGAGCAATGGGTGGACATGGCCGAGGAGCCGCTTCGCATCGTACAGCGCACGGCGCAGGCGCTGGGGCTGCCCCTGCTGTCGCTGGAAATCGAGCTGGGGCCCAGCCAGGTCGAGGCGGTATTTGAAGCCACCGATGCGCTGACAGCCGCCGACAACATGGTGCTGTTTCGCAGTGCGGTGAAACAGGCCTTGCGGCGTGCCGGTTACCACGCCACCTTCATGTGCCGCCCGCCCTTTCCCAACATCATGTCCAGCGGCTGGCACCTGCACCAGTCACTGGTGCACCTGAAAACCGGTGCCAACGCCTTCAAACGCCAAAGCCCCGCGGACGGAAGCACACCCGCGCACGCGCAGTACACGCTGACCGAAACCGGCGAACACTACCTCGCCGGGTTGCTCGCGCATGCGCGCGGCATGACGGCCTTCTGCACGCCCACCATCAATGGTTTCGGCCGCTTTCGGCCGAATGCGCTGGCGCCCCAATCGATTTTGTGGGGCCGGGACAACCGCGGTGCCATGCTGCGCGTGGTTGGCCAATGCAACGACAACGGCACACGTATCGAGAACCGCCTCGGCGAACCCGCCGCGAACCCTTATCTCTATCTGGCCTCGCAAATCCACGCCGGGCTGGACGGCATCGCGCGCCGCCTGAAAGCCCCCCCAGCCACCGACGCGCCTTATGGTGACACCGCCAAAAGATTGCCCACCAGCCTCGAAGAGGCGCTGCAAGCCTTGCAAGGCGACACGACGCTGGCGGAGGCATTCGGCAGCGCGTTCATCGCTTACCTCACGCGGGTCAAACAGGCCGAAATCACCCGCCATGCCGAGGCCCAGGACCAGGACGACTGGCAAAGACGTGAATACTTCAGCCGGATCTAACCGCCGCGGCCCGCATAAAAAATAACCATGATCACCATCCATTTCATCGAATCGGGCGGCCGCTCCACGCCGGTAAAAGGCAAAGTCGGCAAAAGCCTGATGGAAGCCGCAGTGGCCGCAGGCATTGACGGCATTGCCGCCGACTGCGGCGGCCTGCTGACTTGCGCCACCTGCCATGTACACGTGCAGGAACCTTTTTCCTCGGACACGCAAACCCTGCCGCCACCTGATGGCGAAGAGCTCGGCATGCTGGCATTTACCGCCGCGCCGCGCCTTCCCAACAGCCGGCTCAGTTGCCAGATCAAGCTCACGCCCGCGCTCGACGGATTGACGGTAGAGTTGCCTTCTACCCAGTATTAATTACCTCAGAAAGTTGTTCATGATTCTCGAACTCGCCGACATCCGCATTCACCCGGGCCAGCAAGCAGCCTTTGACGAAGCCATCCAGCGCGGCATCCGCGAAGTCATTTCCAAAGCCAAGGGCTTTCAGGGCTTCAAGGTCAACAAGGGCATTGAAAGCCCCGAACGCTACATCCTGCAGATCTTCTGGGACACACTGGAAAACCACACCGTCGACTTTCGTCAGTCGCCCGCCTTTGCCGACTGGCGTGCCATCGTCGGGCCCTTCTTTGCCGGCCCGCCCACGGTGGAGCATTTCGACCTGGTGGCCAAGTCAGCCTGAGCCTTGAGCCAGGGCCTGGCAAACAGGCAGACAATAAAAAACGGGGCTGACGGCCCCGTTTTTTTGTCTGCGCGCAGTTCTGATGCCGGCTACCTGGCCGCGTTTTCGTGGCCGCTGATCAGCTTACCAAGCAACAGGCCGAGCTGCACCCGCTCGTCATCATCCAGCGGGCTCACGATGCGCTGCTGTGCCTTGCTGACAGCACGCTTCATCTGCAGTGCAACTTTTTCCCCTTCGGGCGTCGTCCACAGCAGTTTGCGGCGCTTGTCGGATGGGTCAGCCTCCCGCTTGACCCAGCCTTTGGCCTCCAGCCGCCCGATCACCGACCCGAAAGTGGCCGGGTCAAAGGCAACGCGGCCCGACAGAGTGATCTGGTCTTCGCCCGGGTCGTCCATCAGCGCATTCAGGATGGCGAACTGCACGGGCGTCGCATCAAACCCGGCCGTCTCCTCCATGAAGATCGCGACCGCGAGTTGTTGTGCCCGGCGGATCAAGTGCCCGGGGGCCTCGCTGAAGTTAAAGCTTTTTGCCATTTACCGAGTTTACCGTTCAGCTTTGCGCTCAGGGTATGTACTAGCGTACATACATGATAAGCATACTTATCATTGTCGAAGCCCCCTGATACCCTCTCACACATGTCACACACATCCCCCATCCTCATCTCGGGCGGCGGCATCGGCGGGCTGGCCGCGGCCCTGGTGCTCGCGCAGGACGGGCATGCCGTGACGCTCATGGAACAGGCGGCGAGTTTTGGCGAGATCGGCGCCGGCATCCAGCTCGGTCCCAATATTTTCCGCATGTTTGACTACCTGGGCCTCACTGAAGCCGTCAATCGTGTGGCGTTCTTTCCCACCGGTCTTGGCATGAACGATGTGCGCACGGGCGAGAAAGTTGTCCGTGTCCCGCTTGGCGACCTGGCCCGCGCCACCTATGGGTTTCCTTATGGCGTGATTTACCGCGCCGACCTGCACCAGGTGTTCCTCAATGCCTGCCGGGCGCAGCCCAACGTCACCTTGCGCACCAGCGCCAGGGTGGAGTCGTTTGACCAGTCGGAAAGCGGCGTGACCGTGCACCTTGCAGACGGCGAAACCGTGGAAGGCAGCGCGCTGATAGGCGCAGACGGCATCTGGAGCCGCATCCGTGAAGCCGTGGTGGGCGACGGCAAACCTCGCGTGTCGGGCCATATCGCCTACCGCGCCGTGCTCAAGCGCGAGGATGTACCGGCCCATCTGTGGAGCGACGATGTGCTGCTTTGGGGTGGCGAGAAAACCCATCTGGTTCACTACCCCCTGCGCCGCGGCGAACTCTTCAACCTGGTGGCTGTTTTTCACAGCAACAAATACGACGAGGGCTGGAACACCTTTGGCGATACGGCCGAGTTGAACGAACGTTTCGCCGATGCCTGCCCGCAAGTCAAGGAACTGCTGGGAAAAATCGAGACCTGGAAGATGTGGGTACTGTGCGACCGTGAACCCGTGAAAAACTGGACCGACCGGCGCGTGACCCTGCTGGGCGACGCCGCCCACCCGATGCTGCAGTACCTCGCCCAGGGCGCCGGCCAGGCCATTGAAGACGCTGTCGTGCTGCGTGAAGCGCTGCGCTTTACCCGCGGCGATGTGCCAAAGGCTTTTCAGAAATACCAGCAAAAGCGCTACCTGCGTACCGGCCGCGTGCAATTGACTGCCCGTTTTTACGGTGATATTTACCATGCGGCCGGTGTTCAACGCGAATTGCGCAACCAGATGTTCCAGAGCGGCACCGAGAGCGCGGGTTTCGCCGGCCTGAAGTGGATGTACGACGGAATCGAGCCGTCAAAACTGTTCCAATGACGGTTTCAAAAGTCCCAGGGATTGTCATGACTCTTCTTCCCAACACCGCTGCTCTCCGGGTAATTGCTACGCTTTTGATAGCTGCTTGCGCTTATCCATCTTGGGCTGCAGCTCCAAAAGACTTAAAAGATGCGGCCTGGCCGACCAGGCCGGTGCGCATCCTTGTGGGGTTTCCGGGCGGCTCTACGCCCGACATGGCGGCGCGCAGCCTGGCCGAACCCTTGGGCCACGCCCTCGGCCAACCCGTGATTGTGGAAAACAGACCCGGCGCGTCAGGCAACATCGCGGCCGACCAGGTCGCCAAAGCCACTGACGACCATACGCTGGGCGTCGTCATCAACGGCAACCTGACCTCGGCCAAGCTGCTGTACTCCAGGCTGCCCTATGACCCGGCCAAAGACTTTGCGCCAATTTCACTACTGACCACGGCGCCCCTGGTGCTGGTAGCGCCTGCGGGCCAGCCTGGCGGCGCCGAATTCTTCGCTGCCGCGCGTCAGGGCGGCAGCCAGTGGAACTACGGCTCGGTCGGCAACGGCTCGGTGGCGCACCTGGGCATGGAGCTGCTGAAAAGCCGCATGCCCGGCGTCTCACCGGTTCACGTGCCCTTCGCCGGCAACCCGCAGGTGGTGACCGCCATGCTGGGCGGCCAGATCCAGATGGCGCTGATCCCGCCCGGCGTGGCCATGCCGCATGTGCGGTCGGGCAAGCTCCGGGCGATTGGCCTGGCCGGCGGACGCTCTTCCCTGGTGCCGGAAGTGCCGTCGCTGGCCGACGCCGGCGTGACGAATGTCAACCTGGAAGTCTGGACGGCCCTGATCGGCCCGGCCAGCCTTTCCAAAGCGGCCCAGGCGCGGCTGGCGCAAGAAGTGCCGCGCATCATTCGCGACGCCGACACGCGGCAAAAGTTGTTTAACCAGGGATGGCAGGCTGTGGGCACTTCGCCCGACGGCCTGAGGAGCCGCGTCAAAGACGAAGCCGCCATTTTGGGCGGCATCATCCAGTCGCGCGGTATCAAGCTTGAATAGGCAACTGAAGACAGCCATGCCCACCGTCACCGAACCCGCACGCTCCCTGCCCGTCTACGGCGAATTTGACGTTGTCGTAATCGGCGGCGGGCCAGCAGGGCTTGCTGCCAGCGTCAGCGCAGCTCGGCACGGCGCGCGCACCTTGCTGGTGGAGCGCTATGGTTTCCTCGGCGGCATGGGCACAGCCGGCGGCGTCACCAATTTCGCGGGCCTCTACGGCCGCAAAAACGGCCAGATGCAGCAGGTAGTGCGCGGCGTGGCCGACGACCTGCTGCAGCGCATTGACGCGCTGGGTGGCCTCAACGCGCCGCAAGACGGCATGCAGGGCCGCATCCGCGTGCGCTCTTATGACGTGTCGGCCTACAAGTGCGCAGCCGACCAGTTGCTGGTGGCGGCCGGTGTGCAAATCCTTTTCCATGCCTGGGCTGCTGCGGTGGTGATGGAAGGCAATCGCGTCAGCGCCCTGGTGGTCGAGACCAAATCCGGCCGCCAGGCAATCCGTGCCGCGCGTTTCATCGACTGCTCGGGCGACGCCGATGTGGCGAACTTCGCCGGCGTGCCGTTTGAGCTGGGCGACGGGCATGGCAGCGCACTGTTTCCCTCCACCATGTTTCGCGTCGGCCACGTGGATGCACCCCGCGCGCTGGCGGCTGTGGGCGAATTCAAAGCCATCAACACCCTGATGGCCGAGAGCCAGGCGCGCGAGCCAGGCCGCTACAAGTTTCCCCGTGAAGGTGCCATCCTCCGCCCCCAGAAGAACCCGACCGAGTGGCGCGCCAACGTCACGCAGATCCGCAACGCGCAAGGCACGGCCATGGATGCCACCGACGCGCGGCAGCTCAGCGAAGGTGAGCTTGAAGGCCGCCGCCAGATCACCGAATACTTCCGCTTCCTGCGCCACGAAGTGCCGGGCTTTGCGGAGTCCGCCATCGTCGACATCGCGCCGCAGGTCGGCATCCGCGAAACACGCCGCATTCAGGGCCTCTATGCCTTGAGCGGCGAAGACATCCTTTCATCGGCCCGCTTTGACGACACCATCGGCGTCAATGCCTGGCCAATGGAGCTGCATGCGGACGGCCGGATCGACTGGCAATTTCCGCGCAACACCGATGAGGCGCAGGGCCGCGTCTACAACGATCTCCCCTGGCGCATGCTGGTGCCTCAGGGCGTCGCCAACCTGCTGGTGGCCGGCCGCTGCGCCTCGATGACGCACGAAGGCCAATCGGCCGCGCGAGCCAGCGGCGGCTGCTTTGTGATGGGCCAGGCAGCGGGTACGGCGGCGGCCATGCCCGGCGCCGGGCAGGCTTTTTCCGATACCGACGTGAAACAGCTGCAGCAGTTGCTCATGCGGGACGGCGTGTATTTCGATAACGACCTTTAAGCGGCGATCTTTCACCCCAGAGACTGGACATCCATCATGGACATGACGCCCCCTACCGCCCCAGGCCAGCCCTCAGCACCCCACGGCGCTGCACGCAAGGCCTTTTATGAAGCCATCTCGGCGCACAGCATGACGCCGCTGTGGGAAGTGCTGCACGCGCTGGTGCCGCAATCGCCAAGCACCCCCTGCCAGCCGGCGCTGTGGAAGTACGCCGACGTGCATCCCTTCCTGATGAAGTCGGGCGAGCTGATCACCGCTGAAGAAGCGGTACGCCGCGTGCTGATCCTGGAGAACCCCGGCCTGCGTGGGCAGTCGTGCATCACGCAGTCGCTGTACGCAGGTCTGCAGGTCATCATGCCGGGTGAAATAGCGCCCAGCCACCGCCACACACAAAGCGCATTGCGCTTCGTGGTGGAAGGCCATGGCGCCTTCACCGCCGTGGATGGCGAGCGCACGCAGATGAAACCCGGCGACTTCATCATCACCCCCAGCTGGACCTGGCATGACCACGGCCACGAAGGCCGCGTGGAGTCCGATACACCGGTGGTCTGGCTGGACGGCCTGGACATCCCGATGCTGCGCTTCTTTGATGCAGGCTTTGCCGAAAACGGCACGGCCAAGCAACAGGAAGTCACCAAGCCCCAAGGCATCAGCAGCCACCGCTACGGCGCCAACATGCTGCCGATGCGGTATGACGCCCCGTTCGGTGAAACCTCACCCATCTTCAGCTACCCCTACGACCGCACGCGCGAAACCCTGCACCAGCTGGAAACCCATGCCGACATCGATGCCTGGGACGGCGTCAAGCTGCGCTATGTGAACCCGGCCACCGGCGGCTCGCCCATGCCGACCATGGCCACCTTCATGCAACGCCTGCCGGCCGGCTTTGAGGGCAAGTCATGGCGCCAGACCGACGGGGCCGTGTTCAGCGTGGTCGAGGGCACCGGTTCCGTCAGCATTGAGCGCGATGGCAAAACCTCGACTTTTGAGTTTGGCCCTTGCGACCATTTTGTGATTCCGTCGTGGCACACTGCGCAATTGCGTTCGGCGCAAGGTTGTGTGCTGTTCAGTTTTTCAGACCGCCCGGTGCATCAGGCCCTGGGCATACACAGAGAAGAAAGGTTGTCATGAGTTTTGTCATCACCCCACCGGCCGCAGTGTCCGTCCCTGTTGTGGGCACCAAAGACCGTTTTCCCGTGCACCGCATCTACTGCGTGGGCCGCAACTACGAAGAACACGCCAAGGAAATGGGTTTTACAGGCCGTGAGCCGCCCTTCTTCTTCCTCAAGCCCGCTGACGCCGCTGTCGTGGTGGACGCCGGCGTCACGGGCACCATTCCCTACCCATCGCTGACCAAGAACCTGCACCACGAAATCGAGCTGGTCGTGGCCATTGGCACCGGCGGTAAAAACATCAAGGCGGCCGATGCGCAAAAGCACATCTACGGTTATGCCGTGGGCCTGGACATGACGCGTCGCGACCTGCAGGGCGAGATGAAAAAGCAGGGCCGCCCCTGGTGCATTGGCAAAGCCTATGACCACTCCGCGCCCATCGGCCCCATCACACCCGCGGCCCGAGCCGGCGACGTGGCCAATGCCGAGCTCTACATCCAGGTGAACGGCAAGGACCGCCAGCGCAGCCATGTCTCCAAGCTGATCTGGAACATCGCGGAAACCATTGAACACCTGTCGGCAGCATGGGAGCTGCAACCGGGCGACCTGATTTATACCGGCACGCCTGAAGGCGTCGCGGCTGTGGTTTCGGGCGACACCATGGTCGGCGGTGTGGCGGGGCTGGAAACACTCACCGTCAAAGTCATCTGAACACGGGGTTAGCAAGCGCATGTCACGGCGGGGCAGCTGCGCGATAACCGCGCAGCTGCTTTAATCACCGCGCAAATACCCCGCTTTACCCGGGGTAACCCGCCTGACTGCTTGCCTCCTCAATTCTGATAATCGGCTTACCCGGTTTTTGGGAGCTCCCAAATGCCAAGACCTGCTTTTTGGAGAGCCTTCTTGAAAATCCTGCAGTCCCTTGCAAAATTCTGCGCTGTGCTGGCGGGCGTTCTGCTCACGGTGATCACGCTCATGACCTGCGCCAGCCTGATCGGCCGCAACCTGCTGGGCGCTACCCTCGTCGGCGACTTCGAACTCACCGGCGTGGTCACGGGGGCCGCGATCGCGCTGTTCATGCCCCTTTGTCAGATCAAACGCGGCAACATCATCGTCGACTTCTTCACCGCCAAACTGGGCGAAACCTCTAACGACAGGCTGGACCGTTTCGGTGCGTTGCTGTTGGGCCTGGTGTTTGCCCTGTTGGCCTGGCGCACGGTGCTGGGCGGCCTCAATTCGTACAACACGCACTCTGAAACCCAGATCCTGGGCTTTCCCGAATGGACGGTGTATGCCGCCATGGTCCCGCCTTTTGTGCTGACCTGCGTGATCGGTGTGTGCCAATCCGCGTTCGGCTTCGGCGACGCCCATGCGCCGCACAATCCGCTGGACGAGCTGGAGGCACACGTATGAGCTCCATCACCCTGGCTCTCGTCATTTTCGGCATCATGCTGGTCTTCATGGCCGTGCGTGTGCCTATCGCGGTCGCCATGTTTACCGCGGGCGCCATTGGTTACGTGATGCAGACCGGCTGGGGGCCGTTTTCCAGCTTCCTCAACACTCAGGCCTTCGCGCGCTTTGCCAGCTACGACCTGTCGGTGATCCCGCTCTTCATCCTGATGGGACATTTCGCAACGCAGGGCGGCATCAGCCGCGCCCTCTTCGGGTTCGCAGCAGGTGTGATGGGCCGGTTCAAGGGCGGTCTGGCCATGGCGTCCATCCTGGCTTGTGCGGCTTTCGGCGCCATCTGCGGCTCCTCGGTGGCCACGGCCGCCACCATCACCGGCGTGGCGCTGCCCGAGATGAAGCGCCACGGCTATTCGGGCCGCCTTGCCACGGGTACGCTGGCAGCCGGCGGCACGCTGGGCATTTTGATCCCGCCCTCGGTGCCACTGGTGATTTACGCCATCCTCACGGAGCAGAACATCGCCAAGCTGTTTGCCGCAGCCATGGTGCCGGGCATCATCGCGATGTTCGGCTACATGGTGGCCATTGCCATCTATGTACGGCTGGTGCCCGGACAGGCGCCCGAAGTAGACAACGACAGGCCGCCGATGACGCTGGCTTCCGCGCTGGGGATACTGCCCATCGCCATCATCTTCATCATCGTCTTCGGCGGCATTTACGGCGGCCTGTTCACGCCGACTGAAGGCGCCGCGGTGGGTGCCGCCGCCACTTTCGTAGCCGCCTTGCTCAAGCGCGAGATCACCTGGGCCAAATTCAAGCTGTGCTTTTATGCCACGGCGGAAAGCTCGGCCATGATCTTCCTGATCTTTATAGGCGCCGACCTGATGAACTCCGCCCTGGCCCTGACACAGGTACCCAACCAGCTCGCCGGCGTGGTCGGCGGCTGGGGACTGTCACCACTGATGGTTGTCACGGCCATCCTGCTGTTTTACGTGGTGCTGGGGGCAGTGATGGACGAGTTGTCGATGCTGCTGCTGACGATTCCTATCTTTTTCCCGATGGTGATGGGCCTGGACTTCGGCATGACCAAGGAATCCACCGCGATCTGGTTCGGCATCATGGTGTTGATGACCGTCGGCTTTGGCATGCTGGCGCCGCCGGTGGGCCTGAACGTCTATGTGGTCAATGGCCTGGCCAAAGACGTGCCTATCAGCGAAAGCTACAAGGGCGTCATGCCCTTCCTGATCAGCGACACCCTGCGCACCACCCTGCTGCTGCTTTTCCCCGGCATATCGCTGTGGCTGGTGAAATACATCAGCTAGCAAGCCTGCGGCTAGGGCTTTCACCGCTTCTCAAACCCGCTCCCATGCCTTAAGTTAGGCATATTGTTTACAGGAGACATGCATGATTCAACGACGAACCCTTCTCAAAACCAGCGCCGCCGCAGCCTTGGGCGCACCGGCGCTGTCGGGCCTGGCCCAGCAGGCCGTGACACTGAAGTTCCATACCTTCATGTCGCCCTCGTCCAATGTCTGGCTGGCCATGCACAAGCCCTGGATGGAAAAAGTCGAAAAAGAATCCGGCGGCCGCATCAAGTTTGAAGGCTATCCGGCCATGCAGCTGGGCGGCACGCCGGTGCAGCTCTACGACCAGGCCAAGGACGGCGTGGTTGACGTGGTGTGGACATTGCCTGGCAACACGGCCGGCCGCTTCCCGCGAATCGAGGTGTTTGAGCTGCCCTTCATGATGTCCAACGCCGAAGCGACTTCCAAGGCGTTTTGGGAATACGTGCAAACCGTTGCACCCGATGAATTCAAGGATACGCAGGTGCTGGCACTGCAGGTGCACGGCCCCGGTGTGATCCACACGGTCGACAAGCCCGTCAAGTCGATTGCCGACATGCGCGGCCTCAAGCTGCGCGCGCCGACCCGCCAGGTCACCAAGCTCATGGGCGTGCTGGGCGCCACGCCCGTCGGCATGCCGCTACCGCAAATCCCCGATGCGCTGAGCAAAGGCACCATCACCGGCTGCGTGATTCCGTGGGAAGTGGTGCCTTCGGTCAAGGTCAACGAGCTCACCAAGTTCCATGCCGAGTTCGACCCCGCCGGCGGCAGCCTTTACACCACCACCTTTGTGATGGCCATGAACAAGGCGAAATACAACTCGCTCGCGCCCGACCTCAAGAAGGTCATCGACAACAACTCCGGCATGGCCACCTCGGCCTGGCTGGGCAAGGTGCAGCAGGGCAACGACGTTCCCGGCCGCAAGACCGCCAGTGACCGCGGCAACACGATCTACACCGTGAGTGCGGCCGAAGCCCAGGAATTCCGCCGCAAATCACGCACGGTGGAAGTCGAGTGGGTGGAAGACATGAACAAGAAGGGTTTTGACGGCAAGAAACTGCTGGACACGGCACGCGCCCTGATTGAAAAGCACACCAAGACGACCAAGGCTTGATCAACAGGCCGCGCTAGGTGCGCATTCACGAAACCGGGCTTATGCCCGGTTTTTTTATGCTTCACCTATGTTCTTGTGCCTTTTCGGCCTTCAGCCCAATGAATACGGGCGCAACCAGCTCCTGATTTGATAGCGCGCCACCTCAGGCAAAACCTGCACGACAGCCGGGTTACTGCAACTGCGGCTTCATTCATGGCGCGTCTGCATAAGAATCCACCCGGCCCCCGTATGACGGGTGAGCCCGGTTCATCATTCCCTTTACCCCAAGGAAGTTCTTTCATGTCACGCATTTTGAAAACCCTGGCTGCCACCATCCTGGCCTCAAGCCTGAGCGCTTCTTTCACCCTGCCCGCTTTTGCGGCCGGCCCCATGGTCAAGACCCAGGCGCCCGGCTACTACCGCGTCACACTGGGCGATTTTGAAGTCACAGCCCTGTCGGACGGCACTGTCAAGCTGCCCGTGAAAGACCTGCTCACCAACACAACGCCGGCGAAAGTCGGCGCGGCACTGAAGCGTTCATTTTTACCTGACGCAGTCGAGACTTCAGTCAATGCCTACCTCATCAACACCGGCAGCAAGCTGGTGCTGATCGACACGGGTGCGTCCGGCCTCTTCGGCCCGACGCTGGGCAGCCTGCAGGCCAACCTCAAAGCCGCCGGCTACCAGCCCGAGCAGATCGACGAGATCTATATCACCCACATGCACCCCGACCACGTGGGCGGCCTCGTGGTGAACGGCGCCATGGCGTTTCCGAATGCCGTGGTGCGTGTGGACAAGGCGGACGCCGATTTCTGGCTGGATGAAGCCAAAATGAACGCAGCGCCCAAAGAATCCCAGGGCTTTTTCCAGGGTGCCATGGCGTCCATCAAGCCCTACGCAACGGCCGGCAAGCTCAAGACCTTTGAAGGCGCCACCGAGCTCGTGCCCGGCGTGAAGGCGCAGCCCACCCACGGCCACACGGCCGGCCACAGCGTGTATGTGGTGGAAAGCAAAGGGGAGAAGCTGATGCTGTGGGGCGACCTGATGCATGTGGCGGCAGTCCAGTTCGACAACCCGGAGGTCACCATCAAGTTTGACTCCGAGTCCCCACCGGCCGCCAAGGAACGCGCCAAGGCCTACGCCGATGCCGCCAAAAATGGTTACCTGGTCGGCGCGGCGCATATTGCCTTCCCCGGCCTTGGCCATGTGCGCAAGGGCGCGGGCAAGGCTTACACCTGGGTACCGGTGAATTACTCGTCGCTGAAATAAGAAAACAAACGAAATACGCGTTAAGCCCAATAAAAACGGGCGCGAGTAGCTACTTTTTTGATAGCACGGCAGCAAGCCTGCCGTGCGCCTCGGCAGGCCTCGGCCGGCGCAAAGCCGCTACACTCATCTGATGCAACGACCGCCCCTGAACCACTGCCGCGTCTGCGGCACCGCCGTGGCCTATCGCTTGCCGGACGACGGCGACACAAAAGAGCGGGCCGTCTGCCCGGCCTGCAATACGGTCCATTACGAAAACCCGCTCAATGTCGTTGGCACCGTGCCCAGCTGGGGCGAGGACGGCGCGCAAGTGCTGCTCTGCAAACGCAATATCGAGCCGCGTCGGGGCAAGTGGACATTGCCTGCCGGCTTCATGGAGTTGGGCGAAACCACCTCGCAGGGCGCAGCCCGTGAAACGGATGAAGAAGCCGGCGCCCAATATGAGATGCTGGGCCTTTTTACGGTCATGAACGTGGTGCGCGTCGGGCAGGTGCACATGTATTACCGGGCTCGGCTTTTGAGCACCGAATTCAATCCAGGCCATGAGACCATGGAGGCCAAACTGTTCACTGAGGCCGAAATTCCCTGGGACGAAATTGCCTTCAAGACGGTCAAGCAGACGCTGGAGCAGTACTTCGAAGACCGCCGCAAGGGTGCCTACGGCATCCATTCGTTTGATATTGAATGAAGGCCTTCAAGCCCGTGCCGGCCGTTACATTCTGCAGGCAGGACGCCCGGTAGAATTTCTCTGTATCCGGCTGGTTCTCACCGCGGATTTTCCGCCCCCTCATCGGCCTTCCGGCAGTCTCTTTTTTTAACCTCTTCCCCGGATTTCATGTTCAACACCGCAATCTTTTTCCGCATTGCCGACGATTTTGTGCTTCCTCCGCTGGAAGCGCTTGAAGAAATTTTCCAGTCCCACCGTTTCGTTCCCTGCGGCGCAACAGAGCCTGAATCCAGTGGCTGGGTGCCACCGCGCGGCAACAAAAGCACCGTCCTGCTCGAAAGCGTGGGCCGCCAGCTGATCGCCCGGCTCTGCACCGAGCGCCGCCCTGTGCCATCGTCCGCCATCAAGGCCGCGGTGGAAGAACGCATCGAAAAATACAAGGAAGAAACCGGCCGCGAACGCGTGGGCGCCAAGATCAAGAAGGAGTTCAAGCAGGAAGTCATGCTGGACCTGTTGCCGCGCGCCTTCACCAAGCGCTCGACCACCACGCTCTGGATCGACGTCGTCAACAAATTCCTGGTGGTTGACTCCGGCAACCTCACGGGCGCCGACAAGATCGTGAGTTATCTCGTGGAAGCGTTGAGCGAGGTGCCGGGCGCCCTGCCCGGCCTGAAGGCCAGCCCCATCCAGACGCAGATGTCGGCCGCTGCCGCCATGTCGCACTGGCTGTCGACGCGCGAAGCGCCATATAACTTCACGGTAGACCGCGACTGCGAGCTCAAGACGCCGGACGACCAGAAATCCACGGTGCGCTACTCGCGCCACACGCTGGAGATCGAGGAAGTGGCCCAGCACATTGCCGCCGGCAAGTTGCCGACGCAGCTGGCGATGACGTGGAACGAGCGCGTGTCTTTTGTGCTGACGGAAACCGCGCAGCTGAAAAAACTCAAGCTGCTCGATGTGGTGCTGGACGGCGTTCAGGAAAGCGGAAAGGACGACGACGGCTTTGACAGCGATGCAGCCATCATCACCGGCGAGCTGTCTTCGCTGATTCCGGACATGCTGGAGGCGTTGGGCGGGGAACTCGCCGAGGGAGAAGTCACACCGCACCCGGCCACCTCGCCTGCTGCCGACCCGGTACCAGAGCCCGCGTAGCAAATAAGGAAGACAGGTCATGCCCCAACACATCGGTATCGTCGGCTGCTCTGCCGAAGGCGCTGCGCTTTGTTATCAAACCATCTGTGTGGAAGGCGCCAAGGCCATGGGGCCGCATGCCCATCCTGAAGTGTCGATGCATACGCCGTCGCTTTCAGATTACATGGCGTGCATTTACCGCAATGACTGGAATGGCGTGGGCGACATCATGCTCGCTTCCGCGCACAAGCTCGCAAAAACCGGAGCTGACTTTCTTATCTGCCCGGACAACACCATCCATCAGGCTTTTGCTTACGTGCAGGAGCGATCCCCCTTGCCCTGGCTTCATATTGCGGAAGTCGTTGCCGAAGAAGCGGTCAGGCGCGGGTTCCGGTGCATCGGCATCACCGGCACGCGATGGCTCGTCGACAGTGAGGTCTACCCCGACAAGCTCGCGGCCCGCGGGCTGCAATACTTGCGTCCAGACAGCGCGGAGCGCGACGAAATCAACCGCATCATCATGGACGAGCTGGTGTACGGTGTCTTCAAGCCCGAAGCGATCGCATATTTCCAGAAAGTCATCGAGCGGATGAAAAGCGACGGCTGCGACGCAGTCGTCCTGGGCTGCACGGAAATCCCCCTGATCATGAGCGATTCAAACTCGCCCCTGCCGACTCTGGACTCCACACGCCTGCTGGCGCGCGCGGCGCTTGTCAGGGCGACGCAGGCCGTGCGGCCTTCGCCTGATTGAAAAGATTCAGTGCTGGCCCGGCGTAGCGCGGAGGCGTGAAACGGTTGCCGGCAAATCCTGCCAGGCCGGTTCCGAGGGTGCATAGCGTCCGCGCATATAAGCCACCAGCGCGGCAACCTGGGCATCATCCAGGCTGTGACGAAAAGCCGGCATGAACCCGATGTCTTTGCTCGCCGGTGACTGAATTCCCTCAAGGATCACCTGCACCAGATTGTCGGGCCGCTCGCTGTGCAGCTTGCTGTTAAGGGCCAGCGGCACGTTCACCCCCAGCAGTCGCGGGCCGTCGCCGTCGTGATGGCACGATGCGCAAGCGCCACTGAACAGGCGCTTGCCAGGGCCCGGCAAGCTGACAGCCGATTGCCGGGTGGACAAGACGATCTGCCCGGTGCGCTGGACGCTTTCAGCTTCCGTAGTTGGCTCATTAAAAGACACGAGATAAGTCGCCATCGCACGAATATCTTCTTCAGGCAAGGCGGCCAACTCCTTGATCACTGGTGCCATCGGACCCGCGGCAATGCCGTGCTGCGGTGAGTAGCCGCTACGCAGGTAGCGGTACAGCTCCGCAGCATTCCAGGGTACGGGCGCACGCGAGAGTGCAGTCAGCGCTGGAGCGTCCCAGCCATCCACCATGGCTCCGCTTAAAAAGGCCTTTCCGCTGCGCTCGGCGCCTGCGGCGTTGCGCGGCGTATGGCAGGCGCCGCAATGGCCCAGGCCGTTGACCAGGTAGGCGCCACGATTCCATTCGGCAGTCTGCGCCGGGTCGGCACGGTAAGGCGCCGGCTCATGAAACAGCGCGTTCCACCCGGCCATCAACGGCCGCACGCTGAACGGGAAGGTCAGCCGCGTGGCCGGTGGTTCCGATCGCACGGGGGGCTGGGCCATCAGGTAGGCATACAGCGCGGTCAGGTCTTCATCGCTGGTTTTGGCGAACGCGGTATAGGGAAACGCGGGATACAAATAGCGGCCATCGCGGGAAATTCCTTCACGCATGGCGCGCTGGAAGGCGCTGAAGGACCACAAGCCTATGCCGGTGTCCGCATCGGGTGTGAGGTTGGTGGTGACAATCTTTCCGAAAGGCGTATCCATGGCCCTGCCGCCGGCATTGGGTATACCGCCGGGTGCTGTATGGCACACCACACAATCGCCCGAGGCCGCGAGCTGCCGGCCGCGTTCCAGCGTTGCAGCGGTGTAGACGGAGGCACCGCCTTGCGTCACCGGCGCGATGGCCGACCGGCCGCCTGCCAGCGCCCATACGATGCCCACAACCCCGGCGAGCAAGGCGCCTGCGCGGGACCACCAGGCCATGCCTTTCGGCCATGCCGCGTCCTCAGGTACGGGATTGGGCAACCGGGCTGGAACCGCCGGGATGGCCGGTTCGGCCGCGAGCCCCGGGTTGAGCGCAGCACGTACAACTTCCGGCGTGAAAGGCGGCTGGCGAAAACGCACACCGGTAGCATCAAAAATGGCGTTGGCGATGGCTGCCGTACCCGGCACCGAAGACGACTCTCCGGCGCCAAGCGGTGGCTCACCGGGGCGCGCCATGGTCACGACCTCAATCACCGGCACGTCCCTGAAGTTGAGGATGGGGTAGCTTCCCCACTCCAGGCTGGTCACCTGATTTGTTTGGGGTGACACCGTGACCTGTTCCGTGAGTGCACGGCTGGTCGTCTGCACTACATTGCCATGGATCTGGTGCTGAACCCCGGCGGGGTTGATCAGCGTGCCGGCGTCATGCCCTACCACGACGCGCCGGACATGCACCTCGCCCGTCTTGCGATTCACTTCGACGTCAGCCACCCAGGCCGCCCACGCCGCCCCGAACCCCGGCCATTTGCTGTGCATGTAGCGGGCATACGCAAAGCCCTGGCCGCGCACGACGTCCTGTGGATCACCAGGCGCTGTAGGCTGCTGCTGCGGCGTCGTATGCGCCATCCAGCCGGCGCGCTCGGCCGTGGCACGCACCAGCTCGGCGGCGCGCGGCTCCTTCAGGTACCGCAGCCGAAACTCCACCGGATCGACACCCGCTGCTGTTGCCAGTTCGTCGATGTAGGACTCGTGCGCGAATGAATTGGGCAGCGCCGATACACCGCGCAGCCATGACGCACGCAACAGCGGCGCCATGTCATTGACGGCGATGCGCATGTTGGCGTACTCGTAGGGCGGCCGAGCGGTTCGGTCGCCCATTTCATAGGCTTGCGCGACCGGTTCAATGGTGCGTGTGAGCAGCAGCGCCAGCGTGGGCGATCCATTCGAAGGGTAGGAGGTCTGGAAGTCATAAGCCGCGACCGACCCGTCGGCATTGAGCCCACCGTTCACCTGCATGAGCTGGGCTGCGCCTTTGGGTTCCCAGGCATGTTCCTGCTCACGCGTCAGCTGCACACGGACAGGGCTGCCCACAGCACGCGAAAGCAGCGCGGCATCTGCCGCCACATCGTCTGCGCAGTTTCGCCCGTAGCAGCCCGCCGCCTCCATGCGGATCACGTCGATGGCGACGTCGGCAAGGCCGGTCAGGCGCGACAGGTCAGCCCGCAGCACGTGGGGGTTTTGGGTTCCTGCCCATACCGTCAGGCGCTCCTGCTGCCAATCGGCCACGGCACACGAAGGCCCGAGGGAGCCGTGCATTTGATAGGGCCAAACGTAGTTGCGCGCCAGGGCTTGTGCCGCGCTTGCCATCGCGGTGTCCACGTTGCCGTCGTCGACAAGCCTGCGCTGAGTGGCCGGGTTGTTGCGGATCGCCTGCTCAAGGTCGCCCAGACTGGCGAGACCGGGCCACGGCTTCCAGCTGACACGCAATTCACGCAGCGCCTGTTCGGCCTGCTCTTCCCGCTCTGCAACGATGCCGACAAAGTCGCGGATCACCACCACCGCGCGAATGCCCGGAATGTGGGAAATCGATGATTCGTCCACCGATTCCAGCGTATTGCCGATGAAGTCGCCGTGGTCAGCCCCGGCATAGGGCGGGCGCACGACGCGGCCGTGCAGCATGCCGGGTACGCGCATGTCGTGCACAAATGTCAGTACCCCGGTGGCCTTGGCCGGGATATCCAGGCGTGCCGCGCTGGTCCCCACCAGGCGGTAGTCGGCAGCATCCTTGACAGGGGTGCCCTGCACCAGCGAGAGATGTACATGCTCATTGGCCAGCAACGCGCCATACGTCACCGATTTATCTTCCTGCCCTGCCACCGAAACAACGCCATCTCGCACGGCGAGGAGGGAAGGATCCACCTGCAGTACGCCCGCTGCGCGCATCACCAGCCACGCGCGTGCCTGCGCCGCCGCGGCCCGCAAAGGGACGGCATGAACCTGGATGGACGCGCTGGCAATCGTGGCCCCCTGATTGGGCGCACGCGTCGTGTCCCCAAGAACCATGTTGACCTGCCCGAGCGCAACGTCGAGCTCTTCAGCCACGATCTGCGCCAGGGCCGTCCGGATACCGGTGCCTAGATCGACATGGCCGTTCAGGGCCGTCACGCTGCCGTCATCCCACACGGCAACCAGTATTTCAACGCCCTCTTGCGGATTGGCGCTGACCAATGCAGGTTGGCCACGGGCGGGTGGAGGCGCCGGCGGCGGCTCGCGGCTCACCAGCAAGACGCCGCTGGCCGCATGAAAATCGGCGCGTGTCAGGGGCGCATCGGCGCGACGCGTCATGGCGAGTTACCCCGGGCAAGGCTTTGGCGCGTCAGCTCTGCCGCACGCAATACAGCCCTCACGATCTCCAGGTGCGTGCCGCAGCGGCAGAGATTGCCGGACAGCTCGCGACGTATGTCGTCCTCGCCCGGTGCGGGGTTTCGCGCCAGCAATGCGACAGTCATCAGGATCATGCCGTTCAGGCAGTAGCCGCACTGGGCGGCCTGCTCTTCGATAAACGCCTGTTGGACCGGGTGAAGGGCCGCCGGCGTACCCAAACCCTCAAGGGTGGTGATTTCGCGGCCTGCCACGCCACATGCCGGAATAACGCAAGCGCGTGCCGCCACGCCATCGACCAGCACGGTGCATGCGCCACACTCGCCCAAACCGCAGCCATATTTCGGGCCATTCAGCGCGAAATCGTTACGCAGCACGGTCAGCAGGCTAGCCTGCTCCGCAACAGGCAGCGTACGCTCCAGCTGGTTAACGGACAGTGTGACGATGAAACCCATATTTACCGAACCGGTGCGGGCTCGCGTGGTGATTTCTCAACATCGATGAGATACGGCCTACACACTGAGATAGGCACGGCGCACTTCTTCATTGGCAGCCAGATCCGCCATGGATCCTTCAAAGCGGATTTGCCCTTTCTCCAATACATACGCCCTGTCGGAAACCAATTCGGCGAAATGCATGTTTTGCTCGGACAGCAGAATGCTGACACCGTGGGCCTTCAGCTCCAGGATCATGTTGGCCATTTGCTCCACAATGACGGGCGCTACGCCTTCGGAGGGTTCGTCAAGCAGAACCAGATAGGGATTGCCCATCAAGGTCCTGGCCACTGTCAGCATTTGCTGCTCGCCACCACTCATGCGGCCGCCGGGACGCGTGGGCATCTCACCCAGGTTGGGAAACAGCTTGAAGAGGCGTTCCGGCGTCCACAAGGGCGCCTCACTGCCGTCGGGCCAGCGGCGCGGCGCCTGCCGCCCTACTTCCAGGTTCTCGGTCACTGTCAGGTCGGTGAAGATTCGCCGGTCTTCCGGCACAAAGCCCAGGCCCATGCGAGCCGCATGGTGTGGTTCACTGCTGGAGATATCCTTGCCAAGAAAAGCCACGCTGCCGCGGCGCTTGTCGAGCATCCCGATCAGCGTCTTCAGGGTGGTCGATTTGCCGGCGCCATTGCGCCCCATCAGGGCAACGACTTCGCCGCGCCTGACAGCCAGGTTGACGCCAAACAGTATTTGCGCCGCGCCATACCAGGCCGACAGGTCTTTCGCCTCCAGCAGTATCTCGTTGCCGTTGCCCATCACGCAGTTTCCTTTTCAATGGCTTTTTTCTCGAAGGTCTTGCCACTGCCGAAATAGACTTCCTGGACTTTGGGGTGGTCGCGGATATCCTGCGGCTTGCCTTCCGCAATCAACCGGCCACGCGCCAGCACGATCATGCGGTCAGCATAGGCAAACACCACGTCCATGCTGTGCTCGGTAAAAAGCACCGCCATGCCCCGGTCAATGACCAGTTGTTTGGTCAGCGCCATCAAGTCGTTTCGCTCCCTGGGAGCCATACCGGCTGTCGGCTCATCCATGAGCAGCAACTTGGGGTTGTTGGCCATGGCCATGGCCAATTCCACACGCTTGACATCTCCATATGCCAGCACGCTGCAAGGGCGGTCAGCCTGCGGCTTCATGTTGACCTGCTCAAGCAGCGCCATGGCCTCGTCGCGCTTGTAATCTGCGGCACGGCGCCACATGGAAAAAAGCCGATGGTCTGCGGACAGCAAGGTCATCTGGACGTTCTCCACGACCGTGAGTGAAGAAAAGGTTTCGGCGATCTGGAATGTCCGACTGACACCGCGCCGCCAGATTTCACGGGGAGCCAGGCCGATCAGCTCCTGCGAGTCCAGCTGGATGGAGCCTGTATCTGCGCGCAGCTGACCGTTGACCATATTGAACGTGGTTGACTTCCCGGCACCATTGGGTCCGATCAAAGCCAGCAGTTCACCCGCCGCCAGCTCAAAGTTCACACCATCGACAGCCCTGACACCACCGAACGATTTACCCAGTCCTGACACCTTCAGCAAGCTCATGACTTCTCTCCCGCACTGCGGCGACTGGCCAGCAGCTGTTTGGCAAAGCCTGCAATCCCCTGGGGAAACAGCAGCACAAGAACCAGGATGATGGCGCCCAGCATGGCGCGCCAATAGTCGGTATTGCGCGCCACGGTATCGTGCAGCCATGTGAACGTGACGGCCCCCACGACAGGTCCCAAAAGCGTCTGGATACCCCCCAGCAAAACCATCACCAGACCGTCGATCGACTTGCTGACGTGCAGGCTTTCAGGCGAGATGCTGCCTTTTGAAAAGGCATAAAGCGCGCCAGCCAGCCCCGCAAAAGAACCCGCAATCACAAACGCGGCCCATTGCAGACGTTTGACATTCATGCCGATGGCATCAGAGCGCAGCACCGAGTCGCGTGCCGCACGCATGCCATAGCCAAACGGCGAATACAGCATCCGGTGCATCAGCAAGACGCCCCCGGCCACCAAGACAAGGGTGAGGTAGTAATAAATACGTTTGTCCGCCAGCCACTCAGAGGGCCATACGCCGGTCAATCCGTTGCTGCCGCCGGTGAACACGTCCCATTGATAACAAATAGCCCAGGTAATTTGCGCAAAGGCCAGCGTCAGCATGGCGAGGTAAACACCGGACAACCTGACGCAGAACCAGCCATAGACAAAAGCGCCCAGGGCCGCCACGAGGGGTGCAACGACCAGCGCCAGCTCCATGGGCATGTTCAGGCTGCGCACCAGCAGCGCGGCACCATAGGCCCCAAGGCCGAAGTAGGCGGCATGCCCGAACGAGTGCATCCCCGCGGGTCCCATGATGAAATGCAGGCTGACAGCGAACAGGACGGCAACCAGCAGATCAATCAGCAGCACTGTCACGTAAGGCGACTGCGCCGCCAGCACAGGCATCAAAGCCAGTACCGCCAGCAGGCCCGCACAACCCCAGGCATACAAGCGGTGCGGCCTGCGCAGCGGTTCTTCAGCCATGCCTGTATGCCGGCTGGGCGCCTGGGGCCTGCCGAACAATCCCCAGGGACGGGCCACCAGGACAACCGCCATTACGACGAACTCCACCACCAGGGTCAGCTTGGAAAAAGAGATGCTAATGCCCGCAATTTCGACCAGCCCCAGCCAGATGCAAATGGCCTTGAGTTCGGCAATCAGCAGTGCCGCTACGTAGGCACCCGGGATGGAGCCCATGCCCCCGACCACCACCACCACAAACGCGGCGCCGATGATGTTGAGGTCCATTTCCAGGTTGGCGGGCTCGCGCGGTAGCTGAAGCGCGCCCCCAAGGCCCGCCAGAAGTGCGCCCAATGCAAAAACGGCTGTGAACAGCCACGCCTGGTTCACACCCAGCGCGCTGACCATTTCGCGGTCCTGGGTAGCAGCCCGGACCAGGGTACCCCATCGGGTTTTAGTGAGCAAAAGCCAGAGCAGGCCCAGGACAACAGGTCCCGCGACGATCAGAAAAATGTCATAGGAAGGAAACTGGCGTCCGAGAATCGCCACGGAGCCCGTCAGACCGGGCGCCCGGGGACCAAGCAGTTCTTCGGCACCCCAAAACCAGAGCACGCCGTCCTTGATCACCAGGCCCAGGGCAAACGTTGCCAGCAGCTGGAATAGCTCCGGTGCACGATATATACGGCGAAGCAACAAGACCTCGACCAAGCCACCGAGAACACCTACAGCCAAAGCAGCCATCAACAGAGCAGGCCAGAAACCCAAGGTATTGCCGAGAGCACTGACCAATGAATAGGCAACGTAGATACCCACCATGAAAAAAGATCCATGGGCAAAATTGACAATCCGCGTAACACCAAAGATCAACGACAAACCAGCTGCCACGAGAAACAGCGACGATGCGCCGGCCAGGCCATTAAGCAACTGCACGATAAAGCCTGAGAAGCTCATGAACAAACCTTTTTTCTGCGGGATAGCGTGGCCGGCAAGCAGCGCACAGCGGACACACCATTAACATGACGGCGGCACCGGAACTGCCGGCAAACCGCGATGGGTGCATGCACGAGGCGCGGCACCTGCCGCCGTCAGCACTTGCCTCGGTCTAGTCGGCAGCGCGCATTTTTTTCACTTCAGCGTTGCTGGGCTGGACTTTTGAACCGTCGATATATCGATAGTCGACCATCACGCCCTTGCCGCCTTCATTTTTTGTGCGGCCCACATAGGCCCCCATGGTGGACTGGTGGTCTTCCGGTCGAAAAACCACGGGGCCGAAAGGTGTCGTCACATTCAGGCCGCGGAAAGCGGTAATCAGCTTTTCCGTATCGGTTGATTTCGCCTTTTTCATGCCTTCGGCCAGGGATTTGATGGCGCTATAGCCGACCACGGAACCCAGGCGCGGATAGTCTTTGTACTTACTGTGATAAGCAAGGAAGAAAGCCTTGTGTTCGGGAGTCTGGATGCCGTACCACGGATAGCCGGTAACCACCCAGCCGTTAGGCGTTTCTTCCTTGAGCGGATCGAGATATTCGGGTTCGCCCGTCAACAAGCTGACGACTTCACGCCCCTGAAACAGGCCGCGGGTATTGCCTTCACGAACAAACTTTGAGAGGTCGGCACCAAAAAGAACATTGAAGATGGCATCCGGCTTGGCGTCCGCCATGGCCTGCACAACACTGCCAGAGTCGACTTTGCCCAACGGAGGCGCCTGCTCGGCCACGAACTCCACATCGGGCTGTACGGCCTTCAGCAAGGTCTTGAACGTCGCGGCTGCGGACTGCCCATACTCATAATTGGGGTACACCACTGCCCAGCGCTTTTTCTTCATCGCGGCGGCTTCAGGGACCAGCATGGCAACCTGCATATAGGTGGAGGTCCGCAAGCGGAATGTGTAGCGATTGCCGTTTTGCCAGACGATTTTGTCTGTCAAAGGCTCAGCCGCCAGAAAGAAGAACTTTTTCTGCTTGGCAAAATCGGTCAGCGCCAGACCGATATTGGAAAGGAAGGAGCCCGTCAGCACGTCAACTTTTTCGCGCGAGACAAGCTCTTCGGCCGCACGAACCGCATCACCCGGATTTGCGTTGTCGTCGCGGATAACCAGCTGGACTTTCTTGCCGTTGATGCCGCCACCAGCATTGATTTCTTCAACGGCCAGCTCCATGCCTTTCTTGTACGGTTCCAGGAAAGCTGGCTGGGCCTTGTAGCTGTTTATTTCCCCTATCTTGATGACGCCCTGCGCATGCGCGTTCACGAATGAGGTCATCAGTCCGAGGAAAGCGACGGTGCTCAGCATTTTGTTGTGCAGCTTCATAAATACTCCTGGTTGTCGTGGATCAGATAGACGGCGATGGTGAGTCATTGGTGATAAGTAGGTTGGCAGCCGGGGCTACCTTAACCCATCCTCCCCCTTGATTTCGTGGATTTGAAGCCCCCCCACGCGCGGCAGGGGGCGGCCGCTGTCCGTGACGACGACAGCCACCACGATTTCGTTGGCCCGGGGGGCATCGGCAATGCGCGCCTCCATGGCATCAAAGTGGCTGCGCACGAATGCGGCATCCTTGTGTCCCAGCGGCACGTCAATGGCAGTACCCAGGCCACCGCGCTTTTTACTTGACGGCACCAGAGCAGCACCCTTTTCCACCGCCAGGCGCAGTGGGGCGCCCAGTCTGGGATGC
Organism: Polaromonas sp. P1_E12; assembly: GCF_056405975.1. Taxonomy (NCBI): domain Bacteria; kingdom Pseudomonadati; phylum Pseudomonadota; class Betaproteobacteria; order Burkholderiales; family Comamonadaceae; genus Polaromonas; species Polaromonas sp. P1_E12. Next base: position 626,331 of record NZ_JBFUBB010000002.1, on the reverse strand, counting down.
AGGATCGCTGCCGCATGCTCGAGCTCGCCTGCCTCACCCACGATGGCGGCCTTGCCGTAACTATGGGCCTGGCCCGGCGCAATGCCAAGGGCCTGCACGCACTTTTGCCCCAGCAGCCCGCCAAGCTCTTCGCCGATGTCAATCAGCGCATCGAGTTTTTCCGCGTACACCCCGGAAAAAGGATTCTCGATCACGGCCATCGCCAATGCCTTTCGCGTCGGAGGAGCGACGACCTTTCCCATCTCGATGTATGTTTCGTCGATTTGCACAACAATTTTTCGAATCCTGGCTGTCATGGTTTTTCCTTGTCTCGGTGACTGCTAAATATCTGGCGCATCGGGTTTAACGCAAGCCATCCCATTTGGCGATGGCGCTGGCGGCCAGCCCACCCACCCGGGCGTGAATGCGCGGGCCCGTGCTCATGGCCAGGATGAAAACGATTTCGTCTGGCAAGGGAGCCCCTGGCACACGCACCTCAATGGCGTCGAAATGGCTACGGACATAACTCGCATTGACGTGCGTTAAAGGAACATCCAGCGCCGTACCCGGCGCACCCACTTTTTTTGTCGAAGGAACGATGGACAAGGCATTACCGGGTTGGCCGGTTTTTTCCTCAGCCTGCCCACGGGCATAAGCGTTGCGATCACCTTTCCAGCCAAGCAGCTCACGCATCGCGTACCCGCCGGGCACATGCCAGAGCGCACCATGCTCCAGTTCCCCTGCCGCGCCCACAATCGCTCCTTTTCCGTAACCCTCAATATGTTCGGCCGGCACCGCCATTGCGGCGCGCAGACGCTCAGCCATCTGGATACCCACGGGCTGAAGCTGGTCCATCATCGGCAGGAGGTCGGGCTCATACCGCCCCGCAAACGGGTTGGTCAGCACCGCGCCAACTGCCCCGCGAAGCAGAGGCACCGGCGCTATCGGACCGAATTCATGCCGTATCTGCTCCACGTGCGTAAAAATACGCCGAATTTCAATCATGGTGTGAGGTCCATTCATTTCATTAAGCAAATACCGAACCAGCCGGCACTTCAGCACTGTGATTTTGCAATCGTTGCGACGTTTTATCAGAGGTGGTCATCAGCTGGTTTTGGCAAACCAGCGCAGCCGACCAGATCAATCCCGCCGCCTGCAGAGCCTGTGCGCGTTCAAGCCCGGTGCGCAGTGCGCGCCGAACCGTTTCCGCCTCCAGCAACGGCACCTCAATTGTCACCAGCATTTCGCCAAGGTCGGTGTCGTCCTTCACGTCACAAGCTCTGCTGCGTTTGATTCGCACGTCGGCAACATCGACCGCATTCGCAATCATGGTGGCTGCAGCATCCGCTTGCGCGGCAGTACGCGCAAGGACCGTCACGCTGTCGGCAATACCCAGAGAAAAGCTTCGCCCTCGCCAACCGCTGGTAGCGACGCCGCGAACAGGAAGCGCGCTGGAAACCTCGAATTGCCCGTCGGTATGAACGCCGGCCAATACCTCGTTCACATCGAGGCGCGCCAGATCTGCATACAGGCCGATCCGCACAGATTGCGCTGGCGCCAAGTGCAGGGCAATGTCACCGCCGTTGTTGACCCAGGCGCGGTCTATCCCGCCATTGGCATAACAGGCGACCAGCTCCTGCGCGACTGCACCGGCAACGGCCGCCATCGGGGTGATGAAGCCATGCCGGTAAGGGTGGCACGCATTCCACATGCGCCGGGCTATGACCCCTTCCAGATGGCACTCATCCCGTACAGGCTGCCGCAGGAGAGGAAGTTCCCCGACCAGCTCGCCGAGGATATCGCTGAAACGCTCCCACGCTTTGGCATGAGCGTCCTCTACCGCAGCCGGCCTTCCATGGGCGCCAATGATGATATCCATCGGACCATGCTGGAAATGCCAGCGCCCGTCGGGAAGTTGCAAGCGTTGAGAGTTCATGTGCAAGTGCCTCAGCCCAATAACGGAGAACGCGCCAGAGGCCAGGGGTTGGCGGAAGGTAGCTTGGCCCATTCCAGAGCTACAGGTGCACCCTCGTTGTGCCAGGCACCGCGACACAACACATCCTCCAGCGTGCGCACATAGTCCATGTGCCCGCCCAGCGCGCGATAGTCGTCAAGCTTCATGCTGAATTCAATGGGAGCCACGATGGCCGGCGTGGGAACGGTTCCGAAACTGTTGTCCGGCATGCGCATGACATCGGCCATCACGGTGATCCCTCCACCGGGCCAGACGTAGGCAGGAGCCCCGCCACAGGTCACATTCACCAGGGAACTCTTGATGGCGCGCGTCAGCAAAACCGGATTTTCAGTGACACCGGCCCGCAGGCTGCCACCGGCTCCCGCAAGAAAGAGCACCGTCGCCAGCGAGGGCTCGCAGTTTTCACCGATACGCTCAACGACATGGCGCACTTCCGCCGGCATCTCTTGCTCCACGGGAACGAGCTCTTCATTGAGCACATACCAGCTTGCATGCTCACCGGTGGTGGACGTCATCAACAAGCGCAGGCCCGGCCAGGCGACATTACCGTCCCACGCCTCGATGATGGACAGGGGATCGGCGATATCCGTCCCACCCCAGCCCGTTCCAGGATTTGCCACCTGGAAATAGCGCCCCGGCGTGGACTTTCGTCCGCGCATCCGGATACCTGACGGGCGCATATCGAGACAACGCCCCGCCTGATGCTCGGTCAGCACACCGGTAATGTGGTCGTCGACCACCACCACCTCGTCAAGCTTGCCGAATAACTGCTTCGCAAAAATTCCGACCGTAGCCGACCCGCAACCCACGCGCATGCGTTCTTCCTCAACGCCATTCACGACAGGCGCACGGCCAGCCTGAATCAGTATCTGGGAACCGCCGTCAATCGTAAACTCCACGGCCTGCTTGTTGCCGAGCGCCTTCATCATTTCGACCGTGACACGGCCCTCTTTCTTGCTACCTCCCGTCAGGTGATGCACACCACCCAGGGACAGCATCTGCGAGCCATACTCGGCCGTCGTCACATGCCCGATTACCTCTCCCTTGCAGCGCACATTGGCCTGCTCGGCACCCAGGAAGCGGTCAGTGTCAATTTTTACCTTGAAGCTGCAATAGCTGAAAATTCCTTCCGTGACCACAGTGACCAGATCAACACCGGCCGCTTTCGATGAAACGATGAATGGTGCCGGCTTGTAGTCGGGATAAGTTGTTGATGAACCCACACCCGTGACAAACACTTCATCAGCCAGTAGAAGATCACCGCTCCATGGAACCGCTGATGCGCCATCCGTGCCACCGGACAGATCTTCTGGCGCGGGAAGTCTTGCATCTGTACGCCCCGCAAACGGCACAATATGCGTCCCTCCGACGGACAGCGTACGGCGCAACAACAACACCGGGTCGACCCGAACAAGCGTTCCGCCGTGGTTGGCATAGCGATCGCAGGCCCCGCTGCGCCCTTCGGATATCTGACATAGAACCGGGCAGGCATTGCACTCGATTTTCTCGCTATTCATTCGCTCGTTTCGCGGCCGGGCCTTTTCCAAAACCAGCGGAAACGTCAAGGCATCCATGCCAGGCAAGCCGTCCGTCTTTGTATGTTCAGTCATCGTGCTCGTCCTTCTGCCACTCTCACCATCTTGGGGCGAATTCACCAATGTAGTGCTCACTTAATTTACATGTTGCATTCACTACATACGAGATTCAATGTAGCGCATGCGGATTTCTCATGCAATAGTATTTACATGGCTGTCTTAAACTTATTTTAAAATGTTGTACACACTGAATTTAAATGTTGCGTTCACTACATTAATGTGGCACATTGCCTCCGTGGCGGCATCGTTTGGCCAGGGCATGCAAATACCTATCGAGACCGCGCAATGGAAAGATCGGCTCACAAGCCGGCAGATCATGAAACCATGAGACATCAACGCAGCCTCTCCAATTCATAACCATCACTCCCGAATAACACCATGAGCGCTTTCAATGAAGAAACTGTGCTGTCCGTCCATCACTGGACTGACCGCCTGTTTACCTTTACCACCACACGCGACACATCACTGCGCTTTAGCAACGGCCACTTCACCATGATCGGGTTAAGGGTCAACGACAAGCCTTTGCTGCGCGCCTACAGCATCGTGAGCCCCAATCATGAAGAGCATCTCGAATTCCTCAGCATCAAGGTCGCGGAAGGTCCCCTGACGTCACGGCTGCAGCACATCAAGGTCGGCGACAAAATCATCGTTGGACGCAAGCCAACCGGCACACTGGTAATTGATTACCTGCTGCCGGGCAAAAGGCTTTACCTGCTCTCGACCGGCACGGGCCTGGCGCCATTCATGAGCATCATCCGGGACCCGGAGACTTACGAACGGTTTGAGCAGATAGTGCTCGTCCATGGCGTGCGGCAGGCAGACGAGCTGGCCTATCACGACCTGGTTGTGGATCACTTGCCCCAACATGAGTTTCTCGGTGAGCTGATCTCCAGGCAGTTGCTGTACTACCCTACCGTTACGCGGGAGGCTTACCGCAACATGGGTCGCGTCACCGACCTGATCGAAAGCGGGAAGATGTTGGCCGACCTGCAGTTGCCGGCACTGGATCCGGCGCATGACCGTGTGATGATCTGCGGCAGCCCCGCCATGCTCAAGGACCTCAAACACATGCTCGAAGGCAAAGGCTTCATCGAAGGCAATACGTCCAAGCCGGGAGATTTCGTGATCGAACGCGCCTTTGCCGAACAATGAAGATGGCCCAGCGCTTGCTTTCAAATCATTGCATTTCCCCGGGAAGCCATCCATCACACCTTTTCGCTTGATCACGCATAAACCGCGACTGGACACCTCTACATGACAGCGAAGACGGCCAAAACCATCAAGCCGCGCACTGCCACAACCAAACGCACGATTGCCAAGCGGCCCGGCGTACGGGAGCAAGCCGCGCAGACCACGCGCGACAACATCCTGCGGGCAGCCACCCGCGTCTTCGCGCGCTATGGGTATGACGGCGGGAGCGTAGAGAAAATATCCAGGTCGGCCAAGTCATTCGACCGCATGATTTACTACTACTTCGGCAGCAAGGAAGGCTTGTTCATCGAAGTGTTGGAAGACATGTACCGCCGCATGAATGACGCCGAGCTCGAGTTGTCGCTGGACATCGAGCATCCCGTGGAATCCCTGACCGACGTGATTTGCTTCGTGGTGTCCTACTACAGCAAAAATCCGGAGTTCATCACGCTGCTCAATACGGAAAACCTGCACCGCGGCAAGCACATTGCCAAATCGCAACGCGCCCGGGATTACTCGTCTCCCGCCATCGCCATCATCCGGCAACTGCTGGAAAGCGGTGTGCGCAAGAAAATTTTCCGGGCAGACATCTCCGCCCGCAATGTCTACCTGCTGATTGCCGCCACCGGCTACTTCTATATCTCTAACCGCCACACGCTGTCAGCCTTCCTCGGCGAAGACCTGCAAACACCTGAGGCGCTGGCGCAATGGCAGGCCTTCATCATCAGCACCGTGCTGCGCACTGTCATGCTGAATCCTTGAGCTCAACCCCACGCATTTGAAAGGCCACCCATGGCAGAAGCGGCATCAAGCGGAAAATCAGGAAAGGTCGTCATCAGGAACATTGGCCTGCTGCTCTCCGGAGACATCGACCAGCCTATCCTGGACGCGGACACCATCGTTGTGAACGACGGTCTCATCGTAGCTATCGGAAAGGCCAAGGACTGTGACACGGCGCATGCGCAGACCGTGATTGACGCGCACCAGACTTGCGTGGCACCCGGTTTGATCGACAGCCATGTGCATCCGGTTTTCGGCGACTGGACGCCGCGCCAGAACCAGATCGGCTGGATTGACTCCACCATGCACGGCGGCGTCACCACCATGATTTCTGCCGGCGAGGTTCACCTGCCAGGGCGCCCCAAGGATATCGTGGGCCTCAAGGCGCTGGCCATAACCGCACAACGGGCATTCGACAACTTCCGCCCAGGCGGCGTCAAGGTACTTGCCGGTGCACCCATCATCGAAAAAGGGATGACCGAACAAGATTTCAAGGACCTTGCCGACGCCGGCGTAACCTTGCTCGGCGAGGTGGGCCTGGGTTCAGTCAAGGCGGGCTACGAAGCCAAAGAGATGGTGGGTTGGGCGAGGAAATACGGCATCCAGAGCACCATTCACACCGGTGGCCCTTCCATTCCCGGCTCAGGCCTGATTGACAAGGACGTGGTACTGGAAGCAGACGCCGATGTCATCGGCCATATCAATGGCGGTCATACGGCACTGTCGGAAGCACATGTTTGCGAACTCTGTGAGAAATCATCGCGCGCCATTGAAATTGTCCATAACGGCAATGAAAAAGTCGCAATTGCAGCCGCGCAGGCGGCGCTGCAGCTCAAGTGCCCGCATCGCGTCATCCTGGGTACCGACGGGCCGGCCGGGTCCGGTGTCCAGCCGCTGGGTGTGCTGCGCCTTATCGCCCTCCTTTCCAGCCTGGGCAATATCCCGGCGGAGCTGGTTTTTTGCTTTGCCACGGGTAACACCGCGCGCATTCGCAAACTCAATTGCGGTTTGATAGAAACAGGCCGTGATGCTGATCTGGTCTTCATGGACAAAGCCCAGCACTCAGCGGGGCTCAACCTGCTGGACAGTGTGCAACGCGGGGATATTCCCGGCGTTGGCATGGTGATGATTGACGGCCTGGTTCGCTGCGGCCGCAGCCGTAACACCCCGCCGGCCACGCAGATCCCCAGCATTGTTCCGGCCTGATACGCAGGCGCTTGCGACTTGCCATCGCGTTTTCCCCAGACACAATTGCGTCGAGCTAATCGACGGGCAATCCTCTGACGTCGATCTCAAAGACAGCCGACCGGATACTTCAACAAATATTCGATCCAAACAAAAAAGCCGGTTAGCGTTAGCTAACCGGCTATCTGTTGGTTTTATGGTCGGTGTGAAAGGATTCGAACCTTCGACCCCTTGCACCCCATGCAAGTGCGCTACCAGGCTGCGCCACACACCGACAAGCCTTTTATTATAGCGTGCCGAAAATGCTTCTCAGTGCCCGGCGCTGAGGAGATCACGAATTTCAAACAACTCGCGCCGTACCAATTGCAGTCGTTGCTGAGCCGCGCTGCCGCTGGGCAAATCCGCGCCCTCCGGCTCGCTGTCTTCGAAGTCCGAGTGGTCACTGGAATCCTCAAAATCCTCCAGCAGGGACTCACCGCCTTCCAGCACTTCTACGCCGTCAAGCATGACTTCACCATTACGGCGCTTGTCGCGTTCGGTCTGAACGATTTCCTGAAGCTTGTTGCGTGCGCCGCTGATGGTGAAGCCCTGGTCATAGAGCAAATCACGGATCCGGCGGATCATCAGCACCTCATGGTGCTGGTAGTAGCGGCGGTTGCCACGCCTTTTCATCGGGCGTAGTTGCGTGAACTCTTGCTCCCAATAACGGAGCACGTGAGGTTTGACGCCGCACAAATCACTGACTTCACCGATGGTGAAATAGCGTTTCGCGGGAATGGGTGGGAGCGTTTTCTCCAATTAAATCAATGCGCTAAGGAGGAAACCTCCAAATCTACTCTAAGTCGAAACTTAGCGCAAAGAGTTGCGCCGGTTTTTTGGGATGTGTTGTTCCGTCACACAGGTGACATTTAATTACAAACACCTACCCGGATACGTAAACCCGGCGGACGAAGCCACCGGGTTTAGTACTTATTCGGCAACAGTTTCGCCCTGGATCTGGTCTTTGAGCTTGTGGCTGGCATGAAATGTCACCACCCTGCGAGCCTCGATGGGAATGGCTTCTCCGGTGCGGGGGTTGCGGCCGGGGCGAGGTGCTTTGGTGCGAATCTGGAAATTGCCAAATCCGGAAATTTTCACGTCATTTCCGTCCACCAGGCTGTCCGAGATCAAGTCGAAAAACGCGTCAATCATGTCCTTTGATTCGCGTTTGTTGAGCCCGATCTGTTCAAACAGCAACTCGGCCAGATGCGCCTTTGTCAGCGCCGGGGTTTCCAGGCTTTCTACAGAAAAATCCATGCAACGGTACTCCTGGCGACTTTTATTGTGAGCGGTATTCGTGAAAGGTCAGGCCCGCAAGCGGGCACCCAACTGACCTTGCAGATTGTCGAGCACCGACTGAACGGCCGCCTCAATCTCCTCGTCTGTCAGTGTAGCGGCGCCGCTCGAAAGCACCAAGCGCACGGCCAGGCTTTTTTCGCCGAGCTGCATGCTCGCGCTTGCCTGCTGCGGCCGATAGACGTCAAACAGCGTTGCCCCCTTGAGCAGGCCTTTCGTATTGGCGCCATGGATGGCCGACATCAGCGCGGCATGGCTGACACCCTCCGCCACGATGACGGCGATATCACGCTCTACCGGCTGTAGCTTGCTGACCGGCTTGAACTCGGGCACCGGCCGTTGCAGCACGGCATCCAGTTCCAGCTCAAACAGGAGTGGCGCCTGGGCCAGGTCGTAGCCCTGGCGCCACTGCGGGTGCAGCTCGCCCACAAAGCCGATCGACTTGCCGCCTACAGACACGCTCGCGCAGCGGCCGGGGTGCATGGCGGGGTGCGCCGCAGGCGAAAAGACAGCCTGAAGCGGCGCGAGCAAAGCCTCCACGTCGCCCTTGATGTCGAAAAAATCCACCCCCTTGTCAGGCTGGCTCCAGTTCAGTGCCGCCCGCGGGCCATAGGCCAAGCCAGCCACACGCATGGGCTGGTTGAAGCCGGCCACGGTGGTATCGGTATTCCGGACATCTGCGTCACGCAGGAAAACGCGGCCCAGTTCAAACACGTTCACGCGGGGCGCCTTGCGATCCAGGTTGAACTTGAGCACCTGCAGGAGCGAGCCCAGCAACGAGGAACGCATCACGCTCATCTGGCTGGCGATGGGATTGAGCAGCTTGATGGGGTTGGGATTATCGGCAAGCTCATGCTCCCAGCGCTCTTCCACGAAGCTGAAGTTAATGGTTTCCTGGTAACCCAGTGACGCCAGGGCGCGACGCACGCCAAAGGGGCTGCGTTCGGCTTCAGCGCGCAACCTGGCGGTGATGGGGGCCAGCGGCGGCGTCTCGGGAAGCTGGTTGTAGCCCACCATGCGCACCACTTCTTCAATGAGATCTTCTTCAATCTGCAGATCAAAGCGGTAGCTGGGTGGTGTCACGGTCAACGTGCCCTCGCCCTGCGTCACCGGCAGGCCGAGGCGCTGGAGCGCATCGAGGCATTGAGCCTGTGTGAGCGGCATGCCGATCACCTTGGCTGCACGCGCCACCCGCAAAGTGACTGGCACCGCTTTGGGAACGTTAACCTGCTGGTCATCCATGGGGCCGCACACCGTTTCCGGTGTGCCGCAGATATCGATGATCAGTTGGGTGATGCGCTCGATGTGCTCGACGGTCTGCCCGGGATCAACGCCTCGCTCAAAACGGTGGCCTGCGTCGGTCGAGAAGTTATAACGGCGCGAGCGACCAGCGATGGCCTTGGGCCACCAGAAGGCGGCTTCGACGTAGACATGTTTCGTGTCGTCCGAGACGGCGGTCGCATCGCCGCCCATGATGCCGGCCAGCGACTCCACCTGCGCGTTGTCGGCAATCACGCCGACCTTTTCGTCAACCGTCACGGTATTGCCGTTAAGCAGCTTGAGCGTCTCGCCGGACTTGCCCCAGCGGACATCGAGCCCGCCATGGATTTTTTCGAGGTCAAAGATGTGCGAGGGACGGCCCAGCTCGAACATCACGTAGTTGGAGATGTCCACCAGCGCCGTCACGCTGCGCTGGCCGCAGCGCACCAGGCGATCGACCATCCATTGTGGTGTGGCAGCTTTCGTATTGACGTTGCGCACCACGCGGCCGGAAAAGCGGCCGCACAAATCGGGCGCGCTGATCTTCACCGGCAGTTTCGCGGTGTCGGCGGCAGCCACGGCGGGAATGGCCGGCGTCTTCAGCGGTGCACCCGTGAGCGCAGCGACTTCGCGCGCAACACCGTAGACGCTCAGGCAATGCGCCAGGTTGGGCGTGAGCTTGAGGGTGAACAGGGTGTCGTCGAGCTTCAAATGCTCGCGGATGTCCTGGCCCAGCGGCGCATCGGCCACCAGTTCGAGCAGGCCGCCGTGGTCTTCAGAGAGCTTGAGTTCGCGCGCCGAGCACAGCATGCCCTGGCTTTCCACGCCGCGCAGTTTGCCGACCTTGATCAGGAAGGGCTTGCCGTCTTCACCGGGAGGCAACTCGGCGCCGACCAGGGCACATGGCACCTTGATGCCGACGCGGGCGTTGGGCGCACCGCAAACGATGTTGAGCAGGCTGCCCTGCCCCACGTCGACCTGGCAGACGCGCAGGCGATCGGCATCCGGGTGTTGGACGGCTTCCTTGATTTCACCAACAACAATCCTGGTGAACGGAGGTGCCACCGGCTTGAGTTCTTCGACCTCCAGGCCGGCCATGGTGAGTGTGTCGGCGAGCTGCTGGGTCGTCAAAGGCGGGTTGCAGAATTCGCGCAACCAGGATTCTGGGAATTGCATGGTCTAACCTTGTTTTCTTGTTCTTGTTATTTCAGGACTGAAACTGGGAGAGGAAGCGGATGTCGCCGTCGAAGAAGAGACGCAGGTCGTTGACGCCGTAGCGCAGCATGGTCAGGCGGTCAGGGCCCATGCCGAAGGCAAAGCCGATGTATTTCTCGGGGTCCAGCCCCATGTTGCGCACCACATTCGGGTGCACCTGGCCAGAGCCGGCCACTTCCAGCCAGCGGCCGGCGAGCGGGCCGGTCTGGAACTGGATGTCGATCTCGGCGCTGGGTTCCGTGAACGGGAAAAAGCTGGGGCGAAAGCGCAGCACCAGGTCATCGCTTTCGAAGAAAGTACGGCAGAAATCAGTGAAGACGAATTTGAGATCCTTGAAGCTTACGTTCTCGCCTATCCACAGGCCTTCGCACTGGTGAAACATGGGCGAGTGCGTGGCATCGCTGTCGACACGGTAGGTGCGACCCGGTGCGATGACGCGTATCTCGGGCATACGGCCGCCTGCGTCGATGAGCGCGCGGTGCTTCTTGACATGCTGGACCGCATAGCGGATCTGCATGGGGCTGGTGTGGGTGCGCAGGAGATTGGGCGCGGCCTCGGTGCCGCCCTCGACATAAAACGTGTCATGCATCGAACGCGCTGGATGGTCTTCGGGCGTATTGAGCGCAGTGAAATTGAACCAGTCCGTCTCGATTTCAGGGCCTTGGGCCACATCGAAACCCATCGAGCCAAAAATACCTTCAATGCGCTCCAGCGTCAGTGACACCGGATGCAAGCCGCCCTGCGTGCGCTGACGGCCGGGCAGGCTCACGTCGAGCGCTTCCGCCTTGAGCTGCTTTTGCAGTTCGGCGTCGGCCAGCGCCTGCCGGCGCTCGGTCAACGCGGTTTCAATCGCCTGTTTGGCGAGGTTGATAGCGGCGCCACGGGACTTCTTCTCTTCGACGCTGAGCGCTGCCATGCCTTTCATCAACTCCGTGACGCGGCCGGTTTTTCCCAGGAACTGCGCCTTGGCGTTTTCCAGGTCGGCGGGCGTGTTCGCCTGCGTAAAACTGGCCTGGGCGCTGCTAACCAGTTCTTGGAGGGCATCGGGTTGAGTCATACGTTCTCTTGTTCGAAATACAAAACAGCGAAGGCGCTTTCAGCAGCACTTCTGTTCCGTGAGTACTGCAGTAAGGGCCATGAAAAAGGGCCAGAGCCTTTTCAAGCCCCAGCCCTTTATTTTCGTGCGCAAGCAGCTATTGATTTAATAGCACCAACACTGCCCGGCTTGAAAATCAGGCAGCCAGCTTGGCTTTCACCTGTTCAACGATGGCGCCGAAAGCAGCGCTGTCATGAATGGCCATGTCGGACAGAACCTTGCGGTCGATCTCGATACCGGCTTTCTTCAGGCCGTTAGCAAACTGGCTGTAGGTCAAGCCGAAGGAACGGCTTGCAGCGTTGATACGGGCGATCCACAACTGGCGGAACACGCGTTTCTTGGTACGGCGGTCACGGTAGGCATATTGCCCAGCCTTCATTACCGCTTCTTTGGCGATACGGAAGACATTGCCGCGGCGGCCGCGGAAACCTTTTGCAAGGGCTAAAACTTTTTTGTGGCGGGCGCGAGCCGTTACACCACGTTTGACGCGAGGCATGTGTGTACTCCTTGTTCGTCGTTAATTAAATGCCCTGGCCTGGGAGCATCTGTGCCATGTGACCCATATTGGTCTCATGAACAGTCACCGCACCACGCAGATGGCGTTTGTTTTTGGTGGTCTTCTTGGTCAGGATGTGACGTTTGAAGGCTTGGCCGCGCTTGACGGTACCACCCGGACGAACGCGGAAACGCTTTTTAGCGCCGCTCTTGGTCTTCATTTTGGGCATGTAAATGCTCCTTTTCATTTGTGCTCGTGAGGCGCTGCGAACCTTCCGCAGACTTGATGGCCCCGAGACACTTGTTAAGCGGGAAATCTTGCGACTTCCCGCTGCTCGCAAAAGGTTTGACCCTTCTGCTTTTGGAAAGCCGGCTTGCACCTGCTTTCACCGGAACGCCGCAAAGCGCCCCTTATCTTTACCCTCTGCTCGCCAGCCTCAGGCTGCGGACGGTGCCGGGGCCGTCTCGGCTGCCGGTTTGGCAGCACCCGGCTTTTTACGGCCCGGCGCGATCATCATGACCATCTGCCTGCCTTCAAGCTTGGGGAACTGCTCCACCACAATCAAATCGGCCAACTCATCACGAATACGCGCCAGCAGGGCCAAGCCCAGTTCCTGGTGCGTGATTTCGCGACCACGAAAACGCAAGGTAATCTTGCATTTGTCGCCTTCTTCCAAAAAGCGCTTGATATTGCGCAGTTTGATGTTGTAGTCCCCATCGTCAGTGCCGGGCCGGAATTTGATTTCCTTGATCTCGATCACTTTTTGCTTGGACTTCGCTTCCGCCGCCTTCTTCTGCTCGGCGTACTTGAACTTGCCGTAATCCATCAACCGGCACACCGGTGGAACCGCTGTGGGGGAGATTTCGACGAGGTCCACATCGGCCTCACCCGCAAGGCGCAAAGCCTCGGTGATGCTGACAATGCCCAGCGGCTCATTGTCTGGCCCGCTCAGACGTACTTCAGGGGCCATGATTTCACGGTTCAAGCGATGCTTGCGTTCTTCACGGTGACGGCGGTCACGAAATTCAGTAGCGATGGTTCTATCCTTTAACTCTTGCTATAAAAGCTATAGCTGCTTGCGCCCGTCCTGTAAGGACGACAGGCCAAATTCATCAACAATTTTGTTAAAAATCAGGCTTTTTTCGCGATGTCGGAAGCGATCGTTTCAGCGAAGGCTTCGAGAGGCATCACTCCAAGGTCTTTGTTACCCCGGGCGCGCACTGCAACGGCACCTGCCGCTTTCTCCTTGTCGCCTACGACAAGGATATACGGCAGCTTTTTCATCGAGTGCTCCCGTATTTTATACGTAATTTTCTCGTTGCGCAGGTCCAGATTGACCCTAAGCCCTTGATTTTGCAGTGTTTTGGCAACTTCCCGGGCATATTCAGCCTGGGAATCGGTGATATTGAGGACCGAAACCTGCTCGGGGGCCAGCCAGACTGGTAGCGCGCCGGCGTGTTCCTCGATCAAAATCCCGATAAAACGCTCCAGGCTGCCCACAATCGCGCGGTGCAGCATTACAGGCCGGTGACGGTTACCGTCTTCGCCCACATATTCGGCATCCAGCCGCTCCGGCATGGAGAAATCGACCTGCATGGTGCCGCATTGCCACTGGCGGCCGATGGCGTCTTTGAGCGTGTATTCGATCTTCGGGCCGTAAAAAGCGCCGTCGCCGGGGGCGATTTCAAATTCGCAGCCGGACGCGCGCAGGCTTTCCATCAGCGCATGCTCAGCCTTGTCCCAGCTTTCGTCCGAGCCGATGCGAGCCTCGGGGCGCGTGGCGACCTTGTAGATGATGTTCTTGAAGCCGAAATCTGTGTACACCTTCTGCAGCAAGGTCGTGTAGTCCACGCATTCCTTCAGGATCTGATCTTCGGTGCAGAAGATATGGCCGTCGTCCTGCGTGAAGCCGCGCACGCGCATGATGCCGTGCAACCCGCCCGAAGGCTCGTTGCGGTGGCACTGGCCGAACTCGCCGTAGCGCAGCGGCAGGTCGCGGTAGCTTTTAATGCCCTGCTTGAAGATCAGGATATGGCCGGGGCAGTTCATGGGCTTGAGCGCATATTCGCGCTTTTCGCTCTCGGTCGTGAACATGTTGTCACGGTACTTGTCCCAATGGCCGGTTTTTTCCCACAGCGTCTTGTCGATGATCTGGGGGCCCTTGACCTCCTGGTAGCCGTTGTCCTGGTAGACCTTGCGCATGTACTGCTCGACGCCCTGCCAGACCGTCCAGCCTTTGGGGTGCCAGAACACCAGGCCGGGCGCATGGTCGTCGATGTGAAACAGGTCCAGTTCCTTGCCGAGCTTGCGGTGGTCGCGCTTTTCAGCCTCCTCCAGCATCGTGAGGTACTGCTGGAGTTCGTCCTTCGTGGCCCAGGCCGTGCCGTAAACGCGCTGCAGCATTTCATTGCGGTGATCGCCGCGCCAGTAGGCACCGGCCACCTTCATGAGCTTGAAGAACTTCAGCTTGCCCGTGCTGGGCACGTGGGGGCCGCGGCACAGGTCTTCAAAAGCACCTTCGCGGTAGAGCGACACATCCTCATTGGCGGGAATGCTCGCAATGATTTCCGCCTTGTAATGCTCGCCTATGCTCTTGAAATGCGCCACGGCTTCATCGCGTGGCAGCACACGGCGGGTCACCGGCTCGTCCCTGGCGGCAAGCTCGGTCATGCGCTTTTCGATCGCCACCAGGTCTTCCGGCGTGAAGGGGCGCTTGTAGGAGAAATCGTAGAAAAACCCGTTTTCAATCACCGGGCCTATGGTGACCTGCGCATCCGGGAACAGTTCCTTGACGGCGTAGGCCAGCAAGTGGGCTGTCGAGTGACGGATCATGTCCAGTCCATCGGCGTCCTTGGCTGTGATGATGGAAACCGAGCTGTCCTTATCAATCAGATAGCTGGTGTCGACCACTTTGCCGTCAACTTTGCCGCCTAGGGCCGCTTTGGCCAGGCCGGTGCCGATTGAGGCAGCGACTTCGGCCACCGTAATGGCCTGGGGGTATTCGCGCTTGGAAGCATCGGGGAGCGTGATTTGAATCATGGGAATAACTTCTATAAGCAGGCTGAAATCAGAAAAAACAAAAAAGCGCGGAACCTGCCGCGCTTTGATAGGGGGATATGGATTTAAGCTATGAAATCAGTAGCTAACAATCACCAAGGGGTGCGGACTAGCGCCCTGGATGACTCCAGAAAACGGACGAGGGCGTAGTTCGCGGTGTCATAACCCGAACGATCCTTCCTGTTTCCAGCTTGATTGATTGCATGCGGCTATTTTACGGCAGCTTGCAGATGGCTCGCCGGCCACCTGTTCGCCTCGCGCCACAAAGTCCTATTGAGGCGAAGCCGGCGGCAAAAATCCCAGGCCAAGGCAACGCGGACATTCGGTAATCACCGTTTGTTTTTCGACTTCAAAATGCTCATTGATGTTTTCGCTTTCAATGCGCAGTTCGCCGGTGCCATTGCAATCGGGACAGGGAACACGCTTGAAACCCACGGTTAATTCCGACACGGCAACCTCCTCCTGTTAATGATGCACATCTTGTGTTTTATGTAACAAACTGCACTCTACGCTAAAAAACGCCCGTAAAAAAGCCCGGACAGGCCCTAGGTCCTGTCCAGGCTGAAAAGCTGCGCTTCAAGGGCGCAAGCGTCTGGGTAATCGTCGGTCAGGTGAGATCAGTGGAACTGCTCTTCTTCGGTAGAGCCGGTCAGTGCGGTCACGCTGGATTTGCCGCCCTGAATGGCGGTGGTCACTTCATCGAAGTACCCAGTGCCAACTTCCTGCTGGTGCGACACAAAGGTGTAGCCGCGGTCACGTGCTGCGAATTCGGGCTCCTGCACCTTCTCGATGTAAGCCGTCATGCCGCGCTTGACGTAGTCTTGCGACAGGTCGTACATGTTGTACCACATGGAGTGAATGCCAGCCAACGTGATGAACTGGTACTTGTATCCCATGGCGCCGAGCTCGCGCTGGAACTTGGCGATGGTGGCATCGTCGAGGTTTTTCTTCCAATTGAAAGACGGCGAGCAGTTGTAGGCCAGCATCTTGCCTGGGTGAACCTTGTGCACGGCATCGGCGAATTTCTTTGCGAAGTCGAGGTCAGGCGTGCCGGTTTCGCACCACACCAGGTCGGCGTAGTGGGCATAGGCGTTAGCGCGGGCGACAGCCTGCTCCAGACCCTTGCGCGTCTTGTAGAAGCCTTCGGCGGTACGCTCACCCGTCAGGAAAGGTTTGTCGATCTCGTCGTAGTCGGAAGTCAGCAAATCGGCGGCTTCGGCATCGGTACGGGCAATCACCAGCGTGGGCACGCCGCAGACGTCGGCCGCCATACGCGCGGCAATCAGCTTCTGGCAGGACTCGCGGGTGGGCAGCAAGACCTTGCCGCCCATGTGGCCGCACTTCTTGACGGAAGCCAATTGGTCTTCCCAGTGCACGCCGCCGGCGCCGGACTTGATCATGGCCTTCATCAGTTCGAAGGCATTCAGAACACCACCGAAACCGGCTTCGGCATCCGCCACGATGGGTGCGAAGTAGTCGATGTAGTCTTTGTCGCCGGCATCAATGCCTTTGGAGTGCTGGATTTCGTCCGCACGGCGGAAGGTGTTGTTGATGGTTTCAACGACCTTGGGCACCGAGTCCACCGGGTACAGGGACTGGTCCGGGTACATGGCGGAGTAGCTGTTGTTGTCGGCAGCAACTTGCCAGCCCGACAGATAGATGGCTTTGACGCCGGCCTTGACCTGCTGCATGGCCTGGCCGCCTGTCAGGGCACCGAGGCAGTTGACGTAGGGCTCGTTGTGCAGCAGATCCCACAGTTTTTCGGCGCCGCGGCGGGCCAGCGTGTGCTCGATCGGGAAGGATCCGCGCAGGCGCACCACGTCGGCGGCGCTGTAGCCGCGCTTGATGCCTTTCCAGCGCGGGTTGGTGGCCCAGTCTTTTTCCAGGGCGGAAATTTGCTGGTCGCGGCTCAATTGTTCGGTCAGGGTTTGCGGCATGGTGGGCTCCGTAGGTTGAAAAAAAGAAATGGCGAATTCGATGGATCAACTTTAAGTCTTCTACAAGACCTTATGAAGCTCTTATGTCTTATATAAGACAAAAATAAAATTCAATAAAATCAACGATATTTATTTAACTTATCGTAATATAAAATTCTATCTCTCATATTGAGAAATAATTTTGCACTGCAGCATTTGTTGATTCCACATTACGGAATCAATTTATTGAATGATGAAATGTGAAGGGCGGCTTGCATCGGTGGTCAGCGCGCACATCAGCCCCTGCCTCCTCTCAGGGTCCTGAAGCCCTTTGCGAACGACTCAGCTGGCGCCGCCGGTTCGATGCAACACCCAGTCGCCCAGCGTAATCACCGGTTTGCCGTGAATCCGTTCGGGGGCGATCTCATAGAGGAAACACACCAGTTCCCGCGCGCGCTCCGGTTGACCAGACCCGGATACCGGCTCAAGTTGCACCGCCACTTCGCGCTTGGTGTATTCACCGGTCTGCTGCGGCCAGACCTCCTCGATTTCATCCAGCACACGCTCCAGCTCGGGCGCCACCGCATACACCTCTCCCTGCACGGTTCCCGGTCCGGTCAGCGTCAGGCCCGGATAGCTACCCAGATGGTGCATCACGCCTGCCACGCTGGCGCGCCCTATCCAGCGGGGTGGCGGCTGCAAATGGTTGATGTCGCGCTGCTCACCCTTGCGCAGGGTGCCGTAAACAAAAACATAACGGACAGGAGATTGAGGCATTGTTTGAGTGTCGTCGCCAGAGAGTCGTCATCGGATTGTGGGCTGTCCAGGCTGCGTGTAACCGGCAATGCCCCACTGAAATTAAGGCATGATTTCAACCTCTGCCAGGCCGTTCCCGGCCGGTACAAACGCAGGCCCCGCACTGGCCCGCACCACAGGAGTCTCCAGTTTAATGAACCGAATCGTGGCTTACGCCTGCCTGGCGCTCAGCATGTCGCTCGTTGGCAGCTACGTAGCGCTTTCCAAACCCCTCGTCATCGCCTTCCCCGTCTTTTTGCTGGCCTGGCTGCGTTTTGGCATCGGTGGCAGCGCCATGCTGCACTGGCTGAAAAAACCGGCAGGCGAAGTCCCCATGAGCCGGCAAACCGGCCGACTGCTGTTCCTCGAATCCTTTCTGGGCAATTTCCTGTTTTCCATCTGCATGCTGTTTGGCGTGAGCATGACCAGCGCGGTTGCGGCCGGTGTGATCATGGCGTCCATTCCGGCAGCCGTTGCGCTGATGAGCTGGCTCTTCCTGCGGGAACGCATCGGTGCGCGCGTATGGGGCGCTATAGCCTGCGCAGTGGTCGGCATTGGCCTTGTTTCGCTATCAAAAAATGAGCTGGTTGCGCCCGTCAGCATTGGCCCGGAGGCCGATTTGGCACACAGAAATGCCTGGCTGGGCAATTTGCTGCTGGTGGGCGCGGTTTTATGCGAGGCGGCCTACGCCGTGATCGGCAAGAAGCTGACCGGCGTACTCAGCCCCAAACGCATCACCGCACTGATCAACCTCTGGGGCTTTGCCCTCGTCACCCCTTTCGGCCTCTGGATGGCCTGGGGATTTGACTTTGGCAAGGTGGCGCCCTCCGCCTGGCTGTTGCTGCTGTTTTATTCGCTCGCGGCCAGCGTATGGACGGTCTGGCTCTGGATGACAGGGCTCAGGAAGATTCCGGCGAACCAGGCCGGCGTTTTCACCGTATTGCTGCCGGTCAGCGCCGCAGCGGTCGGCGTCATTGTTCTGGGAGAAAAGCTCAATGGCACCCAGATCGGTGCTTTTGCCATCGCGCTGACCGGCGTCGTGCTGGCTACTTTGCCCGGGCGGGGTCCGGGAAAGCCTGTTCCGGTCGAGCCGCCGCACTGATTTCGCGGTCCAGCCGTTTTTGCCGGCGCATCACGGAGATGCTGTAGGCAATGATGCCCAACGACACCACCGTGATCAAAATCGTGGCCGCTGCGTAAATCGACGGGTTCACACCGCGGCGGGCGTAGCTGAAGATCACCTGCGGCAAGGTCGTCACGCCGGGCCCCGACAAGAATTCGGAGATCACGACGTCGTCAAACGACAGTGTGAAGGTGAGCAGCCAGGCCGATACCAACGCCGGCGCAATGCTGGGCAAAGTCACCAGAAAGAACACCTGCACAGGCCGGCAACCCAGGTCCATGGCGGCTTCTTCCAGGGTGCGGTCCATTTCGCTGAGCCGCGACTGGATGACCACCGTGGCGTAGGCCATGCCGAGCAAGGTGTGCCCCGTCACGATGGTGATGAAACCCCGGTCCGGCCAGCCGATGGCGCGCTGCACCGCCACCATCAGCAGCAGCAGGGCCAGACCGATGATGACCTCGGGCATGACCAGGGGCGCATTGACCAACCCGTAGAACAGCGTACGCCCGGTAAAGCGCAAATAGCGAACCAGTACAAAGGCAGCGAAGCTGCCGAGCACCACCGACAGCGTGCCGGTGATCAGCGCCACCTTGAGCGACAGAAAAAATCCTTCCACCAACCGGGAGTCCGACAGCAGCGCCTCATACCAGCGCGTTGAAAAGCCGGTGAAAACACCGTCTTGCCGGGTACTGTTGAAAGAAAAGACGATGAGAAAGATGAGCGGAATGTACAGGAACAGGTATACCAGGCCCATCCAGATCCGGCCGACGTTGTTCTCAAAAAACCGGAGGATTGGTCTCAACACGTTTTTCATGTCAATGCCGTCCTTGCGCATCGCGGTCGCTGCTGGAGCGGTAGTAAAACGCCAGCGGCACCAGGATCAGGAGGATCATCACGACAGCCAGCGCGGATGCGCGCGGCCAGTTGTTGCTGCTGAACATCTCGTCCCACACCACGCGGCCGATCATGATATTTTCAGCGCCCCCAAGCAGCGACGGAATCACGAACTCGCCGACGCTGGGGATGAAAACCAGCATCGAACCGGCGATGATCCCGGACTTGCTGAGTGGAACAGTGATCAGCCAGAAAGCCTTCCAGGCGCTGGCGCCCAGATCATGGGCAGCCTCCAGCAGACGAAAATCCATCTTCACCAGGTTGGCGTAAAGCGGCAGGATCATGAAGGGGCAGTACACATAGGTCATACCGACCAGCATGGAAACGTCGGTGTAGAGCATCACCATCGGCTCCTGGATGATGCCCAGCGATAGCAGCAGGTTATTGAGCACGCCCTGATCGGCCAGGATGCCCTTCCACGCATAGACCCGCAGCAGGAAAGACGTCCAGAACGGCAACATGACCATCATCAGCAAGGCCGGGCGAATCGCCGGCCGCGAGCGCGCGATGAAGTAGGCAAACGGATAGCCGATCACCAGGCAAGACAGCGTGGTGAGCAAGGCGTACTTCAGCGAGGTCTTGTAAGCCTCCATGTAGATGGTGTTGCCAAAACCGCCTGCCGTATCGGCCGCCTTGTCGATGAAGATGGACGCATAGTTGTTGTAGCGCAGCATGACGTGCCAGGACCCCTGCACCGTCTCGATCAGCGGCGCGAAGGGATCCACGCCATTGCCCATGTCCGTGACACTGATCCGCAACAGGATCAGGAAAGGCAACACAAAGAACAGCAGCAACCAGACATAAGGCACGCCGATCACGAAGCGCCGCCCCAGGTTGAGTTGAAGCCAGGAATGAATTTTCATCGCGGTAGTGAGATAGCTTGGCGTCGCAGCAGCAGCTTATTGAGTCAGCACCACGGGCGCCGAATCGTCCCACCAGAAGAACACCGCGTCTTCCCAGGTGATCAGGGAGCTCTCGTGGCGCGTGGTGTTGGTCTCGGTGATTTTCACCCTGCGACCGCCCGGCATTTCCACAATGAAGGTGTTGTAGCTGCCGAAGTAAGCGATCTCCCGCACCTTGCCGGTGAACAGGTTGACGTTCACCTCAGGACGGGTCTTGGCAATGTGAATCTTCTCCGGCCGCACCGCGATGGCCACCGACATCCCCAGCGTGCCGCTGATGCCGTGGCCCACGTTCACCACGCCCTGCTCCGTCGTGACTTCACAGCGGTCCGCCTCGTCCAGCGTGAGCTCGCCTTCAAACATGTTGACGTTGCCGATGAAGTCGGCCACAAACCGGCAATTGGGGTGCTCGTAAATTTCCTTTGGCGTGCCGACCTGCAGGACGCGGCCGTGGCTCATGACGGCAATGCGGGAAGCCATGGCCATGGCCTCTTCCTGGTCGTGGGTCACCATCACGCAGGTGACGCCCACGGATTCAAGAATGTTGACCAGTTCGAACTGGGTGCGTTCGCGCAGCTTCTTGTCGAGCGCGCCCAGCGGCTCATCGAGCAGCAGCAACTGGGGCCGCTTGGCCAGGCTGCGCGCCAGGGCCACACGTTGCTGCTGGCCGCCTGAGAGCTGGTGCGGCTTGCGTTTGGCAAAGGTCTCCAGCTGGACCAGCTTGAGCATCTCCTGCACACGCGCCTCGATCTCACCCTTGGGCATGCCTTCGCGCTTGAGTCCGAAGGCAATGTTGTCCCACACCGTCAGATGGGGAAAGAGCGCGTACGACTGGAACATCATGTTGATGGGCCGTTCGTAAGGCGGAAAAGAGGCGATGTCCACACCGTCCAGGATCACCGAGCCTTCGGTCGGTTTTTCAAAACCCGCCAGCATGCGCAGCAAGGTCGACTTGCCGCAACCCGAGCTCCCGAGCAGCGCGAAGATTTCGCCCTTGTGAATCGACAGGGACACATCGTCCACCGCCGCCACGCCATCAAAGCGCTTGACCAGCTGCTCAGTCCGCAAAAATCCGTCACCGGCCGGGAGGGGTAGATTCATGAACAGGGGTTCTCACCAAGAAAAAAGCTGCGCACACAAAGCATTGCATGCACAGCCGGATTCACACTGAAATCAGCGCTTGCCAGAGATCAGTAAAACGTCACTTGCCTTTTTTGAAGGCCGTGAACACATTGCTCATGGATTCACGCGCTTCGTTGCTGAAGCTGGCCGGAGACACCATTTTCTTCAGATTGTCCGCATCGGGAAATACCGCCTTGTCCTTGGCGATCTCTGGCTTGACGTTGGCCAGGCTGGCCTTGTTGGCGGTGGCGTAACCCAGCTCGTTGGTCAGAGATGCAGATACCTCGGGACGCAGCGAGTAGTTGATGAAGGCCAGCGCGTTGTTCGGGTGCTTGGCATCCTTCGGAATGGCCAGCGTGTCAAAGAAGATCAGGCCGCCGGTGCTCGGCAACAGGGCCTCGACGTCATTGCCGCTCTTGTTTTCAAGGGCTCGGGCACGGGCGATGTTGATGTCGCCGGCCCAGGCCAGTGCCACGCAGGCCTTGCCGCCGGCCAGGTCGTCAATCATGGTGCTGGAGAACATGCGGATGTGCGGACGCACCTTGGCCAGCATTTCGGCCGCAGCCTTGTGGTCGGCCGGGTCGTTCGAATAGGCGTTTTTGCCCAGGTAATGCATGGCGGGCGGCAGCACTTCGGTTGGCGAGTCGAGGTAGGCAATACCGCAGGATTTGAGCTTGGCGGTGTAGACCGGGTTGAACACCAGGTCCCATGCGTTTTCAGGCATGGGGGTGGAGCCCAGCGCCTTGGTCACCTTGGCCTTGTTGATGCCGACCGTGGTGAAGCTCCAGGCCCAGGGGACGAGGTAGGCGTTACCCGGGTCGATGGTGCCCAGCTTTTCCATGATGGCGGGGTCGAGGTTGCCGTAGTTGGCGACCTTGGACTTGTCGAGCTTGGAGAGCAGGCCGCCGTCGATTTGCGGCTTGGCGAATACAGCGCCGGGCACCACGATGTCGTAGCCGGTGTTGCCTGCCACCAGCTTGGCATGCAGGGCTTCGTTGTTTTCAAAGGTCTGGTAGTTGACCTTGATGCCGGTTTCTTTTTCGAAGTTGGCGATCATGTCCTTGGCGACATAGTCAGGCCAGTTGTAGACATTGAGCACCTTTTCTTCGGCGGGGGCAGCGGCGGGTGCGCTGGCTGCGGGAGCCGGAGTGGCCGCGACAGGCGCCTCCTCTTTTTTACCGCAACCGGCCAGCATAGCTGCCAGGATGGTTGAAATCGCCAGATAGCCAAGATGCTTTTTCATAATGTCCGTAACTCCTCTTAAAACTTGGAAGTAAAAACCAGGAAACTCAAGCAAAAATCAGACCGGAGCAATTGTATAAGAGGGCTAGGGCCTGTCATCATATAAATCGCCCCCGCGCTGGGGCTGCAAGGGGCGCAGCGCTAGGCGCAGGCCCTTGACCGGGGTATCCCCCGGTCAAGGGCTGCAACAACGCGAGGCGCCCCTTGCAGCCCCAGCCCTACGGGTGGCACCCGGAAAAGGCCGCACTCGTCGTTGCGAAGCCTCACCGGGGGCCTACCCCGGCTTCATTTCGCGCCTAGATTGCGACCTTTTCCGGGTGCCACACAGCGGCGATTTATATGATGACAGGCCCTAGAGCCGCGGGAACTTTTTCTCCCCGGGGCCTGCCTCCACGGCAGCCCGGCATCTGGGCCAATTCGCCTACAGCCAGATACGCCCAAGGACGGCTGCCCAAATGGCTCGCGCTGCATACGCTAAGGGCAATTCCCTTACTTTCAGCTCAGGAGAAACCCATGGGACTTACCCAATGGTTAGGCCAGGCCGCCATGAAGCCCTTTGCCCGCGCGCTGCCCGCCATGGGCGACACCGAGCGGGCAGCGCTGGAGGCGGGCACGGTCGGGTTCGAAGGCCGGCTGTTCTCGGGAACACCCCATTTTGATGCCCTGCTGGCCGCTGGACCCAATGTACTGAGCGCCAAAGAGCAGGCCTTCCTGGACAACGAGGTCACGGCATTGTGCGCACTGCTGGACGATTTCGCCATCGACCAGGCCGGCGACCTGCCAGCCGAGGTCTGGGCTTTCATGCGCGGCAGGCGCTTCTTCGGAATGATCATTCCCGAGGAATGGGGTGGCCTCGGGTTCAGCCACTACGCCCATGCCACGGTAGTGACGCGTATCGCCACACTCAATATTTCTGCCGCCGTGACCGTCATGGTGCCGAATTCGCTGGGCCCGGCCGAACTGCTGCTGCGCTATGGCACAGCGGCACAAAAAGAGCACTACCTGCCACGCCTGGCCGATGGCCGCGACCTGCCCTGCTTCGGACTGACCTCGCCTTATGCGGGCTCCGATGCCGCGTCCATCCCTGACCGCGGCGTTGTCACCGAGCGCGAGATCGACGGCGTCATGGTGCGCGGCTTCAGTGTGGATTTCTCCAAGCGCTACATCACGCTGGCGCCCATCGCCACCGTGGTCGGCCTGGCCTTCAACGCGGTGGACGAAACCCTGCCTGAAGGCCAGCGCAACCTGGGCATCACCTGCGCGCTGATTCCCGTGCCGCAACCGGGCATGCAGATCGGCAGGCGGCACCGGCCGATGGACGCCGCCTTCATGAATGGCCCCATCGAAGGCCGTGAAGTCTTCATCCCCATGGACTGGATCATCGGCGGCGAGCAGCAGGTCGGCCAGGGCTGGCGCATGCTGATGGAATGCCTGGCCGCAGGACGCGCCATCTCATTGCCTGCGCTGGGCTCGGCCATGCAGCAAACGGCTCTTTTCGTCGCCAACGGTTACGGCCAGGTGCGGGAGCAGTTCGGGCTTCCCATCGGCCGCTTCGACGCCATTGCCGGCGTGATTGCGGAGATGGCCTGCGAGCTCTATGCGACGGACGCCGCACGCCGCTACACCGCTGCCGTGCTCGACAAAGGAGAGCAGCCCAGCGTGGCCAGCGCCATCCTGAAAGTGCACCTGACCGAAGCTGGGCGGCGCGCCGTCAGCCACGGCATGGACATTCTGGGCGGGAAAGGCATCATCCAGGGCCCGTCCAACCTGCTGTCGGTGGCCTACCGCGGTGCGCCCATCGCCATCACCGTCGAGGGCGCCAACATCCTCACCCGTTCCCTGATCATTTTTGGACAAGGCGCGGTGCGCTGCCACCCCTACGTGATGAAGGAAATGCAAGCCGTGCAGGGCAACGATGCGCAGGCGCTGGGGGAAGCGCTGATCGGCCATGGCGGACACGTGCTGCGTAACTTCTGGCACAGCATCGCCGGCGCACCCTTGCGAGGCTCGCCCCCCGCGGGCCTGGAAAAAGAAGCCCGACTCATCGCCCGCTTGAGCAGCCAGTACGCATTGACCTGCGACCTGGCCATGGGCTTGCTGGGCGGCAAGCTCAAACGCATGGAGTTGCTGTCGGCAAGGCTGGGCGATGTGCTGGCCCATCTCTACATGGCCAGCGCCTGCCTTTGGCGCTATGCCTTCGACAAGGATACGACCATGCTGCAGGTCGCGCAGGCGGCCATTCGCGTGCAGCTCGATGAAGCCGGCAATACGCTGGAGGCCCTCTACGCCAACTTTCCTTCGCCGCTAAGGCGTGTAGTGGGTGCGCTGGTGCTGAACCGCAGCACACGCCTGGCACCGCTTCGGGATGTTCAGTTGCTGGAGCTGGCCAAACTTCTGCGAACCCACCCCGTCGTGGTGAAACGCTTGTGCCCTGACTTGGCAACGCCTACCAGCGGCGGGCTGCGCGACCTGATGGACGCGCTCGATCTGGCAACGCAGCTCGGCGAAGAAACCGTGGCGCTGAACAAGGCCGTGCGCAGCAATCAGTCCATGGAGCACGCCGCGCAAGCCTCAAGCCGCCCGAACCTGGCGTTGGCTTATTTGCGCGCCGCCGACAAGGTGATCCAGGTCGACGACTTTGCGCCTTAGAACCTGTTCTTAAGCCGCGGCCCGGGTAAACAATCCCTTGTACTGCTCACGCAGCAAATTCTTCTGTACCTTGCCCATGGTGTTGCGCGGCAACTCGTTGACCACAAAGCAGTGCTTGGGAATCTTGAAGTTGGCCAGCTTCGATTTCAGTTCGCCCACAATCCTGCTTCCCTCGAGCACGACGCCCGGCTTGGCGATCACGACGGCCACGCCGACCTCGCCGAAATCCGGGTGCGGCACACCGACCAGCGCGCTTTCGGCCACGCCGGGCATGTCGTTGATGTAGCCTTCAATTTCGGCGGGATAGACGTTGTAACCGCCGCTGATGATGAGGTCTTTGCTGCGGCCCACGATGACGATGTAGCCGCGCTCGTCGATCTTGCCCACGTCGCCGGTCTTGAAGTAGCCGTCTGCGGTGAACTCTTCTTTTGTCTTCTCCGGCATGCGCCAATAGCCCTTGAAAATATTCGGGCCCTTGACCTGGATGCCGCCGATCTCACCGGCCGGCAATGACTCGCCGCCTTCGTCCTGCACTCGCAGGCTGACACCGGGTAACGCAAAGCCCACCGTACCGCCGCGCCGCTCGGCACCCTTGTAAGGGTTGGACGTGAGCATCACGGTTTCCGACATGCCGTAGCGTTCCAGAATGGTGTGGCCGGTGCGCTCTTTCCACTCGTTGAAGGTCTCGATCAGCAAAGGCGCCGACCCCGCCACAAAGAGCCGCATGTTGCGGCAGGCTTCGCGGGTCAGCCCCGGCTCGGCCAGCAGGCGCACATACAGCGTGGGAACGCCCATGAACACCGTGGCTTGGGGCAG
Organism: Polaromonas sp. P1_E12; assembly: GCF_056405975.1. Lineage (NCBI taxonomy): Bacteria > Pseudomonadati > Pseudomonadota > Betaproteobacteria > Burkholderiales > Comamonadaceae > Polaromonas > Polaromonas sp. P1_E12. The sequence continues at coordinate 599,708 of NZ_JBFUBB010000002.1, read as the reverse complement.
CCTTTTCACCACCAGCTTGGGGTCGAATTTGGCCAGCCAGATCATCTTGCTGCCGTTGATGAGCGCACCGTGAATGGCAACAAAGAGTCCGTGCACATGAAAAATCGGCAGGGCATGGATCAGCACATCGCCTTTTTTCCAGCCCCAGGCATCTTTGAGCACCAGCGCATTGCTCAACATGTTTCCGTGCGAAAGCATGGCGCCCTTGCTGCGGCCGGTGGTACCACTGGTGTAGAGGATGGCGGCCAGGTCGTCCGCCCGCCGTGTCACCACTTCATGCTGGTCGCTGCAATGCGCCGCACGGTCCAGCAGCGAGCCTGTGCGGTCATCGTCCAGTGTGAACACGTTCTGCGTGCCGGCCTTGAAGGCGATCTTGCTGACCCAGCCAAAATTCTTGCTGCTGCAGACCATCACGGACGGCTCCGCGTTGTCGATGAAGTATTCGATCTCGGCGCTTTGGTAGGCAGTGTTGAGCGGCAAAAACACATAGCCGGCGCGCAGCGTCGCCAGGTAAAGCATCATGGCTTCCACCGACTTCTCGACCTGCACCGCCACCCTGGCCCCTTCAGGTAACCCCAGCGAGGCCAGCAGGTTGGCCATCATCGCAGTGCCGCGTTCGAGGTCGCGCCACGAATAGCAGAGGCCGTTGTCAGTTTCGACGGCGACTTCATTGAGCGAAGAAGGAAATGCGGCTCGAAGCGCTGCAAACAGGTTATGGTTTTTCATGGGTCAGGCTGGCTATGGTTGGAATGTCGGCCGCCCGGCGATCAAACCGGGGCAGGCGTTTTTCAGTGAAAGCGGCAATACCTTCGCGGTGCTCGGCAGAAGGGGCATAACGGTAGGCTGTTGCTATCAAATCAGTAGCTGGTTGCGCTGATCCAGTGGGCGCCAGAGCCCTGAATGCCTGTTTATTCAGGCGCGCGGCGCCAGGCGCAAGGGCACAGGTGCGATCCACGCACGCCATGACCAGGGCCTCGACGTCCTGGCCTGGCGCAACCTGGTTGAGAAAGCCGCGCTGCTTCATCTCGGCGGCCCCCAGAACGGCAGCCGAAAGCAACATCTCCCGAGCGGTCAGCTCTCCGGCGGCACGCATCACCAGCGCAGCCTCGCGCGGCGCCATCGGGAAGCCGAGCTTCGCGATGGGCGCACCGAACTTTGCCGTATCGCCGGCAATGCGGATGTCGCAGCAGCAGGCAATCTCGACGCCGGCGCCCATACAGTTGCCTTCGATCTGCGCGACGATGGGGACGTCGCAGTCCAGCATGGCCTGCAAGCCGCCCCATACATCGTCTTCATGAAACGCGCGCAGGCCCGCTTCTTCAAAGCGAAAGCCGGCGTATTCGGAGATGTCGCCGCCCGCGCAAAACTGCCCGCCCTCTCCCCGCACCAGCACGCAACACAACGCTGCGCTTTGCTGGATGCGCTCAAACGCCGCGCGCAACTCGCGCCACATGGCGCGAGACATGGCGTTGAGCTTGCCGGGATGGGACAGCGTCACAAAGGCAACGGGGCCTTTCACTTCCAGTAAAACGACACCGGTCATCAAGGGGTCAGTCGAGTTTGGCGCCGGAGGCTTTCACCACCGCCGACCAGCGTTTGACCTCGTTGCTCACAAACGTGCCGAACTGCTGGGGCGTGAGGTTGCCGAAGTCCGCGCCGTTGTTGGCCCAGATGGCTTTGAGCTCGTCGCTGGTGGCGGCCTTGCGCAGGTCTTCCACGATGCGTGCCTGCACGTCGGCTGGTGTGCCCTTGGGCGACCAGATGCCGTACCAGGTGGTCACGGTGTAGTCGGGCAGGCCGAGTTCGCCGGCGCAGGGCACGTCCGGGAAAGCCGGGTTGCGTTTTGTGCCCGACACCATGAGCGCCTTGATGCGGCCGCCCTTGATGTGGTTGGCGGAAGAGCCCAGGCCGTCAAACATCATGTCGACGTTGCCGCCAATCAAGTCCTGCAGCGCAGGGCCCGCGCCGCGATAAGGGATGTGCGTGATGAAGGTCTTGGTTTGCTGCTTGAAGAGCTCCCCGGCCAGATGGTGCGAGGTACCCGCACCGGCGGAGCCGTAGTTGTATCTGCCGGGTGCCTTGCGCACGGCCGCGATGTAAGCCTTGAAGTCTGCGAACGGCATGTTGCGGGGATTGACCACCAGCACCTGCGGCACATTGGCCATCAGGGCCAGCGGCACAAAATCTTTCTCGATGTCGTAGTCCAGCTTGGGATACATCGACGGCGCAATCGTGTGATGCACGGCACCCATGAACAGCGTATAGCCGTCGGGCTGCGCCTTGGCGGCGATGCTCGCGCCCAAGGTGCCGCCGGCTCCGCCGCGGTTGTCGATGATGAGCTGCTTGCCTGTGAGTTTGGCGAACTGCGCCGACAGCGGCCGTGCGAACGCATCGGTACCGCCGCCGGCTGGAAACGGCACGATCATCGTCACCGGCTTGGTGGGCCAGGCTGACTGCGCATGCAGCAGGGGTGATGCGGTTGCAGCGCTGGCCGCAGCGATGCGCAGGACGTCGCGCCGGTTAAATGAAATCATGGTTTGTCTCCTTTGATAAGTTTTACTACGGGATGATATTCGTTAAAAATCGCCTTCAACGCAGCACCGCGCTGGCTTCGGCAGCCTTGATTAAGCGCACCGCGTCTTCGGCCAGCAGGAAACCCTGGGCCTGGGCTTTGTCGGCGGCCTTGCGCACGGCGACCACATAGCCCTCGTGCGAACCGTAGCGCTCCTGCAGCGACAGGCGCGGGTCGCCGTTGGCACTGCGCTCCTGCGCCGTGCGGGCAAAGGGCACCATGCCGCCCACGTAATTGCAGATTTGTCCCTGATGGAACGGCCGGGCGCCGCCCGTCGTGATGTTCCAGCCCAGGTAGGTGCCCAGCGGCGCTTCGAGCAGCACTACCGGCACGCCGCCCAGCTCATTGCCGTCGGCGTCCACACGCGGCGCCAGCATGGGCAGCACCCGGCGGATGGGCGGCGGCGCATTGGATGCCACGCCCGAGCCATCGGCAGGGTTGAACGCGGGGCCCCAGTCATAGTCAAGCACCGGCATGATGAAGTCCGGCTCGGGCACGGTGGGGCGCAACTGCGGCAGCGTGGGAAAGCCGATGCCTTCCTTGGTGGCCAGCGCCAGCGAGCCGCGCGGCTCGCCGGCACGCGGCGCCAGGGTAGGCCAGCGGCTGGGCGGTGGCTCGGCGCCACGCATCACCCAGTTGCGAAAGTGCGCGCGCAGCGCGTTCACGGTTTCGGTATGCGGCACCGGGTTGGCGGGTAACACACCCATGCCGAAATTGTTGCCCGGACAACTGGCGCCTGCCGTTGGAAGGCCCACGCCCGGCAGGCTGGTGTCAAAGCCCCCTGCCCCGCCGCCGTGGCTGGAGCTGGCAATGTAATAGCGCCGCACGTTGGCAGGCAGAGGCAGGTCGGCCCTGGCATCGGTACCCACCCATTCCGGCGTAAGTTTCAGGGCCCAAACCTCGGCCGAGCCAAAGTGCTCAACGATTTTCGGGCAGGTCTTGCTGGCTTCGCAACGATCAAGAATACCGGCAGGCGGCCCACCGCGCACCGGGTCGGCCGCGCGTGCCCACCACTGCGGCCCTTCACTGCCGGCCTGGTACAGCTCCAGCACGCCATCGGGCTGGGCCCAGCGGAAGTTCAGCGCGATGCGCCGGCCCGCAATGATGGGCCAGAGGCCGTCATGCACCTGGCGCCCGGCTTCGTCCCGGTTAAAGCCCAGGTGCAGCCAGCCGCGCAGAAAGTTACCGGACTGCGAGACGCCCCGGCCAATGCTGTGGGTCACCACCCCAGCCACCGGGTTCGGTGTGCCGGCGTCATCGGCCCTGGCCGTCTTGAAGAACACCCCCATATCGCGCCAGGCGGCAAAGCCCACGCCCAGCAGGTAGGGGTCGGCGGCCTTGAACACTACCTGGTAAAGCTTGCTGGCATCGAAGCCGTTCTTCAGGCAAATCTGCGTGGCATCAGGTATGCCGGGAAAAGGATTGGCCGCATCGCATTTGGCCCAGGCCCAGTCGGTGGAAGGAATCACTGTCTCGCCGGTCACATCGCCACGGGTGGATTCAGCCGTGCGCGACACCAGGCGCGACTGGCGCGTGTCCAGGCTCACTGGCTTGTACGGAACAGGATTTGTTTGCACGACCAGCGGCTGCGAACCCGGGCCGGTGCGATTGACGATGCGGCCAAACACCTCACCGGTGACGGGTGAGCCGTCGGCATTCCTTGCCACCGGCACCTTGAGCCAGTGGGGAAGCTCGACCGCAGCAGTGGCCCGCACCATGGTGGCGCCGGCGTTGTCGCCCTGCCAGGCGCTGGTGAGGTCGATGTCACCCAGCGCACGCTCCTGCACCACATTGGGCCGGCGCAGACCACGGTTTGGCACCTCATGCCACATCAGGCCGCTGGCCCTGGACGAATCAACCGGCTTGGTCAACACAAAGGTGGCCACGTAACGCACCTTGCCATCGGCCTCTTTGCCCAGTTCAATGTCCTGGATGATGGCATTGCCAGGCGCCTTGGGGTCCAGCTCGCCGAACGCGCGGCCGGCAACCTGTTCAAAGGCAACACCACCTGACAGGTCTGCCGCCAGGGGAACGGTTTCGTCAATCACGATCCGCGTGACGCGGGCCTGGGCGGAATGTCCCAGCAAAAACACGGCGGCCAGCGACGCAAGCGCCAACCTTCCCATCAGGTGAACGGGTCTCATGTCTGTCTCCTTCGTTTTTATCTGTCTACATCTGTCTACTGCTCGTCTGCAACTGCAAAAAACTACAAAAGCGATTCAATAGCGCCGGACACAGCCACCTTTCCTTGGGCCAGCAAGGCGCGGTGCTTGTCCAGGCGCTTGAGGTCATAGAGGTAATTCACCATCAGGCCGTACGATTGCCTGAGCCCTTTGGGCGTCGGGTCGCCTGCCCAGTTGATGCGCTCTACGCGCGCCCCGTTGCCCAGATGAAAGCGTGCCACCGGATCCAGCGGCTTGCCCTCTTCCAGGGCCCGGCCCAGGTAATGGGCGGCGCAGTGCAGCAGCATCTTTCGCACCGGCGACTTTTCGTTGAGGGCCAGCGGATTCTCTGCGGCGGTCAGCAGGTGCCCCGCAGTGGGCGGCTCAAACCCCACCGCCCGGCCCAGGGCGGCAAGCTCCTTGTCTCCCAGCGTTTCCAGCATGGCCGCCGCGTTCTTGCCCAGCCAGCTGCGAAACCCCGGAATCGGTGAAAGGGTGGCAAAGGTCTTGAGCTTGGGAAACTCCTCTTTCAGGGTCTCCACCACGCGCTTGATCAGTGAATCGCCAAAGCTCACGCCGCGCAGGCCGGCCTGCGTATTGCTGATGGAGTAAAAAATCGCAGTGGTCGCACGGCTCAGGTCCGAGGGCGCTGCCAGCTCATCAAGCAAAGGCATGATGTCGCCCGCAATCGTCTCGACCATCGCGACCTCGACAAAAATCAGCGGCACTTCTGGAAGACGCGGGTGGAAGAAGCCATAGCAGCGACGGTCACTGTCAAGCCGGTTTTTGACGTCGGCCCATCCCTTGATGTCATGGACCGCTTCGTACTTGATCAGCTTTTCAATCAGTGACGCCGGTGAATCCCAGGTGATGCGGCGCAGGTCAAGGAAACCGACATCGAACCATGTCGAGAACATGTATTCCATTTCGACATCCAGCGCCAGCAGACGCTTGTCGGCCTTGAGGCTGGGCTGCATGTCGGCACGCATCTCGACCAGGAACTGGATGCCGCCCGGATAGACGCTGAAGCGCTGCAGCAGACGCCGGCGCGGCGAAACTGTGGCACGGCGGTAACGCACCTCGGCCACGGCCTCTTCGGGTGTACCCACGGCAGCCGCAAACTGCGCCTGCGCGGCCTTGACCTTCTGCGGATTGGCGACGAACTGCTCACTCATCAGCATCCACAGGTCGCGCCGGCGAGCCGGGGTGGCGCCCTGGTACCAGGCCGCGATGGCCATGGCGCGCCGGCCGCCTTCCACCTCACTGACGCGGGGATCAATGATGGCCTGCAACTCCTGCAAGGTGCGGCGAAGTACACGCGGCGACAGCGCTTCGTCCTTATGGCTCAAAGTTGCCAGAAGCCGTTCATGCGTGCTTCGTGCGGGCAATTCGACGCTAGCCGCTATCTTTTTTGTAGCTGCTTGCGCACGGTCTGTTTGCCCTGCGGCCGTTTTTTCTGTAAGGCCTTTTTCGCCTGCCGTGAGCCGCGAAACATTGCGGCTGAGCCAGTCTGCGGCGCTCATGAGGCCACCCTGGAGCGCTGGCTGCGGGAAAGGTCACGCAGCGCTTCGCGTTGGCGCGTCAGGTGCGTGCGCATGGCGGCATCGGCACCTTCGCTGTCACGGCTTTTGAGGGCCGCAAACACCGTCATGTGCTCTGAAAGACTTTGCGCCAGCCGGCCCGGCGCGTGCAACTGCTGGAGCCGGGCAAGCTTCAATATTTTTCGCAGGTCCGCAATCGCCTGCGCGAGCCAGCGGTTGTTGGCCAACAGGATGATGGCCTCGTGAATGGCGAAATTGGTCGCGTAATAGTCATTGATCCGGCCGGCTTTGGCGTGACTGTTAAGCCGCTCATGCAAAGTAGTGAGCGCAGCCAGATCGGCGTCGGTGGCATTGCGTGCCGCCTCATAGGCGCAGCGCCCCTCCAGCAAGGCGATGACCGGGAAAATGTCGTCCAGGTCTTGCTCGGTCACCTCATTGACAAAGCAACCACGCCGGGGTTCGTGGCGCAGAAGCCCTTCCGAGGTCAGTACCTTGAGCGCCTCGCGCAGTGGCGTGCGGGAGATTTCCAGCCGTTCGCATAGCGCCACCTCGTCCAGAAAACTCCCGGGCGCCAGCTGGCCGGCAAAAATCTGCTCGCGCAGGGTATTGGCGACCTCCTGATGCAATGAACTCTGGACCAGACGCATGACAGATCCCTTTTGACCGGCTGACACAATGAACCCAAATACACGACACATCCACCGAACCCGGCAACTGCGGTGGCCCGGCACGTCCCGAAAAATCCACCTGCTTCCATACAACTGCCCCGGCAGCGTCTGGAGTTTTCAGAATTCCAGCGGTAATTTCAAGTAATTACACATAATTATGAGAGTTAAAAAGCAGTCAGACAAGTGAGTTGTGCCTGAAAACGACAGGGAGAAACCCTAGCGCCCCGAAGCGAGAGGCTCAGGGCACCAGACAGTCCTGACGCCCGGAGCTATCGCCACAAGTCAATAGCTGCCTGCGATGGATTTTGGGGGTTGACCCTGCCGGGAAGCCCACACCCAGAGCCAGGCACCCGCTGCGATCATGGGCACGCAAAGCCATTGGCCCATGCTCATGCCCAGGGCGAGGATGCCGAGGAAGTCGTCTGGCTCACGGAAAAACTCGGCGATGAAACGAAACACGCCGTAGCCGACCAGGAAGGCCCCGGAGACCTGCCCCACCTTACGCGGCTTGCGCGCGTACAACCAGAGCAGCACGAACAGCAACAAGCCCTCCATCAGGAATTGATAGATTTGTGAGGGGTGACGCGGCTGCATGGCGCCGCTGCCCGGAAATACCATGCCCCAGGGCAAAGCAGGGTCGCTGAAGCGTCCCCAGAGCTCACCGTTAATGAAGTTGCCAACGCGCCCCGCCGCCAACCCGGTCGGTACGCAAGGCGCGACGAAGTCCATGACCTGCAGCCAAGGCCGCTGGCGCGAACGGGCAAACCACCATTGCGAGGCCAGCACACCCAGCATCCCGCCGTGAAAGCTCATGCCGCCCTGCCACACAAAAAAGATTTCAAGCGGGTGCGACAGGTAGTAACCGGGCTTGTAAAAAAGGCAGTAGCCGAGCCGCCCACCGACCACCACACCCATGACACCCAGGAACAGGATGTCTTCAATGTCCCTGCGCGACCAGGCGCCGGGGCCGGTGATGGACGCATAGGGCTCGTGGCGAAGGCGCCGCGTAGCCAGGAAGAAGAAGAGGCCAAAAGCCGCCAGATATGTCAGGCCATACCAATGGATGGCCAGGGGACCCAACTGCAGGGCAACCGGATTGATTTGCGGATGAATAAGCATGGGCCGTATTTTTGCATGCGAGGCTCGTAGGAAAGGGCTTACAGTGAGCCCGCTCGCTTAAACTGGGAGCAACGCCGTACAGGATCACACCATGCGTCATTTATTCTGTTTTACCGTTGTTTCAGGCTTGGGTTTGTTGTGCATCCAACCCGCTGCGGCACAGGTCTACCAATGCCTTGATTCAGCCGGCAAAAAGGTGTTTTCACAAACGCCCTGTGCGACCAGCGGCGGTGGCAATGAAAAGCTCATTGTCCGCGCACCGGCCCCTGCCGCGGCACCAGCATCAACTGACGGCACACCTGTAACAGGCGTGCCCGGCGTGCTTTATGGCAATGGCGGAGCCGCCGCAGCACCCAAGGATTGGGCAGCGGAAAACGCTGCGGCGAATGCGCGGGCAGCTGCTGCTGACCGATCCAGCGGCGGATCGCGCCAGGCCATGCCCTCGGCACTGGGTGGCCTGCGCAAAGGCGGTGCCCAAACCCAGGCGCAGGCTTCCGACAAACAGATCATTGCCAACTGCGAAGCCAACCACGGCGCCCGCTGCAGCAGTGCCGGCGAAATAGCCCAACGAAGAATGGAGCAGCGGGAACTCACCCCAGCGGAAAAGCAGCAGCAGCAAAGTGCGGTGGCGGCGCGCCGGCAACGCGAACGGGAAGAAGCCTTCGAGCGGTCTATGCGCCGATAAAGGTGATAAAGCGGGCAAGCGCCGGGTTGGCGCTGGCCCGCGGCCAGACCAGACTGGTCTCACAGCCAGGCACCACGGCCGAAGCACCCCGTGCACCACTACGCATGGAAGGCCTGCCACCAGGCAGGCTGCGATACACCACGCCAGGGCGCTGAAACTGCCGCACGCTCTCGGGAACCCAGGCCACGCCGAGCCCGGCGGATACCAGGTTCACGATGGTCTGCATCTGGATGGCTTCCTGGGCAACCTGCGGCAATTGCCCTGCGGCGTGATACATCGCAAAAATCGCGTCGTAAAGTGACGGAACGATTCGCCGCGGAAAGATCACTAAAGGCTCGCCCAGCAGATCAGGGAGCGCTAGCGTCGCCTTGCTTGCCAGCGAGTGCTGCCCGGGTAGCGCCACCACCAACGGGTCCTGGCTGATGTGCCGGCAGGCCAGGCCTGGCGGCGCGAAACCAGGGGAATGCAACATGAAGCCCGCGTCGATCTCTCCGCGCTCAAAAGCCTGCAGCTGCACGTCGCCGGTCGCCTCTATCAATTCCAGCTGCACCTTGGGGTATTGCTCGCGAAAGGCCTGCACCCAACGCGGCAACAACTCAAAACCGACCGTAGACACAAAAGCCAGCCGCAAGCGCCCGGCCTCGCCGTCCGCGCTGGCGCGCGCATATGCCGGAAGAGCCAAGGCACGTGTCAGCAGGTCACGCGCTTCGGGCACCAAGGCAGCACCTGCCGTCGTGAGCTGCACGCTACGCTTGGTGCGGTCGAACAATCTGAGGCCCAAATGCGCCTCCAGCTGCGCAATGGCCTGCGTGAGCGGCGGCTGGGTCATGTTGAGGCTTTTGGCAGCGCGGCCGAAATGAAGTTCCTCGGCCACTGCCAGAAACTGACGCCACAGGCGAAGCTCGATCAAGGGCGGTTTACGGGAAGCCATGCCCGTGGTGCCGAGAATATCTTTCATATGCCATACATATTAATAGATGATTAATAATGGATTGGAAAGAATCAATCAAAGCACGCATACTCTGTTTCTCCCGATGAATGCCCAAGGTCAAACGCGGGCAAGCCACAGTAGCCAACACCACGAGACACCCATGGAAACCAAAACCGTCAACATCGTTGCCAACCCACGCAGCAGGAACATCACCGAGGGTAAATCGCGCGCGCCGAACCGCTCCATGTACTACGCCATGGGCTACGAGGCCGACGATTTCAAAAAACCCATGATCGGCGTGGCCAATGGGCACAGCACGATCACGCCCTGCAACAGCGGCCTGCAAAAACTGGCCGACGCGGCAATTGCCGGTATCGAGGAAGCTGGCGGCAACGCGCAGGTATTCGGCACACCCACGATTTCCGACGGCATGGCCATGGGCACCGAGGGCATGAAGTACTCCCTCGTGAGCCGCGAAGTGATCTCCGACTGCATCGAGACCTGCGTGCAGGGCCAGTGGATGGACGGCGTGCTGGTGGTTGGTGGCTGCGACAAGAACATGCCGGGCGGCCTGATGGGCATGCTGCGCGCCAACGTGCCGGCGATCTACGTCTATGGCGGCACCATCCTGCCGGGCACCTACAAGGGCAAAGACCTCAACATCGTCAGCGTCTTTGAAGCCGTGGGCGAAAACGCCGCCGGGCGCATGAGCGACGAAGACCTGCTGCAAATCGAGCGCCGCGCCATTCCGGGCACCGGCAGCTGCGGCGGCATGTACACGGCCAACACCATGTCCAGCGCTTTCGAGGCCCTGGGCATCTCACTGCCCTACTCCAGCACCATGGCCAACCCGCATGACGAAAAAATGAATTCGGCCAAAGAGTCGGCCAAAGTGCTCGTCGAAGCCATCAAGAAGGACATCAAGCCGCGCGACATCGTCACAAAAAAGGCGATTGAAAATGCCGTAGCCGTGATCATGGCCACCGGTGGCTCCACCAATGCCGTGCTGCATTTCCTGGCCATCGCCCACACAGCCGGCGTCGAATGGACCATTGATGACTTCGAACGCGTACGCCAGCGTACGCCAGTGCTGTGCGACCTGAAGCCGTCGGGCAAATACCTTGCCGTGGACCTGCATCGCGCCGGCGGCATTCCACAAGTGATGAAAACGCTGCTGGCCGCCGGCCTGCTGCATGGCGACTGCCTGACGATCTCCGGCCAGACCATCGCAGAGACGCTCAAGGATGTACCCGAGGTGCCGCGCGCCGACCAGGACGTGATCCGCCCCATCAACAATCCGATGTATGCGCAGGGCCACCTGGCCATCCTGAAGGGCAATCTCTCGCCCGAAGGCTGCGTAGCCAAAATCACCGGCCTGAAGAACCCCGTCATGACCGGCCCGGCCCGGGTGTTTGATGACGAACAGTCCGCGCTGGCAGCCATCCTGGCCGGCAAGATCAAGGCCGGCGATGTCATGGTGCTGCGTTACCTCGGGCCCAAAGGAGGCCCCGGCATGCCTGAAATGCTGGCCCCCACCGGCGCGCTGATCGGTGCCGGCCTCGGCGAAAGCGTGGGCCTGATCACAGACGGCCGCTTCTCGGGCGGCACCTGGGGCATGGTGGTCGGCCACGTGGCGCCTGAAGCTGCGGCTGGCGGCAATATCGCCTTCATTAATGAAGGCGATTCGATCACCATTGATTCGAAGCAACTCCTGTTGCAACTGAATATCAGTGACGCCGAATTGGCTAAACGCAAGGTCGGCTGGAAAGCCCCTGCGCCACGCTATACCCGGGGCGTCCAGGCCAAGTTCGCTTTCAATGCATCAAGTGCCAGCAAGGGTGCGGTGCTGGACGACTATTGATTTGATCCGCTGAAACGCAAAGAGCCCGTGAAGTTACAGACTTCACGGGCTCTTTGCTTTGGGGCCAGCTGCCAGTTGCGAAAACCGGGTAACTTGACTGGCGTCTTAGCTAGTTGCGCTGTATCAGCTATTTCTTTTTCTTCGCCGAAAGCATGCCCATGGCTTCACGCTGCTTGTCGATGCGGTCTTGCCTGCGTTTGTCCATCTTGTCCACTTCCTTACGCTTGGTATAGCCCGATGCATCCGCCCACCACCACCAGAGGGCTGCAAGCGCGAATGGAGAAAGCACAATCCACCAGCTCAATGTAGCAACGGGACCGATTTCGAGATACTTCAGTGCCAATGCAGCAATTCCAACCAATAGAAAAAACATCTGTAACTCCTCTGAATGTGTGGTGGTTTGGCCGGGTCAACCCTTGAAACCCGGGTCAACCGGCACCACTACAATGACGTTAATTGACTGTAACCGAATCCACAACTCCCCACGAGGACAATCCATGAAACGCATTCTTTCGGTCATCGCTTCCATGGCTGCAGTTTTTGCAGTATCAACCCCTGCACTGGCGGATCTGCAACTGGCAACCGCAAAAAACTGCATGGCTTGCCACGCCGTTGACAAAAAACTGGTTGGACCCTCCTACAAGGATGTCGCAGCCAAATATGCAGGGCAAAAAGACGCAGCAGACAAGCTGGCCGCCAAAGTCATCAAGGGTGGTTCAGGCGTCTGGGGCCCGGTGCCCATGCCAGCCAACGCCCAGGTAAGCCCAGACGAAGCCAAAAAGCTGGTTGCCTGGATCCTGACCCAGAAATAACCGAGGGCTTCTGGCCCAAAAAAAGCCCGTCATTGACGGGCTTTTTTTATGCCGCTTCAAATCACTGCTTTTCAGACAGCTGATCGAGAATGGCAGGGTTTTGTGGCCACGTCACATCGCTTCGCGATATGAGTGTCCCCCAACCCTGCCCCAGCTTCGCTGACGCGGCTACGCCACGTTCTCGATCACTGCTTTTCAGACAGCTGATCGAGAATGGCAGGGTTTTCAAGCGTCGAGGTGTCCTGGGTGATGGTCTCGCCCTTGGCGATGCCGCGCAGCAGGCGGCGCATGATCTTGCCGCTTCGGGTCTTGGGCAGGTTGTCGCCAAAGCGGATGTCCTTGGGCTTGGCGATCGGGCCGATTTCTTTGCCCACCCAGTCGCGCAGCTCCTTGGCAATCGCCTTGGCTTCCTCACCCGTCGGGCGTGAACGCTTGAGCACTACAAAGGCCACAATGGCTTCGCCCGTCAAGTCATCGGGCCGCCCCACCACGGCGGCCTCGGCCACCAGCGTAGAGTGCGCTACCAGTGCCGATTCGATTTCCATGGTGCCCATGCGATGGCCCGACACATTCAGCACGTCATCGATGCGGCCAGTGATGCGGAAGTAGCCGTTGTCGACATTGCGCACTGCCCCGTCGCCGGCCAGGTAAATCGTGCCGCCCATTTCTTCGGGGAAATAGCTTTTCTTGAAACGGTCCGGATCGTTCCAGATCGTGCGGATCATGGAGGGCCAGGGCCGCTTGACGACCAGCATGCCGCCTGCGCCATTAGGGAGATCCTTGCCGGTTTCGTCGACGATGGCGGTCATGATGCCGGGCAATGGCAGCGTGCAGCTGCCGGGCACCAGCGGCGTAGCGCCGGGCAGCGGCGTGATCATGTGGCCACCGGTTTCGGTTTGCCAGAAGGTATCGACGATGGGGCAACGCTCGCCACCCACGTTCTTGTAGTACCACATCCAGGCTTCGGGATTGATCGGCTCGCCAACAGAGCCCAGGATGCGCAGGCTGCTCAAGTCTGAGCGGGCCGGATGCACCTTCTCGTCAGCCTCGGCGGCCTTGATCAATGAACGGATGGCCGTAGGCGCCGTGTAGAAAATCGTGACCTTGTGTTTTTCGATCATCTGCCAGAAGCGGCCCGCATTCGGGAAGGTCGGTATGCCTTCAAAGATGATCTGCGTTGCGCCGGCAGCCAGCGGGCCGTAGGCCACGTAGGTGTGGCCGGTGATCCAGCCGATGTCGGCGGTGCACCAGAACACGTCGGCGGGCTGGATGTCGAAGGTCCAGTCCATGGTGAGTTTGGCCCACAGCAGGTAGCCGCCGGTACTGTGCTGCACGCCCTTGGGCTTGCCGGTCGAGCCCGAGGTGTAAAGGATAAAAAGCGGGTGCTCTGCGCCGACGAACTCGGGCTCACACACCGGTGCCGCCTTGGCGGTGATCTCGTGCATCAGGCTGTCGCGGCCGGCCACCATGTTGCAGGCAGTGGCGGTGCGCTGGTAGACGATCACGTTCTTGATCGACTCGCAGCCGCCCATGGCGATGCCTTCATCGACGATGGCTTTGAGCGGCAGCTCTTTGCCGCCACGCAACTGGTAATTGGCGGTAATAACGGCCACGGCGCCGGCGTCCTGAATACGCTCCTGAAGGCTCTTGGCCGAGAAGCCGCCGAAAACCACCGAATGCGTGGCGCCTATGCGCGCGCAAGCCTGCATGGCCACCACGCCTTCGACCGTCATTGGCATGTAGATGATGACGCGGTCGCCCTTTTTGATGCCGGCGCCTTTCAGCGCGCTCGCAAACTGACTGACCCTGGCATGCAATTCTTTGTAAGTGACGTTGGTGACCTTGCCGTCGTCGCTTTCAAAGATGATGGCTTTTTTGTTTTCGACCGGTGTGCCCAGATGGCGGTCCAGACAGTTGTAGGAAGCGTTGAGTTCACCATCGGCAAACCACTTGTAGAACGGAGCATTGGACTCATCCAGTGTCTGGGTGAATGGCTTCTTCCAGCTCAGGTTTTCGCGCGCCAGGCGAGCCCAAAACCCTTCAAAGTCCTTCTCGGCTTCGGTGCACAGCGCCTGGTAAGCCGGCATACCCGAAATACGCGCGGCCTTTACGGTGGCTGGTGTCGGCGGAAAGATGCGATTTTCAACCAGGGTGGATTCGATCGCGGATGAAGGGGCGCTCATTGGTTTTGTCTCCTGTTTGTCACTGAATGCGTGGTACTGTCTTCTGCCGCACTTACAAGCCACTGACTGGCTTGAACCTTACAACTTCTGCAATTCAGGGGGTACCTGCGCTCCCCCTACAATGCCGCAAACCCCCAGCTTACGCCATCATGACTGAATCCACCCAATCCCCCACCCCCGCCAAAATTTCGCCCCTGCGCCCCTTGCCCAACCTGATTTTTGCCAGCCGCTGGCTGCAATTGCCGCTGTACCTCGGGTTGATCGCCGCTCAGGCCGTGTACGTGCTGCACTTTCTGGTGGAGTTGTGGCACCTGATTGAAGCCGCCTTCGGCAGCCAGACCGCACTGCAGTCGCTGATCACCAGCATCGGCTACAAGACCTCCACGCCCATCGTGTCGCTCAACGAGACGGTCATCATGCTGGTAGTGCTGGCGCTGATCGACGTGGTCATGATCTCGAACCTGCTGATCATGGTGATCGTGGGCGGCTACGAAACCTTTGTGAGCCGCATGAACCTCGAAGGCCATCGGGACCAGCCCGAATGGTTGAGCCACGTGAACGCCTCGGTATTGAAAGTGAAGCTCGCAACGGCCATCATCGGCATCAGCTCCATCCACTTGCTGAAGACCTTCATTAACGCCGACAATTACACCGACAGGGTCCTGATTGCGCAAACGGTGATCCACATCACCTTCCTGTTGTCGGCGATTGCGATCGCCTACACCGACAAGATCATGTCCGCCATCGCCGCGCAAAAGCACTAAGCGAGCCACGCCGGACAGCTAGTCCGGCGCCTTTTTTGGGGTGCTGGCGCGCATCAGCATCACCGCACCCAGCACCCCTGACAACAACGAACCGCACAGCACACCCAGCTTTAGTTGCGTCTCGTATGCCGCATCCTGGCCGGCAAATGCGAGCGCACCGATGAAAAGGCTCATGGTAAAGCCCACGCCGCACAGCAGGCAGACACCAAAAAACTGGCTCCAGCCAGCGCCGGCGGGCAGGCGTGCACCGACAAAGCGAATCAGCAGCCAGGAAGCCCCAAACACGCCGACCGCCTTGCCCACCAGCAGGCCTGCCGTGATACCCAAGGGCACGCTCTGAAGAAGCGTTCCGACGGTCACCCCCTGAAGCGACACTCCCGCATTGGCAAACGCAAACATCGGTAACACCGCAAAAGCCACCCAGGGGTGCAGCGCGTGCTCAGCGGTTTTCAACGGCGAGCCGCCTTTGCCGTCTGAAAGGGGAATCGCCAGCGCGGTAATGACGCCCGCCAGCGTTGCATGAATGCCCGACTTGTAGACGAAAAGCCAGATCACCAGGCCCACTGCCACGTAGGGCCCTACAACCATCACCTTCGCCCGGTTAAAGGCCAGCAAGAGCAACCCACCGATCGCGGCGGCCACCAACGCCATCACCGACAAACCCTCGGTGTAGAAAAACGCAATGATCAGGATGGCGCCCAGGTCATCAATGATGGCGACAGCCGTCAAAAACACCTTGAGCGATGCCGGCACGCGGCTGCCCAGCAGCACCAGGATGCCCAGCGCAAAGGCAATGTCGGTGGCGGCCGGAATCGCCCAGCCGCGCATCGCGACCGGGTCGCCGGCATTGATCGCCATGTAGATGAGCGCCGGCGCCACCATGCCGCCCAACGCAGCGCCCGCCGGCAACAGCGCCTGTGCACGCGAGGCCAGCTCGCCCTCGATCAATTCGCGCTTGATCTCCAGGCCCACCAGAAAGAAAAACACCGCCATCCACAGGTCATTGACCCAATGCAGTAGCGACTTGGAAAGCACCAGCAGATCACCGCCCACCCGCAGTTCGCCTGGCAGTTGCACAAACCGGTTGTAAGTCTCACTCCATGGCGAGTTGCTCAGTACCAGCGCCGCCACAGCGGCCAGCGCCAGCACCACGCCCGAAAGCGACTGCGAATTGATGAACTGGTTCAGTGTGCGGTAGACAAACTTGAGCATCCCGCCATTGTCCCAGAGACGCAGCCTGGCAGGCAGGTACTCCCACACAGCGGAGGCCGCAGCTCATGGCTCAGCCGTGATGTCAGCCATTGCGGCCAAGCGCCACTGAAGGCATCGGACCGCAAGCCCTGACCTCTACTCTATTTATTGCGCGGACTGCGGAAGATGACCGAAGCTGGCAGCCTTGCCGGAGGCGGCCGCCGGCAGCACAGCCTTTTCCATCTCGGCGCGCCGCATCGGGCGCAGCACATACCACGCCATCAGGGCAGCAATCGCGTTCATGACGCTGCCGACAATGAACACGGCGTGCCAGTTGCCCGTCATCGCCGTGAGCACGCTGGACAGCGGAACCAGCAGCGACGCCGTGCCCTTGGCGGTGTACAGCAGGCCGGCGTTGGATGCGGCGTACTTGGAGCCAAAGGTATCGGCGCAGGTTGATGGAAAGAGACTGTAGATCTCGCCCCAGGCGAAGAACACCATGCCCGTCAGTACCACGAAGGCAACCGGGTTGTGGCCAAACTGGTAGAGAGCCAGGATGCCCACCGACTCGATGCCAAAGGCGATCAGCATCGTTTTTTCACGGCCGATCTGGTCCGACACCCAACCAAAGAACGGACGGGTGAGCCCGTTAAGCACGCGGTCAATGGCCAGGGCAAATGTGAGCGCCGGCAGCGCCAGACCCATGATGCTGACGGGCACGTCGCCGACGTTGAAATCCTTGGCGATAGGTCCGAGCTGGGCCGTAGCCATCAGCCCGCCGGCCGCCACCATCACGAACATGACGTACATCACCCAGAACACCGGTGAACGCAGGACTTCGGACGGTGTGTAGTCGCGCCGGCTCTGCTGCACATTGATCGTGGAGATCGAGCCGCTCTTGGCCAGGTTCGCCGGTGCCCGCGTCAACAGGAACG
This sequence comes from Polaromonas sp. P1_E12, assembly GCF_056405975.1. Lineage (NCBI taxonomy): Bacteria > Pseudomonadati > Pseudomonadota > Betaproteobacteria > Burkholderiales > Comamonadaceae > Polaromonas > Polaromonas sp. P1_E12. The sequence continues at coordinate 582,284 of NZ_JBFUBB010000002.1, read as the reverse complement.
ACACGACAAATACGATCACGCCCTGAATGATCCCGAAGTACAGGAAGGCAGACTGGTAGCCGCTGCCCTTGATCATGGCCGAGATCGGAAGAATAGTGAGCGCGGAGCCCGCGCCAAAACCTGCAGCCGTGAGACCCGCAGCCAGGCCTCGGCGATCCGGAAACCACTTCAAGGCATTGCCGACACAGGTACCGTACACCGCACCCGCGCCAACGCCACTGATCGCAGCAGCGATGTAGAGCAGCATCAGTGAATCGGCAAAGGAATTAATAACCCAGCCCACGCCGCAAAGAATGCCGCCGACCATGACCACCGGACGTGGCCCGAAACGGTCGACGAGATAGCCTTCAATCGGCACGAGCCAGGTTTCAGTCAACACAAAAATCGTGAAAGCAACCTGGATGGCGGCCTTGCTCCAGCCGTACTTGTCGGCAATCGGATTGACAAAAAGGGTCCAGCCATATTGCAGGTTGGCAATCATCGCCATGCAGACGATGCCCAAGAGAAGCTGTATCCAGCGATGAGCGTTCGATGGCGCGGGGGTGGCCGTATTGGCGTGTGTCATGAAAGTCTCCTGTCGTTGTATGCCGTGGAAATTGCGTTTGCAATCGCTGATGCTGTTGTTGTGGGCGGATTGTGAGAGCGCGCATTTCGAAGCCCGCTTGATCGCGATCAAGTTTGGAAAAAACTTTACGCAACGCGAAAAAAACGAAAGCTGATTGAAAGAATCATGCAGCGTTACCCCCCGGTTTCTGCGACGGATTCAATTCACAAGATGAGGGTGTGCGGGTAATGGCCGAGCTGAGCCTGAACACGCAATTCGAGGGTCAGCAAACGCCCGGCGTTGCACCGGGCCTGGGAGGCACTGAAAAAAAACGAGAGAGAGAAAAGCAACCGCGTCACGCGGTCTATCGATGGCGGCGCAAACCGCCCGGCAACAATTAGCGGGGCCGCAGCGCGCTGATAAAAATATGCAGAGGCGTAGCAGCAAGCAACTCACGCAGCATAAGGCGTGCGCGCGCCCTGACGGCGGGTTGGGCAATTTTCAGATACAGGGCGAAAGCGGTCATGAGTTTCCTTTGTTGCGTGAGCATCTACAGAAGCAATCATAGGGTAAACCCTTGGCCTCTTCAAACCCTCAGCCAACCACCGCCGAACCGGGTTGCGGCCGGCGTCAGCCCACCATGTTTTGAGGCCGCACCCAGGCATCAAACTGCTCGCCCGTGACATGGCCCGAGGCCAGCGCCGCATCGCGCAGGCTGCTGCCTTCCTTGTGCGCCTTTTTGGCGATGAAGGCGGCCTTGTCATAGCCGATGTGCGTGTTCAGTGCCGTCACCAGCATCAGCGAGCGGTCAACCAGCTCGGCGATGCGTTCGCGATTCGGCTCAATGCCGACGGCGCAGTGGTCGTTAAAGCTCACCATGCCATCGGCCAGCAGGCGCACGCTTTGCAAAAAGTTGTGCGCCACCATGGGCCGGAACACATTGAGCTCGAAGTTGCCCGAGGCACCGCCGAAGTTGATGGCCACGTCGTTGCCGAACACCTGCGCCGCCAACATGGTCACGGCTTCGCTCTGCGTCGGGTTGACCTTGCCCGGCATGATGGACGAGCCAGGTTCGTTCTCGGGAATGCTGAGCTCGCCGATGCCGCTGCGCGGGCCGCTGGCCAGCCAGCGCACGTCGTTGGCAATCTTCATCATGCTGGCTGCCAGTGTTTTGAGGGCGCCGTGCGCATGCACCAGGCCGTCGACCGAGGCCAGCGCTTCGAACTTGTTGGGTGCGGTCACAAAAGGCAGGCCTGTCAGCGTGGCCAGTTCGGCCGCCACTTGCTCCGCATACCCCTTCGGTGCATTCAGCCCCGTACCAACGGCAGTACCGCCGAGCGCCAGTTCATACAGGTGCGGCAAGGCGGCACGCACATGCTTTTCGCCGTGGTCAAGCTGCGCGACATAACCCGAGAACTCCTGGCCCAGGGTGAGTGGTGTCGCATCCTGCAGATGGGTACGTCCAATCTTCACGATGCTGTCGAAGTCTTTGGCTTTTTGCGCCAGCGTCGCGCGCAACTTCGCAATCGCTGGCAGGAGCTTGTGGGTCATGGCCTCTACAGCGGCAACATGCATGGCGGTAGGAAACACATCGTTGGACGACTGGCTGCGGTTGACATCGTCATTGGGGTGCACCAGGCGGCCCTCGCCGCGCTCGCCGCCCAGAATTTCGCTGGCGCGGTTGGCCAGCACTTCATTGACATTCATGTTGGTCTGCGTGCCGGAGCCCGTCTGCCATACCACCAGGGGGAATTCGTCCGCATGCCCGCCCGCGATCACCTCGTCGGCTGCGGCCACGATGGCTTTGGTTTTTTTCTCGTCCTGAAGGCCCAACGCATGGTTGACCCTGGCCGATGAGCGCTTGACCTGCGCCAGCGCCTTGATGATTTCACGTGGCTGCTGCTCGCCCGAGATGTCGAAATTCTGCAACGAGCGCTGCGTCTGCGCACCCCAGAGTTTGTTGGCCGGCACCTCGATAGGGCCAAAGGTATCGCGCTCCGTGCGCGTGCTGCTTGTCGTCATGGAAATATCCTGCGCGTCAAAAAAGATGGTTAAGAGTCCTAGTATGACTGCAGACGAGAAAGATTCTCATCTGAAGGGTTTTGGATCCTCTCGCCCGACATGCCCGAGTTGCCCGCCAAGGGCGGATAATTGCGGGGTTTGCCCGAAATTTCCCCGAAACGCCCTCATAACGACGACCCACCATGACCACGATCAAGCAAGCCGACCTCATCGAATCCGTAGCCGCTGCCCTGCAGTACATCAGCTACTACCACCCCACCGACTACATCGCCCACCTGGCGCGAGCCTATGAGCGCGAGCAAAGCCCGGCCGCCAGGGATGCGATTGCACAGATCCTCACCAACAGCAAGATGAGCGCGACCGGCCAGCGCCCGATCTGCCAGGACACCGGCATCGTCAACGTGTTCCTTAAAGTCGGCATGGACGTTCGCTGGGAAGGCTTTACCGGCAGCCTGGACGACGCCATCAACGAAGGCGTGCGGCGCGGCTACAACCACCCTGACAACACCCTGCGCGCCTCGGTGGTGGCCGACCCGCAGTTCGACCGCAAGAACACCAAGGACAACACACCGGCCGTGATCTTCACCGAGCTGGTGCCCGGCAACAAGATCGACGTGACCGTGGCGGCCAAAGGCGGCGGCAGCGAAAACAAAAGCAAGATGGTCATGCTCAACCCCGGCGATTCGGTGGTCGACTGGGTGCTCAAAACCGTGCCCACCATGGGCGCCGGCTGGTGCCCGCCCGGCATGCTGGGCATCGGCATTGGCGGCACCGCCGAAAAAGCCGTGCTGATGGCCAAGGAAAGCCTGATGGACGACCTGGACATGTATGAGCTGCAAGCCAAATCGTCTTCGGGCGCCAAGATGACCAAGACCGAAGAGCTGCGCCTTGAACTGTTTGAGAAGGTCAACGCGCTGGGCATAGGCGCGCAGGGCCTGGGCGGCCTGACCACCGTGCTGGACATCAAGATCAAGATGTACCCGACGCACGCCGCCAGCAAGCCCGTCGCGATGATTCCCAACTGCGCTGCCACACGCCACGCGCACTTCGTGATGGACGGCAGCGGCCCGGTCTATCTGGACCCGCCTTCACTGGACCTCTGGCCCAACGTGAACTGGACGCCCGACTACAAGAAGAGCAAGAAGGTCGATCTCAATACGCTGACCAAAGAAGAAGTTGCCAGCTGGAAGCCCGGCCAGACCCTGCTGCTCAACGGCAAGATGCTGACCGGCCGTGACGCAGCGCACAAGCGTATCCAGGACATGCTGGGCAAGGGCGAAAAGCTGCCGGTTGATTTCACCAACCGCGTCATCTATTACGTCGGCCCGGTTGATCCGGTGCGTGATGAAGCCGTAGGACCTGCCGGCCCGACCACCGCCACCCGCATGGACGGTTTCACTGAAATGATGCTGGCTGAGACCGGCCTGATCTCGATGATCGGCAAGTCCGAGCGCGGCCCGGTTGCCATCGAAGCCATCAAGAAGCACAAGAGCGCTTACCTGATGGCCGTCGGCGGCGCCGCCTACCTGGTCAGCAAGGCCATCAAGACAGCCAAGGTCGTGGGCTTTGCCGACCTGGGCATGGAAGCGATCTATGAGTTCGACGTGGTTGACATGCCGGTGACCGTGGCGGTGGATGCGGGCGGCACCAGCGCGCACATCACCGGCCCAGCCGAGTGGCAAAAGAAAATCGCCACCGGCGAGTTCAAAAACATTCCCGTCGCAGCCGCGTGAGCGAAGGCCATGCCGGCGCCGACCGGCCGGTCGGCGTGTTCGACAGCGGCGTGGGCGGCCTTAGCGTCTTCAAGGCGTTGCGGGCCCAATTGCCCGCAGAGTCCTTCGTCTACCTGGCCGACGCGGGCTTCGCGCCTTATGGCGAGCGCGGCGACGCTTTTGTCATTGAGCGCACGCGCGCCGTCGTGCGCAAATTGCGCGAAGAGCATGCGATTAAGGCACTGGTAATCGCGTGCAATACCGCGACGGCGGCCGCCGTTCACCTCGTACGAACCGAGCACCCGGACTTGCCGCTGGTCGGCGTCGAGCCGGCACTCAAACCGGCCGTCGCGTTGAGCAGGACAGGCCGCATCGGCGTCATGGCGACGCGCGGCACGGTGGCAAGCGCCAAGCTGCGCGCCCTGCACGATTCGCTGAAAGGCCAGGCCGAGTTCATCCTGCAGCCGTGCGACGGGCTGGCCGATGCGATCCAGAACCATGATGTTGCGCAGATCAGTGCTTTATGCCGTGGATACACGCAAGCGATCGGCCCCTTCGGCGGCCAAGCCGGGCAGGTCGATACTCTGGTGCTGGGCTGCACGCATTACGCCTTCGCGTGGGACACACTGCAGAAAATGGTGGGCACCGACGTCCGCCTGATCGAGACCGGCGAGCCGGTCGCGCGGCAGACCCGCCGTTTGCTCGAAGCCGCCGGGCAGTTGCGGCAAGGCGACGCACCCGGCCACATCACTTTGCTGACAACGGGTCTGCAGGAGTCGCTGAACGCAGCCGCACGACGCTGGCTGGGCCTGCAGCTATAGCACCACAGCGCCGGCTGGACTCGCCGGCGCTGGTACTCATCGACTCAGTGATGAGCCGAATCCGTTGAAGCAACTGAAGTTATTGCGGCTTCAGTCCCACGTTACGCGCCAGGGTGCGCCAGCGCTCCGACTCCGCCCGAAGGAATCCACGCAACTGGTCGCGTGAAGTACCTTTCATTTCCACGCCCAAAGCAGACATACGTTCCACCACCTTGAAATCCGACATCGCACTCAGGAGTTCGAGGCGAAGCCGCTCGGTGACTTCAAGCGGCGTGGTCGCTGGCGCAACAAGCGCCCACCACTGCGCCACATCCATGTTCTTCAAGCCGAGCTCAGTCATCGTCGGCAAGGAGCGCAGGATGGGGACGTCCGAACGCTTGCGGCCCGTCACCGCCAGCGCCTTGACCTTTCCGGCGGCCATGAGACTGGAGCCGGTCGCCAGCGTGGCGAAGTAAGAGGACACCTGGCCGGCAGCCAGGTCAACCATCGCCGGCGCGCCGCCGCGGTAAGGCACCATGTTGAACTTGATTTTGGTCTCTTGGGAAAACAGCTCGCCCACCAGGTGGCTGATAGACCCTGTGCCGCTGTTCGCCATGGCAGGAGGCCCGCCCTTGGCGGTCGAAGAAGTTTTCAGGAAAGTCTTGAAGTCGCTGTTTTCGGGACCCATGCCGGTAAACAGCACCATGGGCGATGTACCCACCAGCGTGATCGGCGTGAAGTCGCGCAGCATGTCGTAAGGCAGGTTGGCAACAACTGCGGGCGCGTACACGTGCGACAACTCCACGATCGCCAGCGTATAGCCATCGGGTGCCGACTTGGCAGCCTGGTCAATTCCGACGTGGCCCGCGCCACCCGGCTTGTTGTCGACGATCACGGGTTGCTTCAGCCCTTCGCTCAGCCGCTGTGCCAGCACGCGGGTAATGGCATCGGTGCTACCGCCCGTTGCCCAGGGAACGATGATCTTGATGGGCTTGTCGGGGTAGGCAGCCCATGCGGGCGCAGCGCCAAGCGCCAGGGTGGCTGCGGAACCAGCAAGCAGCGTGCGCCGCTTGATGGGGAATGTTGAAACTGACATGAGCTCTCCTTGCATTGATCGGATACGCGAGACAACCCCACCTCCTCGTGGGCATCGTCAGCGTCCGGCGAGCGTACACCGCGGATGACGCATGCACCGTGTTACCACGCAGATACAACCGCTACATGTGGCTCGCGTCCAACGTTTTTCGCGCGTTTATTTTTTGTGATCTCGCGACACCGAAAATTCACACGCGATTATTTTTAGCAAAGTAATTAAAAAGTCTGCAGTGCATCGTGGATACGTTTTCCGCCGGAATTCTGGCCGTTTATTTTTCCCGACGCTGCTTAAATTTCCCGATCAGCACGCGCGGCAGGGATAGCCGGGTCCGCCGCGCTGCGAATCAAACCGAGGTTGGATTTCAGCATCTCGAACACCTTGCGTGTCACCGGGTTAATGACATTCTTTCGAACGAACAGGTAGTAATCAAGCTCAGGCAAGCGCGGCAGTCCATCGTTTTCGCCCAGCACGCGCAGGTCGCTGCCCGCCATCTCGATGCCGCGCGCAGTCACGCCCAAACCCGCACGCAGTGCAGCCTTGATGCCGATCAGGCTGGAAGCGGTATAGCTCGGCGACCAGGGAATTCCGGCAGCGTCCAGCGCCTCGCGTGCCAGCCTGTGAAATACGCTGGGGCCCTCCACCAGGATCAGCGGCACCGGCTTGGCGCGGTCATGTACGTAGCTGGCTGAGCACAACCATACCGTGGGTGAGGTACGCAGCACCACGCCGTCGAGTGCCGGGTCGTTGCGGTTGGAGATAGTCATGTCGATCTCGCCGCGCTTGAGAGATTCCATCAGGAAAGGGCTGCGCCCCACATGGATGTCTAGCTGCAACAGCGGCGAAGCACGCGCCACCTGTGCCAGCAGCGTCGGCAGCATGGTGTCGGCCACGTCGTGCGGCGCGCCTATGCGCAGTACACCCTCCAGGTTGCCTTGCTGCAGGCTGCGCAAGGCATCGTCATTGATGGCCAGCAGGTGGCGCGCATAACCGAGCAGCTTTAACCCATGCGGCGTCAGGCGCTTCTGGCGCCCATGCTTTTCAAACAGCGGGTGGCCGATCTGGTCTTCCAGCCGCTGCATTTGCTGCGTCACCGCCGACTGTGTTTTGCCCAGCTGCACGGCGGCGCTGGCAAAGCTGTCCTGCTCGTCGATGGCCACCAGCGCTCGCAGCAATTCCAGATCAAGGGTTTTCATTTCCAGGCGTTTTGCAAATATCTACTTATTACAAATGCTAATGTATTTATCTCTATTTCTGAGTTGTTTCAGAAATACGAGTTGACTATATTAGGCCAAGTAAACCCAAAACCTCACTCAGGAAGATGCCCATGACCGCAGCAGCCGAGCGCAACCAGGTAGTTGGCGCCGCCATTCAAAACATTAAGATTATTGTTGGGAGCGGCGAAGCAAATCGCCAGTCGCTGGCCAAAGTGCTCGCGGTCCTGAACCAGCTGGCCGGCCAGAAGGAGCTGTGGAACGCTACGGATTTCGCTGCGCCCGAAAGCCCCGAACTGCAGGCGCGCTACCTGATCGCTGAAGACGCCGACCAGAGCTTCGCGCTTTACCTCAACGTGATGCGTCCCGGCAAACGCATCGTGCCGCACAACCATACGACCTGGGCCTGCATCAGTGCCGTGGAAGGCTCCGAGATCAACCGCGTGTACGAACGCCAGGACGATGGCTCAGTGCCGGGCAAGGCGCAGCTCAAAGAGGTCAACTCCGTCGTGGTCGAGCCCGGCACGGGCATCGCCCTGATGCCCGAAGACATCCATTCGGTGGAGATTCCGGCCGGCCAGGTGATACGCCACTTGCACATGTATGGCCGCGCGCTTGAAACGCTGAACACGCGCACCGGCTACGACCTGGAAAAAGGTACGTACGAAACCATGGGCATCGGCGTGCAGACGCGCCGCTGAACACCCGCGCGCCCTTACCCCCTTCCCTGAATTTCCGAACCTACACGCCCCCTATCCCATGACACGTTTTGTAGACGCGGCCACGCTGAAAGCCTGGCTGCACGACGGCGCGGAAATCGCCCTGTTTGATGTGCGCGAGCACGGCCAGTACGGCCAGTCGCATTTGTTTTACGGCATCCCTCTGCCCTACAGCCGGCTTGAGCTGGACGCACCGCGCCTGGCGCCGCGCCGCAGTGTGCGGCTGGTGGTGTATGACGACGACGGCAGCGGCGCAGCGCCTTTGGCCGCGCGCCGCTTCAGTGCACTCGGCTACAGCGATGTGCAGGTGCTGCAGGGCGGCACAGCCGGCTGGCAAGTCGCTGGCTTCCCGTTGTTTGCCGGCGTCAACGTGCCGTCCAAAACTTTCGGCGAACTGGCCGAGCAGGTCTATCACACGCCCCGCGTCAGTGCGACTGAACTTGCAGCCATGCTGGAGCGGCAAGACGACGTGGTGGTGCTCGACGGTCGGCCGTTTTCGGAGTTCCGCAAGATGAACATCCCGACGGCGATCAGTTGCCCGAACGGCGAGCTGGCCCTGCGCATCCGCGACCTGGTCCCCAGCGAAAGCACGCACATCGTGATCAACTGCGCAGGCCGCACGCGCAGTATCATCGGCGCGCAAACGCTGATCAACCTCGGCTTGCGCAACCCCGTATCGGCGCTGGAAAACGGTACCCAGGGCTGGTACCTGGCAGACTTCAAACTCGAGCACGGCGGCACGCGCCGCTACAAGGACTCGGCCCAGCCCACAGAGCCCGCGGGCATGCGCGCGGCAGCCCAGGCGCTGGCAAAGCGTTTCGATGTCCCTGTCGTCAACGCACAGACTGTACGCGGCTGGGCCGGCGACGCGCAGCGCACGCTCTTTTTGTGCGATGTCCGCAGCCCCGAAGAATTTGCACGCGGCAGCCTGCCCGGCGCGCAGCACACGCCGGGCGGCCAGCTGATCCAGGCCACCGACCAGTATGTGGGCGTGCGCCAGGCGCGGCTGGTGCTGTTTGATACGGACGGCATACGCGCGCTGACGGTCGCCAGCTGGCTGCGCCAGCTGGGCCACGACGCCAGCGTGCTGGACCAGGGCCTGGCCAGTGGCCTGGCGCTGCCCGCCACGGCGCCCGTGGCCCTGCCCGCGCTGCCCGCCACCACCGCGCAGGCCCTGTCGGCCGGGCTGGCCGATGGCACCGTGGTCGCCATCGACCTGCGTCCCAGCATGCAGTTTCGCCAAAACCATATCGCGGGTACACGCTGGTCCATCCGCCCACGCCTGGCACAGGCGCTGGCCGGTGAACACCGCCCGGTGGTGCTGGTTGCCGACGAGCCCGCTGCGGCCGCCTGCGCGGCCGTTGACCTCCAGGCGTTGGGCCTGAAAGCCAGCCTGCTCGAAGGCGGCCTCGACGCCTGGCGCGCCGCCGGCTTTGCGCTGCAGGCCACTGACAACATTCCGGCCGACAGCGACTGCATCGACTACCTGTTCTTCGTGCATGACCGGCACGACGGCAACAAGGAAGCTGCCCGCCAGTACCTGGCCTGGGAAGTGAACCTGATCGGGCAGCTCGACGCGCTGGAACTGAAGGCATTCCAGTTGCCTGATGCCGGGGCCACCCACCCCGCGTAATACCGATTTGGCCCCGCGCCGCCTCATTTTTTTTTCATCTTTTGCCCCAATTCATTCAGGAACCCCCATGCTTGCCAAACTGAAATTCACCGCAGCCTCACTGTGCTGCGCCCTGCTCGCCGTGCACGGCGGCGCCTCAGCCCAACCCATGCCGCAGGTCGGCGGCTTCCCGAACCAGGCCATCAAGTTTGTGTCGCCGTTCCCGGCCGGCGGCGGCAATGACGCCACGACGCGCTTCGTGACGAGCCGACTGTCCGACATCACCGGACAGAGCGCCATCGTCGACAACCGCGGCGGCGCCGGCGGCAACATAGGCGCCAAGGCCGTGGCCGACGCCAAGCCAGACGGCTACACCGTGCTCACGGGCCAGGTCTCGTTGATGGCCGTCAATCCCTCGCTGTATGCCTCGCCGGGTTTTGACCCGCTGAAAAACTTCCTGCCCATCACCCAGATCAATGCCGCACCGCTGGTGCTGGTAGTGGCCAGCAACTCGCCCCTGAAAAGTTTTGCCGACCTCGCCGCGCAGACCAAAGTCCCAGGCGGTCGAGTTACCTATGCCACGCCCGGCAATGGCACACTCTCGCACCTCGTCGGCGTGGTTCTGGAAAAAGACAGCGCCATCAGCATGACCCACGTGCCCTACAAGGGCGCGGCGCCGGCCATCACCGACCTGCTGGGCGGCCAGGTGGACGTGCTCATCACTTCCACCGCCTCGGTGTCCAGTTTCATCCAGAACGGCAAGATGCGCGCCCTGGCCGTCACCAGCCCGCGCCGCATCGGCGTGTTCACCAAGGTACCGACACTGGAAGAGCTGGGCTACAAGAACACGACCTTTGAAGACTGGTACGGTTTCTTCGCACCGGCGGGCACGCCACCCGAACGCGTGGCTTACCTGCACGACAGCATCGTGCGCTCGCTCAAGTCGCCGGAAGTCAGCAAGCTGATCACCGACGGCGGCAGCGAAGTGGTGGGCAACACGTCGGCGGCTTTTGCCGCGCAGCTCAAGGCGGACATTGCCCGCTGGTCGCGCGTCGTCAAGCTCTCGGGCGCCAAGCTAGACTGACCCCGGATTCATCAAACCGCCCCGACATGAGCAAAAAAACACCACCGGCCACCGCACCCAGTGCGTCACCCCTGACCCGCCTGGTCCACGCCGGCAAGCAGCCGGCCTATGACGGAGGCCGGCCGGTCAACCCGGCCGTGGTGCGCGCCAGCACCGTACTGTTTGACAACACAGCGCACCAGCGCGAGATGCGCCTGCGCCGCGGCGATGAGCGCGTGTTCACCTACGGGGCGCGCGGCAACCCGACCAACTACGCACTGGAAGACATGGTCAGCGAGCTGGAAGGCGCCTGGCGCACCCGGCTCTTTCCCACAGGCCTGGCCGCCATCGCGATGACGCTGTTGTCCTACCTCAAGCCCGGTGACCACCTGCTGATGTCGGACAGCGTCTACGAACCGGCGCGCAAGCTGGTGGAGTCCTTCCTCACGCCCTACAACATCCGCTGCACTTTCTTCGCGGCCGACGGCAGCGACGTGGAAGAAAAAATCGAGGCCGGCACGCGCATGATTTATGCCGAATGCCCGGGTTCGCTGGTGTATGAAATGTGCGACCTGCCGCGCCTGGCCGGCATCGCCCGTGCACGCGGCCTGCTGCTGGTGGCCGACAACACCTGGGGCTCCGGCTACCAGTACCGGCCGCTGGCGCTGGGCGCCGACGTGTCCATCATGGCGGCCACCAAATACCTGTCGGGCCACTCCGACGTGATGATGGGCACCGTAGCCACCACGCAAGCCGCCTGGCAGGCGCTGAACGAACGCAGCGATGCCTTCGGCATGACGGTAAGCCCCGACGATGCCTACCTGGTGCTGCGCGGCACACGCAGCATGGCCGCGCGCCTGGCCCTGCATGAACGCGGTGCCCTGAAGGTGGCTGCCTGGCTGCAAACACGCAGTGAAGTGGCGACCGTGTTCTGCCCGGCCCTGCCCGGCCATCCAGGCCACGCCATCTGGCAACGCGACTGCAAGGGCACCAACGGCCTGTTGTCCTTCGAGCTTCAGCCCGCCTTCGACCAGACCGCCGCCGAGCGGCTGATCGACGGCCTTCGGCTGTTCGGCCTGGGCGCTTCGTGGGGCGGCTATGAAAGCCTGGTCACGCTGACCAACATGCGCGGTGCCCGCAGCGTGACCGACTGGTCGGGCCACGGCCAGATCGTGCGCCTGCACATCGGGCTGGAAGACCCGGCCGACCTGGTGAGCGACTTGCAGCAGGGGTTTGCCGCATTGGCGGCCTGAGGGTTTTACCTCTGCGCCCTTGCCCTTCGCATCACCCCCAGCCCCTTTCCTCTCCCCCATTCGATTTCATCCGCCCTCTGCGGCGGCCCTTGCCTGCCTTTTTCCTTCCGGTTTGCATCACCATGCCCAGCAACGCATACCTTTGGCTCCAACGCACCCGCAGCCTCTGGCCGGGCATCGCCTCGCCGCTGCTCATCATGCTGGCCGCTACCTTTGTCTCTGAACATTACGGCGGCCCACAACTGCTGTACGCCCTGCTGTTCGGTCTGGCCTTTCACTTCCTGCACCAGGACGAACGCTGCCGACCCGGCATTGAGTTCTGCGCCAAAACCCTGCTGCGCATCGGTGTAGCCCTGCTGGGCGCGCGCATCACGCTGGCGCAAATCGGCCAGCTCGGCATCGGTCCGCTGGCCACCGCCCTGCTGGGGGTTGCCAGCACCATTGCACTGGGCGCCTGGCTGGCGCGGCGCCTGGGCCTTGCCACCGACTTCGGCCTGCTCTGCGGTGCAGCCGTGTCCATCTGCGGCGCGTCGGCGGCACTGGCGGTTGCGGCCGTCATGCCGAAAACCGAGGAGAACGAGCGCCACACGCTACTCACCGTGGTCGGCGTAACAGGCTTGTCGACGCTGGCAATGGTGGTCTACCCCTTGCTGGTCAAGGTGCTGGGCCTGGACGAAACCAGCGCCGGCATCTTTCTGGGCGGCACGATCCATGACGTGGCGCAAGTGGTGGGTGCAGGCCTGATGATTTCCCATGATGCCGGCGATGTGGCGGTGATCGTCAAGCTGTTCCGTGTCACGCTGCTGGTGCCGGTGGTGGCAGTGCTGGCGTACTACTGGCGGAAGCAGGCCAGCACGCCAGGCGGTGCAGGACAGCGCGCACCTCTGCTGCCTTTTTTCCTGGTGGGCTTCATGGTGCTGGTGCTGCTCAACAGTGCGGGCCTGGTCAGGCAGCAACTCACAGACGCACTGGGTCATGTCTCCCGGGTCTGCCTGGTGATTGCCATTTCAGCGCTGGGCATTAAAACCTCGTTCGAGGAACTGGTGCGGCTGGGCTGGCGGCCCATGGCGTTGATGCTGGTAGAAACCGTGTGGCTCGCCGCGGTGTTCGCCGCCTACCTCTGCGTTCTTCGGGCCTGAACCAGATCGCTATAGTTTTGATAGCTGCTCGCGCCCGCCCTGATTAGGTCGCAGCCATAAAATCCCTCAAGCCAGCAGGCAAGCCGCTTCAGTCTGGTCGTCCAGGCGGCGAAGCTCGGGCACCTCTTCGGCGCAACGCGCGATGGCCTGCGGGCAGCGCGTTCGAAACACGCATCCCGAGGGCGGCGACATGGGCGACGGCAGGTCGCCTTGCAGCAACTGAATCACCTTCTTTCGCTCCAGCGCCGGATCGGGAATCGGGATCGCCGAGAGCAACGCCTGCGTGTAGGGATGGCGCGGCGCGGCATACAACGCTTTCTTTTTCGCCACTTCCATTTCATGCCCCAGGTACATCACCAGGATGCGGTCGCTGATGTGTTTGACAACCGCCAGGTCATGCGCGATGAAGATCAGCGCCAGGCCCATGGACTTTTGCAGGGCCTTGAGCAGGTTGATGATCTGCGCCTGGATCGAGACATCCAGCGCCGACACCGGCTCGTCGCAGATGATGAGCTTGGGCTCCAGGATCAGCGCCCGGGCGATGCCGATGCGCTGGCACTGGCCGCCTGAAAATTCATGCGGGTAGCGGTTGATCTGCTGCGGCATCAGGCCGACGCGGCTCATCATGGTTTTAACGCGCTGCATCACTTCGGCCTCGGGCATGCGCGGCCGATGCGTGCGCAAAGGTTCGGCAATGATTTGCGCGATGGTCATGCGCGGGTCCAGCGAAGCCAGCGGGTCCTGGAAGATCATCTGGATGTCTGACCTGACGCCCAGCCAGGCCCGGGGGGAGGCGCCGGTCATTTCCTGCCCCATCCACACAATGTTGCCGGCGGTGGCAGGAATCAGGTTCAGCACGGCACGCGCCAAGGTGGATTTTCCGCAGCCCGACTCACCCACCACGCCCAGCGTTTCGCCTGCATGGATGTCGAAGGAAATGCCGTCCACGGCCTTCAGGGTGCGGGCGGGCGACCAGGGCCAGGCGCCGCTTTTGATCCTGAAGTGCACTTTCAGGTCGCGCACCGACAAAATGGGTTGAGATGCATCACGCATGGACGGCTCCCTTGGCCGCAAGTTCAGACACAGCCTCGCTGGATTTGTGGCAAGCCCTCAGCACCGCCGGGTTGTGCGTGGCCGGCAGCAACGCGGGCATCACGTCACGGCATTGGTCACTGGCCAGCGTACAGCGTTCGCTGAACGGGCAGCCCTTGGGAAGCCGCGCCATGTTGGGCGGTGCACCGGGGATGGCCACAAGCGCTTCCTCATCCGCGTCCAGGCGCGGTATGGCGCCCAGAAGGCCCACGGTATACGGATGGGAGGCACCATAAAAAATGCTGTCGGCACTGCCCTGCTCCATCACCCGCCCACCGTACAGCACCATGACTTCATCGCACAGACCGGCCACCACGCCCAGGTCGTGCGTGATCATGACAATTGCGGTGCCAAAGTCGCGCTGCAGGTCGCGCAGCAAGGCGATGATCTGCGCCTGCACCGTCACGTCCAGCGCCGTGGTGGGCTCGTCGGCGATCAGCACTTCGGGCTCACAGAGCAAGGCCATGGCGATCATCACGCGCTGGCGCATGCCGCCCGAAAACTCGTGCGGGTACATGGTGATACGGCGGGCAGCTTCCGGGATCTTGACCGCATCGAGCAGTTGCACCGACCTGGCGCGGGCGGACTTCCGGTCCAGGCCCTTGTGGAACTGCAGCACTTCAGTCATCTGCCGCTCTACCGTCAGGTAAGGGTTCAGCGAAGTCATCGGGTCCTGGAAGATCATCGCGACGCGGTTGCCGCGTATCTTGTTGAGCTCGGCCGGCTTCATGGCCAGCAGATCCTGGCCCTTGTACAAGGCCTGGCCGGTGGCTTTGCCATTGCCCGCGAGCAGCCCCATCATGGCCAGCACGCTCTGACTCTTGCCAGAACCGCTCTCGCCGACGATGCCCAGGGTCTGGCCGCGCTCCAGCGAAAAGTTGATGCCGTTGACGGCGTAGATCAGCCCGTCCTGGGTCTGGAACTGAACCCCGAGGTTATTGACTTCAATCAGGCTCATGGTGCGGCTCAGCGGTCTTTGGGGTCGAGCGCATCACGCAGGCCGTCCCCGATGTAATTGAAGCAGTACAGCGTCAGCGAGAGCATCCCCGCCGGAAACAGCAGCATCCAGGGCGAGACCTCCATGACGGATGCACCGTCGTGGATCAGCACGCCCCAGCTTGTCATGGGCTCCTGGATGCCCAGCCCCAGGAATGACAGCACGGACTCGACCAGGATCACGGCCGGCACGGTGACCGTGGTGTAGATCGCGACGATGCCCAGAAGATTGGGAACAATGTGCTGGAAGATGATGCGCCGCGTGGGCACACCCAGCGCGCGGGCCGCTTCAATGAACTCCTTGGAACGCAGCGACAGCGTCTGGCCGCGCACCACGCGTGCCATGTTCATCCAGGAAAATACCGTGATGGTGATCACCACCAGGTAAAAGGCCCGCCCCAATATGGTCACCATCAGGATGGCGATCAGCAGGTAAGGCACGGCATACATCATGTCGACGACACGCATCATGAAGGCATCTACCCTGCCGCCTATGAAGCCCGCCGTCGCACCCCACACAATGCCCAGCGTCACGGCCGACAGCGTCGCCAGGAAACCCACCAGCAGCGAGACGCGGCCGCCCACCAGGCTGCGCACCAGCAGGTCGCGGCCCGACTCGTCGGTGCCGAAAAAATGCGCATTCTTGAGCGTGGGCGGCAGGCTCATCGCGTCCCAGTCGGCCGCATCGAAGGCATGCGGCAGCAGCCAGGGCCCGACGATGCAACACAGCGTGATGAATGCCAGCAGGTACAGGCTGAACACCGCGGCCTTGTTGCGCATGAAGCGTACGCGCGCATCCGCCCAGGGGCTGCGGCCGTGGATCTCGGCGTCGGCCAGCGTCTGGCCAACAGCCGCGGCGAGCTGGTCTTGTCTGGTTTTTTGTTCAAACAACATGCAGATCCCTGCTCAGTACCGGATTTTCGGGTCGAGCAAGGCGTAGGCCAGGTCCACCAGCAGGTTCAGCGTAACGGCGATCACAGTCACCAGTACAACGAGGCCCAGTACCAGCGTGTAGTCGCGGTTGGCGGCGCCATTGACGATCAGCTTGCCGATGCCCGGCAGGGAGAACACCGACTCGGTCACGATAGCCGACGTGATCGATGAGATCGCCAGAGGGCCCATGACGGATACCACCGGCAACAGCGCGGGCTTGAGGGCGTGGCGCAGGATGACGGTGCGCATGGGCAGGCCCTTGGCGCGCGCAGTGCGGATGAAGTTGCTGTGCAGCACCTCAATCAGGCTGCCGCGCATGACGCGCGCGATGGTGGCCACGTTGATGAAGATCAGCAGCAGCATGGGCAGGATCATGAAACGCGGGGCGAAATCGCTCCAGCCCCCGGCCGGCGCCCACTTCAGCCAGACGGCGAACACCAGAATCAGGACTGGGCCGATCACAAACGACGGAAACACATGCCCGGCGTTGCCGAGCAGCATCACGAGGTAGTCGACCGCGCTGTTCTGGCGCACGGCGGCCACCGTGCCCAGGAACACACCCAGAAAGAAGGAGATGACGATGGCACCCCCACCTATCGCCGCGGACACCGGCAGCGCGTTGGCCACCAGTTCATTGACAGACCAGTCGGCATAACGGAACGAAGCGCCCAGGTCGCCGTGCAGCAGGCTGTTGAGGTAATACAGGTATTGTTGCCACAGTGGCAGATCGAGGTGGTACTTGGCCTGCAGGTTGGCCAGCACCGCAGCGGACACCTTGCGTTCGTCGTCGAAAGGCCCGCCGGGCGTGCCGTGCAGCAGGAGATAGCAGACGGTGACGACGGCCAGCAAGGTGGGAATCGTCGCCAGGATGCGCCTGAAGGTGTAGGACCACATGGGGAATATCTCCGGGCTAGGTCTATGTCAGTGTGAGCGCCTGAGCGCGTCGGCCAGGCACAGCTTAGCCCTGAAAGACCTGCGAGGCATCAGAAAAAACATTGAAAGGCGGTGAAAAGCAGATCAAGGACAGGCAGGCACACAGGGCACCTGCCCGGACGGACATCAATGCTTGATGATGTACAGGTCCTTGCCACGGTAGCGGTCCAGCGCGTTGGTGGTCGAGTAACCACCCACATAAGGCTTGACCAGCCGCGGTACGGTGTATTGCAGCAAAGGGATGATGGGATAGTCTTCCATGATCATCTTTGCGGCTTGCGTCAGCAGCACCTTGCGCTTGGCCGGGTCCATCGACTGGTTGCCTTCATCGATCAGCGCAGAGGCCTTGCGGTTGCAGCTGTTGTGGTAGTTCTGGTCAGAATCGCACTGCACCAGCGTGAGCCAGGTGGTGGCGTCGTTGTAGTCGGCGATCCAGCCGTTGCGGGCGATCTGGTAATCCTTGTCGGTGCGCTTTTTGATGAGCACCTTGAACTCCATCGCTTCGAGTTCAACGTCCAGGCCCAGCTTGGTTTTCCACTCCGAGGCCGCGAAGATGGCCATTTTCTTGTGATAGTCGCTGGTGTTGTAGGAGAACTTCAGCTTGGTGCCGGCCGGAAGGTTGGCCTCCTTCAGCAGCTTTTTGGCTTCGGCGATGCGCTTGTCGGCGGGCCATTTGGCCCAATCGTAAGAGGTGACGTCGGCGCCCGAGGTGCCTTTGACGATCACGCCGTAAGCAGGGGTCTGGCCGTCGGCCGTCACGCGCTGCGCGAGGATGTCGCGGTCCAGCGCCATCGACAGCGCCTTGCGCACACGGATGTCCTTGAGTGCCGGGTCTGCATTGTTGAGCGAGTAATAGCGCAGGCCCAGCATGTCGGTGTTGCGGATTTCCTTGGGGTATTGCGCCTTGTACTTGTCGAAGGTGCCGGGCGGGAGCTGGTAGACCCAGTCGTTCTCGCCCGACTCATAGAGCTTCACATCGGCATTGCCGTCTTCGACAGAGAGATAGGTGAGTTTGGTGAGCTGGACATTCTTCGCGTCCCAGTACGACGGGTTCTTGACCAGGATGATCTTGCTGTTGACCTGCCAGTCTTTCAGCGAGAAGGCGCCGTTGTTCACCATGTTGGCGGGCCGGGTCCAGTCTTTGCCGAATTTCTCGATCGTGGCTTTATGCAAGGGCGCGAGCTGGGGATTGGAGACGACCTCGGGCAGAAAACCGACCGGGAAAGGCGTCTTGATCTCCAGGGTATAGGGATCGATGGCCTTGACGCCGAGTTCGGTGACGGGCTTCTTGCCTTCAATGATTTCTTTGGCATTGAGCAGGAAGACGCCGTAGGTGGAAGCGTATTTGGAGGCGGTCGCCGGATCGACGAAGCGGCGCATGCTGTAGATGAAATCTTCAGCCGTCACCGGGTCGCCGTTGGACCATTTGGCGTTCTTGCGCAGCTTGAAGACCCAGGTCAGAGGGTCGACCTGCTTCCAGCTCTCCGCTACGGCAGGGACGATCTTGCCGTTTTGGTCGGCAGCAGCCAGCCCTTCGAACATGTCGCGGATCACGTTGTTGGCCGGAACGCCCGTCGCCAGTGCCGCATCCAGGGTTTCAGGCTCGGAGCCATTGTTGCGGACCAGCTCCTGCGTCTCGTGCAGCTTCACGCCCGCGGGCACCGTGGCCGCAACCGCCAGGCCAGCCAGGCCGGCCAAGGCCAGCAGCACGGCGCTTGTCAGCGCCTTCATCGTCCAGTTTGAGTTCATGCCTGTTGCACTCCCGAATAGAAAATTGGCGGGCTTGTGGCCCGCCATGGTTGATGGAACGGGGCCCTCTCGTGAGAGGAGCCCCCGTTTGCCTGTCAGTCGGCGCGAATATACCGCCGCGCCAGACGCGGCCCCGTAGGGAGTAACCCTTCAGCAATTAACGTGCCTTCACGAAGCCATGGGTGGCGCGGAAGTCAGGGGGATACATAGGGAACACTTGCTCACAATTGAACGAGCGAGGCGACAGGATGCGGCAGCCACCGGGCACGGGCAGGTACCGCGATTCAAGCCGTGCATCGCGGCACGGCTGGAGCCACTGCCTGGCTCAAGCCTTCACGCAATTCCGGCGGCGAAGCGGCGGCGCCTTCTGACGCCATGGCGAGTGTCCGCAGGGTTGCTATTGTTTTGATAGCTGCTTGCGCCCATGATGATTGGCTTGCAGGCACAAGTCACCTGAATTTTGGGTACCGGAAGAAAATCGGCTGTCCTGCTTTTTGTGAGAATTCATACAAAAATAGCTGCCAGCCCAATAACCATGGGCGCAAGCAGCTATCAATTTTGTAACACGGGTGTCCGGTCCCTGCGGACACCCTCAGGCGCCGCGCACCCGCTCAGCGGCTGAGCTGGGTGGACGCCTTCAGGCTCAAGGCTTCCTCAGGCGGCTCTTTCCAGCCGCCACCCAGGGTCTTGTACAGCGTGACCTGGCTTTGCAGCTGGGCCAGCCGGGTTTGCACCACCGCCTGACGTGCGGCGAACAGCGAACGCTGCGCATCGAGCTGGTCCAGGTAGCTGGCCACACCGTTCTGGTAGCGCAGATCAGCCAGCTTGAAACGCGTCGCCTCGGCATTGGCCTGCGCCTGCTGGGCACGCAGTTGCTCGCCCAGGGTGTCGCGGCCCGCCAGCGCATCGGCGACTTCACGGAAAGCTGTCTGGATGGACTTTTCGTACTGGGCGATGGCAATGTCACGCCCGGCGTTGGCCGAATCCAGCCCGGCACGGTTACGGCCTGCATCAAAAAGCGGAAGGATCAGCTGCGGCGCCAGCGTCCAGCCGTAGGATCCGCTCTTGAACAGGCCCGACAGGTGCGAGCTGGCGCTGCCGGCAGAAGCCGTGAGCGAGATGCGCGGGAAAAAAGCCGCACGGGCAGCGCCGATGTCGGCGTTGGCAGACAGCAGCTGTTGCTCAGCCTGGCGGATGTCAGGGCGGCGTTCCAGCAAATCAGACGGCAACCCCGCCGGCACGTCCACCATCATGGGTGCGTCGGCCAGACCTTTGCCGGCAGGCAAGGCCACCGCCAGGTCACCGCTGAGCGGCTGGCCGATCAGCAGGGTCAGGGCGTTCTGGTCCAGCGCACGCTGGCGCACCAGTTGGGCCAGCGATGCACGGGCGGCTTCGGTCAATGACTCGGCCTGGCGGAAATCCAGCTCGGAAGCAACGCCGTTGTCAAAGCGCAGCTTGCTGAGCTTGAAGGACTCTTCCCGTGTAGCCAGCGTCTGCTGCGTGATGGCCAGCAGTTCTTCGTCGGCCAGCAGGCTGAGGTAGGTGTTGGCCACCGACGCAATCAGGCTGATCTGTGCCGTCTTGCGACCTTCTTCCGTAGCCAGGTACTGCGCCAATGCCGCTTCCTTCAGGCTGGAGACCCGGCCGAAAAAGTCGAGCTCATAGGACGGCATCAACAAACCGCCGGTGTAGGAGCTCGTGATGCTGCCGTTACCGTTGGCATTGGGCTGGCGCGAACCGGTGATGCCGGCATTGATCGTGGGGAACTGGTCGGCACGCTGGATCCGGTACTGGGCCCTGGCTTGCTCAATATTGAGCACGGCAATGCGCAGGTCGCGGTTGTTGCGCAGCGAGGCCTCGATCAGCTGCCGCAGTTTGGGGTCGCTGAAAAAAGCCTGCCACTCGATGTCGGCCGCAGCGACAGTCGGAGCCGGTGCGGTAGCAGCAGGCTGCGCCTTCGCGGAACCGGTGGTGAAACCGGAAACAGCCGGCCACTGGTCTGCAACAGGCGCAGCCGGGCGCTCATACTTCGGGATCATCGAGCAGCCGGCCAGCAGTGCCGCAGCACCAACCGCCAAAAGCTGCGGAAACCTGGGTTTCATGCTGGATTTATTCATGGGCTTTACCCTCACTTCCTTCTTCTCCGGTGATGCCTGCTGCTTTGGCATGCTCCGAATACATCCTGTTTTGCCGCTCGCTGCCCTTGAAGAGGCCGCGCACGACCACAAAGAACACCGGAACGAAAATCACCGCCAGGATCGTGCCGGTGATCATGCCGCCGATCACGCCGGTGCCGATGGCGCGCTGGCTCGCGGAGCCGGCGCCGGAAGCCAGTACCAGCGGCAGCACGCCCAGGCCGAAGGCCAGCGACGTCATGACGATGGGACGGAACCGTAGATGCGCGGCGGCCAGCGCCGACTCGATGACACCTTTACCCTGCGCCTGCAGGTCCTTGGCGAACTCGATGATCAGAATCGCGTTCTTCGCCGACAGGCCGATGATGGTGATCAGCCCCACCTGGAAGTACACGTCATTCGAATAACTGCGCAGCAGCGTTGCCAGCAACACACCGATCACGCCTAGCGGCACCACCAGGATCACCGCGAGCGGAATGCTCCAGCTTTCGTACAGGGCGGCAAGGCACAGGAACACCGCGAGGATGGCAAAGCCGTAGAGCAGCATGGCCTGCGCGCCTGCGAGTTTTTCCTCGCGCGACTGGCCCGTCCATTCGAAACCGAAGCCCTGCGGCAGTTGCGCTGCGAGTTTTTCCATCTCGGCCATCGCTGCGCCCGAGCTGTAGCCTGGCGCAGCGCTGCCGCTGATACGCACGGCCGGGTAGCCGTTGTAACGCACCGTTTGCATGGCACCCTTGATCCACCGCGTGCTGGCAAACGACGACAACGGAACCGGCAGGCCGCGGCTGTTGATGGCGTTGAGCCGGAGCAGGTCGTCGGGCTGCATGCGCGAAGGCGCGTCGGCCTGGACCACCACGCGCTGCAGGCGTCCCTGGTTGGGGAAGTCGTTCACATAGCTGGAACCCAGCGAGGTGGACAGTACCGCGTTGATCGCGTCAAACGGCACGCCCAGCGCATTGGCTTTGTCGCGGTCAATGTCGAGCTGCAGCTGCGGCGCATCTTCCAGGCCATCGGGCCGTACTTGTGTGAGCACCGGACTCTTGGCAACCATGCCCAAAAGCTGGTTGCGTGCGTTGATAAGCGCATCATGTCCCGCACCGCCGCGGTCCTGCAGGCGGAAGCTGAAGCCCGAGGCCGTGCCCAGTTCGGGAATGGGTGGGGGGCTGAGCGGAAAGATGAAGGCATCACGCACACCCATGAGGGCGCCGAAAGCCCGTCCTGCTATCGCTGAGGCCGAATGCGCTTCGCCGTCGCGCTCGTTCCAGTCCTTGAGCGTCACGAACGCCAGCGCGGCATTCTGGCCCTGGCCGGAAAAGCTGAAGCCAAGCACGCCGACCATGCTTTCGACTTCCGGCTGCTTGAGCATGAAACCCTCGACTTTTTCCATCACCGAAAGCGTGCGCTCGTAAGTTGCGCCCGGCGGCAACTGCACGTTCACCAGCAGGTTGCCCTGGTCTTCATTGGGCAGGAAGGATGTGGGCAAACGCAGGTATACCACCGCCACAGCGGCAATGATGGCCACATAGATCACCAGGTAACGTGCGGCGCGTTTGAGAATACGCGCGACCATGCTTTCATAGCTTTTTGCGGTGCGCGAGAACCCCCGGTTGAACCAGCCGAAAAAACCCTTTTTCTCGTGATGGTGCCCAGCCTCAACCGGCTTGAGCAGCGTGGCGCAAAGTGCCGGCGTGAGGGACAGGGCCAGGAAGGCGGAAAAGCCGATGGACGAAACCATCACGGCGGAGAACTGGCGGTAGATGTTGCCGGTCGAGCCCGCGAAAAATGCCAAAGGCACAAACACGGAAATCAGCACCACGGTGACGCCAATGATGGCGCCCGAAATCTGGCCCATCGCCTTGCGGGTGGCCTCCAGCGGCGGCAAGCCCTCTTCGGTCATGATGCGTTCGACGTTTTCGACGACCACGATCGCATCATCGACGACGATACCGATCACCAATACCATGCCGAACATGGTGAGCACGTTGATCGAGAAACCGAGCGCCAGCAAAGTGGCAAAAGTACCCAGCAATGCAATCGGGACCACGATGGTCGGGATGATGGTGTAGCGCCAGTTCTGCAGGAACAGGAACATCACGAGGAACACCAGGGCCACCGCCTCAAACAGCGTTTCTGCGACCTGGGAGATCGAAATCTTGACAAAGCGCGAGCTGTCGTAGGGGATGCTCCACTTCATGCCTTGCGGAAAATAGCGCTCGAGCTCGGTCATCTTGGTTCGAACGGCCTTGGCAGCGGCAAGCGCGTTGCCGCTAGGTGCCAGCTGAACACCGATACCGATCGCCGTCTTGCCGTTCAGGCGAGCCGACGTGGCATACGTCTGGCCCCCCAGTTCGATGCGGGCCACGTCTTTAAGGCGCACCGACGACCCGTCGGTGTTGGCGCGAAGGACAATGTTGCCGAACTGCTCGACATTGGCAAGCTGGCCGGTGACTACCACAGTGGCAGCAATGCCTTGCCCCGCCACATTGGGGCGGTCGCCGATGCTGCCGGCCGACACCTGGGCATTTTGCGCGCGGATGGCGTTGTTAACGTCATTTGCCGACAGGCTGAAACCCGTGAGCTTGGCCGGGTCCAGCCAGATGCGCATGGCGCGCTCACTGCCGAAGAGCTGGGCCTGGCCGATTCCTTTGACACGCTGGATCTCGGGCACGATGTTGCGCGAAGCGTAATCACCGAGCGCGACGGGGTCGTGCGCGGGATTGTCGGACGACAGCATGATGAACAGCAGGAAGTTGGAGCGTGATTTGTCGACGCGAACGCCTTGCTGCGTGACCGCGGCGGGCAGCCGCGGTGAGGCGCGCGACAGGCGGTTCTGCACATCCACCTGCGCGAGATCGGGATTGGTGCCGGGCTCGAAGCTCAGCGTGATGCTGCCGGAGCCGTCGGCCTGCGCCACCGACTCCATGTAGATCAGGCCGGGTGAACCGTTCATCTCTCGCTCGATCACCGACAGCACGCTGTCTTCGAGCGTCTGGGCAGAAGCGCCGGGATAGGCGGTGTTGACGACAATCGAAGGCGGCGCGACCGGCGGGTACTGGGCTATCGGCAGCTGCGTGATCGCCACGCCGCCAACCACCAGGATGAACAGTGCGATCACCCAGGCAAAGATCGGCCGATCAATAAAAAACTTGGCCATGTAGTTGGCTCCTTACTTCGCTGCTGCAGAAGCAGCGGAGGCAGCAGGCGCAGCAGCTTGCGCACCGGAGGCGGCGGATGCGGGGGCGGAAGCCGCATCGGCCGGCTTCGCACCGGCCGGTTGCCACGGCACGGGCTTCACCGGTGCGCCCGGCTGCAGTTTCTGGAACCCGTCCACCATGACTTTTTCGCCGGTCTTTAAGCCGTCGAGCACCACCCACTGGTTGCCCTTGGCGGAGCCGATCTTGATGGGACGCGGGCTGACTTTTCCATCGTCGCCCACCACCATGACAGTGTCGCCCTGCGCGGTGCGCGTGACAGCTTGCTGGGGCAAGGTGATGGCGTTGCTGGCCTGCGCCTGCTCCAGGCGTACGCGCACATAAAGGCCGGGAAGCAGCTGGCCCCCGGGATTGGGCACTTCAGCCCTCAGGGTCACCTGCCCCGTCGTGGAGTCGACCGTCAGGTCGGAAAACAGCAGGCGGCCGGGACGGGCGTATTCGGTGCCATCTTCGAGCACGATGCGCACGCTGGCCGCTTCGGCGCCCGTGGCACGTTTGAACTGACCACTTTCCATGGCAGCACGCAGCTTCATGATTTCAGGGGCGGATTGCGTGAAGTTCACATACATCGGGTTGATCTGCTGGACGACAGCCAGCTGGGTGGCCTCGCCTTGGCCGACCAAAGCGCCTTCGGTGACCAGCGCACGGCCAATGCGGCCCGAGATTGGGGCTGTCACTGCGGCGTAGCTCAGGTTGATGCTGGCTGTCTGCACATTCGCCTTGCCCACAGCAACGTCGGCCTCCGCCTGCTTTTGCGCTGCAACGGCGTTGGCATATTCCTGCTTGCTGATGGCGTTGGCCTCTACCAGCGGCTTGTAACGCTCGGCCAATGCGGCGGCCTGCGCCAGGTTGGCCTCAGCGCGCGCCTGGCCCGCTTTCGCGCTGGCGGCGGCGGCGGCATATGGTGCGGGATCAATCGTGAACAGCGCCTGCCCTTCTTTTACGTCGCTGCCTTCACGGAACAGCCGTTTTTGCAGGATACCGGCCGCGCGGGCCCTGACCTGTGCCACGCGTGAAGCCTCCAGGCGGCCCGGCAACTCGGTCACCAGACCGACGTCACCCTGGGTAACTGTCACCACACCCACTTCCGCAGGAGGCGGTGCCCCGCCGGGAGCACCGGCACCCTTGCCGCATCCGGCCAGGAACAATGTGAGTGCAGCAACCAGGACGAGAGGCTGGTATGGCGCAAAAGAGGAGAATAAAGGCGAATGGACAATGCGAGACTTGGGCATGCTGATCCTCAAAATTTGGGAAAAAAGCGGAAAGCGGAATATGTGAGCGGCGTTTGATGCAAGTCATCGTTTTGCCGAAAACAAAAAGAATAAGGGTTTTTACGAGTGATATAGTTTACATACATTTGTGAATGTATACGACAACCCGCTAAATTGACTTGCAGGAGACATGGATTGGCCCGTCGGACAAAAGAAGAAGCCATGGCGACCCGGCACAAGCTGCTGGATGCGGCTGAACATCTATTTCAGGCTCAAGGTGTCTCACGCACGAGCTTGCAGGACATTGCACGCCGCGCAGGCGCCACACGCGGTGCGGTCTACTGGCATTTCAAGGACAAGGCAGACCTGTTCAACGCCATGATGGAGCGGGTTACCCTGCCCATGGAGAACTCGTTCAACCAGGAAATAGACCCGCAGCAACATCCGGGCGAGGACTTCCTCAATCCGATGGACAGGATACGACGCTCCACTGCCAACGCGCTGCGACAAATTGTGACCGACGCGCAAACGCGGCGCGTCTTTGAAGTCGCGACCCAGAAGGTCGAATATGTGGAAGAACTCCAGGCGGTTCGCCTGCGTCATCTGGCAGTGCGCGGTGGTTTTTTATCCGGCATCCAGCAAAGCATAGAGGCGGCAGCTGCACAAATGCGCCTCCAGTTGCCTGCGCCGGCTTCAGCGGCGGCGCAGGGGCTGCATGCGCTGATCGATGGCCTGATACAGAACTGGCTGCTGGATCCGGGGGCTTTTGACCTGCTGGAAGTCGGCCAGCATGCGATAGACGTTTACCTGCGGGGACTCGGCTTTCCTGGCTCGCCCGCAGCCTCAGACTCACCCAAGCCGGCTTAGTGCAAATGCCGGGGCTTGCGGCCACCGCCGCCATGGCCGGAGCCACCTTGGGGTCCGCCCAGGCCGCGCGGCGGTTTACCGAGTTGCATGGAGTTCACCAGTGCATCAAAGCGCTGCTCGAACAGCTTGTCGACGGCCGCAACGACCTCACCGAGCTCTGATCCGTCAAAGTGGCGCTCCATCAGGCCGATCATGTCCTGGACCAGGAGATCGCGCTGCACCTGCATGATCGCTGCCGGCGTGGGACCTACAAAATACATCGCGAAATCATCACGGGCGTCCTCTTCGTCTGCGCCTTCATCTTCGTCAAAGTCGGAGTCGTAGAAGGTCACTTCGATGGGAGCGCCCGCTTCAGCGAGGTCGTTCAGGCCCATGCACATTTCGTCGAGCGCCTGGCGAAAGTCTTCGTCGCCAGGGACTGTCCAGCACATTTGAAGCAAATGTTTTTGCGCGTCGAACCGGATGCCCGGCTCTTCCTCATAAGCGCTGGCAGCACCGGCCGCCAGGGACTTGGAGCCGGTGTATTTCCACAGTGGCTTGAGAGCCTCCTGCAGCTGTTCAAAATTAACGTCCGCGCGCAATGGCACTTCGCCGTGGACGTGGATCTCAAAAGGTGTGTTGTAGCGGGACATGATGGAATTTATCTTACCCAGTTTTCGAAAGCGCGCCCGGCGCGTGGGTGAGCCGCCCAATCGTGGTGCCTGAGACCGGAATCGAACCGGTACGCCCGTTATTCACGAAGCGGCGGATTTTAAGTCCGCTGTGTCTACCTATTTCACCACTCAGGCTCAAACGCCGTTTTCAAACGGCCGGCAGCGTATTGTCAAACAAAAAAGCCCCTTAACTGGGGCTGGTTGCAGGGAGCTGTGATGGAGGCGCGGGCCGGAGTCGAACCGACCTACTCGGATTTGCAATCCGGTACATAACCGCTTTGTTACCGCGCCGTATTCTGTCTGCTTGATAAAGCCCGACGGCTTTACCCAATAATCCAACGAAACCCCCAATGAAAAAGGACAGCATTTTTAAAGTGCTGCCCTTTGAATTGGAGCGGGAGAAGAGTCTCGAACTCTCGACCTCAACCTTGGCAAGGTTGCGCTCTACCAACTGAGCTACTCCCGCGATTACAGCCTCAAATTATAGCGTAGTTTTTTGAGCTTTTCCAAAAGCCGCAAAAAACTTTGCGAAAGGCCTCATTAATGCTTCACCGTACCGGCTGCTTCCGCAGGCGGAACCACAGCAGCCGGCGCAACAACAGCGGCTTCCTCGTCGGTCAGCGGAACAGGCTGGCGCTCGAGCGCAACCTGCAACACCTGGTCGATCCATTTCACCGGCACGATCTCCAGGCCGCTCTTGACGTTGTCTGGAATCTCCTGCAGGTCCTTGGCATTTTCCTCGGGGATCAGCACGGTCTTGATGCCACCCCTCAAGGCGGCGAGCAGCTTTTCCTTGAGCCCGCCGATGGCCGTGACCTCGCCGCGCAGGGTGATCTCACCCGTCATGGCCACATCACCACGCACAGGGATACCCGTCATCGCGGAAACAAAAGCAGTGGTCATCGCGGCGCCCGCGCTTGGACCGTCCTTGGGCGTCGCACCGTCCGGTACGTGGATATGGATATCGCGCTTTTCGAACATCTCGTCCTTGATGCCGAGAACCTTGGAGCGGCTGCGCACCACCGTGCGTGCGGCTTCGACGGATTCCTTCATGACATCGCCCAGCGATCCCGTACGTGTGATCACGCCCTTGCCGGGCATCATGGCAGCCTCAATCGTCAGCAAGTCGCCGCCGACTTCCGTCCAGGCCAGCCCCACCACCTGGCCGACCTGGTTTTGTTGTTCGGCACGGCCATAGTTGAACTTGCGCACCCCCAGAAAATCGTTGAGGTTATCGGGTGTCACGACGACCTTGGGTGTCATCTTCTTGAGCTGGATTCCCTTGACCACCTTGCGGCAGATCTTGGAGAGTTCGCGTTCAAGCGAGCGCACGCCGGCTTCACGTGTGTAGTAACGCACGATGTCGCGCACGGCCTGCTCCTGCACTTCAAGCTCTTCTTCCTTCACGCCGTTGTTCTTGACCTGCTTGGGCAACAGATAGCGCATCGCGATGCTGGTCTTTTCGTCTTCGGTGTAACCGGACAGGCGAATAACCTCCATGCGGTCCAGCAAGGCCGGCGGAATATTCATCGAGTTCGAGGTTGCCACGAACATCACATCGCTCAGGTCGAAGTCCACCTCGACATAGTGGTCACCGAAGGTGTGATTCTGCTCAGGGTCGAGCACCTCCAGCAGCGCGCTGGAGGGGTCACCACGGAAGTCGGTGCCCAGCTTGTCAATCTCATCCAGCAGGAACAGCGGATTGCGCGTGCCGGCCTTGGTCAGGCTCTGCAGAACCTTGCCCGGCAAGGCGCCGATATAGGTGCGGCGATGGCCGCGAATTTCAGCCTCATCGCGCATGCCGCCCAAAGCCATACGCACGTACTTGCGGCCCGTAGCTTTGGCGATCGACTGGCCCAGGGAGGTTTTACCAACCCCCGGAGGCCCAACCAGACACAGGATCGGAGCCTTGAGCTTGTCCACGCGCTGCTGCACCGCAAGATACTCAACAATACGGTCTTTGACTTTTTCAAGACCGTAGTGGTCTTCGTTAAGAACGTTCTCGGCGTTGCCCAGGTCGTGCTTGATCTTGGTCTTTTTGCTCCACGGCAGGCCGGTCAACACATCGATATAGGTGCGCACCACGGTCGCCTCGGCGGACATGGGCGACATGAGCTTGAGTTTTTTGAGCTCGCTCTCGGCCTTTTTACGGGCTTCCTGCGGCATCTTGGCGGTCTTGATCTTTTTCTCGATCTCTTCGATGTCCGCCCCCTCTTCGCCTTCGCCTAGTTCCTTCTGGATGGCCTTGACCTGCTCGTTGAGGTAGAAATCGCGCTGGTTCTTTTCCATCTGACGCTTCACACGCCCACGGATTTTTTTGTCGACGTTGAGGATGTCGACCTCACGCTCAAGCTGTTCGTACAGGTTCTCTAGCCGGGCCTTGACCTTGTCAAGATCCAGGATCACCTGCTTCGCATCCAGCTTGAGGGGAAGGTGCGCGGCGATCGTGTCGGCCAGGCGTCCCGCATCGTCGATGCTGGAAATCGAGGTCAGTATCTCGGGCGGAATTTTCTTGTTCAGTTTGACGTAGTGGTCAAACTGCTGCATCACGGCACGGCGCAGAGCTTCAATCTCACTGGTCTTGTCACCGGCGATCACCACCACCGGCTCAACAGGTGTGACATTGGCCGTGAAATGCTGCTCGCCCTCTTCGATCTTGTTCACGCTGGCGCGCTGCTGTCCTTCCACCAAAACCTTGACGGTACCGTCAGGCAATTTGAGCAGTTGCAGGATCGTGGCAACACAGCCCACCTGGAACATATCTTCCACCGAAGGCTCATCCTTGGCAGCGGCTTTTTGTGCCACCAGCATGATGCGGCGCTCGGCTTCCATGGCCGACTCCAGCGCCTTGATGCTCTTGGGGCGACCCACGAACAGCGGGATCACCATGTGCGGAAAGACCACCACATCCCGCAGAGGCAGGAGAGGAAGGTCAATGGGGGTGGAAGGCAATGAAGTTTGTCCGGACATATAAACCTTAAACGTTGGCCGTGGCAGCCAGTTGCATGGCCCGGCGAAACACAATCAACCCAGACATGGGGCGCAGGAGGCGCTTTTCAAGCATTCCGGCCAGCCTTTTGGGGTGTTCAGGCTTTCTTGGCCGCTTCACGGTACACAAGCAAGGGAGCTTTGTTTTCTTCGATTGTGGACTCGTCCACCACCACTTTATCCACATTGCTGGCATTCGGCAGGTCGAACATGGTGTCGATCAGCGACTGCTCCAGGATGGAACGCAAGCCGCGCGCACCGGTTTTACGGGCCAGCGCCCTGCGGGCAATGGCTTTGAGTGCGGAGGGCCGGATTTCCAGATCAACCCCTTCCATGGCCAGCAACTTGCTGAATTGTTTGACCACGGCATTTTTGGGTTCTGTCAGGATTTGCACGAGTGCGTCTTCTGTGAGCTCGGCCAGCGTCGCCACGACCGGCATCCGGCCGACCAGCTCAGGAATCAGCCCGAACTTGATCAGGTCTTCAGGCTCGACATCCTTGAAGGCTTCGGTCAGGCTGCGGGCCTTCTTGCTCTTGACGGCGGCGCCAAAACCGATCCCGGAAGCTTCGGTCCGGTTCTCGATGACCTTTTCCAGACCTGAGAATGCACCGCCGCAGATAAACAGGATATTCGTGGTGTCCACCTGCAAGAAGTCCTGGTTGGGGTGCTTGCGGCCGCCCTGTGGCGGCACCGACGCCATCGTTCCTTCAATCAGCTTGAGCAGCGCCTGCTGCACACCCTCGCCTGACACGTCACGCGTGATGGACGGGTTATCGGACTTGCGCGAAATCTTGTCAATTTCGTCAATGTAGACGATTCCCTGCTGGGCACGTTCAACTTCGTAATTGCAGCTCTGCAGCAGCTTTTGGATGATGTTTTCGACGTCCTCACCGACATAACCGGCTTCGGTCAGCGTAGTAGCGTCGGCCATCACAAAGGGAACGTTGAGCGTACGCGCGAGCGTTTGGGCCAGCAGGGTCTTGCCGGAACCGGTGGGGCCGATCAGCAAAATATTGCTTTTGGTCAGCTCCACATCGTCTTTTTTGGCTTTTTCCTTATGGCGCAGGCGTTTGTAATGGTTGTACACCGCCACTGCAAGGGTGCGCTTGGCCGGTTCCTGGCCAATAACATAGCCGTCCAGTGTTCCCTTGATCTCTGAGGGCGTGGGCAGGTCGGTGCGCGTCTCGCGAACGTCGTCACCAGCGGGAAGTTCGTCGCGAATGATCTCGTTGCAAAGATCGATGCACTCGTCACAGATAAAAACCGAAGGGCCAGCGATCAGTTTTTTGACTTCGTGCTGACTTTTACCGCAGAAGGAGCAGTGCAAAGTCTTTTCGCTGGAGGAGCCTTTTTTCTCGGCCATTGGGGGGATGCCTTTAAGGAGCCTGAAGGGGGAACTGTTACCTAATGATAACCAATAAAAAAACGGCGTTTCTGTTACAGAAAACGCCGTTGTTGCGGTGCAACTGAAGAACTTTCGACGCTCAGGGCCGCTTGGAAATGACCTGGTCGACCAGCCCGTACTCTTTGGCGTCTTCCGCAAACATGAAATAGTCACGTTCGGTGTCGCGCTCGATCTTTTCGATAGGCTGGCCGGTATTGGCCGCCAGGATGCGATTGAGCTGATCCCGCGTCTTGAGAATGTCTCGGGCATGGATTTCAATGTCCGACGCCTGGCCTTGCGCACCACCGGATGGTTGGTGAATCATGACGCGCGAGTTGGGCAGCGAAAAGCGCTTGCCTTTGGTGCCGGCCGACAGCAGGAAAGCACCCATGCTGGCCGCCATGCCCACGCACAGGGTGGAAACGTCGGGCTTGATGAATTGCATGGTGTCGTAAATCGCCATGCCGGCCGTCACGGAACCGCCGGGGGAGTTGATGTAGAAGGAAATGTCCTTGTCCGGGTTTTCGCTTTCCAGGAAGAGGAGCTGGGCCACCACCAGGTTGGCCGTCTGGTCATTCACCGGACCCACCAGGAAAATCACGCGCTCCTTGAGCAGGCGCGAGTAAATGTCGTAAGAGCGCTCGCCGCGGCCGGACTGCTCGATGACCATGGGCACCATGCCCAGGCCTTGCGCACCCTGAGCGCCTGCTTGCGGGCCGGTATAGCTGCCGCCGTAAATACTGTTTCGGACCATCATGTTTTCTCCAGAGATGTTTGTACTGTACCCAAAAACTCCCCCAGGGAGTTTCGGCGATGGCTGACAACAGACTCGCGAGCCGTTGTGCCGTAGCTCAAAGAAATTGGGGCCTGTGCCGCAAAGCACAAGCCCCAATGTCAGCAATAGCGCTGAAGAATCAGTTCTGGCCCATCAGCTCGTCGAAGGAGATGGTTTTTTCGCTGACTTTGGCCTTGCCCAGCACGAAGTCGGTCACGTTGTTTTCAATCACAACAGCCTCGACTTCGGCCATGCGGCGGTTGTCGCTCAGGTACCAGCGCACCACGTCTTGCGGCTTCTCGTAGCTGGCGGCCAGCTCTTCGATGTGCGCCTTGAGCTGCTCAGGCTTGGCCTGCAGGTCATTGCTGCGCACCAACTCGGCCACCACCAGGCCCAGGCGCACGCGCTTTTCGGCTTGGGGACGGAAGATTTCTTCGGGAATCGGCGCCTTGTCGGCGTCCTTGATGCCGCGCTGCTTCAAGTCGGCGCGGGCGCCTTCGATCATGCGGTCCAGTTCGGCCTGGACGCTGGACTTGGGCAGGTCGAGTTCGGCGTTGGCCACCAGCGCGTCCATCACTGCGTTCTTGTTACGGGCCAACAGGCGGAACTTGACTTCGCGCTCGAGGTTTTTCTTGATGTCGGCGCGCAAGCCTTCGACCGTGGAGTCAGCGATGCCCAGGGACTTGGCCAGTGCTTCATTGACTTCGGGCAGGTGAGCTGCTTCGATCTTTTTGACCGTCACGAGGAAATCGGCCTGTTTTCCGGCCACATCTTTACCGTGGTAGTCGGCGGGGAAGTTCAGGGGGAAAGTCTTGCTTTCGCCGCTTTTCATGCCGCGCACGGCGTCTTCGAATTCCTTGAGCATCTGCCCGTCGCCGATCAGGAACTGGTAGTCCTCGGCCTTGCCGCCTGCGAAAGGCTCGCCGTCGATCTTGCCTTCGAAGTCGATGGTGGCGCGGTCACCGTCTTGCGCCGGCGCATCGGCTGCGCGCTGGGCAAAGGTACGGCGCTGCTTGCGCAGGATATCCAGCGTCTTGTCGATGGCGGCGTCGCTGACTTCAGCGCTGACCTTTTCGACTTCGGCGCCCGACAGGTCGGCGATCTTGACTTCAGGGTAAACCTCAAACACCGCGTCAAACACCAGTTCGCCCTCAGGCGCACCTTCTTTTTCGCTGATGCGCGGCTGGCCGGCAACGCGCAGCTTGGCTTCGTTGGCGGCCACGGCAAAAGCCTCGCCGACCTTGTCGTTCATGACTTCGTAATGCACCGAATAGCCATAACGCTGGGCCACCACGTTCATGGGGACTTTGCCCGGACGGAAACCGTCCATCTTGACCGTGCGGGCCAGCTTCTTCAGACGGGTGTCAACTTCCGACTGGATGGTGTTGACGGGCAGCGTGAGCGTCATTTTGCGCTCGAGCTTTTCAAGGGTTTCAACAGTCACGGCCATGATGGTTCCTAAGATCAAAAATAGTCAAAACAGGTTTTCACCTGGCATGTTGCGGGATTTCCGCAACGGCTGAGCGCACGGGGCAACAGGTGCCCACAGGTCTCAGGGTGGTGCGCGGGGGGGGACTCGAACCCCCACACCATTGCTGGCGTCAGGACCTAAACCTGGTGCGTCTACCAATTTCGCCACCCGCGCGCCGGAAACAAAAACGGGAATCCGAAAAACCTCCGAATCCCCGCTTGAAATCGGTCAACTCTCTATTTTAGCCGTTATCGGGCCCGGTTTTCCGTCCGCAACCGGCGGCCAGAGAGAATCACGCCGGCAGTGGCTTGGCGCTGTCTTGTGGCTTGATGTCCTGCCCGTCTTCCCGTTTGACACGGAACCACGCTGCATACATGGCAGGCAGAGCCAGCAAGGTCAGCACCGTCGCCACCACCAGGCCGCCCATAATGGCGACCGCCATAGGCCCCCAGAACACGCTGCGCGACAGCGGGATCATCGCCAGCACCGCGGCGGCAGCCGTCAGCACGATAGGCCTCAACCGGCGCACGGCGGATTCGACGATGGCGTCCCAGGTGGGCACGCCTCGGGCACGGTCCTGCTCGATCTGGTCGATCAGGATGACGGAGTTGCGGATGATCATGCCGAACAGTGCAATCACGCCCAGCAGCGCGACGAAACCAAACGGCCGGTTCAGCAGTAGCAGTGCTCCGGCCACGCCTGCGATGCCCATGAAGCCCGTCAGAAAGGCGAGGATCGAACGGCTGAAACTGTGCAGTTGCAGCATCAACAGCGTGAGGATGATAAACAGCGCCACCGGCAATCCAGCAACAATGGAAACCGAACCCTTGCTGCTTTCTTCCACCGCGCCAGCCACCTGGATGCGGTAGCCCGTCATGCCATTGCCCTGCCATTTGGCTTCCAGCGCCTTGAGCTTGGGCATCAACTCCTGCGTCACCGTGGCGCCTTGCAGACCTTCAACGATGTCGCTCTGCACCGTGATGGCGTAGTCGCGGTTCTCGCGCCACATCACACCCGGCTCCCAGGTAAATACCGGCTTGGCAATCTGCGTCAGCGGAATCGCTTTGCCCGACGCCGTGGGCAGATAGGCGTTGCCGATGTCGGTGATGGCGTTGCGCTCGTCCAGCGGCTGGCGCAGCACGATGTCAATCAGCTTGTCGCCCTCACGGAATTGGCCCACCTGCGTGCCTGCCAGGATGGTGCGCGAAGCCTGTGCAATCGACTGGCTGGTCACGCCCAGCGTGCGCGCCTTGGCCTGATCCACTTCCAGCCGCAGCACTTTCACCGATTCATTCCAGTTGTCGTTGACGCCGCGCGTGTTGCCGCTTTCGCGCATCACCGCCTTGACTTCATCGGCGCGCTCGCGCAGCACCAGCGGGTCAATGCCCACGACACGGAACTGAACCGGGTAAGGCACCGGCGGGCCGTTGGGCAGCAGCTTGACGCGGCCCCGCACCTCGGGAAATTCGGTGGCCAGCAGCGCCGGCAGCTTGATGCGCAATGATTCGCGCACCTTCAAATCCTGAGGCACCACAATCATCTGCGACACGTTGGTCTGCGGAAAGACCTGGTCCAGCGGCAAATAAAAGCGCGGCACGCCCGAGCCTATCCAGGTGCTCACCGTGCTCACGCCCTCTTCCTTCATCAGGCGCGCCTCAACCCGTTTGGCCGTAGCCTCGTTGGCGGCGAAGGAAGTCCCTTCCGGGAACCAGATGTCGACCATGATTTCAGGGCGGCTGGAGTCGGGGAAGAACTGCTGCTGCACCTTGCCCATCCCCACGATGCCCAACGCGAAGATCAGCACGGTGGATCCGATCGTGATCCAGCGGTGCTGCACGCACCAGTTCACCGTTTTGCGGAAATTGCTGTAGAACGGGCTGTCGAACATTTCGTGCGGGCTGTCCTGGCCCGCGGCCACTTCCTGCACATGCGGCGGCACCTTGAGCAGCAGCGTGCCCAGGTAAGGCACGAAATACACGGAAACGATCCAGCTGAGCACCAGCGCGATCACGGTCACCGCAAAAATCGCGAAGGTGTATTCACCGGTGGTGGACTTGGCCAGGCCGATAGGCAAAAAGCCCGCGGCGGTAATCAAGGTACCCGTCAGCATGGGCATGGCGGTGATCTCATAGGCGAAGGTGGCGGCGCGCACCTTGTCGTACCCCTCCTCCATCTTGCGCACCATCATTTCGACAGCGATGATGGCATCGTCCACCAGCAGGCCCAGCGCGATGATCAGCGAGCCCAGCGAAATCTTGTGCAGCCCGATACCGTAGTACCACATGGCCAGAAAGGTCAGGCTCAGCACCAGGGGAATGGTGATGCCCACCACCAGGCCGGGCCGCATGTCGATGTAATAGCGCTTCCACAACGGC
The DNA here is from genome assembly GCF_056405975.1 of Polaromonas sp. P1_E12. Lineage (NCBI taxonomy): Bacteria > Pseudomonadati > Pseudomonadota > Betaproteobacteria > Burkholderiales > Comamonadaceae > Polaromonas > Polaromonas sp. P1_E12. The sequence goes on along the minus strand of NZ_JBFUBB010000002.1, from coordinate 546,338 downwards.
AACTGGCCGGGGCCGTTGTGTGGCCGCTTGTGAAAGCCCAGGGCGATGAAACTGACCGCCAGCACGATCACCACGGCCTCGATCAGCACGCGCACAAATTCATTCACCGAGGTCGCCACCGCCTTGGGCTGGTTCTGCACGTTCACCAGTTTGATACCGGCGGGCAGGGTTTTCTCGATGCGGGCTGAGAGCGCGGTGAGCGACTTGCCCAAAGCGATGATGTCCCCGCCCTTACCCATGGACACGCCCAATGCAATCACTTCCTTGCCCTGGTGGTGCACCTTCACGGAAGGCGGATCCACATAGCCGCGCTTGATCTCGGCAATGTCACCCAGTTGTAGCTGGTTGCCCGAACTGCCCCGGATCGGCATCACCCGCAGCTGCTCAATCACTTCGAACTGGCCCGCCACGCGCACCTGCACGACATCCAGCGGCGTCTGAACCGCCCCGGCCGACTCAATCGCGTTTTGCTGGCCCAGCTGCGCCAGCACTTGGTTCAGGTCCAGCCCCAGTTGCGCCAGGCGCTTTTGCGAGATTTCGATGAAAACTTTTTCATCTTGCACGCCGAAAAGTTCAACCTTGCTCACGTCGGGTACGCGCAGCAGTTGCTGGCGCACATCGTCGGCAAAGGTCTTGAGTTCGGCGTAATTAAAACCGTCGGCCTCCAGCGCGTAGATCACGCCATAAACGTCGCCGAAATCGTCGTTGAAGAACGGCCCCTGGATACCGCCGGGCAGGGTGCCGCGCATGTCTGCGACCTTCTTGCGTACCGAATACCAGACGTTGGGCACGTCCGCGGGCTTGGACGAATCCTTGATCTGGAAAATGATCTGCGACTCGCCCGGCTTGGAGTAGCTGCGTATCTTGTCGGCGAAGGGCGCTTCCTGCAGCGTGCGCTCCAGCTTGTCGGTCACCTGCTCGGCCACCTGCTGCGCCGTGGCCCCCGGCCAGTAGGTGCGCACCACCATGGCGCGAAAGGTAAACGGTGGGTCTTCGTCCTGTCCGAGCTGAAAGTAGGCGGCAAAGCCCAGAATCATCAGCACCAGCAGGAGGTAACGGGTGAGCGCCGGATGGTCCAGCGCCCATTTGGAAAGGTTGAACCGGGTCGAGGGCGAAGCCAGTTCGCCGGCAGCGCTGCTGCTGTCTGGGTGGGGTTGCGTCATGCCGCCCTCACTTCGCAGCAGAAGCTGCGGAAACGGCAGCCGGCACCGTGACAGGGGCCGCGGGCACCACAGGTGTTGCTACGGAATTAATAGCTGTTTGCGCAGGACTGGCACCGGCTACAGCCACACTCGGCTGGTAAATACTGACTTTCTGGCCCGGTGAGAGCACATGCACGCCGGCGCTGACCACCATCATCCCGGGCTGCAGCCCGGAAGCCACCACCACGTCGTTGCCGTCTGCCGTGGCAACCTGAATGAGTTGCGGCTTGACGGTCATGGTGGCCTTGTCAACCACCCATACCGCCGTGGCCTTGCCTTCCTGGCGCAGCGCCGTTGTCGGCAGCTTGATGACCGGCGCGCCGACCACGCTGCCGGCCTGCGGCACCACATACACCGTGGCGCCCAGCGGCGGCGGTTCTTTCGCGTCAACAGAAACCTTGACGGTGTAGGTCCGCGTGACGGGGTCGTTGCTGGCCGCCACTTCGCGCACTTTTCCGGTCAATTCGGCGGTCTGGGACCACACGCGGATACTGACCGGCGAGCCGACCTTGATCGCCGCCACCTTGTCTTCGGGCACAGAGAACACCACATCACGCACACCATCCGCTGCAATCCGCACCACCGGCGCGCCGGCCGTCACGACCTGGCCCGGCTCGGCCTCGATGGCGGTGACGACACCTGACACGTCGGCGACCAGCGCCGCGTAGTTTGCCTGGTTGCCCTGCACTGCCAGCTGGGACTGGGCTTGCTCCAGTTGCGCCTGGGCCGCCTTCAGCGTGGTTTCACGGCGCTCAAGCTCGGCACCGCTGATGAAGTTCTGCTCTTTCAGCTCCCTGTAGCGCTTGAAATCGGCAGCAGCAAGGTCGCGGTTGGTGGCCGCAGCTGCCACCTGCGCACGGGCTGCATCGGCCGCGAGCTTGTAATCCTGGGGATCGAGGTTGGCAAGCACTTGCCCGGCCTTGACGCGCTGGCCCAGTTCAGCCTGCCGCTTGATGATCTTCCCCGCAACCCGAAAGCCGAGCCTCGATTCCACCTGGGCGCGGACCTCGCCGGCATATTCGTGGCTCGATGAAAAGGCGTTGGTCCCGACAGTGACCACCTTGACGGCGCGAACCGGCTCTTCTGGCGGGGCGGGTTTGGAACAGGCTGCCAGCAGGACGGCGGCGCCCACCAGGGAGAAAACGGTTTTGTTCATGATCTGATCGGGATGAAACCCGCTTGGATGGCAGGGTAAAAAATGAGCCTGGAAAAGAGTCAGGAAGCTGCTACTGACTGACCGGTTAGTAATCTAGGGTAATTGCCAGGGCTTGTCAAGCGACAATCGCCCGCATGACCCAAGGCTCCCAATCGCCAGCCACCCTGACGCCGTCTCTGCAGGGTGTGGCGCACTATGAAAACTTCCCGGTGGCTTCGCTGCTGTGCCCACCGCGCCTGCGCCCGCCCATCGCGGCGATTTACTGGTTTGCCCGCACGGCGGATGACATGGCCGATGAAGGCGATGCCCCGCCGCAAGCACGCCTGGATGACCTGGCGGCCTACCGCGCCGACCTGGTGGCCGCCTCCACAGGCCTGGCGCCCTCGTCTCGCTGGGCGCCGGTGTTTGCACAGCTGGCGCCCATGATGGCGGAATTCCAGCTGCCGGTAAACCTGCTGGCTGACTTACTCAGCGCTTTTGAGCAGGACGTCGTCAAGCAGCGTTATGCCGATGAGGCCGAACTGGCCCATTACTGCAACCGCTCGGCCAATCCCGTGGGCCGGCTGCTGCTGCACCTGTACGGCATCCATGACGCCGCCTCGCTGCACATGAGCGACTGCATTTGCACCGCCCTGCAGCTCATCAACTTCTGGCAAGACCTCAGCGTGGACATTCCGCGCGGCCGTATTTACCTGCCGGCCGATGCCTGGGCCCGCCACGGCGTTGACGAAGCGCAGCTGCTGGCGCTGGATGTCAACCCCTCTACTATCAATTTGATAGCTGCTTGCGCACGCTCTGCAAGGGCCACGATGCTAAAAGGCTTGCCACTCACGAAAAGAATACCGGGCCGCGGCGGCTGGGAGTTGCGCCTGGTGGTGCAAGGCGGCTTGCGCATCCTTGAGAAGATCGAGTCCCAGGGATTCAATACCCTGCAGCGGCGCCCCAAGCTGGGCCCCCGGGATGTGCTGGTGATGGGCTGGCGTGCGCTGTTCATGTAGGCAAACAACCGGATCTCACCGGGGACGGACAGATCCATCAACAAACCCACAGAAAGCCACATGGCAACGCCACCGGTAAAACTGCCGCCCTCGGGCCTCTATCGCGCGCTGGTGTGGGGCCTCTTTCTCTTTTGCATCAGCTTCGCGCTGATCGGCGGCGTCATTGCAGAGCAGGCCCTGGCCGCCCTCAATTGCCAATTCCATGCAGACCCGCGAGCCGGAACGTGTTCCTTCCTCCAGAACGCGTTGGCCTCAAGGCTCACACCCTTTTTGTCTGCAGAGACGCCGCTGGACTACCCCTTCATGCTGCTGCGCAGTTTCTGGGGGCTCATCCTGGCCTGGCTGGTTGCCATCGGCTGGAGCCGCCATGCCGCCCAGAACCCCCGCAAGCCCGTGACCACTTCGCGTGCGCCTGTCCCGGCAGCAATTTCCTTCCGGCGGGCCTTGCACCGTTTTCTGCAATCCAGCTTCTGGATTCTGCTGCTGGGGTTGATTGCGTTTTGCATCGCCTTCGGCACGCCCTTCCTGAGCACGTATGTATCGCGCGAAATACTGCAGGCCCTCGGATGCAATCCGGGCAGCTTCGATCCCCTGGTATCGGCCTGCATGTCCAGGCCTGGTTTCTGGACACCGCGGCTGCAGCCGTTCCTGCTGCCCTTGCTGGGTCAATTAGGCTCTCCGCTCTGGCTCTTCTGGCAATTCGGCGATGTATTGATCGTCTGGGTCGTCCTGATTGCCGTGGTGTTTGCGCTGAAGCTTTACTTCGCCGAACGCACTGCCCCCAAAGCATCCTGATACCCATCGGCCAACAAGTCCCATGTGACAATTACCGCATGACGCCTGAGCAATATGTCCAGCAAAAAGCCGCCGCATCCGGCAGCAGTTTCTATTACGCCTTCCTGTTTTTACCCAAGGAACGGCGCGCCGCCATCACCGCGTTCTACGCCTTTTGCCGCGAAATCGACGACGTCGTCGACGAAATCACCGACCCCGGTGTAGCGCGCACCAAGCTCGCCTGGTGGCAAGGCGAAGTGCTAAACGCCTATGCCGGCACCCCGACGCATCCGGTGATGAAAGCGCTGATGCCGCACGCCCCAACTTACCGCATCGAAGCGCGCCACCTGCAGGCTGTCATCGACGGCTGCCAGATGGACCTGGAGCAGAACCGCTACCTGGATTTTCCCGGCCTGCGGCAGTATTGCCACCTGGTGGCCGGCATCGTGGGCGAAGTGGCGGCGCGCATCTTCGGCCAGACCGACGAAGCCACCACCGCCTACGCGCACAAACTCGGCCTGGCGTTCCAGCTCACCAATATCATCCGGGACGTCGGCGAAGACGCGATGCGCGGCCGCATCTACCTGCCCGTCAACGAGCTGCAGCAATTTGACGTGAAGGCGCATGAGGTCCTCAAGCGCCAGTACTCCGACCGCTTCAGCGCGCTGATGAAATTCCAGACCGACCGCGCGCTGGCACTTTACGACGAAGCGCTGGCCATGCTGCCCGAAGCCGACCGCCGCGCCCAGAAACCCGGCCTCATGATGGCCAGCATCTACCGCACCCTGCTGCGCGAAATCGCCGCCGACGGCTACCAGGTGCTGCACCAGCGCGTCAGCCTCACACCGCTGCGCAAATTCTGGTTAGCGTGGAAGACCCAGGCCTTCGGCAAAATCCAATGAGCCCCCACGCTCCCCACTTCGTGTGGTTCGCAGCCCCCCGCGGGGGCGCTGCGCCTGCGGTCTGGCAAAGCCAGTCCCGCGGCCCCGGCTGGTATGGAACTCGCGCAACCCCCGGCCTGCAAGCGTGCCCGTCATGAGAGTCGCCGTGATCGGCGCCGGCTGGGCCGGCTGCACTGCGGCTGTCGAGGCCACGCGCCTGGGTTATCAGGTCACGTTGTTTGAGGCCACCCGCATCGCCGGCGGGCGGGCGCGCCGCGTTGGCGGCACTGTGGCAGGCAAGCCGGTCGTGCTCGACAACGGCCAGCACATCCTGATTGGCGCTTATGCCGAAACGCTGCGCCTGATGAAGGACCTGGGTGTCGACGCAGAAACTTCCTTGCTGCGGCTGCCGCTGACGCTGCGGTTTCCGGACGGCAGCGGCCTGAAGCTTCCGCAACTGCCGGCCCCCCTCGATGCGCTGGCCGGCATCCTCCTGGCGCGCGGCTGGTCCTGGGCCGACAAACTTTCGATGCTCAAGGTCGCCGTTGGCTGGCAGCTCGCGAAATTCAAGTGCGACCCCGGCGTGTCGGTGGCCGACCTGTGCCGCAGCCTGTCACCCGGTGCCATGGCCTCATTGATCGAGCCCCTCTGCGTCTCGGCGCTGAACACCCCTGCAGAGCGGGCCAGCGGCCAGGTTTTCCTGCGCGTTATGCACGACTCGCTGTTTTCGGAAAGCGGCGGTTCCAACCTCTTGCTGCCGCGCGCCGACCTCAGCGCGCTGCTGCCCGACGCCGCCCTGCGCTGGCTGGCGGCCCAGGGCAGCACCGTGCGGCTGGGCGCCCGCGTGCAATCCATTGCGCCCCTCGGTTCCAGCTGGGTGGTCAACACCGACATCAGCGCAGCCTTCGACTGCGTGGTGCTGGCCTGCCCGCCCCATGAAGCGGCGCGGCTTGCGGAAGACAGCGGCCTGCAACCCGGCGACTGGCTGGCGCAGGTGAAAGGCCTTCAACACGAAGCGCTGACCACGGTCTACGCCTGGGCGGCAGGCGTGCGCCTTCAGCAGCCCATGCTGTCCTTACCCGCCGATGCGACCGCACCCGCGCAATTTGTGTTCGACCGCGGGCAACTGGGCGGACCCACCGGCCTGCTGGCTTTTGTGATCAGCGCCAGCACGGGCGATGGCGCGACGCTTGCCGCGCAGGTGCTGGCGCAGGCGGCCCAGCAACTGGGCCTGGACACCTTGCAGGTGGTGCAAACCATCGTGGAAAAACGCGCGACTTTTGCCTGTACGCCAGGCTTGCTGCGTCCGGCCACTGATGTGGCGCCTGGCCTTTACGCCTGTGGCGACTACATCGCCGGGCCTTATCCGGCCACGCTGGAAGGCGCCGTGCGCTCGGGGCTGGAAGCGGCGCAGCGCCTGCATTGATCTGCCCCGGCACATCCGCGCTCCGCGGTCATTGCGGCCACGTCACCCGTATTGCTATCAATTAAATAGCTGTTTGCGCAAAGCCACAAAGGGTTTCAGGAACTTTTCGCCATCAATCTCACTGCACGGTACGCCGGACGCGCAAGACAGCGCTTGAGCCACTCGTCCACTGCCGGGCATTGCGCCATCAGACCGGCAGCACCCTGAATCCACGCCAGCACGGAAGCCACGCAGATATCGGCCGTCGTAAAGCGTTCACCCGCCAGGTAGCTGCGCGACTGCAAATGCTGCTCAAGCACCCGCAGTGGGCCCAGCAGATGCCGCTCGGCGTCCTCGGCCAACTGGGGCTTGCGGCGCTCTGCCGGCATCATGATGCGATGCATCAGGAACGCCAGGGCGTCTTTTTCGCACTCGGTCACCACCCAGAAGCTCCAGCGCAGGATGTCTGCCTGCTCCGCAGGGTTCTGTGCGGCAAGGCCTGGCGCATCGTTTTTTTTGAATCGCTCGGCCAGGTAAAGCACGCAGGCCATGGACTCCCAGACCAGAACCCCATCGTCGTCCACTACCGGGATGCGGCCGTTCGGGTTGATGGCGAGAAATTCCGGCGTGCGCGTGGCGCCACCCACATACGGCAACGCAACGTGCTCATAGGCCAGGCCCATTTCCTGCGCCGCCCACAGGGGGCGCGCTGCGCGTGAGGCAGCTGTGCCGTAGATTTTGAGTGTCATGGAAAGCGCCTCCTGAAAGTCAACCCGTTCAGCGCGGGAACAAATCGCACAGCTCGGTCAGCGTGGTCACTGTTTCGTGCGGCACCGCGGGGTGTGCCCACATCTGGTCGGAGCGATTCACCCACACCGTCTGCATGCCGCAATTAAGCGCGCCCAGCACGTCCAGCGTGGCGTCGTCACCCACATGCAATACTTCCTGGGGCTGCACCTCCACGGCCCCAGCTGCCGCATGAAAAATGCGCGGGTCGGGCTTGCCCACACCGAACTGCTGGGCACTGATAGCCGCCCTGAAATAGCGGCCTATACCGATTCGTTCGACGTCCGCGTTGCCGTTGGAAACCGCCACCAGCGGGTAACGCCCGGACAGGAATTCCAGCGCCAGCACCGCGTCTTCAAACAAGGTGACCCGGTTGCGCTCTTCAAAGAAGACGTTGAACGCGGCTTCCGCCAGCAACGGGTCTTCGCCGGAGCGGTACAGCGCCACCCGTATCGCCTCCCGGCGTATCGCGCTCAGGTTGTATTTGAGCTCCGGGCGCGAGCGTGTGACGTGCTCCCGGATCTCATGGCGCGCCGCCGGATTGGAGAACAGCGCCGCGGTCATCGGTGCATGCTGGCTGAGCCAGTCGTCCAGTGCTTTCTCGGCCCTTTCAATGGCAGGCCAGATGGGCCACAGGGTGTCATCGAGGTCAAGTGTGATGGCTTTTATGGTGGACAGGTCAAGCATAGGCAGCGTCAATGGGATAGGCGAGAATAACCCATGTCTTTTCGCTCGCGCATCCTCACACCTTTCAACCCCGAGCCCCCCTTCACGCACGGTGCAGCGCCGGCCACGCCCACGGCCTGCGGCACGGCCGTCCTGCTCTGCAACCTGGGTACGCCCGATGAGGCGACGGCACCGGCATTGCGCCGCTACCTCGCGGAGTTTTTAAGCGACCCGCGCGTGGTGGAGATCCCCAGAGCGCTCTGGTGGCTGATCCTGCACGGAATCATCCTGCGCGTGCGGCCCAAAAAGTCCGCGGCCAAGTACGCCAGCATCTGGATGAAGGAAGGCTCGCCGCTGCGGGTGTGGACGCAAAAGCAGGCTGTCTTGCTGCGCGGTTACCTGGCAGTGCGCGGACTGCCCGTCGAGGTGCGTTACGCCATGCGTTACGGCCATCCATCCATCGCCTCGCAGCTTGACCAGCTCAAGGCCGACGGCGTCATGCGCATCCTCATCCTGCCGGCCTATCCGCAATACAGCGGCACCACCACCGCCAGCGTCTTTGATGCGGTCTACACCTGGGCGGCGCGCATACGCCGCATCCCCGAGTTCCGCTTTGTCAACCACTACCACGATCATCCCGGCTATATCAGCGCGCTGGCGGCACGCGTGCGCGAACACTGGCGCACCGCCGGCCGCGGCGAACAACTGGTGATGAGTTTTCACGGCGTACCCGAACGCACCCTGAAGCTGGGCGACCCGTATCACTGCGAATGCCATAAAACCGCCCGGCTGCTGGCCACCCAACTGAACCTGCAGCCTGCGCAGTACAAGGTGACCTTCCAGTCGCGCTTTGGCAAGGCCAAATGGCTTGAGCCGTACACCGAGCCCACACTGGTGGCCCTGGCAAAGGCAGGTGTCGGGCGCGTCGATGTAATCTGTCCCGGCTTTACCGGCGACTGCCTCGAAACGCTGGAGGAAATCAACATGGAAGCCCGCGAGGCTTTCCTGCACGCGGGCGGCAAGGAGTTCAGCTACATCCCCTGCCTGAACGACAGCCATGAATGGATTGCGGGGCTTGCCGAGCTGGCGCAGCAGCATCTTTCAGGCTGGCCGGCAGCCGGTGCAGACACCGCGGAATTGGCCAGCACACGCCAGCGCGCGCGGGCCCTGGGCGCCACCCAATAAGCCATATTCCTTGCGGTGGCTATCAAGCCTTGAGCTTGAGCAGCTGCATCATCAGCTGTGTGGTCTTGGTATCAAAGTCGATAAAGTTGGTAAGGTCAGCCCCGGACAGCCAGGACTGCTCCCAATAACTTTCCTTGAGCGTTTTTTTCCAGAGCTCATAGGCCAGCGATGCCTTGACGCCTTCAACCATCTCCGACTGGCGCGCGGGCGTGACGCCCTGGCCGGTGAAGACAGCCCGCCAGTTCGCCATGTCCAGATCCAGCCCCTGCTCTCGCACGGACCGCACACCGTAGCTTGTCTTCTTGGATGACACACCCACCGCGCGCAGCTTGCCGCTGGCCAGTTCTGCGCTGAAAGTTCCGTATCCGGAAACACCAGCCACTGCTTTCCCGGTCAATACCGCATCCACCAGCTCAAAATTGCGGGCAAAGGGCAGGTACACCGGGTCTTCAGGGCGGCTACCGGCCGACTTGGCCAGCAGGCCGGCGAACACGTGGTCCACACCCCCAACAGAACCAATCGCCATGGGCGTCAGCCTGGGGCTGGTGCGCAGGCGCTCAGCCAGTTCGTTGACGGTCTTGATGGGCGAGTTGCCAGCGACCACCACCACCAGGTAGTCACTGGTCAGGCGGGCCACCGGGCGGAGCCGGGTCAGATCCACGGCTGGTTTTTGCAAAGCCACTGCGCCGACCAGGTTGCTGTCGCCCATGAAAAGCGCATTGGGATCGGAGCCGTACTTGCCGGCATACAAGGCCAGCCCCGTGGTGCCGCCGTTGCCCTCCTTGTTTTCGTATTCAATCTCGTCGCTCAGGCCCAGACCGACCAGGGCATCGCCGAGGGCACGGCCCGCTTCGTCCAGCGTGCTGCGCGAGGCGGCTGGTATGACGATGCGCAACCTGGGCGCAAGCTTGCCCTTCACGGCAGCCTGTGCCCACAAGGGTGCAGGGACAACGCCGGCGGCAGCTGCGCCCAGGCAAGAGAGCCCACCGAGAAAAATACGTCGTCGAACAGTCGGCATGAGATTCTCCAGCGGTGGTGGCATGTATCAGGCAACAGGCCGGCATTTGCCGGCTTCCCCAACAGGTACAGCACTTTCCATGCCATCCATCAGATGGATGCCGGAGAAAGAAAAGGGGTGACCCACGCGGTCGCCCCTTCCGAAAACCCTGCCGCAGAGTGTCAGGCTTTGAGCTTGAGCAGGTGCACCATGACTCGCGAGGTCGTCAGGTCAAAGTCAATGAAGCTGGCAAAACCGGGCCCCGAGAGCAGCGAAGAGTCCCAGTGGTTCTGCTTCAGTGTTTTTTGCCAGGACTCATACCCTGCGGCGGCTTTCACCGCTTCGACCATTTCGGCCTGGCGGGCGGGTGGCACGTTTTGGCCGGTAAACACGCCACGCCAGTTGGCCATGTCCACATCGAGCCCCTGCTCGCGAATCGAGGGAATGCCAAAAACCGTGCGCTTGGACGACACGCCAATGGCACGCAATTTTCCGCTGGCGAGTTCATCGCTGAACTCGCTGTAGCCCGATATGCCGGCCACTGCCTTGCCACCCAGCACAGCCTGCACCACCTCGGCACCGCCGGCGAAAGGCAAATACACCAGTTCTTCCGGTTTGCTTTGGGAGGCTCGGGTCAACACCCCTGCAAACACGTGGTCCACACCACCGGCCGACCCGCCGGCGATCGGCACGTCTTTGGGGTTGGTGCGCAGCCGGCTGGCAAGATCGGCAACGGTACGGATCGGCGAGCTGGCAGCCACCACCACCACGAGGTAGTCACTGGTCAGGCGGGCTATCGGCTGGATGCGAGTCATGTCGACCGCGGGTTTTTGCAAGGCAACCGCGCCCACCATGACCATACCGCCCATCAACAGGGTGTTGGGATCGTTGCCGTATTTTTCGGCGTAATAAGCCAGGCCGATGGTGCCGCCCTTGCCGCCCTTGTTTTCGTATTCAATCTCGTCAGCGGCGCCGACACCCAGCAAGGCCGTACCCAGCGCACGGCCGGTCTGGTCCCAGCCCCCGCCGGCGTTGGCCGGTATCACAATGCGCAGTTTCGAAGTTAGTTTGGCGGCCTTACCTTTTGGAGAAGCGACAGCTGCCGCTGCCTTGGCGGATTGCGCCAATGCAGGGAATGTACTGCCCAATGTGGTCAGGCCCAACCCGGCGAGCCCACCCAATGCGGTGCGTCGTTTGATGTTCAGCATGTCATCTCCTTTTAGTAATAAAACTCAACTTGCAGGTTTTTTCGCCTTCCAGTATTTAGCCATACGCGGAAGCACCAGCACCGCAACCACAATCACGACCAGCGTGATCGACATGGGGCGCTGGAAAAACACGGCGGGGCTGCCTTCGCCAATCGACATGGCATTGCGCAATTGAGCCTCAGCCAGCGGGCCAAGGATCATGCCCACCACCACAGGGGCGGTCGGAAAGTCAAAGCGTCGCATCAGCACACCGAGCAGGCCGATGGCGTACAGCAAAAAGAGGTCGAATGCACTTTGCCGCATGCCGTATGCGCCCACCGTCGCAAAAATCAGGATACCCGCGTACAGCTGCGGTTTGGGAATTTTCAGCAGTTTGACCCACAGGCCCACCATGGGCAGGTTCAGCACCAGCAGCATCACGTTGCCGATGTAAAGCGAAGCAATCAGCGCCCACACCAGGGCGGCTGACGTGGTGAACAGTTGCGGACCGGGCTGGATGCCGTAGTTCTGGAACGCGCCCAGCAAGATCGCCGTGGTGTTGGAGGTCGGTATGCCCAATGTGAGCAGCGGGATCAGCGCAGCCGTCACGGTCGCATTGTTGGCAGCCTCGGGGCCGGCCACGCCTTCGATGGCGCCTTTGGTGCCGAACTCCGCACTGTGCGGCTGGTTTTGGGCCAGCTTCTTTTCCGTTGCATAGCTCAGGAAGGTCGGGATCTCGGTGCCGCCCGCCGGGATGCACCCGAAGGGCGCGCCGATGGCCGTGCCACGCAACCAGGCGGGGATCGACCGCTTCCAGTCCGCCTTGGTCATGTGCACGCGGCTGAGCTTGTTCTGCTCTTCCACCATGCGGCCTTCATACAGCACCGCATAGAGCACTTCGGCAACCGCAAAGAGGCCCACCGCCACCAACACGATTTCAATGCCGTCCAGCAGTTCCGGGATGCCGCCGGTATAGCGACCCTGGCCGGAGATCTGGTCGAGTCCCACGCAGCCTGCGGCCAGGCCGACCAGCAGCGCCGTCATTCCGCGCAAGGTGCTTTTGCCCAACACCGCACTCACCGTGGTGAAGGCCAGCAGCATCAAGAGGAAGTATTCCGGTGGACCCAGCTTGACTGCGAACTCGGCCACAAAAGGCGCAAACAGCGTGACGATGACGGTGGCAATGGTGCCTGCCACAAACGAGCCGATAGCAGCCGTGGCCAGTGCCGCGCCCGCGCGCCCGCTCTTGGCCATCTTGTTACCCTCCATGGCCGTCACCATGCTGGCGGTTTCGCCAGGCGTGTTCAGCAGGATGGACGTGGTCGATCCGCCATACATCGCGCCGTAGTAAATGCCTGAGAAGAAGATCATCGAGGCCGTGATATCGACCTTGCCGGTAATGGGCAGCAGCATCGCCACCGCCACCGCCGGGCCGATGCCGGGCAGCACACCCACCGCTGTGCCGAGAGCACAACCCACCAGACACCAGAGCAAATTAACCGGCGTGATCGCTGTCGCGAAACCCGCCATCAGGGCATTGAAAATATCCATCAGATCCACCCCGTGCTGGTCAGGCCCGGCAGATTAATCGCCAGGAATTTCGTGAACATCCAGAACACCGGCGCAGAAATCGCGAAACCCACCCCAAAATCGGTGACCCAGGTAAGCGGCGCATTGACGCTTGCCTGGCCACCCGCACGGCGCAGGCCTTGCACAGCCAGCAAATAACACAGCGTGCAGCTCAGAATAAAACCGATGGTGGTGATGAGGGCGGCATTAAGCAACAAGCCCGCCGAGACCCATACAAAACCCGGCCAGTAGGCCTGCGCCGCACCCGAAGGCAGGTCCAGGTCCCGAAAGCCGCCACTGCGCGCCTCCCAGATGATGAAGGCGCCACAAATGGCGAGGCCCACCGACACCACCCAGGGCAGGAAATTGGGGCCTACACCGCCATAACCTGCCTCGGAAGAAATGCTGATCGCACCAAAGGCCAGCGCCAGGCCGGTCAGCAGCACACCGGCACCGACCAGAGTTTGCGGCCAGACGGCCGAGGGATCTGAAGTTGTCATCGTTATAGTTCCCGAAAGGCGGGGAAGGTTGGCCAGACATGAGCAGTCTGGGGGCACGCGGGCCTTTCGTCAAATTTTCATCAAATTTGACGGCGCCGCGTGCCGCTGATACGCGAAAGCGTGGGGGGCGTAAAAACGCCGAAGATCAGACCATGCCGGACTTGACCATCGTGGCGCGCAGCGCCGCAAAGTCGTCATCCACGAACTTGGCAAATGCCTCGCCCGTCAGGACTGCGGGAGTCCAGTCGTTCTTCTTGACGGCTTCGGCCCAGGCCGGCGACTTGAGCGCGGCCAGCACCATGTCGGTCAGGGCCTTGCGCTGTGCGTCCGTGATTCCAGGCGCACCGTAGACCCCGCGCCAGTTGCCGATTTCGACGTCAATGCCCTGCTCCTTGAGCGTCGGCACATCCACACCGGGGAGGCGCTTGCCCGAGGTCACGGCAATGGCCTTCATCTTGCCGGCCTTGATGTACTCGGCAAATTCGCTGTAGCCGCTGCCGCCCACTGTGACGTTGCCGCCCAGGATGGCAGCCGTGGCTTCGCCGCCGCCGCGGAAAGCCACATAGTTGATCTTCGAGGGATCGGCACCGACCTTCTGCGCGATCATGGCCGCTGCGATGTGCTCGGTGGAGCCGCGCGAACCGCCGCCCCACTTCACACTGCCGGGGTCTTTCTTGAGCTGCTCGACCACGTCCTTCATGGACTTGAATGGCGAGTTGGCAGGCAGCACAAACACGTTGTATTCGCTGGACAGGCGTGCAATCGGGGTGGCTTGCGACAGGCTGACCGGCGGTTTGCCGGTGATCAGGCCACCCAGCATGACGGCGCCCATCACCATCAGTGCGTTGGGGTCGCCCTTGGAGCCGTTGACGAACTGGGCCAGGCCCAGTGCGCCGGCGGCGCCGCCCTTGTTGTCATAGGTCACGGTATCGGCGGCCTTGGAGTCCGTCAGGGCCTTGCCCAGGGCACGGCCCGTGGTGTCCCATCCGCCGCCGGGATTGGCGGGAATCATCATCTTGACGTTGGCCGCGGCAAAAGCCGGCAGGGGCAAGGCGCCCGCAGCCGCCATGGCTGCCAGGGATTTGAGAAAGGTATCGCGACGCATGAATGTCTCCTTGAAAATAGGATTGTGAAATTGTTGAGCTTGCCGGGCTGGCGAAGGCATCCAGCCGATCACGGGCTTATCATGCGCTTCGTTTCTGTCAAACGGCTGTCCGGAAGCATTGGGGAAAGTGCTAATGTCTAGGGCCTGTTAACACTATGTTTGCAAATGCGAATGGGGTGAGAAAGCCGCCAATCAAGGCGCGTGACGACGCCCAGACCTTCGTCTGGGCTAGGAGCGCAACGCCGAGTGGCGGCTTTCTCACCCCATTCCCTCCGGGTTGCGATCAAAAAAGCCTTGCGCGTCGTTGCAAAGCCTTGACGGGGTCCACCCCGCCTGCGTTTTGCGCCTTGCTCAAGGCCTTTTTGACTCGCAACGCATCTTGCAAACATAGTGTTAACAGGCCCTAACATGTTGCCCCCCATGAAATTGTTACTGATCGAAGACGATGCCTCGATGCAGGCCGCGCTGCAGCGAGCACTGGGCCGCCGCGGCATGGAGGTTTTCAGCTGCACCGACGGCCGCCAGGCGCTGGCGCAATGGACGGACACCCAGCCCGATGTGGTGGTGCTGGACCTCAGCCTTCCCGGCATGGACGGCTTGCAGGTGCTGGAGCAGGCGCGCCTCAAGGGGCTGGCCACACCGGTGCTGATTTTGACCGCACGCGGCACGGTAGGTGACCGCATCATGGGCCTGAACACCGGGGCCGACGACTACCTGCCCAAACCCTTCGACCTGGACGAACTGGAAGCACGCCTGCGTGCCCTGAGCCGCCGGCGTGCGGCAACCGCCCTTCCCATGGAAAACGACGCCGGCGCACAGATCGTGGGCGAGTTGCGCTATGAAAAAGACAGCGGGGCCATCTACCACCGCGACCAGGTGCTGGAGCTGACGCCCCGTGAACTGGCGCTGTTGCAGGCACTGATCGCCAAACCCGGCCATGCAGTGTCAAAAGAGCGCTTGTTCGAGCTGGTGTTTCCCGGCGAGGCGGACGTGCAATACGAGGCGGTGGAAGTGGTGGTGTACCGCCTGCGCAAGAAACTGGCGCAAACCGGCGTCACGCTGGTCACACTGCGCGGCCTGGGCTATTTGTTGAAAGTGGATGCATGAGCTCCCCGCAGCCGCGACAGGACGTTCAGGCAGTTCCCTCCGCAGCACCCGAAACAAAACCCGGCGCAAGCGCCATCTCCCTGCGCAGATACCTGCTCATCGGCATTCTTTTGCCGGTGGGCCTGCTGGTAGTGGCCAACACCTTCAGCCTGTACCAGCAGGCATTGGGCGCGGTGAACACGGCTTATGACCGTACGCTGCTGGCTTCTGCCAAATCCATCGGCGAGCAGCTCGATGTTACGGGCTACGACGAGCAGTCCGAGCTGCGCGTCACAGTGCCCTACGCGGCGCTGGAAGCTTTTGAAGCTGACAACCAGAGCCGGCTTTTTTACCGGGTCTCCAGCCTCGGCGGCAGCATGGTGTCCGGTTTTTCGGAGTTGCCGTTCTGGCACGGGCGCATCCCGGCACGGCCCCCCTATTCGGCGCTGGTGGATTTTTATGACGACGTCTTCATGGGCGACGATGTGCGGGTCGCGGTTCTGCTCCAGCCCGTGTCCAGTGCAAAAGGCCGCGCCATGGCGGTAATCCAGGTGGCCGAAACCCTGGAACTGCGCAAAACACTGGCCCGCAAAATCCTGTTCGACACGTTGTGGCGCCAGGCCCTGCTGCTGGCGGTGATCGCCCTGGTGGCGATCGTCGTGGTGCAGCGCGCCACCCGGCCCGTACGGCGCCTCAGCGCCGAGCTGCAGGCCCGTCCCGAAGGCGACCTGACGGCAATTACCGCGCCCGATGCGCCCCGCGAACTTCTGCCGCTGGTGGATGCCACCAACGAGGTTATGGGCCGGCTGCAGCACCTGCTGGACAACCAGAAGCGCTTTGTCCGGGATGCGGCCCACCAGCTGCGCACACCGCTGGCGGTGCTCAAGGTACAGGTGCAATCCGCACTGCGCGGCGACATGGATGCCCGTGACGCGCTGGCGGAAATCAACCAGACGGTGGACCGCGCCACCGTCCTGGCCAACCAGATGCTGGCGCTGGCCAAGGTGGAGCAATTGCGCCAGCAGGCTGACCTGCAGGCCATCGACCTGGCGCAGGTGGTGCGCTCTGTGGCGCTGGACCTCTCGCCCCTGATCGCCGAGAAGGACATCGATTTCGAGATAGAAACCGTGCCGGCGCGCGTCACATCGCATGAATGGATGCTGGGCGAACTCACGCGCAACCTGCTGCACAACGCCATCAAGCATACGCCGGCCGGCGGCACGCTGACGGTGCGCATTGTGCGCGATGCAAGCGTTGTCGCCATGACCATCAGCGACAGCGGGCCGGGGGTGTCGGCAGAGTTGTCGGCGCGGCTCTACCAGCCTTTTTCCGCAGGCAACGTGCGCCACGGCTCCGGGCTGGGCCTGGCCATTTGCCGCGAGATCACCGAAACCATGCATGGCAGCATTACGCTGGAAAACCGCGTCGTGCACGGCCGTGTGACGGGCCTGGACGCCACGGTACGCCTGCCCACGACGTGAGAACCTGTTCACGATCCAAACGCGGCGCGATCCTACACAGCGCCCCATGCCTTGGTACAGAATAGGCCCCAATGGACAAATTGCGAATCGACAAGTGGCTGTGGGCCGCCCGCTTCTACAAGACCCGCGCCCTGGCAGTGGAAGAAATTGACAAGGGCCGCGTACGCATCAACGGCATCGAAGCCAAGCCCGCGCGTGAAGTCAAATCCGGCGACACCGTGACACTGCGGCAGGGCCCCTACACCCGTACCCTGATGGTGCGCGGCATCAGCAAGCTGCGAGGCGCAGCGCCGGTGGCCCAGCAGCTCTACGAAGAAACCGAAGAAAGCCTGCGCCTCAAAGCCGAGGCCGCCGAGCAGCGCCGGGTGGCAGCCGATCCGGCCGGCAGCCAGGAACATGGACGCCCCACCAAACGCGACCGGCGCACGCTCGACAAGGCCTGGGACAACCGCTGGAGCGCATCAGCCGATTGAGAGACTGGGAAACTGCCCCGTTTTCGCTATCATTTTTATAGCTACTCGCGCACATTCCCATTGGACTAGAGGCCTATTTGATTCAAAAATTGGCTGTTCTGAGCCATGCAGGATGGTGATGAACGCTCAGGCATACGCTCGCTGCGCCAGCGCCCGCGCCAGCAGGGCCGCCGGATCCACCAGTTCAAGTGAATCCATGCCAGGCACCGCGCTGAGTGCCAGCGGAATCTCGGTGCAGCCCAGAACCAGCACTGAAAGACCGTGCCGCCCTGCAAGCGCGCTGGCCACGCCTGCAAAACATTCACGCGCCAAAGCCATGTTGCCGGCTTTCACGCCCTCATAGATGCCGCGCATCAGGCGTTCACGCTCTTCAACGGAAGGAATGTGGCATTGCAGCCCCGCCTGGCGCAAGGCCTGGTCGTAGAGGCCCGCCCGGTACGTACCCTCGGTCGCCAGCAAACCTACTTGCCCTACCCCGCGGCCGGCCAGGTTTTGCGCGACCTCACGCGCCACGTGCAGCACTTCAAGCTGGGGAAAGCGCTCCTGCAATTCGGCGTGCCACGCATGGGCCGTGTTGCACGCCACCGCGACAGTGGTGGCACCTAACGCGGCGAGTTTCCCCATTGCTTGCAACATGGGATCCAGGGGCTGATGGCCGCCCGGCCCCGGTGAACCCAGCGCGTTGCTGCGGTCCGGCACCGGCACCTGGGCCAGCCAGTGCTCGGGAAATGCCTGGTCAGACACGGGAATCTGCAGCGACCGCATGTGATCCGCGCACGCCTGGACAAACAGCCGCGCAAAGTCCGCGCCGGCCGCCGGGCCCATGCCGCCCAGGATGCCGACCACATGGGCTCTGTGCAGGGCCTGTCTTTCAGTGCTGCTCATGGCTCAAACTCCAAAACAAAATTCAAGGCGCGCACCCACCCACTGGCGCCAAAGGCTCCGGGTTGGGGATTTCTGGGGGAGGAGAAGCTGCGGACCCGATCGGGCGCGGCAGCTGTGAAAGCAGGACGGGGAGCGGCGCGCAGGCGCTCCCCGTCTGGTGCTTACATGGCCGGCTTGTCGCTCAGCGCCTTGAGGTTGGCCTTCAGCTCTTCGCTCATCGGCAGGTTCAGGTTCACGCCCTTTGGCGGGATGGGTGAGGTGAACCACTTGGCGTACATCTTGGCAAAGTCGCCGGACTTGATCAGGCGGATGATCGTGCCGTCCACCAGCTTCTTGAACTCAGGGTCGTCCTTGCGCAGCATGCAGGCATAGGGCTCCACCTGCAGCGAATCACCCACCACTTCCAGCGACGCCGGATTCTTGGAGTTGGCCATCAGGCCGAACAACAGGATGTCGTCCATGGCAAAAGCCAGGGCGCGATCGCTCTCGACCAGCAGCAGCGAATCGTCGTGGTCTTTGCCCAGAATGAGCTGCATGTCGAGTTTTTTGTCGGCGCTGTACTTGCGGATCACTTGCGCGTTGGTGGTGCCGGTCGTGCTGGCCACCGTCTTTTTGGCCAGGTCGGCGTAGTTCTTGATGCCGGATGATTTTTTAACCAGCAGGCGGGTGCCGGTGTAGAAGTGGTTGATGGCAAAAGCCACATCCTTGCCGCGCGCGCTGTTGTTGGTGGTCGAGCCGCACTCGAGGTCGTAGGTGCCGTTGACCAGCAAGGGGATGCGGTTTTGCGAGGTCACGGGCATGTAGGCGACTTCGAGATTGGGTTTTTTCACCTTCTTGCGAATGTCGTCAATGATGGCTTCTGTCAGTTCTGCCGAAAAACCCACCGAGGTTTTGGACCCGATCAGGTAGCTGAAAGGCACCGAAGCTTCGCGATAGGACACGGTGATCTTGTTGCTGTCGGCGATCTTTTTCAGGGTCGGCACCGTTTGCGCGCCGGCAGTGGTGGCCAGGCCGGCTGTCAGCAGCACGGCGGTCATGAGGATAGTGAATTTCATGCTTGTCCTTTCGGGGGGGCGGTGGGTTGGTAGTTTCGGGAAGCTGGCATCGCTAGTGTAGGAACAGCAGCGTCTGGCGTGTCATTCATTTTCGCGGCAAACCCATGACCAAAACTCATGGTTTACCCAGAATCCCTTCGGCCACCCTTCGCAGGAGGGCATAACCACACGTCATGACCCTCGCGCATTCAGCATTGTTCAAACCTGTACCCACTGCGTAAAGTGGCGCTCTTTCAGGGAACAAAGAGGCTTCTATGCATGTGTGTGTGCTCGGTGCAGGAATCGTGGGACTGGCAACCGCCTACAGCTTGCGGCGGGCCGGCCACGAGGTGACAGTGGTGGACCGCGCCAGCCCCGGCAGCGGCGCCAGCGGCGGCAACGGCGCACAACTGAGCTACTCCTACGTGCAGCCGCTGGCAGATCCCGCCATCTGGCGGCAGCTTCCCAAGCTGCTGCTGTCGCCCTCTTCCCCGTTGAAGCTGCGGCCTCGCCTGGATGTGCGCCAGTGGTTGTGGGGCGCGCAGTTTCTGGCGGCCTGCAACAGCAAGACCTCACGCAACACCACCAGCCATTTGCTGTCGCTGGCGGCGCTCAGCCGCCAGTCTTTTGACGCGATGATGGCCGAAGAAAAACTGGATTGCGATTTCTCGGCCACGGGCAAGCTGGTGCTGTACGCCAGCGATGCCGCGTTCGCTGCAGCGCGCCGGCAGATGTTGCTGCAACGTGAACTGGGCAGTACCCAGGAGGCGGTCAGCGCCGACCGCTGCGTGGAGATCGAGCCCGCGCTCAAAAACCGCCACGGACAAATCGCCGGCGCCATCTACACACCAGGCGAGTGTGCGGCCGACTGCCAGAAGACCTGCGATGGCTTGTTCGCGGTGCTGCGCCGGGAAGGCGTGCGCTTCCTGCTGGACACACCCGTCGAGCAACTGGTTGTGCGCGGCAACCTGGTTGCAGCTGTCGCGACGCCGCAAGGCCATCTCGAAGCCGACCGCTATGTGATGGCGATGGGCGCCGGGTCTGCGCGCATGGCACGCACGCTGGGTGTGCACCTTCCGGTCTACCCGCTGAAGGGTTACAGCATCACGGTGGACGTCGCACCTGGCGATGGCGCAGCACCGCAGGTGAGCGTGACCGACAGCGCCCGCAAGGTGGTATTTGCCCGCATCGGTTCGCGCCTGCGCGTGGCAGGCATGGCCGAGCTTTCGGGCTACGACACCGCCGTCGACCCGGCACAGATTGCTTCGCTGAAAGCGTCGACGCAGACAGTGTTTCCGGATTGCAGCCACTTTGAAACCCTGAACCCCTGGGCCGGCATGCGCCCTGCTACTCCCACCGGGCTGCCGGTCATTGGCACGCATGCCAAAGGCCCGGCCAACCTGTTGTTCAACACCGGGCATGGCGCCCTGGGTTTCACCCTGGCGTTCGGCTCTGCGCAGCGCATCAGCCGCATGCTGGAGCGCTGACCTTCAGGCTTTGCGCAACGCGGGAGTTGAAGCGCGCTGCGTCAGGGCTTGCTGAAAACACTTCACAAATGACCGCACGATGACCGAGCCGGGTTTGCCTGCGGGCAACAGCGCATTGATCGGCACCGGGATCAAGGGTTCCAGTTCCAGCAGGTCCACACGCGTCAGATCGGCGGACGCCGCTGTGCACGTGTCAATCACCGCAATGCCCAGCCCGTGGTGGGCCAGCGCCAGCGCCGAATGGTAGGTCTGCACGGTGATATGGAATTCGAGGCCCACCCCTGCCTCGCGGCAGGCCTGGTTGAGGCTGCGGCCCACCGGGTCCATCACGTCAAGCCCGACGACGGGTACCTTGGTGAGGTCCTCAAGCGTCACACTGCCACGCTTGACCAGGCGCGCAGGCAGCATGCCCTTGGGCGCAACGCACACCATGCGGCCGTCGGCCAGGTGTTCCTGTGCCAGCGCCGAATGTGCTGCCGGGCTGAAAAGGAAACCGACATCCCCCTCCTGCAACGCCAGTGCCGAAATAATTTGCGGTGAATGCAACGCCCGCACGGTAATGGCCACATCAGCATGCTTGACCCGAAAGAGCTTGATCGCGTGGGGCAGGATTTCGTAGCTGAGCGCCAGCACCGTCAGGATGCGGAGTTCCCTGGCGCTTTCCCCGGTTTTCAAGTTGGCCGCCAGGCGCTGCACTTCATCGAGCTGGGCAAACAGCCGCTCGATGTGCGGGTACAGCGTCAACGCCTCAGAGGTCGGCGTCAGCCGGCCCTTGCTGCGCTGGAAGAGGGCAAAACCCAGCTGCAGTTCGGCATGCTGCAGGATGCGGCTGACAGCGGGCTGGGTGACATTGATCAGGCGGGCCGCCCCGCTGACGCTGCCGGTGAGCATGACCGCGTTGAAGACTTCGATGTGGCGCAGGCGCATGGGTGGTTCCGTGGTGCGTGTTCAGGCGGGATGGTGCAGGCTCAGCACAGCAATTATCGTGCGCAGCATGTGCGGGTTATCCAGTCACGGAAAACGCCCATGGCCCCCGTTACGCGCCGGGATTTGAGCCGGGTCAGCCAGTAACTGCCATTTTCGATTTCCAGTGGAAACGGCCTTGCCAGGCGCCCTTCGTGCAGCTCTCGCGTAAACAGATTCACCGGGAGCAAGGCAACGCCGGCGCCCTGCGCGGCAGCTTCCGCCATGGTCAGGGACGAATCAAACACCGCCCCCCTGACCACCGGGCAGTCCACACCGGCCAGGGCAAACCAGCTCACCCATTCATCGGACCGGTAAGAGCGCAACAGCACCTCACCGGCCAGATCAGCAGGTTCTCGCAGACGGGAAGCCGTTACAGGAGAGCAAACGGGTGACAGCGGCGAGGGAAAAAGCAGGTCGGCTTCGGTGCCGTGCCATGCGCCGTCGCCAAAGCGTATGGCGTAGTCCAGGCCCTCGCCGGCCAGGTCCACGCGGTTGTTGTTGGTGAACAACCTGAAATCAACAAAAGGGTGGACCTGCTGGAACGCCGCCAGACGGGGGATCAGCCAGCCCACGGCAAAAGTCCCGACAGCCCCGACGCTCAGTACCTCCCTAAAGCGGCCATCGCGGAATTGCTCCAGCAAGGCGCCGATGCGGCCGAATGATTCCGACAGCGCGGGCAACAGTGCCTGGCCCTCGTCGGTCAGGGCAAGGCCGCGCGGAAGCCGCCGAAACAGGGGAACGCCCATGCGTTCCTCCAGGTTTTTAACGTGCTGGCTGATCGCGGTTTGCGTGACGTTCAGCTCGTCTGCGGCCCGTGTAAAGCTCAGGTGACGCGCGGACACCTCAAAGGCGCGCAAGGCATTCAAAGGAAGGTGCATCTGTTCAAGCCCAAGATTTACTTATGAGTTGCCTCGATTATTCCCGTTTGCCGGAATTGCAGCCCTTCAATATCGTTACCGTTTTCATACCAACCCGAGAGTAAAAATGATGCAGAGACGACAATTTACCGGCGCACTGGGAAGCTTCATAGCGGCGGGCATGGTTTCAGCTCATGCCCAGAATTTATGGGGTATGAGCGGCGCACCGCAAGCCGCTGATTCAAGTTTGGTCATCGGGCGGCTCAAAGCCCTTGAACGGGAAAGCGGCGGCCGGCTCGGTGTTGCCATCCTCAACACCGGTACCGGCGTGCAGCATGGACACCGCGCGGCGGAACGCTTCCCCCTGTGCAGCACCTTCAAGCTGCTGGCCGCTGCGCTGGTGCTGCACCGGGTAGACACCGGAAAGGAACGGCTGGACCGCCTGCTGCCTGTTGACGGCGCGGCACTGGTTTCCCATTCACCGGTCACCGGGCCAAGAGCCGGTGGCAGCATGTCGCTCGCGGAGTTGTGCGAAGCCACTATCACCGTCAGCGACAACACGGCCGCCAACCTGATGCTGGCCAGCTTCGGCGGGCCCAAGAGCCTGACCGACTACGCGCGCTCGCTCGGTGACCGCATGACACGACTGGATCGCATTGAAACCGCGCTGAATGAAGCCACGCCCGGCGATCCACGCGACACCACTACGCCTGCCGCCATGCTGGGCACCGTGCAAAAAATCGTGCTGGGCAATGCGCTGTCAGACACCTCGCGCCAGCAGATGCGCCAGTGGCTGATCGCGAGCAAGACATCCGACCGGCGATTGCGCGCCCTGCTGCCGCGGGACTGCCTGGTTGGCGACAAGACAGGTACAGGCGCCCATGGCACCACCAACGACATCGGCGTTTTGTGGCCTGCGGGATGCGCGCCTGTGGTGATCACGGTGTATTTGACCGGGAGCCCAAAGCCCCTGGAGGAACGCGAAGCCATCGTGGCAAAGGCCGGTCAATTGGCGGCTTCTTTGGCCACGCCAGCTTGAGAACACGAGACAACATAGTTGGCCGCCTCCGGGCGACTTTTTTGCGTTGCGGGGAAACACATTCTCAAACGGCAACGCTGTCACCAAGGTAAAGAGGTCGGGCATGAGAGCCTGCAGTCTATTGCCGGGGTTTGGCGCTTAACAAAAACGTTGGTTCCGACGAATTTTCTATTGCAATTGATGAAATTATTGAAAACGAAATGCCGTATTAACTAGAGATTGGTTACAACAGAGATAGAAAAATGTAATACTAAAGATCGATAATCAGGAGATTCCTAGAAGAGCTCACATACGACATGAAAATAAACCCGCAGGCAGTGATCGATGAACTTATCGACCACCTCACTGCCCTCGTTCTTCACACGCCTGAGATTGAAAAATTACGGCAGCGAAGAAAAGAGGGCAGGTTCAGCCGGGCTGGTTATCAACTCCTTGGGGCGCTTCCCGACGGTCCCGAAAAGCTCGACTTCATCTGCGAAATCACACTGCAGACGGAGAAGCAGCGCAGTTCATTCCTTGTAAAAGTACTCGGCCAGGCAAGCCATGACGGTTCGCACTGGAAAATCACTGAAATCTATGACGTGGAAGTCGAGCTGGCGGACAGCAGTCCTCCCGTGCCGTAGCAAAGAAAAATGGACGGCCATATTTGCGTGGTCGTTGATTGATTTTCATGCCCGTGCCAGGTATCTGACCTGGAAAAGCTTGAGTCCAAGAGCGTGGCAAGGTAACAGCGCGACGGACGCTTCGCGTTGAAAGCAAGGTTACCCATTCTTGAAACAATCGCAGAAATCCGGCGCAAAAAAACCGACTCTGCCCCATGCGGGAGAGAGTCGGTAGTCTTGGCGGAAACGGAGGGATTCGAACCCTCGATGAGGCTCTACACCCCATACTCCCTTAGCAGGGGAGCACCTTCGGCCACTCGGTCACGTTTCCAATAAATCGATTATCTCACGACTTCTCAGCCATTTTCAGGTGGCGGGCTGGTCCAGGTCAAAAGCCTTGTGCAGGGCCCGCACGGCGAGCTCCATGTATTTCTCGTCGATGACGACCGAGGTCTTGATTTCGCTGGTGGAGATCATCTGGATGTTGATGCCCTCTTCGCTCAGCACGCGGAACATCTTGCTGGCGATGCCCACGTGGCTGCGCATGCCGATGCCGACGATGCTGACCTTGCAGATCTTGGCGTCGCCGGTGACTTCCTGCGCGCCCAGCTTGGGCACCACCTGGGTTTTCAGCAGGTCGATGGCTTTGGAGTAATCGTTGCGGTGAACCGTAAAGCTGAAGTCGGTCTTGCCGTCCTTGCTGACGTTCTGGATGATCACGTCGACTTCGATGTTGGCATCGGCCACGGCGCCCAGGATCTGGTACGCGATACCCGGGGTGTCGGGTACGCCGAGCACGGAAATTTTGGCTTCATCGCGGTTGAAAGCGATGCCCGATACGATGGCTTGTTCCATGTTTTCGTCTTCCTCAAAGCTGATCAAAGTGCCTGACTTGGCTTCTTCGTTGATGTCGATGTCCCATTCGGTGAAGCTGGACAGCACACGCAGCGGCACCTTGTATTTGCCGGCAAATTCCACCGAGCGGATCTGCAGCACCTTGGAGCCCATGGAGGCCATCTCCAGCATCTCTTCAAAGCTCACGGTGTGCAGGCGGCGCGCCTCAGGCACCACGCGCGGGTCGGTGGTGTAAACGCCGTCGACGTCGGTGTAAATCAGGCATTCGTGCGCCTTGAGCGCCGCGGCAATGGCCACGGCCGAAGTGTCGGAGCCGCCGCGGCCGAGTGTGGTGACGTTGCCGGCCTCGTCCACTCCCTGGAAGCCGGTGATGATGACGACCTTGCCGGCGTCCAGGTCGGCGCGTACGCGCTCACCGTCGATGGACTCGATGCGGGCCTTGGTGTAGGCATTGTTGGTCTTGATGGTGACCTGCCAGCCGGCGTAGCTCACGGCCTGCATGCCTTCGGCCTGCAGCGCAATGGCCAGCAATGCGCTGGAAGCCTGCTCGCCGGTAGCAGCCAGCGCATCAAGCTCGCGGCCATAAGCATCGCTTGTCCTGGCGGGCGCCAGCTCTTTGGCCAGGCCGAGCAAACGGTTGGTTTCGCCGCTCATGGCACTGGGAACGACCACCATCTGGTGGCCGGCCCGCGCCCATTTGGCCACGCGTTTGGCGACATTGCGGATGCGCTCGGTGGAGCCCATCGACGTGCCGCCGTATTTATGAACGATCAATGCCATTGCAGGATGTCAATCAGGAGTTGTTGCGGATTTTTTGCCGGGAACCTGTGTAAAAGCGCCCGTTTGAGGGCTTTTAACGGCGATTTCGCGCCAGCAAAGCCTTCAATTATACCTAGGGACTACTACCTGGTTAGCTCGCCTTATCCCCTGCAGCCGCATAGTTCAGCACCGCACCAGTGCGCGTGATATGCCCGGTCGCCACCTTGAGGTGGATCTGGTGCCCGCGCGTGGTGCAGGCGGCGATTTGCAGGAGCAGTTGGTCGAGCTGTGCTGCGCTGGGAGTGGCTTGTTGCAGCGTCAGCCAATAACGCAGCACATTGGCCTGCCGCGGCTGTGACAGGGATTGCAGGGATTTGATCACCGGGGGGGTTCCCACGACAACCTGGTCTTGCTGTGCCACCTCGACCAATAACCCGTGCGCCTGGGCCGCGTGACGCGCGCTGCGTGCAAAGGTTTCACGAAACTGCGGAAAGGTTTGCGCCAACGCGGGCAGCAGGCGGGCCCGGATGCGATTGCGTGTGAACTGCTCGTCGGTGTTGGTCGGGTCTTCCACCCAGGTGATGCCGCGCGTCACCAGCCAATCGCGCAGCAATGCCCCGGGCACCGTCAGCAGCGGACGGTAATAGGTCATGCCGTCACGCTCCCATCTCGCCGGCATGGCGGCCAGCCCGGGCAGCCCCGCGCCGCGTGATAACGCCAACAGCATGGTCTCCACCTGGTCATCGGCGTGCTGGGCAATTGCTATGTTTTTAATAGCTGCTTGCGCATATCCTTCCTGGGCTGCAGCCTTAAACGCCGCATAACGTGCCTTGCGCGCCGCGTCTTCCGGACTCTCGCCAGAAGCATGACGGGCGTCCACACGCTGGACGATTAGCGGCACATTGAGCTGCGCGCAGAGGGCAACGCAGTGCTGCTCAAAGTCGTCGGCCGCCGCCTGCAAGCCGTGATGAATATGAATGGCGTGAACCTGCCCCGGCCATTTCTCGGCGCAGGCTACCAGCAAGGCGACAGAATCGGCGCCGCCGCTGAGCGCAACGGCCAGCGGCAAAGCAGGTTGAAATTGGGAAATCGCAGCGGCGATCACGGCGCTGTCATTCATGGCTTGGCTTCGGCGAATCTTTCCCGGTCAATCCTGGCACGCACCCATAGCACCCCGAGCGTGCCACCGATGGCGAACCAGCACCACAGGAGGTAGACGCCGCGTAGCGCTATGCCAAAAATACTCGAGACCAAACCATGGTCCCGCCAGGAGGGCACCCCACCGTCCGCAACAGGCCAGATGGCAGCAAAAACCAGCAGGAAACACCAGAACAGCAGGCTCCAGACCAACATACGGTTCGGGCTCTTGATTCGCGCGTAGCGGTCATGCTTGACTAGATAGTCCAGCCCAGCCCACAAGCCCACAAGGCCGGCAACAGGCGAAATCAGCCAGAGCACCGCGTAGTAAAAGCGCAGAAAAGGGTCATAACCAGGAGTCTTAGGCAACTGGTCCAGCATGGGCACGACATGGGCCATCGAGTCCATAAAGGAAACCGCCAGCGGCTCGGCGGCAAGCTCGCGTGGAACGAAACCGAACATGACCGACAGAAAAATCGCATAGAGCGCGGCAGAGGTCAACCAAAATCGCCGGCGCAACTTCGCCAGGGCTTGCTCTTCCTCGGCACTGTAAGGACCGATACGGGGGCGCACCATGGTCTTGTCGCTCCAGCTTGTGCCGGGGCGCCTTACTTGCCGGCGTCGGCCTTGGTGTCGGTGAAGCGGCCGTAGCTTTGCAGGCGCTCGTAGCGGCGGTCGAGCAGCTCCTTGACCTTCAGGTCACTGACCTGGCGGAAGGCGTCGTTGAGCGCACGTTTCAGGAAAGCGGCCATTTGCTTGTGGTCGCGGTGGGCGCCGCCCACGGGTTCGTTCACGATCTTGTCGATCACGCCCAGGGCCTTGAGCCGGTGCGCCGTGATGCCCAGCGCCTCGGCGGCTTCCTGCGCCTTGTCGGAGGTTTTCCAGAGGATGGACGCGCAGCCTTCAGGGCTGATGACAGAGTAGATTGAATACTGCAGCATGACCACCTGGTCGGCCACCGAGATGGCCAGCGCGCCGCCGGAGCCGCCTTCGCCGATGATGGTGGTGATGATGGGCACTTCGAGCTGCGCCATCTCAAAGATGTTGCGGCCGATGGCCTCGGACTGGCCGCGCTCTTCGGCGTCAATGCCGGGGTAAGCGCCGGGCGTGTCGACAAAGGTGAACACCGGCAGCTTGAACTTCTCGGCGGTCTTCATCAGGCGCAGGGCCTTGCGGTAGCCCTCGGGCTTGCTCATGCCGAAGTTGCGCAGGCCGCGTTCCTTGGTGTCGCGGCCCTTCTGGTGGCCCAGCACCATGCAGGCGGTGCCGTTGAAGCGCGCCAGGCCGCCCACGATGGACAGGTCGTCGGCAAAATGCCGGTCGCCGTGCAACTCAACAAAATCCGTGAAGATTTCGTTGACGTAATCCAGGGTGTAGGGACGTTCCGCGTGGCGGGCGATCTTGGTGATCTGCCAGGGCGTGAGGTCGCTGTAGATGTCTTTGGTGAGCTGTTGGCTCTTTTTGGCCAGCTGGTCGATTTCTTCAGAGATATCGACAGCCGACTCGGTCTGTACGTAGCGCAGTTCTTCAATTTTTCCTTCAAGCTCCGCAATCGGTTGCTCGAAATCGAGGAAGGTCTTCTTCGCCATGTGCTGCTCCTCAGGGCTTCATGAAACTTAAATTTGCTCGGTACCCGTGGGGGTACCCAGAACCGGTAATGGGTCCAGAGAGCGCCAAATATACCAAGTTGCCACGCTGCAGTAAGGCGACCAGGCGGCGGCCACCTCTCGCGCGTCGCTTCGGCTGACGGATTCACCCGAAAAGTAATTCTGGCTGATGCCGGTGATCAGCCCCACATCGTCCAGCGGCAGGACATTCGGTCGCATCAGGTAAAAAATCAAAAACATCTCGGCCGTCCAGCGGCCGATGCCGCGAATGGCCACCAATTCTTCGATGATGGCCTCATCGTCCATCGCCGCCCAGTCCTTGACGTGGACGGTGCCGGCGTCAAAGTGGATCGCCAGGTCCACCAGGTATTCGACCTTGCGGGCGCTCAGCCCGGCCGCGCGCATGTCGTCAACTTTAAGGCGCAGCACATTGGCAGGCGTCACTTTTTTCGGCAACGCCGAAAATTTGGCCCAGACACTTTGCGCCGCCTTGACCGAAATTTGCTGGCCCACGATGCTGCGCGCCAGGGTGCCAAAGGCATCGCCGCGGGTTTGCAGGCAGGCGTCGCCGAACAAGGGAATCAGCCGCTTCATCACGCGGTCTTTTTTCACCAGGTGTTTGCAGGCATCGGCCCAATACTCGGGCACCGTGGTGGCCGGCTCGGGAACGTCGGCCAGCTCGGCGCTGCCCGGGCCGCTTTTCACTATCTTTTTCATAGCTGCTTGCGCCGGTCCTTATTGGTCTGGAGGCCGAAATGGCTTGAAAAACAGGGTGAAAAAACAACCCGGAACCTCACGATTGCACCTCCCAGGTGGTGCCGGCGGGCGAATCCTTCAACACAATGCCTTTGGCCAGCAGGTCCTTGCGGATACGGTCGGCTTCGGCGAAATCTTTTGCCAGCTTCGCAGCTGCCCGCTGCGCGATCAGCTGCTGGACGCTGGCGTCGTCAAGGCCGGCGCCTGCCTGAAGGTAGGCCCCAGGCGCGCCCTGCAGCAGGCCCAGGCAGCCGCCCAGGTTTTTCAACAGCCCTGCGAGTTCGGCAGAGCCCGTCCGGTTGACTTCACCCGCCAGCTCAAACAACACTGCCACGGCCTCCGGCGTTCCGAAGTCTTCGTCCATGGCCGCCTTGAAGCGCTGCGCAAACGGGTGCGCCCAGTCGGTCGGCAGCGCTGCCGGCTTGACGAGATCCAGCGACGTATAAAGCCGCTTGAGCGAGTTGCGCGCATCGTCCAGGTGGGCGTCGCTGTAATTCAGGGCGCTGCGATAGTGGGCGCGAACGATGAAGAACCGCACGGTTTCGGCATCGTATTTGGCCAGTACTTCGCGGATGGTGAAGAAGTTGCCCAGCGACTTGGACATTTTTTCGTTGTCGACGCGCACAAAACCGTTGTGCACCCAGAAGCGGGCCAGCGGCTTACCGTTGGCCGCCTCGCTCTGGGCGATCTCGTTTTCGTGGTGCGGAAACTGCAGGTCCGCGCCGCCGCCGTGAATGTCGAAGGTCTCGCCCAGCGTGCCGCGGCACATGGCCGAGCACTCGATGTGCCAGCCTGGACGGCCGGGGCCATAGGCGCTGTCCCACCTGGCGTCGTCGGGCTCGGTGGGTTTGGCGCTTTTCCAGAGCACAAAGTCCAGCGGGTCTTCCTTGCCGTCGAGCACAGCGACGCGCTCGCCGGCGCGCAGCTCGTCGAGTGACTTGCCCGAGAGCTTGCCGTAGCCGGGAAACTTGCGCACCGCGTAATTCATGTCACCGGTGGAGCCCTTGTAGGCCAGGCCTTTTTCCTCCAGCGTGGCGATCATGCCCAGCATCTGCGGCACGTACTCAGTCGCACGGGGTTCCAGCGATGGAGGCTCTATGCCCAGCGCGCCGATGTCCTGGTGCATGGCCGCGATCATCTCGTCGGTCAGCTGGCGGATGGTGATGCCGCGCTCAACCGCCCGCTTGATGATCTTGTCGTCGATGTCGGTGATGTTGCGCACATACGTAACCTTCAGGCCGCTTGCCTTGAGCCAGCGTTGCACCACGTCGAACGCCATCATCATGCGCGCATGGCCGATGTGACAGAGATCGTAAATCGTCATTCCGCACACATACATGCGCACATGGCCGGGATCAAGCGGGGAAAATTCTTCCACGGCACGCGACAGCGTGTTGTAAATGCGAAGGCTCATGAAAATTATGCTGCGAAGCCTGGCATCGGCCGGAAGCAGCCGGTGGTCAGGCAAAGGAAAGAAGCTTTATCTCACGGACGCCGCGGGCGGGCAAGGGCCATTCGGCGTACACGCGAAAACGTGCGATAAAAACGGAAAGTACGGGATTCTGGGGGCCATGAACTATACCCCCCTCAGTTACAATCGCCCAGTATATCCAGCCCGTCGGACAACGTTCAGCGGCTCCCGGAGCGCCCTGAAAAGCCTGGCTGTTTATGTTGACTTTCCGCCCAACGGCTGCCAAAACAGCACCGGGGGCTTTAAAACAAATCGCGAGAGTGCCATGCCCACGCCAAACTTCCTTACACGCAATCCGCTGTCCGCCGCCCTGCGCATGCTGGCCGTGGCGGTCACCCTGTCGGTGTCCGTTGCCCATGCCGACGACTACGCCGACGTCAGCCGCCTGATGCGTGCCGGCCAGTATGCCGAGGCGCAGGCCAAGGTTGACCAGTACCTCGCCAGCAAGCCGCGCGACCCGCAAATGCGTTTCTTCAAGGGCGTGATCCAGACCGAAACCGGCAAGACCAGCGACGCGATCGCGACCTTCACCAAAATCACCGAAGACTACCCCGAGCTGCCTGAGCCCTACAACAACATGGCCGTGCTGTATGCCGGCCAGAGCCAGTTCGACAAGGCCCGGGCGGCGCTTGAAATGGCGATCCGGACCAACCCCAGCTACGCCACCGCACATGAAAACCTGGGCGACGTCTACGCCAGGCTCGCCAGCCAGGCCTACAGCAAGGCCCTGCAACTCGACGGCGGCAACGCTGCCGTTCCGCCCAAGCTGGCACTGATCCGCACCCTGTTCTCCGCCGAATCAAAAAGCCCGACCAAGCCGGCTGCCGGCGCACCGACGTCTGGCCCGGCCACAACGGCCCCTGCGGCTCCCGCAGCGGCTGCCAAGCCAGCGCCGGCAGCCCCGGTGGCCGCAGCGCCTGCTCCTGCCGCGCCACCGGCAACACCCGTAGCACCGGCTGCCGCCGCAGGCACCGAAAAAGAAGTCGAAGCAGCCGTGCGCAGCTGGGCTCAGGCCTGGTCCGACAAGGACATGAACGGCTACCTCAGCAGCTACGGCCAGAACTTTGCGCCTCCCGGCAAGCAGGCACGCAAGGCCTGGGAAGAAGACCGCCGCGCGCGCATCGTCGGCAAGTCACGCATCAGCGTGAAGCTCTCCGACCTGGCCATCGCCGTACAGGGCGCCAAGGCCACGGCCAGGTTCAAGCAGGACTACAGCGCCGACTCCATCAATATTTCCAGCCGCAAGACGCTGGAGATGGCCAAGGCCGGTGATCGCTGGGTCATCGTCAAGGAATCCACAGGCGGCTGATCGCTGGCGGCCGGCCTGACCCAAGTGCATTGTTCAGCCTGTTCCTGTCCGTCTGTGTTGGCCGGCAAACTTTCGTGGAAGCCCGCATGAAAAAAGCGGCCGCAATGCTTCTCTTCATCGCACCGTCCCTGGTGCTGGCCTTTTCGCCTGCGCGGGCCGAAACCCGCGCGCACACAACCAAGCGGCCCGCCCCGACAAAAGCCTCCGCCCCGCATGAGGCGCGCGGCGGCGAAGCGGAAGCCCGGTTGATTGAAATCTACAAACTGATCGGCCAGGCAAATTCACGCGAAGCCCTGCGCAAGGCCGAAGGCCTCGTGAAGGACCACCCCAACTTCCAGCTGGCCCAACTGGTTTACGGCGACTTGCTGGCCGGCTTTACACGCCCTGTGCGCACGCCCGGCGATGTTCCAGACGCTGCTGCCAAGGCCGCGGCAGCCCTGCTGGCCGAGTTGCGGCAGGAGTCGCTGCTGCGCCTGCGCGCGCTGCGCGAGAGGCCCGCCCCCGGCCTGGTGCCGTCGCAATTCCTGGTGCTTTCATCGCGTAACAAACACGCCATTGCCGTCGATGCGTCCAGGTCACGCCTTTACCTGTTTGAAAACACCAGCGCGGGCCTCAAACTCGTGGCGGACTATTACATCTCGGTTGGAAAATCCGGTATTGAAAAATCCGTCGAAGGCGACCTGCGCACGCCGGTCGGCGTCTACTACATCACCAGCAACCTGAACCCCAAATCGCTGCGCGACTTTTACGGCTCGGGCGCGCTGCCCATCAACTACCCCAACCAGCTCGATGTCAAGCGCGGCAAGACCGGCGGCGGCATCTGGCTGCACGGGACACCACCGGCGCAGTTTTCCCGGGCACCGCTGTCCACCGACGGATGCGTCGTGCTGGCCAACCCCGACCTGGAGCGCATCATCCGCACCGTCGAGGTGCGCAGCACGCCCGTCGTGATTGCCCACAGCCTCAAATGGGTGGCGCCGCAATCACTGGCGGCCGACACCCGGTCGTTCGAAACCGCGCTGCAAAGCTGGCACCATGCCAAGTCCAGCGGCGACATGGCCAAACTTACAACCTGGTACACACCCGACTTCACAAGCTACGGCAAGACGCTGGCCGAATGGACGCCGCTGCTGCAAAGCGAGCTCAAGCAACTCGGTGGGCGCGACATCCTGCTCAAGGACGTTTCTTACCTGCGCTGGACCGACAGCACCGATACGATGGTGGTAACCTTTGGCGAACTGATCAAGGGCGCCAAAACCGGCCGCACCAAACGCCAGTACTGGATCCGCCAGGGAAACCAGTGGAAGATATTTTTCGAAGGAACCATTTGATGGCAGTTCACAGGACGTTTGCCGCATTCGCGGCGTTTTCTCCCTTGCGCCGCGCCGCATTTGCGGTGGCAGCCGCCGCAGGCCTGGCCCTCCTGGCCAGCCCGGCGCTCGCGCAAAGCGCACCCAAGGTCAAGTTCGTCACCAGCGAAGGCGACTTCGTGGTCGAGGTCTATCCCGACAAGGCGCCCAAGACCGTTGAAAATTTCCTGCAGTACGTCAAGGACAAACACTACGACGGCACGATTTTCCACCGCGTGATCAGCAACTTCATGGTGCAGGGCGGCGGCTACGACGCCACCTACGCCGAGAAGAAAACCCGCCCGCCGGTGCCGCATGAAGGCCGTGAGGCGCTCGCCAAGGGCGGCCCCAAAAACGTGGTCGGTACCCTGGCCATGGCGCGCACCAACGACCCCAACTCCGCCTCGTCGCAGTTCTTCATCAACGTGAAGGACAACGATTTCCTGAACCCCACGGTGATTCCCCCCGGCGACCCGGTTCCGAAGTTTGAATACCAGGGCCGCGTCTATGAAAACACCCCGCGCGCCCAGCTCGTCAACGCACCCCAGCTCTTTGGCTACACCGTTTTCGGCAAGGTCGTCAGCGGCATGGACGTCGTGAACAGGATCAAGGCCGTGCCCACCGGCGCCGGCGGCCCCTTCCCGACGGACGTTCCCAAGACGCCCGTTCTCATCAAATCAGCAACCCTCGTCAATTAATTGACACAGCCCTACAGGACACCATCATGAGCAATCCCAAAGTAGACCTCCACATCGCCGAATACGGCGTCATCACGCTGGAGCTCGACGCCGCCAAGGCACCCAAGACCGTTGCCAACTTCCTGAACTACGTCAACAAGGGCCATTACGCCAACACGGTGTTTCACCGCGTCATCCCGGGCTTCATGGTGCAGGGCGGCGGCTTTGAGCCGGGCATGAAACAAAAGCCTACCGACGGCGAAATCGAGAACGAAGCCAACAACGGCCTGAAGAACAACAACTACACCGTAGCCATGGCGCGTACCAACGCACCGCACTCGGCCAGCTCGCAATTCTTCATCAACGTGGCCGACAACGGCTTCCTGAACCACACCGCACCGAACGCATCGGGCTGGGGTTATGCCGTGTTCGGCAAGGTGGTTGCCGGCGCCGATGTCGTCGACAAGATCAAGGCCGTCAAGACCGGCCGCAAGGGCTTCCATGATGATGTCCCGATGGAAGACGTGATCATCCAAAAAGCCGTTGCAGTGGCCTGAGTGCCCTTTCGGGCCGCGCTTGCCGAAATCCAGCCGGTGAACACCCCCCAGGCCGTGCCCCCCATGGCGGAGCTGCCGGCTCCGCCCGTGTGGCGCACGGTCGATTTCATTTCCGACCTGCATTTGCAAGCCTCGGAGCCGGCTACTTTTGCGGCCTGGCAGCACTATCTTGAAACCACGCCGGCCGATGCGGTCTTCATCCTGGGCGACCTCTTTGAAGTCTGGGTCGGCGATGACGCCGTGGAAGGCGACCTGCTGGACCCTGCCGCCGGCTTTGACGCGCGCTGCGTGCAGGCCATGGGCAATGCTGCAGGCCGGCTGGCCCTGTTTTTCATGCACGGCAACCGTGACTTCCTGGTGGGCCAAGCCCTGATGGACCTGTGCAACGCCACCTTGCTGGCAGACCCGACCGTGCTGGTTTTTCCCGCCGGCACCGGGCGGCGCTGGCTGCTGTCGCATGGTGACGCCTTGTGCCTGGATGACACCGACTACATGAACTTTCGCAGCCAGGTCCGCAGCCCCGAATGGCAGCGCGCCTTCCTGGCCAGGCCGCTGGCCGAACGCCAGGCGATTGCGCGCGGGCTGCGCGAGCAAAGCGAAGCGCGCAAGCAGTCCGGTGCGCAATATGCCGACGTCGACACCCGGGCTGCGCGCCAATGGCTGCGGGCGGCCAATTCCCGCACGCTGATTCATGGCCACACGCACAAGCCTGCCGTGCATGACCTGGGCGGCGGCCTGTCGCGCGTGGTGCTCAGCGACTGGGACCTGGGCACCCCGGCGCCGCGCGCGGAAGTGCTGCGCCTGACGGCCGGCGGGCTGCAAAGGATTGCGCTGTGCTGACCCTTGTTTCATTTCGTTTAACCACCACCTCCACCTTATGCTGAACTGGTTACGAACACTTGGCGGCGCCAAGGCCCCTGAAAAAACCATCCCCGAAACCCTGTGGATGGACACCCTGCTGCGGTTTCCTTTCCTGGGCCGGCGGCCGGTTGCGGAGCTTCAACAGCTGAACACCCTGACAGAAAAATTCCTCAAGCAAAAGGAATTTACCGGTGCGCACGGCCTGAAGGTCACCGATGAAATGGCGGTCGCGATTGCCGCACAGGCCTGCCTGCCGGTGTTGCACCTGGGCCTGCGCTGGTACGACGACTTCAAGGGCATCGTGGTTCACCCCGGCGCCATGCTGGCGCGCCGCCAGGTCACCGACCAGGCCGGCGTGGTGCACCACTACAGCGAAGAGCTGCTGGGCGAAGCCATGCAGGGCGGCCCCGTCACACTGAGCTGGCAGGACGTGGCGGGCGCGGGCGACTCGGCCGAGCACGGCCACAACGTGGTAATTCACGAATTCATCCACAAGATCGACATGCGCGATGGCGCCGCCGACGGCTGCCCGCCCTTGCCCACGCGCAGTGCCCTCACCTCGTGGCATGCGGTCATGCAGCCGGCTTACGACGGGTTCTGCGAAAAAGTCGCCATGGCCACACGTTTCGGCGCCGAGCCGCCATGGCTGGACAGCTATGGCGCCAGGTCACCGGCCGAATTTTTTGCCGTGGCGTGCGAAGCCTACTTTGTGAACCGCACACGGTTCACGCAGGACTTCGCGCCCCTGACGGTGCTGTTCGACAAGTTTTTTATGCCGAAATAAGCGCCCGGCGGCTTTCCGGCCGTCTGGCGTGCTGGGCTAGCAATTTCTGCAAGGGAAATCACCCCGCAGCCCAATTTGGCCAAGCGCGAGAAGCTATCAAATACATAGCAACCGGCCGGCCCGGTCTGGCCCTTTTCAGGCCGGCTTAACCCCATTTCCCTCGCCCCTTCGTTTCAATGGGCTCCACCACTTTCTGGAGCTCACGTGAAAACCCCCCTTCTTGCCTCTTCGATCCTGCTGGCCATCCTCACCATGGCCGCCCTGCCCGCGCAGGCCGTCGGCCGGCTGGCCGACGTGACCGTGATTGACCGCAACACCGGCGCCACACTGCCGCTGTACCACCACCGCGGCGAGTACTGGGTGGCCGGCCAGTACGGCGCCAAATACGCCATCGCCGTGCGCAACAAGCTCGGTGAACGGGTACTGGCCGTGACCGCCGTCGACGGCGTGAACGTGCTGAGCGGCGAAACCGCAGCCTGGGACCAGACCGGTTATGTGTTTTCACCCTGGCAGCAGTACCAGGTCACCGGCTGGCGCAAAAGCAGCAGCGAAGTCGCCGCATTCGAATTTTCTGCGCTTGGGGATTCTTACGCCGGCCGCACCGGCAGGCCCGGCAACGTCGGCGTGATCGGTGTGGCGCTCTTCAGGGAGCAAGCTCCCGAGCCGGTCGCCCAGGCGCCCGCCTATTCCGGCCGCAACGAGCGCGAAGCCGACGCATCGCTGGGCCTGCGAAACGCCCCCTCGCCTTCATCAGCTCCACCGGCACCTTTGGCGGAATCATCCACCGCCGGAAAATCCGCGCTGGCCGACCGCGCCAGCGGCAGCGCGGAAGCTTCTGCCCTGTCCGAAGGCCGGGTCAGAAGGCTGCCTTCCGCCCCCCTGCCAGCCCCCAAACTGGGCACGGGCCACGGCGCACGGGAAAACTCACTGGTATCGCACACCACCTTCGCGCGCCTGCAAACACAGCCCAACGAGGTCATCCGCATCCGCTACGACAGCCGCGAGAACCTCATCGCCAGCGGTGTGATCCGCGAACCCGTCGCGCGCAACCCCATCCCTGATCCGTTCCCGCAGTCAGGAAACCCGTCTTATGTGCCTGACCCTCCACGGTATTGAGCCCCCACGTTCGTTCACTTCGTGTAACTCTCTGCCCCCCGAGGGGGCGCTGCGCCTGCGGCCCGGCAAAGCCGGTTCCGCGGCCCCTGCTGGTCTGGAGAGCCCCTGCGCGGTGGTCTGTTGTCGTGAGAAAGATCGCGCGTTGCGCCGTGATAATCTGGTACATGCCCAGCGCCACGCCGACCAACGATGCAGCCGAAGACAGCGACGAATCGCTGATGCTGCGTTATGCGGCCGGGGACATGGCGGCTTTTGATGCGCTGTATGCGCGGCATGAACTGGGCGTGTGGCGCTATGTGTTTCGCAGTGTGCGGGTGCAGGCGGTGGCCGACGACCTGCTGCAGGATGTCTGGTTTGCCGTGGCCCGCAGTGCCGCCACCTATACGGTGACAGCGAAGTTCAAAACGTGGCTGTTCACCATGGCGCACAACCGGATGGTTGATTACTTCCGCACGGCAAAGCAGCACGTCAGCATCGATGGACGCGGCGACGATGAAGAAGGCCTGGGCCTTGGCGATACGCTGGCAGCCGACTCGGGCTTCGGCCCGGTGCGCCGTTTGGAGTCCAGCGAGCAGGCCGAGGCCCTGATCGCCGCGGTGGAACGGCTACCGCTGGAGCAGCGCGAAGCCTTCCTGCTGCAGGCCGAAGCCGGCATGAGCGTGGAAGACATCGCCACCGCGACCGGCGTCAGCTTTGAAACCGCCAAGAGCCGCCTGCGCTATGCCCGGAACAGCCTGCGCCAGCAGCTACAGGAGTTTGCATGACAGAGCCTGATCACAGCCCGCACAGCGACGAGCTGTTGCAGCGCTACCGTGAGGCCAGCGCAGACGACACACGCCGCCCCGGCGCGCATGTGCGTGACGCCGTGCGCGCCCACGCGCAGATGGTGATCGAAGCCGGCAAGCAGGCAGACGCACCACAAGCCGGCGCCACCATCGATGCAGCGCAACGCCCGGCAGCCAACCAGTCGCGCTGGAAAATCTCCGCGCTGGCGGGCTTTGCGCTCGCCGGCCTGACCGGGCTGCTGGTGCTGCAATTTGACCGCGGCACCGACGAGGAAAAAGAACTGGCGTTTGGCCAGCCCAGCGCCACAACACCTTCATCGTCATCGTCGCCAGCTTCACCGCCGGCAGCTTCGCCATCGATGGCTCCCGTTCCCGCTCCGGTGGCACCGCAACCACCCGCCACCGAGGCCGACGCCAAAAAGCGATCTGCCGACATTGCGAAGCCGGTTTCGAAATCACCGGCTCCTGCGGCGCAGGACAAAGCAGTGGCCTCGCCCCCGGTGACTGAACCTGTTGTCCGGCAAAGAGAAGCTGAAGCCGCGCCAGCACTGGCTGCCGCAGCCCCGCCAGCCGCGCCGCCTCCCGCACCAGCGCCCATTGCCGCGCCCGCGCCTGCCGCCGCCGTCCAGGAAAACACGCAGCCCTCGATCGTGCCACGCATGGCCGGCGCCGCAGCCGGATCGCTGTCGGCGCCACCAGCGCAGGCTGATATGGCCGCAGCAGCGCCGGCTGTACGCCCCGCACCTGCGGCACCTGCCGCAGCAGCGCCCGCCGCGCCTGCAGCACGCGCCGTAGCGCCTCTACAAAAGCAGGAAAGCACCCTGCAATACCGCGCGCCGCGTGCAGAAGCAGGTGCCGGGCCCAACCGCCTGGCAGGTGCCTTGCAGGAGGCAGCACGCGCAGGACGCCTGGCGCTGCTGGAACGCCTGCTCCAGCAAGGCGCACCCGTCAATGCAGCCGATACGGCAGGCCGCACACCGCTGATCCTGGCCGTCATGCAGGGCCATACCGCCGTGGTTCAACGCCTCCTGGCAGCCGGGGCCAACCCGGCGCTGGTGGATCAGGAAGGACTCAACGCCCTGCAGCACGCACGGCGGCTTGGCTTTGACGGGATTGCCCACCTGATTGAAGCGGCTTCCTGAGCGCAAGAGCCGCATTGCGCTCGCGGTTTATATGAAAATCGGCCTCTAAACCAATAGAGGTAAGCGCAAGCAGCTATATTTTTAATAGCAGCTGCAGGCCGGGAATTTCAACCGGCGTAATACAGCACCGCCACAAAATGGCACACCGTACCGGCCGCGACAAACAGGTGCCACACAAAGTGGCCGTAGCGCAACCGTGAATCGGTGGCAAAGAAGCCGACACCGAGCGTGTAAAAAAGCCCGCCGGCCACCAGCCAGAAAAGCCCCCAGCCTGGAATCAGCTCCAGCATCGGCTTGATGGCGATCACGGCGATCCATCCCATGGCGAGATAGAGGATGGTGGACAGCCGTGGCCAGCGCACGCCCGCGAAGGCTTTGACGGCCACACCGGCCAGCGCCATGGCCCAGACCAGGCCGAACAGCGTCCAGCCCCAGGGCCCGCGCAACACGCCCAGCGTGAATGGCGTGTAGGTGCCGGCAATCAGCAGGTAGATGGCGCCATGGTCCAGGACCTGGAACACCCGCTTGGCACGCATCGCCCGGATAGCCGGCAAGGCGTGGTACAGCATCGAGGTGAAATACAGCACCACCATGGTGGCGGCAAAAACGCAGACTGCCGCCACATCAAGCGCGTCACCGTCGCGCGCGCTGGCGATGACCAGGAAAGGCGCCGACACCAGCGCAGCGAGCAGCGCGAGACCGTGGCTCACGCTGTTGGCGATTTCCTCACCCAGCGTCTGTTGCCGCTCCTGGGGCAAGGCCACAGCAGCGCCAACCTCGCTCATCGCTTGAGCAATGCCTTCAGCACGTTCTGCACACGCCTGGCGTTGCCGGCGTCAAAGTCAGCAGCCAGCACCTGGGCGGTGTCTTCACCCCAGGTTTCAGCCGGCGCGGGGGCATTGCGCTTGGTCAGCAGCTGCAGCTGCAGCATGCGGCGCGCACTGATGTGCTCGGCCGGTGTCGGCAGCTCGGCGGCGATTTCCAGACGCAGCAGCGCTTCGGAAGCGTCCTTGCCCGAGGGCGTGCTGACGGCTTGCACCCAGCGGTTGCGCACGGCCGGCGCCACGGCTTTGCCGAGGTCCTGCGCGCTCGGCAGTTGTGCGGGGTCGCGCTTTTCCCAGGCGGTCAACAAGTGCGTCAGCACTTCACCGTGCGCCTGCATCGCGAGCTTCTTGAGCGCCTGGTTGGCGGCCTCAAAGGCTTCGCGCTGGGCGCGGAAGGCGGCATCGCCCAGGCGTGGGCCGCGCTCTTCGAATGCAGGGCGTGCATTGCGGTCGCCACGGTCTCCCCGATCATGACCGCGCGGGCCGCGGTCATCGCGGCCTTCCCGGTAAGGCTCAAACTTGTTGTCGGTGCTCTGGCGCGGGCCGCCGGGCTTGCTGCCCGGGCGCGAATCCTTGCGGTCGCCAAACTTGCCGCCGCGTCCGGCCGCTGCGGGCTCAGGTTTCTTCATGCCCGGGCGGTCGTCCCCGCGCCGTGCCACCACGGGTTTGGGTGCGGGCTTGGGCGCGGGTGCCGGTTCGGCAGGCGCACTCGCCGGCTCGCTGGATTCGGCAAATTCGGTGGCCGCCGCTTCGCTGGCGGCTTCCGTGGCAGCAGGTGCATCTGCTACGTTTTCTGTAGCTGCTTGCGCAGGTTCCACGGGCGCTACAGCCTCATTTTCTTTCAAAACCGGGACAGCGTTCGCATCAGCCAATGCGGCTTCGACCGACGGCGCCGCTGGGGCAGCAGCAGGTACCGCAGCCGGTGCGGGCACAGGCACCTGTCCGCGCACGATGGCTTCCAGTGCCTTGGCAGCCGCGTGGATCTTCTGCACATCACCGCTGGCGGTGGCGGCTTCAACGGCCTTGGATGCGTCCAGCACCATGCGGTCGTATTCGCCCAGCGCCGCAGCGGCTTTTTCGCGTTCGGCAGTCTTGCGCTGGAAGGCATCGTCGATGGGTTTGCGGAAGGCGTCCCACATCTTTTGCTCTTGTTTGCGCTCGACCGGCACGGCCTGCGCTTCATGCTGCCAACGCTGTTGCAGCGACTTGACGGCGTCGATGCGCAACATCGGCTCGGCGCCCAGCACATTGGCTTCTTCAATCATGGCCTTGCGGCGTGCAATGCTGTCGTGGCGCGCAGCGGTCAGCGGAGCGTCTGCGGCGTCCATCGCGGCTTTCCATTGCGGCTGGATTTCGGCAAACGCCTTTTCACCCAGATGACCGGCTTCACGCCATTTTTCGACAAAGCCATTGAGGCTGCGGATGTGGTGCTTCCAGTCGGTGTTG
The DNA here is from genome assembly GCF_056405975.1 of Polaromonas sp. P1_E12. NCBI lineage: Bacteria > Pseudomonadati > Pseudomonadota > Betaproteobacteria > Burkholderiales > Comamonadaceae > Polaromonas > Polaromonas sp. P1_E12. Next base: position 504,582 of record NZ_JBFUBB010000002.1, on the reverse strand, counting down.
CCCTTGTTGGCTTCGGCCCAAGCCAGCACTTCGTCGATCAGCAGCTTGCGCTCGGCCTTGACGGTTTCGCTTTGTTCTTTGACCTTCTCCAGCCAGGCCTCAACAACCTTGTGCGCTTCGTTGCAGGCATCGTCAAAACGCTTCCACAGCGCGTGGTTGGGCGTGCCACCCTGGTCGCTGGTCTTCCACTGCTCGCGCATGGCGCGCAGGGCTTCCTGTTGCTTGCGTCCGCCCAGCGGCTTGGCCACCAGGGCCTCGGCTTTCACGACCAACTCTTCGCGGATCTGGTCGGCGCGCCAGCGCTGCCAGCCTTCGAGTTCGCCGGCAGCCGTCAATGCGGCGTGCGCGGCGGCTTCGAGCTTGCTGTCGATGTTGCGGATATGTTCCTTGAGCGCATGGCGCAGCTCGGCCGCTACCTTGGGGGTGGACTTGCCATGGCCTTCGGTGACTTCGTGCTCAAGCCGTGCCAGCGCTTCCTGCACGATGGCCGACGATTTTTCGCGCATGTCTTTGAGCACGGCCGGGTCGATCTTGGCCTTGGGCGCACGTGCAGGCTGCTCACCCGCTGCAGGGGGCAGGCCACGCGCGGCGCGCAGCTCGTCGGCCCACACCGGCACTGCGGGCAGCGGCGCCGCCGTATCTTCAGCAGCCTTCTGGGCCTGCGCGAGCGCACCTTGAAAGGCCTCCCACACGGCCAGCAACTGCGCGCGAGATGCGTCGAGCAGCGGAGGGAACTTGGCGTCCACACTGGCCCAATTGGCGTCGTGCGTGATGTCATCGGCCTGCGACTGCCAGTGCGTGACGTCACCGCGCAGGGATTCGAGAGCCGCTTCGGCATCACGCCAGGGCTTGAGCGACAGCACTTCGGTGCGCTGGGCCAGCAGCACGGCGGCTTCGCGCTGCACCTGGGTGCGGTGCTGCAGGTCTTCAATGGTCTTGACACGGTCGGCCAGCTGCACTTTCAAACCGGCCAGCGGCTCTTTGGACAGCGGCGCGCCGGCCTTGGCGGCGTCGCGCTGCCAGGCCAGGGCGTCGGCCAGGTTGAGCTTGGGCACGGCCAGCAGCGCCTGGGCTTTTTCGGCCCACTCGGCGGCCACGGCCTCCTGGCCCTTGCTGCGCTTGAGCTCGTCGAGCTTTTCTTTCAGCGGCTTGGCGGCGCCCTTGTCGCGGTTGGCCAGGTCCTTGTAGACCTCGGCCATCTGCTCTGCCGACGGCTCAGTCGCCAGCCAGGTGCGGATGCGCGCCGTGCGTTCACCGGATGTGGGCGCAGAGAAAGCGCCGCCGGTCAGGCCGTCCAGCGGATGGGCTTCAGCCTGCTTGGTGGTGGGCGTTTTCACGGCGGGGGTTTCAGGTTTGGAAGATTTAAACATGGGAACGCAAGGTCAAAAAATAAGTGCCACCAGCCGCAAGGCTCCCCGGGGAATGGAGGACTTTGCGGGCGGCAGCGGGTGTTGGATTGGATGGGGGGCCGGCGCCGCAACCCGTGTTGCGCGCCCAGGCCCAAAGGCCCCATAAAAGCTTTATCAATAAAGCACTGACGCTATTTTCGCTGTTTTAAGAGCCTGTTCATGATCTATTTGGGGCCACGCAGGCATTTTTTCGGGATGGGATGCAAGGCGCGGTGCGCTGCCAATAGCCCCGCTATTGGCGAGCAGCGCAACGCCGCAGACCGCCCGAAAAAATGCCTGCCCTTCGGGTTGGGGTGAAATCGGGCGATTTGGCGCCCCGTTCCCTTGCATGGGCAGTAGCCCATGCGGCGGGATCCGGGCCACCAACTCATCCCGATTGCACCCCAACGTGGCCTCAAATAGATCATGAACAGGCTCTAAGGCATCGCCAAATTCAGCTCCGCGCGCGGTGTCCATTTGGCCTCCGGCGGCACGGCTTTGGCGGCCCCCAGAAAGAGCCTTTCAGGCGGTAAATCGCGCGAAGCCAGGTAGTCTTTCACCGCCACGCCGCGCTGCACGGCGAGCTCGCGCATGGCGTCGTCATTCACTTTAATGTCGGCCAGCAGCAGCTTTTCCATCTCGGGCACGGGCAGGTCTTTGGCCAGGCCGACCAGGTTGCGCGGCTTGGGCATGTCGGCGCGTTTATAGACTTCCTTGAGCAAGGCCGGATATTCGGCCGGGCTGATGCTGACTGCCGCCGTCGCGGTGCCGCCCTCTTTGGCCGTGGCGCGGCGCTTTTCAGCGCGCACCAGGGCGTCGAGCCGCTCGCGTTTGAAACCGTCGCGCTCGGCGTCGACACTGCTGGTGCCCACCACGGTGAGCCGCAGCGATGGCCGGTCAACCAGCGCCTTGGCCACCTTGTCGAGGCCGGCTTTAGCCTCCGGGCCCAGCTCGGCGCTGCCGGCGGCAAAGCCCACGGTGCTGAGTTCTTCCCCGCCGCCGCCCAGCGCATTCGCCAGCAGGCTGAAAGGCGCGGTGATGGCTTTCACGATCACGTTGAGGATGACCTTGACGATGATGGGCCCGAGGCTGAACTGCGGGTCATTGAGCGAACCGCTGATGGGCAGGTCGATGTCGATCACGCCGTTGCGGTCGGCCAGCAGCGCCACCGCCAGCTTGACCGGCAGGCTGGCCGTGGAGCCCTCCACCTTGTCGCCAAAGCTGAGCTGGTTCAGGATGACCTTGTTGGTAGCGGTAAGCCGCCCGTCGGGTTGCACCACATAGCCCACGTCCACGCTGAGCTTGCCGCGGTTGATGCCGTAACCCGAGTACTTGACCGAGTACGGCGACAGCGGCGGCAGCTCAAGGTCGCGCACCTTGCCCTTGATGTCGAGCGCCAGCGGCTTGGCCAGCGGGTTGAGCTTGCCCAGGATTTCCAGCGAAGCCGTGCCTTCGGCGCGCCCGCGCAGCTCGAGGTCGGCCATGTTGGGCACGGTGGCCGTGGTACCCGGCACGGTGGGCGCCACCGATGAAAAAGCACTGAGCTTGCCGGTCAGGTCGCTCAGGTCGGCCGAGTAGTTGGGCTTGACGAAACGGTCGGAGAACAACACCTTGCCGTTGATCAGGCTGATCGGTCCGAAGTTAACGATGGGCGGTGGTGAGCCGCCAGCCGCCGCGGCGGAGGCCGTCGGGCTGACCGGCGCTGTTGACACGAATTTTGAGCCTTTTTGGCCGCCAGACGGCAATGGCTGTGCGCCAGCAGCTATCGTTTCAGTAGCAGATGAAGCTTGCGGTGAAGATGACGCCGATGATGGCGAAAGGGCCAGGGTGGCCGTTCCGCCTTCCGCACTGGCGGCCACGGCGTCTTTGCCGGGCTTCACCAGGTTCTGCAAATTGATGCGGCCATCGGGCAGGATGATCACGCGTGCAAAGAAGTCGGTGAGCACGGTTTCCCGCACGTCCACCCGGGTGGCTTTGGCCGGGTCCAGCGCCACATTCAGGCCGCGCAGGTTCAGGGCCTTCCACGCCAGCAGGTCTTCGCTGGGCGCCAGCGTGTTGGCCCTGAATTCCTCCAGCGACACATCACCGGCCACCTGCGCCTGCGGGCCGGCCGGTGTCTGCCGGTAAGCCACACGCCCCTTGAAGCTGGCATCTGCGCGCAGCAGTTCGATGTTGAGCACATCGGCAAGGTAGGGCTCGAAGGCCTGCACCGGCAGCCTGTCGACCACCAGCCGGCCCTGCGCCTGCACCGGACTCAAGCCGAGATTGCCGTTGAAGTCGACCTTGCCGGGTTCAAACCGGCCGGTGGCCAGGCGCAGGGAGGCAGTCAGCGGCATGGGTTTGGCAGCTTGCGCCTTGGCGTCCGGCCTGTCGTCCAGCACCAGTCCGCCCAGCTGGGCTTTGGCGGCGGTCACTTCAAACGCCACCGGCTTGCTACCCGACTGGTCGGAAAACGACATGGCGCCGCCGTCCAGCTGCACATCGGCAATGGCCACGGCCCATGAAGGCGCCGCCGCGCGTGTTGCCGCGTCGGTAGGGGGCGGCGCCGGCGTTGCGGTGCCCGGGCTCGCCATCCAGCGCTGGTACATCCAGCGCTTGTCGGTGTCGCGGTCGACTTTGGCTTTGGGCTGGTCCAGCTGCATTTTGGCGGCCTTGAAGGACTGGCCTGTCACGTCGATGTCAACCTGCGCGAGTTCGACACGCTTGACGGACACCAGCGACACCTTGCCCTGCGCCAGCAGGATGTCGCTGACAGCCAGTTGCGGGGCGGTGACCTGCAACTGCTGCGGCTTGTCACCGCTGGGCGCCTGCCAGTTCACGCCGAGCTGGGCGTCCAGTTGCCCGTTCAGCGCCGGCAGCAGGAACTGGCCGACGTATTTGGCGGCCATGCCCAAGGGCCAGGCGGCCACGGTGGCCGTAGCCTGGGCGGCCTGGTCGGTGGCTGTGCCGCTAAAGGTGAGCAGCGCCGGTGTTGCAATCGCTTGCGCAGTGGATGCCGCAGATGAGGCCGATGTTTTGGCCGGTTGTTTGGCGCCGGTTTTTGCCGGCGCGGGTGCCGGCGCTATGGCTGCTGGCTCCAGTCCCAGCGAACCATTGAACCGCAGGGGCGCGTTAGCCGCAAAAGGCATGGCGATGCCGGAGGCATCGAGCGTCAGCCCAGCCAGGCGGATGTCAGCGGGTGAGGCCAGTGATTCGTCCAGCCAGTTCATACGGCCGGCACGCACCGCCACGCGGGCGATCTGCACTTTCCAGGGGGCGGACGAAGGCGTGGTTTTAGTTGAAGGTGCAGACGCCGGGGCGCCAGCCGAAGCCGCACCGGCAGGTGCCTGGGCTTGAATATCGGAAGAGTTTTGGCCTGTAGCCCTTTCTGGCTGTGCGCCACCAGCTCCTTTTTTAATAGCATCCGGCGCAGGCGACAGCAGATTCAGCCGCCCTGCCCGGTCCCGGGCGAGGGACAACGTGGGGGCCGTGAGCTCCACCGCAGACAGTTTGACGAACTGCTCCAGCGGGCGCACGTCGTCCATCGTGATCTGCAGGCGCTCAAAGGCCAGCAAGTCGGCGCGGGCCGGTGGCTGGGCTTCGCCGTCTGCAGCGCGCTTGCCGGATGCACCGGGTTTTGCAGCCCGCGCCGGCGCCACAGCCGGCGACTGCCCGACCGTTTGCGCAGCCAGCACACGAACCTTTTCCGCCGTCACGGTTCCGGAAATTCGCACCACCGTGGCGGGTGTCTGCTCAAACGCGACTTTGGCGTTGGCATGCAGCACCGCGCTTTGCAGCCTGAAGGGCAGGCTCGCCGGCCAGTAGGCCAGGTAAGGGTTCAGGTCAAAACCGCGCAGCGTGAAGGTGGCGTCGGTTTTGTGGGTCTGGGCAAAGGGCGTGCCTTCGGCAGCGGTGTCAAAGCTGCTGCCATTGAGCTTGAAGGCCAGGTGCGGCGAGGTTTTGACCTCTCGCTGGGATTTGAGGTTGCTCAGGAAAGGCACCGACAGGCCCAGCTCCCGCAGTTCATGGGTCTTGCCGACGGACTGGTCGGTGAAGTCCATGCGCCCGCCGCTGACGACGATGTTGTAGACCGCGAACTTCGGCGGGTCGCCGGCAGGGGCATCTGCGGGTGTTTTGAAGCGCTCCAGGATGTCGTCGATGTCGTAACGGCCCTCACCTTGATGGGTAAGAAACGCGATGGGTTCGTCCACCTGAACAGCGTCGGCCACTGGGGCGAGGCGAAGCAGGGACTCCAGCTCTGCATCTATATATAGGCGCTTGACGGAAAACTGGGGCGTTGCCTGGGGAGAAGCTGCCGAAGCGCCACCCACAGGGCCGGCACGGGCGATGGCCAGGTCGCGAAGAGTCAGTTCGAGCGACCAGGGCTTGAAGTCGACCTCGCCCACAGTGACCTGCCGGCCCAGCTTTTCAGAGGCGATCTTCTCCAGTTGCGATTTGAGGATGGGCGGCACGGCCGCATAGGCCACCACCCACAACACCACCAAGCTGCCCACCGCCCAGGCCGCGCGACGCTGCCAGAGCGGCGACCGGCCCACAGCGGCCGCCCGTGCCGGCAGGGTTTTGCCGATTTCCCGCCAATTGGTCTCGCGCCAGTTGAATTCCTGCCATTTTTTCTTCAAATCTTTGATTGCCATAGCCGTCGAGTTTTTAGCGCCGGGGCCGCCAGGTCAATGATTTATTTGAAAAAGACGGTCAACCGAAGGGCATTGAAGCCTGTGAAAAGCGGCGCCTCCAAAGAAAAAACCCCGGGCAGTTAGACCGACCGGGGTTGACGGCGGGCGTTTATGCTCATGCCGTCGGGTTTCCGCAAAGAAGAGAGTTATCGTCTCCAGTGCGATGAAAGCAAGTGATTGCTTCCAGATTTTCCGGGGTTGGTTACCCGGTTGATGCGTGAGTGAACACGCAATTGCAGGTTAAACCCCTGCCGTCCCGCAAGCAAGACCATCTTTTCAATCACAGCGCAGGATGTGATTGCCGCTGCCTTTTTGTGTGCTCCCAGGCAACCCAGGCCGGCCGCAGGCGCCGATCCGGCGACTACATGCAACATGGAAAACGGCCTACAACCGCAGCCGCGAAAGGCTGATCGCGCTTTTTAGAGGCAAAACTTAACTTAGAGCTCCATCTCAAATAAAGCCCGTAAACACCTTGATTCAGGCCGGTTTTGCCGGAAATCAAGGTTTTTATTTGACTTTTTGATATAAAGAATTGATTTGTTATTATTGACAGGTTATTAACCAACCCCATAGAATCCCGCCAGTCCCACGAATCCTAGGGACAACCCGAACCCGCTGCCCTATTCCTCAAAGAAGCCGGCAACGTCAAACAAGGGTCAACACCCACAAGGCTTGCCTTGGTTTGATGGCGACCCAATCAAAGCCTGCCTGGCCCCCAAAGGGCCTGCAAGCGTAGAAAGGAGTGCTATGACAGCGCTAGGACAATTCGGCCTTAACCTGAATGTCAACGCACACATCAAGAATGTGCGAAGCAGTGTTTCAAACATTGTTGATGACATCTCCCAAGGCTTTTTCGAGATTACCCACAACAGCTTCGCCCTTCTGGGCCTGGCGGTCGTGTTTGCGGTGATCACCCTGACAGCCCGGCCCGACTTGCGTCAGGCCGGTGAATTCAAGCTCATGACCTGGCTGCAGCAGCGCCAGGAGGCTGCCATCGGTTTTACCGAGCCGGCCGCTATTGAGCGCGCCACGGCGTCCAACCCGAAAGACCTGCCCGCCCAACAGGCGGCAGTGGCCTATTGGCTGAGCAAGAAGTACGGCGTCGCGCCCGAGCCGCTGAGTGTGCTGGTGGCCGAGGCCTTCGAGATCGGCCAGAAAGCCAAGCTCGACCCCACCCTGATCCTGGCCATCATGGCGATCGAGTCCGGTTTCAACCCGTTTGCGCAAAGCCCGGTCGGCGCCCAGGGCCTGATGCAGGTCATGACCAAGGTGCACCACGACAAGTACGACAACTTCGGCGGCAAGCTGGCGGCGTTTGACCCGGTGACCAACCTGCGCGTAGGCGTCAAGGTGCTGCAGGAATGCATCGCCCGCGCCGGCTCTGTCGAGGGCGGCCTCAAATACTATGTGGGCGCAGCCAACATGGACGACGACGGCGGGTACGCCGGCAAGGTGATGGGCGAACATGCCCGCCTGCTGGCCGTGGTGGCGTCTGCCTCCAAGCGCGGTGCGCCCTCGCCTTTCTTCACCACACCCGGTGGCACGTCGCGCCCGGTACCGGCCTCCCTGCCGGCCACACCCGACGCTGAAGGCAAGACGCCTGACAAGGTGGCGCTGCTGAACCAGTCCTGATTCGGCCGCTTTGTGGGGGCCTTTTCACCCCATGCACTGCCAAAAAGCCGGGCCGCTGCCAGCGCCCCGGCTTTTTGCTTTTCGGGCTGCAGGTGAAGAACCCCGGAGGCGGCAGGTTTTAGGCGCGCTCAGTTACACTAGCGAGGTGCGCGACTGGCGATAGGCTCAAGGTTTTCGCAACCATTGGAGCTGACGTGGGACACCACTGGGAAGCGCACCGCTGAAAGCCGTTGGGCCGAAGCGTTCAGCCGTTCGCCTGGGCAGCCCTTGTTTCATTCATTGAATAGCAGGGACCACGTCTTTAAGGACTGCCATGTACCACCGCAACATCCTGGTCGAACAAACCGATCCCGAAATCTTCGCCGCCATCCAGGCTGAAAATGCCCGGCAAGAGCACCACATCGAGCTGATTGCCAGCGAAAACTACGCCTCGCCCGCCGTCATGGCCGCGCAGGGCTCGCAGCTCACCAACAAATACGCCGAAGGCTACCCCGGCCGCCGCTACTACGGCGGCTGCGAGCACGTGGACGTGGCCGAGCAGCTGGCCATCGACCGCATCAAAACCATCTTCGGCGCCGAGGCCGCCAACGTGCAGCCGCATTGCGGTGCTTCAGCCAATGAGGCCGTGTTCCTGGCTTTCCTCAAGCCCGGCGACACCATCATGGGCATGAGCCTGGCCGAAGGCGGCCACCTGACGCACGGCATGGCCCTGAATATGAGCGGCAAGTGGTTCAACGTCGTCTCTTACGGCCTCAACGACAAGGAAGAGATCGACTACGACGCAATGGAGCGCAAGGCTCACGAGACCAAGCCCAAACTGATCATCGCGGGCGCGTCGGCTTACAGCCTGCGCATCGACTTCGAGCGCTTCGCCAAGGTGGCCAAGGCCGTCGGCGCGATCTTCATGGTCGACATCGCCCACTACGCCGGCCTGGTGGCCGCAGGCGTGTATCCCAACCCGGTGCCGCACGCCGACATCGTGACGTCGACCACACACAAGAGCCTGCGCGGCCCGCGCGGCGGCATCATCCTGATGAAGGCCGAGCACGAAAAAGCCATCAACAGCGCCATCTTCCCAGGCCTGCAGGGCGGCCCGCTGATGCACGTGATCGCAGCCAAGGCCGTGGCCTTCAAGGAAGCCATGGCGCCCGAGTTCAAGGCTTACCAGCAGCAGGTCGTGAAAAACGCGCAGATCGTGGCCGACACCCTGACGCAGCGCGGCCTGCGTATCGTCAGCGGCCGTACTGAAAGCCACGTCATGCTGGTCGACCTGCGCGCCAAGGGCATCACCGGCAAGGAAGCCGAAGCCGTGCTGGGCAGCGCCCACATGACGATCAACAAGAACGCCATCCCGAACGACCCGGAAAAGCCGATGGTCACCAGCGGCGTGCGCATCGGCACCCCGGCCATGACGACCCGCGGCTTCAAGGACGAAGAAGCCCGCATCACGGCCAACCTGATCGCCGACGTGCTGGACAACCCGCGCGACGCGGCCAACATTGAAGCGGTCCGTGCCAAGGTCCACGCCCTGACCAGCCGTTTCCCGGTCTACCGCTAATCATGACGGGCAGCGCGGACACTATGATTTTGATAGCTACCCGCGCATGTCCTGATTGGGCTGGAGGCCGATTTATGCCTTCAAACCCGGACCAACCCTGATGAAATGCCCTTTTTGCGGCCACCTTGAAACCCAGGTCGTAGAGACGCGGGTGGGTGAAGACGCCGAGTTCATACGCCGCCGCCGCCAGTGCGGCGCGTGTGAAAAGCGCTTCACAACCTATGAGCGGCCCGATGTCACCTTCCCGTCCATCGTCAAGAAGGACGGCAGGCGCATCGAGTACAAGCGCAGCAAAGTCCTGGCGTCCCTGAACCTGGCGCTGCGCAAGCGGCCCGTCAGCACCGAGCAGGTCGACTCGGCGGTTGAACGTATCGAGGAAAAGCTCCTGAGCCTGGGGCTGCGGGAAGTGCCGTCCAACCGTATCGGCGAGCTCGTCATGCGTGAACTCCGCAAGCTCGACAAGGTCGCCTATGTCCGCTTTGCGAGCGTCTACCGCAGCTTTGAGGATATTGACGAGTTCAAGACGCTGGTGGACGAGGTCCGGCGGTAGAAATCGCTCGCGGCGCAGAAAAGCGTCCTGTCCGCTACCAGATTAGTGGTAGCCAGAGTCCGACAGCCGGAGCCTCGCGCGACAAACCCGGTTCCTATACTCACGACATGCGAATGACCGTGTGCTCAACATCCTTACGCCGCCCAGCCAAAGCGGCCCCGCGCGCTTGCAACGCAGGCTTCACCATCATCGAAATCATGGTGACAGTTGCTGTTTTAGCCATGATTTTGGCCATAGGGCTGCCTAATTTGAGGCAGTTTGTGGTGCGAAACCAGGCTGGCGCCATCGCAGCCGAATTTACCAATGACATATCGCGTGCGCGGGTTGAGGCGATCAGCAGAAATAACTGCGTCACCATCTGCATGTCAACCAATACGTCAAACGCATTGACCGGCGGTACCCCCACGTGTGCAACCGCAGGGAGCAACTGGCAGACTGGCTGGATAGTTTTTTCCAACCCCAGCTGTAGTGCTACCCAAAACAACCCGACAACAGTCGGTTCAAGCCTGATTTCCGTGCGCCAGACCGGCAACGAAAGCTTTGAGCTGGCCTCTAGCGGATCGGATCGGCGCATGACCTTTGACTCGCGAGGGCTCGCTGCGGGTATTCAATCCAACTTCACGCTTGCCTATATCCTGGAAAACACCAGCAGTCCGCACTACCGGTCTATTTGTATCAGTTCTGCAGGTCGAGTGAGCGTTAAACAATATGCGGGAGTCAGTGCATGTCCATAAGTCGCCAGCGAGGTGCAGGCCTGATCGAGGCCTTGATCGCCATGCTTATCCTTTCCATCGGTGTGCTGGGCATGGTTGGCATGCAGACAGCCTCTCTCAAATTTGAACAAACCGGATGGGTGCGGTCAGCACTGTCGTCCAGCATCAGCGGCTTTGCGGACCGCATCAGGGCAAATGCCAGTGCGGTCGAGACTGATTACAGCTTCTCCCGGACCTATGCCGCCGAACGTGCATCCATTGATGGAACCCCAACCTACCTGAACCCGGCCAAAGATTGCAACACTGCAACCTGTACCCCGACCGAGCTGGCGGCCTATGACCTCGCTGTCTGGCGTCTTGACCTGAACAGCCAGCTGCCGGGCGCGGTGGGCATCGTGACGTCGACCGGAACCAAGGGCACCAACCTGCGCTTTCTGGTGACAGTGGCCTGGTATAGCAAGGACAACCTGGATGGCACGACTCTGCGTTCCCCCGATTCGTGCACAGCCACTACAACAGGCATCGCGTCGCGAAACTGCTGCCCCGCAGCGCTGGGCACCTCTACCGCCCTGGCCGGCGTGCAATGCGCCAATCTAGAGATGATTCCATGAAAACACTTCACACCGGAAGGGCGCAAGCGCGCTACCGCCAGCGCGGTTTGACACTGATCGAACTGCTGGTCAGTCTGGTCATCAGCCTGGTGCTCGCCCTCGCGGCAGCGGCGGCCTACCTGGGGACTCGCGCAACCGCCACTGCTTCCGCCAATATGGCGATGCTGAACGAGACCGGCAAGCTTGCGCTGGACATGGTTGGCCGGGACCTTCAGATGGCGGGCTTCTATCCCGCGATCATGGCCACCACCTCCGCGGCGCCCAACTTGTTGGGCAAGTTCAGCAACACCAAAAACTCAACGGCTCCAGCCTACGAGCAAGGGTTGTTTGGATGCGATGGCGCGGTATTCAACCCGACCACCAGGACTTGCGGTACCACCGTAGCCAACGCACCAGACTCGGTCGTTATCAACTATTTCGCCATGCCCGAGCTGGACGCGAGCACTTTTGGAAATGGGTTTGACTGCCTCAGGCAAGCAGTTTCACTTGACCCGAACAATGCAGGCCAGATCACCGCAGGACTGCCGCGCTACGTGTCCAACCGCTTTGGCCTGGTCGCCACCAGCTATACGGCCCAAGGGGTCGGCAGTACCACCCGAACAGTGAACACCAAAAGCCTGGGATGCAACGGCAATGGGAAAAACCCGGAAGACACTGTTTATCAACCGATTTTTGAAGGCATTGAAGACATGGTGATCCGGTATGGCGTGGCTGCCGGGGTAACCAGCCTGTCTCCTGAGACCTACCATACCGCTGCCGAAGTGACCGCATTGCCCAAGGTCGGAGATTTGACCTCGTGGCAACGCGTCACTGCGGTCAGGGTGTGTTTGCTGACCCGCACGCAGGAAAATTCACGCACCCAGGACAAGGCCGGCTCCTTGCGCAGCTATGCCAATTGCCGGGGTGCCAACGTCACCTATACGGCCTCGGACCGCACTATCTACAAAAAGTACGAGCGCGTGTTTGCCATTCGCAACAACTTGACAGGTATCTACTAATGCGAGCCGGCATACCAATCACCGCCCCACGCCTCGAAAGAGGAGTGTCCCTGCCTGTGGTCTTGATGTTCCTGCTGGTCATCACGATTCTCAGCACCATCGGCATGCGGCGCGCAACCACCGGTGAAACGCTCTCGAGAAATCAACTCGACTATGAAGTCGCCCGCCAGGCAACAGAAGCCGCACTGCGCGACGCAGAACGGGACTTGCGTTCGCTTGTACCCACGGTACTCCCCAATGCCCTGTGCGCGCGCAACGACGACAGGCCCGTAGGAGGAGCAACCAGGGCGCCGAACTTCGACAATACCTGCCCCAGAGGGCAATGCCGGTTCGAACGGACGTATTACGACACGAGCAACTACACCACCGTCACCAACCCTGAACCCTGGTGGCCGACCATCAACGGGAAAAAAGGACTCTGGGAGGGGCCACCTGCTTCGCCCAGTGCCAAACCAAGCGATGCGTTAGGTGTCGGCACCAATTGCACCTTTACCGGCGCAGTACCTCTGGGCACCTTTACCGGGGTCCCGAGATTCGCCGGCGTCGCACGGCAGCCTGAATACCTGATTGAGTACCTCGCCGCAGGCAACGACAAAGTCATGCGCATTACGGCCCGTGGTTTCGGTGCAGATCTCAATACTGAAGTTGTGATGCAGACTTATTTTCGCCCCTACATGAAGTGAGAAAATCCATGAAAAAAATCATTACTATTGCCGGATTTTTACTTGCAGCGCTCACTTCGCAAGGCGTGGCATTCGCGCAGGCACTGACTCCGGCCATCCCGCCAAACATCGTGACCTCGACCCCGAGGCCCATGATCATGCTGAACATGTCGAAAGACCATCAGCTTTTTTACCGGGCGTATGACGAGTTCTCGGATCTTGACGGCGACGGAATCCCCGAAACCACCTACAAGCACAGCTTCAATTACTACGGGTATTTCGACTCCTATAAATGCTATAGCTACAGCGGCACGACAAACCGCTTTGCGCCCGTCAGCACCAACACGGACAAATATTGCACGGGCAACTGGAGCGGCAACTTCCTGAACTGGGCCACCATGACCCGCATGGACGTGGTGCGCAAGGTGCTGTACGGCGGCTTGCGTTCCACCGACACCAATGCACTGACCATTCTGGAGCGTACCAGCCTGCCGACAGATGCCCATTCATTCGCCAAGTATTACAAGGGCGACGACCTGGATCAGCTTACGCCTTTTACGGCCAGCCAGCTTGCGGCTTCGAGCGTCATCAGCAACGACAACACCAATAACGCGCGGCGCCTTATCGAGTTTGCGTTCAATTCCAATAAGGCTCACAAGAACGGTCCCGGCACCGCGCCAGCGGCAGCCATTGCCACCACTTGCCAAACTCTTGTTGAAACTTACTATGGCGGTGCAACCAATGCCCCCCCTCAGTACAACTGTGTGACGCATTCCGTCGCCCAGGCCACCACATTCAATGTCGAGGTCGGCGACCAGATCAGGGCGGTGTACACGACCACGCCAGCCCAATACATGGAAGGTGTCGCGGTGGCCGTAGACCCTGCCTGGATCACCATGGTGATCACGCCAACGGGTTATGTCGGTGCGACCGCTGGAACACCTACGCTGACCATCAAGCAATGGACCATCCAGAACCTGACCCAGACTTCTGCCACCATCTGCAATACCACGCTGGGTGACAACCTGACCGCCAACTCGCCGTTCAATACCAACACGGCAGGCAACGGCGATTCCCACACCAATGCCAACCCGCCCTTGATGCGGATCGCCAAGGGCGACTACCAGCTCTGGAATGCCAATGAGCGGTGGCAGTGCCATTGGAGTGGAGAAAAAAGTGCCTCCAACGGTAACAACGTAGGCGTCACCGGATTGGGATCCGGCTCCAGCAATCCCACAAAGAGCACGGCGGGAGTCATCATTGGCACCACTGGCCCTGACTTTATCGTGCGGGTCGAGGTTTGCGCATCGGCGCTGCTGGGTACCGAAAATTGCAGGCAATATCCGTCCGCCAATTTCAAGCCAATCGGCTTGCTGCATGAGTACGGTGAAGGCAACCTTGCCGAATTCGGACTGATGACCGGCTCCTTTGCCAAAAATATCAGCGGCGGTGTCCTTCGAAGTAATTTGCAGACATTTCGCAATGAAGTGAACTACACCACCGATGGCACGTACACCGCCACGCAGGGCATTGTTTACACCATCAACAAGTTGCGCGTTTATGGGTATCGCTATAGCGACGGTACCTATATCGGGGACGGCAACTGTACTTTCCAGCTGACATCACTGACGGACAACCAGTGCACCAGCTGGGGCAATCCCATGGGTGAGATGTTCACCGAAGCGCTTCGCTATCTTGGTGGATTGTCGGCAAGCGGTACTTATGACTACACACAAACAGGCTCAAAAGATGCCGCCATGGGGCTGCCAAAGCCTGCCTGGATTGACCCGGTGAACCGGGCCAACGCCGCCGCCAAGACAGCTGCCGATGCCATTTTCGGCCAGGGCCAGTGCCGCGCCATCAATGCCATCAACTTCAATGCCAGCGTGACGTCTTATGACAACAACACGAGCACCCAGTGGAGTCCTTTCGCCACATTGCCGGGCAGCCCAAGCCTGGTCAACATGATCAATGTGATTGGTACGGATGAAGGGATTCATGGCAACAAGTTTTTCATCGGGAACAATGGCACCACAAACGATGGAACCTGTACCGGCAAGACAATTTCCACGCTGGCAGCAGTAGACGGTCTGTGTCCTGACGCCCCAACGTATGCAGGCTCGTATGCGCTGTCTGGTGCGGCCTATTGGGCCAGAACCAACGCCGTGCGAACACCGACTGCCGCGCAGCTGGTTGCCAATCCGGATGCATTCAAGGTCAAAAGCTTCTCGGTCGCGCTGTCGCCCGGAAAACCCCGCATTGAAATTCCGCATCCCACCATTGCGGGTCGCAAAATCATCATCCAACCGTCCTATCAATTGCTTGTGGGTGGCGCTGTTGGCGGTGGCACCCTGGTGGACTTCCGGGTGGTCGGTACCCCCACAGCTACGTCCGGAAAGTTCCTGATCATCTGGGAAGACTCCGAGCAGGGTGGTGACTACGACAGCGATGCGTCCGGCATCCTGCGCTACGAAGTCGTGGGCAACAAGGTCTACGTCTACACCCGGGTTTTTAATGCTGCGTCACTGAACCCCCAGGGGTTTGGATACACCATATCGGGCAGCACCAAAGACGGCGCGCACTTCCATTCCGGCATCTATACCTACAACTTCACAGACAGCACCACGCTGACAGTGAAGAAGGCGGATGGTACCGTGCACCCCAACATCAATACATCGGGCGGCTGCAACAACTGCGAAGTGAACCAGGAAGAAAGCCGGGCTGAATACGATTTTGGAACAGCGACGGCAGCACAGTTGCAAGATCCGCTCTGGCTTGCCGCGAAATGGGGCGGATTCAGTAAAAATGAAAACGTTACCGTACCGCCATCAGTCCCGAAAATTTACTTCGAAAAACCCACCACCGACAAGGCCAACTGGGATGTGAAGAAGCTGGATGGCACGTCTGGCGCAGATGGCTTCCCCGACAACTATTTCCTGGCGATTCGCCCAAGCGAGCTGGAAAAAGCATTGCGCGCCGCCTTCAGTGCCATCGTGGGAGCGTCCAATACTGCGCCCGCTGTCGCTTCTGCACAGATCCAGACCGGCAGCCTGAAATACCTGGCCAGCTTTGACGGCGATGATGGTCATGGAGAATTGCTGACATTCATCGTCAAGCCGGACGGTGACTTTGATATTCGCCTCAAGAGTGACGGCACACTGGACCGGACGTACTATTACTGGGACGGCCATACCAAATTGACGGCATCCACCACTCGCCAGGTCATTACCAATGTCGGGAACTCAACCGGCACGCCGTTTACCTGGGCTGCACTGTCGAATGCCGTCAAAACCACCGCAGTGGGCGGTACCGATGCAACGGCCCAAGCCAAGCTCAACTGGCTGCGGGGCAGCCGGGTTGACGAAGCCCCGACAGGCCTCAGGTTCCGCAAACGCAACGCCAATTCCATCATGGGCCCCGTCGTCAACTCCAACCCCGTGGTGACGTCCAAGCCCAATGCAGACTACTTCGGCACTGTCTTTCCGGGCTACGGTACGTTTGTCACGGCGCAAAAAGACCGCAAAAACATTGTCTGGCTTGGCGCAGGTGACGGCATGTTGCACGGTTTCGACGCTTCCACTGTTGCATCAGTAGGCGGTACACCCATCATTTCGTACGTGCCACAACTTATTCATTCCCGCCTGCAAGATTGGGTGGACCCTGCCGGCGAAAAAGTCCAGTCATTTATGGATGGAACGCCCTACTCCGCAGATGTATTGCTGGGATCCACGATCACCAATGCGACAGCGCCGGGCTATGACGCACTGGCCCCTGCGGCTGCATGGAAGACCTATCTGTTTGCATCTTTGGGGCGCGGCGCGAAAGGCATCTTTGCGCTTGATGTCACGGATCCCACTACATTGACGGAAACGAATGCAGCGAACGTCTTCAAATGGCAGTTCTCTGAAGCAGACGACAGCAGCGGCGACCTCGGGTACAACCTGGCGCAAATGGGCACCACGAATCGTTCAAGTGAACAAGCCGGCGCTGTTGCCAAAATGAACAATGGCAAATTTGCCACGATTGTTCCGAACGGCATCAACAGCACGAACGGATCGGCGGCGCTCTATATCCTGTTTGCAAATGGCCCATATAGCGGTGTCTGGACGCCCGGCGTGAATTACGTCAAGCTGGTGGCTGCCGCGGGGCCCAGCAATGGATTGTCGCAAGCCACCTGGGTGGACACAAACAATGACGGAGTCGCGGACGTCATCTATGCGGGCGACCTCAAGGGCAACCTGTGGAAGTTCGACGTTTCGAGCCCTAATCCAGCGCTCTGGAAGGTTGCTTATGCCAATACGGATGGCACCAACAAACGGCCGCTGTTCATCGCCAAACCCACGGACGCATCGGTTGACCGCCTGCCCATCACGTCTGCCCCAGAGTATCGGTTCCATCCATTGGGTGGTGTGGTGGTGAACTTCGCCACCGGCAAATCCGTCGTCAGCTCCGACTTCCCCGACGGTAGCGGTCGCGTTCACGGGATTTTTGGCATCTGGGACAAACCCCTCTATTCCAGCGCTGCCTACATTGCCGACCCTACATTGCTCGACAACACGACGACCGGCCTTCCCCGCCTGCGGACGCAGCTGGCAGCCCGCACATTCGTACGCATTACTGTGGATGACGCGGACCCCACCAATGGCATTCTGGGCCAAGGTTATGTGACTGGCGCAGCCATGGACTGGACAAACAACAAGGGCTGGTACATCAATTTGCCGGACACCTCGGAAATGGTGGTGAGTAACCCGACCATGAGCCAGGGCCTGCTGGCTACTGTGTCTATCGCACCGGCGGCCACGAGCAGCAACATCTGCTTTAGTGGACCGGCTGCCTACATTACCTTTGTAGACCCCATCACCGGCCTGTTGAACACGGGACTCTTTGGCACCATCACGATTGGTGGAGTCACCTATAACACCGCATCCATCAAAATCACCGATCAGCGAGTCACTGTATCCGGGGATGCAACCACTTCCCAGTGCGCGTCGGGCCAGCTCAATTGCACACGTATTATTGGTGACACCACCGATGAAGGCGGTAGCTCAAACAATACAAATGCGCGAATTTACTGGCGCGAGATCCCCTCCTTCAAGACCAGGTAAATCCTATGAAAATTCTTTCTCACGAAACTACAAGGGAAAATCGATTGTTCGGCATTGCCCATCGAAGCAGAGGCTTCACGCTGATTGAGCTGATGATCGTGGTCGCCATCATTGGCCTCTTGAGCGCTGTCGCACTTCCGAGCTACAAGGAATACGTGGCAAGAGGACGCAGGGCTGAAGTCCGGACTGTGCTCCTTGAAGCATCGCAATGGATGGAGCGCCACTACACGGAAAACATGAAATACGACAGCAATACCGCAGGTACCCTCGTGGCCGATTTGTTTCCGGGAAATTTGAAGCAATCACCTCGTGATGGCGGCGGTGCCTACACCATCGCTGTATCTGCCGCGGCGGCAAGAACTTATACCGTCACCGCGACACGCAGCTCACCCGGTCCGATGTCTGCCGATAAATGCGGCGACTTCCAGATTACGAATACGGGGGTGAAAAGCAACGTTAATTATTCAGGGTATTCATCTGCTCTGGATGCCGCCACTTCTTGCTGGAAATGATGCGCCCAGCCATGCCAACCGGTGAAACATAAGACGGGAAGAGGCCTATCTCAACGGACGTGCTGGGTTCTTGCGGCAACCGTTTCGCTACTTATGCACGGTGGCTTGCTGTTATTGGTATCGCAATCTATCGAAAAGCCCAGAAAAACCTCGGCAGCGATAAGCCCGGTTAAGCGCAACATGGTCGCCCGGGTGATATCCGGACCCAGCAACGCTGCTCAGGCGGAGCCGACCGAACCCACACCCGAGAACTCCGCCGCAACAAGCAAGCCATCGCCTGTTGAAGGTGTGGTCACGCCCAGCCAGGTGCTTTCCTCCACGAGCCCGAGAAAACCGGGTATGTCTGACCTTCGCTTTTTTGACATTGAAGAGGTAGATCAACCTGCCCTTCCGATGCTCGACTGGAATTTCCCTGAGAAAATTGCAGCAAGCCTGAAACTGCGTCGTCTGGTCATAGAAATATGGATTGCAGAAGATGGCCGTTTGCTGGATATGAACATCATTTCTTCGAGACCGGAAATCAGCCGGAGCCAGCAGGCCCAGATCATAGAGTCCCTTATGCAAACGAAAATGAACCCCGCGACAAGACAAGGGAATATAGTCGCCAGTCGAAGGGTTCTCGAGATGGGCTTTGCCTCCGAGTCAAACCCCTGATCCTCCAGTTCCCCTCCCAAAATCTGAGCCGTTAGAAAATCCATGAACCTTTTGATGCTGCAGACCTTGCGGGTGTCCAAAGAAGCCCTGTACCTCAGCGCTCCAAACCCTCGCGTTGGTTGCATCTTGGCAGATTCAAGTGGGAACAATATTCTGGGAACGGGACATACCCAGCAGGCAGGCGGCCCCCACGCCGAAATCATGGCCCTGCGCGATGCAGCGAATAAAGGCCACTCGGTCAAAGGCGCCACCGCCTATGTCACCCTCGAGCCCTGCTCTCACCACGGGCGAACAGGCCCCTGCTGCGATGCGCTGGTCGCTGCTGGTATCAAAAAGGTGGTTGCATCGATAGCGGACCCCAATCCTCTGGTGGCCGGCCAGGGATTTGAGCGCCTGCGGGCCGCTGGCGTCGAAGTGGAGGTCGGGCCGGGCGCCGGGGAGTCCAGGGAACTGAATATCGGCTTTTTTAGCCGGATGGTCCGCAAAACCCCCTGGGTCCGCCTGAAAGTTGCCGCCTCACTGGACGGCACCACAGCGCTGGCCAACGGCCAGAGCCAGTGGATCACCTCGCCTGAGGCGCGGACCGATGGCCATGCGTGGCGGGCCCGGGCCTCCGCAGTGCTGACGGGCATCGGGACCCTGCTTGAAGACGACCCGCAGCTGGACGTCCGGCTGGTGGAAACGCCGGTGCAACCCTGCCGCGTGATTGTCGACAGCCTGCTGCAAACACCGCCTGGCGCCAAAATATTCCGGTCGGGCGGCCCGGTGTGGATTTATACCGCCACCCGGAGCTCACCCCAGGAAGCCGCGCTGGTCGCCAAGGGCGCGACGGTCACCTGCCTGCCCGACGCCCGGGGAAAAGTGGACCTGGCGGCCATGATGAAAGACCTGGCGCAGCGCGAAATCAACGAACTGCACGTCGAAGCCGGCAGCAAGCTCAATGCATCCCTGATCCGCAGCGGGCTGGTGGATGAATTTCTGGTTTACCTGGCGCCCAGGCTGCTGGGGCCGGGCCAGGGCATGGCTGCCCTGGAACCCTTGCAAACACTCGCCAACGGGCTCGAACTGCAGTTTGTGTCTGCCGAAAGGATTGGGCCCGACCTGCGTATCGTCGCCCGTGTGGCGGGTCGGGACGCTTTTTAGCGCGATGGTGGGCACCGGCCTGCCCGGTGAACGCAGACGAAACATCGCCCGGTCGCTATAAAAATAATAGCTGCTTGCGCTCGTCAATATTGGGCTACAGCCATTTTCCTTTGAATAAAGACGGCTAAACCGGCCCGCGAATCCCGCGCAAGCCCTGTGAATCACGGCTGAACGCCCTCTTTTCCGGGCCTTTGGCGCCGTCCGCGCCGCCGCACCCGGAATCCCTGCGAAAATGGCACCATGTTTACCGGAATCATTACCGGCTTGGGGCGCATCGTCGCCATCCAAAGCCTGGGCAGCTCTTCAGACCACGGCAAGCGCCTCACCATCGAGGCGCCTGCGGGTTACCTTGATGACGTGGGCCTGGGCGACAGCATCGCCCTCAACGGCGCATGCATGACGGCCACAACACTGGACCTTCCCCTCAATCGCTTCACCATCGACATTTCCGCCGAATCCCTGGCCAAGACCACCGGCCTGGCAGAAACCGGCCCCATCAACCTCGAAAAAGCCCTTCGTGCGCACGATCGCCTCGGCGGCCACATCGTTTCGGGCCATGTTGACGGCATTGGCAGCGTGACGCATTTCGCCCAGGTGGGCGAAAGCTGGGAACTGCGCATTCGCGCCCCGCGCGAGCTGGGCAAGTACCTGGCCTACAAGGGCTCCATCACCGTCAACGGCGTGAGCCTGACCGTCAACCGCGTCACCGACCTGGCCGACGATGCGGGCGGCACGGAAATCAGCATCAACCTCATTCCCCACACCGTGCAGAACACCGCGCTGGGCCGGTTGGCTGCAGGCTCCGACGTCAACCTCGAGATCGACCTGATCGCACGCTACGTCGAGCGCATGCTGGGCGACACCCATAACAACATCCCAAAAAATCCCTGAACCATGACCACTGCCATTTCCCCTGTTGAAGACATCGTTGCCGACATGCGTGCCGGCCGCATGGTCATCCTGATCGACGAGGAAGACCGTGAAAACGAAGGTGACCTGGTGCTGGCGGCGGACCACGTCACTGCTGAAGCCATCAACTTCATGGCGCGCTTCGGCCGCGGTCTGATCTGCCTGACCCTGACCCGCGAGCGCTGCGAGCTGCTGCAGCTGCCGCCCATGGCCACACGCAACGGCACCAAGCATTCCACCGCCTTCACCGTGTCCATTGAGGCCGCCGAAGGCGTGACCACCGGCATTTCAGCCGCCGACCGCGCCCGCACCGTGCAGGCCGCCGTGGCCAAAGACGCCAGGGTCACCGACCTGGTCCAGCCCGGCCACATCTTTCCGTTGCAGGCTGTCGACGGCGGTGTGCTGATGCGCGCCGGCCATACCGAAGCCGGTTGCGATCTGGCCGGCATGGCCGGCTGCTCACCGGCCGCCGTCATTTGCGAAATCATGAAAGACGACGGCACCATGGCCCGGCTGCCGGATCTGTTGCTGTTTGCGGCGCAGCATGGCCTGAAAATCGGTACCATCGCCGACCTGATCGAACACCGCAGCCGCAACGATTCGCTGGTGGAAAAAATCGGCAGCCGCACACTGCAGACCGCCTTTGGCGAATTCACCGCCCATGCCTTCCGGGACAAACCCAGCCAAAGCCTGCACCTGGCCCTGGTCAAGGGTGCGTGGTCTGCTGACGATGTCGTGTCCGCGCGGGTACATGAGCCTCTGTCGGTGCTGGACGTTCTTGAAACGGGCCGCTCCATGCATTCGTGGAGTCTCGACCAGAGCCTCAAACACATCGCAGAACAAGGCAGGGGCGTTGCCGTGCTGCTCAATTGCGGTGAAAGCGCGGCGCAATTGCTCGCCCAGTTTGAAGGCACCGCGCGCGCCAGCCAGGCACCCGAACGCGGCCGCATGGACTTGCGAACCTACGGTGTGGGCGCACAGATTTTGCGTGAATGCGGTGTGCACCGGATGAACCTCATGGGCAACCCGCGCCGCATGCCGAGCATGACGGGTTACGGCCTTGAGATCGTGGGCTACACCACCAAAGACTAGTCACTTCGTTCAACAAAAATCAATCAAAGGGATACACCGTGTTTGGAGCAGAAAAAGGTTCAGGCGACAAGCTTGACGGCAAAAAACTTTCCATTGGCATCGTGCAGGCGCGCTTCAATGAAAGCATTACCAATGCGCTCGCAGAAGCCTGCAAACACGAGCTGTCCGCGCTGGGTGTGCAAGAGGACAACATCAAACACGTCAAGGTGCCCGGCGCACTGGAAGTCCCTGTTGCATTGCAGGCCTTGGCCGAAAGCAACAAATACGACGCGTTGATCGCCCTCGGTTGCATCATTCGCGGTGAGACCTACCATTTCGAACTGGTGGCCAATGAGAGCGGCGCCGCCGTCACGCGCCTGGCGCTTGACTACCAGTTGCCTATTGCCAATGCCATACTCACGACGGAAAACGTCGCACAGGCTGAAGCCCGGCAGGTCGACAAAGGGCGCGACGCCGCCCGCGTTGCCGTCGAAATGGCCAACCTGATCAATGAAATTGCCTGAGCGCCTGCTCCTGCATCCCTTAACCTGACTGGCACTTCATGGCAGACCCCATCACCAAACCCAAACGCCCGCCCCAAACCCGCACCGGCCTGACCGACACCGGCGTCAAAAAGGCGGCGGACAAATCCGCCCGCACGCGCGCACGCGAGTTCGCACTGCAGGCGCTCTACCAGCACCTGGTAGGCCGAAACGAAGCGGATTCGATTGACGCGTTTACCCGAGACCTCGTGGGTTTTCACAAAGCCGACTCCGCCCACTACGATGCGCTTTTGCATGGCTGCATCGAAGGCGCGGCAACGCTCGATGCAAACATCACGCCCCTGCTGGACCGGCCCATGGCCGAAATATCGCCGGTGGAGCATGCTGTGCTGTGGATAGGCGCCTATGAGTTCACCCACTGCCTCGATGTACCCTGGCGTGTCGTGATCAACGAGTGCATCGAGCTTGCCAAAGCCTTTGGCGGCACCGACGGCCACAAGTACGTCAACGGGGTCCTGAACAAAATGGCGCCCTCGCTGCGCGCCGCTGAAGTCGCTGCCGACAAATCCCGATAGGGGCTCGCCCCGTGAAAGGCCAGCCTTGAAAATCGCCCAGCGGGCTCAGCGGATTGAGCCCTTCTATGTCATGGAGGTTGCCAAAGCGGCCTCTGCGCTGGCGCAGGAATTTGCGCACAGCGCATCGCCCATGATCTTCCTGAACATCGGCGAGCCCGACTTCACGGCGCCGCCTTTGGTGCAACAGGCCGCAGCCCGCGCCATCGAGCGCGGCACCACGCAATACACCCAGGCCACCGGCTTGCCGGCCCTGCGAGAACGCATCAGCGGCTGGTATGCCTCCCGCTTCGGGGCGCAGGTGGCGCCCAACCGCATCATCATCACCGCGGGCGCCTCCGCTGCCTTGCAACTGGCCTGCCTGGCCCTGATTGAGGCGGGGGACGAAATCCTGATGCCCGACCCGAGCTACCCCTGCAACCGGCATTTCGTCAGTGCGGCAGAAGGCAATGCGGTGCTGGTCCCCACCACCGCCGAAGAACGCTTTCAGCTGACCCGCGAAAAGGTGGAAGCGGCATGGAACTCCAAAACACGCGGCGTGCTGCTGGCTTCCCCGTCCAATCCCACGGGCACCTCGATTGCACCGGAAGAGCTGCAGCGCATCCACGAATTTGTGCACAGCCGCGGCGGCATCACGCTGATCGATGAAATCTACCTGGGCCTGAGCTACGAAGAGCACTTCGGCCATTCGGCGCTGGCCATGCCCGGCGAGCTGGGCCACAGCGTGATCAGCATCAACAGCTTCAGCAAATACTTCAACATGACCGGCTGGCGCCTGGGCTGGCTGGTGGTGCCCGAAGCGCTGGCGCCGGTGATCGAGCGCATCGCACAAAACCTCTTTATCTGCGCCAGCACCGTGGCCCAGCATGCCGCCCTGGCCTGCTTCGAGCCGGAGAGCCTGCAAGAGTACGAACGCCGCCGCGCCGAATTCAAGGCGCGCCGCGACTACTTCATCCCCGAGCTCAACCGCCTGGGGCTCACGGTTCCGGTGATGCCGGACGGCGCGTTTTATGCCTACGCCGATTGCACTGCCGCGGCCGCCCGCCTGGGTGTCAGCGGCAGCTGGGACTTCGCCTTCGAGCTCATGAAGCGTGCCCATCTGGCCGTCACGCCGGGCCGTGACTTCGGACATGCGGCACCTGAACAATTCGTACGGTTTTCCACGGCCAACTCCATGGATCAATTGAAGGAAGCTGTGGCCCGGCTCAAGGCGGTGCTGGCATGAAGCCGGCTGCGCGCGTTTTTAGTTGGCCGGTAAGGGTGTATTGGGAAGACACCGACGCCGGCGGCATTGTTTTTTACGCGAACTACCTGAAATTTTTTGAACGTTCACGCACCGAATGGCTCAGATCACTCGGTGTTGAACAACAGCGCCTGAGGGAAAGTACCGGTGGCATATTTGTGGTGGCAGAAACCAGCATCCGCTACCATCGCCCTGCCCGCCTGGACGATGAACTCATTGTTACGGCAAGCCTGGTAGAAGCAGGCCGCGCGTCCATGATAATTGGGCAGCAGGTGCTATTAAAAACAGAGCAAAAAACAGGGCAGGAAGAGGGACAACCACCCATCTTGCTCTGTGAAGGAAGTATCAGGATCGGCTGGGTCGACGCCGCCAGCCTGCAGCCCAGGCGGATTCCTGCTGCCATTCTTGACAGCCTAAAAACTTGAGCAAAGCTTCAACATGAATCAAGACCTCTCCATCGTCAGCCTCATCCTCAATGCCAGCTGGGTCGTTCAGGCCGTGGTGGCGTTGCTGGTCGGCGTGTCCATCGCCAGCTGGGCCGCCATCTTCAGGAAGATCATTGCCCTGAAAAAAGTGCAAAAGCTCAATGACGAATTCGACCGCGAGTTCTGGTCGGGTACGAGCCTCAACGACCTTTTCGCCGGTGCTGCGCAAAACGCCAAGCACTCCGGCCCCATGGAACGCATTTTTGCCAGCGGCATGCGTGAATACCAGAAGCTGCGCGAGCGCCGCATCACCGACGCCGGTACCCTGCTGGACGGCGCGCGCCGCGCCATGCGCGCAAGCTACCAGCGTGAGGTGGACGCGATCGAAGCCAATCTCTCCTTCCTTGCCACCGTTGGCTCCGTCTCGCCTTACGTCGGCCTCTTCGGCACGGTCTGGGGCATCATGCACGCCTTCACCGGCCTGGCCGCCCTGGAACAGGTCACGCTGGCCACAGTAGCACCGGGCATTGCCGAGGCACTGGTAGCCACCGCCATCGGCCTGTTCGCGGCCATTCCGGCCGTGGTGGCCTACAACCGCTTCTCGCACGACATTGACCGCGTTGCCAACCGGCTCGAAACCTTCATCGAAGAGTTTTCCAACATCCTGCAGCGCAACCTGGGCGCCCAATCTCCTTCGGGACACTAGAGCTGTAAGGAGACCGCCATGCCAGCAGTCAATTCCCGCCGCGGCCGCAACCGGCGCACCATCAGCGAAATCAACATGGTGCCGTTCATCGACGTCATGCTGGTGCTGCTCATCATCTTCATGGTGACGGCGCCGCTCATCACGCCCAGCATGATCGCGCTGCCCAAGGTCGGCAAGGCACCCAGCCAACCGCAAAATCCGGTACAGATCCTGATCAGCAAGGATGAAACCGTGCAGATCAAGATCAAGACCGACAGCGTGCCCAGCAACGTGCGCAACGTCGCAGGCGACATCGCACGGCTGGAGCCGGCGGTGAAAGCCGCCGGCGCCGAAGCTGTGCCCGTGGTCATCAGCGCCGACAAATCGATCAAGTACGAAACCGTGGTTCAGGTCATGGACAACCTGCAAAAAGCCGGGGTGTCACGCGTGGGCCTTTCGGTACAAACCGGCAACAAGTAGCCGCCCGTAACCCGCCATGCCCAGCGCCGCAGATCGCCTCGAATTCGGACCGCCCCGCGACAGCGGGTCGTTGCGCGCGTTCGGG
The DNA here is from genome assembly GCF_056405975.1 of Polaromonas sp. P1_E12. Classification (NCBI taxonomy): domain Bacteria; kingdom Pseudomonadati; phylum Pseudomonadota; class Betaproteobacteria; order Burkholderiales; family Comamonadaceae; genus Polaromonas; species Polaromonas sp. P1_E12. The sequence goes on along the minus strand of NZ_JBFUBB010000002.1, from coordinate 478,410 downwards.
CTGGCCTTGTTCGCCCACATCCTGCTGATGGCCGCGCTGACCTGGGGCATCAACTGGAAACACAGCGACAAGGCCGTGTCGTTTGATGCAGAAATCTGGTCCAGCGTGCCGCAGGCGGCAGCGCCCAAACTGGTGGAAGCCCCTACCCCACCGCCGCCCCCACCCGCGCGCCCCACGCCGGAAGTGAAGACGCCGCCGCCGGCATCCAATGTCGATATCGCCCTGGAGCAGGAGAAAAAGCGCAAGCTGTTGCAGCAGCAAAAAGAGGCCGAGAACCAGAAGCAGGAAAAGCTCAAGGCCGAACAGCTCGCGAAAAAAGAAAAAGAACTGAAGGCCAAAGAGGAGCAGGCCAAGCGCAAGGCTGCCGAAGACGCCAAAAAGGCCGAAGCGAAGAAGCAGGACGCGAAAGACGACGAGAAGCAAAAACTGGCCGATGCTGCTGCGAAGAAGCTGCGCGACGAAAACCTCAAGCGAATGATGGGCCAGGCCGGTGCCACCGGCGGCGCCGAGGCCAAAGGCACAGCGCAAAAAGCCGGTGGGCCCTCAGCAAGTTATGGTGGCAAGGTCAGGGCCAAGGTCGTGCCCAATATCGTGTTCACCGAAGACATTGCGGGCAACCCGACCGCCGAGGTGGAAGTGCGCACCACACTGGACGGCACCGTCATCAGCCAGCGCCTGGTCAAATCCAGCGGTAACAAAGCCTGGGACGATGCGGTGATCAAGGCCATCATCCGCACTGGCACCATGCCGCGCGACGTGGATGGGCGGGTTCCAACGCCCATGATTCTGGAATTCAGGCCCAAGGACTAGGCCCCGCGCAACAGTCCGCTATCAATTCAATAGCTGCTCGCGCACATCCTTATTGGCCCAGAGGCCAATTTCATTCATAAACAATCTGCACCAGCCCTTTGTCGGCCTGCGCCATCCAGCTGGCCAGCGCGGCATCGGTGGGGAAGAATTTGGCCGCTTCCCCCAGATGAAGCTCCGCTGTCACGCCGCCGGCCTCGCCTTGGCGCCTGAGGCTCAACCGTACCGGCAAACCGCGGCTCAACTCTCCCTGGTCTGACATCTCGCGGCGTGGCGGGAAGTCCCTGACCAGCCGGGAGATATCCGGTGCGGTACCGTTGACCGCCACCCGCAGGTACTTGCCGAATTTGCAGCGGGCAGTTTCCAGGTCCCAGACCTGCGTGACCTTGAAGCGGCGGCCGAAGCGCTCCGACGCACCCTGCAGCGTACCTTGCACGATCACCAGTTCGTCGTCCTTGAGCAGGTTGCGGTTGGCGTTGAAGGTCGTTTCGTCCACCGAGGCTTCAAGCACGTCGGTCTTGTCGTCGAGCTTGAAAATGATCAGCTTGCCGCGGTTGCCGTTGATGACGCGCAGGTCGCTCAGAATGGCAGCCAGAAGCTGAGGTTCGCGCGAATCGATCAGGTCCTCAATCTTGCGCTTGGCAAACTGGCGCACTTCGGTCTCCACCTCGTCAAAGAGGTGGCCCGAGAGGTAAAACCCGATCGCCGTTTTTTCCAGTACCAGCCGCGCCTTCACACCGAAAGGCATAGCCTCGACCAGCGCCGGCTCCTGGGTGCTGGCCGCGTGCGAGTCGGACATGTCGAACAGCCCGCCCTGGTTGGCATTGGCTTCGGTCGCAGCGGCAAACTCAAAGGCGCGGTCCACCGACGCCAGCAGCGACGCACGGTTGAGCTGCAGGTTGTCAAAAGCTCCGCCCTTGATGAGGGCCTCGACCGTGCGCTTGTTGAGCCGGCTGCGGTCCACACGTACGCAAAAATCGTAGAGCGAGGTGAACGGGCCGCCTTCCTTGCGCGCCGCCACGATGGCGGCAATCGCCTGCTGGCCCGTGCCCTTGACGGCGCCCAGGCCGTAACGCACCGATGTGGCGCTGATCGGCTCGAAGCGGTAGTCGCCGCGGTTGATGTCGGGCGACTCGAACTGGATGCCCATCTTCTGCGCGTCACCGAACAGGATCTTGAGCTTGTCGGTGTCGTCCATTTCCACCGTCATGTTGGCGGCGAAGAATTCAGCGGTGTAGTGCACCTTCAGCCAGGCTGTGTGGTAGGCCAGCAGCGCATAGGCGGCGGAGTGCGACTTGTTGAAGCCGTAGCCCGCGAATTTTTCCATCAGGTCGAAAACCTCGTCGGCTTTCTCCTCGCTCAGGCCGCCCTCGCCCGCACCCTTGCGGAAGATCTCGCGCTGGGCGTCCATCTCTTCTTTTTTCTTCTTGCCCATGGCGCGGCGCAGCAAGTCGGCGCCGCCTAGCGAATAGCCGCCCAGGATCTGCGCGGTCTGCATCACCTGCTCCTGGTAGACCATGATGCCGTAGGTCTCTTCGAGAATGGTCTTGACGCGCGGGTCCGGGTATTCGGGCACTTCCTTGCCCTGCTTGCGCGCGATGTAGGTCGGGATCAGCTCCATCGGCCCTGGCCGGTAGAGCGCATTCATGGCGATCAGGTCTTCCAGGCGGTCCGGCTTCGCGTCTTTCAGCATGCGCTGCATGCCGATACTTTCAAACTGGAACACGGCTTCGGTCTGGCCCCGGCCGAACAACTCGTAAACCTTTCGGTCGTTGAGTGGCAGGTCTTCAAACTTGAAGTCTTTTTGCGCCGGGTGGCGCGCGATGATGAACTCCCGGGCGATTTCCAGGATGGTCAGCGTGGCCAGGCCCAAAAAGTCGAACTTGACCAGGCCGATCGCTTCCACGTCGTCCTTGTCGAACTGGCTCACGGCGGAATCGCTGCCAGGCTGGGCATAGAGCGGGCAAAAATCGGTCAGCTTGCTGGGGGCGATCAGCACGCCCCCGGCATGCATGCCGACGTTGCGGGTCAGGCCCTCGAGCTTTTGCGCGAGCGCCAGCAGGGTTTGTACGTCCTCTTCCTTGCGCTCGCGCTCGGCCAGGATGGGCTCCTGCTCCTTTGCCTGTTCAATCGTGATGTGCTGGCCCGGTTTGTTCGGAATCAGCTTGGAAATGCCGTCGCAAAAGCCATACGGAAAGTCGAGCACGCGGCCCACGTCGCGGATGGCGGCGCGCGCGGCCATGGTGCCGAAGGTCACGATCTGGCTCACGGCTTCCTTGCCGTATTTGTCTTTCACGTAATCGATCACGCGGTCGCGGTTGCTCTGGCAAAAGTCGATGTCGAAGTCGGGCATGGATACCCGTTCCGGATTCAGGAAGCGCTCGAACAGCAGGTTGTACTGCAGCGGGTCCAGGTCGGTGATCTTGAGTGAATACGCCACCAGCGAGCCCGCGCCCGAGCCCCGGCCCGGCCCCACCGGGCAGCCGTTGTTCTTGGCCCAGTTGATGAAGTCACCCACGATCAGGAAGTAGCCCGGGAAACCCATCTTGAGGATGGTGTTGATCTCGAACTCCAGGCGCTTCACATACTCGGGCCGCTTCTGGTCGCGCACGGCCACGTCGCGGTACAGGTGAGTCAGGCGCTCTTCCAGCCCTTCAAACGACGCGTGGCGGAAGTATTCATTGATCGGCATGCGCACGCCATTGACTTCCGGCGTGGGATAGTCGGGCAGCATGGGTTTTCCCAGCTCCAGCGTGAGGTTGCAGCGCCGGGCAATTTCCACGGTGTTGGCCAGCGCGGTGGGCACATCGGCAAAAAGCGCCGCCATCTGCGCGGCCGACTTGAAGTACTGCTCCCGCGTGAACTTGCGCACGCGGCGCGTGTTGCCCAGGATTTCGCCTTCCGAAATACACACCCGGGCCTCATGTGCCTCGTAATCGTCGTAAGTCAGGAACTGCACTGGGTGGGTCGCCACCACCGGCAGCTTGAGCCGCGCGGCCAGCTGAACGGCGGCCGCCACATGACGTTCGTCATCGGGACGCTGGGCGCGTTGCAGTTCGAGGTAAAAACGGTGCGGGAAGAGGCCCGCAAAGTACAGCGCACATTCGACGGCGCGTGCGCTGTCGCCCTGCAGCAGCGCCTGGCCCACAGCCCCGCCCTGCGCCCCCGACAGCGCAATCAGGCCTTCATTGAGTTCCTGCAGCCATTCGAGCTTGACCACCGCCTGGTCGCGCACCACGTTTTTTGTCCAGGCCCGCGTCAGGATCTCGGACAGATTCAGGTAGCCCTGACGGTTTTGCACCAGCAGCAGCAGGCGCGCGGCGGGCGCCCCGGCGTCCTTGCCCGGCACCTGCACCCACACATCGGCCCCAATCAGGGGTTTGACACCAGCACCCCGGGTTTCCTTGTAAAACTTGACCGTCCCGAACAGATTGCTGAGGTCGGTGATGGCCAGGGCCGGCTGGTGGTCGGCAGCCGCAGCGGCCACAACTTCATCGATGCGGTTGGTGCCGTCGACGACTGAAAACTCGGTGTGAAGGCGCAAATGAACAAACATAAAGGTCATTTTAGGGCCGAGGCTGTCCGCTGAGGCGCCGTGACGCAGTGCAAGGCCCCGCATGCCTGCCTACAATCGACCGGATCATGCAAATCCTGAACATTGCGGCCTATAAATTCGTCACGCTGGCGCACCCTGCGATGCTGCAGGGCAGCATCGAACAGGCGCTCCAACAACGCGCGATCAAAGGCACGGTACTGCTGGCAGAAGAAGGAATCAACCTCTTCCTGGCGGGCCCGGCGGCAGATATTCATGATTTTTTGGCATGGCTGAAACAGGATGCCCGCTTCAGCGACCTGCAAGCCAAGGAAAGCTGGTCAAGTGCCCAGCCGTTTCGCAAGCTGCTGGTCAAAGTCAAGCCGGAAATCATCCGCATGAACCACCCCGCTATCCAGCCGGCCGCTGGGCGCGCTCCGGCGGTGGACGCCGCCACGCTCAAGCGATGGCTTGACGCGGGCTGCGATGATACCGGCCGCCCGGTGGTGACGCTGGACACCCGCAATGACTTTGAGGCCGATGTCGGCACTTTCAAAAACGCCATCGACTGGCGCATCAGCAAGTTCACCGAATTTCCCCAGGCCCTGCTGGCACACCGGCAAGAGCTTGCGGGCAAAACTGTCGTGAGTTTTTGCACCGGCGGCATTCGCTGCGAAAAGGCAGCCATCCTCATGCGCGAAGCCGGTATCGAAAACGTCTGGCAGCTCGATGGCGGCATCCTCAAGTATTTTGAGGAAAGCGGGCGCGCGCATTTTGACGGCGAATGTTTTGTGTTTGACGAGCGGCGCGCCCTGGACCCTGAACTGAAACCCCAGGTCAATCCCGTGGCCAAACCACTGTCAAGGCCTGTTCCCCTGGCTGTACCTCCAGCATTCGGGGTCTTGTCTGACAGCTGAGGAATGAGTGCCGTGCGAAGCTTTTAGTTGCTCACCACCGTCACATCCGCACCCTGCCTTATTTTGTGCATGCCAATGAGGCGGAGCCCGCCCCCAAATACACGGTAGCCATCATGCCCCTCGAGTCATCCCATTCACGCATCCCCGGCGCCAAGGCCCGGTCGTCCGCATTGGCCACTCGGTTCAGCGCGGTACGCCAGCAAACCGAAGCCCTGATCAAACCCCTGAGCCCCGAAGACTGCCAACTCCAGTCAATGCCGGACGCCAGCCCTGCCAAATGGCATCTGGCTCACCTGACCTGGTTCTTCGAGACTTTCATCCTCGAGCGGTTTGAACCGGACTTCAAGCCGTTTGATCCAGGCTTCAGGGTGCTGTTCAACAGCTACTACAACGGCGTAGGCGACAAGTACCCGCGGCCCAAACGCGGACTGATCAGCCGCCCCTCCCTCGATGAGGTGCTGGCCTATCGCGCACAGGTCGACCAGCGCATGCTGGAAGTGATCGCACAGGTGGAGGCCGGCACCGACACCGCGCAGCGCAGAGAATTAGCGGAACTGGTCACCCTCGGTCTGCACCACGAGCAACAGCACCAGGAACTGCTGCTGACCGACATCAAGCACGCGCTGTCTTTCAATCCGGCACGTCCCGCCTATGCCAGCCGCTGGCCGCTTGCCGGCATACATCCGCAACCGGTGGACTGGCTGCGCCATGAGGCCGGTCTGGTGGAACACGGTTTTGACGCGGCGCGCGACGGCGAATTCGCCTTCGACAATGAAACGCCGCGCCACAAGGCGTACGTGGCGGCCTTCGAACTCGCCAGTCGGCCGGTGACCAACGGCGAGTTCATCGCCTTCATCGCCGACAAGGGCTATCAGCGCCCGGAGTTGTGGCTTTCCATGGGCTGGGACTGGGTGACTGAGAACAGTCTCAGCCTGCCCTTTTACTGGCAGGGCAGCGAAGGGAGTTACCGGCACTTCACACTGCAGGGGCTGATCGACGTGGATCCGAACACGCCGGCCTGCCACCTCAGCTACTTCGAAGCTGACGCCTTTGCACGCTGGGCCGGTGCACGCCTGCCGACCGAGTTTGAATGGGAACTGGCAGCACGCAGTGTGGCGGCCAGCCCTGTGCCGCAAGGCAATTTTGTAGAAAAATCGGCATACCACCCCCTGCCGCAGCAGGAGGAAAGCCACGGCCTGCCGGCCCAAATGTACGGCGACGTCTGGGAATGGACACAGTCGAACTACAACCCCTACCCCGGTTACAGGCCCTGGGAAGGCCTGGTGGGTGAGTACAACGGCAAGTTCATGTGCAACCAGTTTGTGCTGCGCGGAGGCTCCTGCGCCACGCCGCAAAGCCACATACGTGCCAGCTACCGCAACTTTTTTCCGCCCGATGCCCGCTGGCAATTCAGCGGCCTGCGCCTGGCGCGTGACCTGCCCGACGGCCGGCCCTGAGAAGCACTGTCAGGCTATTCGCGCAACACGTCCAGCACATCCGAGTTGAATTCGCGGTTGTACAAAATCAGCACCACCACGGCGGTGGCCAGCGCAAACGCAAAGGTGGAAAAAAACCAGGCCATGATGCCGAAGCTGAAGTAGTAGGCCCGGAGCCCGTCGTTAAAGGTTTCGGCCGCCAGGCTCACCATGCGGCTGGCGCGCGTGGCAAACGCTTCACGGTCGAACTTCCCCACCTCAAACTCCTGCGGCGACGGCATGGAGCCAATCAGCAGGGCGACAAAGGTGTATTGGCGCATGGACCAGCTGAAGCGGAAAAACGCATAAACAAACACGGCCACCATCAGCAGCACCTTGAGGTCGAAAATCAGTACCGAGGTGCGCACGGCAAACGGGATTTCGCGCACCAGCTCGGCCGCCTTGTCGGTGGTGCCCAGCAGCGCGAACAGCCCACCGATGATGATGATCGTGGTTGAAGAGAAAAATGCCGGTGTGCTGGAAAGATTCTGCGTGATGATGCCGTCGATCACGCGCGGGTCGCGCGACGTGGCCTGTATCAGCCAATGGTGCCGGTAACGGTTGGTGGTACGCAGCAGCGAAGGCCGTTTGACCCCATAGTGCCGGGCGAACCATGCATAGCCCATCCAGCCGCCAAAGAACCAGACAATGGCCATCCAGTCGGACCAGGGAAGCAGGCTGAAAATTTGCATCGCGTGATCTTAAACGCTGCGCTTTCCCTGAAAAGGCTTTGATCGCGCCTCAGCCCGCAGTGAATTTCCGTTCAGGCAACGGGATGAATTCAGTCTCCCCGGGCACCTGCCCCATGGCCTGGGCGGCCCAGTCCTCGCCGGCCTGCACGATACGTTCCTTGCGGCTGGAAACAAAGTTCCACCACATGAAGCGATGTGCATCCAGTGCATCGCCGCCAATCACCACCAGCCGCGTCGGGGTGTTTGCGCTGAGCTGTACTGCTGTGCCGGGCGAGAGGGTCGCCAGCGTGTGCATTGCCAGCGGCTCGCCGTCCAGCAGCAGGTCGGCGTCCACCGCATACAGCGCCATCTGCGCTGCCAGCGGCGGCAACGTGAAAGGCGTGCCTGCCGCCAGCGCCACATCCAGGTAAAGAGTTTTGGAGAAGGTCTTGACGGGCGAGACTTTTCCGAATGCCTCACCGACCAGCACACGCACCACCGCACCGTCCACGGATACCTCTGGGATGCTGTCCGCCGGCGTGTGTGAAAAACCCGGCGCTGTTTCTTCAAACTCTGCGGGCAAGGCAGCCCACAGCTGCAAGCCATGGTTCACATATGGGATGTCACGCAGGTCGTCGGGCGCGCGCTCTGAATGCACAATGCCCCGCCCTGCCGTCATCCAGTTGATGGCACCGGGTTCTATGCGCTGGGCAGAGCCGATGCTGTCGCGATGCATCATGGCGCCTTCGAACAGATAGGTCACGGTGGCCAGGCCGATGTGCGGATGCGGCCGTACGTCATGGTTGGTACCGGGTTGTTCGGTCACCGGGCCAAAGTGGTCAAAGAAAATGAAAGGACCAACCGACTGCTGCTGCGCGGAAGGCAGCAGGCGGCGCACCATGAAGCCGCCGCCCAGGTCTTTGTGATGTCCTGTCAGTTTCAGCGCAACGCTCATGCCAGCCGCTCCACATCCGTCGTGATTTCCGTCGTGACCGTGCTCATGAGCTTGTGCACCGGGCATTTCTGGGCCACGGTGTGCAATTCCTGCAACTGGGCATCCGTCAGGGCGCCCTTGATCTGGAGTTTGGTGGCAAGCCTGTAGACACCGGCGCGCTCCTGAGAGTCGTCCCGCTCAACCCGCGTTTTTATCTCATCGACAGGAATCCCCTTCTTGCGGGCGTACCACATCACCGTCACGGCCTTGCAGGCGCCGAGCGCCGCGTCATACAAGTCGTGGGGTGAGGGGCCGGCATCGTCACCGCCTTCTGCCAGCGTAGCGTCGGTAATCAGCTCGTGGCTGCGGATTTGCAGATGCTGGGCCAGCTCCGCCGGAGGGTTGCGCCTGAGTTCAACGGTCATGACAATTCCTGTAAAAAGAAAGCTGGTTTAGAAAGCTGATTCAGGGAGCGAATCTCGCGGCGATACCGGCCACGCGCTGCCCGAAGTTGCGGGCGTTTTCCAGGTCGCCTGCATTCATTTCGCCGGCACCTGCATCCGATGGCGATTGTGCGACAGCGCCACTGTAAGAGCCAAGGTAGTTGGTGTCGCTGCGCACCGCCGCCTTGCTGTTGCTGGGCAGTACGCCCTGGCTGACCCAGATGCCGCCATGCTGCATGGCCAAAGTAAAGAGGTAATTCAGCGTCGACATCTTGTCACCGCCCATGGCTGCGCTGTTGGTGAAACCGGCAAACAGCTTGTCCTTCCAGGCCTGGGTGTACCAGGGTTTGGACGAAGCATCGGCAAATTTCTTGAACTGCCAGCTGACACTGCCCATGTAGGTGGGTGACCCCATGATGATGGCCGTGGCGGCATCGAGGGTTTCCCAGCCGCCTTCGGGCAGGTCGCCGTCGGCATTGATGGCCACCAGTTCAGCGCCTGCGCCTTCGGCGATTGACTGCGCCATGCGTTGGGTGTGGCCATAGCCGGAGTGGTAAATCACGACAACTTTGGACATTCGGTGTCTTTCGCGGCAGAGAGTTGAAATCTAAAGCAGGCAAACAAAAAGGCTGCAGCAGGGCTTCATGCCCAAAGCTGCAGCCCCGTTGATGGATCAGCCTTTGGTCTTGCCGTCTACGCTCCAGGCGCCGCCGCCAAAAGCTGCGACGGTGAACAGGCCGCCGACGATGGCCATGTTCTTGAAGAACGCCATCTGTTGCGCAGGATCAACCCAGAACGCGTGAAAGACGCAGGTGATGACGACGGTGAAGACGCCAATGGCCAGCGCGGCCCAGCGCGTCTGGAAGCCCACGGCCAAAAGGATGCCCAGGCCGAGCTCTACCACGATGGCAATGGCGGCAGCGACTTCAGGCAGCGGCACGCCTTTGGAGGCGATGTAGCCAACCGTTCCGGCAAAGCCGGCGATCTTGCTGAAGCCGGCAGGCACAAACAGCAGGGCCAGCAGCAAGCGGCCGATCAGGGAGAGAGGGTTTTGCAGGGAATTGAGCATGACGAGTCCTTATAAATAAAGTAAACGGGGAAATGATGGAGGAAAAAAACACTCTGGGCAAGCGCCATACTGCTGCCAGCATTCGGCGCTTGACCTGGGTGATGGGTTACAGCATGTGACCGGGCGTTACGGCGTCAGGTCAAACACCAGCACCTCGGCGTCCTGGCCGTGGCCCAGTTGCAGTGTGCCTTCTGCCTGCAGCGCAGCGGCATCGCCGGCCTTCAGCACCTGGCCGTTGACTTCAAGCTGTCCGCGAACCAGGAACACATAGGTCTTGCGTTTCGCGTCGAGCGACAGCGTGGCGGTTTCCGCGCCGTTGAAGAGGCCTGCATAGAGCCTGGCATCGGCATGGATCAGCACCGAGCCCTGGCTGCCGTCGGGCGAAGCCACCAGCCGCAACGTGCCGCGCTTTTCGGCATCGGCAAACGTTTTTTGTTCGTAGCTGGGGGGAATGCCGGTCACGTTGGGTTCAATCCAGATTTGCAGGAAATGCGTGGTCTGGCCGTCTGCGTGGTTGAACTCGCTGTGCTGCACGCCGGTGCCCGCGCTCATGCGCTGCACATCACCGGGCGGGATGCCCTTGATGTTGCCGATGCTGTCTTTGTGCGCCAGCTCACCGCTCAGCACATAGCTGATGATTTCCATGTCCTTGTGGCCATGGGTGCCGAAGCCGCGGCCGGCGGCAATGCGGTCTTCGTTGATGACGCGCAGGTTGCCAAAACCCATGTGGGCCGGGTCGTAATAGCCGGCGAACGAAAAGGAATGAAAAGATTTGAGCCAGCCGTGGTCGGCATAACCGCGTTCGCCGGAGGTTCTTAAAGCCATCATGAGGTGCTCCTTTCAAGGTGCGTTGAACTGCGTTGCAATGACTCCAATGTAGGCGCCGGCAGCCCGCTTTTCATTGCTGCGTTTTGATGGCATCATTCAAATTATTTGAATGATATTTCTCCCAATGAGCAATAACCGGATTCGCGATGCCCTGACCCCCGAGAGCATCAGCCTGATTGGCGCCGTGCACCGGGCCGGCAGCATGGCAGCTGCGGCACGCGAGCTGGGCCTCGTTCCCAGTGCCCTCACCTACCGCATCCGCCAGGTGGAAGACGCCCTGGACGTGCTGCTGTTTGACCGCTCTTCGCGCCAGGCCAAGCTGACCGAGGCCGGCAAGGAACTGCTGCGTGAAGGCAACCGATTGCTGGCCGAACTCGACGCCGTGGCCAATCGCGTCAAACGCGTCGCCACCGGCTGGGAGCCGCAGCTTACGCTGGCCGTGGACAGCGTGATCTCGCGCACCACCGTGATGGAGCTGTGCGAGGCTTTTTTTGCCCTGAACCCACCCACACGCCTGCGGATCCGCGAAGAAGCGCTCTCAGGCACGCTGGAAGCGCTTACCTCAGGCCAGGCAGACCTGGCCATCGGGGTGGCCATGGAACCGTCCGTCAATACATCGGTGCAGCACAAGACGCTGGGCAGCATTCATTTCATCTACGCAGTGGCGCCCCATCACCCACTGGCAAAAGCTGCTGAACCGATAACGGATGCGATGCTGATGCCCCACCGGGCCGTGGCCGTGGCAGATTCCGTGCAGCGTGGCAGCGGCATCACTGTGGGCCTGCTCGGCGGCCAGGACATTTTTACGGTGCCCGGCATGCAGGAAAAACTGCAAGCCCAGCTGCGCGGCCTGGGCGGCGGCTTCCTGCCTGAATACCTTGCGCGTCCGCATGTCGCCACCGGCAGGCTGGTCGAGAAAAAAATGCAGCGAGCCCCGCGCCTCGTGCCCATGAGTTATGCGTGGTTGCGCGCCGTGGACGGCCATGGCGGGCGGGCACTGCAGTGGTGGCTGAAGCAACTGGAAAATTCCGCCACACGAAAAGCCCTGCTGGAGCGCGACCAGTCTGCATGAAAACCCGTAGTGGCACGCAATAACTGCGCATGCGCTGCGGCTGCGTGTAGAGTGTGTGCGTAGAACAGCTTCCTGAAGTTTTCGTTTATGGTTGAGATGTGATGACATACGCCGGGACGCCGCAAATCACTTGAACGATCCGCAGCACCCCATTCGTCAAACCGCACAAAGTACAAAGACATGACAAAAAAATCCATCCGCTCCCCTGAATCCGCGGCTCCGCGCCGCATTGCCGTCATAGGCGCAGGCATTGCGGGCATTGCCTGCGCCCGTACCCTGGTGCAGGCCGGGCACCGCGTCACCGTGTTTGAAAAAAGCCGGGGCGCCGGCGGCCGGATGGCCACACGCGAAAGCGAATTCGGCGGTTTTGACCACGGCACGCAATATTTCACCGTGCGGGACGCGCGCTTTGAAAAGGCCCTGGCCACCGCTACCGGGCTGGTCCGGCCCTGGAGCGCCAACACCGTGCGCATCCTCGATGAACTGGGCCGTGTCGTGGCCTCGGCGCTGCCGCCCAAGGAAGCCCACTGGGTCGCCTCACCCGGCATGAACGCACTGGTGCGGCTGTGGGCCCAGCCCCTCGATGCCGCCGGCCAGCTCGCGCTGGAAACCGAAGTCATGCGGATCGAACCCGACAAGCTGCACGCCAGCCAGTGGCAATTGCAAACCGAAGGGCCCGGCGCAGACAGCCGCGTGCATTCGGGCTTTGACACCGTCATTCTGGCGGTGCCGTCTTCGCAGGCGCAGGCCCTGTTGCTCAGCTCGCAACAGGCCAAGCCCCTGGTGGCCGAGTTGTCAGAGGTCAGCGTTGCGCCCTGCTGGACACTGATGCTGGCTTTTCCGCAAGCGATGCAGCCCACCATGGCGCACCTGGGGCCCCATTGGAATGCAGCGCGCAGCACGCACCACCGCATTGCCTGGCTGGCGCGGGAATCGTCCAAGCCTGGGCGCAGCCCGATCGAACGCTGGACCGTGCAGGCCAGCCCGGAATGGTCGGAACGCCACCTGGAAGACGATGCCGAGCGTGTCAAGGCCAAGCTGCTGAAGGCCTTCACAGAAGTGACCGGCATCCGCGCCCAGCCGCCGCATGCGGCGGTGCACCGCTGGCGCCACGCCCAGACGCAACAACCCCTGGGCAAAACCCACGCCTGGGACGCCAAATCGCGCATTGGCGCGTGCGGCGACTGGTGCCTCGGCCACCGCGTCGAAGATGGCTTTGTCTCGGGCCTTGAGATGGCCCTCGAAGTTTGTTAGCCCCCACGCTTGTCGCTTCGCGTACTGCGCTGCCCCCCGAGGGGGCTGGCCTTGCTTGGGGCGGCCCGGCGCGGCGGCCGCCAGGTTAGCTTTCTCATAGTTTCTTCTGCTTATGGCCTCGGGCTACAAAGGTAGGTTTGCGCCTTCTCCCACAGGCCCGCTCCACGCGGGCTCGCTGGTGGCGGCCCTGGCCAGCTGGCTGGATGCCCGGGCGCACCACGGCCGCTGGCTGGTACGCATCGAAGATGTCGATACCCCGCGCTGTGTGCCGGGCGCAGACCGCGTCATTCTTGAACAGCTCGCCTGTTGTGCCCTGGTACCCGATGAAGCACCGGTTTACCAGTCACAACGCGGCGCCCTGTACCAGAACGCCCTGGATTCACTGGTCACCCGCGGCCTGGCCTACCCCTGTGCCTGCACACGGCAGGACATTGCGCGGGCGCTGGCCGCGTCCGGGCAGCCACGCGAACGCCATGGCGAACTGGTGTACCCCGGCACCTGCCGCAACGGGCTGCATGGCCGTGCTGCACGTGCATGGCGGTTTTTGACGCCAAATTATGTGCCAAATAGCGCCCTGGCCCAATCAGGTATTGCGCGAGCAGCTATTAATTTAATAGCAACTGATGCCACGCCGCTGGCTACCGCACAAGCCGAAGTCCGCTGGGACGACCGCCGCCTGGGCACACAGATGCAAGACGTCGGCCGCGATGTCGGCGACTTTGTCCTGAAACGGGCGGACGGCCTCTGGGCCTACCAGCTGGCCGTGGTGGTGGACGATGCAGCCCAGGGCATCACCGACATCGTCCGCGGTGAAGACCTTGCCGACAATACCGCGCGGCAAATCCTGCTGCAGCGCGCACTCGGCTTGCCGCTGCCGCGCTACCTGCACACGCCGCTGGTGCTGGGCGCCAATGGCGAAAAGCTGTCCAAGCAGAACGGTGCCCAGCCGCTGGACACCTCCCAACCGCTGACGCTGCTGGCCCAGGCGGGCCAAACGCTGGGGCTGGAAGTCGAGCGAATAGCCAACGCCGCGACACCCGCCGCCTGGCTGCAACTGGCCGCGCCACTCTGGGCGACTAAAATCGGCAAGTGATTGAAACCCTTCCCCCCGTGCCGCCTGCCTCGCCCGAAGGCGCGCCCGCCGACACCCACCCGCCCCACAACATCCGCAGCTTTGTGCGCCGCACCGGCCGCACCACGGCAGGCCAGGCCAAGGCCTTTGCCGATGTGGGCCCGAAGTTTTTGCTGCCATATGCCGATGCAGCGCTGGATTTTGAAAAAGCCTTTGGGCGTAGCGCCCCCACCATCCTCGAAATAGGGTTTGGCATGGGCGAGGCCACGGCGCACATTGCCGCGCTGATGCCCGAGAAGAACTTCATTTGCTGCGAAGTGCACACGCCCGGCGTGGGCGCCCTGCTCAAGCGTATCGACGAACAGAAGCTGTCCAACATCCGCATCCTGCAGCATGACGCGGTCGAAGTGATTGACGACATGCTCCCCCGCGCCAGCCTCGACGGCGCACACATCTTTTTCCCCGACCCCTGGCACAAGAAAAAGCACAACAAGCGCCGACTGATCCAGCCGCCGCTGATCACCAAGCTGGCGGCCCGCCTCAAACCCGGCGGCTACCTGCACTGCGCCACCGACTGGCAGCCTTATGCCGAGCAAATCCTGGAAGTGCTGGGCGCCGAGCCGATGCTGAAAAACACCGCGGACAGCAGCGCCGGCGGCTATGCGCCCAAGCCAGCCTACCGCCCACTGACCAAATTTGAAAACCGCGGTATCAAGCTGGGGCACGGCGTCTGGGACGTCGTGTTTGTGCGTGCCTGATCTTGCGGCTGCGCGGGTGTGAGTAAAACACCCAAGCTCGGGCTGCATGGCTTGACCACGCGGGCAGGTATCAGCCCCAGCTGCGTCGGCCTGCCGGCCGGCAACTGGCCGAGCATCACTGATTTCCTGGTGGAACGCTTTCCGGCGATATCGCGCGAAGTATGGCTGCAACGCATGCAAGACGGACTGGTGGTCGATGAATTCGGCGAAGCCGTCACCGCCGAACGTCCCTACCGCGGCCACATTCGCGTGTACTACTACCGCGCACTGGACGAAGAGCCTCGCATCCCCTTCGAAGAAACCGTGCTGTTCCAGGATGAACACCTGGTGGTGGCCGACAAGCCGCATTTTTTGCCCGTCACGCCCTCGGGCCACTACCTGCAGGAAACGCTGCTGGTGCGCCTGAAGAACCGGCTCGGCATCGACGGCCTCGTACCCATCCACCGCATCGACCGCGAAACCGCGGGCCTGGTGCTGTTCTCAGTCAACCCGGCTGAACGCGATGCCTACCAGTCACTGTTTCGCCGGCATGAAGTCACGAAGCATTACGAAGCCGTGGCGCCATGGCGCGCCGATATTGGCTTTCCCATCACGCGCAAAAGCCGCATCGTCGAAGACGAGCCTTTTTTCCGGCAGCGTGAAATAGAGGGCCAGCCCAACAGCGAAACGCTGATCGATGTGATCGAAGTACGCGGCGACCAAGCGCTCTATGCACTCAGCCCCGTAACAGGCAAGAAGCACCAGCTGCGCGTGCACATGAATGCGCTTGGCCTGCCGCTGATGAATGACCGCATGTACCCACCAGTGGAAGTGACACCGGAAGACGATTACCGCTACCCGCTGCAGTTGCTGGCCAAATCCATCGCGTTCATAGACCCGGTAACGGGCGAGCAACGACGCTTTGAAAGCCGGCTGGCGCTGCAGGATCTGCGGCCTTGATCAGGCCTTGGAATATCTCGCCCCAGCGCCAAGCCGAAGGCGGTCCGCTGGAACGATGGGTCAGGCGCCGCGTTGGACCACGACTTCCCACAACGCTTTCTTGCGAACGTACTTGTTAGTCGTCTGGTGTTCCCTGGACAAGACCTGCCATCCGGTTGCGAACAGTTCGTCGACGCCCTGCTCATCAAAGAACCTCTTGGCCTGGCCGTCAACAAGGTAGTAGTTCGGCTCAATGGCAGGATGCCCAGTGGCTCCAAAGTTCTTGTCCTCGACCGAGTTCAGCCGGCACAAGAGCAGCCCACCCGGCTTGAGCGTCTGCCTGATCCGGCTCACAAGTCCCAGGGTTTCATGCCATGGAAAGTAGTGCAGGGTGAGGCTTGCCACAACAGCACCAGCTTCGCCAGGGAGAAGGGGAAACGGATCTCTGATGTCCTGGCATGAGATGCGTGCCTGAGGCGCCCGGAGCCTCGCAGCGGCGACAGAAGTGGCGGAAAGATCGAAGGCGAGAACGGAAAGGCCGGCACCGACCAGGGTGGATGTGTCTGCGCCTGTTCCACAACCGATCTCAAGCACCGGCAGTGAGCCAGCGGACTCCTGGAGCATCGGAAGCCATCGGCTAAGCCACGGGTCGTGGAGCATGTGTTTCTCGGCTCCTAACGTTTGAAGTAAGCAGCACGTGACGGCGCCACCGATACGGACGAAGCGGGCAAGCCTGCCCCGCCGTTGTGTGTCCGTTTGGCTGAAGGGTTAGATGACTTTGGTGGCAGCATGAATGAACACCGCGAAGAGTGCAGCCAGAATACTGACGACAAGCCACATTGGAACTTTCACGCCCTGCGGCTTGAGCAGGCCAGCCTCAGTGGCCGCAAGGAATACCTTCTCTCGACGTGAAGGTGAAGCGAGCACGACCCCGAGAGGACCACCTGCACCGACGAGTACAAACAATGCGCCGCAAATGATGCGCAACCACACCTCGAACTGGAATGTTACGGCATGAGGGCCGACGGCATACGCAATAAAGGACGGGCCCAGTTTGCGGTAGACCGTGATTTGCCCAGACGCCCAGCCGTGCCAGCCGCTCCGGGAAAGAAAAATGCCGACTGCCAATATCGCAGCAAAGGCAAGAGCGAGGCGAACAATCGTTCTCTTGCGGATAAGTGAGACTTCCGACATGTATGTGCACCTAACGTTTGACTCAAGCGGACCGCCGAAGGCGGGACCATTCGAAGGAAGGGTTAGCCGTCAACTTCACGGGAACCTCGCCAGTAGACTGGCCCTTGTCATGTGGGCAGGCATGTGAAGACTGATACATAGGTAGGCAACGACGTTGCGAGAAGGCCCAGGCACATGACGCAGGCAGCCGCGGGAACGATAGGTTAGGTTTCATGGACTGCGAAAAGCGTAAGTGACTTACATCCCACCGGTCGTGCCACCTAATGTGCCTTTTTTATTTGTTGAGCAGCGAGTTGCGCCGTCCTCTTGATTCCATCTCGATACGCCTCAACCAGCTCCGCCGCTCTACTGAGGGCATCCTCGAACGATGCGAAGGTGTAATTCGCGTTGGCGGTGATCTCGTCATCCGAATTTTTGTTGGCGTCTGCGCCATAACTGATGGACTGCGAATAGATCGAATTCTCTGTCTTTATGTCTACGAGTTCAAACGAGACATTCAACCTGGGCGCGAACGTCGTCTTTAGCCGACTGGAATAAAGTCCCATATTCGATATGGTCACCGTCAGTATGCTGTCCGCGGCGATTACGCTATTTTTGTAGTCAATCGACGTCGGGTCGTCCTTTTCATATTTGATCCCATCTCCCGGTATGGCACTTTGGTTGGCCTCCTTCAAAGCACTCAAGGTGGCAGATGCAAGTTCCTCTTGTACGTTGAAGGCCTGCTTTTCCAGCGCCGCCTTAAGTTCGTTGATTCGATTCTTTTCAACCCCCTTCTTCACGAAGAAGGCCGGGCCGGGAAAGATAATATCCAGGCCGTTTGGCGCATTTTCAATTGAAAACTTTTCTACCGGCTGAACGGAGGCTACGGCGATAACTCTTTCACCGGGAGTCAAACTCGCCTCTGCTGCAGATAATTGCAATGGAAGAATCGAGATAAAGAATAGTGCGATGGTTGTTCGAGTCAAGTGAATCATGTCGTGGGCATAGCGTTTAAAAATTTAATGAAACCTGACATTGGAGTTGGCCGGCACGCAGTGGCAATGCGCCGCCAGACGTATGCTCCTGCACACGGCTCGCTACGCATTGTCGCGGCGTGTCCGTATCGAGCGACCCGCTAGACCGCGTAACCCTGCTAAGGACGTCGCTGGACAAAGAGCCTCCATGCGGGGTATCCGGCAAGTAGCAGGCAAGTGGCGAGTATTGCGACAAAGCCATAACCCGACACGATGCCCGGCGCTAGCCACTCGACCAAGCCCACGAGGGCAAAAAACCAGACAAGCCCCATCGCGAAGAGCGCGCCAATGAAATGAATGGCCTTGGACATGGGCGGCTGTTCTTACGCGACCAGACGTTTGACATGAGCTGCAGTCACAAGCGGACCAAACCAGCTTGTGACTGCCCATTCGATGAAAGGGTTAGGCGTCATTTCTAGCGGCCAACTCGCTCGACTCTTCCTGGCGTCGTAGCAAGAAACTGATACGACGACTTCCGAAAAGGCGGCATGTTCTCCGTAGCCACAACAGTGAGAACGACTCCCTTGCCCGGCTTCGGCTTGAGCGTTACGTCGAGCAAGGTGGTTCCTTCCGCTACGGGTAACAAGGGCGTTGCGGTGGAAACAACCTCAAAGTTGCCTCCGCGCGAGGACGGCGCTGCGACCCATTCAACTCGAAGCCTTGACCAAACATGTTCCCATCCTTCCTGAACAACCACGGCACGGTACGCCCCTTCACGCGATCCGTTCTTCCAGTACCCAGCCGTTCGAACCTGGACGACGTCGGGCGGCAAAGCGGTTTCGGGTGCAGCATGCGTTGCAACGGCAGTAAGGGCTATTCCAACGAGAAGGAGTGCAGTGCGTGGGTTCATGATGCCTAACGTCGACGTTGTACGGCGGGCAATACGCCGCGCAGCGGCATTTTGCTGCTGCATGTCCGTGACGAACAACCTGTTAAAACTCGTCGCACCTGACACTGCGAGACTCCTTTTTGGGATCATGTTCTGTGACCCGTCCATACGCTTTTGCGGAATACATACGAGCATTGTCATCGACGATCTCAACGACACAACCGAAAGGTTGCCCTCTTCCAAAGACCATATGCCGCTTCAAGTCGTCCTCCGATACTGAGAAGTCAATATGAACCCTTGCTACAACAACCCACGACGGCGAAAGTTGTTGCGTTGCCAATTGCTTGCCCAATTGCTTTCTGTATCGATCCGCTACGAGTCCAACTGTATTTTCGGGGAGAGGTTGATCGCTTGGCGCCAGTAAATCAATTAGGAGCTGCGTCGCACCTGAAACATTTGCGTACCTAAGGAGCTTCCCCATGGCCCAATAGCCATCAGCATCGTTATTTCTGCTTGCAAAAGATGTCGCGAGGCCACACGCAACTCCCTTCAGAGATCTTCGCCGCACCATTGTCTTTGTAGAGTTTTAACGTTCGAGCTAACCGGCCCGCGGAGGCAGGCGGCGTAAGCCTGGTACGAGATGATGCACCATGTGCCTCGGATCAGGCTTACGCTGCCTGCCGTAGCGGGTCCGGTTGAGCGAGTGGTTAGGCCTGCCCGCGAACGCTGCTGCCATCGATACTTGGCTTTGCTTCGGCAAGAAGCGTCCCTGATGCGATCCACCGGAACGTTGCCTTGTCGACCGTGAAGGCACTGCTGTCTTGGGACACGACAAACTTGTGTGAAGTGACGTTGGCTACCTTGAGTCGGATGTGCCCCGGTCCGGACAAGCGAATCAGTTCGACCTCAGGCGGCTCTTTGAATGGATGAGGGAATGGAATCTGAAGCGAACTGAACGCATCGATCACAAACTCGTCCTGTACCTTGGTTATCGTTCCAGTTCCGGTGGGGGACTCGTAGTGCCGCATGAGTTTCGCCGCAACATTCCGCTCTATCAGGTTGCCAGGCACAAACAGGACGTAGGTGACAAAGACCGCGGTAAGCACAAACAGAAGTGCCAGAACCCAAGAACGATAGTCTGTGAAGGCCGTAATGTAGAGGCCGACCAGTGATGCCCCTCCGGCCAAGACGTTGAAAGCAGCAAGTAGTCTTCCCAATCGATCTCCCCCAAGAGTAGGTTGGCAGGCCTAACGTAATGTATGCTGCAAAACCTGCGGTATAACCTGGCGCTTGCAATCTAATCTGGACATCTAAAACCCCTGTAAGCCGCTTGCATGCTGGGCTTCAAGCCCATACACGGTAAATTTATACAGTTATAAAAATTCCGTGAAACCCCGCAAATTTCCAGCCCAGTTTCACACAGCTTTTTGCATTGAGCAAGTTGATGACGCAAGCCAAAACGATGAAGCGCCCCGCAGCAAGCCGTCTTTAAAAATTCCGGTTCCAATCGCTGTCCCGCTATTTTTCTGCATCATCAGCCTTTTTTAGGCCGCACGCCGCAGGGACGCTTTAAGCCTTGACCTCTTTTGCCGTGATTTGGTACTTGAAATCATCCGGTGCGTAAGAATCAAAACGGCCGGCTGCGTTTTCAGCCACGGGGTACATGAAGAAGCCGAGCTTCTCGCCGCTGGCTTTGGGCAGCGCGACATCATGCGCGGTGTTGTAGGCCATCCAGTTGCCTTCCCAGCCGCCAAACAACGCCTTGTTGACAGGCGCCACCACCGGGTTGGCGGTGGTCTTGATCCATTCGGCCGTTTCCAGGCGCATGACCTTGGCCACATCGGCCGGATCCATCGCCACCCAGCCGTAGCCCTTGAGGTAGACCTCCGAGCGGCAATGCTGCGCGCCCTTGAGGCTGGCGGGGTTGCCCGAGAGCTCCTTGTAGCCAAAGGCCGAAGGCACCAGGCGAATGCCGTACACGTCGCGCGCAGGCAGGCCCACCGAACGGCACAGGCCCACGAACAGCGCATTCAGGTCGGCGCACTTGCCGCCCAGGTTGCCGGTTTCCAGCATGGTCTTGATGTCGCCTTCGCCGCAGCCGCGCACCTTGGGTTCACGGTAGGTGTTGGCCACGATCCAGTCGTAAAGCTTTTGCGCCTTTTCGACATCGGTTTTCGCGCCCTGGGTGGCGGCCAGCGCTGTCTTGCGCACAATGCCGTCGGTCGGGATCAGCGCCGTGGGGCGCGTGAAGTAACGCAGCGTGTCGGCGCTTTCGGCTGGGGCTGTTTTCTGCGACCAGTCCATCGCGCGGCCTTGTGTCTGCACACGGCTGGTCAGCTCCACATAGGGCTTTGCTTCAGCGGCCGCAAATTCCACATACAGCATCTTCGCGCCGTCCTGGCCGTCCTGCATCAGCTTGGCGGTGCCGTTGCTGGAGAAACCATTTTCCAGCGAGTGCTGGTAGTCGCTGTTGACCGAGGGAATCGGCAGCCACACCTTGGTCACGCCTTGCGGTTTGAGGATGTCAACGCGCGTGGTCACATCAAAGGTGCGCCAGGCGCCGCTTTGGGGCGCGAAATTGCTGCGGCTGGGCGCGGCAGCGGGCGTCTGGGCAAAGTTGATGGTGGGCAATGCAGCGGCCACGGCGGCTGCTGCGGTGTTCTTCAGGAAAGTGCGGCGTACGGTCGACATGAAAAAGTATCTCCGGGTGGGTGTGAGTGCGACGTGCACCGGGGCAGGTGAAGATGCTCCGGGATGTCTGGCAGCCCACACCGCCCGCAAAGGCAGCGCAAGGGCTGGCCCCGGATTATCGCCGGTGCCGTGCCGAGACAGATTCAGGGCTTGAGCAAGCCGGCAATCAGCTTTTCTGCTGCCGGGCTGGTCCAGTCGACCTCGCCGGTGACGCGTTGGCGCGGCCGGCCGGTGCGGTCGATCATCAAGGTGGTCGGGAAAACCTTCACGCCCCAGCCCCGGCCGACTTTTCCATCCAGGTCCAGCAGCACCGGCAGTGTCACCCCGGTGGTTTTGGCAAACTGCAGCGCACGGGCTGCCGGCTCCTTGAAGTTGACGGCCAGCACCAGCAGTTTGTCGTCGCCGTAGAGGTCGGCAATCTGCTGCAGCGTCGGCATTTCAGCGCGGCAGGGCTCGCACCAGCTGGCCCAGAAATTCAGCAGCACGGCACGGCCGCGCAAATCGGCCGGGCGCCAGGTCTTGCCGGTTGTGTCCACCAGCGAGAACGCTGTCAATGGACCGGCCCAGGGAGCCACCTCGTAGGCCGGGCCGGTCACCCCCTGCGACATCGCTGGAAGCACGGCCGCCCCTGAGCCGGCGGTGACTGTCTGCAGCAGGAAATGGCGGCGGGAAATAAACGGGGTCGGCATGGGCCTGGTGTTGGTACGCAGGTTGAGGGGTAAATGGGGTGGACAACTTCTATCGCTGCAAGAACATGCACTGCCTGCATTTTAGGGACCGTATAGCATCCGCTGCATGCGCCAGCCGGCGCCTTCACACAAATCACAGGAACCTTCATGAACATCCATATCCGGAATGCGCAAGCCGGCGACGCCGCAGCGATTCACGCCTTCATCGTTGAACTGGCCATTTATGAAAAAGCGGAGCACGAGGTCGTTGCGAGCGTCGCCGACATCGAGCGCAGCCTCTTTGAGGCCGGAACGCCTGCGCGGGCCATCATCTGCGAGATAGACGGCCAGCCTGTGGGCTTTGCGGTGTATTTCCTCAGCTACTCCACCTGGCTGGGACGCAAAGGCATGTACCTGGAGGATTTGTACGTATCGCCCCAACACCGGGGTAGCGGCGCCGGCAAGCGGCTGTTGCGCCACCTGGCCCGGCTGGCTTTTGACAGCGGCTGCGGGCGGCTCGAATGGAGCGTGCTGGACTGGAACGAACCGGCCATCCAGTTTTACCAGTCGCTGGGCGCCAGGCCGCAAGCTGAATGGGTGCGCTACCGCATGGCCGGTGAAACCCTGCAGCACTTCGCGCGGGGGGACACAGGCCAGGTTCGGCCAACGCCCTGAGCCGCTCGCGCAATATGAGTGCGGAACCGGCTTTTTGTAAGAAATGGCAGCATTCAGCGACCAAGTGACACAGGAAGTACAGATGTCGGCGATTGACCGCGCTCAGCCCAGCGGGCGGTCCAAAAAGAACCCTATATAGGACAGCATTTGGCCGGCACCGCTTGCGCCCAAAGCGGTTCAGTCCTACAAAGGCGTTTCGCTATCTGCTTTTAAATCTGTCGATATCACTTAACTGGCTGATCCAACGTGAACCTGCCCCTCAAATTTCCCGGCTTGGCTGAGGCCCTGCCAACGGCATCGCCGCAGTTCATCAACCTCTACAGCGCGTCGCAGCCGGGCCAGACCCAAAATGTGGCACAGGAGCTGGAAGAGGGTTTGCTTGAGCCCACAGCCACCATCAGCCCCAAATTCTTTTACAACGAGCTGGGCTCGAAACTTTTCGAGGCCATTACAGGCCTTGAGGAGTACTACCCAACCCGCACCGAGGCCGCCATTTTTGCGGCGTCCTACCCGCAGATCGCCGCCACGCTGAGCGCGAGTGGCGTTCACAACGCCTGCCTGATCGACCTGGGTGCCGGCAACTGCGCCAAGGCTGCAGCGCTCATTCCGCATCTTCAGCCGCGGCAATATGTGCCGGTCGACATCTCGGTGGAATTTTTGCGCGATGCCGCCGCGCAGGTGCAAAACAGCTTCCCCGCGCTCGACATCGTCGGCCTGGGCATGGATTTTTCGTCCGGCCTGGTGTTGCCACGCGAAGTGCAAAGCCAGGAGCGGGTGTTTTTCTACCCCGGCTCCAGCCTGGGCAACTTTCATCCGGCAGAGGCCCTGCGGTTCTTGCAGCACATCGCCGACCCGGCACAAGGCAAGGCGCGCGGCCTGCTGCTGGGCATTGACCTGGTGAAGGACACCGCACGGCTGGAGGCAGCTTACGACGATGCGCTGGGCGTGACGGCTGCTTTCAACAAAAACGTGCTGCTCAACGTCAACGAGCTCCTGCAGGCGGATTTTGATGTTCGCCAGTGGCGCCACGTGGCGCTCTTCAATACCGCGGAGTCGCGCATCGAAATGCACCTGGAAGCCTTGTCGGACCTTACGGTGCGCTGGCCTGGGCATGCGCGGCGCTTTGGCGCCGGCGAACGCATCCACACCGAGTGCTCTTACAAGTACACCGTGGAAAGCATGACGGCGCTGTTGCGGCAGGCCGGATTCGGGCAGGTTCGCTACTGGTCCGACCCGCAAAGCTGGTTTGCGGTGTTCTGGGCCGCCGTTGAGTGAAAAA
Source organism: Polaromonas sp. P1_E12 (assembly GCF_056405975.1). Lineage (NCBI taxonomy): Bacteria > Pseudomonadati > Pseudomonadota > Betaproteobacteria > Burkholderiales > Comamonadaceae > Polaromonas > Polaromonas sp. P1_E12. Next base: position 454,311 of record NZ_JBFUBB010000002.1, on the reverse strand, counting down.
ACAATGAAAAAAGGCCAATTTCTTGAACGAAATTGGCCTCCAGCCCTTTACTAGCTTGCGCGAGCAGCTATCAAATTAATAGCGCTTTGACGGACCGCCTCAGGCGCGCTCGGTCACCCAGGCCTGCACAGACTTCAGTGCATCACCGAGCTTGGACGCATCGGTGCCGCCGGCCATGGCCATGTCGGCCTTGCCGCCGCCCTTGCCGCCCACCTGCTGGGCCACAAAGTTCACCAGTTCACCGGCCTTGACCTTGCCCACGCTGTCGGCAGTCACGCCCGCGGCGATCTGCACCTTGTCGCCATCGACCGCCGCCAGCACGATAACAGCGGTTTTGAGTTTGTCTTTCAGCTTGTCCATGGTGTCACGCAACGTCTTGGCGTCGGCGCCTTCGAGCTTCGCGGCCAGCACCTTGAGGCCCTTGACGTCAACAGCCTGCGTGACCAGCTCGTCGCCTTGTGAAGAAGCCAGTTTGCCCTTGAGCGCGGCGATTTCTTTCTCCAGCGATTTGACCTGGTCCAGCACCTGGCTGATGCGGCCCTGCAACTCGGACGGGCTGGCCTTGAGCGAGCCGGCCGCGGCTTCCACCGTGGATTCGAGCGTCTGCAAGTAGGCCAGCGCGTTTTCGCCGGTGACGGCTTCCACGCGCCGCACACCTGCGGCCACACCGCTTTCAGCCACGATCTTGAACAGGCCAATATCACCGGTACGTTTGACGTGAACGCCACCGCAGAGCTCCTTGCTGGAGCCGATCGTCAGCACGCGCACGGTCTCACCGTACTTTTCGCCGAAGAGCATCATCGCGCCGGATTTCTGCGCATCTTCCATGGCCATCACGCTGGCATCGGTGGCCACGTTGGACAGAATTTCGGCATTCACACGCGCTTCGATCTCACGGATCTGCGCGTCGGTAACCGGCGCGTTGTGCGCAAAGTCAAAGCGTGTGCGTTCAGCGTTCACGAGTGAACCCTTTTGCTGCACGTGGTCGCCCAGCACTTCACGCAAGGCCTTGTGCATCAGGTGGGTGGCGCTGTGGTTGCGCACGGTGGCGGCGCGCAGCGCGGTGTTGACCTGCGCGGTCACGGTGTCGCCGACTTTCAGCGCGCCCTCTTCCTGAGTGCCGTGGTGGCCGAACACATCAGCCTTGATCTTGAGCGTATCGTCCACCGTGAAGGTGGAACCGGCGGCCGTGAGCCGGCCCTGGTCACCAACCTGGCCGCCGCTTTCGGCGTAGAACGGTGTCGTGCTCAGCACCACCACGCCGCTTTGGCCTGCATTGAGTGCCTGCACGGCCACACCGTCGGCATACAGCGCGACGACTTTGGCGGGCTCTTCCAGCAATTCGTAGCCGGTGAACGCATGGCCTTCGCCGCTGTACTCCAGCGCACGATCCATCTTGAATTTGCCGGCGGCGCGCGCCTGGTTCTTCTGCTTGTCCATCGCGGCCTTGAAGCCGGCTTCATCCACTTCCACACCGCGCTCACGGCACACGTCGGCCGACAAGTCCAGCGGGAAGCCGTAGGTGTCGTGCAGCTTGAAGGCCACGTCGCCCGGCAGCACCTTGGCGCCACCCGCCAGGGCGGTGTCCAGGATGGTCATGCCGATTTCCAGCGTTTCGAAGAAGCGCTCTTCTTCGGCTTTCAGCACGGACGTGATGCGGGCTTCGTCGGCCTTGAGCTTGGGATAGGCATCACCCATCAGGCGGGCCAGGTCAGCCACCAGCTTGTGGAAGAACGGTGTCTTCTTGCCCAGTTTGTAGCCGTGGCGGATCGCGCGGCGGATGATGCGGCGCTGCACATAACCCCGGCCTTCGTTGGACGGATTGACGCCGTCGCTCACCAAAAAAGCGGTGGCACGGATGTGGTCGGCAATGACAAACAGGCTCTTGTTGCCCAGGTCTTTTTCGCCAGTCTCGCGCGACGCCGCCTTGATCAGCTCGGCAAAGATGTCGATTTCATAATTGCTGTGCACGTGCTGCAAGATGGCGGCCAGGCGCTCCAGGCCCATGCCGGTGTCGACGCAAGGCGCTGGCAATTTGGTGACGCTGCCATCAGCGGCCATGTCGAACTGCATGAACACGTTGTTCCAGATTTCGATGAAGCGGTCGCCGTCTTCATCGGGGCTGCCGGGTGGGCCGCCGGGGATGTGGTCGCCGTGGTCGTAAAAGATTTCGCTGCACGGGCCGCAGGGGCCGGTGTCGGCCATCATCCAGAAGTTGTCGGACTTGTAGCGGCCGCCCTTGTTGTCGCCGATGCGGATCACGCGCTCGGGCGGCAGGCCGATTTCCTTGGTCCAGATGTCGTAGGCCTCGTCGTCCTCTTCATAGACGGTGGCCAGCAGGCGCTCGGGCGGCAGCTTGTAGACCTCGGTCAACAATTCCCAGGCCCACTTGAGCGATTCGCGCTTGAAGTAGTCGCCGAAGCTCCAGTTGCCCAGCATTTCAAAGAATGTGTGGTGGCGCGCGGTGTAGCCCACGTTCTCCAGGTCGTTGTGTTTGCCGCCGGCGCGCAGGCAGGCCTGTACCGAGGCCGCGCGCACGTAGGGGCGCTTGTCGGTGCCGAGGAAAACGTCCTTGAACTGCACCATGCCGGAGTTGGTAAACATCAGCGTCGGGTCGTTGCCCGGCACCAACGAGCTGGATGGCACCACGGTGTGGCCCTTGGACGCAAAGAAATCGAGAAATGTCTTGCGAATGTCCGAGACGGTGAATACGGGCGTTGAAGCTGACGTGGGGGCTGACATGGAAGTGGGATGGCTCATGGTCTGCAATAGTGGTTTTGGCAAGGCGGCGCCCTCGGGCTCACCCGCTTGGGCTAAGCCTTTGATTATAGGTTTGAGGGGGATGCCCCCGCTTATTGGGCAGCTTGCCGGCCCAGATCAATGCGGTGGGACAAAAAGCGCCATATGCGCTCATCGTCGCTGAAAGCCACGTTAAAGCGGAGCCAACCCGTCGGATGGGGCTCCAGCAGAAACAATTGTCCCGGGCCGAGCATGATGCCCTCGGGCGTAGCCTCTTTGGACAGGACGGCGCCATCGGGAAGGTCCGGGTGCCGGGCCCACAGGTACATGCCGGCCCCTGGCTCATGGAAAAGCTCAAAACCCAGGCTGGTCAGGTTCTTTTCGGTCTTGCGATGCGCTGCAGCCAGCTTCTCGCGAAGCGACTTGAGGTGCTTGCGCCAGCGGCCGTCTGTGACCACCCCGAAAGTCAGCCGTTCGGCGATATCGGACGAGGTAAGGCCCGAAATCATCTTGAGCTGGGCCAGGTCCTCGATCAGCTCGCCTCGCGCCAGCAGGTAGCCCACGCGCAGATTGGGAGAAATTGTTTTGGAATAGCTGCCGATATAGACCACGCGCTGCAGCTGGTCCAGGCTTGCCAGCGTGGACCGCGAGACCGGGTCCATGTCGGCGTAAATATCGTTTTCCACCAGCGTGAAGCCGTGCGCCTCGGCCAGTTGCAGCAAGCGGTGCAGATGGGCCGCGGACGCAATCGAACACGTCGGGCTTTGCAAACGGGGTTGGGTGAAGAAGGCCTTGGGCTTGTGCTCGGCCAGCAGCGCCTCCAGCGCGGCCAGGTCGTACCCGGTAGGGGTGCGCGGCACCCCCACAAGGTTGGCGCCCAGAAAACGCAGCATGAACATCAGGTTGGGATAACCGGGGCTATCGACCAGCACGGTGTCTCCCGGTTTGACCAGTTGCCGGGCCACCAGGTCCAGCGCCTGGCTGGAGCCTTGCGTCAGCAGCACCTGGTCCACCTCGACCGATATCTGGTTTTCAGCCAGCGCCTCCGCAATGACCATACGCAGGGCCATATGCCCATAAGGCAGGCCGTAACCCTCAAGAGAGGAACCGTCCACCGACAGGTGCCGCATGCTGCGGCGGAGCGCGTCCCCGAACAGGAAATCGTGCGGCAACCAGCCACAACCGGGCTTCATCGGCAGGTTGCGGTTTTCAAAAATCTGCTTGAGGTACCAGCGGGCGTCAAATTTAGGTTGCGGGGGCTGCGCGTACGGCACACCCGATGCACCATCATCGCCCCTGCGCTTGACGAAAAACCCGGCATTGGCCCGGGAAACAAGCCATCCTTGGGCCACAAGGCGGTCGTACGCCTCCACCACCGTAAAGACGCTGACGCCGTGCATGGCGGCAAAACCGCGGATGGACGGCAGCTTGACGCCCGGTTTCAGCGCCTGCCCGGCAATCATGCCCCGCAGGCCGTCGACGATCTGGCTCACAAGGGGGGTCTGCAGTTCCGGGCGAAGTGTGAGCATCAAAAAACCAAAAAGGGCAGATTGTGCATCGCAATGCCCATGCACCGGGTTGGGGAATCCATGTACAGGATTCTAGACCCGCACAGTATGTCGAAAACAGCGCGGCGGTGTACATGGACGGGGCTGGCGCCGGCTTCTAAAGTCCGCTCATCTCCTTCCTCCACCCAGTCAACCCAGAACTTCCGGAAATCACCTTCACCATGCAGCCAAACCAGACTTCCAGCAACGCCGCCCTGATGGCGCGCCGCCAAGCCGCCGTGACACGCGGCGTAGGCCAGGCCCACGAGATTTTTGTCAGCCGGGCCAAAAACGCCGAACTGTGGGACGTTGAAGGCCGCCGCTATATCGACTTCGCCGGCGGCATCGCCGTGCTCAACACCGGCCACCTGCATACCGAAGTCATTGCCGCAGTCAAGGCCCAGCTCGACCTCTACACGCACACCTGCTTCCAGGTGGTCGCCTATGAGCCCTACGTTGAACTGGCAGAAAAGCTCAATGCCCTGGCGCCCGGCAACTTCGCCAAAAAGACCCTGCTGCTGACCACCGGCGCCGAAGCGGTCGAGAACGCGGTCAAGGTGGCCCGGTCTTACACCAAGCGCCCCGGCATCATCGCCTTTACCGGCGGCTACCACGGCCGGACCAACATGACACTGGGCATGACTGGCAAGGTGGCACCCTACAAGCTGGGGTTCGGCCCCTTTCCCGGCGAAGTGTTCCATGCCGAATACCCCAACGCGCTGCACGGCGTGAGCATCGACCAGGCGTTGCACTCGGTTGAACAGATTCTCAAAAACGATGTGGAACCCGAGCGCGTGGCGGCGTTCATCATTGAACCGGTGCAAGGTGAAGGAGGCTTCTACATTGCTCCGCCGGAGTTCATCAGCCGCCTGAAGGCGCTTGCCGACCGGCACGGCATCCTGCTCATCGCCGACGAAGTCCAGACCGGCGCCGGGCGCACGGGCACCTGGTATGCCAGCGAACAGTGGCCGGTGGCGCCCGACCTGATTGCCATCGCCAAGTCCATGGCGGGTGGCTTCCCGATCTCGGGCCTGGTCGGCCGCGCCGAGGTCATGGATGCACCCGGCCCCGGCGGCCTGGGCGGCACCTACGCCGGCAGCCCGATTGGGTGCGCGGCAGCGCTGGCAGTGCTCAAGGCCTTTGAGAAAGAAAAACTCCTGGAGCGCAGCAAGACGCTGGGCGCCCATCTGGTCAAAGGCCTGCACGCGATTGCGAAAAAAGAAACCTCTATCGGCGACGTGCGAGGCCTGGGTGCCATGGTGGCCATAGAGCTTTTTGAAAACGGCGACCCTGCCCGCCCTGATGCAGCACTGACCAAACGCGTGGTGACCGAAGCCGCCCGGCGTGGATTGATATTGCTCTCATGCGGCACCTACGGTAACGTGATCAGGATTCTGGTTCCCCTCACGGCCGCAGACGCCCTGCTGGACGAAGGCCTGCAAATCCTGGCCGACAGTCTCGCCGCATCGCGCTGATCTCCGTGGACAGCTCAGGAAAAACGATGACCGATAACGATGTCCTTGTGCGCTTTTCTGGCGTGCAGAAAACCTATGACGGCGAGCAGCTGGTCGTGCAGCAGCTCGACCTCGACATTCATCGCGGGGAATTCCTGAGCCTGCTCGGCCCCTCCGGCTCGGGGAAAACCACCACGCTGATGATGCTGGCGGGGTTCGAATCCCCCACAGCGGGAGAGATTTTTCTCAATGGCGCGCAAATCACGGGCACACCGCCGCACAAACGCAACTTCGGCATGGTGTTCCAGAACTATGCGCTGTTTCCGCATCTCACGGTGGGCCAGAACGTGGCCTATCCACTCACCGTACGCAAGGTTTCAAAGGCCGACCAGGCCAGCCGCGTCAAGCGTGCGCTCGACATGGTCCGACTGACAGGCATGTCGGACCGCCTGCCGGGACAACTCTCGGGCGGGCAGCAGCAGCGCGTTGCGCTGGCCCGGGCACTGGTGTTCGAACCCCAGCTGGTGTTGATGGACGAGCCGCTGGGCGCACTCGACAAGCAGCTGCGCGAGCACATGCAGATCGAGCTGAAGGAGTTGCACAAGCAGCTGGGCGTCACGTTTGTCTATGTCACGCATGACCAGGGGGAAGCCTTGACGATGAGCGACCGGGTGGCGGTCTTCAACGATGGCGCGATCCAGCAGCTGGCGCCGGTAGAGGCGCTGTATGAAACGCCCTCCAACCGTTTTGTTGCCGGTTTCGTCGGAGACAGCACGGTACTCAAAGGCAAGGGAAATGCCACAGGCATCGAATTGCCGGATGGCTACGTTCTGGGCGGCACCAACGTGAATCAGGCGGCTGCAGGCGCGCAGGTCGAAGCCTACATCCGGCCCGAGCGCATTGTGTTGCATCGCCAGGTGCCGGCATCGCCTGCCAGTGCTTTGCCCGCGCACGTGGCCCGCATCATCTATTTCGGCGACCACCTGCGGCTGCTGTGTGAGGTCGGTGCCGGCCAGGCGGAAGCGACAGTCAAGCTGCCGCTCACCCTGTTGAACGGTCAGCCGCCGCCGCAACCGGGCGAAGCGGTGCACCTCGAATTTCCGCCCGAATTTACGCGGATTTATGCGGTGTAACCGCTTTCTCCTTTCACCATTTCAACGTTCCCTTCTGCCTTTATCAACCACCGAGGAAATAGCACCATGAAGAAAAACATCATCGCCCTTGCCATGGCTTCGTGCCTGGCCGTACCCGCGTTCGCGCAGCAGCAGATCACCGTCGTGAACTTCGGCGGCGCCAATGCCAATGCGCAGAAAAAGGCCTACTACGAGCCCTTCGAAAAAGCAGGCACCAAAGTCGTCGCGGTGGAATACAACGGCGAGCAGGCCAAGATCAAGGCCATGGTCGAGACGAAAAAAGTCACCTGGGATGTCGTGGAAGTCGAAGCACCCGATGTGCAGCGCGGTTGCGATGAAGGTTTGTTTGAAAAAATCGACTTTAGCAAAATCGGCCCCAAGGCAGACTTCTTGCCCGCAGCGGTCAAGGAATGCGGCGTAGGCGTTTTTGTGTGGTCCACCGTGATGGCCTGGAACGCCGACAAGGTCAAGACCGCGCCCACCAGCTGGGCCGATTTCTGGGATGTCAAGAAAATCCCGGGCAAGCGCGGCATGCGCAAGGGCGCCCGCTACAACCTCGAGTTCGCACTGATGGCCGACGGCGTCAAACCCGCCGACGTCTACAAGGTCCTGGCCACCAAAGACGGAGCCGACCGCGCATTTCGCAAGCTCACAGAACTCAAGCCCAACATCCAGTGGTGGGAAGCCGGCGCCCAACCCGCCCAGTTCCTCGTGGCCGGTGACGTCGCCCTCAGCACGGTTTACAACGGCCGCATCGACGCCGCCAACCGCGAAGGCCGCAACCTGAAGATCTACTGGCCCGGCGGCATTTATGACCTGGACTACTGGGTCATCCCAAAAGGTGCGCCCAACAAGGACGCGTCGATGAAATTCATCGCCTTCGCCAGCCAGCCCGCGACCCAGGCCGTCTACGCGCAGAACATCGCCTACGGCCCCGTCAACAACCAGGCCCTGGCCAAGCTCGACAAAAAAGTGCTGGATGATCTGCCAACGTCGCCGGCCAATGCCAAAGAGGCCATCCAGATGAATGTGGGTTTCTGGGCCGACCAGGGCGAAGCGCTTGAAAAACGCTTTGCCGCCTGGGCCACGCAATAACAACCACGGACACACCCAATGCGCGCCGACACCTTTGCCAGCGTTGAGTCAACAGTTCAACATTACTTCGACCTGATGTACGACTGCAAAATCGACAGGTTTGACGAGGTTTTTCATCCGACGGCACAACTGCACGGTGTGATGAAGGGCGCATTGGTCGTGTGGCCGGCGGCGACTTATCGGGAAATCCTGGCCCAACGCCGCTCGCCAAAAGCGAGCCAGGCACACCGCCAGGAGGAAATCCTTCTTCTGGATGCCGTCGGCGATGACCAGGCTCTGGCAAAAGTGCGCGTCCGCATCAACGACAAGGTGTTTGTCGACCACCTGTGTCTGCTGCGGGTGGATGGACACTGGAGAGTGACTTCCAAGACATTTCATCTGGAACAGGAGGCAGCATGAGCCAAACCGCCATCTCCATTTCCCACGTTGAGAATGCGCGGGTGATCGTCACGGAGTGGCATCTCCCTTCCGGCGCTGAAACCGGGCACCACGTTCATTTGCACGACTATGTCGTGGTGCCATTGACGGACGGCGCGTTGCGCATGCAGGAAGGGCTGAACTCCAGCGATGTGCAGCTCTGTGCCGGTGCAGCTTACGCCCGGCCTGCAGGTGTCGCGCACAACGTGATGAACCCCGCCGACAGAGAGTTCCGATTCGTAGAGATTGAACTCAAGTGATGACACAGCCTTCTTTTGACCATTCATTGTCCATCCCGAAAATCACATCAGCCGAGTCCCCCCGATGACGACTGCAACAACGAGCCCTCCCGTGCTGCGACGGCAATCCGATCTGGCCGCTGCCTTGGCGAAACGGAACCGTGCGTCACAGATCAGGGCTTTTTCCCTGACGCTACCCTTGCTGCTGTTCCTTGTGCTTACCCTTCTGATTCCCATCGGAGCGCTGCTGATGCGCGCCGTGCAAAACCCCGAGGTAGTTCACGCCCTGCCGCTGACCACCCAGGCCTTGCGAGGCTGGTCCCCCGAGGCGCTTCCCCAGCCGCAGGCTTATGCGGCATTGGCTCAAGATCTGTCCACGCTACCAGATGCTTCCGACGCGGGAGCCCTGGCGCGGCGGCTGAATTCGGAGGTGGCCGGTGCCCGATCACTCATCATGGGTACCTTTCGGGCCATGCCCTTGCCTGCTGGTGTTACACCGGAACAGGCACGCGAGAAGCTGCTGCAAATCGATGAACGCTGGTCTGATTTGACGTACTGGCAAGCCATAGCCAAAAACAGTTCCCGATGGACGCCCGACTACCTGTTGGCGTCGGTTGACCTGCGCCGTGACAGCACTGGCGGCGTTGAACGCATGCCTGAAGAACACCGGGCCTACGGCGGCATTTTGCTGCGCACCTTCAACATCAGTCTGGTCGTGACACTGTTTTGCCTGCTGCTGGCCTATCCACTGGCCTGGTGGCTGGCCGCATTGCCGGCACGCAAGGCCAACCTTTTGATGATCCTGGTGCTGGTACCGTTCTGGACATCGATCCTGGTACGGGTGGCCGCCTGGATTGTGCTGCTGCAATCCGAAGGCCTGGTCAATCGCGGGCTGATGGGCATCGGCCTCATAGACAGCCCCTTGGCGCTTTTATTCAATCGCGCTGGAGTGGTGATTGCCATGGTGCACATCCTGCTGCCCTTCATGATCTTGCCGCTTTACAGCGTGATGAAAAATGTGCCGGCAACTTACGTCCGGGCAGCCGTTTCACTGGGCAGCTCGCCGCTGTCCGCCTTCTTTCGTGTCTATGTGCCGCAGACCTATCCCGGCATCAGCGCCGGCGCACTGCTGGTCTTCATTCTCTCGATCGGCTATTACGTCACCCCCGCCCTGCTCGGCGGCGCAGACGACCAGATGCTGAGCTATTACATCGCCCGCTATACCAACGTCGCGGTCAATTGGGGCATGGCCTGCGCGCTGGGCGCGGTGTTGCTGACGGCCACCATGGTTCTTTACAGCGTTTACCGGCGCATCGGCAAGGCCGAACTCAGCATCGGCTGACATCTTTTTTCTTTTACAGACAGCAGACGCCAATTCACCATGTTCAAAATCAAAGGGCCCGCCTTCCCCCGATACGCCACCGTGGCAGACAAAGCCGGCTGGTGGCTGGTGCGCGCCGCCTGCGTCGCCATTCTGGTTTTTCTGCTGACGCCCATCCTGGTCATGGTGCCGCTGTCTTTTTCAGACAGCTCTTTTTTGGCCTACCCCATCCCGGGCTGGTCGCTGAAGTGGTACCGCAACCTGCTGGATTCACCTGAATGGGCCAGGGCCGCCAAAAACAGTTTCATCGTGGCCCCCGCCGCAACACTGATCGCCACCGCACTGGGCACTTTGGCGGCTGTCGGCCTGTCCAGAACCAACTTCCGGTTCAAGAGCCTGCTCATGGGCATCCTCATCGCGCCCATGGTGGTCCCCATCGTTGTCGTCGGGGTGGCCACCTACCTGTATTTCGCTCCGCTGGGTCTTGCCGACAGCTACTTCGGGCTGATCGTGGTGCATGCCGCGCTGGGTGCGCCTTTTGTGCTGACCACCGTGCTCGCAACACTTGCCGGCTTTAACCACAACCTGGTGCGCGCGTCGCTCAGCCTTGGCGAGACCCCGTTGCGGACGTTTTTCAGGATCACCCTGCCGGTCATAGCGCCGGGTGTCATCTCGGGCGCGCTGTTTGCATTTGCCACCTCGTTTGACGAAGTGGTGGTCACGCTGTTTCTGGCAGGCGCGGACCAGGCCACGCTGCCGAGGCAAATGTTTACCGGCATCCGGGAAAACATCTCGCCCACCATCGCGGCAGTGGCCACCTTGCTCATCCTGTTCACCACCACCCTTTTACTGCTCCTCGAATGGCTACGCGGACGCAGGGCCTGACAAGCCCAGGCGGGCTCTACAAACTTACACCCTTGCCCTCAAGCACCCGGAGCGCTGCCTCAATGAAAACACCCCACACACTGACACTCGTGATGACACTCGGCCTGGCGCTCTCCGCACAAGCCCAGACGCCTGTTCAAGCGCCGATGCAGGGATTGACCGTCGCCAACTTCGGCGGAGCCAACGGCAAAGCCCAGGATGTGGCTTTCATCCAGCCTTTCAAGGCAGCCTACAAAACCGAGGCACGAGGGGTCGAGTACTCAGGAGAGCTCTCGGCCGTCCGGACCATGGTGACCGAACGCAAGAGTGAATGGGACGTGGTTGAAGTGGAGTCCGCGGACCTGAAGGCGGGATGTGATGCCGGCCTGTTCGAGCGCATCGACCGCGCCAGCATTCCCCATGCCGGCATGCTGCTGCCGGGTACCGTGCAGGATTGTGGCGTCGGCGCTTTTGTCTGGTCCACCGTGATGGCCTACGACCCAGGCCGGTTCAAGGAGACCCCGCGCAGCTGGCAGGATTTCTGGAATGTGCAGCGCTTTCCCGGCAAGCGGGGCCTGCGCAAGGGTGCGCGCTACAACATGGAAATCGCACTGATGGCCGACGGGGTGCATCGCCGCGACGTGTACACCACACTGGCTACCGAGGCGGGCGTCAAGCGCGCTCTCACCAAGCTTGAGCAGCTCAAGCCCCATATCGTCTGGTGGGAATCGGGCTCCCAGCCACCCCAGCGCCTGGCCTCCGGCGAAACCACACTCTCAACCGCCTTCAACGGCCGCATCGCCGCGGCCAACCGCGAGCGGCTCACCCCGCTGGCCATCTCATGGCAGGACGCCGTGTATGAACTGGACTATTGGGTCATCATCAAGGGCTCGCCGAGGCGCGAGCTGGCACGCGCCTTCGTCAGTTTCGCCACTTCGGAAGAAGCGCAGCTGGCCTTTTCGCGTGAAATACCCTACGGCCCCACCCACTTCAACGCCATCCTGCGCTACGACACCGGCCGCAGCCGCACTGCCGCCAGCGCACCGGTCACGGACCTGTCCATGGCGAATAGCGACTTGCCGTCGGCGCCCGGCAACATGCGCCGGTCGCTCGCCTTTGACCCCGCTTTCTGGACACGCGGTAGCGGGGCCGAGCTGGAAAAGCAGTTCGCCCAACGCATGAAATAGCCTGCCGGCCGGCAAGAGCCGCCGAGCCACACTGGCTGACCGGTCCCCACACCTGCATTTCCCTCCTTTCATCCGGAAACCCGAAAACTGTCAGAATAAAAGCAGTTCCGGGCTTTCCATCACGCCCCCCGTTTTTAGGACACCAGCACATGGACATGAAAACCTCCCCCATCTCCCTTCTCAAAGACCCCAGCATTTTCAAGACCGACGCCCTGATCAATGGCCAGTGGGTAGCCGGTCCATCCCGCTTTGATGTCAATGACCCGGCCACCGGCCTGAAGCTGGCCGATGTGGCCAACCTGGGCGCCCAGGATGCCGAAGCCGCCATTGCCGCGGCCAACGCGGCCTGGCCCGCATGGCGCAGCAAGACCGGCAAGGAGCGCCACGCCATCCTGCTCAAGTGGTACCAGCTGCTGATGGCCAACCAGGAAGACCTGGGCCGCATCATGACGGCCGAGCAGGGCAAACCCTTTGCCGAGGCCAAGGGCGAAATCGCCTACGGCGCGAGTTTTGTCGAGTGGTTTGCCGAAGAAGCCAAGCGCGTCAACGGCGAGACCCTGCCCCAGTTCGACAACAACCGCCGCCTGATGGTCATCAAGCAGCCGATCGGCGTGTGCGCGGCCATCACGCCCTGGAACTTCCCGCTGGCCATGATCACGCGCAAGGTCGCCCCTGCCCTGGCAGCCGGCTGCCCGGTGGTCATCAAACCGGCCGAGCTCACACCGCTGACGGCCCTGGCCGCCGCCGAGCTGGCCATCCGCGCCGGCATCCCGGCCGGCGTGCTCAACGTGCTGACAGCCGACAGCGCCAATAGCATTGCCGTGGGCAAGGTGTTCTGCGCCAGCGACGTGGTGCGCCACATCAGCTTCACCGGCTCCACCGAAGTTGGCCGCATCCTGATGGCGCAAAGCGCGCCCTCCATCAAGAAACTGGCGCTGGAACTGGGCGGCAATGCCCCCTTCATCGTGTTCGACGACGCCGATGTGGACTCGGCCGTTGATGGGGCCATGGCCAGCAAATACCGCAATGCGGGACAGACCTGCGTCTGCGCCAACCGCATTTATGTGCAGGACGGCGTGTACGACCAGTTTGTCGAGAAATTCGCCGCCAAGGTCAAGCTGCTGAAAGTCGGCAACGGCTTTGAGGACGGCGTGGTGCAGGGCCCGCTGATTGAGGACGCCGCTGTCGACAAGGTGCAGCGCCATGTGGATGACGCGATGGCCAAGGGCGGCAAGCTGCTCGCGGGCGGCCACAAGATCAAGGGCCAGTTTTTTGAGCCGACCGTGATCTCCGAAGCCACCGCCGACATGCTCTGCGCCCGCGAAGAAACCTTTGGCCCCTTCGCACCGGTGTTCCGCTTCCAGAAAGAGCAGGAGGCAATTGACGCCGCCAACAACACCGAGTTCGGCCTGGCCAGCTATTTTTACAGCCGCGACATCGGCCGCATTTACCGCGTGGCCGAGGCGCTGGAATACGGCATGGTCGGCATCAATGCCGGCGTGATCGCCACTGAACATGTGCCTTTTGGCGGCGTCAAGCAGTCCGGCCTGGGCCGCGAGGGTTCCCGCCATGGCATGGAGGAATACCTGGAGATGAAGTACCTGTGCCTTGGGGACATCCAGCGCTGAATCGATTCACTCACAGCAAACAGCGAATCGAACCAACATGCGCCTGCTGCTTGTGGAAGACGAAGCCGAGATGGCCTCGTGGCTGGTGCGCGCATTCAAGCAAAGTGGCTTTGTGCCCGACCATGCGCAGGACGCCGGCACCGCCGAGTCACTGCTGGCCGGCAATGACTACGACGCGATCGTGCTCGACCTGCGGCTGCCCGACAAACACGGGCTGAACCTGCTGGCCGATATTCGCAAGGCCGGCAACCGCACGCCCGTGCTGGTGCTGACCGCACAGGGCTCGCTTCAAGACCGGGTAAAAGGCCTGAACGTCGGAGCCGACGACTTCCTGACCAAACCCTTTGCGATTGAAGAACTCGAGGCCCGCATCGCCGCGCTGGTTCGACGTAGCCGGGGGCGCTCACACGCGCCGCTGCAGTGCGGTTCGCTCTCATGCGCCCACGACAGCCGCGCCTTCACATTGGCCGGCACGCTGCTGCAACTCACGCCGCGCGAAAGCGCCGCGTTGTCGGTGCTGCTGGCGCGCAGCGGCTCGCCGGTAGAAAAGTCGCAACTCTCGGCCAAGGTGTTTCCGGCCGACAGCAATGCCGGCCCTGACGCCATTGAACTGGTGCTCCACCGGCTGCGCCGCAAGCTCGACGGCGGCGACGTGCGCATCGTCACCGTGCGCGGCCTGGGCTACATGCTGGAGGCCACCGCACGTGAAGCGCATGAAGATACTGCGGACTGACCCCGACCGCTTCGGCATACGCGCGCGACTGCTGACGCTTCTGCTCCCGGCCATCCTGGGCCTGCTGGCCCTGGACAGCTGGAACGACTATCGAGCCTTGCGGAACCAGGTGCAGGACGCCTACGACCAGGCCATGCTCGAATCCGTCCATGTACTGCGCGGCAGTCTGTCGGTAGGTCCGGACGGTTTGCTGCACCTGAATGCGCCATTGGCGGTACAGGCGGTGGTCGATGCCGCCGGCCCGCTGCAAAAGTACCTGCATATCGGATTGACTCCGCTAGGGGTGGACTCTGCAAGTGAGGTGACCTTGCTAGGCGCAACCGACTTGCCTGCACCGCCTGCGCAGCAGGCCCCCTCGCCCTCTTCCATCGCCTCCCCCGTGGTCTGGTACGACAGCGACTACCGGGACCATGCAGTGCGTGTGGTGGCGCTTCAAAGCAAAGTGCTTGACGAGCGTGGCCAGGCCTTTGACCTGCTGATCCAGGTGGCCGAAAGTACCGAGCCGCGCGACCGGGCGCAGGCGGCCACGCTGCGGCAGGAATTGATACGCGACACCCGCATGGTGCTGGTGATGGTTCTGCTGGTCTGGCTGGGCGTGACCTGGTCCTTGCGGCCGCTGGAGCGCCTGCGCAAAACCGTGTTGGAAAACAAGGGCCGTGACCTCAAGCCGCTGGACACCAGCGGCGTGCCGCATGAAGTGGCGCCGCTGGTCGATGCCGTCAACCAGCACCTGGCCAGCTACCGTGATTTGCTTGAGCAGCAGTCGCAGTTTCTGGCCGACGCATCGCACCAGCTGCGCACACCGCTGGCCATCATGCTGACCCAGGCCGGTGTCGCGCTGCGCGAAAAAGACCCTGAACAGCTTCACACCACACTGCGCGCCATGGTCGTGCAGATCTCGCGCAGCCGGCGCCTGTGCGAGCAACTGCTGTCGCTGGCGCATGCAAACGACAGCGCACTACCCGAAGACGCACCCGCCGTCGTCGACCTCAACGGCATCGCGCGGGACGTGGTGCTGCAGCACCTGACATTGGCCCATGAAAAAAACCAGGACCTGGGCTGGGTAGACGCGGCTGAAGATGCACCGGTGTCCGGCGCATCGCACGAAAGCCCCGCGGTCCCGGTGCTGGCTCGAGGCGCCGAACTGCACGAGGCGCTTTCCAACCTAGTGCACAACGCCATCGTCTACACGCCGGCAGGCGGACACATCACCGTGATGGTGAACATCGTTGATGAGATGGCGATGGCCGAAGTACGCGACGACGGCCCGGGTATTGTCAAGACGCGGCGTGCTGAAGTGTTTGAACGATTTCATTCGGCCGGCCCGACCGAGAAAGGTGCGCGCGGCGCCGGGCTAGGTATGGCCATTGCGCGCGCTTATGCCAGGCGCAACGGCGGCGATATCGAACTGGCCGATGCGCCCTCAGGCACCGGCTTGCGTGCCACCCTGCGGCTGCCGCTGGCATCCGGCCCACAGGGCTGAGCGCACCCGGTTGAGCCGCAGCCAGCGGCTTCACAGGCGCGCCTCTACCCGTTAGTGATAACACGTATTTTGAGTTCGGCTGCGTAAAACGAAAGCCGATTGGAAGCCTCGCTTCCTAACATCCGCTCCATCCCAAACGCCCCAGCCGGTTGCAACTTGTGCACCAGCCAAAGGCAGGGCCACCATCAAGGAGACACGGATGAATCACCCCCCGTTTGTGATAACGCCCGCAGCGGCGCAGCCATGGAGAAAACCGCTATGAACATGAAGAACCGTAACTTCGTGCGGGGCCTCTGCCTCATGGCGATCGCCCTGCTCTTTGGCGGGGTGTCGCTGAATTACACAGTAGGCGAATTAAGCCGCTCCGGACCCGGCATGTTTCCCCTGATCGTGAGCTCCCTGCTGTTTGTGATTGGCGTGCTCACAGTGGTGCGCTCGCACTTCTATGACCCCGTCCCCCTGGACTACGGCGTCAAAAATATCGCCCTCATTCTGCTGAGCCTCGTCGGGTTTGCAGTGATCTCCCACTACATCAACATGATCCTTGCCATCATATTTCTGGTGTTTTGTTCCACGCTTGCAGGTACGTCGTATTCCGTGGTGCGCAACATCAAGATCTCGGTAGGCCTGATCCTGGTTGCCTTTGCCTTCAAAAACTTTCTCGGCCTTAGCCTGCCCCTCTACTGATGGACATCCTGCATAACCTCTCGCTGGGTTTCGAGCACGCGCTGACCTGGCAAAACCTTCTTTATTGCGCTCTTGGCTGCACGGTGGGCACACTCATCGGGCTGCTGCCGGGACTGGGCCCTTTGTCGACCATCAGCCTGCTGCTGCCCCTGACTTATTCCATTCCCACCGGCGGCGCACTCATCATGCTGGCTGGCATTTACTACGGGGCCCAATATGGCGACAGCGTGAGCGCCATCACGATGAAGATCCCGCATGCCAGCAGCATCGTCGCCTGTATAGACGGCTACCAGATGACGCTCAAGGGAAAGACCGGCCTGGCCCTGTTCACCGCGGGCATTTCCAGCTTCATTGGCGGCACCGTGGCCATTGTGGTGCTTTCGACCCTGGCTCAACCATTGGGTGAAGTGGGCTTCCTGTTTGGGCCGGCTGACTACTGCGCCCTCATGCTGCTGGGTTTTTTCTGCGTGAGCTTTGTCAGCAGCGGCAGCCTGCTCAACGGCCTGGCCATGGCCATGGTCGGCGTCCTGCTCGGGATGGTCGGTACCGATGTGAACAGCGGCACTGCGCGCTACACCATGGACCTGCCGTTCCTGATGGACGGGATTGGCCTGATCAGCATCGCCCTGGGCTGCTTCGGCATTGCCGAGGTGGTGAAAAATCTCGACAACAAAAATGTTCTCACGCCGTTCAACGGCGAAATCAAGCTCATGCCGACCTGGCCCGAGTTCAAGCGCATCATCCCCAGCGCCCTGCGCGGCAGCATCATCGGCTCGGTCCTGGGCATACTGCCCGGCGGCGGCCCCACGATTGCCCAGTTCGCCGCCTACGCCGCCGACAAGAAGTTCAGCAAATACAAGCACGAGATCGGCACCGGATGCATCGAAGGCGTGGCCGGGCAGGCCGCCGCCGACGAGGCCGCCGCACGCACCAGCTTTATCCCGCTGATGGCCATCGGCATTCCCGAAAATGCCGTCATGGCCCTGATGATGGCCGCCTTCGTCATCAAGGGGATCCAGCCCGGCCCCAACATGATCGCCAGCCACCCCGATTTGTTCTGGGGTCTGGTAGCCAGTATGTGGGTGGGTAATTGCTTCCTGGTCATCCTCAACGTGCCCCTGGTGCGCTACTGGCTGTCAGTCTTCAAGATTCCCTATACCGTGCTGTTTCCGGCAATTCTCTTTTTCTGCTGCATCGGCACCTTCAGCATCAACAACAGCCTGGACGACATCTACATCACAGCCGTGTTCGGCCTGGTGGGCTATTTGTTTTTGCGCCTGGAGATGGAGGCCGCGCCACTCCTGCTGGGTTTCATTCTGGGCCCCATGCTGGAGGAAAACTTCCGCCGCGCCATGCTTCTCAGCCGAGGCAGCTTCAGCGTGTTCGTCAACCGACCCATCAGCGGAACCCTGCTGGCCGTCATTGGCACCCTGGTTGTGTGGCAGGTGGTGGTGTTTGCCCGCAAGCTGTGGAAATCACCTGACCATGTCATTCATGCCGGCGGCAGCACACCCACAGCAGCTTCGGCAACCGCCACGACTGTGCCCGTAGCCACCGGGGAATAAGGCTGGCCCGGCGAAGCGGCACGCCCCGAACCCTCTCGCGACGGTTCGGGGGCTTGTTTCACGCGGCCGATGTGGTGAAATGAGCGTCCCCTTCAGGAGACACGCCACCATGAACCGCAGACTCTTCATCCAGGCCGGGGCCGTCGGCTCGCTGGCCCTTTTTGCTCCTTTTTTGATAGCTGCTCGCGCTCAACCAGCCGGCGCTGCAGGCACAAAACGTCATGGAATCGTGATCCAGGTCAGCGACAACGACCCGGCCAAGTGGAACCTGGCGCTGAACAACGCCAAGAACCTGCAGGACGACGTGGGCGCCGCCAACGTCGACATTGAGATCGTCGCTTACGGCCCCGGCATCGGCATGCTCAAGCTGGAGTCCCCCACCGGCTCACGCGTCGCCGACGCCGCCAAAACCGGCATCAAAGTCACCGCCTGCGAAAACACCATGCGCGGCCAGAAGCTCAGCAAGGACGACATGCTGGCCGGCATCAGCTATGTGCCCGCCGGCGTCACCGAGATCATGAAGAAGCAGCACGAAGGCTGGGCTTACCTGCGGCCGTGAGCCCGGGGGGGGGGACGAACCCTCAAGGCTGCTCCGCCCCTTCCAGCCGCGCCGCCTGCACCGGCCGGTGAAAGCGCTGGTTGAGCTTGCCACGCCAGTGGTTGATCAGGTGGTAGATCAGCTGGAAGCACACGGTGAAGATCACAATGACCAGGCCGATCAGCAGCAGCCTGTCGCCGGCCTTGGGCAGGGTTTCGATGGTACGCAGCGTGATGGTGGTGGCCTCGACCACGCCCACCGCGGCGCCGAAGCCTGAGGACAGCACCATCACAAAAAACGCGCGCACCAGGCCCATCACAAACAGCATGGCCGCCACGGGCGAACCGCTCCTCAACTGGCGCATGGCCTCGACCGCGTGGTCCGACACATAGGCCGTGGAATACAGGCTCAGCGACAGCACCACCGCCAGCCAGGGTGTCATGGCGAACTGCCGCGAGCCGATGTGAAAGCCCGCCGGCACCACGTTGACTAGGAAAAACATCACCACAAAGGTCGGCACGGTGCGCATCAGCGCGACCAGCCAGGCAGCCGGCGTGGCAGCCAGGCCGTTGCGAAAGCGCGCAAAAGCCAGCGGCGCGCCCAGCAGCATGCCGCCCAGCAGCGCGCAAATGGCGATCTGGAAATTGACGACCAGGGCGGCCAGGAATTCCGGGATAAAGCGCGGCAGCAGCTCAAGCATAGGAAGCCCTGCTCAAGGCCAGCCGCGACTGCCAAACGTCGGCCAGCTTGTGCACCACCGCGACCAGCAGCATGTAGAAGATCAGCAGGAAAGTGTAGGTGTTGATGCGTTCGCTGGAAAACGACGCCACGTCGGTCAGCGCGGCCAGCAGCTCGGGCACGCCCATCACCGACGCGGCCGGGCTGCCCCGGGTGGCGTTCACCATGAAAGCCACCATTTGCGCGCGGGCCCGGTAGACCGCCGCGCTCAGGGCGGGCCGGGCCTGTGCGCGCTCCTCGCGCAGCGTGAGCATGGCCTCCGCGACGGCCTGCCCGGCGTTGCTGCCGTTGAACAGGCCCAGCACCAGAACCGCAGCGGCCAGCGCGACCAGCGGCGAGGTGGCGCCCATGGCACCGACCACCACGCCGGCCAGGATCATCAGCAAAATCAGCGGCGTCGATTGCATGGGCCACAGCACGCAGCGCATGGACCAGCGCAGCCAGCGCATGCGGGACGTGAGGCCCGCGCCAAAGGCCAGCGCGAAAGCCCAGGTCGCCAGCACGGCGCCCACCACCAGCAGCACGGAGAACCAGACCCCTTCCAGCAGAAGGTCCAGCGCCACCCAGATCTTGAACATGGCCAGCGTGACCCGCGTGCCGGTGGTGTGGTAGATGAAGTTCTCAAGCCGGTCGACCAGGGGCGCGAAGGAGGTGGGCTGCAGCTGGTTGTCCAGCGGCGCCATCACGCAGGCCGGATCGTTCAGGGCGCTGATCTGCGCGCAGTTGCTGCCGGACCAGAGCCGGCGCTGCTGCGCCAGGAAGGGCGAGTCCGCCCCGTGCTTTTTGGCCAGCGCCTGCAGGGCGCCCGAGATGTGCAGCTGCTGCATCGACAGCGCCAGCACGTCCGCCAGGCGCGCGCCGCCGTTGCGTGACACGGCCGCGCCCCAGGGCAGCGGGGCGAAGCCGAACTTGGTGTCGTAGGCCGCGGCAAACGCGGGCTGCTGCAGGTAAGACGCAAAAAAGCTGTCGTCCTGCGCGACCAGCGAGCAACCGCCCAGGCGAAGCTCATCGACCAGGCTGGAGGCCTTGTCAAACAACTTCAGGCGCGCGCCATTGACCGACAGCTCG
This sequence comes from Polaromonas sp. P1_E12, assembly GCF_056405975.1. Classification (NCBI taxonomy): domain Bacteria; kingdom Pseudomonadati; phylum Pseudomonadota; class Betaproteobacteria; order Burkholderiales; family Comamonadaceae; genus Polaromonas; species Polaromonas sp. P1_E12. The sequence goes on along the minus strand of NZ_JBFUBB010000002.1, from coordinate 433,875 downwards.
GCATTGGTACTGTTGCCCACCGTCACGCAGACCGTGTTGCCGCGCAACTTGACCAGCCCCCCGATCTCCAGCTCTTTGCGCCCCAGCACAATGGTCTGCGACTGGTAGTAGTGCGGCCTCACGAACAGGGCTTCACGGTCCCGCTGCAAGGTGTGGCCCATGGTGGCGATGACCATGTCGACCCGCCCTTCGCCGAGCAGCGCCAGGCGGTTGGCGGGCGTGACCACCACAAACGCCGGCTCAACGCCGAGCGAGCCCGCCAGCTGGTGCGCCAGGTCGATTTCAAAGCCCTGCAGCGCGCCCGCCGCGTCCTCGAAGGCAAACGGCGGATAGCCGGTGCGCACGCCCACCCTCAGGGTCTTGGTGCACAGCACGCGCGACAACACATCCACCGCCTGGTCGCAATTCCGGCCTTGCGGCGCGCCGGCCTGGGCCGCGGGCGGCGGCTGTTGCGGCGGCCGGCCGTCCTGGGCGGCCGCGGTGAAACACAGCAGTGCCAGGCTGAGGGCCAGCACGCGGCGCATGGCAAAGCGGCTTTCAACCACGCCGCGGATTCGCATCAAGCTTCCTCGTGCTTCCAGCTGATTTCAACCAGGTCGAAGTCGACAAACCAGTAGGAGCCCATCCTGTGGATGCCCTCCCCCAAGAAACGCGACAGCACCTGCGGGCTCAGGCTGACCTGCTTGTGCGCGGGCAAAGGCACCGAAGCACAGTAGGCGATGCGCGCCTGCAGGCCCAGGGCCTCGACCATCGCCTGTGTCTTGCTGAAATCGAGGAACACGTTGTGGGTCATGACGGCCAGGCCGCCGGGCGCCAGGTGGCGGGCCAGGCCCTGCAGGAAGGGGTCGACACTGCGGCGGCCGTCGATACCGCCGGCGCTCCAACTCGGCAGCCGTCCATCGCCCTCGATGTGCTCGGCCGCGAACTGCGGCAGGTTGGTCACCACCAGGTCAAAGCGCGCGTCGCCGCACACGCTCCACATGTCGCCCTGCAGCAGGCTGGCATTGGCCTGCAGCCCTTCCTGGTCCAGCAGTTTTTGCGTGGCCTGCACGGCCAGCGCCTCGAGCTCGACGCCCAGCGCGCTTTGCGCGCCCAGTGCCAGCAGCATCGCCATGATCACGCCGCTGCCCGGCCCCATCTCCAGCGCCCGGGCCGCATGCACACGCCCCGGGTGCTTGCGCAGGTAAAGCAGCAAAGCGGCGGTGTATTCGCTCGGACTGAATAAATTGGTTTCGTTCAAAACAATTCTTCTTGCATCCCGAAAGGCGGCTTTGACACTGGGGCGGCCGGCTTGAAGCACGGTCGAGCGATAGTAACCTATGGATACACCTTTGTGATTACAGGCAGGCGCCGCTTGCCCATGCCTTTGAAGCTGGCACCGCAGTGTAAAATTCGCCGCAAGCCCGCTACCGGCGCGGCTCAGCGCCAAGTGGTTCATCAGCAGCCACCCAAACGCGGGTGTAGTTCAATGGCAGAACGGCAGCTTCCCAAGCTTCATACGAGGGTTCGATTCCCTTCACCCGCTCCAGATTTCGAACAAGGTCTTTAAGTTCTTTGAAGATTTAGCATCCGACCTCAACTGTTGCGCCAAGGTCCTGCAAAGGATGTTCATGGCAAAGGCTGGCTATCTCTATCGCCGCAGCAAACTTTCAAAATATCGCCCGAGAGCCAGGTTGAATTCCTGGGGGGCTTCCAGTGCCGGCAGATGCGCCGCGCCCTGAAGTACCAAGCTTTGGGCCCCGGGTATGCGCCGCGCAACAAGCGCGCATCTTTCCTGCAAGTGCGGGAGGTCAAGATCGCCCCACATCACGAGCGTAGGCGCTTTGATCGCTTCCAGCTGTTCCCATGCTGAAGGTTCTTCGGATGCCGGGCCAGGGTTGGCGGCCCGTAAAGCGCTACCGTTCATCGAGAGGAAGAGCCGGCGAATCTCACCTTCCACTCGCCCTGGCGGACTCAAGGGGCCGTCCAGCCAGAGACGCGCCTGCAGCTCATTCTTTGCATCCAGGTCGCCCTGCGCCGCAGCAGCGTTGATTGCATCCATCAGTGCTTTGACCGGATCCCCGTATTGCGGCGCCGGTGCACCGCTCACCCCGGGCGCAACAACCACCAAACCGCTCACCCGGTCCGGCCGCGCCAATGCGGCGTCGATGGCGACGCGGCCTCCCATGGAACAGCCTACCAACACCGCACGGTCATATCCCAAAGAATCCATCACATCCCAAAGGTCGGCCACATTTGAATACGGCGTTGGCCTCACTGTGCGCGACGCTCCAAAGCCGCGGCGGTCGTAGCTGATTACAGGGTGAGCTGTTGCCAGCCAGTCCCATTGGCCTTGCCACATTCGCCGGTCTGCGACGTTGGCGTGCAGCAAGACAACCGGCGTGCCAGTTGCGCCGTGGTTTGCCTCGTATTCCACAGCCAGCAAAGCGCCAGGAACTTCAACCAGCTTCATTGTTTTCATGGCTATGACGATACTGATCGCAGACCTTGGATGTCAAGCCGTGATTGCCGTTGGCAGCGGCCAGCGCATCACGATGATGAATATGCCCGGCAAGGTCAGGCCGCTGCGGGCCAGCCCGTCTTACGGATTCCCGCGCCGCTTCAACCACCTCATCAGGCTGCCGACCACGGGCAGCTTTTCATAGAGTTCTTCAGCCGCGTCCCAGTAGTCGCGGTGCAGCGTGATGCGGCCTTCGCCGTCCAGCACCAGGTGCGAGCCGCCCAGGATGCACTGCGCCCTTCCCCGCTGAAAACGTTTGAAGGCAAAGTGGAACTCCCAGGTCAGAAAGCATTGCGTGCCTTGCACGATGCGCCCGGTGATGACGAAGCGCGGGTTGTCCAAGCTCACGTACATGTGGCGAAAAATGCGCTGGATTTCGGCCAGGCCTTGCACGTCGTTGAACGGGTCCTTGAAGCGCGCGTCGGGGGCGTAGATGGTGCCCAGCGTTTCCAGGCCCGCGGGGGTGAGGGTCTGGAAGGTGTCTGCAATGCGGTCGACAGCGTAGTTGGCGAAGTTCATGGATTTCTAGGCCTGCCTGAGGCGGCGGGTCGCCGCGAAAAATAGGAAATAGGGCAAAAGCCGCAGGGCTTTCATCCAGAGGGTAAAGCGTTTGGGGAAGTGGATTTCAAATTCTCCGCGTGCCCAGCCCTTGAGTATTTCCTGGGCCGCCTGTTCGGGGCTGATCAAGGCGGGCATTTTGAACTGGTTCTGTTGCGTGAGCGGTGTGTTGACAAAGCCGGGGTTGATCAGCGAGACACCGACACCCTGGGCGTGCAGGTCCAGGTACAGGGTCTCGGCGAGGTTGATGAGCGCGGCCTTGGTGGGGCCGTAGGCCAGGCTGTTGGGCAGGCCCCGGTAGCCGGCCACGCTGCCCATGAGGCTGATGTGGCCGCGCTGGCCGGTGCGCGTATCCGGCTGTCGCGCCAGCAGCTGCGGCACCACGGCGTCGAGCATGTAGAGCGCGCCCAGGTAATTGACTTCGTTGTGGCGCAGCAGGTCGGCCAGGTCCATGTGGGCGGCGTCCATGGCGTGGTAGTGGCCCGCGCAGTACACGACGCAGTCCAACGCATCCTGCGCGGCCAGAGTTGAGGCCGCGGCCTTCACTGCGCTCGCGTCGGTCACGTCCAGCGGCAGGGCCAGGGCGCCGGGGTGGGCGTCGACGAAAGCGTTGAGCGCATCCACGCCGCGGGCCGAAACCACCACCTTCGCGCCCCGGGCGTGCAGCGCCGAAGCGGTGGCCCGTCCTATGCCGGTGGATGCGCCTACCAGCCAGACCGTGCGGCCGCGCCAGTCCGCGATGCGGGAGTTCAGTGCCATGGCTGTCTATCGCTTGATGAAGGACAGCGTCACTTCGCCCAGGCCCACACCCCACTTGCGCATGGCGGCCTTGTTGAGCATGACTTTGTCGTTCATGAGGTACATCCAGTCGTCAAACTGCACGTTGATCACCCGGCCGTCCACCGGCAAGGCCAGGGTGTAGGCCCAGTTGAAGGCGTTGCCGCTTTGCCGGCCCTCGGCGGTGCCCACCACGTCGTCGGCCTGGCCGGTGTAGCGACCGTCGGCATGGCGCGTCAGGCGCCAGATGCGCCGCTGGGTCGTGCCGTCGGAATAGCTGAAGGCTTCGTCGAGCACGCCGGCGTCTCCCTTCCAGGTGCAGGTCATCACCACGCTAAAGCGCTTGATGACCTTGCCGGAGCGGTCGGTGAAGATGCCGTAGGCGTCGAGCGTGCCGTTGAAGTAGTCGCGCAGTTCCAGCACCGGGGTTTCCCTGGCGTAGTCCTGCACTTGCGGCGTGCTGCATGCGCCCAGCAAGGCAGCGCACACGACGACGGCGAGAAGGCGTGAGCGGTGGAAAAAAGTGCGTTGTGTCATGGGGTGTGCGGCTGGGCCGTGGTTGGGAGGATGAAAAAATGGAGCGCGCCGGCCGCCAGGGCTTTGAGCGCGCAGGGAAGGAGGCAGTAGGCGGCGCTGAGCAAGGCGGAGGCGTTGGCATCCCGCACGCCGGGCACATAGCCGAGCCAGCCCAGCAAAGGCAGGGCCAGGCCGGCGGCCAGCGCCAGGTTCAGCTTGGTGGCGAAGTTCCACCAGCCGAAGTAAGCCCCTTCGGCGCGGCCGCGGTCACCGGCCCTGGCGATGACGCCGGCCAGCAGCGCGCCGGGAAGGACCAGGTCGCTGCCCAAAGCCGCGCCCGACAAGGCGCACACCAGCAAAAACCAGGATGCGTCGCCCGCGCCCAGCCGGCTCGCGCCCAGAAAAACGGCAATGGACAGCAGCATGCCAAAGCGCCAGCTGTGCGCCAGCCCCCAGCGCTTGACCCCGCGCAGCCACAGCGGCATGGACAGCGCGCCGCACACAAAGTACACAGCCAGCGCGGCGGACTGCATGGCCTCGCTGGCCAACAAACGGTCTTGCAGGAAAAACAGCACGAGCGTGGCAGGGATGGCGCTGGCGATGCCGTTGAGCAGGTAGACGCCCAGGAGGCGGCGAAAGTCGGGATTGCGCCACGGGTGCCGGAGCGCGCCGGCCGTTGTGTCTGCAGCGGTTGTCGCCGCATGGCGGCGCCCAGGCCGGGGCGCCGCGCGCCAGGCCCACCAGCCGCCTGCAAGGCCGGCGACCAGCAGGGCCAGCATGACGGGCACGCCCAGCAGCGCGGGCGTGACCGACGCGAGCAGCACGCCCACCAGGCCCAGCCCTTCGCGCCAGGCCACGACGCGGCTGCGATACAGCGCGTCGCCGCCCAGCATGGCGCCCCAGGACTGGTGCGCAATAGACAAAGCGCTGTAGGCCGCGTAGGTCACGACCAGCCAGAACCCCGCCCACCAGAGCAGTGCGGTGGGATCACTTACCAACGGCACAAACAAAAAAGAAAATCCCACGGCGAGAACGGCTCCCGCCAATGCGCCCATCACCAGCACGGCGCGAAGCGATACGACATAGAGTCGATCGCACAAGCGGCCCAACAACGGATCGATGACCGCATCGAGCAGACGTGCGCCCAGGAGCACGCCGCCCAAAGCCGCGAGCGAAACACTCCAATGGCGCGTGTACAGATTGGGCATCAAGACATAAAGCGGCAGGGCGCAAAACGCCAGGGGCAACCCCAGCAGGCCGTAGCGCGCCCCGCCGCTCAGACCCAGAACCCGGGGCTCCGCTTCGATGCGCGCAGCCATAGAGGGATTCATGGTGCGGCACCCACCGGGGCCGGGGATTTCTCCTGCGCCAGCAGCGCGCGGCGCATTTTCGGCTCGGAGGTTTGCGGTGACAGCCAGATGCCGAAGAAGAGTTTGGCAAACAGCGGGTCGCGCACTTCACCGAGCATGCGGCCGTTGCTCCAGAACACCGCGCCCGTGGCGGGCTGGTGCACCCCGGTGATGCGATCGCCGGCGCCGACATCCGGGAACAGCGCACGCATCTGGTTTTCCCAGGCGGCTTCCTGCGCCGGGGTGATGGCCGCCTGGCGGCGCATCTCCGCAATGGATCGCCGGGCAATGTCGGCCCCTTTGAAGTCACGCAGGTAAGCCAGCTCCAGCGCAAACGGGCTTTTTTCATAGGCTGGCCCGTCGAATCCTGGTGCGACCCAGAGGGTCGCCCGGTAAACTTCAAGGCCCCAGAATTTCAAACCAGCCTGACCCGACAGGCTGGCCGCAGGCAAGGCGGAGCGTAGCTCTTGCGGAAGGGGCTGAGCCTGAACTTGCAAGCAAGACAAGCACCCAATGACCGCCAATATCGCGCAAGCAGATGCGTTTTTCATATCGAAAGCGCTTCAGGTTTGCGCAAGGTGTACTGCATCAGGTTGATATCACCCGTGTCAAAGGCAGCCTCGCAGTAGCCCAGGTAAAACTCCCAGATGCGCATAAACCGTTCGTCAAAGCCGAGCGCCGCCACCTCGGCCTTGCGGGCGATGAAGGCGTCGCGCCAGCGGCGCAGCGTCTCGGCGTAGTCCGCGCCGAAGGCGAATTCGTCCACCACCTCCAGCCCCGCGGCCTGAGCCTGGCAGCGGAACTCCCGCGGGCAAGGCAGGCAGCCGCCGGGAAAGATGTACTGCTGGATGAAGTCGGTCGACCCGACATAGCGGTCGAACAGTGCGTCGTTGATGACGATGCTTTGCACGCAGGCCCGCCCGCCGGGTTTGAGCAGGCGGCTCACGGTGGCGAAGTAGGTGGGCCAATAGGCCTGGCCCACGGCTTCCACCATCTCGATGGAGCAGATCGCGTCGAACGGCGCATCCTGGATGTCGCGGTAGTCCTGCAGGCGCAGGTCGGCCCGCCCGCCCGCGCCGGTGCCGACGTCCAGGCGCTGCATGCGGGCATTGGCATAGGCCAGTTGCTCGGTGCTCAGCGTCACGCCCACCACGGCCGCGCCGCGTTCGACGGCGGCCTGCTCGGCAAGCGCGCCCCAGCCGCAGCCGATTTCCAGCACGCGGTCGCCGGACTTCACATTGGCCATTTCCAGCGCGCGGCGCACCTTGGCGTTCTGCGCCTCGGGCAAGGAGCGGGACAGGTCGCCGTCAAACCAGGCGCCGGAGTAGTTCATGGTCTCGTCCAGCCACAGGCGGTAAAACGGGTTGCCCAGATCGTAGTGGGCATGGATGTTCTTGCGGCTGTTGGCGCGGCTGTTGTGGTGCAGCAGGTGCTTGACGCGGTACAGCAGCAGCCCGAACCATGTGCCGAAGATCATGGCGTCGACCTCCCGGCGGTTGGCGGAGAACAGCTTGAGCAGTTGGGTCAGGTCGGGCGTACTCCAGTCCCCGGCGATGTAGCTCTCGGCAAAGCCAATGTCGCCGGACTTGAGCGCGGCGCCGAACACCTTCCAGTTGTGCAAGGTGATGCTGGCGCTGGGGTGTCCGGGCATATGCATGTCGTGCTGCTGCGGGTGCTCGCCAAAGCGGCGCTGCGAGCCGTCGGGCAGGTGCAGGGTCAGCGCGCCGTGGCGCAGGTTTTGCAGCAGGCGCAGCGCGCTTCGGGCGGCGGCCGGCGCATCATTTGGAAACGCAAGGCCTTGGACGGTGCGGGTAACGGCGTTCATGTCGGACTCCTGGAATGGGGCTTATGCATTGCGCGTGCGCCTCTAGCGCGAGACAAGGCTTTGCGGCGGCGAGGGTTTGCGAAAGAAAGGCACTTTTTTCAGCCACAGGCGCAACGCCTGGACGTGGATGTGCAGCACCACGCCCAGCGTCATCGCGGGATAGCGCCACAAGGCGCCGCGCAGGACGGCGGGCGTGATGGCCTGCAGCGTGCCGCTCACGCTGGTCTGCAGCACGGCGGCGTCGGCGACGACTTCGTCGTAGAAATCCACGCGGGCCACCGTACGCGCCTGTCCGTCCTGTTCGCCGTGTTCGCTGCGCATGAAGCGAAAGCGGTAGTGGCCCTGCACCGGGTTGAAGGGGGAGACGTGAAACACCTTGTCCGCGCGCTGCTCCACGCCATAGCGCGGGGCGTCCAGCACATAGCAGTGACGCTCGCCGAAGGTGTTGTTGACTTCCACCACGATGGCGCGCAGACCGCCCTCGTGGTCGCCCGCCGCGCGGTGGCAATACCAGAAGCTCACCGGCTTGAAGGTGTAGCCCAGCACGCGCGGATAGGTGTGCAGCCAGGCCTCGCCGGTCGCGTCATGGATGCCCTCGCGCCGCAACACTTCGTCCAGCCAGGCGATGGCGCCGCCCTGCTCCGGCGCGCGCCCGTCGCCGTGGTCGGCCTCGAAAAAGCTCAGCGCGCCCCCGCGATTGATGCGCCACTGGCCCGGTTGCGGCGCCTGCTTTTGCAGGCTGCGCAGCGGCAGCATCAGGAAGTACGTGGGGTAAACAAACGCGTGGCGCCGCGGGCGCAGGCGGGTGTGGCGCACCTGGCCGAAACCGATGAGCGGCACGGGCTGGCTCATGCGTCCGCCAACAGCTGCGCGGCGGCAGCCAGCCCGGCCTTGAGGCCGTCTTCATGAAAGCCGTAGCCCATCCACGCGCCCGCAAAGTAGCGATGGTTTTTGCCCTGCAGCGCCGGCATGCGGGTTTGCGCCGCCACGGCGGCCAGATCGAAAACCGGGTGGGTGTAGTCGTACTCGCCGATGATTTTTTCCTGTGCGATGGGGCGTACCGGGTTCAGGGATACGACCACCGGCTGCTCCCAGGGCAGAGGCTGCAGGCGGTTGATCAGGTAGTGCAGGCACACCCGCGCGCCCTCCTGTTCGGCTCCGCCTGCACGCTCGTAGTTCCAGGCCGCCCATGCGGCCCTGCGCGTCGGCAGGGCGGAGGCATCCGTGTGCAACACGGCCTTGTTGGACTGGTAGTGAATGGCTCCCAGGGTTTCACGCTCCTGCGCCGTCGGCGCGGTCAGCATGCGCAGGGCCTGGTCGGAGTGGGTGGCGATGATGACCTTGTCAAACAGCTCGGCGCCCGCGTCGGTGTGAATGCGCATGCTGGCTTTGCCGTCCGGCGTGTTGCCAACGTGTTCGATACGGCGCACCGGGGTGTTCAGCCGCTTGTCCGCAATGCCCTCGATGATTTTTTCGACATAGCGCCTGGCACCGCCCTGCACGGTCCACCACTGGGGGCGGTTGGTGATTTGCAGCAAGCCGTGGTTGTGGCAAAAGCGCACCATGGTCGACACCGGGAACTGCAGCATCTGCGCGGTGGGGCAGCTCCAGATGCAGGCCATCATGGGCAGGAAGTACCAGTCGCAAAACGCGGCACCGAAGCCGTGCTCGTCCAGGAACTTTCCGAGGGGTTGGCCCAGTTGCGCATCGGTTCCGCTTTGGGCCATGCGACTGGTCAGGGCGTTAAAGCGCAGCAGGTCGCGTAGCATGCCCCAAAAGCGCGGGTTGGCCAGATTGCCGCGTTGCGCAAACACGGTGTTCAGGCTGGAGCCGCTCCATTCCATGGCGCGGCCGTTGGCAAAATCGTCGGTCTGCACCGAAAACGACATCTCTGACTTGACGCTTGCCACGTCCAGCTCCGCCAGGAGCTTGATCAGTTGCGGGTAAGTGCGCTCGTTAAGGACCAGAAATCCTGTATCCACCCCATGGGTGACCTCACCGCGCGGTGTGGGAAGCGTCACGTCGACGGTGTGGGTATGCCCGCCAAACCAGGCGCCCGCCTCCAGCAGCGTGATGTCTGCCTTGCCCCTGAGGGCGTGGGCGGCCGCCAAGCCTGAAATACCCGAACCGACGATGGCTACTTTGATTGACACCCGCACTCCTTGAATTGCTCAGGTCAATTCTATACTACTCAGTATTTATTAAAACTATTCAGTATTAATATTTCCTCATAATTCTTTTTTCAAACTAAACTGGCTAAAATCACAGCATGACGAGCCCCCTCCCCCCCAAGGCCTCCTTCAAGGCACAAATGCTGCTGGCGCGTGAAGACGCCATCATCCAGTCGGTGAACCGTTTGCTGGCTGAAAAAGGGTTTGAAGCCATGACGGTGGACGAAGTGGCGGCCGACGTGGGCATTGCCAAAGCCAGCCTTTACAAGCACTTCCCCAGCAAGGAAGACCTCGCCGCGGCGGCCATGGTGTCCGTCATGCGCCGGGCGCAGGCCTTTCTGGACGACTTGCAGCCCGAGTTGTCCGCCGTGGACAAGCTGCGCAAAGTGGTGGCTTGGACCATGGGCCTGAAGCTGGCGGGTGAAATGCCCTCGCTACCCAGCCAGAACTCCAGCCTGCGCACCGCGCTGATCGCCAACAAGGACTACATGGACGGGCTCATGGACGTGAGTGACCGGCTGGGAGCCTGGATTGAGGCGGCGCAGGCAAAAGGCGCCCTCAACCCCAAGCTCCCGCCCATTGCGGTGCTGTATACCCTGTATGCCCGCGCCTGCGATCCCGTGCTGGAATTTTTGAAAATGGGAGAGCTGTACACCGACGATGAAATTGTCGCCCTGGTGCTGAGCACGTGCTTTGAAGGCCTTGAAGCCCGCTGATTGCCGGCGCACAGGGGGCCGACCTTAGGGACCGGCATAACTGCTTCGGAGCCTTCCAGGATATCTGTGCCTTGAGTTCCTTCGTAACCGCGTACCCCAATCATCGGGGCTGTGCCGGCTGGGTGCCTTTTTGGCACTGCGGTATTGAGTTTCCGGGTCAGGGTCGGTGCGTTAACGCATCACGATGATCACGATACCGAGCAAAGTCAAGCCACTGCCCGCCAGCGTGGTGGCCTTGATGGCGTCCTGGTCCTTGAACAGCAGATGGCTGAGCGGAAACACCAGGACCGGCGTGCACAACGTCACCAGCGTGGCAACGGACAGCGGGATGTAGCGCATGGCGCCGATCACGCACATCTGCGCTGAAATGGTGGTCACGCCGATCAGGGCGTAGAGCGCCATGCCACTGCGGCTGGCTGAGCGCAGGCGGGCCGCCATCGCACCCTTGTCGGCGCTGAAAACCAGGAGCAGCGCCAGGCCGCTGGCGGCGCCTATCAGCGCGCCCACGACGGGTTCATTCCAGCTGCGCACAGCTGACCCCCTGAGCACATTGCCGATCGCATACGCCAGCGAGCTACCCATGCCCAACAAAAAGGCGGACTGCAACGCCCGCTGAAGCGCCGTGGGCCGCGTGGCTGCGGGTGCGGGGCCTCCGTCGGGCGCCAGCGCTGGCGTGGAACCGCGGCGTGAAAAAAATCCGGGCTTGTAGCTGACCAGCATCAGGCCGCCAATCGTCATGACCATGCCCAGCGCCACCAGCAAGCTCAGGCGCTCACCCAGCAGCAGCCAGGCCATCAGTGCGGTGAACAGCGGGCTGCTGATCTGGAAAACACTGGCCTTGGCCGGTCCAAAACGCACCACGGATTCGTAAAAAAACCAGCGCCCCAGGTAAGTGGCAAACGCGCCAGCAGCGGCAAAAAGCCAGAACGCCTGCGCGTTCCACCGCAAGCCATCCGTGCGCAGGCCCATCTGCACCAGCGTGGCCAATGCGGAAAACACCACGTTGGAGGAAGCCGCGATGAGGAAGCCCAGGCCAAGCTCCAGGCGGCTGGACGCCACCTTGGTAACGAGGATGGAGACCGTGAAAAGCAACAGCGCAGCGCTGGCCAGCAGGTAACCGAAAAAGGTATCAGACATCCAGATCAAGCATCAAATCGGCATTCAGCCCTTATAAGACGGGCGCAAGCAGCTATCAAAACAGGAGCATTCATCACCATGTCAGATCTTGAAAGCTTCCAGTGACTCGGGGGCAAAGAGCTCCTGCGGCGTGAGCAACCGCTTTGAAAGGCCCTGCTCAAACGAGTACCGTAAAAAGGTCTGCAGCGTGGCTTCATTCTTCTCAAACCCGTAAGGCCAGAAGTCTTCGCCCATCTCACGCTTGACCTGCTCGACGTGCGAAGTCAGCCAGGGCAGCATGACCTTAAGCGCCGCTGTTTCGTACAGGTCTTCGTAAGTGCGCCGCTGGGACTCCTCCAGCGCTTTCATCAGCGAGCGTGCCACCCAGCGGTTGGCTTCATACACGTCGCGGCGAATCGCCACCGTATGCATGATGGGGAATATTTTCGTTTCCTTGAAGTAATTGCGTTCGACCTGTTCGTAGTCTTCAAAAAGGCGCTTGACCTTGCCGCCCCCCTTCAAAAAGCTCGAAGGCATGCGCGCGGTGTAAAGCGCGTCGATCTCGCCGTCGAGCAGCATCTGCGCCAATGTCTGCCCGGGCCCAATGCGCTCGACCTTGATGTTGGGCGGCAAATCCAGCTTGATCTTTTCGGATCGGCCGGGTTCTTCTTCGCCGCCGGTGAAGTAGGTCACGCTGTCAACAGGCACGCCGTAGTGGTCGGACAGGATACCGCGTATCCACACCGGCGCCGTCATCTGGTACTCGGGGTTGCCGACGCGCTTGCCTATCAAGTCCTTCGCCTCGCGAATGCCGGACCTGGCATTCACGTAGATGCAGGAATGGCGGAAAAATCGCGAGGGAAACACCGGAATCGCCACAAACGGCCGCGACTCGTTGAACAGGGACACGGTGTACGACGAGAGCGACATTTCAGCCGCATCAAATTCCTTGTGCCTGAGCATGCGAAAGAAGGTTTCCTCCACCGGCATGTTGAGGTAGTTCAGGTCGATGCCATCGGGCTGCACGCTCCCGTCCATCAAGGCGCGGGTGCGGTCATAGTTCCAGCAGCCGAAAGTCAGTTTCAGTTTTGACATGTCGCAGTGTGTTCCTTGAGAGATTTGATGGATTGAAGGTTTAGAGACGTTCACAAAACCCAGCGGAGCGGTCCTGGCTAGGCGCGTCGCCGCAGACAGTGCTACAGCACGGCAAGGCGGCGCAACAACGCCAGGAGGGTTTTGTGGGCGGCTCCTTATTCCGGCTTGATGCCGGAGGCCACGATGGCCTTGGCCAGGCGTTCGTTTTCACCGAGGATGGCCTTGTTGTAGTCGGCAGGGCTGCTACCGATGGGCTCGATGCCGGCGTTGTTCAGCGTGGTGATGACTTCCGGCATCCTGGCGATCTGGGCCATCTCGGCGCTGATGCGCTCTATCGCACTCGCCGGCGTGCCCGTAGCGGCCAGCACGCCCACGATGGGCGCGAAGTCAAACCCAGGAATGGTTTCCGCAATCGCCGGCACATTGGGCTCCTGGCTGGAGCGCTGGGCCGCATTGTTGGCCAGCAGCTTGACCTGCCCGCCTTTCACAAAACCGGCCAGGGACGGCAGCGCCGAGAACAACACGTCGACCTGTCCACCGATCAGCGCCGGAACCGACTGGCCCGTGCCCTTGAACGGCACATGCGTGATTTGCAGGCCGAGCGATGCCTTCAGCGCCTCCATGGTCAGGTGGTGCGTGCTGCCAATGCCCGAAGAGCCGTAGTTCAAGGTTCCCGGTTTGGCCTTGGCGAGCGCGATGAACTCCTGAAATGTATTGACCTGTACTTTGGGATGAACCGCCAGGTACAGCGGCGCGCGAGCCGCGAGCGACACGGGCATGAAATCGCGTTTGAAGTCGTAACCCAGGCTTTTGTAGATGGCGGGATTGATGGAGAACATCGAGCCGTCCGTTACCAGGAAGGTGTAGCCGTCTTTCGGGGCGGTGGCCAGCGCCTGCGCGGCCACGACGCCATTGGCACCCGGACGGTTGTCAACCACCACTGACTGGCCGAGCTTGTCGCCCAGCCGCTGCGCAAAAATGCGGGCCACGGTGTCGGGCAGGCCGCCGGCCGCGTAGGGCACCACGAACTTGATGGGGCGATTGGGGTAGGCACCCTGGGCGGCGGCAAACATCGGCAGCAGAGTGCCGGCTGCCAGGATGGCGCTGGCCCCTAGAAGATGAAGAAGATGACGGCGCTGTTTCATGAAATGTCTCCTGATGATTTTTTAAAGTGTCATGGCGGAAAAGAAGCACAGAGGCAGAAAAAATGCCCTATGTGGCGCCCTAGGTGGAATAGGACGGTTCCAGCGCTGGCTCGCGGGAATCCCACACATAGGACGCCTGGTAGGCACGCCAGTCCGTCGTTTTCGGAACAATAGCCTGAAAAGCGACCACACTGGGCGGAATACGGAGCTCGCCTGTGCCGATGGCGGCTTCCCCCGCCTGGAACGCGCTCACCGCCTCCAGCATCTGCCTGCGAAACTCCACCACCGCCATGTCGCTGGCGCCCAGACGTTCATGCGTTCTGTCGGCAATCGGGCCCATGGTCACCCACATGGCGATGTCCTGATTGGGGAAACCGGTGATACCGGTGAAGTTACCGGCTTTCATGGCTTCGCGGTCCTGCCAGAAGTGGTTGGCACGATTGCGCAGTGGCTGGTATTTGTCGTCCAGGTCGGCGCCCAGCTGCTGGCCAAGGAATTTGCGCCAGGTGCCGGTGTCGGGCGTCTGCGACGGATGGCCCCACGCAATGAAATAGAACGCGGTGTTGGTGTCGTCCATCGGCACGTTGATGTTGGCGACGTTGTACAGGTTGTTGGGCGGGATCAGTGCGGTGGCGGGCGCCACAAACACCGTCGAGCGAATGTAGTCGTTGGTTGCCGCGTTCTTGATGGGGCGGCGTATGGCCGCATAACGGAAACCGTAAGCACCGCGCTCCACCTGCATGCGCGGCGCCTTGTCGGTAGAGGGCCGCAGCCAGTTGGTATCCGTGGCCTCGGCGCCTTCCACGCGCGCCGGTACCATGTCTGAAGAGTGCAGGCTGGAGCTATGGGCCGAGTCGACCGCACCCTCCAGGATTTGTGCCCAGTTGCAGGGAATCAATGCTTTGGCAATCGTCACCTTCGTGTCGGCGGTGGGGGCCCAAGCCGGTGGCACAAAATCAGGTTGCGTCTCTTTCGGCCCCATGTAAGCCCAGACAAAACCGCCCCACTCCTTCACCGGATAAGCCAGGTGCTTGACCTTTTGCGCCATGCCGCTGGCGGCGGGTTCTGAAACCATCTCCAGCACATTACCCTCCACGTCCATCTTCCAGCCGTGATAGAGGCAACGCAGGCCGCAGTCTTCATTCCGGCCAAACACCAGCGACACGCGCCGGTGCGGGCAATATTCGTCCATCACGCCGACCCGGCCTTTGGTGTCGCGAAACACCACCAGGTCTTCCCCAAACACCCGTGCCTTGACCGGCGTGCCGTCAGGCTCACTGACTTCTTCGATCAGGCAGACCGGTGTCCAGTGACGGCGCATCAACTGGCCCATGGGAGCCTGACCCTCCACGCGGCACAACAGGTCATTTTCTTCAGCGGTCAACATCGCAAATATCCTTCACATCGGTTGCTAATTCATGGGCTCGCATGCAATCAAAAAGCAGCTTGCAAATCCGGGGCAAGCAGATTATTCTTAGCACACTAAGAATATCGGACTTTTGATATTTGTCAACAACCGTGCGGAGACAACGATGAGCGTTAACCCTAGCGTCGCAGCAGGCAGCCCTGCCGCGGCCGCCATTGAGCCGGATTTTTTTAACCTGCGGGTGGTCAGGAAGGAAGCGGTTGCACAAGGCATTTACCTGTTCGAGTTGCGTCATCCGGACGGCGCGCCCCTGCCCGCCTTCACGCCCGGCTCGCACCTGACGGTTGAAGTGCCGAGCGGCGTGCGGCGCAACTATTCCCTGTGCAGCGACCCGGCTGACAACGGCTCCTGGCAGATCGCTGTCAAGCGTGATGAGCGCGGCCGTGGCGGATCCATCAGCATGGCGGACGACGTGCAAGCGGGGCAGTTGCTGCCAGTCAGCGCGCCGCGCAATAACTTCGAACTGGCAAGCCACGCCGCTGAGTCGATCTTCGTGGCGGGCGGTATCGGCATCACGCCGGTGCTATCGATGATGCGCCACCTCAAGCGCACGAACACCAGCTTCAAGCTCTACTACTGCACGCGCGATGCGGGCAGCACGGCGTTCATCCACGAGCTGCAATCCGAGTTTGCTGGCCAGGTGCAGATTCACCACGACAACGGCGACATCGACCAGGCGCTGGACCTGTGGCCGGTGTTTGAAAAGCCCACCGCCGCGCACATTTACTGCTGCGGCCCCAAAGGCCTGATGGACAGCGTGGCCGACATGTCGGGCCACTGGCCTTCGGGTTCGGTGCATTTTGAAAGCTTCGGCGTCGACGCCACGGTGTATGCCGATAACACGCCCTTTACCGTGCGGCTTCAAAAGAGCGGGAAGAGCGTCGAGGTTAGTGCAGAACAAACCATTCTGGAGGCCTTGCGCGCCACGGGCCTGCGCGTGGCCAGCTCTTGCGAGAGCGGCACCTGCGGCACCTGCAAGACCCGCCTGCTGGCAGGCCAGGCCGAGCACCGCGACATGGTGCTGACCGACGAGGAAAAGGCCGACCACATCATGGTCTGCGTCTCACGCGCAAAATCGACAGAACTGGTACTGGACTTATGACAAACCGCACACTGAAGATGGGCGTGGTGGGCCTGGGACGGGCGTTCACGCTCATGCTGCCCACCTTTGTGCATGACAGCCGCGTCACGCTGGTGGGCGCGACCGACCCGATTGCCCAGGCCCGGGCGCAGTTTGAAAAAGATTTCGGCGCGCCCAGCTACGAATCCATCGAAGCGCTGTGCGCCAATCCGGCCGTGGAAGTGCTCTACATCGCATCGCCCCACCAGTTCCATGCGGAGCACGTGCGCCTCGCCGCCTCCTTCGGTAAACATGTGCTGGTGGAAAAGCCGATGGCCCTGACGGTTGACGAATGCACCAGCATGATTGAAGCGGCCCGCAGCGCAGGCGTTCACCTCATCGTCGGCCACAGTCATAGCTTCAACACGCCGATACGGCGCACGCGCGAACTCATCGACAGCGGCCGCTACGGCGCGGTGAAGATGATTCACGCCATGAACTACACCGACTTCCTCTACCGGCCGCGCAGGCCGGAGGAACTCGACACGGCAGCCGGTGGTGGCGTGATCCACAGCCAGGCCACGCACCAGATGGACATCGTCCGGTTGCTGGGCGGCGGGCTGGTGCGCAGCGTGCGGGCCCACAGCGGCGCCTGGGATACCGCTCGCCCCACTGAAGGCGCCTACAGCGCATTGATCGAATTTGAAGGCGGTGCGTTCGCCTCTGCCACCTACAGTGGCTATGGTCACTATGACTCGGATGAGCTGCTGGGCAACATCGGCGAAATGGGCCAGGCCAAAAACCCGAATGACTATGGCGCCGCCCGCAAACGGCTGCAGGTTGCGTCCACCCCGGCTGAAGAAGCCGCGCTGAAAGCGGCGCGCAACTACGGCGGTAGCCTGTACATGGCCGGCACCGCCCTGCCGCAAGGCCTGCAGCACCAGCACTTCGGCCAGTTCATCGTCAGCTGCGAAAAAGCGGATCTTCGCCCCGGTCCGGCAGGCATCGCCATCTACGCTGACGGCGAAAAAACCTTCGACCCCCTTCCAGCCCCGCCGGTTCCGCGCCAGGAAGTGATCGATGAGCTCTTTGCCGCAGTGGTGAACGGCGACTCACCGGTTCACAGCGGTGAATGGGCCCGGGCCACCACGGCGGTGTGCCTGGCGCTGCTGGAGTCTGCCCGCACCGGGCGGGATTGCCGGCCGGGGTATCAAGTGCGTCACAATGCCGGTTCATGACCAACGACACCCAAAACATCATCCGGCACTGGCGTGAAGCCGTTCCCAATGACCGCCTCGCGCACCTGATCCGTGATGCCTCACGGGCCTTTCACCGCGCGCTGCAGGTGCGGCTGGCAGAGCATGGTGTTCCCTTTGGTCACTGGACCTTCCTGCGCATTCTCTGGGAGTCGGACGGGCTGACGCAAAAGGAGCTCAGCGCGCGCGCAGGCGTGATGGAACCCACCACGTTCATTGCGATGAAGGCCATGGAGTCGCTGGGCTACATCGTGCGCAAGCAGCTGCCCACCAACAAGAAAAATATGTACGTGCACCTGAGCGACAAAGGCCGGGCGCTCAAGAAGCTGCTGGTGCCTTTGGCCGAAGAAACCAACAACGTCAGCATCGAAGGCATTGCACCCGAAGACATCAAAACCACGCGCGCGGTGCTGCTGGCGATGATTGAAAACCTCGCAAAAGACGAGCTGCTGCAAACACCACCCGCAACGAAGCGCAAGGCTGCCGCAAAACCGGCCGCCCAGGCCACCCAGTCACCCTCGGCCACGCGCAGCAAGCGTGGCAAAAAAGCCGCGTCCTGAACCCCGCGCAGCGTCTCTTCATGAGCCCATCGCTCCCGCCGCCGTTTCACCGGGTATAGTCTGCCCATGTACACGCCTTTTTCAAGCCATGCCACTGCGCCAGCCCTGCTGGCCGATGACATGCGCCTGACAGGCGGCTTTACCGCTCCCCCACCTGCCGCACCTCCGCGCAACGTGGTCGCTTCCGGCGCTTACCCGCCGGCCGCGCGCGCTCCCGGCTGAGTCCCAGCCGGTCCAGCTCTCCAGCCTCGTTTGATTCAGCCACTGGCGCAGCCGCGCCACGTGCGCTCGCTGGAGCTTGTCCTTCTTTCGGCAGGTAATTTCATGATTTCAAAAAACACGGCCTGGGCCACCTTCGGCCCGACTTCCCTTTTCGTCCTGATCTGGAGCAGCGGCGCGCTTTTCTCCAAACTCGGGCTGCAGCACGCCAGCCCTTTCGCCTTTCTGGGTTTACGGTTTGCCCTTGCGCTCAGCATTCTGCTGGCACTCGGGTTGGCCAGACGGCGTTGGCTGCCGGCGCCCGGCACGCGCCTGCGCGTCGCGCTGACGGGGCTTTTGATGATCGGCAGCTATTCCATCTGCCATTTGCTGGCGCTGGACCACGGCCTCACGCCCGGCGTGCTGGCCACCGTGCTGGGCGTGCAGCCCATCCTGACGCTGGCATTGACAGAGCGCCAGGCCTTTTCGCGGCGGCGGCTGGCAGGCCTTGGCCTGGCCCTGGGCGGACTGGTGCTGGTGGTGTATGAAAGCATTGCGCGTGCGCACTTCACCACCACCGGGATGCTGTTTGCTTTTGGCGCTTTGGCTTGCATGACAGTGGGCGCCATCCTGCAAAAGTCAGTCAGGCAAGCGCCGCGCGAAGTGCTGCCGCTGCAGCTGGCCTGCAGCCTGTTGCTGTGCCTGCTCTTTGCGCCGTTTCAGCCGATGTCTGTTGATCTGGGCACCGGCTTCTGGGTGGCACTGGTGTGGATGGGGGTTGTCATGTCGGTGGTAGCCACACTGCTGCTGTACCGCCTGATTCACGCGAGCAATCTGGTCAACGTCACCAGCCTGTTCTATCTGGTGCCTGCAGGCACGGCTGCCCTCGACTACCTGGTGCTGGGCAACCGCCTGGCGCCCTGGAGCCTGGCGGGCATGCTGGCGATCCTGCTGGGCCTGGTGCAGGTCTTCCGCAACCCTGTGCAGCCGTTAGCCGCACGCTGAAAGTTGCCGGGCGGCAGTGCAAAACCACCGCCCGGCTGCAGATCAAATCAGCTGGACACCCGTCTTGGCCTGCAAGACCTCGCGGGTGACGCCGGGTGCAAGCTCCACCAGCTTGAGGCCTTCGGGCACCACGTCCATCACGGCGAGGTCTGTGATGATGCGGTCCACCACGCCCACGCCCGTCAACGGCAGCGTGCATTTCGGCAGTATCTTCATGTCTTCGGTGCCGTCTTTCTTTTTGGCAACGTGCTCCATCAGGACGATCACGCGCTTGACGCCGGCAACAAGGTCCATCGCGCCGCCCATGCCTTTGACCATCTTGCCCGGGATCATCCAGTTGGCAAGGTCGCCTTTTTCGCTGACCTGCATGGCGCCCAGAATCGACAAATTGATCTTGCCGCCGCGAATCATCGCGAAGCTTTCATGGCTGCCAAAGATGGATGAGCCCTTGATCGTCGTCACGGTCTGTTTGCCGGCGTTGATCAGGTCGGCGTCCACCTGGTCTTCGGTCGGAAACGGGCCAATGCCCAGCATGCCGTTTTCCGACTGCAGCCACACTTCCTTGTCACCCGTGAAGTTGGCCACCAGCGTCGGGATGCCGATGCCGAGGTTCACATAGAAACCGTCTTCGAGTTCCTGGGCGGCGCGTGCCGCCATTTGGTCTTGGGTCCAGGGCATATCAAACTCCCGCTTTCTCGGTGATGGTTCGCTTTTCGATGCGCTTTTCGGGGTTCGCATTGAGCACAATGCGATGCACATAAATACCGGGCAGATGGATGTCGTCCGGCGCCAGCTCGCCGACCTCAACGATCTTCTCCACCTCGACAATGCAAATCTTGCCGGCCATTGCGGCGGCCGGGTTGAAATTGCGGGCCGTGAGGTTAAAGCGCAGGTTGCCGGACTTGTCGGCCGTGTGCGCCTTGACCAGCGACACATCAGGCACCAGTGAACGTTCCATCACATAGGTCTCGCCGTCAAACTCGCGCAGCTCCTTGCCGTCTGCCACTTGCGTGCCCACGCCGGTCTTGGTGAAGAAGGCCGGAATGCCGGCACCGCCTGCGCGCAGCTTTTCTGCCAGCGTGCCTTGCGGCGTGAAGTCCAGCTCCAGCTCGCCCGCCAGGTACTGGCGCTCAAACTCCTTGTTCTCGCCGACGTAGCTCGAAATCATTTTTTTGATCTGCCGCGTTTCCAGCAGCTTGCCCAGGCCGAAGCCGTCAACACCGGCGTTGTTGGAAATCACGGTGAGGTTCTTCACCTGGCTGTCGCGCAAGGCATCGATCAGCGCCTCGGGAATGCCGCACAGGCCGAAACCGCCGACGGCCATCAGCTGGCCGTCCTTGACGACGCCCTTGAGGGCTTCTGCGGCGGAAGGGAAAAGTTTTTTCACAAATAATCTCCTTGTGTCGTGACGCTGGCAGGTGCCATCAGCAATCCATTACGATACTACTTATCAAGTTAGGTAGTTTTCCGTAAAGGTAAGTACTGTGGAAGTTGATTACCAACTCGCATTCGATCTGGCGCCGGTGGGACTGGTGCTGTCCCGCAACCGCTCCATTGTGGACTGCAACCAGCATTTGTGCGAGATGTTTGGCGCCACGCGCGAACAGCTCGCCGGCCAGTCATTCATGATTCTTTATCCCAGTGCGGACGAGTACGAGCGCATAGGCGCACGCATGATTCCCATCCTGAACGCCAAGGGCCTGTATTCCGACGACCGCATCATGAAGCGCGTGGACGGCCGCAACAAAGGTGAAACCTTCTGGTGCCACGTCACGGGGCGGGCACTCAACCGCAGCGCACCGCACGAAGCCGGCATCTGGACTTTCGAGGACCTGAGTTCGCGCCGCCCCGTCACGGCCGAGCTCACCGCGCGTGAACGTGAAGTGGCCGCGCACCTGATGGACGGCATGACCTCCAAGGAAATCGGCCGCGCGCTGGTGATCAGCCACCGCACCGTCGAAATTTACCGCGCCCGCCTGATGCGAAAGTACAAGGCGTCCACCACGGCCGACCTGGTACACCGGCTCATGGCCGGCTCGTGAACGGACCATTTTCAATTTTTTAATTTGCTACGTTTTATATAGCGCCTTGCGCTCGTCCACAAAGGGATGGGGGGGCTTTCCGCTTAAACCATTGGCGTGTTGATGCCGGCGAGCGTCGGTGGATCCGCCTCATTCCCCAGCTGGTCAAACGGCAATTCCTGCTTCACCAGAATCACCGTACAGGGCGCCGCCATGGCGACCTTGATCGGCACCGTCGCCAGCAGGCGCTGCATCTGCAGGCCATGCGTCGCAGCGCCCATCACGATCATGCTGACATGATTGCCCTGGGCATAGTGCAGCAGTGCCTGCGCAACATCGCCCGATTCGATGACGTGGAAAGACACCGTCTGGCTGCTCAGGTGCAAAGGCTGAGCCCACTGGCGAAGCATGCCCAGGTAGCGCCGATGCACGGTGGTCTCGCTGGTTTGCGCGTCGTGGCCCGGGGTTGCCGACGGATCAATCACCGTCACGCAGGCCAGCCGTGCGCGTGGTGTCGTGCCCAGCACCCGCATCACGGCGCGCCGCAATGAATACAGCGTGGCGTCGCTCACGTCCAGGCAAGGCACGGCCACCAGGATGATGGGCGCCGCATCAATTTGCCGGGAAGGCAGCGGGCTGGGTTGGTAATCTTTGCCCGCTGCGCGCAACCACCGCTTGAAATGCATCCAGAAGCCCGTGGGTTGCAGGCGCTGGCCCAGCCCCGTCACGGCGATCTGCGCTGGGTCAGAGAGATCCAGCGCCAGGTGTGCAGCCGACGCATAACGCCGGTCAGCTTCGTTCTGCAGGCAGTGCAGGATCACTTCCTGCAGCCATTCGGGCAGGTCGGGCCGCAGCGTGCGCGGCGGCACCGGGTCCATCCACAGGCGCTGCCGCAGGCCGCCGCGGGTCTGCGGGCTGCCAAAAGGCAGCGCCCGTGTGGCCAGTTCGTACAACATCACGCCGATGGCAAAGATGTCGCTGCGCGGATCGCCACGCACGCCCACCACCTGTTCGGGCGCCATCCAGGTGGGGGAACCAACGGCGGGGCGCAGCTCTTCGGCCAGCAGGTCCGGGTAATGCGCATGGCAGGATAAACCGAAGTCGAGCAGCACGGCATTGCCACCGGGGCGTATCAGCACGTTCGCCGGTTTCAGGTCCAGGTGGCAGGCATCCTGCAGATGCAGGCTGTGCACCGCCTGGGCCACTGCCACACCCAGCCGGGCAATTTCTTCCGCGGGCAGCGGCGCTGCGGCCTCGTCCAGCAGTTGTTGCAGGGTGCGGCCGGGGATGTATTCCATCACCAGGTAGGGCAGTTTTTCGAGGTCTCCCGCAGCCACCAGCCGCGGCACATGCGGCCCGGTCAGCACGGAAAGCAGCTGCAGCTCGACCTCAAAACCCACAATGTTTTCCGCGCCGTCGCCGGGCGTCATGCGCGGCACCTTCATCACCAACGGAAAAGGTACGGCGTGCGTTGCGTCGGCATACCCCACCTGGTAGATGTGCGCCATGCCGCCGGCATGCAGGCATTCGCCAACCACAAATCCATCTACCACGGTGCCGGGTGCCATCAACCTCACAGGCCCGCCTCCAGCCGCTGCGCAAAGTATGCGGGCAGGCCGGCAGCGCGCACATCGGCTGCGGCAGCCAGGTGGTCATAAGCCACGCGGTGGAAAGTCAGCTCGGCCAGCTCCGGGTCAAACAGTGCATACATGGCTTTGGTATTGCCGTCGCGCGGCTGGCCCACCGAACCCACGGTGGCGAGCCAGTAACGGTGCGCCGGCACCGGAATGAGCACGCCCGGGGTAGGCTGAAAGCGCATCAGCCCCTGCCCCGCACCGTGGAAATACAGCGTCTGCTGGTGTACGTGGCCGCAAAACACATAGCGCACGTCCGGATCGAGCGACGCAGCGTCAAGGCTGGCTTCGGCGCGGCGTTCATTGTCCACATAGTGCCAGCGCCCCGGCGAATCGGCACTGGCGTGTACCAGCAGCGCGGTGCCAATGGTGGCCGTCAGTGGCAGTCTCTCCAGGAAATCCAGCGCCTCCTTGTCCAGCCGTTCGTGCGTCCAGGCTGCGCCGCTCTGGTCGACCGAACGGGCCTGTACGGGCGGCGTCACCGTGTGCTGGTCATGGTTGCCCCTGAGCACGACGGCGCCCTCCTCAGCCAGGTCGCGAATCCGTTGCACCACCTCGGCCGGCTGCGCGCCATAGCCCACCAGGTCTCCCAGTATGGCCAGTCGGCCGGCGCCCTGCTCTGCAGCGTGGGCAAGGCAGGCCTCCAGCGCACGCAGGTTGGCATGCACATCGGACAGCAGGGCTATTTTCATAAGGTGAGGCGCAGTTTTATTTCACAGCAGCCAATCCCAGGCAGCTGATGTCCTGTCATTCGGGAGCAGGACATTACAGTTTGCCGTAAAAGGAAGAGGCCGTGGCTGTTTTTATCCGCGTCAGCGCAACTGCCATGCGCCAATGACCAAGATGGCGGCCATTGGCATGCTACTGAATTAATAGCTGCTTGCGCCCGCCCTGACTGGGCTGCAGGCCAAAATCACCTTTATCATCGCCTGCTTTATCGCTGTTGATCCCATCATGCATATCCGCCCTTACCAGGATTCAGACCTCGCCGCAGTCGCCCAGCTGTTCACCGATGCGGTTCATGGCCTGGCGGGAAGCCACTACAACGCCGCGCAGCGCGAGGCCTGGGCGCCCCGCCCACCCGATCTGGGCCCATGGAAAGCACGGCTCAGGCCATTACAAATTTTGCTGGCGCAAGACGCGGAAGGCGGCGGTCTGCTGGGCTTTATTGCCTACGAAAAAAATGGCCATATTGACCTCCTGTTTACGTCGCCCGCTGCCGCGCGCCGCGGTGTGGCTTCGAAGCTTTATGGCCATGCCGAAACTGCGCTGCGCGGTCTCGGCATCGTAGAGCTTTTTACCGAGGCCAGCCTGGTGAGCCGGCCATTTTTCGAGCGCCAGGGATTCGCGGTGAGGGAAGAGCAATGCGTTGAACGGCGCAGGGCCATGCTCCGCCGCTTTGCGATGGCCAAGACCGTCCCCCTGGGCGACCAGGGTTAGTCAACGGTTCAGATGGCGTCCGGCTCGTGCCGGATGGTCTCACGCGTGCGGTGGTGGTCGCGCAATTTTCCCAGCGTGTGGTCAAGCACCCGTTTGAGCTTGTCGCTTGCGCCGCGAAAGGCTTCGTCCTGGCTGGGCGCGTGGTGGTTGACGGCCAGTGGCTCATGATGCGCCAGCCGCGCCTCCATCACGCAGCGTTTCTGGTCGGGGCTGATCTTGTCGCTGTTTTCATCGCTCATATGAACCTCAATGCGCGTGATGTCACCCTTGAAGCGGCTCAGTGAGGTGTTGAGTTCGGTGCTGGCCCAGCGCTCGAACGATTCGCCGGTGTGCATGGTGTGATTGGAATTGACTTGGACTTGCATGGGTATTGTTTTCCTTTCAGGACGGTTGCAGCGAAGAGGCCTGCCGGCCGGGCTGTCTCGCAGCTACCAGGGAGGCAACTGGAAAATTCATTGTGCGCCCCGCACGACCGCGAGCGTGTAGTCCTGATCCCCACCCTGAAGTAAGGGTGGTTTTCCACACCGCACACGGACCTACGGTTTCCTCATGTGGCGAGTGCTTCACCGGGCTTCGGAAAGCGCCAGGCAGCGTGCGCCGATAAATTCCCTGAGCAGGCGCAGGCCGGGCGTCAGTTGCCGCCGCCCCGGTAACACCATGTACAGCGGCACAGCCTCGGTTTGCCATTCTGTGCACAGAGCGACCAGCCGCCCCGCAGCCAGGTCGCCCGCCACATCCAGCCGCGACTTGTAAGTGATGCCGCGGCCGGCCAGGGCCCATCGGCGAACCGCGTCGCCATCGTTGGCAACATTGCCGCCAGTGGCACGCACCGTGAGCTCTTCGCCATTTCTCCAGAACTTCCAACGGTCATACACGTCTTCACCCAGCATGAAGCACAGGCAAATATGCTTTGTCAGTGCCTGCGGCGTGTCAGGCGTGCCGTGCGACGCGAGGTAGGCAGGTGACGCACACAGCACGCGCCGATTCGTCAAATCCACCGGCAACGCCAGCATGCTGGAATCGGGCGGCTCGCCTTGCCGAAAAGCCGCATCCACCAGGTCGCTGTAGACATTGGTCACGCGATCCGACAGGTGCAGCCGGTATTGAATGCCGGGATGCAACAGCTGAAACGCTTCCAGCCAGGGCAGCAGCACATTGCGGCCAAAGTCTGATGGCGCGGCCAGCTGCAGCACACCGCGCACCTGCTGCCGGCCGCTGGCAAGTTCCAGCTGCGCATCGCGCAGGGCGGCCAGCGCGGGCCGGCAGTGTGCGAGGAAAACCTCACCTTCGCGCGTCAACCGCAGGCTGCGGGTGGAGCGTACAAAAAGCGGCGCCTGCAATTCTGCCTCCAGCCGTTTGAGTGCCGCGCTGGCGGCCGCCGGCGTCAGGTCCAGGCTGCGGGCCGTGGCCGACAGGCTGCCGGTGTCGACAGTGCGAATAAAGATTTCCAGGTCTTGCAGGGCTTTCATTTACAAATTTTATTTGTAAATAGCTTCAATTGAAAGCTTGCTTATCTTCATTTTCAAATCCAATACAGTTCAAGAATCAGTTTTGAGCACGACTGACCACAACGCCACACGACACCACGCAACATCACACGCAAAGGAAATCACCATGAAAGCCATCGGCTACACACAAGCCCACGCACTCAACCAGACCGGCCAAACCGGGTTGACCGACATCACCCTGCCCGACCCGACGCCCACCGGCCACGACCTGCTGGTCGAGGTGAAAGCCGTTTCAGTGAACCCGGTGGACACCAAAGTACGCGCCAGCGCGGCGCGCAGCGCTGGCTCGGATTACAAGGTGTTGGGCTATGACGCCAGCGGCATCGTGCGCGCCGTCGGCCCCGAGGTCACACTGTTCAAGGCCGGTGACAAGGTCTGGTATGCGGGGTCCATCGCCCGGCCCGGGACCAACAGCGAACTCCACCTGGTCGATGAACGCATCGTCGGCCGCATGCCGCAAACGCTGGGGTTTTCCGAAGCGGCCGCCCTGCCGCTGACCAGCATCACCGCCTGGGAAATGCTGTTCGACCGTCTCGGCATCGTGCCGGGCAAAACACCCAACAACAAAACACTGCTCATCATCGGCGCCTCGGGCGGCGTCGGCTCGATCATGACGCAGCTGGCCACGCGCCTGACCTCGCTCACCGTGATAGGCACCGCGTCACGGCCCGAAACCCAAGCCTGGGTGAAGGAACTCGGCGCCCATCATGTCATCGACCACAGCCGGCCGATTGCCGAAGAGCTCAAGCGTATCGGCATCCCCGCGGTGGACTACATCGTGGGCCTCACGCAAACCGACAGCCACCTGGCACAAATCGCCGAAGCCATCGCACCACAAGGCAAGTTCGGCCTGATTGACGACCCGGTGAAGTTCGACATCACGCTGTTCAAACGCAAGAGCGCATCCATCCACTGGGAACTGATGTTCACACGCCCCCTCTTCGGCACACCCGACATGGTGGCGCAGCACCGCCTGCTCAATGAGGTCGCCCAACTTGTCGATTCCGGCTTGATCCGCACGACGCTGACGGAAACGTTTGGTTCGATCAATGCCGCCAATTTGCGGCGGGCGCATGAGTTGGTGGAGTCTGGGAAGGCGCGGGGGAAGGTTGTGCTTGAAGGATGGGTTTGAGTTTTCTTGTTGAGGCCGGGGCTTGTCCCGGCCTCAACGCCGCAAAGTCTTGAACATCACAAACGCATCCACCAACCCCAACCTCACATGCCGAAAAGCCCCCGGCAAGGTCCCCACAATCTCAAACCCCAATCTTTGCCATAACCGAACAGCACGCTCATTCGTCGACACCACCAGGTTGAACTGCATCGCCAGAAAACCCATTGCCAGCGCTTCCTGCTGGGAGTGCTCGCACATCGCCGACGCCAGGCCTTTGCCCTGCGCTTCGGGCGCGACCACATAGCCGCAGTTGCAGACATGCGCACCCAGCCCCGGCTGGTTGGGTTTGATGAAGTAGGTGCCTAGCACTCGGCCGTCGTCGCTGTTCCCCTCACGCACTACATACGTCGCCCGGGGCGCGTCCATCCACACCGCGTGTATTTCAGCTTCTGTGCTGTGGGGCGAAAAGGCATAGGTGTCGCCTGCTTCAAAGGTGGCGCGCAGCAGCGGCCAAACGGCGGGCCAGTCGGCCTCGGTGCAGCGGCGGATCAAGGGCTTGGGTTCATTCATGGCGGATAAGGATAAAAGTTATTTGCTATCTTTTTAGTAGCCATACATCCATGTATTGGAAGGGCTACAACCTCAAATCGCTTACAGACCTCAAGCCTTTGGAGGCGCATCAACAACCTCGGCCGCCGTGCGAAATGCCTCGACCGCGGCGGGCAGGCCGCAATAAATGCTCGCGTGCAGCAGCACTTCCTGAAGCTGCTCCGGCGTCACGCCGTTGTTGAGTGCGGCACGCACATGACCCTTGAGTTCATGCTGTTTGCCGAGGGCCGTCAGCATGGCCACCGTGACCAGGCTACGCGTCTTGAGATCCAGCCCCGGCCGCTGCCATACATCGCCCCAGGCGTTGCGGGTAATGAAATGCTGGATCGGCAGGGAAAAATCGGTGGCCTTGTCGAAAGCATTGGCCACAAAATCCTCGCCCATCACCTGCTTGCGGGTGGCGAGGCCTTTGTCGAAATCCTTGTCTGCGGGCTGCGTCATGAAGGCTCCTAAAAGACGAAGCGTAATGGAAAGCAAAAAAGCCCGCTCCGGTCTTCACCAGGGCGGGCTTGGCCTCAATCAGCGCCTATGATGGTCTGCTCAATCAGGCAAGGTCGTAGCGGTCCAGGTTCATCACCTTGTTCCAGGCCGCCACAAAGTCACGCACGAAGACCTGCTGCGAATCGCTGCACGCATAGACCTCCGCAATGGCCCGCAGCTGCGAGTTCGAACCGAAGACGAGGTCGATCACCGTGCCCGTCCACTTGAGTTCGCCCGTCGTGCGGTCGCGGCCCTCCAGCACACCTTCAGCGTCGGCAGATTTCTGCCACTTCGTGCGCATCTCGAGCAGGTTCACAAAGAAGTCGTTGCTCAAGGTTCCGGGCCGCTTGGTGAAAACGCCATGCTGTGCCTGCCCGACATTGGCATTCAGGGCGCGCATGCCGCCGACCAGAACCGTCATCTCGGGAGCGCTCAGCGTCATCAGGTTCGCGCGATCCACCAGCTGCTCGGCTGCCCGCTGCGCCTGCCCCTTGCGGGTGTAGTTTCGGAAACCGTCTGCGGCCGGTTCCAGCACGGCAAACGACGCCACATCGGTTTGCGCTTGCGAAGCGTCCGTACGTCCCGGTGAAAAAGGCACCTTCACGTCGTGGCCAGCCTTCCTGGCAGCTGCCTCGACGGCCGCGCAGCCACCGAGAACGATCAGGTCAGCCAGCGAAATCTTCTTGCGGCCAGACTGCGCGCCATTGAACTCGCCCTGGATGGCCTCCAGCACTTTCAGGACTTTCGCCAGCTCGGCCGGTTGATTGACTTCCCAATCCTTTTGCGGTGCCAGGCGTATGCGCGCACCGTTTGCGCCGCCGCGCTTGTCGCTACCACGGAAGGTGGAAGCAGACGCCCAGGCCGTTGTGACGAGCTGGGAGATGGAGAGCCCGGACGCGAGGACCTTGGCCTTGAGGCCCTCAGTATCCTGCTCATTGACCAGCGGATGATCGACGGCGGGAACCGGGTCCTGCCAGATCAGTGCCTCCTTCGGCACCAGCGGGCCGAGGTAGCGCGCAGCCGGGCCCATGTCACGGTGCGTCAGCTTGTACCAGGCCCGGGCGAAGGCGTCGGCAAACTCCTGCGGGTTCGCCATGAAGCGCCGCGAGATTTTTTCGTAAGCCGGATCCATGCGCATGGCCATGTCGGCGGTCGTCATCATCGGGGCATGGCGCAGCGCGGAGTCATGGGCATCCGGCACGGTGGTCGACGCGGCAGGGTCTTTGGGCTTCCACTGGTGAGCACCGGCGGGGCTCTTGGTCAATTCCCACTCGTAGCCGAACAGGTTTTCGAAGTAGCCGTTGTCCCACTTGGTGGGGTTCTTGGTCCAGGCACCCTCAATGCCGCTGGTGACGGTGTGCACGCCGTGCCCGCCGCCGAACTTGTTGATCCAGCCAAACCCCTGGTCTTCAATGGTGCCGCCCTCAGGCTCGGGCCCCACGTACTGGCCCGGATCGGCTGCGCCGTGGGCCTTGCCGAAGGTGTGCCCGCCGGCGGTGAGCGCAACAGTTTCTTCGTCGTTCATCGCCATGCGGGCGAAGGTCTCGCGGATGTCCCGCGCCGAACCCAGCGGGTCCGGTTTGCCGTTCGGGCCCTCGGGGTTCACATAGATCAGCCCCATCTGCACAGCACCGAGCGGGTTTTCGAGTTCGCGGTCGCCGGTGTAGCGCTTGTCGCCCATCCACTCGGCTTCAGGGCCCCAGTAAATCTCTTCCGGCTCCCAGACGTCCGGGCGCCCGCCGGCAAAGCCGAAGGTCTTGAATCCCATGGAGTCCATGGCCACGGTGCCGGCCAGAACCATCAGGTCGGCCCAGGAGATTTTTCGGCCGTATTTCTGCTTGATCGGCCACAACAGGCGGCGTGCCTTGTCGAGGTTTCCGTTGTCCGGCCAGCTGTTGAGCGGTGCGAATCGCTGTGTGCCGGAGCCGGCGCCGCCGCGCCCGTCGGCGATCCGGTAGGTGCCTGCGCTGTGCCACGCCATGCGAACGAAGAATGGGCCATAGTGGCCGTAGTCCGCAGGCCACCAGTCCTGCGAATCCGTCATGAGCTCATGGAGGTCTTTCACCACGGCATGCAGGTCCAGGGTCTTGAATTCCTCGGCATAGTTGAACGCCTCGCCCATGGGATCGGACAGCGACGAGTTCTGGTGAAGGATCTTGAGGTTCAGCTGGTTGGGCCACCAATCAGCGTTCGTTGCGGCACCAGCCAGAGCATGTTTGCGGGCGCCACCCGAGAATGGGCAGCCGCCTTCGCTTTGCGTGTTGTGATCAGCCATGATGAGTTACCTTTGATGATTAAGTGGTGCCGAATGACGGCATGGAATTGCACTGCGGGACAGCCGGGACGCTTTGGTCAAGGCCGTGTGGGTGGGGCTGCTAATGGGGTCTCCTTTGACGGGCTTGCCAGGTGATGGCCTGTGAAGCACAGTCTAGGTTTCACTGCAAAATAATCAAAGGCAATTAAAGATATTTACCTAATAGTTTTTATCAATTGCATCTGTTTTGGCTTCAATTCCCCAGCGCGACCTGACGGGTAATCTTGCAGTTACGCTTGGGTCCGAGTCACTTATCGAGTCACTTATAAAGCCTTTGAAGGAACCCTCATGACCAGCCCCAAAACCGCCGGCACAGCACCCCGGTACCCTGCTCCCGAACTGAAGGACCTGCCGGAAGACATCAAAGCCAAAGTCCTGGAGGTGCAGGAAAAGGCCGGCTTCGTGCCCAACGTATTCCTGGCCCTCGCGCGCCGCCCTGCCGAATGGCGTGCTTTCTTCGCTTATCACGATGCGCTGATGCTCAAGGAAGAGGGCTCCAACCCCAACGGCAGCCTGACCAAGGGCGAGCGCGAGATGATCGTCACCACGACGAGCGCCGCCAACAAATGCCTGTATTGCGTGGTGGCGCACGGCGCCATCCTGCGCATTTATGAAAAGAAACCCCTGGTGGCCGACCAGGTGGCGGTGAACCACCGCAAGGCTGACATCACACCACGCCAGCGCGCCATGCTCGACTTCGCGATGAAGGTATGCCTGCAGGCGGACCAGATTGAAGACAGCGACTTTGAAGCGCTGTACGGCCACGGCTTTGACGATGAAGACGCCTGGGATATCGCGGCCATCACGGCTTTTTTTGGCCTCTCCAACCGCATGGCGAGCTTCAGCAACATGCAGCCCAACCCCGAGTTTTACCTGATGGGCCGTGTGCCCAAGCCGTCCAAGGCCGCCTGAAACCGCTCAGGCGCGAATCACGCCCAGGACCCTGCGCACCCGCTATGCTCATGAATCAGCCTTCTCACAAGACTTAAAACCATGGCACCAGACGCCACATCCACCGCCTCGACATCTTCTACCCCATCAGCCGGCGCTTACGGCCTGACCGTGCGCAAGCTGGAGATCGACCTGAGCGATGGCTTTGACCGCCACTGGTTTGGCGGCGATGCCTTCCTGAGCCAGTACCACAACGCCTTGTCGATGAGTTTTCCGGTCGGAGAGCAGTCGTTCATCGAGGCCGTGCGCGACTGCGCCAAATTGCTGCCTCGCACGCCAGAGCACGCGCTGCTGCATGAAGCCACTGCGCAGTTCATCGGCCAGGAGGCTACCCACCGCCACATCCATGGTCTGTACAACGCACAGTTGGAGAGGCAGGGCCTGGTGAACCGCTGGCAACACTGGGCCACGGCCCGCATTGATTTTGCCAAAAAACGCGGTGTGGCGCCCCACCACTTCCTTGCGGTCACGGCAGCCTACGAACACCTCACGGCCGTGCTGGCCGACTACATGCTTCGCCACGGCGACGCGCTGGATCAGGCAGACCCGAAGATGCAGACCCTCTGGCGCTGGCACGCAGCCGAAGAGACCGAGCATCGCGCGGTAGCCTATGACCTGTACCAAGCGCTTGGCGGAAACCACGCATGGCGCGTGCGCTGGTATGTCTACGCGCTACTGCTGTTTTCGTGGGACTCGGG
The DNA here is from genome assembly GCF_056405975.1 of Polaromonas sp. P1_E12. Lineage (NCBI taxonomy): Bacteria > Pseudomonadati > Pseudomonadota > Betaproteobacteria > Burkholderiales > Comamonadaceae > Polaromonas > Polaromonas sp. P1_E12. The sequence continues at coordinate 401,836 of NZ_JBFUBB010000002.1, read as the reverse complement.
CCGTCAAACGGTGCTGAACCTCTGGCATGACGGCACGCTGTTCAAACCAGGCACATGGTGGAGTGCGATGAAATTTTTCTGGGGAAAAAATGGCGTTGTGTGGCGCTGCACGGCCCCGTTGCTGGCCTACTTCAGGCGGGACTTCCACCCCGACCAGGAAACTGTTGCCGAACCCGGCCAGCAAACCCGCGCCATTGCCCAGCGCTGGTTGAAAGAACACGCGGACAGCTTTCGCACAGTTCGCTGAAGCTTTTCTGCGATACCGCAGCACCCATACGCCACCAGTATTGCTACTTTATTGATAGCTGCTTGCGCACGGCCTGATTAGGCCTGCGGGCTTTTTCTTTCAGGATTACGCTTCAACCAGCTTGCGCATCCACTCGGGCAGGGCTTTGGCCTTTTGCGCCGGGAAGTCCACCCAGATGGTGGTGGCGCCGCCCGCGGCGCAGATCACGCCCGGCGTATCAGCGCGCTCCATCGTGGCCCAGCTTTCAAACGTGGTGCGCCCCGGGTCGCTTACGTACATCTTCATCAGAACGTCGCCCGGATATTCCAGCTGCTTGTAGAAATTGCAAAAAGCGTTAACGATCACCGGCCCTTCGCCTTTCGGGTCGGGCTTGCAGCCAATGCCATACATCCAGTCGATGCGGATAGTTTCGAGATAACGGAAGTAAGTGCCGTTGTTGAGGTGGCCCATCGCGTCCATGTCACCCCAGCGGATGGGGATATGCATCTCGTGGACCAGCTTTTTCTTTTCGGGAATTTCAATTTTCATGATGCCAATTGCCTCTATCGATGGGCCCTGATGGAGGCCAGAATTCCCAGCGTGAACAACACGCACGCAGACAGTTGTACCAGTGTGGGCCAGTGGCCATCCCAGGCAAACGAATACAGCAGCGCAAAAATGGTTTCGCTCACGATGAGCTGCCCGCACAGGCTGGCACTGAGCCGCTGGCTGGCCATGTTCCACAAAATCGTCGCCAGCCAGGTGGAGCCCAGACCGGCCAGCACGCAGAGCAACACGAACACACCGCGGTCTTCGCGGCCGGCCAGCACGCTTGCGTCCGAACCCGCAAGCAGCCACATCAGCAATGCCCCGAGGCCAGTCGCCACACCCAGCCAGTTGGCCCAGTCGGTGGCATTGACTTCAGGATGCCGCTTGAGCCAGGCAGAATTCAGGATCGCAAACGCCGTCCAGCACACCAGTGAGGCCGACACAAACAGCATGCCACGCCAGAAATTCGTGGCGGTTCCCTGACCGGCCTCGTGGGTGGAACCCATCATGAGCGCCAGCCCCGCCAGGGTGAGCGCCAGGCCGGGCAGCAGGGAAGCCCAACGCAGGCCTTGCGGCTTGCCCAGCAACATGACCCAAATGGGAATGGTGCCGATTACCAGCGAAGGCACTTCGGTGCCGGCGTCGCGTATGGCCAGCACCAACAGCAGGTAGTAGCCGCTGAACCCGAGAATGCTCATGACCAGAGCGGCCCACGCCTGCCGCACCGTGGGCAGGCGGCGAGTGCGCCATCCCGCCAGCATCACCAGCACAGCCACCACGCCGTATACCGCAAAGCGCCCGGCCGTCAGGTCAATGGACGAATAGCCACCCGCACCCATGTCGAGCATGCGCGGCGCCACAAACACCAGGCCCCACAGCGCGCCCGCCGCGAGCCCGGCCAGAATGCCCGTCAGCATCCGTCAGACAGTGTGCGCAGTGGCTACCAGGCGCAAACCTAGCAGCCCCATCGCACCGGCGGCGGTGCGGTCTACCGCAGCCTTGCTGCGCAGGTAGGCTGCGCGCGGTACAGCGGAAGACAAAACCACCGCCACCACGGCATACCAGCCGGTTTCCATCACGAGCACGCCCACAAGCACCAGCAGGGCTGCGGGCAAGGGAAACTGTGCGGGCAACAGTGCCGCGAACACGCTGCTGTAAACCACCACGATCTTCGGGTTGCTCAGCTGCGTCACCAGCCCCTGGCGAAACGATTGCAGCACCGTGCGGCGCGAAGCGCCCGTGTCACCGCCGCCCATTTCCAGCGGCTGGCGCGCGCCGCGCCAGATATTAAAGGCGATCCACATCAGGTACAGGCCGCCCACGACCTTGAGCGCCATGTAGACACCAGGCAAGGCGGCCAGCAGGGCCTGCAGCCCGGCCAGCGCCAACGCGGCAAACACCAGCGCCCCCAGGCCCATACCCACCGCGGCAGCCAGGCCGTCAGCGCGTGAACGCGAAACCGCGATGCGCGCAACCTGCACAAAACTGGGGCCCGGGCTGACCACGCCCGCCAGCAAGGCCAGGAAGATCAGGCCTATCGGGCCGAGGTAGGGCACTACGGAATCCATCATGTTCTTCTCCGAAAATTAATCTTTGTTATGCCGATCGATCAAACGCCAAACCCGTCGTCGGCTGCAATCACTGCACCATTGACGAAATGGCTCTCGCCACTGGCCAGCATCACCAGCAGTGCATCCAGGTCTTGCGGTTTGCCGATGCGCTTGCGCGGCAACATCTGCACCAGCCTCTTGCCCTGCTCGGTTTCCCAATGGTGGTGGTTGATCTCGGTGTCAATATAGCCGGGGCAGATGGCGTTGACGTTGATGCCGAACTTGCCCCACTCCAGCGCCATGGCTTTGGTCATCTGCACCACGGCGGCCTTGCTCATGCAGTACACGCCGATCTGCGGCAGTACGCGCAAGCCGGCCATGGAGGCGATGTTGATGATGCGGCCGCCGGCATAGTTGCCGGGCCCGGCACCGCGCGAACGGGCCAGCATGCGCTTGCCGACTTCCTGCGCCACGAAGAAGGCGCCCTTCACATTGGTGTTGAAGATGAAGTCGTAGTCTTCCTCGCCGACGTCCTGGATGCGCTGTGTGGTGCTCACGCCGGAGTTGTTGACCAGAATGTCGATGGGCCCGACTTCCGTTTCAGCATGGGCCACACCGGCCTTGATGCTGGCGTGGTCGGTCACGTCGAGCTCAACCACATGCGCATCGCCACCCGCAGCCTCAATCTGCGCGCGCAGGTCCTTGAGCTTGTCGAGCCTGCGGCTGGCCAGCACCACGGCCGCGCCGGCACGGCTCAGTGTTTTGGCGAACTGCGCACCCAGCCCGCCGGATGCACCGGTCACGAGAGCGACACGCCCCGACAGATCAATGCTGTAAGCCATTAGAGGCTCCTCTCTCAATTTAAACCGTACAAAAGAGAACGACCGTTCGCATCGCCGCATTCGCGACATAAAATCCAACGCGAGACCGACAATCCTTCCTGAAAATCATTATCAGCGAGTCCCCGATGAATACCCAAGAAATTCTGGCCCAGTTCGGCCCGCGCGAAGCAATGGAATATGACGTGGTCGTGGTGGGCGGCGGACCCGGCGGGCTTGCTACCGCCATTCGCCTGAAACAACTGGCCGCAGAAAAAGGCACGGACATCTCCGTGGTGGTTCTCGAAAAGGGTTCCGAACCCGGTGCCCACATTCTTTCGGGCGCGGTGATGGACCCCAAGGCATTGACCGAACTGATTCCGGACTGGAAAGCGCAAGGCGCGCCATTGAACCAGCCTGTCACCGCCGACGAGGTTCTTTTTCTCAGCGAGAAAAGCGCGATCAGGACGCCCGCCTTTTTTGTGCCCGACTGCTTTCACAACGAAGGCAACTACGTCATCAGCCTGGGCAATGTGGTGCGCTGGCTGGCGCAGCAGGCCGAAGGCCTGGGCGTTGAAATCTTCCCGGGCTTCGCGGCGGCCGAAGTGCTCTACAACGACGACGGCTCCGTCAAGGGCGTGGCCACCGGCAACCTCGGAATCGGCAAGGATGGCCAGCCGACCGACAACTTCCAGCTCGGCATGGAACTGCACGGCAAGTACACCGTATTTGCGGAAGGCGCGCGCGGCCACCTGGGCCGCCAGCTGATCAACCGCTTCAAACTCGACGAAGGCCGCGACCCGCAAGGCTACGCACTGGGTGTGAAAGAGCTCTGGGAAATCGACCCGGCCAAACACAAGCCGGGCCTCGTGATTCACACCGCCGGCTGGCCCATGGACAGCCAGACCTACGGCGGCGGCTTCATGTACCACCTGGAAGACAACAAGGTCACGCTGGGCATGGTCACCGGCCTGGACTACACCAACCCTTACCTCAGCCCGTTTGAAGAGATGCAGCGCTGGAAGACCCATCCCAGCATCAAGCAGTATCTCGAAGGCGCTAAGCGCATCAGCTACGGCGCGCGTGCCATCACCGCAGGCGGCGCATTGAGCCTGCCCAAAACCGTGTTCCCCGGTGGCGCGCTGATCGGCTGCGAAGCCGGCTACCTCAATGCCGCCCGCATCAAGGGCAGCCACGCGGCCATCAAGAGCGGTATGCTGGCCGCTGAGGCCGCCTATGGAGCGGTCACCGCCGGCCGCCAGCACGATGAACTGGCCGCTTACCCTGAAGCCTATGCCAAGAGCTGGCTCGCGCAGGAGCTCAACCAGTCGCGCAATTTCAAGTCCTGGTTCAAGAAGGGCCTCTACGTCGGCGCCTTCATGACCGGCATCGAGCACTGGCTGCTGCCCAAGCTGGGCTTCAAGTCGCCGCCCTGGACCATCCACAACAGCATTCCGGACTACGCCAAGCTCAAGCCGGCGGCCGAGTGCACGCCCATCGTGTATCCCAAGCCCGACAACAAGATCACCTTCGACCGCCTTAGTTCGGTTTTCGTCTCCAACACCAACCACGAAGAGCACCAGCCCGCGCACCTGACGCTCAAGGACGCGAGCGTGCCGGTGAGCATCAACCTGGCCAAGTACGCCGGCCCCGAAAGCCGCTACTGCCCGGCCGGTGTCTACGAGTTCGTAAAGAACCCCGACAATACCGACCGCCTGCAGATCAACGCGCAGAACTGCGTGCACTGCAAAACCTGTGACATCAAAGACCCAACACAAAACATCGTGTGGGTCACGCCCGAAGGCGGTGGCGGACCCAACTACAGCGGCATGTAAGCAAAGCATCTCCATCAACAAAAGCCCGGCCTCCCCCGGGCTTTTTTCATGCGATTTGCTACGCCGGGTTAATTCCCGGGAATTCAGCGCACTGTGCGAGCAGTCGCAGCAGCCCCTGATCTTTGTGACTTTTTGTCGTTTGCCGTTGGGATGCCAACTGCTCACGAACAGTTCAGCTGCCCGCCAGCTGGCGATTTGCAACCGTCATTCACAAGTGCTTACCGAACGATTCGAAACGCTTTGAGGCCAGCGTGACAGCTTCCCACGCACATATGCGGCTTACGCTGACATCCTTTCTCCACGCGTCAAAGACACTCGTACCTAGCCCCTGAAAGGGAATGGTCTGGTGATGTCTGGATGCTGCCTGTCCATGCAATCCCTCACGCGAACATGTTTCAGCAGTGTTACGCCGGCGCCGTGACCCGTATCAAATCAACCCGCTGCCATGCAGCCTTTTGCAATGACCCTGAACAAACCCAGTGTGCTATTAACCGGTGGGGCCGGATACATCGGAAGCCATACTTTTGTGGCGCTGGTGAATGCCGGCTACCAGCCTGTCATCCTCGACGACTTTTCCAACAGCCATCCTGCCGTGCTGCACCGGCTGCAGCAGCTGACGGGTCAGCCCGTACCCTGCGAACGCGGCAACGTACTGGACACCGATTTTGTGGCCGGAGTCCTGCAACGCTACCACTGCGTTGCGGCCGTCCACTTTGCCGGGTTCAAGGCCGTAGGGGAAAGCGTGCAACGCCCTCTCATGTACTACCAGAACAATGTTGGCGGCCTCCTGAGTTTGTTGCGGGCGATGGAAACGACGGACTGCCGGGCCGTAGTCTTCTCTTCAAGCGCCACGGTCTATGGGGACCCCGCCACCGTGCCCATCAACGAGCAGTTTCCATGCATGCCGGAGAGCCCGTATGCCCACACCAAACTGATGTGTGAAAACATCCTGGCATCGCTGCGTATTTCAGATGCGGCGTGGCGGGTCGGGGTGCTGCGCTACTTCAACCCGGTGGGCGCGCACCCCAGTGGACTGATCGGCGAAGACCCCAACGGAATCCCCAACAACCTGATGCCCTACGTCACCCAGGTGGCCGTGGGCAAACGGGCCACGCTCAATGTGTTCGGCAATGACTACCCCACACCCGACGGCACCGGGGTGCGCGACTACCTGCACGTCACCGACCTTGCAGCAGGCCATGTCGCCGCAGTCGATGCTTTGCTGGCAAGCGGCAAGAGCTTTACGGTCAATCTGGGCACCGGCGAGGGCACCAGTGTTCTCGGTGTGGTCCAGGCGTTTGAGCGGGCAAGCGGACGGCCGATTCCTTATGAATTTGCACCTCGACGAGCCGGGGATGTCGCACAGTACTTTGCAGATGTTTCCCTGGCCGGCAGCCTGCTGGGCTGGCGTGCCACATGCACGATCGATGACATGTGCCGCGACTCCTGGCACTGGCAGCAGCGCAATCCCGAAGGCTACAGGAACACCTCTGAAACCGATATGGACATATCTGCATCTGAGCCCATGCGCAATAGCCCGAACGGACTCATCCAGCCGGCAGTCAGCATGTGAGCAATTCAAGTCTTGCCCCAAGAATGCGCCACGCTTTTTTGAACTCAATAAATAGCATAAAGCGCGCCATGAGCCATTCGGACTATTGTCAATTGCTGCACTGCACAACAAACTCTTTTCCTGCTTTGACAGAAGGAAAACCCTATGTTTCGAACCCTGTTTACCGCCATTTTGGCCACCTGGATTGCTTCAGCAACGGCGTCTACCAACCCGCCTGCAGCGCCCGCAGCGGTGACGCCAACGGGAGCTACCGCCAAAGCGACACGTATGAAACTGCAGCCCGGCACTGAGCCGGTCAAGGTCAACACAGTCCACAGTGTGGACGCGGTGCGCAGTGGCCAATCCGGCCTGGGTGTCACGGCGGCGGGCGAGGCAGATACGGACGAATCCGGATGGCACCCTTACGGCACGCTGCTGGCCACATTGGCGTTGATGGGCGTGATTGCCGTTCGCCGCCATAAAGCAGAGAGGTCTTGAGGATGAGTGGCCTCGGCCGTCCGGGTGTTGCAGCGGTCAAATGGAGCGCCGTTTCCACAGCGGCACGCTTTGGGCTGCAGCTGGTGGCCCAGGTGATTCTGGCCCGCACCCTGGGGCCGGAGATTTTTGGCGTTTTTGCCATCGGCATGGTGGTACTGACATTCGCCACATTTGTCTCCGGTTTTGGCTTCAGCTGGAGCCTGTTGCAACGCACCACACTGAGTGACGAAGATGTCCGGTTTGCCTGGACATGGCAACTGATCGTGGGTATTGCCACCATGCTTGCCCTGTATTTTCTGGCGCCGCTGCTGTCGGCTTATTTTCGGGAGCCGCGCTCGCAATTCGTCATTGAATGGTTATCGGTGGCGTGCCTGCTGGGTGCTGCGGCAGCACCGGCTACCTACCTGCTGCAGCGTGACTTGAATTTCCGGGCAGTGGGACTGATTCAGGTCGGCAGCTATGCCGCTGGGTATGTGGCTGTTGGGGTGCCGATGGCACTGCTTGGCCAGGGTGAGGCTTCGCTGGTAGCGGCCTGGCTGGTTCAGGCGGCTGTCGTGTTTGTTGCAAGTTATGCCCTCAAGCCGCATGCGCTTCGCCCGCTGTTCTGGTATGCCGATGCAAAGTCCGCTGTCGGCACGGGGCACACGGTCTTTTTGACCAATATCGTCAACTGGGTGCTCAACAACCTTGATCGGGTATTGATAGGCCGGTTGCTCAACGCGCAATCGCTGGGTCTCTATAACGTGGCTTACAACCTGGCCACGATGCCCAACACCTTGCTGCTGGGCGCACTTCAGCCCGCGTTCCTGGCGGCGGGCGCACGCCTGCAAAACGACCGGCCACGACTGGGCCGCGCTTATCTGCAGATGCTGGCCACCATTGTGGTGTTGGGACTCCCCGCCTTTGCGACGCTTGCCTTTCTGTCGCCCGACATCGTGCGTGTGCTTTATGGGCCCGCATGGAGTGGGGCAGCCTGGGTGCTGGGAATTTTGTTCCTCTGCATGCCGGCGTACGTCATCTGGGGACTGTCGACACCCGTGCTGTGGAACACCGGACGCAAGTACTACGAATTTGCGCTGCAGCTCCCGCTGATCGTTTTGGGCATCCTCGGTTTTTACCTGTTTGCAGGCCAGGGAATCCACATGGCTGCAGTCGTGGCGGGTCTGTTGCTGGTACTGCGCGCAGCCGTTACGGCTACGGCTGCATTCCGTGCACTGGAGCTTGGCTGGATGTCCCTGCTACCGGATGCCCTGCGCGGGTTTCTTCTTTGTGCCGCTTGCGTTTTAGGTGTGATGGCAGGTCAGCACGCGGTTGCACGGTTTGATATTCCCCTGCTCTCGCTGCTTGCCGGAAGCCTGTCCGCAGTAGTCCTGCCGGCATTGCTGCTTGCCCTGAGGCCGCAAATGCTGGGGCGGGAAACATCCGAAATGGTCATCCGGTTTGTCCCCGGACTGGCGAAGTTTTTGCGCCGCGGTGTTTCGGCACCACGTACCGATCTTTCCAATTCCCTTGAGCAGCCACTCTAAGGAGCTATCCTGGATCAACCCATCGTTATTTCGGTTCTGGTTGCCGGTGCCATTTTGGCGGCGCTTTTGGCGACGCTGGGCATGGCGGGTGCAGTTCATGTCACGTCACGCCGTGCGCACGGGTACATGCATGTCATTTTCTACGCCATCCTGGCAATGGTGGCCCTGAACAATTTCCTCTCGGGGCGCGACCTCTCCAGCAGTGCATTTAAATTGGACGAAGTTGCGGTGGTGGTGCGCCACCCGTTGGTGGCTTTGGCGCAGCCGCTGGTTTCCCTCTTGCTGCTCACGCTGGCGGGGGAACGCATCATCACGCACTGGCTTCAACGCGACAAGACGGTGCAGGCCCCCCCGGTGATGTTGATCACCTTTGTTCTTTTCTGGGCAGGCACGGTGGCCTCACCGGCTCTTCTGGGCCTGCATCCGCATGTGTCACACGATTACGTGTACCCGCTGCTCATCGGCATCGCGGCAGTGCTTGCCACCAGCATGGAAAGAGACCTCGCATTCAAGGCGGCTCGCAACGCCCTGCTGCTCTTTATGGCAGCGGGCTTGCTGCTGATCCCTTTCAAGCCAACGCTGGTGCTGGACCTCTCCTATACACAGGGCTTGCTGCCTGGTGTACCGCGGCTGGCAGGGCTGGCTGCACATGCCGTGTCACTCGGCATGCTGGCTCAGCTGGGCTTGCTGTGTCTTCTCGCGCGTCCTCTGCAGAGCGTCTGGCTGAATCGCCTGGCGTGGGGAATGGGGCTCCTTGTCCTTTTTCTCGCTCAATCCAAAACAGCCTGGATTTCTTTTACCCTGTGCTCCGCCTGCATTCTTGCTGTACGCCAGGGGCCCGCGTTTCTGCGCCGCGCCACTGACCCGGTGCGGCCGGAATTCGGCATCGTCTCGTTGGTGGGGTTCATGGTTGCGGTGGCCGGCGTCACGTTGGTGCTGATGTTTGGCGATATCGATGCGCGTCTGTCCAGCTTCTTTGACAGCGCCCAGGGCGCGCAACTCGCGTCCATGACCGGCCGTGATCAGATCTGGGCAATTGCCTACGACGAATGGCAGCGCAACCCTGCGTTCGGCTACGGACCCACCCTGTGGGATGTCAGTTTCCGTGAAAGCATCGGTATGCCCAATGCGACCCACGCGCACAACCAGTTTATGGACACGTTATCGCGCTCCGGCACGGTGGGTGCCGCTGCATTGGTGTTGTACGCACTGGTGCTGCTGGTCCTGTCCATCCGCTATGCACGTGCCAGCGGCGGCCTTTCACTGGCGTTGTTCGTGGCGCTGGCACTGCGCGCCATCAGTGAAGTGCCGCTGCTGCTCTTCGGTTACGGCCCCGAGCTCACTACCCACGTGCTTTTGCTGATGACACTGGCCGCTGCAGCGCGCGAAGCCCATGCCCGCAGAGCGCAGCCGGCAAGCTTGCCGGAAGGCGCCATGCCCCGCTTCGCCGGGAACTTCCATCCGTCCCCGGCTACCTCTCGAGCCCGACCATGAAATTTTCGATTGTCATTCCGCTTTACAACAAGGCACCGTACATCAACGACACCATCGCGTCGGTGCTGGCACAAACCTTCTCGGATTTTGAGGTCATTGTGGTGGACGACGGTTCCACCGACGGCGGTGCGGAACTGGTAACGTTCATACCTGACCCGCGGTTGCGCCTGGTGCGCCAGGCCAATGCCGGTGTTTCCGCCGCCCGGAACCTGGGAATTTCTCTGGCAAAAGGCGAATGGGTTTCCTTTCTCGACGCCGATGACTGGCACCATCCCCAGTACCTGGAAACCCTTCTGTGGACGCAGGCGCGTTACCCGCAGGTCGACACGATGGCCACCGACTTCCTGCCGGTTCCCGATACCCACACCATGTGGCCGCCGAACTGGCCAGTGCTGGCAGATCAACCGGAAGTGGAACTCATCACCGATCTGCCGCGGCGCTGGATGAGCGCGCCGTCGCTGTGCACCAGCGCGGTGTCCGTGCGAAGCACGCGCTTGCGGCAAATGCAGCCATGCTTTCCTTCGGGAGAGTCGCACGGCGAAGACCTGGATCTATGGTTCCGTCTGGCTGAGAAGACCCCCGTTGCGCTAGTCCGGTCGCCCTTGATGGCGTATCGGCTGGCGGTGGAAGGCGGCCTGACAACATATCACCCCGACCTGGCCATGCCACCGTTTCTGGAACGCATGCGGGAACGTGCACTTTCAGGGACCATGACCATCATGCAACGCCGGTCTGCACTGTGGCTTGTGGCGCAACACGAGTTGACGCTGGCACGGCAGGCACTGGCATCCGGAAGCCGCCGTGAGGGCTTCGACTGGCTGGTGCGCGCCCACCGCGCGGCTACCGGAAGACGGTGGTGGCTGACGGCGGCCATGCTTTTCATGCCGGGCCAGGTGGTAAAAAACTGGCAGCTTTGGCGCACGCGCCGGACGGTTCACACCGGCAGTCCGGCCGAAGCAGGATAAAAAATGAACCCCAAATCACCCCGCAAAATCATCCCTCTCTGGCATTCCTGCCGGGTCTCCGTGGTCATCAAGGCACTGAATGAGGAAAAACGCATCCGGGCGACCATCGAGAGTGCGCTGCGCGCTGTTTCCGCCGTGGGCGGAGAGGTCATTCTTGCGGACTCCTGCTCGACCGACAGCACAGTGGAACTGGCATGTACTTACCCCATCCGTATCGTCCAGCTGGCCAATCCCAACGAGCGCTGCTGCGGCGTGGGCCCGCAACTGGGCTACCAGCATTCGCATGGCGACTTTATTTATATCCTCGATGGCGACATGCAGATGCAGGAAGGCTTTCTTGAGAAAGCACTCGATTTTCTGGATGCCCATGAGAACGTCGCAGGCGTCGGCGGACGCGTGGTGGAGCAAAACACCGAGAGCCTGGAATACCTGTCGCGTGGAGAACGCGCCTCGCCGCACCTTCTGCCTGGCAAGGTCGACCGGCTCGACGGCGGAGGCCTTTACCGTCGCACAGCCATTGAGGCCGCGGGCTATCTTTCCGACCGTAACCTGCACAGCTATGAAGAATTTGACCTGGCCATCAGGCTGCGCGCTCTCGGCTGGCACCTGTGGCGCCTGCCGGTGGATGCCGCCAATCACTTTGGCCACGATGCACCACCCTATCGCTTGTTGATGCGGCGCTGGAGCACCCGCTATATCTGCGGGCTGGGCGAACTGGTCCGCGCTGCCGCCGGCCAGCCCCGACTGCATCTGGCGCTGCAGGGCCTGCGGGAACTGCGCCTGTACCTGGCCGTCCTGGGCTGGTGGGCGATCATGGCCAGCCTGGTATTCTGGCCGGTGTCGGCTCCTCTGCGCATGGCATTCTTTTGCATCATCGTCACGGCGCCGGTGTTGCTGATGACCTGGCGAAAACGGTCTGTCACCAAGGCGCTGTATTCGGTGATCTCATGGTGCTTCAATGCCGCAGGCCTCATACGCGGCCTGCTTCGCCGGCAACGCCCGGCTGGCGAGGCCATCGCGAGCCGGGTACTCAAGGACTTCTCAATGGCGCCTCGCCAGGTAATTCAGGGGAGCGCGCATTGAGCGGCCCAGATGGAAGCCTGCAGAAGCAACGGGCGACGCAGCAATTCACGGGCATACAGATTCTGAGATTTGCCGCGGCCATGCTTGTCGTGGTCATGCACATTACCCAGGCGATCTCCATCCACATCGGCGGAACCGGGCCAACCCACTATTGGGCAGACGGCTCCGCAGGAGTGGACATCTTCTTCGTCATCAGCGGTTTTGTCATGGCCATGTCAACGTCGGCATTGCCTTCCGACGCTGCGTCCCGGGTCAATGCCGCCTGGGTGTTCATGCGAAGGCGCTTGCTGAGGATCGCGCCGCTCTACTGGTTCTATACCTTGTTGAAGGTCGTCCTCTTGCTGGCTTTGCCGACCCTCGCGTCCCGCGCGTCCGTCGAGCCCGGGCATCTGGCCGCCTCCCTTTTGTTCATCCCTGCCGTGAGCCCGTGGGGCCTCGTATTGCCCGCGCTGCCCGTCGGCTGGACATTGAATTTTGAAATGCTTTTTTATGCGGTTTTTGCGGCAGCCATTGCGCTGGGCGCACCACGCATCCGGTTTTGTTTGCTGGTTTTTCTGCTGATTTTCACGGCTGGGCGGTATGTACCGGACTCGGTGGTGCTGGGTTTCTACGCCCAGAGCATTGTTTTTGAGTTCATTCTTGGGGTCTGCATTGCCTATGCCTTTTTGCATTTCCGGCATGCATCGCCAGGAGTCGGCCTAATCGTCATCGCCGCTGGCGTGATGTTCATGTTTATCCCTGACTGGGGGCACTCGGCCGACCGTTTCGCCACATGGGGCTGCGGTGCTGCGCTGGTCGTCCTCGGGTCAATCTGGCTCGAGCCATGGACCTTGCGTGCGCCACTGGCTTCCCGCCTGTCTTTCCTGGGTGACGCTTCCTATTCCATCTATCTCTCGCACACCTTCGTGGTACCGGCCGGTGTGCTGGCGCTGAAAAAACTGGGAGTGCAGGACAGCCTGGCCATCGTGCTTGCTGTGGGCACGGCCGTGGTGGTTGCAGGCTGCATCTCGTACGTGTGGCTGGAGCGTCCCATGACCACCTTCTTCAAGCGCGCACTCTTTAGAAAGCCCGGTCTTTCTTATCAAGGTACAGGAAAGTAATTATGAGAAGTGAATCGCTGCCGCATTCGGCCGCACGAGAACGCGAGGGGCGCTATATCTACCTTGCGTGTCCCTGGACGCCCAAAGGCGGCGGCATGTTCAAGGTCGCGGACTACCTGATTCAGGCCCAGGCGTTTTCCGCCCCTGCCGATGCGGCGGAACTCCGTCCGCTTGACACCCGCGGCGGCGCCAACGCGCTGTATTCACTTTGGGTGCTGGCAACTGCCATGGCCAGAATAGTGCGCGGAAAACTCAACGGCCGGCTGGCGGGTGTCCATGTGAACATGGCCGAGCGGTTGAGCCTCTTTCGCAAGAGCGTGATCATCATTGTCTGCCGCGCCCTCGGTATTCCGGTGGTGCTTCATTTGCACGCTGCGCAGCTGCATCATTTCTACCGGTCGTTGCCCCGTCCGCTGCAGATGCTGACGCGCTGGGTATTTTCGCTGCCGGCCAGTTGTGTGGTGCTGGGATCATCCGCACGGCGTTTTGTGGTCGAAGAACTCGGCGTGCCGGCCAATCGCGTGGAGATCGTTATCAACGGTGTTCCCGAACCTACCCATGCACGGCGCATAGCCTCGGAACAAATCGTGCAGCGCGTGCTCTTTTTGGGAAACCTGTCGGAGCGCAAGGGGGTATCGGATCTTTTGCAGGCGCTGGCGCTCCCGGGATTTGATGCCTCACGAACCGAAGTGATTCTGGCCGGCGGCGGCGATATCGAAGCCTACCGGATAAAGGCAAAGCAACTGGGCATCGAAGCACTGCTTGATTTTGCCGGCTGGTCCGACCAGCAGCAGGTCGCACGCCTGATGGCTCGCGCCGATGTCCTGGTATTGCCTTCTTACGACGAGGGCCTGCCACTGGTCATCCTGGAGGCCATGGCCAACGGCGTTGCGGTGGTCTGCAGCCCGGTAGGCGAAATACCTTCCGTGTTGACCGATGGGGTCAATGCGTGCTTTGTGCAGGCTGGCGACGCAGCCGGTATTGCCAGGGGCCTGCAGCGGGTGCTGAACGAGCCTGCGCTGAGGACTTCACTGGAGCGCAACGGCCGGGCACTTTACGAACAGAACTTTTCCCTTGCCCGTTTCTTTGCCAGCGTTGCGCGCATCCACCAGCGCAATTTCGGCGTAGCAGCCCAACCGCTGCGCACCACCGCCAAATCTGTCCCGGACACCCACCTATGATCACGCAGGCCAATGACATTCAGGCCGGCAGCCGCCTTCAGGCGGACGTCTGCGTAGTGGGTGGCGGCCCTGCGGGCATTGCATTGGCGCTCACCTTGTCGGAGCAAGGGCATTCCGTGCTTCTGCTGGAGTCGGGGCAGCTGCAGGCGCACGCTCCCACCCAGTCGCTCTGCGAGGGAGAAGTCGCGGATGAGCGGCTGCACAGCCCACCCGGCAAATATCGCCAGCGGCGCCTGGGGGGATCCACCGCGATCTGGGGCGGACGCTGCATGCCCTTCGATCCCATTGACTTCGAGACCCGCAGCTACATTCCGCACAGCGGTTGGCCACTGTCTTACGAAGACCTGCTGCCCTACTACCCGCGTGCCAATGCCCTCGCGGAAGCCGGGCGGTTCATTTATGACGCGGGTGAAGCCCTGGAGCCGGAAATCGGTCCGATGATTGCAGGGTTCGACAGTTCGCGCGTGCTGACCAATGGGCTGGAGCGGTTTTCCTGTCCCACGCATTTCGGCAATCGCTATGCACGGCGGCTTGAGCTGGCGCCCAATATCCAGGTGCTGCTGGGAGCCAACTGCACCGCAGTGCGGCTGCACGCCGACGGAAGGGCCGTCCGGGAACTCGAGGTACGCACCCTGGCAGGAACACACTTTTGGGTGACTCCGAATACCACGGTACTGGCCATGGGCGGGCTCGAAACGGCGCGTTTGTTACTGGCGTCGCGGGATGTCGTTCCGCAAGGCGTCGGCAACCAGCATGATGTGGTGGGACGCTACTACATGTGCCACATCGCCGGGAATGTCGGCACCCTGACCGTTCATGGGCCCGTCAGCAATGTGCGGCACGGCTATGAAATTTCCCCGGAAGGCATCTATTGCAGGCGCAGGCTGTCTGTGGCCGCCCACGAGCAAAGGCGCCTGGGCCTTGCCAACGCAGTCGCCCGCCTGCATTTCCCGCGCATCACCGATCCCGTGCATCGCAACGGGGTGTTGTCGGGGCTGTTCCTGGCCCGCAAGCTGATCAGCTACGAATACGGAAAGCGGCTCAACGATGGCCATGCCCCCACGGCAGGGACTTACGCCCGCCATCTCCTCAATGTGGTGGCCGACCCTCTGGACACCACGGCTTTCCTGGCCCATTGGTTGGCCAGGCGCTCCTTCGCTGAACGCAAATTCCCGTCAGTGATTCTGCGCAACCGCACCAACCGCTTCAGCCTTGAAGTTCATGGTGAGCAAATACCCCAGGCCCACAGCCGCGTCACACTTGCCGGCGCTGTCGATGCGCTGGGCATGCCTCGCCTGAAGGTGGATTGGCGCTACAGCCAGGCTGATATCGACTCCGTCCGCAAAACCCTGGACGTGATGGCTGAAGAATTCGCGCGCAGCGGAAAGGCCCACTTCGACTACAACCGCCAGACCCTTGAGGACGACCTCGTGCGCTTCGGTGCCTACGGGGGACACCACATCGGCACCGCACGAATGGGCAATGACGTGCGCACCAGCGTGGTCAATGCCGACTGCCAGGTTCACTCGGTGCACAACCTGTTTGTAGCCGGAAGCGCCGTTTTCCCTACGTCAAGCCAGGCCAATCCGACTTTGACCCTGATTGCCATGTCGCTCCGGCTGGGCGACACGCTGTCGCATCGCTTGCGTGCAGAGCGGGCACCGATCCAGTTGAAGGAGGCCGCATGAAGGTACTGGTATTGGGAGGGTCAGGCCACATCGGCAGGCGCCTGCTGGAAATGCTGCACAGCACTTCGTGGGCGATCCCCACGGGCGCGTCCAGACAGAAGAATCTTTCGAACGGCACGGAAAAGTTGCGGGCCGAATGGCTGGAACTAGATACCCGAGACGCCGGGCAACTTGCGGTGGCACTAAAAAACTTCGATGCGGTTGTTAACTGCGTGGCGGGCGATGCAGCGTCGATTTCTGAAGGCATGCACGTCCTGGTCGACGCCGCGCTCAAGGCAAACTGTCCGCGCATTGTTCATTTGAGCACCATGTCGGTTTATGGCCCTGCAGAAGGCCTTATCCGTGAGGGTGCGCCACGTGATCCCAGCCTGGGTTGGTACGGCCGTGCCAAGTGCGAAGCGGAAACCAGTCTGGAGGAATTTGCCCGTCGCGGCGGTACAGCCGTGATGCTGCGGCCAGGCTGTGTTTTTGGTCCTGGCAGTGAACTCTGGGTCGGACGCATCGGCCGATGGCTTCAGTCCGGGCGTCTTGGCGACCTTGGCATCGCAGGCGATGGTTGGTCCAATCTTGTCCACGTGGACGACGTTTGCCAGGCTCTGCTGGTTGCACTGCAGCTGCCGGTGGCTCCAGGCGAGTTGCCGGCTTTCAATCTGGCTGCGCCGGACAGTCCTCGCTGGAACGACTACTTTGTCGACCTGGCTATCGAAATCAGGGCAACGCCGGTGAAACGCATCGGCGGGCGCCAGCTGAGCGTGGACTCCTGGGTAGGTGGCCCGCCACTCAAGGCAGCTGAGCGGGCTTTGAAATTGCTTGGCATCACCGGCTGGCGGCTACCCGATGCGTTGCCACCGGGATTGCTCCGTTTGTGGTCACAGCACATTCAACTCGACTCGCAGGCAGCAACGGAACAATTGGGATTGGCGTGGACACCTTATCGCACCGGCGTGCATGACTCGGCCCGGTGGTTCTGTACCGGGGCATCAACCAGCAGCCAAACCATGGAAAAAATAGCATGCCTTCCCTGAAAGCCGATATTCACCGGAAATTTGGACGATCCGACAGGCATCTGGCATTGAAAGGCGCCCTTCTGGATCCGGCATTTCGTGTGGTGGTCACCTTGCGTCTTTGCCAGACAGCCCAGCAACTTCCGCCTGCATGGCGCTGGCTCGCGATGATTCCCGCAAAACTGCTGTACCGCCTGACGAGCCAGCTGGCAGGAATCGAAATACCCTGGCGAACCGCCATTGCGCCCGGGCTTGCACTCACCCATGGCCGCGGCATCGTCGTCAATGCGAACGCACGTATCGGCAGCAACGTCACGCTGTTTCATGGCGTAACGATCGGGCAGCGGGATTACATTGACAGTGAGGGCCGGCGGAACACCGTTTACCCGGTCATTGAAGACGATGTGTGGATCGGTCCGCACGCGATTGTGGTGGGCGGTGTGACCGTGGGGAAAGGCAGCAGGATTGCCGGCGGAGCGTATGTCTTTGAGAACGTTCCCCCCTACAGCGTAGTGATGGGCAACCCCGGTCAGATTGTTAAAGCCAACTGCACACCGGATGTAGACAACCGTTACGCACCGGTAGCCGTAGACGAAGAAAGCCAGCACTTGCGGCCGCAACGTCAATCGCTCGCAGTGAATGCCGCATCAGCGTCGGTTCAGCGAGGCCAGGCGCAAGGCCCGCGTTAAGAATAGCGGATTGCCTATCACGTAGCGCTGAAACAACCGGCGCGGCTCCAGCGCCAGGCGAAACAACCACTCCAGACCGGCCCTTTGCATCCACATCGGTGCGCGCGGTGTTTTTCCACCCAGAAAGTCAATGATGGCTCCGCCGCAAACGATCAGGCAGGGGAAATCCAGCAAAGCGCGCAGCCTGGCCGCCACTTCCTCCTGCCGGGGCATACCCATGCCGAGCACGATCAGCGCCGGTTGATGCTGAACTGCCAGCAGCGCGTATGCCTCTACATCCAGGAAACCATCGGCGGCAATGAGCTGGCTGTGGGGAGCCAGTTCTTGCTGCACACGCAGCCGGCCCTTGGCCAGATAGGGATCACGTGTCCCGAACAACGCAATGCGGCGGCCGTCAAACGCCCGGATCAATTGCGGAATGAAGTCCGTCCCATTGAGATTGAGACCGGGCTGCATCCGTAGCAATTTAAACAGCGTTGCCATGCCGGAGCCGTCCCTGAGCACCAGGTCGGCCGACCGCATTGCCTCAAAAAAAGGAACCGATGCCACCATGGAATTCATCGCATGAGCATTGGCAAAAGCCAGTACCAGCGGCCTGGCAGGATGGCTAAGGGATGCCAGCAGCACCTGGCTGTCGACAGGGCTTTGCACCCGCTCAATCTTTTCCACCAGCAGCGACCAGCGCTGGCGCCAGTCAGCGGGGCCGTCAAAGGAAGAACTCAGCACGGCCTCACCCATTCAGCCTGCGGCATGACAAAATCGTGGTCATGTTGAACACCGTAACCCCCGGCAATACCCTGCGTACCCTTCGCATCCTGGCGGGCATTACCGTCGTCCTGACGGCCACAGCGCTTTACATTCTTGGCGCACAGCCCGTTGCCGTTGGGCTGTTCCCTTCGCCTTGGGACAAACTGGCGCATCTGCTTGTCTTTGGCATGGTGGGCGTGGCTGCCGGTATTGCAAGCGGCACGCGCGGCTGGCGCATGGCGCTTTGCTGCGTAGCCAGCGCCGTCATGGTAGGTGCCATGGATGAGTTGCATCAGGCTTTCCTGCCGGGCCGGACAGCCAGCTGGCCTGACCTGGCAGCAGACGCCGCAGGCGGGCTTCTGGGAGCCGCCGCACATGAGGCCGCCTACAGGCTGGGGGCTGGCCGATTCTTCAAGCATCGTTAAGCACGGAGCCCACCAAAGCCACCCCGAACTCCCGCAGGCTGTGGGTGAAGCGGGTCATTTGCGGCATGGAACTCATGTTCTGCCTCGCCACAACCAGAGCAGCTCCTGCGCGTACGGCCACCGTATGCGCATCGGCGCATTCGCTGGCCGGCGGTGTATCGATGATGATGACGTCAAAGTCTTCGCCCAATGATTGCAACAGTTTGGAAAACTCCTGCCGCCCGAGCAGCTCCTGTGGATTAGGCGGAATGACCCCCGCAGGCAGCACCGACAGATCCTGCAGGGCCGGTATGCTGATGACCGCTTCCGGCCCGGCGCGGCCAGCGAGCATGTCAGACAGGCCCGCAGTCGCCCCAAGGTTAAAAAGCTGGTGCTGCCGTGGCGTCCGCATGTCCGCGTCGACCAGCAAAGTACGTTCCCCCAGCTGTGAAAACACGATAGCCAGGTTAGCCGCGATATAGCTGCGTCCTTCTTTCGCTCCGGCGCTGACAATCGCCAATCCCCGGCGCTCGGCCCCGGTGTCAAACCAGCGCAGCATCAACTGGCTGCGCAGCGCACGCAACTGTTCAACCGGCTGGCTACCCGGCTGGTAAGCCGCCACAAGCTCCCGGCTGAGCTTGGTTTCATTGGCAAGGTAGGGGTAATCAAACTGGACCGAGAGGGCAAAACGCACATCGTCGTCATTCAACAGGCCCAAGGCTTTGCCGGAATCGCCAAAGCGCAAGCCACGGTCCCGCTGAAAATGGAGAATACGTTCGGCATCCGGCGGCGACAGCCGACCTGCGTCCACCAGGATTGTCCCCATGGAGCGGCCGGCACCCGTGGCCGGTTTGCTGGGAACTGTCAGGGGAACCGATCGTATCGTCGGAGCGTTGTTTCTATTCATGCTGTCCCTCCATTGCCTAGCATCAGGCGGCGCGAACCGGGAAGCCTGCCGCTTCCTCCATCCGAAGAAATGCTTGCCAGCACAGGCAGGCCCAATATCTGCACCAGGTCTTCGGCAGAGCGTACCCGGCGGTTGGCCAGTTCCAGCAGCAATCCGCATGCAATGCCGAACAAAGTCCCGCCAAAAGCAGCGACCAGCAGATTCACCAACAGTTTCGGGCTCGAAGGATTGACGGGAGGCGTTGCCATGTTCAGCCGCACAACATTGGTCTGATTGCTCAGGCTCTGGAGGCGTGTCTGCGATGCACTTTGGCTGACGGCCTCAAAAGCACGTTGCGCTGACTCCACATCACGGCGATACACATTAAGCTCATCCCGCTGCTTGTTCAGCTCGAGGACACGCGCTTTCTGCGCGCCCACTGCAGCCTGGAGTTCACGCTCCCGGTCTTTGCCCACGCGGTAGGTTGTTTCGATAGACGCCGTGATGCGCGCTGTCTCGGTTGCCAGCCGGCTTTTCACCGCAGCGAGTTCGGCTTCGGCGCGTTGCCGTTCCGGATGGTTGGCACCCAGGCGCACGCTGATTTCCTGCACCTTGGCCTCCAGCCGCGAAAGGTCGGCCTTCAGGCCATTGATCAGGGAGCTCTGCATGACTTCAGCGACCGTATCGCCGCGAGAGCTGCGTTTGCTCTGGCTGTCGGTAGTCTCGCCCTGCACAGTCGTCAGCTGGGAGGAAATTTCCCCAAGCTTCGCGGTCTCGTAGTCCACACGCTCGTCGCTGCTGACAATACCGGCCTTCTGCTGGTACTCCGACAGGCGCGCCTGGGCCTCTTCGAGCTTCGCGCGAGATGCCTTGGTCTGGTCATCAAACCATTCGGCATAGATCTTGGCTGGCTCTGTCTTTAGCGACAGATTGGTATCGAGATAGGCCTGTGCAAAGGTGTTGGCCGTCGTGGCGGCGACATCTGGATCGCTGCCCTTGTAGGTGATGTTGATCACGTTGCTTTCGCGCGCGGGCCGTACATCCAGGCCCTTCTGCAGGGACTCGGCCAGCCAGCTCTCAAGCGACCCGCGTCCGTCGGTGGCCTCAAGCCAACGGGCTTTGGTGCGTGGGTCTTCATCCAGCTTGAGCATTTTCACCACGCGCTGGGCCACACGGTCACCACCGATGATGTCCACCTGGGTCGCCATATAGCTGGGTGCGACCAGGCCGGGCAAGGCCGCGCCGCCGGCAACCGGATCAGGTGAGCGCACGTCAACCAGTACGGCGGCCTGGGCGGTGTACTTGCGGGGAAGCGCGAGGCTGACGGCCAGCGCGGCCAATATGGCCACCAGCATGACGAGCACAACAACCCGATAACGGGCCCGCAGGATCAGCAGGAATTGATGGAGTGTCATGATTTAAAAGAGGCTTTCACGAACATAGATCACATCCTCGGCGCGAACGGGGTCGGTGAGCCGGGGGGTTGTTTCCACGACCTTCCCCGCCGCGTCGCGGCGATGCAGGCGCAGCCGGTTTTCGCTGCCGCGCACCGTGGGTCCGCCGCCCTGGGCAAGCGCTTGCATCACGGTCATGCCCCGCTCAATGCGATACGGTCCGGGGCGCTGTGCCTCGCCGTAGATATAAAACATCGGCGCCTTGTTGACATACAGCGTGTCTCCGCCCGCCAGCACAATATCTTCATCTGATTTCTCGTTCAGAAAGAGTGCCGGGATATCAATCACTTTCCGAAACGGCTTGCCTTCACGCTGGCCGGTCAGGATCAGTACATCGTCACCCGTAGGGGTCACACCGCCGGCAGCAGCCAGCATGTCGCTGACACGGGTGTTGAATGTTTCCAGGGGGAAACGGCCTGGGCGGCTTACCTGCCCCAGCACGGCGACCTGATTGCCCCGTACCTGCCGCAGGACGATGTTGACCTGCGGTACCTTGACGAAACCGCCGGTGCGCAAGGCATCTGCAATTTTCTTCTCGGCCTCTCCAATCGTCAGGCCACCCAGCTGAACGCTGCCAATCAGGGGATAGCTGATCACGCCGCTTTCAGATACCCGTGCGTCGACCGAGAGATCCGGACTCTGGTACACCTGCACGCCAATGGAATCGCCGGCGCCCAGGCGATAGTCCTGGTTGGTCGGCACAGCCGCAGCACCGGCAGCAGCCGGTGCAACAGGCGCAACCGGAGCCGTCACTGCAGCAGACTGACTTGGTGCGGCCGGCTGGGCGAACGCGGGAACCGTCATCGCCAGAAGCAAGGCCAATAAGACCGGAGGAAAGTTACGAATCATGAATTTCATCTTGTTGTCGCCTTTTCGGAAAGCAAAATGTCTGTAAAGGACGCCGCAGGCTGGGGCCACGCCGGCGCCTGAAAGCGGGGTTGGTTGAAGGATTCCATCAAAAGCTCGCTTGTGCTGAAAGACCAAAGGCATTGCTGGTGTAGTCAAAACCCGGTTCAGTGGATTTGCGCCTGTCGCGCTGCACTGAAGCTATCAACTTGAGGGCACGCAGCGCCTGCCACTCAAGTGCCAGGGAAACCAGATTGCTGGTGTCGTGGCGATCCGTTGCGGCAAAGCCCGGCAAAGGCCCCCGGAAGTCGCGTGCGCCGTGGTCGTAGCGCAGGCGAACTGCCGTCTTCTCGCTGGGCTTCCAGGTCGGCGCGATAAAGAAGCGATAGCCTTCGTAATAGCTGGCTGTAGAAGTCTGGTAGCTGCCCAGTTCCCGCACCAGGCCTCCGGCAAGACTTGTCTTTGCCGTGATGTTCCAGGTCGCATCAAGCTGGCCGGTAAAACCCGAAAAATCCCGCGCAGCCAATCCGTCGTGCTCGCGGTCGAGGTGGGACAAGCGTGCCCGCAGGGTGGTTTTTCCGGTCGGCGCCCAGTCCAGCCGAACCTCGTGCTCAGTATCCGTAAAGCTCCCCGCAAACGTTGGCGACGGCACCCGGCCCGGATAGTCGCCGTTGCCCCGCTTATAGCGATAAGCCATGGAAGTGTTCGAGGGGAAGACATAGCGTACGCCGCCCTCGGCTCCCCGAATTCGTGAGTCGCCTTCAAAGGTGAAGGGCTGGCTGCTGGTGCTGGTGCGTTCGAAAAGTCCGCCAACCAGCCGCCACGCACCATCGAGCTCGTATTCCGCATCAAACACGGTCGAGCGGTTGGTCCGGCGATTGAGTTGACCTGAATTCTGGACGTCGGCCGTGTTGTCGACAAATTCCCGCCGATCGGAGGTCAGGTTGCCATGCAAGGCCGGCGTAAAACTCCAGCGCCAGGCGGCCGCATAGTTCACCGCGGTGAAATCAAGATTGGAAAAGCGGCTGTAATGATGGTCTTCGACCCCAGCGTCGAGCTCAAATCTCTGAAGCCCGAAAGGCTTGTTTATCTTAAAACCTGCTGTCGTCACCGAAACTGTGTCCGCGCGGTCCGTGGTTCCTATCAATGCCTGGGCATTCGCTGTATCGGACAACCGGAAGACATTGCTGTCGTGCGTGACGGACTGCCCAGCCTTGAACTGAAGGGTGTCAAGCTCATCGGCATGCACCGCCAGGGGAATCAGGCTCAGCAACAAGAGCGGAATGGGAAGGAGGTCGCGGTGAGGCATCAGCTGTCCTTTTTTTGCTTTTAGTAAGCCGCACTGTCCTTGAAGACCAGGCGGATCGTTTTCAGAATGATGAAAAAATCGAGCTGCAGCGACCAGTTGCGCAGGTAATCCAGGTCGCAATCGATACGCGACTGCATCTTGTCGAGCGTGTCGGTTTCGCCGCGCTGCCCATTCACCTGAGCCCAGCCGGTAATGCCGGGCCTGACCTTGTGGCGAACCATGTAGCCCTTGATGAGAGAGCGATACATTTCGTTGTGTGCCACGGCGTGCGGGCGCGGCCCGACGATGCTCATGCGCCCTTGCAATACGTTGATGAATTGCGGTAATTCGTCGAGTGAGGTTTTGCGCAGGAAAGCGCCCAGGCGGGTGATCCGCATGTCATTCTTGCGAGCCTGTTGAATCGTGCCACCGTCTTCGGTAACAGCCATGGACCGGAACTTGTAGACCAGAATCTGCTCACCGTCCAGGCCATAGCGCCGCTGCTTGAAAATAACCGGCCCGGGAGAGTCAAGCTTGACCATGATCCCGATCACCAGCATGACCGGAAAAATCAGCAACAGGATCAGCAGTGACAGCGCGACGTCACTGGCCCGCTTCAGTACGCCGCTGACACCCCGGAACGGCGTATCACAGACAGATATCACCGTGACCCCGCAGACCGAATCGCTGCGGCCCTGTATCAGGTCGGTAATGAACATGTCGGGGACAAAATAAATCGACGCTGTGGTGTCCTTCAGGCCATCAAGCACCTGCAGGATGCGCGGCCGCGATGCCATGGGCAAGGACAGATAAATAAACTGGATACGGTGCTGCTTGACGTAAGCCGGAAGGTCGTCAATTTTTCCCACCAGTTGGTAGTCATCCTGTGACTCCCTGCGGTCCTCCCCGCGGTCGTCGAAAAAACCCTTTAAATCAATGCCCGAATACGCCGAGCCTGTGATGTGCCGGGCCAGAGAAACGCCCTGCTCGTTCATACCGACGATGACAGCACCCCGAACCGCCCCCTGCAATTTCAGCAACTGCGGAGCGGCAGCACGCAGAGCCACATGCGCACCCGCCTGGGCAACCGGCGCGACCCATAGCCAGTTAACCAATACCGTCATGGAAAATTTATAGAAATATTCGGTGGCAAAACCCGTCAGCAACAACAAGCCGGCAATCCATATCCAGTGAAATGCAATCTTCGAGAACACCTTCCACACGGGCAAACGCAATTGGGAGGTACCGGGAAACGTCAGCGAAAACACGATGACCGACAAAATTAGATAGGCAGGACGCACCGACCCTTCAAAGAACAAAGCCAGTCCCCAGAGCGAGAACACCAGAACCAGAGGGTCCAGCGCGGCCTCCACTGCGGTGAAAAGATGACTTCGACCCAACCCCATGGAGCGGGGTTCGCGCCGGTTAAGCCATGCCGAGGCTGAATTGAGCGGGTTGACATCATCCATGCAAGCTCACCCGCGTAATCCTGGAGACAGCCTGGGCCCGGTTAAATACGTTGAGCTTCTGGAATATGCGCTGCATGTGATTCTTCACCGTATAGCCACTGATGTTGAGGATGGTTCCAATCTCGGCATTGGTTTTTCCCATGGCGACCCAGGCCATGATTTGCGTTTCACGTTCGCTCAGGCCGGACGCGTCGTCGGCTCCGTTGCGCACCGTAACGACAGCTTGCGGGTGCTGCTGTGGCAACAGCGCCATCTGCCGCAGCGCGTTATCAATGGCAGGCATCAGCATCCTCATGGCCTTCAGCCCAGACTCCCTGGGAATCTCATATGCACGGAAAAACGCATACAGACAGTCCTGGTGCGCCCTTTCGTCATGCATCGCGTGAACGAGCACCGAGCGCATCCCCGCCAGGGTACGGGTGAAGGAGCCCGGCAAGCTCGCATTGCCGAGCAAATATTCGAACTGGCTGAAATTGAGGAGGCAGGGCTGCCCACCGGCCGCCACCCAGTGGTCATGAAGCCGGCCAAGCAAAAAGGGCACGCCGTCTGTACCGTCTGCATAAGAACGTACGCCAGGCAATTCAGAAAGAATGTCGTGCTGGATAGCACCTTCCTGAAAGTCGCCCCAGCCCACCATCAGGATGTCATGTGGAAGGGAATACTGGACGTCACCGCGCAACCATTCGAGCAGGTCGGCGTGCCGGGTGATGGCCGTAGCCTGCGTTATCAGCGCCGTATAGTGCGCAGGATCTTCGCTAAAAAGCGGAGCGTGAGATTTCATGCCTTGATATCACTTCCTGTGTTTTGTTCTGCCCCCTGCCTGCGTGTGCAGGCGTGGCAGAAGGGGCCCACTGAGAATCGTCTAGCTTGGTATAAGTCGCAATACCAAAGACGGCACAGTTGATGTAGGAACAAGACGACTCAGTGTAGGGTGGCAGGCATGCAATTGAGGTGTCAGACCCCGCGCGTATTGGTTGCAACTACGTAACAGCTGTGCGCTTGATGGCAGTTGCTTCGCAAAACGATACGGCTTGCAACAGTTTGCTTTCTTTTGGCGCACAGCCGTGGCAGCTATTGGCTACGCTGCGCACATAATTTGTGCACGCAGTTGCAGTGAGCAAGACAGCAAAGAAACAAGAAGAGGAACGCAAGGCTGATGACCGGCAAGAAAATGAAGCGCAGCATGGAAGTGGATACGGTAAGAGGCATCGCCTGCATCTTGCTGGTTCTGTTTCATGTAGTAGGGGATACGCCCTCAGTGGGCCTGAAGGTTCCGGAGGGGCACTGGTTGCAGATGTTCAATGAAGGGCTGGCCTATATCCGCATGCCGCTCTTCTCTTTCATCTCAGGCTATGTGTATGCATTTCGCCCCTATGAAGGCAATGCTGCTGAATTCATTAAAGGCAAGGTCCGGCGGCTGCTGCTCCCCCTGATTACGGTGGGAACTATTTTTGCCGTCGTGCAGGCCTTCACGCCAGGCGCCAACTCATCGGTCAACCAGTGGTGGCTGTTGCACATTGAGCCCGTGGGGCACTTCTGGTTTCTTGAAGCGCTTTTTATTGTCTTCCTGGTCGTTCTGCTGCTGGAACACCTCAACGCACTTTCTACTGCGGCCGGATTTGCGGTCGCCTGGGCGCTCAGCGCGGTGCTGTTTGACTACTTCAGCCCCCCCAACTATTTCGCCGCCCGCGGCGCTGTTTACCTTCTGCCTTTTTTCCTGGCCGGGCTTGCCTGCAAACGATTTGACATCGGAACGCCAAAGGCCCGGCTTGTGGCAGCGGCAGTATTTATTTGCGCCGCTACCGGGGCCATGCTTTTTCCGCAATTTTCCGAGCAAGGAAGTTCTGTCGCCGCACTGGCGCTCGGTGTCTCAAGTGCCTTTCTTCTTTTGCGGAGTGGCTGGAGTTTCGCGCCCCTGGCCTACATTGGATCTTTCTCATTTGCGATTTACCTGCTGCATGTTTTTTTTACGGCAGCGAGCCGTATCGCCTTCAGGAAACTGGGTATCACGGACACCTATGTCCTGATGACGCTGGGACTCGCCGCCGGGATTGCTGGCCCCGTCGTATCCGCGCTGCTTATCAGCCGGCACGCAGGCCTGAATCTGTGGCTGCTGGGAACTGTGCCGGGCAAGCCGAAACCCAATCCGAAGCCCGTGGTAGCAGCCTGAAGGATCGGGGCTCGGACCAGCGGCCCATTTCATTCTGGCGCCAAGCCGCTCATCACTGGCGGCGTCCTGGCGCCCCAATCATTGACTCTGCCGCCGCGGCGAATCCTGAACGGCTCGAATGTCGGAGCAGGAGCCGTGCCCCCCCCGGGAGTTGCACGATGTCTTTTTCTCCAAGCACCTTCCAAACCGGCACCATCTGTCGGCTGCATGGAACGACTCCTCCTTCGAACTAAACTGCCTGACATACCGCAGGCAACCGGATCGGTGCGGGCATGCAGGCGAGTAACCTACAAAAAATGGAGACAACATACCCATGAATATCGTCATCACCGGTGGCGCCGGATTTCTCGGGGCCAGGCTGGCCCGGCAACTTCTGGACGCGGGGCAATTGGCTCTTGCGGGCAGCGCACCGCAAACCATCCGGACAGTGACACTGGTTGACAGGGTGGCGCCCCCGGCCGCGCTGGCCGCGGACAACCGCATTCGAACCATCACCGGCGATCTGAACCGGCTGCTGGAAGACGGTCATCCGCAAGCACTCGTGGTGACAGAAAAAGACACGCTGATATTCCATCTGGCGGCGGCGGTCAGCGGTGAATGCGAAGCGGATTTCGACCTTGGGATGCGCAGCAATGTCGACGCCACGCGTGCGCTGCTGCAGGCGTGCCGTGCCCTGAATACATCGCCCACCGTCGTATTCGCCAGTTCGCTTGCAGTGTTTGGCAATTCACCCGAGCAACCACTCCCGGCGGTCATCGATGACAGAACGCTGCCCACACCACAGAACAGCTACGGCATCCAGAAATTTATCGGCGAGCAACTGGTGGCTGATTACGCGCGCAAGGGTTTCATACGCGGGCGCAACGTACGCCTGATGACCGTGAGCGTACGGCCCGGAAAACCCAACGGTGCGGCATCGAGCTTTCTCAGCGGCATGATCCGGGAACCCCTGGCGGGGATCAGGGCGCAGTGCCCTGTGCCGCCCGAAACGGCCGTGGCTCTTGCGTCACCCGGCCGTACGGTTGAGGGATTGATTCGCGCTGCGCAAGCCAGCGACACCGAATGGGGTGCCCGCACAGCCGTCAATCTGCCGGCCCTCAAGACCACGGTCGGCGAAATGGCGCAAGCCCTGGCACGGGTGGCAGGAAAGAACGTGGCGGATTTGATCGACTGGGTGTACGACCCCGTCATCGCAGGAATCGTGGGCAACTGGCCGGCCAATATCGACGCAGCACGCGCGCGGTCGCTGGGCCTGGTGCCTGACAGTGATTTTGAAAGCATCATCGCGGCGTACTTAAGCGAAAACCCGAGCACAACCGCTGGTGCATCGCGGCAATAATGCGTGTGCTTATGGTCGGAAAATCCTGATGCGGGACCGGCCCCAGTCGTCCACAGGATTCCCGGCCCGATCACCCAACGGAGACAAACAACATGAAGCTTTCAAAACTGATTATCGGTATGACGCTCGCAGCGGGATTCATGGCGTCTGCAAATGCACAGACCACCATGAAGATCAGCATTTCCACGGCCCAGAATTCGCATCAGGGCATTGCCATCGACACCTTTGCCAAAGAAGTCGAGAAACGCACAGCAGGCCGCTACAGAGTCCAGACCTTCTACAACGGAGCCCTGGGCGGCGAACGCGAATCCATCGAGGCCGTGCAGCTGGGCACCCAGGAGCTGGCCCTCTCCTCCACCGGCCCCGTACCCAACTTTGTCCCCGAGACCAAGATCCTCGACGTTCCCTTCCTGTTCCGGGACAAGGCGCACGCACGCGCCGTGCTGGACGGCCCCATCGGCCAGAATCTCCTGACCAAATTCGATGCCAAGGGCTTTAAGGCGCTGGCCTGGGCCGAGAACGGCTTTCGCCACATGACCAACAGCAAGCGGGATGTGAAAGTTCCGGAGGACCTGAAGGGACTGAAGATGCGCACCATGGAAAATCCGGTGCACATCGCCGCCTACAAAGGCCTTGGCATCATCACCACGCCCATGGCCTTTCCCGAAGTGTTCACGGCGCTGCAGCAAGGCACGGTCGACGGCCAGGAAAATCCCCTGTCTGTGATCATGTCCGCCAAGTTCGACCAGGTGCAAAAGCACCTTTCACTGACCGGTCACGTTTATTCACCCTGTATTTTTGTCATGAACAAGGCAGCTTTCGACAAGCTCAGTGCTGGCGACAAGACGGCATTCATTGACGCTGCCAAGGAAGCGACCAAGGCGAACCGGGCCCGCGTGGACCAGGACGATGCCAACGGTGTAGCCGAGCTGCGCAGCAAAGGCATGACCGTGATCGAAAACGTCGACAAGGCGAAGTTCGTGGCAACGCTGGCGCCAGTCAACGCCGAATTTGAAAAGCAGTTCGGCAAAGCCAACATCGACGCGATCAGGAACTACAAGTAAACCGTACCGCAGCTATTTTGCTACTTTTTTTGTAGCTACTTGCGCCCGCCACCATTGGTCTGCGGGCGTTTTCATTGAAATTTTCAATTCTCCTCATGTATCGGCGCATCCATGAAACAAGTATTTCTCCAACTTGAACGGTGGACCACCGGCTTCTCCATGCTGGTGGCCTGCGTGATGCTGGTCATCGCATCGGGGCTCGGCGTGTTCCAGATCCTGACGCGTTTTGTCTTCGAGCAGCCTGCAGAGTGGAGTGAAATTCTGATCCGCCTCAGCCTGATCTGGATGGTCTTTATGGGAATTCCCACGGCTTTCCGCCAGGGCGCCATGGTCAGCGTGGACGTACTCTATCGCTGGAGCCCACCTCGCATCCGGCGGGTGCTGGACTGGCTGGTCTGCCTCGCCGCCCTGTTCCTCGTCGCAGTCATCGTCTGGTGGGGCTGGGACTATTCCCTTCGCGGGCGTGTGCAGTCCATGGCCGGCCTTGAATCCATTTCCATGTTTTGGGGCTATGTGGCCATGCCTGTCGGCGGCATGTTCTGCGTGATCGGCATCATCGGCAACCTGATCGACCCACAGCGGAATGAATTGGAAACCGCACAATGAGAACAAAAACTGGATTTCACCTTCAAGCAGGGGCCGCGGAACCGGCTTTGCCGGGCCGCAGGCGCGGCCCCAGAGGGGCTGGAGCCCGCGGCTCCAAGCCTGCCTGCGCAGGCTTGGACGGGCGACAGAGGCGAAGCGTCTCGCGAGCCGCGGCCTGCAAGGCCTCGCGCATTACACGAAGTGAAAAGCGTGGGGGCCAAGTATGACCGCGGTAATGATTTCCACCATGGTGCTGTGCTTTGCACTCACCGTTTCCGTGGCCGTTTCCATCGGCCTGGCGTCCATCTTCGGTATCCAGGCGTCCAACGCCAACATGCTGATTTCAGTCAAGGAGATGTTCTCCTCGATCAACAAGTTTCCGCTGGCCGCGATCCCCTTCTTCATCCTGGCCGGCAACCTGATGGAAACCGGCGGCATCTCGCGCCGCCTGGTCGAGTTCGCCAAAAGCATTGTGGGCGGCGTCCAGGGCGGCCTGCCCATGACCTGCGTGCTGACCTGCATGATTTTTGCGGCCGTGTCGGGCTCTTCTGTGGCCACTACTTTCGCCATAGGCGCCATCCTGATCCCGGCGCTCATCAAGCACGGCTACCCCACCGCCTACGCCGCAGCCCTGCAGGCCACCAGCGCAGAACTGGGCGTGATCATTCCGCCATCCATCCCCATGATTCTTTACGGCGTGAGCGCCGAGGTCTCGATCGGAGAACTCTTCATCGCCGGCTTCGGCCCGGGGCTTTTGATCGGCTGCGCGCTGATGCTGTTCGTGCACCTGTACT
The DNA here is from genome assembly GCF_056405975.1 of Polaromonas sp. P1_E12. Taxonomy (NCBI): domain Bacteria; kingdom Pseudomonadati; phylum Pseudomonadota; class Betaproteobacteria; order Burkholderiales; family Comamonadaceae; genus Polaromonas; species Polaromonas sp. P1_E12. The sequence continues at coordinate 371,032 of NZ_JBFUBB010000002.1, read as the reverse complement.
GCCGCTGGAAGGGCTGGGGCAAGCACGACGGCGACGGCCGCCTGAGCTTTGGCAAGGCGACCTGGCAGGCCAGCTGGGCGCTGCTGATGCCGGTGATTATTCTGGGCGGCATTTACGGCGGGATTTTCACGCCGACCGAGGCGTCGGCGGTGGCGGTGTTTTATGCGCTGGTCGTCGGCACCGTGATCTACCGCGAAATCAAGCCGGCCGACCTGTACGTCATCCTGCGCAAATCGGTGCTCTCCAGCGCCGTGATCATGTTCATCATCGCCAATGCCGGGTTGTTCGCCTTTCTGATCACCCGGGCCGGCGTGCCGGACGCCATAGGCCATTGGCTGGAAGCAGTGCTGCAATCGCCCGCCCTCTTCCTGCTCGGCGTTAACGCGGCGCTGTTCATCATCGGCATGTTCATTGAAACCAGCGCCGCCATCATTGTTCTGGCACCCATCCTGGCGCCAGTGGCTGTGCATTTCGGCATCGATCCGGTGCACTTCGGGCTGGTGATGGTGGTCAATCTTGCCCTGGGCATGATCACACCGCCTTTCGGCGTGAACCTGTTCGCGGCCTGCACCGTCGCCAGGATATCGCTGGACCGCATCGTGACCCACCTGATCCCCTTTGTGCTCGTCATCCTGGCTTGCCTGATGGTGGTCACTTACGTCCCGCAGCTGTCGCTAGCTCTGCGGGATCTCGTCTACGCAAAATAGCTTTTCGGACGGGATTCACGAGGCTGTCATTTTCAGCAGCCATGCTCGGGGTTTCATTTCAGGATGAAATCCATGCAGCTCCACAAAACCGACCGCGCCCGTGCCGAGCTCAAGCCCGGCGTGAGAACGCTAGGCCAGCGCGAGCGCACCCTGCTGCTGATGGCCGACGGCAGCAAGTCGGCCCAGGACTTCCGCCCGCTGTTTGAGGGCGACGGCGAAGCCATTGCCCTGCGCCTTTTGCGCGACGGCTTTCTGGAAGCCCATCCCGGCAAGACGTCCGCGCCGGCAAAAAACCCTGCGCCTGCACCCGCCCAAACACTCACGCCGGCGCAGTTACAGAACTTTCCCAGCCCCGAAACCACCCAGGCCATTCAGGTCTCTGCCGATCAATTTGAAGGCAAGCGCTCGCTTGCCACAACCCGGATGTTCCTGTTCGACATCTGCGAACGCATGTTCGCCCGGCGCAACCCGGAGATGGCCGAGCGCTTTCGCGAAGCGCTGCGCAATGCCAAAGACCGCGAGACCATGCTCAGCGCCTCGCGCGAAATGATCGAGGAAATCGAAAAAATCGCGGGCCACGAGCGCGCCGACTCCATCAGCGAGCGCATCGCCATGCTGCTGCCGCAGCACCAGGCCGCCTGATCGAGCCGACAGCGGCTTCCGTTACACTCAGCGGTGTCAGGAGAGAGTTTTCCTCGCGAAAACCGCCGAAGGCGCACGAGCACCCTGGGGGCACCCCCCTTGAGTAGCACTGAACGCTCAGGCAAAAGGACTGGCAACCGCCCTGCGGCGCACCACGCGGCAAGGCGTTCCCTACTGGAGAGAGGCCGCCTTTCACGGGCAGCCCACCGAAGGAGCAAGCCTGCATCGCCGGGTGAATCTCTCAGGTAAAGTGGACAGCAGGGGCAGCCCATGGATTGAGAACAAGTTCTTGCCATGACCGTGTTTGCCCCCTGGAGAATGCCTTGTCCGATTCGTCCACCTCTTCCGCCGCCCCCGAAACCTTGTTGAAAACGCCCCTGCATGACCTGCATGTGGAGCTTGGCGCGCGCATGGTGCCTTTTGCGGGCTATTCGATGCCGGTGCAGTACCCCGCGGGCCTGATGGCGGAACACCACCACACACGCCAGGCTGCCGGCCTTTTTGACGTGTCCCACATGGGCCAGCTACGCCTGGTGGGTGCTGATGCCGCAGTCGCGCTGGAATCCCTGATACCCGTTGATGTGATCGACCTGCCCGCCGGCAAGCAGCGCTACGGCCTGCTGTTGAACGACGACGGCGGCATCATCGACGACCTGATGTTCTTCAACCGCGACTACGCCAACGGCGGCGACCTCTTTGTCATCGTCAACGGCGCCTGCAAGGTCGGCGACATTGCACACATCCAGGCAAAGATCGGCTCGCGCTGCGAAGTCATCCCCATGCCGGAAATGGCGCTGATGGCGCTGCAGGGCCCACAGGCCGTCACTGCCTTGCAGCGCCTGGCGCCCGGTGTCGAAAAACTCGTATTCATGACCGGCGGCCGCTTCAGCGTGGCCGGCTGCGACTGCTTCATCACCCGCAGCGGCTACACCGGCGAAGACGGCTTCGAAATCTCGGTGCCGGCTTCGCAAGCCGACACACTCGCACGCGCACTGCTCGCGCTACCTGAAGTCAAGCCCATCGGCCTGGGCGCGCGCAATTCGCTGCGGCTGGAGGCCGGCCTGTGCCTCTACGGCAACGACATCGACACCACCACCACGCCGGTGGAAGCCAACCTCAACTGGGCCATGCAAAAGATTCGCCGCACCGGCGGCGCGCGTGCCGGCGGCTTCCCTGGCGCAGACAAAATTCTGGCCCAGCTGGCCGACCCCGCCCTGCTCACCCGCAAGCGTATCGGCCTGGTGGCGCTGGAGCGCGTTCCTGTACGCGACCACACCGAACTGCAAAGCACCGACGGCATGGCTATCGGCGAAGTCACCAGCGGTTTGTTGGGCCCCACCATCAACCAGCCCGTCGCCATGGGTTACATCAAACCTGAGTTCGCTGCGCTGGGCACACGCGTGAACGCCATCGTGCGCGGCAAGCCGGTGCCCATGGAAGTGGCCGCCATGCCTTTCGTTCCCGCCCGCTACTACCGCGGTTAAGCACCAGATCAAGCTCCCCGTTTTATTCACCTCACTCAACCCCTGGAGAACCTCATGACCGTCAAATACACCGAAGACCACGAATGGGTCAAGATTGAAGGCAACGTCGCCACCGTCGGCATCACCGTGCATGCGCAGGATGCGCTGGGCGATGTGGTGTTTGTGGACCTGCCGGCTGTCGGCACCACCTTCGCCCAGAAAGAAACCGCCGGTGTTGTCGAATCCGTCAAGGCCGCGGCCGACGTGTATATGCCCTTGAGTGGCGAAGTCACCGAAATCAACGAAGCCCTAAGAGACGACCCGTCCCTCGCTAACAGCGACCCGTTGGGCGCCGGCTGGTTTTTCAAAGTCAAGCTGTCCGACCCAACGCAGCTTGACGCGCTGATGGACGAAACCCGCTACACCGCCTTCGCTGTCTGATTTTCTGACCAATTCTTTTTTCTGACTCCTGGCTGCCAAGCCTGACACGGGACCCGACATGTTGATGCAATCCGCCAAGCCCTTGGGCGATCTTGAAAACCCTGCCGAATTCATCGCCCGCCACATCGGCATCGATGACGCCGACGAAGTCCACATGCTCAGCATCGTGGGCTCGGCCTCGCGCCGCGCGCTGGTGGAAGGCATTGTTCCACGCTCGATTGCACGCAGCACCGCCATGGCCATCCCGGCCCCCGTCACGGAGGCGGCCGCGCTCAAGCAGCTCAAAGCCATCGCGGCCAAGAACCAGGTGTTCAAGAACTTCATTGGCCAAGGCTACTACGGCACCTACACGCCGGGCGTGATCCTGCGCAACATCCTCGAGAACCCCGCCTGGTACACGGCCTACACGCCCTACCAGGCTGAGATTTCGCAGGGCCGCATGGAAGCGCTGATCAACTTCCAGACCATGGTCTGCGACCTGACCGGCATGCCGATCGCCAACGCCTCCATGCTCGACGAAGCCACCGCCGCCGCCGAAGCCATGACCCTGGCCAAGCGCAGCGTGAAAAGCAAAAGCAATGTCTTCATCGTCGCAGGCGACTGCCACCCGCAAACAATTGAGGTGATCCAGACCCGCGCAAAGCCCTTGGGCATCGAGGTGAAGGTCAGCACGGCAGCCGTCACGGTGCCGCAACTGATGGCCGAAGGCAATTACTTCGGCGTGCTGGCGCAATACCCCGCCACCACAGGCAGCATCCATGACCTGCGCCCGCTGGCCGGCCAGGCGCATGTCGATGGCGCAGCCCTCTGCGTTGCGGCCGACCTGCTGGCGCTCACGCTGCTGGCCCCGCCCGGTGAATGGGATGCCGACATCGTGCTCGGCAACACCCAGCGCTTCGGCATGCCCATGGGCAACGGGGGGCCGCACGCGGCTTACCTTGCCTGCCGCGACGAATTCAAGCGCTCGCTGCCCGGCCGCCTGGTCGGCGTGACCATCGACAGCCACGGCAACCCGACCTACCGCCTGGCGCTGCAAACCCGTGAGCAACACATCCGCCGCGAGAAAGCCACCTCCAACATCTGCACCGCGCAGGTGCTGCCAGCCGTCATCGCCAGCATGTACGCGGTCTACCACGGCCCGCAAGGCCTCAAGCGCATCGCCGAGCGTGTGGCGGCCTATACGGCCATCTTCGTGCAGGGTCTCAAAGAGCTGGGCTATGAAATCACCAACACAGGCGCCTTCGATTCCGTCACGGTGAAGACGGGTGACGCTACCAATTTGATAGCTGACCGCGCACGTTCGGCGGGCGCCAACCTGCGTTTTCGCTTGAATAATCACCTGGGCGTGTCGCTGGACGAGACCACCAGCCGCAAGGACATCGAACTGCTCTGGTCCTTCTTCGCCAGGCCCGGCCAGACCGTACCCGTGGTCAGCGCTTTCGAAAAGGGCATCGAGTCGCTGATCCCCGCCGGCCTGCGCCGCACCAGCGCCTTCCTGTCGCACCCGGTGTTCAATACCCACCACTCCGAAACCGGCATGCTGCGCTACATCCGCATGCTGAGCGACAAAGATCTCGCACTGGACCGCAGCATGATTCCGCTGGGCAGCTGCACCATGAAGCTCAATGCCACCAGCGAGATGATTCCCATCACCTGGCCGGAGTTCGCCAACATTCACCCCTTCGCACCCGCAGACCAGCTGCAGGGCTATGCGGAACTCGACAAGCAGTTGCGCGACTGGCTGTGCCAAGCCACGGGTTATGCAGGCATCAGCCTGCAGCCTAACGCCGGCTCGCAAGGCGAGTACGCGGGCCTGCTGGTCATCAAGGCCTTTCATGAAGCCAAAGGCCAGGGTCATCGCAACATCTGCCTGATCCCTTCGTCGGCTCACGGCACCAACCCGGCCAGCGCCCAGATGGTGGGCATGACCGTCGTCGTGACCGCCTGCGACGCGCTGGGCAATGTCGACATGGCCGACCTCAAGGCCAAGTGCGAACAGCACAGCGCCAACCTCGCCTGCGTGATGATCACCTACCCCAGCACGCATGGCGTGTTCGAAACCCAGGTAAAAGAGCTCTGCGCCATGGTGCACAGCCACGGCGGACGCGTTTACGTGGACGGCGCCAACATGAACGCACTGGTGGGCGTGGCCGCGCCGGGCGAGTTCGGCGGCGACGTGAGCCACCTGAACCTGCACAAAACCTTTTGCATCCCGCACGGCGGCGGCGGCCCGGGCGTTGGCCCGGTGTGCGTGGTGGCTGACCTGGTGCCTTACCTGCCCGGCCATGCCACGGCCGGCATTCCCGTCAACGGCGTGGGGGCGGTTTCTGCGGCCCCCCTGGGTAACGCAGCGGTGTTGCCCATCAGCTGGATGTACTGCCGCATGATGGGACCAGAAGGGTTGACGCAGGCGACTGAAGTCGCCATCCTGAGCGCCAACTACATCAGCTCGCGCCTCAAGGACCACTACCCCACGCTATACGCCAGCGAGAATGGCCATGTCGCGCATGAATGCATTCTCGATCTGCGCCCGCTCAAGGAAACCAGCGGCGTCACCGCCGAAGACGTGGCCAAGCGCCTGATGGACTACGGCTTTCACGCGCCCACATTGAGCTTCCCTGTGCCCGGCACCCTGATGGTCGAGCCGACCGAAAGCGAAACCCTGGCCGAGCTGGACCGTTTCATCGACGCGATGATCGCCATCCGCGAAGAGATCCGAAAAATCGAAGCTGGCCAATGGCCGCAAGACAACAACCCGCTCAAGCATGCGCCGCACACCGCGGCCAGCCTGATGGGCGCTGACTGGGACCGCCCTTACTCCCGCGAAACCGGCGCCTTCCCATTGGCCTCGCTCAAGCAGGTCAAATACTGGCCGCCGGTGGGCCGCGTCGACAACGTTTACGGCGACCGCAACCTTTTTTGCAGCTGCGTGCCCGTGAGTGATTACGCCTGAGTTGGACGCTCACATCATCCTGATCGTCGCGGGGGCGGCGGCAGCGGGGTTTGTCCAGGGCCTGTCGGGTTTTGGCTTCAGCCTTGTCGCCATGTCTTTCTGGGCCTGGGCTATAGACCCGAAGCTGGCGGCTGTCATGGCGGTGTTCGGCGGCCTGACGGGCCAGGTCATGGCGGCCTTTACGGTCAGCCGCACAACTGACTGGAAGCGCCTGCTGCCGTTTCTGGCCGGCGGCCTGCTGGGGCTCCCGCTGGGTTTGCTGTTGTTGCCGCAACTTGACGTCCAGCTCTTCAAGCTGTTTCTCGGCATGCTGCTGGCGCTATGGTGCCCGGCCATGCTTTTTTCGGGCAAGCTCCCGCGCATTCACCATGGGGGCCGCGTCGCCGACGGCACGATTGGCGTTGCCGGTGGTTTCATGGGGGCCTTGGGTGGTTTCAGCGGTGTGATTCCGACACTGTGGTGCACCCTGCGCGGCTACGAAAAGAGTGCCCAGCGCGCCGTCATCCAGAACTTCAATCTGGCCGTGCTGACCGTCACCATGGCCAGCTATGTTGCCGCCGGCCTGGTCACGCGCGAAACGCTGCCCATGCTGGCCATCGTGGCGCCTGCTGCGCTCATTTGCGCCTGGCTGGGCGGGCGTGTTTACACGGGCATCAGCGACCTGGCCTTTCGCAGACTGGTGCTGAGCCTGCTGACCTGCTCCGGCGTGGCGATGCTGGTGTCATCCGTGCCGGAGTTGCTGCGGCGGATGGGCTAGGGCCTGTCATTTCAATAAAAACGCGAGCCGGCCCGCAGCTCACGAATGGCCCGAATCATGGTCGGAGCCAGCGCATTCCATTGCAAGGCCCGCAGTGATCGACGGTAACGCAGCCCGCTGCCCCCGAGGGATGCCGACACCAGTTCCAGAGGATCGCTCACCACGCACAGAAGCCGCGTGAGCATGGGGTCCTGCTCGGTAGGCACACCGCCGAGGAAGGCGTCGTTCTTTCCGTCCCACAGAAGCTGGGCATTGATGTGGATACCCCAGCCGCACTCCCAGCCGTTCGCTTTCAGGCGTTCGAGCGCCGCAGCCACGTATTCGGCATCGAAGATGTAGGTGTCGGTGCGCACCCAACGGCCCAGCCAGAACTCCGCCAGCGGCCGCGCCGCCGGCGTGGCCCGCGGGATCAGGCCGCGAAGCATCTCGCCGCGCATCTCCATGTAGCGCACACGGGCCGGGATGCCGGCGGAGCGCATCAGCGCGATCAGCAGCGTCACCTTGTCGTCACCGTCGCCTCCGCGCGCCTCAAGTACGTCGCGGGCGGTCGGGTACTGCAGCTTGATCCGCTTGGTATAAGGCAGGCGCTTGACGAAGCGATAGATAGCCAGTGCCTTGTCCCGGTCGGTGCGGCACAGCTGGACAATCGAGCGAGCCTTCAGGCGCAGCTTGGTGTCGTCCAGGTCCAGCAGGGGCGTTGTGCCAAGCCAGTCCTGCGGCCGGTCGCTGGCTCTTTGATGCAGCCGGCGGGGCGAATCGAATTGTGCGGCAAGTGCCACCATGGAACCACCGACGGAGTGAATGGTTTACGCATCGTAACCCCGGAGGCGCAATTGCGGCGAATTTCCGTTCCACGCCCGGGCGCTGAGGGACTGGCCCCTGGCATGAGGGCTCGCGGCGTCGGATGTTGCGCCGCAGCATGTCATCAAACGCAGGTGACCAGCCGGTGGTTCAGGCACCAGTGCCCAGGGTGCTTCCGGTTTCAGCTAACGCATTGCGCAGCTGGGTCTGTGCGATGGGCAGTTGCAGCGCCACGGCGCGCTCTAGCACGGGTGCCAGGCGGCGCAGCTTCTTCTGCGCGTGGTCCTTGGCAATGTCGGCCAGACGGTGTTCCAGAAACGGGTTGAGCAGGCGGTCGCGCAATTCCACCAGGTAGGCGTGGGCCTCGGGGCCTGTGCCCTCGGCGTCAAATACCGGCAGCACCTCGTCGGCCCACACGGCCTCCAGCGGGGTGCGCAGCGCCGGGGTGTGCATGGCCTGCATCACGGTCATGTCAGCAGCACCGCCCAGCAGCTGCCAGCGTTCGGCCAATATCGTGTGGCCCAGGTTCAGCAGCCAGAGCTTGCGTTGCTCGAAGGGGGCCAGTGCATCCGTCACCACCATGGCCGGGTGGCTGCAAGGAAGCACCATGCGCGGCTGGCGTTCGATGGCCCACAGCGCATAGGGCTCGGCCACTGCACCGGCGGGTTCCAGCGGAGACGACACGATGCGGTCCACCAGTGAATTGACCCACACGCAGTGCTCCCGCACATAGCGAAGGAAGGCGGGCGTAACGCCCCAGCTCTGTGCCAGCGTGGATACCAGGTTGCGCAGCGTGTCCCCGTTGCGGTTGACCAGTTCGCAGGGGTACAGCGTCAGGGGAGCCTCCGGCTGCTGCTGCCAGCGGTGGTGCAGAAGCGCCACCAGCTTGGCCGGGTAGCTGCGCGGCGGCGGCGTCGTCGTCGGGCTACGCAGCAGCGCCGCGGTGTCGGAGTCGTCCAGTGCATAGCCCATGTCCGCGGTGTTGGAGATGATGACCTGCACGGTGGTAGCCATGGCATCGCGCAACAGTGTCCAGTCGCGGCGGGCATGCCAGACGGCCTGTACTGCGTTCACTTGCACGGTTTCCTCGATACGCCGGCCATGTTGCATGCCGCGCAATTCGACGCGGTAGCCATGTGCCAGTGCCGCGGCGCGCGCGCTGCTCTGCGGGCTGTCTGTGCTCTGCACCACGGTTATGCCGCCCAGCGCCTGGCCCTGGGCCAGGGCCTCGGACACAAACAGGTCCGCATGCGCCTGCAGAAAGCGCCCGGTGCCAAACTGGAGGATGGGCGTGCTCACGTGGAGACTCCGGTCAGCATTCGATCAGCGCCTTGACGACGCCCTGCGTGGGGTCCAGCAGGGTGGCGAACTGGGCGGGTACATCGGCCAGGGCCATGCGATGAGTGTTGAGTGCTGCGGTGGGGATTTTGCCGCCCCGCATCGCCTCAAGCACCGTTTCGAAGTCTTCCATGGTGGCATTGCGGCTGCCCAGCAGCGTCGCTTCGCGTTTATGAAACTCCGGATCGGCGAACGTAATATTGTCCAGCACTATCGACACCAACACATACTTGCCGCCATGGGCAATGAACTGGAAGCCGCGCTCCATGGCCCTTGCGTTGCCCGTGGCGTCAAAAACGACATCGTAAAAATCTCCATCGGTCAGTGCGCGCAGCTCGTCCAGGTCGTTGTCACCTATCACAACACCCGCATGCGCCCCCAGGTGTTGTTTGCAGAATTCCACCCGCTCCTTTCGCGTGTCCAGCGCTGTGACCTGACCACCACGCAGGCCGGCGAATAGCAAGGCAGCCATGCCGATGGGGCCCGTCCCTACCACCAGTACACGCTGGCCGGGCTGCACGTCGGCGCGACGTACAGCGTGGGCACCAATAGCCAGAAATTCCAGCATGGCGGCCTGGTCCAGTGAGACACCCTCTGCCTTGCGCACAAACTGCGCGGGTACGTTGAGATACTCTGTGAAGGCGCCGTCGCGGTGCACGCCCAGCACCTGGATGTGGACGCAGCAGTTGGTCTTGCCCTGGCGGCAGGCTACACACCGGCCGCACGACAGGTAAGGCATGACGAAGACGCTGTCGCCGGCCTGAAGGGGGCCGTCCGCTGGAGCTTCCTCTACGGTACCCGCGATCTCGTGGCCCATGACGCGTGGATAGGCCAGGAAGGGTTGCTTGCCGGTGAAGATGTGCAGATCTGTGCCGCACACCCCCACGCGGCGGATGCGCAGCAGCACATCGCCTTCATTGCGGATGGGCATGGCCCCTTCGACCGTGCGCAGCACGCCGGGAGTTTCGCAAATGACTGTCAGCATAGATGTCCTTGGGTGGAAGTGGTTAGTCAATGTGGAATACGGATTCCATGGCGGCCCAGTGCTCGCCTGGGCCGCGGGTTTGAAGGGGGCGTTGGCAGGGGCCGCAGAGGGTCCACCAACGCTGCGTCTCAGCATCAGCGGCGATAGCGGCCATGTCCGCGTCAAAGTCCCGGCCGTGGTATTCCCAGTAGCCGAACAGCAGGTTTTCCGGCTCTCGCAGAAAAATGCTGTAGTTGCGCACCTGCGATTGGTGAATGCGCTGCAGCACAGCGGGCCAGACGGCCGCGTGCAGCCGCTTGTACTCGGCGATGTGCCGGGGGTCGATACCAATGACCCATCCCATTCGTTGCATGTCAATTTCCGTCTATATGTTGGCCAAGGTGGTACAGGCGGCGCGCATTGCCGCCAAAGATGACGGCCAGTGGCCAGTGCGGTTTGCCAGATTCCAGAAATGCGGGTGCGCGTCGATCAGCATGGGGCTTCCTCAGACTGGTACCGGCGCATCGGGATGCAGCAGGCCGCGGCTGCGCAGGGCCTGCCACAGCGTGGCGGGAATGGGCGTCTCCAGCCAGGCGACGTTCTGTTGCAGCTGGGTTGCGGTGCGGGTGCCGGTGACGCAGCTCACCACCGCAGGGTGCGCCAGTGGAAACTGCAGTGCGGCGGCCTGCAGGGGCACGCCGAATTCCTCGCAAGCCAGCGCCAAGGCTTGCACGCGCGCCACCACGGCGGGCGGGGCTTCCGCATAATTGAATTTGGTGTTGCCCGCCAGGACGCCGGAGTTGAACGGCGCGGCCACCACGATGGCGTTGCCGCGGCGCATGCAGTCGCCCAGAAAGGGGGTGATGCAGTCCTGCTCCAGCAGGGTGTAGCGCCCGGCCAGCATGGTGCAGTCCAGGTCGAACTCCTGCATGCTGTCCATCACCACCTGCCATTCGTTCACGCCCAGGCCCACTGCCTTGGTGGCACCGCTTGCGCGCAATTCGTCCAGCGCGCGGAAGCCGCCCCCCGTGGTCAATTGTTGCCAGTAATGCGCATGCTGTTCGCCGTGGGTGTCGCGGCCGATGTCGTGTACGTACAGGATGTCGATGTGGGCCAGACCCAACCGTTGCTGGCTGTCCTCGAATGAGCGCATCACGCCGCTGTAGCTGTAGTCATACTGCGGGCGAAACGGGTAGGGGTTGGCCCATCCGCCATCGCCAGCAGTCACACTGGCATCAGGACGCAGCAGGCGGCCCACTTTGGTGCTGACTACATATTCGTGCCGGGGGCAGTCGGCCAGCTGGGCGCCCAGGCGGTGCTCGGAGCGGGTGTAGCCGTAGTAGGGTGCCGTGTCGAAATAGCGCACGCCGGCCGCCCAGGCGTTCGCAAAGACCTCCTCTACCTCGCGGGCGCTGGTGGCACGGTACAGGCCCCCCATTTGCGAACAGCCCAGGCCCAGGGCTGTCAGCCGCAGGTCCACGCGGGGAAGGAGTTTCAGATCCGTGGTGTGCATATGCCCATCCTCCGGCAGCCGGTGCCGGAGGGTCCTTGGGTTGGAACGGTTTAGTAGAGAACGTTCTTGGCTGCGGGCGTGTCGATGTTTTTCTTGGTCACCATCAACACACCGGTATCGCGGAAGGCGGGCACTTTCTTGCCTGCCACGATTTCCGCCACCGTCTTTACGCCGAGGTTGCCCATCTCAAAGGCGCTTTGCACGGCAATCGCCTCGATGGTGCCGTCTTTCACAAAGCCTTGCAGGTCGGAGTTTCCGTCAAAGCCAATGGCGACCACCTTGCCGGCTTTGCCCGACTGAACCAGTGCGCGGCCCATGCCGATAGCGGTGGGTTCGTTGGCGCCGAAGATGCCCTTGAGGTCGGGGTTGGCGGCCAGCACGTCGGTGGTCTGGTTCAGTGCGGTACCCATCTGCGAGTTGGAGTAGAAGGGGCCCACGATCTGCAGCTTGGAATGCTTCTTGATGTAGTCGGTGAAACCTCCCACGCGGCCGATTTCGGAGCCCGAGCCCGCGGTGTAGGACATGACGGCAATTTTGCCGGTGGTACCGACTTTCTCGATCAGCGTCTTGGCGGACATTTCTCCGGCAGTCTTGTTGTCGGTGGCCAGGAAGGACTGGTAGTAAGCCTTGCCGGAATCCGATGCGGCGGAGTCAATCAACACCACAGGAATCTTGGCTTCCCAGGCTTTTTTCATGGCGGGGATCAAGGCATCCGGATCCGACGGGGCCAGCACGATGCCGGCGACCTTGCGGTTCACGGCGTTTTCCACCAGGGCCACCTGCCCGGCCAGGTCGGTGTCGGATGCTGCGCCCTGGAAGGTGGCGGTGTAGCCCTTGAGATTTCCCACGGCAGCGTTGGCACCCTTCTTCACGTTTTGCCAGAAGTCCGAGTTGGCGGTCTTCACGATGACGGCAATTTCCTTGTCGGCGGCCATAGCCATCGACGACGCAGCGACCAGGGCGGCTGCGATCAGTGTGTGGACAAATTTTTTCATTTCTTTCCTCATGGGTAGTGGTTGTGGAGGTTGTCTCTCGAAGTCCCGGTAAGCCCTGCCGGTAGGGATCACTTGCGATGGCGCATCTGGTCGATCCATACGGCCAGCAGGATGACGACGCCAATCAGAATTTGTTGAGTGAAAGCGGACACGCCGCTCATGTTCAAACCGTTGCGCAGGATGCCAATCACGAACGCGCCAATGACGGTGCCCGACACCGTGCCCACACCACCCGTGAGCGAGGTCCCGCCTATCACCGCGGCGGCAATGGCATCAAGTTCGTACATCAGGCCCTCGCTGGGCTGGGCCGTGACCAGGCGTGACATCAGCACGCAACCGGTCAGCCCGGCCAGCAAACCGGAAAGCACATAGGCAAACAGCGTCACGCCGTTGACGTTCACGCCCGAGAGCCGGGCGGCTTCCAGGTTGGAGCCGATGGCGTACAGATGGCGGCCCAGCGTGGCACGGTTAAGCAGGACGGAGACGGCCAGCGCCAGCACGATCATGAGCACCACGGGATAGGGAATGCCGACGAACACCACATCGGGGAAGCCGTCCGCACCGATATTGACGATGCGGAACAAGGCTCCGTTGCCCAGTTCTGCGAAGCTGTCGCCCAGGCCGCTGATGGCGCGGGCATCGGTCAGCTGCAAGGCCACGCCGCGTGCCACCAGCATCATTCCCAGGGTGGCAATAAAGGGCGGCAGTTTGAGCACCGTCACACACAGGCCGTTGATCAGCCCGCACAGGGCACCGACCAGCAGGCCGGCAAACATGCCCAGCGGCACGGGCGCGCCCGCCTTGACCAGCATGGCGGCCACGACGCCGGACAGTGCCAGGATGGCACCTACCGAGAGATCAATACCCCCCGTGATGATCACGCAGGTTGCTGCGATGCCGAGGTAGGCAATGGATGTCACCTGCAGCGCCACGGTCATGCCATTGCCCACGCTGAAGAAGGCGTTGCTGGTGAACGAGAAGATGGCGATGAGTCCCAGCAGGCTGGCCAGCGCGGCAAATTTCTGAAACAGGTCTTGTTGTTGTTCGGTCATGGTGTGGTTCGGGAAAGAAGTCCTGGAGGGTTCAGTGGGTCAGCTGGTCGGCTTGCAGGGGCGGCACGCTGCGGCCGGAGGCGTAGTGCATGACCTCCTCCTGATCGGTCTCGCGGGTGGGGAGGATGGTGACCAGGCGGCCTTCATGGAAGATCGCGACACGGTCGGTCATCCCCATGATTTCGGGCAGCTCGGAGCTGATCATCACGACGCCAATGCCCTGGCCTGCGAGCTGGTCCAGCAACTGGTAGATCGCGTACTTGGCGCCCACATCAATGCCGCGTGTGGGCTCGTCAAAGAACAGCACGCGTGATTGACGGAACAGCCATTTGCTGATCACGAGCTTCTGCTGGTTGCCCCCCGAGAGCAGGCGCACGATCTGGCTGCTGCTGGGCGTGCGAATGTCGAGCGCGCCGATGTAGTGGCGTGCGGCATCCTGCTCTTTGGAAAACTGGATCATGCCCGCACGGTTCGACACGGCTTCCATGTGGGCCAGTGTGATGTTTTGCGCCACATTCATCTTCAGTGCCAGCCCGTCGTGCTTGCGGTCCTCTGACAGATAGGCCAGTCCCTGGCGCACGGCATCCCGTGGCGAGTGAATGGTGAGACGCTGCCCGGCCAGAAACACCTCGCCGGCGTCGATGGGGTCGGCACCAAAAATGGCGCGAGCGACCTCGGTGCGGCCAGCCCCCATGAGCCCCGCAAAACCCAGGATTTCGCCACGGCGCAGTTCAAAGTTCACGTCGTGAAACACACCCTGGCGTGTCAGGCCTTGCACGCGCAACAACACGTCGGTCGTGGGCACGGACGTTCTTTTGGGGAATACATCGTCCAGCGAGCGCCCCACCATCCTTGCCACGATCTCTTCCACGCTGGTGTCGGCCAGGCGTTCGGTGGACACGTAGCGTCCGTCGCGCAAGACGGTGACCCGGTCCACGATGAGCGCCAGTTCGTCGAGGCGGTGGGAGATGTAGACAATGCCCACCCCCGTACGCTTGAGCTCGTGGATGATGGCAAACAGCTTCTCGGTCTCCGACTCCGTGAGGGACGAGGTCGGCTCGTCCATGATGAGCACCTGGGCGTTGAGCGACAGCGCCTTGGCAATTTCCACCATCTGCTGCTGGGCTACCGAGAGGGTTTTGACCAGAGCGTCCGGTGAGATGTCCTGCCCCAACCGGTCCAGGCATTGCTTTGCCTGGCGGCGCAGTGCTGCCCGGTCGATCAGCCAGCCTTTGCGTGGCTCGCGGGCCAGGTAAATGTTTTCGGCCACCGTGAGGTGTGGAGCCAGGTTCAGCTCCTGGTGAATGATGGCAATGCCGACAGCCTCGGAGTCGGCGGTGGATTGGAACTGGCAGGCTTCGCCACGGTAGTACAGGACCCCCGCATCGGGCTGGTACTGGCCGCTGATCACCTTCATCAGCGTCGATTTGCCCGCGCCGTTTTCGCCGCACACCGCGTGTACCTCCCCACTTCGCACCTCAAAGCTCACACCATCCAGTGCCAGCACTCCCGGGAAGCGTTTGGTAATCCCTTCCAGGCGCAACAGTACGCCAGCCTCAACGGGGCTGGGCGCGTCGGGACAGACGGGATCGGACACGGATGACAGCAATGCGAACTCCTCTTTGGCGGGTCAGGGAACCGGGAGGGACCAATTTGCATGTTTTGCAAATTGGTAAGGCCACCTGACACAATCTGCCGTATTTGGCCTTACCAGGAAGCGCGTGGGTATTGGTGCTTACCCGTGATCCAGCGTCAAAATCTGTGTGAAAAAACGAAACAAAATCTGCGCAATTGCACAGGCCTGGCCACGAGGTGCAGAGCTTGGGCTCATGACCATTCGCGGCGGTTCTCGACCCAGCGCTGTTCGGAGGCTTGCAGATGCATGCGCATGGCGTTCTGCGCGGCCAGTACGTCCCGGTTCTCCAGGGCGCGCAGGATGGCCTCATGCTCCTGTAGCGCAACGGCCCAGCTTTGGCCGGATTCGGAGTGCGCGCTCAGGCGCGCGGCAATCGGGCTATGGCGCTCGTCAAACAGCTCGCCCACCAGCCGCTCCAGCACGGAGTTGCCTGTCATGGCTGCAATCGTCTGGTGAAACTGCCGGTCAAAGGCCAGGGGCGAACGGTTTTGCGCCATGGCGGACAGCATGTTGTCCAGAATCTGTCGCAGCGCCAACAGTGCTTCGGGCGTGGCTTTGGCGCAGGCCTGCAGCACGATGGTGCCCTCGATGGCGGCGCGTGCCTGCATCAGCTCGATCGGACTTTCGCCCATGGTGGCCAGGGACTGCGGCTTGCGCTGGGCCGCGCTGCAGACGTACACGCCAGCGCCCATGCGCACTTCCACGCTGCCCTCAATTTCCAGTGCAATCAGTGCCTCGCGCACCGAGGGGCGTGAGACGCCCAGCTGCAGGGCCAGATCGCGCTCCGGCGGCAACCGCGCACCCGCGGTGTAGTTGCCCTTGTCAATGAAGGCGCGAATCTGCTCGGCAATTTGTTGGTAGAGCCGACGGTTGTCGACCTGTTTGAGTTGGTCCAGCATGAATCCTCCGCGTGAAGTGCAGTTTATGCGACGGCGGTTTTTGCTATGGGGTTATGGTTCGAACTGGTAAGGCCAATGCAAAATTTTTCACGCTGACGTTACCAATTTGAGCCAATTTTGATTGGCTGGAGTACCACTCATACCTTCCGCCCCCTCAGGATCCAGCGCAGCGACCTGACAACCTGAGATAGGCGAGCCGGCACCACTGAGGCAAGGCGAGAGCCAGGACGATAATCCAGGTCACCCTCTCCGATTACCCCATAGCCACGAAAGCATGACCTCCATGAAGACATTGACCGCCGCGCTCATCGCCCTGGCCTCCATTGCCCTGTCCAGCACCGCCCTTGCCACCGCCCCGGCCGAGACCCTGCCCAGCGGCGTGAAGATCGTGCACAGCACCGACGGCACCGGCGCGCAGCCCAAAGCGACGGACACCGTCAAGGTGCACTACCGCGGCACGCTGGCCGACGGCAAGGAATTTGACAGCTCTTACAAGCGCGGCGCGCCCGCCACCTTCCCGCTGAACCGCGTGGTGCCATGCTGGACCGAAGGCGTGCAGAAGATCAAGGTCGGCGGCAAGGCCACACTGACCTGTCCACCCGCCACGGCCTATGGCGACCGCGGCGCCGGCGGCGTGGTGCCACCCAATGCCACGCTGACCTTCGACATCGAACTGCTCGCGATTGAAAAGTAAAAGCTAAAGAGGCGCTTCGAGCGTCGTGAGGAGGGCTTTGTCGAAGGCCTCCGCGCGCTCGAACTGCAGCCAGTGGCCGGCGCCTTCGACCAGGGCCAGGCCCCTGAAGTCCGCAGCTCGCTCCAGGGCTGCCCGCAGCCCATCAAGCTTGCCGCGGTACAGCGCATCCTCTTCCCCGTAAATCGCCCACACCGGGCAGCGCAGCCGCGCCAGTGACTGAGCCAGCGCGCCGGTGCGCGCCAGGCTGCGGCCCTTCATGCGGTCGCGCAGCACGTTGGCGATGTGCAGGCGCAAGGCCAGTTCGTTGATCGCGTCCGCGCGGTACAGCATCAGCGCCGCGAGGTTGTGGCGATGGATCTCGTCGCGCTGGCCCGCATCGGTGATATGCCGCCATGCGCGCAGGCGTATGGCTTTTTCGGGCGCGACACCCAGGCCGGGCGCACCCACCAGCACCACACGCGCCGCCCGGGCGGGGAAGCGCTCCGCCACAAAGCCGGCCACCATGCCGCCAAAGGAAAATCCCACGAGGTCGCAGGCCGCCTCGCCCGCCAGCAGGGCCAGCCCTTGCTCGACCGGTTCGGGCAGCACGTCGGCATCGGTGCCCCGTAAAGGCGCGGCCGAATCGCCAAAACCGGGAAGGTCGGGCACCAGCACCCAGCGGCCCGACGCGGCCAGCGCGGGGATGTTGCGCAGCCAGTGCATCCAGCTGCCGCTGCCGCCGTGCAGCAGCACCAGGGGCGCGAGCCCGGGCCGGCGCGTGGCCTGGCCCCACGTGTGCCAGACCATGGTGCCGTCGCCGCAAGGGGTTTCAAAACGGCTGGCCGTGCGCAGCATCGCAAGCGCTTCGGAGGGCAGCTCAATGTTTGCCGAATCTGTCATGGGAGATAGAACCTGTTTACGGTCTAAACGGAGCCGCGTTGGGGTGCAATCGGGATGAGTGGGCCGACCGGGCCCTTGCATGGGCTAATGCCCATGCAGGGGCCTGGGTGGCTCAATCGCCCGACCGCCCAGCCGGCCGGCTGGGCGTCGTGCAGCTGCCCCAATGGGGATGCAAACGCGACCGCGTTTGCGTCACCCCAACCCGAAGGGCAAGCCCCTTCTCGGGCGCTCTGCGGCGTTGCGATGCTAACCCATAGCTGTGCTATGGGCGTCGCACCGCGCCTTGCATCCCATCCCGAGAAGGGGCTTGCGCGGCCTCGTTTAGACCGTAAACAGGTTCTTATACCCTGCCCCTCATGCGGCCATCGCCAAGCTCCTAAACTGGCCCGGCACCCTTACAACAACATCCATGAATTCAGGCCGGCTCGCTTCCTCTTCACTCCCACTCCTTCGGGGAGAGGGCGCAAAAACATGATCCCCTTTTCAGTCCTCGACCTGTCCCCCATCGTCACGGGCGCCACTGCCGCCGATGCCTTTCGCAGCACCCTGGCCCTGGCCCGGCATGCCGAACAACTGGGTTTCAAGCGCTTCTGGCTGGCCGAGCATCACAACAACCCCGGCATCGCCAGCGCCGCCACCGCGGTGGTCATCGGCCACGTGGCGGGCGGCACGCAAACCATCCGCGTGGGATCCGGCGGGGTGATGCTGCCCAACCATTCGCCGCTGGTGATCGCCGAGCAGTTCGGCACGCTGGCTTCGCTGTACCCTGGCCGTATCGACCTCGGGCTGGGACGCGCACCGGGCACCGACCAGCTCACCGCACGCGCGCTGCGGCGTGACAACCAGAACAACGCCGACACCTTTCCGCAGGACGTCGAGGAACTGCAGGCCTATTTTGAACCGCTAGAGCCCGGCCAGAAAATCCGCGCCGTGCCGGGCGCGGGCCTCAAGGTACCACTGTGGCTGCTGGGCTCCAGCCTCTTCGGTGCCCAGCTCGCTGCCATGCTGGGTCTGCCCTTTGCCTTCGCATCGCATTTCGCACCCGACATGCTGATGCAGGCGCTGGACCTGTACCGCAGCGGCTTCAGGCCTTCCGCGCAGCTCGCCAAACCTTATGCCATGGTGGTGGCCAATGTCGTCGCGGCCGAAACGGACGAAGCGGCACGCTACCAGCTCACCTCCGTGCAGCAGGCCATGACCAACCTGTTGCGCGGCACGCCGGGGCCGATGCCGCCGCCTATCGACAACATCGAAAGCTACTGGTCACCGGCCGAGAAAGCCGGCGCGCAGCGTATGCTGCGCTATGCCGTCGCAGGTTCGGCGGCAACGGTTGAAAACCAGCTTCAGCGCTTCATCGAGGACACCCGGGCCGATGAACTGATGGTGACCACTCACATTTACGACCCCGCCATCGCCCGGCGCTCCCTGGAAATCACTGCACAAGTGCGGGACAGACTGCAGCAAGGAAACCAGCGCCGCGCATAGCGCTACTGTTTTGATAGCTGCTCGCGCATACTCCTATTGGCCTGGAGCCCTAAATCATGCATATTTAGCGCCTGGAAAGCGCAATCCTGGCTTGCGGGGAACACGGGCGCATCGCCTTTTGCGCGGACGAGCGTGCCGCCAGCATTGGCACAAATCATGCACAGCTGCTGCAACCTGCCCGCAGCCAAATATCCCAGCGTCCCCATGGCCCCATTTCCTCCCCCCGAGCGCCACACCCTTTTTGACGATGCGCAAGGCATCTTCACGGGCACGCTGTTTGTGTCGCTGGCGATGGTGATCTTCAACCAGGCAGGCCTGTTGACGGGCGGTACGGCCGGCGTGGCCTTTGTGCTGCACTACGCCACGGGCATGAGTTTCGGCAAGCTGTTCTTTCTGGTCAACCTGCCCTTCTATTGGTTCTCCTGGAGCCGCATGGGCCGCGAGTTCACCATCAAGACCTTCCTGTCCATTGCATTGCTGTCGCTGCTGGCGGACTGGTCGCCCCGGGTGCTCGACATCGCAGACATCCACCCGCTGTACGCCGCGCTGGTGGGCGGCCTGCTGCTGGGGACCGGCTGCCTCTTCCTGGCCCGGCACCGGGCCAGCCTGGGCGGCGCCACCATCGTGACCCTCTATCTTCAGGAAAAGCACGGCTGGCGCGCCGGCAAGATACAGATGGCCATTGATTCGGCCGTGGTGTTGATGGCGCTGGCAGTCGTGCCCCCTGAGCGCGTGGCGTATTCCGTCATGGCCGCCGTACTGATGAGCCTTTTCCTCTGGGTCAACCACAAACCCGGGCGCTATATGGTGACCTGAACGGTACCTGGTGGACTGCCGGCAGGACTCAGTCGCCGCCCACCTTGCCCCGCGACGACTTGATTTCCGAGCGCTGGCTTTTGCCGGCCAGCCGGCGCTGCTTCGAGCCGTAGGTGGGTTTCGTCGCGCGCCGCGCCCGGGGCGGTGTGGAGACGCTGTCAACAATCTCCTGCAGGCGCGCCATGGCATCGCTGCGGTTCATTTCCTGGGTGCGGTGCTGCTGGGCCTTGAGCACCAGCACGCCCTCCTGCGTGATGCGATTGTCACTGGTTGCCAGCAGCCGCTCCTTGACGGCATCAGGCAGTGACGAGGCCGCAATGTCAAAGCGCAGGTGAATCGCGCTGGAGACCTTGTTGACGTTTTGCCCGCCCGCACCCTGAGCGCGGATGGCACTGAACTCCACCTCACGTTCGTCAACGGGAAATTTCGGTGGCGCAGCCATGGGTCAGCCGCAACCGGATCAGGCCGCCAGCTCGGCCAGGCCCGCGATGGCCAGGGCGTAGCCCTTGACGCCGAAGCCGGCCATCACCGCCTTGGCAGCCGGTGAAATATAAGAGTGATGCCGGAAAGCCTCGCGTGCATGCACATTGCTGATGTGCAGCTCGATCACCGTGACGCCCGCGCCCTTGATGGCATCGTGCAGGGCCACGCTGGTGTGGGTGTAAGCACCGGCATTCAGCACGATGCCTGCCAGCGTGCCAGCCGCCTGGGCGCGCCCGGCTTCATGGATGGCGTCAATCATCACGCCTTCGTGGTTGCTTTGGCGAAAGTCGAGCCTGAAACCGTGGGTTGCGCAGGCCTTGGTGCACAGCGCTTCCACATCGGCCAGGGTCTGAGAGCCGTACACGGCCGGCTCACGCGTTCCCAGCAAGTTGAGGTTGGGGCCATTCAGGACAAGGATTGTTTTCATGAAGCGGGGCTTTCCGGATGTTCGGGTGGGTGGGGCTTGGCTATTAGCCTGGGCCGATTATCGACGCCGCCGCCCCATCACCGAAGCACCCTGCCCCCCCGCTCCCGCACCTGCCCGATCAGGCCGCCGGCAGCGCCCTAGCGCAGGCTTTCGAAAAAGCGTTCCAGCAAGTCGGCAAATGCATCTGGTTGCTCCACCGCGCTCAAATGAGCCGCTGGCAAGGTGCGCAATTGCGCGCCCTTGATGCTGGCGCAAATCGCTTCAGACATGGCCACGGGCGTTGCCTCGTCGCGCGTGCCGGCAATCACCAGGGCCGGGCACTGGATCGCGCCGTTACTGATTCGGAAGTCGATGCGGGAAACCGCCTCGCAGCTGGCCGCATAAGCGGTGGCATCGGTGGTTTCAAGCACCTTGCGTAGCGCGGCTACCTTGCGCGCACCGCCGCCCGCCTCGTCCGCCCTGAATTCCGGCGTAAACCAGCGCTGCATCGCACCGTCTGATATCGCCGCCACGCCCTGGGCCTGTACGGTGTGAACGCGCGCCTGCCACATGGCACGCGCCGCGTCGTCGTAAAACATGGCGGCGTTGGCAATGACGATGCTTTTGAGCAGCTGCGGATGCCGCGCTGCCAGCGCCTGCGCCGTCATGCCGCCCATGCTGAGCCCGACAAAATGCACCGGGCCACCGCCCTGCCCATTAATAAGGCCCACCACATCATCGGCCAGCAGGTCGAGTGTGTAAGGGCCTGGTACCGCTTCCGATTGGCCGTGGCCGCGGTGGTCATAGCGCAGCACGGTGTAACGATTCTTCAGGATGGCCGTCACGCCGTCCCACATCGTGAGGTCACAGCCCAATGCATGGCTGAGCACGACGACAGGCCCCTGGCCTTCACTGATCCAGTGCAGATGAGGTTCTTTCATGCGTCTTTCAATGATGTATTGCTTGGGAGCCGCAGATGCGTGCCCTGTCAGTCGGCGAGCAGGCCTTTTTCGCGAAGGATGTCACCCGCCACAGAGAACGCATGGTTGGCGGCGGGAACACCGCAGTAAATGGCGGCCTGCAGAATCACTTCCTTGATATCGTCCGGCGTGAGCCGCGACTCCGGCGGGCCGTCGAGTGCGGCGCGTACATGCATGGCAAATTCTTCGTACGCCTTGAGCGCAATCATGGTCGACAGGACCATCAGGCGGCGCGTCTTGTCGCCGAACGCCGGCCGGCCCCAGACTTCATTCCACGCATAACGCGTGATCAGGTCCTGGAACTCGCCGTTGAAGGCATTGCTTTTGGCGATGGAACGGTCCACCCAGGCATCACCGAGCACGCGCCTGCGGTTGATCATTCCCTTGTCATGGTCGTTCATGTTTTACCTTTTTGCGGTCTTGGTGCGATGGCTGTCAGTGTGCGTTTGCCCCACCAGTGCTTCAACAGCGTCGGCTTGGGCATGCGCGAGTGTTGACGCATGCCGCACCAGCGCCGGGTTAAACCACTCGTCGGCGGCATCAGCGGGCAGCACGGAACGCAGCGCCTCCAGGTTGGCACTCATGCGCTGGGTGTCCACCTGCAGGCCCGGCAGGGCCTGGGCCATGGCGCGGACGGATCCGTGCGCCGACATCAGAAGCCCCGGCCATTCGGCCAATTCGGCCTGCCAGTTCCCCAGGGCGCGCTCATGCTCCTGCGCCATGGCCGCCAACAGGGCGGCCACGCGCTGCGGCGCGCGCTGCGCTGCAGCCAGTCCCACCATGCAGGCGACCGGATTGCGCTTGTGCGGCATGGCGGATGAACCGCCGCGGCCCGGCTCGGTCGGCTCCGCCAGTTCGCCCACTTCGTACTGGCCCATCAGCGAGATATCTTTGGCGATCTTCCCGAGGCTGCCTACCAGCAGGCCCAGCTCGCAGCCCAGCGCCACCCACTCATCGCGCTGGGTGTGCCAGGCAAATGCAGCGGGCTTGAGCTTCAGGTCGGCCGCCATATGCGCCATGATTTGCGGGCCCTTGCCGTTCATCTGCGCCAGTGTTCCCACGGCCCCGCCCAGCTGCACGGCCAGCGCATTGTGGCGGGCCACCTGCAGGCGCTGCAGGCTGCGCGCCAGCGGCGCGGCCCAACCCGCGCATTTGAAACCAAAGCTGGTGACCGATGCCGGCTGCATCAGCGTGCGGGCCAGCACAGGGGCTGCGGCATGGCGGCGGGCCAGCACCAGCAACGCCGCCACTGCCTTGCGGATGTCGGCCTCAATCAGGTCCAACGCATTGCGGGTCACCAGCGCCAGCGCGGTGTCGATCACGTCCTGGGAGGTCGAGCCGAAATGGACAAAACCGGCAGCCTCCTTGTTGAAGAGTCCTACGGTTTCCTTGAGGGCTTTGACCAGTGGAATGGCGATGCTGCCGGCGCGCCCGCTTTCGCGAACGATCTTGGCCACATCAAACAGCTCGACCTTGCAGGTGCCGGCGATGGAACGGGCCGCCGCCTCGGGAATCAGACCGGCCTCGGCCTGCGCCTGTGCCAGCGAAGCCTCAAAGCGCAACATGGCATCCAGGAAGTTACGCTCGCTGAAGGCCTCCAGAATTTCCGGCGTGGACAAAAAACCTTCAAAAATACTGCTCATGCCGTGAACTCTCAAAAAACAATGGCTGATGTTTTTCCACCGGGCCGCGCCAAGGGGAAATGCGCCCCATACGCGGAAGAATGGGGCAGCGCACCGCAGGCACGAAGTGACGAGCGTGGGAGCTTCATTTTCTCAAGCGGATCTGGTTAGGCAGCGGCACGGAACGACGCAGCACATCCTCCCCCAGCCACAGTGCAGAGCGCCATGCGCGCTGGGCTACTGTGGGCAAAGGCATTTGCTGGTAGTCGTCGTTGAACACTTCAAAGCTGTAATCGCCACGGTAGCCCAGGCCATGCAGCTTGGTGACCAGTGTGGCCAGCGCTTCGCTGTGCACACCCTCACCTGGAAACACGCGGAAATGCCGGGCGGTGGCAATACGTTCCTCGACCGACTTGATTTCCGTCCACATGAAGTCGGCCAGCTGCACCAGAAAAATTTTGTCCGGATCCAGTATGTCCAGCTCATCCAGCGAGGTCTTTGTCGCAAACATATGAAAGGAGTCAAAGCCCAAACCCAGGTTGGGCATGTCGGCTTCACAAATAATGTCCCAGGCCTGCGGGAACTCATTGACGGTGCGGCCCCACGACAAGGCTTCGTAGGCGATCTTGATATTCATCGGAATCGCCAGCATGGCCAGCTTGCGCAAGTCCCTGACCAGCGCCTGGGTTTCACCCGTGGCGTGCACCGAGGTTGACGAACAGATCAGCAGCAGGCGGCAGCCCAGCGCATGGCACATTTCCAGCATCGATTTGGCGATGTCCATCTTGTAGTCGTGCAGGTGCCCGGACAGCCCCTCAAAATCACGCAACACCTGGAACCCGGTGACGCGCAAACCGCTTGCACGCACCGCAGCGACGGCGGCTTCCATGCCGTCTGGGTGGCCTACCAGGTCTTTGGCCGCGAGCATGATCTGCGTAAAGCCAGCCTCGCGCACGGCTTTGAGCTTGGCTTCCAGCGGACCTGCCAGCGAGATGGTGTCCATCCCGAAATCGTCGATGTTGCCGCTGTAGTGGCTCATGCCTGGCGCCTGTTTAGCGTACGTCATGGACCAGCTCAAAACTCACGCTGCCCATCCAGCTCTTGGTCAGCGCGCCGCGGTCCTCGGTATGGACCCCGGGTGACTCGAGGAATTCCACGCCGCGCTTGCGCAGCTCGGCAACGGTGACCAGCACGTCTGCGCTGCCCAGGCCAATGCGCTGCAGGCTTTCATCCCCTTCCACGTCGAGCACGCTGGCTTCAGGTTCGATCAGCTGAAGGTAAAAGCGCGACGAAGGCGGGCACGGGCTGCGAAGGATGCGTCCCTTGGGCAGGATGCCGAAGCGCTGTTCGTCGGGCAGGTCGGTAAAGCCAAACAGCTCGCGGTAAAACTCGGCCCAGTCTTCAGTACGGTCATTGCCGATGTATTGCACGACACCAAAGAAATGCAGTCCCGCCACCGCCGGCGGATGCTGCTCCACCGTGGGAATGGGGACAAAGTCAACGTCATAGATCGAAAACTTGTCGTAACGGTCGACAAAATAAATGCGGCTTTTTCCCACGCCATGGATGGCCGGGATGTTCAGCTCCATCACCTCGACGCGCGACGGCACGGCCCAGGCGCCCCGCTCCAGCGCACGGTGGTAAGCGTCTGCCGCGTCCCGCACGCGCAAGGCCACAGCGGCAATCACCGGCTTGTCGGTCGGCGCGGCGCCATCCGGCATGGCGGGAATGTGGGCATTGACAATCACGTTCATGCTGCCTTGCCGGTACAGCAATACCTCGCGCGAGCGGTGGCGGGCAACCGGACGGAAACCCATCGTTTCCAGCACCTGTCCCAACGCCTGCGGCTTGGCAGTGGTGTATTCAATGAACTCAATGCCGTCCAGCCCCAGGGGGTTGGCAACTTCGGGAATGGCTTCCCGGTCTGCGGTTGGTGCCTGTGCAAAGGTGCTCATGGTGTGTCTCCGGTGAGAGGTTGCAGCAGATTCAGGAAGTTGCCATGGCGGGCGCCACGGTTGCGCCCGGCACATGGCCGCCGCCGAGGAAAAGGCGTTCGATGTTGGGGTCTGCCAGCAGCTCGGCCGCCGGCTTGTGCAGCACCAGTTGCCCCGACTCAAGCGCGATGGCGTCATCGGAAATTTTCAGCGCACTTTTGACGTTTTGCTCAACCATCAATACCGTGGTGCCCTGCGCCGCCAGCTTCTGCAACAGCTTGAACACGTCCTGCACCACCATGGGTGATAGCCCGATCGAGGGTTCGTCAATCAGGATAACCTTGGGGCGCAGCAGCAAAGCCCGGCCGATTTCAAGTTGCTTCTGTTCACCACCCGAAAGCGCTGACGCCTGGGAATGCAGGCGTTCCTTGACGCGCGGGAAAAACTCCAGCACCTCGGGAATACGCTCGTGTGTGGTTTTCGTACCCAACGTGATGCCGCCCAGCTCCAGGTTCTGCCACACGGTGAGCTGGCCAAACAGGTTGCGCCCCTGGGGCACAAACACGATTCCTTTGGCCAGCAATTCTTTCTGGCTGACGCCCGAAATGTCCTCGCCGTTCAACAGGATGCGGCCCTGGCGCGGTTTGAGCAGGCCAAACAGCGCTTTCAAAACCGTGGACTTGCCCGCACCATTGGGGCCCAACAGCAGCGTGATGGAACCCGTACGCACCTTGAATGACAGGTTGTTCAGGATCATGAAGTCCTTGTAACCCGCCACCACATCGTCAAATTCAATACAGATGTCACTTGTCATATCAATCTCCATGAAGCCTCAGTTGACCTCTTTCCAAGCAACGGCGCGGAACCGGCTCCGCCGGGCCGCAGCGGTTGTCCCCCTGAGGGGGATTCCGGCTACACAAAGTGAGCCGAGACAGGGGGCTCTAATTACCAAGATATGCGTCCAATACCTCTTTATTGGCCCGAATTTCCGCCGGCGTTCCAATGGCCAGCACCTTGCCTTCGACCATCACCATGATGCGGTGGCACAGGCCCATCACAAAATCCATGTTGTGCTCGATCACCACAAACGACGCCTTGCGGCCAAATTTGGGGTTTTGGTTCAGATCCCGGAGCAGCGACGAAATGCCGCCCACCAGGCTGGGATTGACGCCGGCACACGGCTCATCAAGCAGCACCAGATCCGGTTCGGCCATGAAAGCCATGGCGATGTCCACCAGCTTTTGCTGGCCGTAGCTCAAGGTGCCGGCGAGCTTGTCAGCCACATGGCGGATGCGGAACTGGTCGATGAGCGCATCGGCCTTGTCGCCCAGCCCCGAGTCGCCGGGCGCAAACATGCGGCCGAGCAGGCTGCCCTTGTGCTCCTGGGCTGCCACGATCAGGTTGTCGCGCACCGTCATCTTTCCAAACACCTGCAGCGTCTGGAAGGTGCGGCCCACGCCGCGCCGGCTGAGCTCCAGCGGTGACAGGCCGGTAATGGTTTTGCCGTTGAGTTCGATCGTGCCGGCATCGGGGCTGATCTGGCCCAACACGCTGTTGAACATGGTGGTTTTACCCGAGCCATTGGGTCCGATGACACCAAAGATTTCCCCCGGCATGACTTCAAAGGAGACCCCGCCCACAGCCTGAATGGCGCCATAGGCCTTCTTGAGCCCGGCAACTTTTAACAATGCGTTTGTCATGATGCCGCTCCGATCCGGCTGGCTGCAGCCGCACGTGCCTGGGACGCCTCACGCGCTGCGCGCTTGGCACGGATACGGTCAGGAATGCTGAGCAACCCATCGGGCAGCCACACCATCAACAGCACCACCGCAGCGCCGAACATCGGCAAATACCAGTTGGACACCAGCGGCACATCGCGCAGCCATTCCGGCAGCACCACCCCCACCGCGGCGCCCACGATGGGGCCCAGGAAATAGCCCGCACCGCCGACCACCACCATCAGATACATCATGATGGACGCGGCCACGGTGAAGGGCCCCGGCTCAATAAACTGCACCAGCGATGCAAACAGCGCACCGGCGATGCCGGCGTAAGCCGCGCCAATGGCAAAACTCAGCAGCGTGTAATTGCGGATATCCACCCCCAGGCTCTCGGCCCGTATCGGGTTGTCGCGCAAGGCCGTGAAAGCTTTGCCCCAGGGTGAGCGCAGCAACCCCCACAGCAGGCCCGAAAGGATGACCGTCACGGCCAGTACAAAGTAGTAGTAAGGCAGGTTGCCTTCGAGCGAATAACCGAAGAGGGACGGCCGTGCAATGTTGTTGATGCCGAAGGTGCCTCCGGTGAGCCACTCTTCATTGCGCATGACCAGCCAGATGGCGGTGTTAAAACCCAGCGTTGCGAATGCCAGGTAAATGGCTTGCACGCGCAGCGCCGGGAAGCCCAGGATCAGCCCGACGGCAAAACAGATCAGTGCGGCAGCCGGCAAACCAAGCCAGAAGCTGACACCCGCCTTCATCAGGATGGCGACGGTGTAGGCGCCAATACCGAAGAAGGCCGCGTGGCCCAGCGATTTCTGGCCCGCGTAGCCAATGGTCAGGTTCAGTCCCATGGTGGCAATGATAAAAACCAGCCAGTAGGTCAGCAGGTAGATGCCGTAGCTCTTCAGGAACTGCGGCACTGCCAGTACCAGCAAAGCGGCCAGAACCGTCAATACCAGGGCAAATTTGTTGTTGGCGAGCTTCATACCTTGCGCTCCTCTTTTTTACCCAGCAGGCCTTGTGGCTTGAAGAGAATCACCACCATAAAAATAACCAGCGCCACGGCGTCCTTGTAGGCCGGTGAAATATAGGCGGCAGCCAGGTTCTCGCATACCCCTACGATCAGCCCGCCCAGCAAGGCGCCGCGCGAGTTGTTGAAGCCGCCGATGATGGCGGCGAAAAAAGCCTTCGTACCCAGGCCTTCGCCCATGTCGAACTTGGCAAGGTAAGTGGGCGTGACCAGCAGGGCCGCCGCCACCGCCAGCACGGCATTGATGGCGAAGGTGTAGAAAATCATGCGCGGCACATTGATGCCCAGTACCGAAGCACTTTCGGTGTTTTGTGCCACGGCCTGCATGGCACGGCCCGTGACGGTTTTGGCCAGGAAAGCCTGTGTCGCCATCACGATGATCAGGGCCAGCGCAAAAGTGCCGATGTCCTGCAGCGTTATCGTGACGCCGGCGATGTTGAACAACTTGTCGGCAAACAGGCTCGGAAAAGGATGGGCTTCGGCGCTGTAGCCGGCGCGCACGCCATTGCGCAGGGCAATGGAAAGCCCGATGGTCGCCACGACGATGGGCATCATGCCGTACTTGAAGAGCGGATCCACCACCCCCCGCTTGAAGACCCAGCCCAGCAGCAGCACGGCCAGCAGCACCGCCAGCACAAAGCTCACCAGCATGGGTGCGCCCAGCGAAATGAAGGCCAGCATCATGAAGGCCGGCAGCATGACAAATTCACCCTGCGCAAAGTTGATCGTTCCCGAGGCCTGCCACAGCAAGGTAAAGCCCAGGGCTGCCAGCGCATAAATGCTGCCGGTGGCCAGGCCCGAGAAAAAGAGTTGGAGAAAGTCTGTCATGGGAAGGTCCGATGGAGAAAGTCGGTTGCATTCAGCGGAGTTCTCAATGGGAAGGGCTTGCGCCCTGCCCCATGAGCGGCCGGCCCCGCATGGCCGGCCGAGGTTGCAGTTACTCAGTTACTTCTTCGCGGCCGGCTTGGCCGCAGCAGGTGCCAAAGGAAGGGTCTTGCTCACGTCCCGGGTGGCCAGGCCAAGCGGGGGAACCATGTCAATGACTTCCTGCTTGCCGTTTTTGACTTCCACCATGAAGCTCATGCGGTCGAGGTCGCCCTTGTTGTCGAACTCGGTGTACATCAGCGCGCCGGGGTATTTGTCGGTGTTGACCTTCAAGCCCTTCATGGCCGCAGCCACGGCCTTGCGATCCAGCTTGCCGGCTTTTTCGATGGCGGCCTTGAGCACGTAGACACCGGAGTAGCCCTTCATGCCGTTGTGGTCGGAGATGTACTTGTAGTCTTTTTCGAACTTGGCCTTGAAGGCGCGGATGGCGGGCACCGGCGCATCCACCGTCAAGCCTACGTGGGCAATCGCGCCGTTGGCAGCCTCACCGGCCAGCTCAATGACCTTCTGGCCCGTCAGGGTGGTTTCACCGATGATGGGTTTGTTCCAGCCCTGCTTGCGCAGCTCGCGCAGCAAGCGTGCCGACTCTTCTTCGTTCGAATAGGCGAACACGCCGTCTGCATTGCTTTGCTTGGCACGCAGCACCGCGGCGGAGAAGTCGACCTGGCCGGGTTCGGTGGAGATCTCGCTCAGGATTTTGGTCGGCGAATTGGCGAGGGCCTTCCTGATCGAGTCCATGCCACCCTTGCCGAAATCGTTGTTCACATAAATGACGGCAATGCTTTTGAGCTTGGCCTGGTCACTGATGTAGCGTGCCACCTTGGGCATGGCAGTGGCTTGCGTGAAACTGGTGCGAAACACGTAAGGGTTGCCCTGCTCGGTGATGCTGGCTGCCTCGCCCCCGGTGAAGTTGGGCACCTCGGCGCGTCGTGATTCGGCCATGCTGACCATGATGGAGCCGGAGAACACCGGGCCGAAGATGGCAAACGCGTCATCATCGATGGCCTTTTGCGTCAGCCCCTTGGCCACGCCCGCATTGCTTTGCGTATCAGCGGTGGTTGTCTGGATTTTCTTCCCCAGGATGCCGCCGTTGGCATTGATTTCCCTGACGGCCAGCTCAACGCCGTTCTTGAAGTTGGTGCCTGCCGTGGCGCCGCCGCCGGACAGCTCGACAATGTTGGCGATTTTGATGACGTCTTGCGCAAAACCGGCGCTAGCGCTTACTGTGAGCGCGCAAGCAGCTATCAATTTGAGAGCGAATCGTTTTTTCATGGTTGTCTCCTCTGGGGGGTTAAAAAATCAAGGTGATGCGAGTCGTGCTTCCCCGACTCCTGGGATGGGAACACTGTCAGATGGTGTGGTTTGGAAGGGGCGCCTGATTTCACCGGCCATCGTGGCGGGGTACAAATGCCCGCGGATAAAGGTGGCATCGCGGCGAACGGCCTGCGCCGCTGCGGCATGCCCAAAAAAATCCAGGTAGTCCGGCACCTGCTGGATCAGCATCTCAAATCCGGGCTGCGCGGCCAGACCGCGCTCGCGGGCAGCCCGAACCAGCGGCGTCGGCTGGTTCTTCATGAGGATGTCCATGACGGCCGCGTGCGGCGCCATACGGGACACATCGCACGGCAGGGGATCATCGGCCCTGAGCCCCAGCGGTGAGGCATTCACCACCACGTCATGGCCCGACGGGTCGCCGCTGCTCACAGCCGCGATGCTTGCGTTTGACAGCGGCATAGCGGCGGCAATCTGGTCGGCCAGCACCTGCGCCTTGCCGGGCGCCGGGTCATAGAGCGAAATGGCGGCTGGCGCCTGGCTGCCCGCCATTGCGAGTGAAGCGGTAATCGCGGCAGCCGCGCCGCCTGCGCCCAGTATCAACACGCGCTTGCCGGCGTAGGCCACACCGAAATAGTCCAGCGACAGGACAAAACCTTTGCCGTCAAACAAGGCGCCTTCCAGTTCACCGGCTGCGTTACGGCGAATGCCATTCACCGCGCCGGCTACCCGGCCCGCGTCATTGCAATGCGAGAGCAGGCTCATCACTTCGGCCTTGTGCGGAATGGTCAGCAGCATGCCTTTGACGTTCCTGGCCAGGAAAGCGGCCTTCACAAAAGCCTGGATGTCCCCGGCAGCCACATGCACCGGGACAAGGACAGCATCAATACCCAGCGTCTTGAAGATCAGGTTGAACACCTCCGGCGCACGCACCTGCCCGACCGGATCGCCGGGGATCAGATACACATCGGTATTGCCCTGAATGGTGGAAAACATGCTGGATTGCCTGAAACGTTCGATAATCGATTGAAATTGCCAGATTCGGTGTGAACTTTAGTAGCTAGCCCCAGGAACCCCAACAGGTTTATTACTCGATTGATCGTTTATCGCTCATTTAAGATCGATGATCGAACGAAACAAGGGTTTGACCTACGCCTACGTTGACACCGTGTTGTGAATACTTCAGCAAATGACCGCGGCCAAACTCCCCATTTCACCCTCTACATTGCAGGGCCCCAGCCCTTCCACGCTGGACAAGCGGGACTGGATTGCCGGGCTGGAAAAAGGCCTGTCCGTCATCGAATGTTTTGACGACGCCAACCCACGCCTGACCGCCAGCCAGGCCGGGGCGCGCTGCGGCATGACACGAACGGCCGCCCGCCGCTATTTGCTGACGCTGGAACACCTGGGGTATGTCGCCGGCGACGGCAAGCTCTTCTGGCTGACACCGCGTGTGCTCAGACTGGGCCAGTCCTACCTGGAGTCGGCACGCCTGCCGCGCATCGTGCAGCCCTTTTTGCAGCGCGTGACCGCCGGAACGCAGGAGAGCGCGTACGTCAGCGTGATGGACGGCGACGACATCGTCTACATCGCCCGCAACGGCTCCAGCCGCGCCATGAACACCGGCTACGTGCTGGGCTCACGCGTGCAGGCCCAGGTCACGGCTGCAGGCCTTTTAATGCTGTCGATGCGCGACCCCGCCTGGCTGGAAACCTGGCTGGCCAGTCACGAACTCAAGGCCTATACCTCGTACACGATCGCCAGCAAGGACCGCCTGCGGATAGAACTGGCGCGCGTGCGGGCGCAAGGATGGGCAATTTCCGAGCAGCAGCTGGAACTCAATTACCGCGGTATTGCCGTACCGCTGCGGGACCGGCACGGGGAAGTGGCAGGCGCGCTCAGCGTGACCATGCCCATGGGGCATGAGTCGAGTGAGGATGCGGGGGGACGGGTTTTATCGGTGTTGCGGGAGACGGCGCAGGCGATGAGAAACCTGATTTGAGTGCATCTGCCAGGGCGGTTCTTGCTCTGGCGATGCGCGCTTTGCTGAGGGTGGCTGGCCGGGGGTTGCCCGGCATGCAAGTAACTTTCTTTTGCTTACTTTTCTTTTGGCGAAGCAAAAGAAAAGTGAGTAGCCGCCGGGCTACCCCCGGCCAGCAGATCTCAGAAGAAGGCACATAGCCGGAGCAACATCCGGCCTCAAAGAGGCGCTATCAATTCAATAGCTGCTCGCGCCCACTCCCATTAGTCAAAAGCCTTTTTTTACGAAAAAATCAAACCGCCCCAACACTCCCCGTCACCGGTAAAACAATCCCCGTGACATAACTGGAACAAACAGGAGAAGCCAAAAATACATAAGCAGGTGACAACTCCTCAGGTTGCGCCGGCCGCCTCATGTCGGTCTTCCTGCCGAAGTCCTTGATGACATCGGGCGGTGAATCCGCCGGATTGAGCGGTGTCCACACCGGGCCGGGCGCCACGGCATTCACGCGAATGCCTTTGTCCAGGAGGTTGCTGGCCAGCGCCTTGGTGAAGGCGTGAATGGCCCCTTTGGTCGCAGAATAATCCAGCAGCCTGGCGCTGCCTTCCAGTCCCGTGACCGAGCCCGTGTTGATGATGCAGGAGCCCTGCTTCAGGTACGGCAACGCCGCCTTGGCCATATGGAAGTAGCCGTACACATTGGTGCGCAGGGTTTCGTCGAAGCGTTCTTCCGTGAGGTCTTCCAGCGAATCGGCATGCTCCTGGAAGGCCGCGTTGTTCACCAGGATGTCGAGCTTGCCCAACGATTTGACGGTTTTCTTCACCGCCTCACGGCAGAACCCGGCATCTTTCACGTCACCGGCAACCAGCACGCAACGGCGGCCTTCCGCTTCAACACAGCGCTTTGTTTCTTTGGCATCCTGGTCGGAATCAAGATACGCAACGGCCACGTCGGCGCCTTCGCGCGCAAACAGCACCGCGACGGCGCGGCCAATGCCGGAATCTGCACCGGTGATCAATGCCGTCAGCCCTTCCAGCTTGCCGCTGCCCTTGTAGTTGGGCGCCATGAATTGCGGTTTGAGTTCCATTTCGGCTTCCAGGCCGGGCTTGCGCAGGTGCTGCTTCGGCAACGGCGGCTCCGGGTAATCCTGCAGGCCGGCCTGCACGGCTTTTTTCTGCTTGCCGGCAGTGGTTTCGCGCTCGGCACGCTTGGCCTCGTCCTTGCTGTCCTGCTCTCGCTGGATCTTTTGCTGTTTGGCGGTGACGGGCTCCGCGCGTGCGGATGGGCGCGTGGAGGACGTCCGTGAAGAGGGTGTGATTTTGGGCATGGCGTTTCCTCGAAAGTGAAAGTGGATGGGTGAAAACCTCCATTTAGAGTGGCCCGAGCCCGGCGCGGTGTAGGAAAAATCCGCGCCTTCACCCCGGCCATGCCTTGCGGGCCGCTGCAGCGTCGGGCCGAATCTTGCACAATCAAGGCAGCCACCTTTTCCATTGCCGCTTTTGTTGCCGCCCGAGCGGCGTTTGATGCAAACCCGACACTTCCTCCAGCTCATCGCGATGTCCGCCCTCTGGGGCGCATCATTTCCCCTGCTGCGTATCGCCAGCCCCGCCCTGGGGCCGTGGGTGGTAGCGGCCACCCGCTGCGTCCTGGCCTCGATCGTGCTGGGCCTGCTGATGAGCAGGCTGCGCGGCCAATGGCCGCCGCGCGAGGCGTGGCCCCGGCTGGCGCTGCTGAGCATGCTGTCGGTGGTGGTTCCCTTTGTGCTGTACAACTGGGCCGCGCTGGTCATCCCGTCGGGCTATTCGGCGGTGCTCAATGCCACGGTGCCGCTCTTCGGCGTGATGGCCGCCGCGCTGGCAGGTGAGGAAAAACTCACCCGCATCCGCCTGCTCGGCTGCGCGGTCGGCTTTGCCGGCGTCGCGCTGCTGGTGCAACTGGGGCCCGTCGCCGTCACGCCCCGGGTCGTGCTGGCGGCGTTGGCCTGTGTGGCCGCGTCGGCCAGCTACGGCTTCGGTGCCATCCTCATGAAACGCGCCACCATGGCCTATTCGCCGCTGCCCTCGTCAGCGGTGGTGCATGTGGCCGCGGCCCTGATCCTGCTCATACCGGGCGGGATCGCCGCACCCTCGGCTGTCCTGACGCCGGGCGCCGTGGCTGCCGTTATGGTGCTGGGCACGTTTACCTCCGGGTTTATGTACTGGATCAGCATGCGGCTGATGCGCGAGATTCCGGCCAGCG
Organism: Polaromonas sp. P1_E12; assembly: GCF_056405975.1. NCBI lineage: Bacteria > Pseudomonadati > Pseudomonadota > Betaproteobacteria > Burkholderiales > Comamonadaceae > Polaromonas > Polaromonas sp. P1_E12. The sequence continues at coordinate 336,448 of NZ_JBFUBB010000002.1, read as the reverse complement.
CCACCACGTCGGCGGCCTTCATGATTCCGCTGTTCGGCGTGACCTGGGGCGGGCTGTTTCTGGGGGAGCCGGTGACGATCAGCATGTTGCCCGGTTGCGTGCTGGTGCTGTCGGCCACCGCGCTGATCACGGGCTTTAACCCGTTTCGGGCTGCGCCACCTGAGCCATAAAGCTTAAGGCACGCACCGGCGCGAAGTCGTAAAGAAATCGTGGCGAGCGGCCCGAGGTCGCGTCGAAGACCGGGGCCGTACACACCGTACGGTGAGGACCGCAGATGCGAGATCGGGCCGCGCAGCAGATTTATTTGCGGCTTCGCATGATGTTGGGCGTGGCGACCACCACATCCGCATTCTGCGCACGCTGACGCAGCGCATGCTCCATCACCACCAGGGCCAGCATGGCCTCGGCAATCGGCGTGGCGCGAATGCCGACACAAGGGTCATGCCGGCCCTTCGTCACCACTTCGGAGGGGTTGCCCGCGGTGTCGATCGACTGGCGCGGTGTGATGATCGAGCTCGTCGGCTTGATGGCGATGGACACCTCCAGGTCTTGCCCCGTGCTGATGCCGCCCAGCACACCGCCGGCGTTGTTCGACTGAAAGCCCTCTGGCGACAGACCGTCGCCGTGCGTGGTGCCGCGCTGCGTGACGCTGGCAAAGCCGGCGCCGATTTCAACGCCCTTGACGGCGTTGATGCCCATCATGGCGAAAGCAATGTCGGCGTCCAGCTTGTCAAAGAGCGGATCACCCAGGCCCACCGGCACCTTGGACGCCGTGACACGAATGCGCGCGCCGCAGGAGTCGCCGGCCTTGCGCAGCGCGTCCATGTAGTCTTCCAGTTTCGAAACGTCAGCCACCGGCGCGAAGAACGGATTGCCCGGCACGTGTTCCCACGATTCAAACGGAATCGCGATGTCGCCGATCTGCGTCATGCAGCCGCGAAAGGTGGTGCCGTATTTTTCAGCCAGCCACTTCTTGGCCACCGCGCCGGCAGCCACCATGGGGGCCGTCAGGCGGGCGGAGGCACGGCCGCCGCCACGCGGGTCGCGCCGGCCGTATTTGTGCAGGTAGGTGTAGTCGGCATGGCCTGGGCGGAAGGTTTCCAGGATGTTGCCGTAGTCCTTGCTGCGCTGGTCGGTGTTCCTGATCAGGAGGCAGATGGGGGTCCCCGTGGTCTTGCCCTCATACACGCCGGAGAGGATCTCGACAGCATCGGGCTCATTGCGCTGGGTCACATGCCGGCTGGTGCCTGGCCGGCGGCGGTCCAGGTCGCCCTGAATGTCGGCCTCACTCAAGTCCATGCCGGGCGGGCAGCCGTCAATCACGCAGCCAATGGCCGGGCCGTGGGATTCACCGAAGTTGGTGACTGCGAATAGGGTTCCGAAGGTATTTCCGCTCATGGGGGGATTATCCCAGAGGGGGCTGAGGGAGCGCGGACAGCCTGATTCAGGCCCGCCGTTGACACGCCCGGACAAACCCGGAGTGTGGGTAGCGCTGGTTTCTCGTGGTCATGTCAGACCAATGCCGAAGGGGCCGGCCCTTTCAGCAAGAAGGTAACAGCGGAAAAGTCGCTGCGCCAGAACATTGCCGATGTTATTGGAGCTCCCCAGGATTCAATGTAGGCAAGCACATCGCCTCGCTGCAATCGTTTCCGCTTTAATCGCTGCTGATACTTTTCCAGGTTTTCGAAGGACAAAGGATCTCCCTTTTGATAGAAGTCCCAACCCGGGTTGTCACTCATAACGCGTACAAAGCGCAACAAAGCGCCTTGGGAATAAGCCGAGAACTCATTGAGCGCGTCCTTCTTGCAATCATCAGCCGTACTTCGAACGGAAATTACATCAAAGCGAAACGTCGACTGCGCATAGGCTGGCACGTAACCATCTCCCGCAGACAGGTGAGGCATAAAAACCGTTAGCCCAGGGGCGTTAGCCGGTGACCACAGAATGAGCGGCGACGCGTCTTTGTCTTCCGTGTACGGCTGTTCTGGCAAGACAAACGGGGTTGGGCTGCTATGAACCCGCATTGGCGGATAGCGATCAAACGCCTGGGCAACCTCGGCGACCGGTGCCCTGATCACAGACAGATTGAAGAATGGTCGATCCAGAACAGACATGATGCGAGCGTTTGGTTGCTTGCCGGCACTGCGACTACGCGAACTCTCCGTGGCGCGGTGCAACTTCGCCCTGCAGAAGAACACGTAATGTGAACTTGAGCGGGAAGACCTGAGACTCTTTCATGCGCAGCGCGGCCGCAACCGCCTTGCGTTCTTTTTTTGCTTGCGGGTACTCGGCCGAGGGAACGAAGATGTGGTCGTTTTCGTGCAGCAGCACCCCATGCCCAAACTCGAGATCGCCAGCTGTGGTCAAGCCAACAAAGCCGGTGAACGTCTGGCCTGAGGAAGCAAGGAAATCAGCAGCAACGGACAGGGCGTAAAGGTCTGGACCCATCATCTTCGCCGGATGGGGACGAACCCAGGTTTCGTCCTGCTCTTCATCCCCTTCCTCGTCGCTTGCGAACTCCCAGATGGGAAAAGCGATGAGGTCTTCCGGCTTGAGTTGGTCAATGGGCTTTCGGGTCTTCAACGATGGACGCATGGACAGTGTCTTCTAAGGTGAAAGTGTCAACAAAACCGATCAAGCCCGGCCCTCGCTTGAAGAAAGGGTCAGGCCTCTGCTCCCCCTTGAGGAAACGAATGAGCTTGAGCCACATGTCAAACGCCTTGGAGTCGGATGGGTGGTGGATTTAGACGCTCCTGAACTATAGCTTTGCAACCGGCCGCTCTCCCTGTCGCCCTGGCTGTGCAGCCAGCGGTGTAGCGCCTGCCGTACACACTCTGGAACACTTCATGCTTGCTGCACCGCACCAATCCTGAATTGGATGTCTTGATTGAACAGGAGCACCCCATGCTGGACCGCACCGCGACCAAGTTTTCCCATGTCAAGCCTGGCGACACGCAGTTTGTCTCCGGTGGTTTGCGCGATTTTTTCCTGTACCGTGACCTTGGCATTGCCGACGCGACCAACGGCAAAGTCATCGCGCACCTTGTGAAGGCGAATATGGCACCAGAAACAGGCACGGGATGGCACCGTCATGAGGCAGATTTCCAGATCGTCATCATGACCAAGGGCTGGGCCCGCTTTATGTACGAAGACAAGGAGACCCTGGTCGAGGCCGGCGACGTGGTGCACCAGCGACCAGGCATCAAGCATTTCCTGTTCGACTACTCCCCCGACATGGAATACCTGGAAATCGTCGGGCCAGCGGACTTCAAATCTATAGACGTAGACCCGGTCTGCGAAATTCCACCACCCACCCCCTGGAAATAGCGCCCCCACGGTCGCTCACTTCGTGTAGCTCCCGAGGCCTTGCAGGCCGCGGCTCGCGAGACGCTTCGCCTCTGTCGCCCGTCCAAGCCTGCACAGGCAGGCTTGGAGCCGCGGGCTCCAGCCCCTCCGGGGCCGCCCGCCTGCGGTCTGGCAAAGCCAGTCCCGCGGCTCATGCTGGCTTGAAGATTTCAGGGCGTATATAGCGGGGGTATTTCATCAGTGGGGGCCGCGGGTCCGGCTTCGCCGGCCCCMGGCGCCGCCCCCTGCAAGGGGGGAACAGGCTACACGCAGTGAGCCTGGACGGGGGTGTTCAAAATTCCGCATCCAACTCATCAATGTCATCCGGCTCCTTCTTCGCCTCAGCCACCCACTCCTTCATCGCCGGCAACTCCATGATGCGCTTGCAATACGCGGTACAAGCCTTGTCCAGCGGCACGTCGTAAGTGAGAAATCGGGTCACCACCGGCGCATACATGGCGTCGGCCACCGACAGCTGCTTGCCGAACAGGTAGGGGCCGCCATAGGTGGCCAGGCATTCCTTCCAGATTTCCAGGACACGGTCAATGTCGGCTTGCGCGCGGGACCAGACCTTGAAGTTCGAGAAATGGGCCTTGATGTTCATCGGCAGCGCAGCGCGCATGGAGGCAAAGCCTGAATGCATTTCGCCGCACACCGCCCGGCAGTGCGCCCGCACCTTGATGTCCGCGGGCAGCAACTGGGCTTTGGGCTTGATTTCATTGAGGTATTCGGCAATCGCCAGGGTGTCCCACACCTTGACGTTGCCGTGCTGCAGCGAAGGCACCAGCATGCTGGACGAGAGCAGCAGCATTTCGGCCTTCATCGCCGGGTCGTCCGGTGAAATCACTTTTTCGGTGAATTCCAGACCCGCGAACTTCGCCAGCAGCCAGCCGCGCAGGGCCCACGCTCCGTAGTTCTTGCTGCTGATCGTCAGGATGGCTTTGGCCATACACATGCTCCTTGAACCGGAAAGGCCCTGCTGGCTAGCAGGATGGATGCATGAACTCCCGCAAGGCTTATGCCAGCCTGCGCTTTTCGGCTCCGACTGGCCCGTAACTTGCCTGCATGGACTGGCAGAGACAAAGAGACAACGAATTCCGATTCATGTCAGGACAACCATGCTTTACCAGGCCTACCAAACCCAGTCCGACCTGCTGTCGCCGTTTCGCCTGTTCGCCCAAAGCGGTAGCGCGGCATTCTGGCTGGGTAAAACCGAAGGCAGCCTGCTCCGCAAGATTTCGGCGTCGATGGAGGTGTTTTCACGCCTGCGGCTGACGCATACACGGCCGGCCTACGGCATCAGTTCAGTGAAGGTGGGCGAGCGCGAACTTGCCGTGACGGAGGAAACCGTTCTGTCCATGCCCTTTGGCACCCTGCTGCGCTTTCGCAAGGAAACACCCGCGGGCCTGCCCTTCCAGCCGCCGGTGCTGCTGGTGGCGCCGCTGTCGGGCCACTTTGCCACGCTGCTGCGCGAAACCGTGCGCACCCTGCTGCAAGACCACGACGTGTACATCACCGACTGGCACAACGCGCGCGATGTGTCCCTGAGCCACGGCCCGTTTGCGCTGGACGACTATATCGACCATATGATCCGCTTCACCCAGGCCATTGGCCCGGGCACACATGTGGTGGCGGTTTGCCAGCCTTGCGTGGCGGCGCTGGCGGCCACCGCCATCATGGCTGAAGACGACGACCCGGCCCAGCCTCGCAGCCTGACCCTGATGGCCGGCCCGGTGGACTGCCGCGTGAACCCCACCGGCGTCAACACCCTGGCTACCAGCCAGCCGATTGAGTGGTTCGAGAAAAACCTGATCAGCCATGTGCCGCTTCCGCACACCGGCTACATGCGCCGCGTGTATCCCGGTTTTGTGCAGTTGAGCGCTTTTCTGAGCATGAACCTGGACCGGCACAAAAAATCCTTCCAGGACATGTACCAGCACCTGGTGGACGGCGATGTGGAAAAGGCCAACATCATCCGTGTGTTTTATGACGAGTACCTGGCCGTGAACGATTTACCAGCCGAGTTCTATCTCGAAACGGTCGAAAAAGTCTTCCAGACCTACGACCTGCCGCTCGGCAAGCTCAGCTATCGCGGCCGCCTCGTCAAACCTGCCGCCATTCGCCGTACGGCGCTCATGACGGTTGAGGGGGAACGCGACGACATCTGCGCCGTAGGGCAAACGGTAGCGGCGCAGGATCTGTGCACCGGCATCCGGCCCTACATGAAAACTCACCATGTGCAGACCGGCGTGGGGCACTATGGGGTGTTCAGCGGGCGCAAGTGGAACCAGCAGATTTATCCGCGGGTTCGGGAGATGATTCACTCGAGCATGGGCTGAAATTCATACGAAATCGGCCTCCAGGCCAATGGAATCGGGCGCAAGCAGCTCCTGAATTAATAGCGCCAAGTCGAACCGTGAGCGAGCGCTTGCCGGCAGAGTCCGATGCCCTGCCTAGACGTCATCGTGCCCATTCAACACAACTCTGCGCAGCATCGATCGGTACTTGAGCGCCATGAGCACGGCAAGCGGATAGCCCAGACATCGCATCGGGTTCAGAAAGTGAATCCAATATGGCCGGGCGTACCAGCGCTCCATGCGCTTCTTGAGGTACTTCTCTTCGTATCCCCAGTCCGGCATGATCATCCACAGCATGAGCGGAAAAATCAGGAACGTGTCAAAGGCAAACGACGCGCAGACATCCCTGAAGATGATTCGATCGACGAGCTTGAGGTCATCCGCCGAGATATTGCCTTTCAGCACAAGTTGCCGGCATTCGGTGTCCTCGATTCCGATCTCGGTCCATGCATACGAGATGATTTCCCAGACATAGTATTTCTCACCCATGTCGGCGACACCTAGTGTCGGAGTCATCCGACCAGGCTCCTGAGCGCAAAGAACAAGGCAATTCCCGCCAGCACAAAACTTAAACGCCAGCTCGTGCGGCCCACCACCACAGCGGTACTGAGAAAACCGTCATCAAGCTCCCGGTGGCGTGAACTGCGCAAGAATTTTTTGAATCGGCCAAAAGCGTCACCAATGCCCCACGACAAGTCTTCATGGTTAGCGCCGATCTCGTTGTAGATATCGCGATGACCGGCACTTAGGCGATGAAGGATGAATGAGACAGACACAGAACCGGCAACCCCAAGCGCAACAGCGCCGCCCAGGAATATCTTGTCGAATGTCTCCGGCCATCCCGTCTCGGCCACAAACACGCCGACAACCATGCCGGATAGCGCGAAGAAGAATTCTGTACGGTCCATGACTGCTGTTTGAGGTGAAATGCTAGATGCGGCTTTGCGGCACACGTTTGTTCGATACTGTAGTCAGGTCATTTCTCAACATGGCACTGCCTGCAAGCTGGACCCAACAGCACTGAATATGGCGTTGATTAGCCGCGTCGTAAGGCGCGCCCTGTTGAACACAATGTCCGTGAGCAAGGCGATTGCAAGCCCCAAATAGATGAAGTACCCCAAGCCAACATAGTCCGAGAAGAGAACAGTGTGCAGCCAGTTCTGATGGAAGAGGTACAGATACCCAACCAATCCTGCGGCCCCAAGCAGCACCACCGTCGGCAGCACAAGTTGCAGCCCGGCGCGCTTGCGAAGAGCTGCGGCAATGGCGAGCAGCGAGAAGACGAGCGCGTTTGCGCCGGTAAAGATGCGGAACTCTCGCGTCAGTGATTCCGCCACACCCATGTACTGGGTGCGAATCAGAAGTTCGAGCCGCTCGTTGATGCGCGACAGATCGGCGGTTCTGCGCTCAAGAATCCCGGTCATGGATTTTTCGATCGCCTTGCGGCACTCGCAATCGATATTTCTCATTTGCGCAGCGACAGCGGCAACCTTTTGAGGAAGACCTTCAGCCAGCTTGCGTTTGAGTTCGGCGATCTCCGATGAATTCCTGCCAGAAAGGCCTTTTGCCATTTCCGCGAGCTTGCCGCCGTCCAGTGCTTCGATTCGTTCGCTCACTCTGCGCTCCACTTCCATTCGGATCGCATCACGCGCCAAGGTCTCGACAAGGCCTGGATTGACATAGGAGGCAACAAAGGCGACCCCAAACAGGACAAGCCCTGCGAAGGCGACGATGGTGACAAAGAGACGCATTGACGCTACTTTCAGGTCGTTAAGGTTTGACGGTGGCGTAGGGCCAGAAATTGCACATGGATTGCAATCTAATCGCCTCGCCTCATCCAGGCAACCAAAATCCCAATCAAGCCCATCACCCCCACCAATCCCAAAATCACCCCACGCCCCTCCATCACCCCTGCAAACACCCCCACCAGCATCCCCGCCAGCGGCTGCGACAAATTGTTGAGCATCACGATCACGCCAGTAGTCTTGCCCAGGTCGCGCGGTGGAATCAGTTTCTGGCGCAGGCTGCGGATATAGACGTTGAACATCTTGTCAAAGCCGATCACCAGCAAGAAACCGGCGGTGTACACCCAGAAGCTGCCGGCCAGCCCCGTCAGCAAACCGCCGGCCAACATCACGCTGTATGACACCAGGCCCAGGGTGCGCAAGGGCAGCACAGTGCGGGCGATGAACAGCAGGATGATGACGGTGGCAATGGCGCCGGCCGTTTGCAGCAACGCGTAATCGCCCGCAGAGCGCTGCAGCAGCCCGGTCACCATCGCGGCCGAGGTGGCGAGCGTCACGCCGATCACCAGGTTGATGCCGGCCGCCAGCGCAATCACTTTTTTCAGGCCCGGCAGGTGCAGCACCTGCAAAAACGCGGTGCGGATGGGCAGCAGCCAATGGTCCGGGGCGGTCTCGGGCGCGGCCAGCTCAACCGGGTTCTTCCGGTGCCACAAGGTCACGGCGCCATCGGCCAGCAAAAAGAGCGCCGCGGTGGCCGCCACCACCGCGGGCCACGGCATCCAGCGCAGCAGCAGTGACGCCAGCACGGGGCCCAGGACCATGCCGAGCTGGTCGGCAATCTGCGCATGGGCCAGCACTTTTTCAAAGCGGTGCTGCCTGAATATCTGCGGCAGCATGACCTCGCGGGCCATCAGGCCCTGCGTGGTCAGCACACCGCAGACCGCCGACAGGGCAATCAACCAGCCAATGCCGCCCAGCCACTGAAAAGCGGCCGCCCCGCCGATGCACACGAGCGCGCGGTAGAGCTGGCTGATGCGCAAAAGCTTGAGAGGCGAAACCCGGTCGCACAGCGCGCCGCACACGGGAAAAGCCAGGAAGCGGGGGAGCGTTTCTACCGTGAAGGCGATACCTGACCAGGCCACACTTCCCGTGATTTCGAAAACCACCAGAGGAACCAGGAACAGCAGTATCTGGTCGGCAAGCCTGGAAAGGAACAGGGAGCTATAAAACAGCTGGCCGTTGGCGTTGTTGGCGTTGTCGCGCACCCCTGCTCCCATCGCCTTGCCCCGCAAAGCAGGCCAGATACCTAGCGCACCTGGCTATTATTTTGATAGCGCCTTGCGCTCTTCCTGATTGGGCTGATTGGGCTGGCGGCATCTTTTATGCAAAGAACACCATCAGGCCCGTACCACTCGTGTCAGCTGCGGTCGGCGCCGTCTTCTTCCGGCCAGTCGCGGATGTAGGCCTTGAGCATCTTGTTTTCGAAGTTCTGGCTGTCCACCACGGCCTTGGCCACGTCGTAAAGGCTGATCACGCCCATCATGACTTTCTGGTTCATCACGGGCATGTAGCGCGCGTGGCGTTCCAGCATCATGCGGCGGACTTCGTCGAGTTCGGTCTCCGACGTGCAGGTGAGCGGGTGGTCGTCCATGGCGGTGCGCACCAGCGTGCTGCCGATCTCGCCGCCGTTTTTGACGATGCAGACAATCACTTCGCGAAATGTCAGCATGCCGACCAGGTCACCGTGCTCCATGACGACCAGTGAGCCGATGTCTTTTTCGGCCATGATCTGGGCCGCCTTGGCAAGGGGTTCGTCAGGCTGGACGGTGTAAAGCGTGTTGCCCTTCACGCGCAGTATGTCTAGAACCTTCATGGCCATCTCCTCGGTTGTGCTGCTTGCCGGCCCTCATTGTCCCACCACAGCGCGGCAACAGGGAATTCAGTTTAAATATAGCCCACAATCAAACGGCAGGTTGCAAGAATCTGTTCGGGCTCCTGCGATTGCCCGGCGCACCGCCACTTTTTTCTGACTGGAGACAAACCCATGCCCGGTTACTCAGACCCCGGCTTCGACACCCTGGCGTTGCACGCCGGCGCCGCGCCCGACCCATCCACCGGCGCGCGTGCCGTGCCGATTCACCTGACGACTTCTTTCGTCTTCGAATCCAGCGACCACGCGGCCAGCCTCTTTAACCTCGAACGCGCGGGCCATGTCTATTCACGCATCAGCAACCCGACCAATGCGGTGCTGGAGCAGCGCGTGTCGGCCCTGGAAGGCGGCATAGGCGCGATTGCTACGTCGAGCGGGCAGGCTGCGCTGCACCTGGCAATTGCCACCTTGATGGGCGCCGGCTCGCACATCGTCGCCAGCACCGCGTTGTACGGCGGCAGCCAGAACCTGCTGCACTACACCTTGCGCCGTTTCGGCATAGCCACCACCTTCGTCAAGCCCGGCGACCTGGACGGCTGGCGCGCCGCCGTGCGGCCCAACACCAAACTTTTCTTCGGGGAAACCGTGGGCAACCCGGGCCTCGATGTGCTGGACATCGAAGCGGTGTCGAGCATTGCCCATGAAGCCGGCGTGCCTCTGCTGGTGGACTCCACCCTCACCTCACCCTGGCTCATCAAGCCCTTTGACCACGGCGCCGACCTGGTCTACCACTCGGCGACCAAGTTCCTGAGTGGCCACGGCACGGTGATCGGCGGCGTGGTGGTGGATGGCGGCAGTTTCGACTGGGAAAAGTCCGGCAAATTTTCCGAGCTGACCGAGGCCTACGAAGGCTTTCACAACATGGTGTTCAGCGAGGAAAGCACCGTGGGCGCCTTCCTGCTGCGCGCGCGGCGTGAGGGCTTGCGCGACTTCGGCGCCTGCATGAGCCCGCACACGGCATGGCTGATTCTGCAAGGCATTGAAACCCTGCCGCTTCGCATGGCGCGGCACATGGGCAATACCGAAAAAGTGGTGCAGTTTCTCGCCGCCCACCCGCTGGTCTCGCGCGTGGGCCATCCGATGCTCGAATCGCACCCCAGCCACGCACTGGCCAAAAAGCTGCTGCCGCGCGGCGCCGGCTCAGTGTTCAGCTTCGACATCAAGGGCAACCGTGAACAGGGCAAGGCCTTCATCGAAGCGCTGAAAGTCTTCAGCCACCTGGCCAACGTAGGCGACTGCCGCAGCCTGGTGATCCACCCTGCCAGCACCACGCATTTCCGCATGAGCGACGAAGCGCTGGCGGCCGGCGGCATCACGCAGGGAACGATTCGCCTGTCGATTGGCCTGGAAGACCCGGACGACCTGCTGGACGACCTCAAGCGCGCCCTCAAGGCGGCAGAAAAAGCCGCCGTGAAAGCGGGGACCTGAAGCATGTACCTCGACGTCAACGGCCATAAAACGTATTGCTACACCGGCGGCAAACCTTTTGATGCGGCCAAACCCACGGCTGTGTTTATCCACGGCGTTCTGAACGACCACAGCATCTGGATACTGCAGACCCGCTACTTCGCGCACCACGGCTTCAACGTGCTGGCACCCGACTTGCCCGGCCATTGCAAAAGCGAAGGTGAGCCGCCGCAATCAGTCGAAGAAGCGGCGGCCTTCATCATCGCGCTCCTCGATGCGGCCGGCATCAAGACCGCCGCACTGGTGGGCCACAGCTTCGGCTCCCTCACGGCGCTGCATGCGGCGTCCACTGCACCGCAAAGGGTGACGCACCTGGCGCTACTGGGAACCGCCGCACCGATGACGGTTTCCCCCGCGCTGCTGGACAACGCACTGAACCAGCCCATGAAGGCGATTGATATGGTCAACACCTTCTCGCACTCCATGCTGGCGCCGCCACCCTCATCGCTGGGCCCGGGCACCTGGCTGTACGGAGGGTCGAAGGCGCTCATGAAACGGGTGCTGGCCAGCAATACCAAAATCAACCTGTTCCACCGCGGCTTCAAGGCCTGCGACGACTACACCGGCGGTGAAGCGGCCATCGAAAAAGTACAGTGCCCGGTGCTGTTCATCCTGGGCAAGAACGATTCCATGACCTTGCCCAAAATGGCGGCGCCGCTGCAGGCCAAAGCAAAAAATGCCAGGACGGTGATGCTGCAGGCCGGCCACCAGATGATGACCGAAGCACCCGAAGGGGTTTTGTTTGCACTGAAGGATTTCATCAAGCCATGAGCGTGCTGACGGCCACGCCGGCGATGACGCAGCAGCGTGCGCAGGAAATCGCCGCCAGCTTCGACCTGCGCGCCTTGCCGCCGGATTTTTACGCCAACCCCTATCCGGTTTATGCAGTGCTGCGCGAAACCGAGCCGGTCAAGCGCATGCCGGATGGCTCCTGGTTTCTCACGCGTTACGCCGACCTGGTGGCGGTGTACCGCGATGCGCAAACCTTCAGCTCGGACAAGAAGGTGGAGTTCGAGCCCAAGTACGGAGCGGGCTCGGCCCTGTTTGAACACCACACCACCAGCCTGGTGTTCAACGACCCGCCGCTTCACACGCGCGTTCGCAAACTGATCATGGGCGCCCTTACGCGGCGCGCCATTGCCGATATGGAGCCCGGGCTCATCACGCTGGTCGATAGCCTGTTGGATGCGATCGAAAGCCGGGGCGGCGGTGATTTGATTGAGGATTTCGCTTCGGCGATCCCGGTGGAGATCATCGGCAACCTGCTGGGCGTGCCGCATGCCGACCGGTCGCCGCTGCGCGGCTGGTCGCTGGCCATACTCGGCGCGCTGGAACCCAAACCGACGCCCGAACAGGAAGCCCTGGGCAATAGCAGCGTGCGGGACTTCACCGGCTACCTCAAGGACCTGGTGGCCGACCGGCGCAAACACCCTGGCGACCCGGAACACGATGTGCTGACACGGCTGATCGGCGAAGAAGTGTCGGGGGAAAGACTCAGCGAAACGGAACTGCTGCAAAACTGCGTGTTCATCCTCAACGCCGGCCACGAAACCACGACCAACCTCATCGGCAACGCGCTGGTTTTGCTGCAGGAATGGCCGCACGCGAAGCAGATGTTGCTATCAAATTTGGAGCTGCTTGCGCAAGTAAATAAAGGGCTAGAGGCCGATTTGGCAATTGAAATCGATGAATTCCTGCGTTTTGAGTCATCCAACCAGCTGGGCAATCGGCGTGCGCTCAAGGCCTGCCAGGTGGGCGGTGTGGACTTGCCCGAAGGCGCGTTGCTGACGCTGTGCATTGGAGCCGCAAACCGCGACCCGGCGCAGTTTGCCCAGCCCGAACACCTGGACCTGGCACGCCAGGACAACCGCCACCTGGCCTTCGGCTTCGGCATTCACCAGTGTGCCGGACTCAGCCTGGCCCGGCTTGAAGGCCGCGTTGCCATCGGCCGCTTTCTGCAGCGCTTTCCGCACTACCGCCTGACCACCAGCCCCACTCGCGGCGGCCGTGCGCGCTTCAGGGGTTTTCTGAAGGCGCCGTTTTCAACGACGGCTACCTGACCTGGCGTTGCGTGCCCACGCGGTGCGGCGCCGTTTCCAGCGCCCGCAACAGTGCCTGCGTGGATGGCAAATGAGGCACTGCCCTGATGTTGGTCTGCTCCAGCGAGTCCAGCAGGCGTGCAAGGGTTTGCGCATGCGGCGTCAAGGGGCCCAGAAAGTGCGTGCCGCCCGCATCGGCAATCAGCAGCGTGGGAAAGGTTTCCACTTCCAGGTCTCCGACCAGCTCGGCTTCGTCTTCAATGTCCAGCCAGACAAACCGGCTTTCCGGATAGCGCAAGGCCATTTCCGAGAAGACGACACCGTAGTCGCGGCAAAGGCCGCACCAGTCCGCGCAGAGGCAAATTACCCATCGCGCGGGGGGCGTCGTCACAGGCGGTTCACCATGGGGAGTTTCTGGAAGCAGATCGGTTGGCATGCAGGCAGGAGCGCGGAAAGGGTGTGACGAGGGCTGGCGGCCATGGATTGACTATTATGGCCAGCGTCGCAAAATGAGGCGCACCACCGGATATCCGGCGCAGGAGACAAACCCATGAATGCCATCAGCCCCGATTCGGCGGAAACCGGCGCCACGACACCCGTTGATCCCCGCAGCTTTGCGTCTTTCGCGGATTTTTACCCCTTCTACCTGGGCGAGCATCGCAACCCGACCTGCCGCCGCCTGCACTTTGCAGGCTCAAGCCTCACGCTGCTCTGCCTGGCGGCGCTGCTGATGACCCGCAACCCGTGGTGGCTGCTGGCCGGCCTGCTGTGCGGCTACGGCTTCGCCTGGATCGGGCATTTTGGGTTCGAAAAGAACCGGCCCGCCTCGTTCAAGCGGCCACTCTACAGCTTCATGGGAGACTGGGTCATGTACCGCGACATGTGGGTTCAGGCCTTGCGGCGCATCAAAGGCAACTGAGCCCGTTTCCAGGCGTGGCCTTAGCCTCCCACAACGGGCTCTAACGGACCTTATCGGGCTTTATCAGGAGTCCAGTGACTGCAAAGGGCCGGTTTTTAACGCCTTGAGGCATGCCGCACCTGCCTGCAACGCCGCCTCATGCGTGGGGTACGGGTGGTCGGAGCCTTCAATGCGCAGGTCCGCCATGTGCTCTTGGGCTGACAGCTGCGTGACCACCCAGTAAAAAAGACCTGCTGACGGCTCCTTCACCCGCACCGCGAGCGGCCCGGGCGCATCGGGAATGGCGGCACTCATAAAGACCGCCCGAGCTCAGTGCTCACGTCTTTGGCGGCAGGGCCTACTTCCGCCACGGCAACACGCAGTTCAAGCTCGCTGCAATCGAGTGCGCTGACCCAGTATTTCAGGGAGGCTTCCTCGTTGATGTTGATGGGCTCGTTTGTCAGGGCCGGGTCGGCGATCAGGTTCGATGGTGATGTCACGGTTCTCTCCAGCTTGGTTGTCAATTGAGGGGATTGCAGCAGATGGAGAGAATCGTGGCGTAAGCATAAAGATGGTCTTGTAAGAATTCCTCCCGCGCGCCTGAAGGCCTAACGGGCGAAAATTTGTGCGGTGCAGCATAAAAATTCTTACAAGGCTTACGTCCCCCGAACGGCTTTTGCAGGATGAGGCAATCAGGCTTGAAAACGGGCTCAAACCTGCCTCCTGGCACGCATTTGGGCTGAAGCGGAGTCTTGCCAAATCGCAAGGAGGCCACGTCAGGAGGGCAAAACGACGCGGGTATGCGCTTGACCCGCCGCGAAGGCGCGACGCAAAAAAATTAAAGGCCGGACTCGCCGTCTACCCGGATGCCCAACTGCTTGACCTTGACGCGCTGCTCCACGGCCTGACTCCACATTTCGAAGTCTTTATTGGTGGGCGCCGGGCCCTTGCCGGTCTGGTAGGCCCACATTTTCGCCGTCAGCTCTTCGTAGATCTGTCGGGCTTCCTGGTGCGCCTGCCGTTCATGGGCAATGGCGCCGTCCAATTTTTCCCTGGCTGGTGTTTTTGATGGCATTGTCAGTGCGTGAAAAAATCAAAAATCAGATTTTGTTACAACACGCCGACAGGCACAAATATCCCCAAACAGCGACTGGTTTTTAGTCCGGATGGACTAGCCCCGAAACCTGCTGTGCGGGGATTGGCGGGTCGGAGTTGGCGGTTTACAGCGCGTCGCGCAGCCGTATGGCCGGCCACCGGGCCTTTTCCCAGAGGCCCTGGACCGCTTCGGCTTTGTCCAGCAGAAGTTGCTGTATCAGCGGCTCCAGCGGCGTGGCGTCGGGATCGGCCAGCAGCAGGTAACGGGCTTCTACCTCGCCCTCGGCTTCATTGAGCTGGCCTACCCAGTCCAGGGCAACCAGTGTTTCCAGTACCGGCTCCAGCTGCAGCCCGTCCACCTGAAGCAGCTCGGCCAGCTGCGAAGCGCTGACGCCCTTGCGCGGGGTAGCCAGTGCCCGGTGCAACTGCTGGAGCACTTCAATGGCCAGCTGGAAATGCCAGCCATGCGCGCTGCCGCGACGGGCCACTCCGGCCAGGAGACTGGGCAGGTACGCGGCAATCACAGCGCCCATCAGCACGATGACCCAGGACACATAAATCCATACAAGGAGGATGGGCAAGGTAGCGAACGCGCCATACACCAGCGAATAGGTCGGCACAGCACCGAGATACAGGCTCAGCACGCGTTTGGCCACCTCGATGCCCGCAGCCACAAACAGGCCCCCTACCCAGGCATGCGACCACTTCACGTAGGTATTGGGCACATAGCGGTACATCGCCGCCATGCCCCCCGCCACCAGGAAAAACTGCAGAACGCTGAGCAGAAAACGCAGGCTGACGGGCAAAGCGCCCACCAGGCCGCCCGAGGCCGACAGCACATAAGAAGTGACCGCCAGGCTGGCCGCCAGCAGCAGCGGCCCCAAGGTAATGGCAGCCCAATAAATGAGCACACGCTGCGTCAGTGGCCGCGCCTTTTTGACGCGCCAGATACCGTTGAGCGTTCGGTCAATGGTCAGGATGAGCGCGATGGCCGTGACCAGAAGCACGGCCAGGCCCGCGATGCCCAGCTTATTGGCCTGGCGGCTGAATTGCGTCAGGTAACCCAGCACCTGGCGGGCGATGTTGTCGGGGATCAGGCTCTGAATCAGCCAGGCCTGCAGGGCGCCCTGCAACTTCGAGAACATCGGGAAGGCCGTAAAGATGGCCAGCGCCACCGTAAAAAACGGCACCAGCGCGATCGAGGTGGTGAAGGTCAGGCTGCTGGCGGTCAGGCCCATGTGGTCTTCCCGGAAACGGTCACGCAGCGTGAGCGCTGTGCCGCGCCATGGAAAGCGCGACAGGTCGCTCAAGAGGTCCTCGAGATATTGCTGAAATTTCATCCCCGGTATCATGCCACTGACCTTGAACCTGTTGACGGTCCAGCGGGTTCCCATGACCATGAACAAAACAACGCAAATTGACATCACCCGCCGGCTCGCGCTGGCCAGCCTGCTGGGCCTTATCGTGCTGGGCCTGGCCTGGGAAATGTGGCTGGCGCCCATACGCCCGGGCGGCTCATTACTGGCGCTCAAAGTGCTGCCGCTGTGCATCCCGCTGGCCGGCATCATGAAAAACCGCATGTACACCTACCGCTGGGTCAGCCTGCTGGTGTGGCTTTATTTCACCGAAGGCGTGGTGCGGGCCTGGA
Organism: Polaromonas sp. P1_E12; assembly: GCF_056405975.1. Lineage (NCBI taxonomy): Bacteria > Pseudomonadati > Pseudomonadota > Betaproteobacteria > Burkholderiales > Comamonadaceae > Polaromonas > Polaromonas sp. P1_E12. The sequence goes on along the minus strand of NZ_JBFUBB010000002.1, from coordinate 319,924 downwards.
GCGACCGCGCCCCCGGCAACTACCTGGCCTTCATCGAGGTACTGCTGTGCCTCACGCTGTTTGTCGCCTGCGCGATGCATGTGCGGGTGCGGCTGAAAAACGCCTCCACCGCTTCCAGCGCCTCAAATCCATCAACCCCTTAACCTGAAGCCGAACATCGTGAGCACACACACCCAACTGATTGAGTCCCTGCGCCAGATCGTCGGCGCACCCAATGTCCTGATTGATGGCGACCTGACGCCCTGGGTACAGGACTGGCGCAGGCGCGAAACCGGCAAGGCCCTGGCCGTGGTGCGTCCTGGCTCCACGCCTGAAGTCGCGGCCGTGGTGAAAGCCTGCGCCGCAGCACGCGTGAGCATCGTGCCGCAAGGCGGCAATACCGGCATGGTGGTAGGGTCGACACCCGACGACACCGGCACGCAGGTCGTGCTCAGCCTGACACGCATGAACAAGGTGCGCACGCTGGACGCCGGCAACCTGACCATCACGGTCGATGCCGGCTGCGTGCTGCAAAACCTGCAGGAAGCCTGCGAAAAAGCCGGTTTCCTGTTTCCCCTGAGTCTGGCCTCGGAAGGAAGCTGCACCATTGGCGGCAACCTCGGCACCAACGCCGGCGGCACCCAGGTCGTGCGCTACGGCAATACGCGCGACCTCTGCTTGGGCCTGGAAGTCGTCAACGCGCAGGGCGAAATCTGGGACGGCCTCTCTGGCCTGCGAAAAGACAATACCGGCTACGACCTGCGCCACCTGTTCATCGGCAGCGAAGGCACGCTGGGCGTGATCACCGGCGCCATCATGAAGCTGTATCCCATGCCCAAATCCCAGCTCACCGCTTTTGCCGCGGTGCCATCGCTTGAGGCTGCCGTGCAGTTGCTGGGTCTGGCGCATGAGCACCTGGGCTCCGGCCTGACCGGTTTCGAAGTCATGGGCCAGTTCGCACTGGGCCTGGTGGCCAGGCACTTCCCGCAACAACGCGTGCCTTTCTGGCAAGAGCACGCCTGGTGCGTGGTTCTGGAGAACTCGGACAACGAATCCGAAGCCCATGCGCGTGAATGCTTCGAGCGACTGCTGGAAGCCGCCATGGAGGCCGGTTGCGTTGCCGACGCCGTGGTCGCCGAGAGCATGGCGCAGGCGCACGCACTGTGGCACATCCGTGAAAGCATCCCGATGGCGCAGGCCGAAGAAGGCCTGAACATCAAGCACGACATCTCGATCAACGTGTCGCGCATCCCCGAATTCGTGACTGAAACCAATGCCCTGCTGCTCGCGCGTTTTCCCGGCGCGCGCATGGTCGTCTACGGCCACCTGGGCGACGGCAACCTGCACTACAACGTGCAGGCGCCGGAGAATGAAGACCAGGCACGTTTCCTGAACGAGCAGGAGACGCCCATGAATGCCCTGGTCTACGAAGCGGTGGACCGCTACCGGGGCTCGATCTCGGCCGAACACGGTGTGGGGAGCCTCAAGGTCAACACGCTGCCCAAGCACAAATCACCTGTGGCTCTGGACATGATGCGCGCCATCAAACAGGGCCTGGACCCTCATAACCTGATGAACCCGGGACGGGTGCTAAAGGCATAATTAAACCTTTGGCCGCACGCCGCCCCGCCGGCCCCCGCCCCCCTCCTGACCCCAAGCCGACTGGTTGTAAATGACCCGCCCCATCCGCTCTCAATATGAAGATTTCATGCGCCATGTGGACACCCACGGCGCCTTCAAGGCCGACCGCACCGGCACCGGCACGAAAAGCGTGTTCGGCTACCAGATGCGCTTTGACCTGAATGAGGGCTTTCCGCTGGTGACCACCAAAAAGGTTCACCTCAAATCCATCGTGCATGAGCTGCTGTGGTTTCTGCAGGGATCGAGCGACAACAACTGGCTCAAGGAACGCGGCGTCACGATCTGGGACGAATGGGCGCGCGAAGACGGTGACCTGGGCCCGGTTTATGGCGTGCAATGGCGCAGCTGGCCAACGCCGGATGGCGGCCACATCGACCAGATCAGCGAAGTCATCAAGACGCTGAAGACCAACCCTGATTCGCGCCGCATCATCGTGAGCGCCTGGAACGTGGCCGACCTCTCCAAGATGGCGCTCATGCCCTGCCACGCGTTTTTCCAGTTCTATGTGGCGCCATCTGAAGTCCAGGGTCAGCCCGGCAAACTGAGTTGCCAGCTCTACCAGCGCAGCGCTGACATTTTCCTGGGCGTGCCTTTCAACATTGCCAGCTACGCTCTCCTCACCCACATGGTGGCGCAACAATGCGGCCTGGGTGTGGGTGATTTCATCTGGACCGGTGGCGACTGCCACATCTACAGCAACCACCATGAGCAGGTGGCCTTGCAGCTGAGCCGCAAGCCTTTTGCCTACCCCACGCTGCAGATCAAGCGCAAACCCGAATCGATCTTTGACTATCAGTTTGAAGATTTTGAGTTTCTCGAGTATCAGCATCACGACGCCATCAAGGCGCCGGTAGCGGTGTGACATCCGTGCAGGCAGGCGCTCCCTCCGCAGCGCCGGCTTCCACGTTCAATTCGCGGCAACGGTTTTCACTCACACTGCTGGCTCTGGCCTCGGAGCTGATCTTTGTGACGGTGGTCATCTTGCCGATCGCGCCCTTCGTGATGCTTCAGGCCGCCATTTGGGGACCCGGTTTTGCCGCGGTGTTTGGCCTCGCGGCCTTTCTCTTCCTGTGGTGGCTGGTCCAGCCCTCGCCCGGCACGGTTGGCCGGCACACCATTCGCCGTGAAGAAGCACCCGCGCTCTTTGAGATGGTGGACGGCTTGTGTACCAGCGCCGCGGCGCCGCGCATCCACCGCATCGTGCTGGACAACGAACTGAACGCGGCGGCTTATCAAACCGGCGGCTTCCTGTCGTTGTTTGGCAGCCGCCGCACTCTCATACTGGGTGTCCCCTTGCTGAAGATGCTGAACAAGGACGAAGTGAAAGCCGTCATCGCGCACGAGCTGGGGCACTTTTCCCGCAACCACGGGCGTCTGGGTCACTGGATCTACAGGGTGCGGGCCAAATGGGACCACTACCTTCACATGCAAGGCAACGACAGCTTCGTGGATGGGGGGCTGAAGGCCATCGCGTCCTGGTTTGTTCCCTACTTTGTCTCGCGATCATCCAGCTGGTCCCGCCAGTGTGAATTCGAGGCCGACGCCGTCGCAGCGCGGACTTCCTCAGCGCGCCACCTCACCGACGCTCTTGCCAGGCTGGAATTTATTTCTTTTCTTCTGGCCCGGAAACTGCCCACGCAATTGAGCAACCTGCGCATGCAATCGGCGCAAGCGCCCGGCAACTTCTGGGGGCTGACATCCGATTTTGTCGAGGCCCATGGCAGCTTCATGCCGCAGGCGCTCGCGGAGGGAGCCAGCCGCCCACGGCGTGCGCAAGACACCCACCCGCCGCTGCATGAACGTGCGGCGGCGCTCGGCCTGCAGGTCGAGCCGCCGCCGGTTGAAAGCTCGCCCTGCGCCGGAGACATGCTTCTCGGCAAGGAATGGGCCCGGGTTTTGTCGGCCTGCAATGAGGATTGGCAGAAAAACACGCAGGCCGACTGGCGATTCGACCACCTGCGGATGCGGTGGCTGGTGGCCGGTGGGGTGCATGTGCTCTTCTCCGAACAAACGCCCGCCCAGACCGAACTGGCGACGGCGATTGTGCAAGAGCAGTTGCAGAGCGACGACTCAAGCCTGGCCCTGCTGTCTGCAGCGGCCGCCCGCCATCCCGAAATGGCCATGGCCCGGTTCTACTTCGGCCTGGCGTTGCTCGAAAGAGGCGACAACGCCGGCGTCGAGGAATTGCGGCAATCGATCCGGCTGGACAAACGCATCGCCCTCGGGGCGCAGAACGTTATTTGCGGCTATCTCGCATCGCACGGCGACCCGAAGGCCGCACGTGAAGCCGTCATACGCCGCCGCTACACGCACAGGAGGCTGACGCCGCTGTACGAGCAGTTGTGGGAGGCCCTCCTGTGCCGCCCTGTACGCGCCATCGCACCCGGTGCGGCGCCGCTTCTGGCGGAGGTGCTGGCGGGTGAATCACTGACCGACGGCTGCTGGGCCGTGCAGCTGGACCTGCCCGACGCGGCAGGCCTGTCTCATACCGTGAATATCCTCGTGGTGCGGATTGACCATGAGCAAGCCCACACAACCGGCCTTGGCGAAGACGCGCTTCGCTCGCGTTACCAGGACTACCTTCAGGCCGTCACACCGCCCGACCAACTGGCGATGGTGCACACTGTCTATACCTCCGAGGCGCTCAATCCACGCCTGCTCAAGCAACTGCAAGCAGTTCCCGGCAGCGCGATCATCGCGCCGGCCAGGCCCCTGAATCTGGATATCATCCGGATCGATTCCCTCTGAACACCATGAAAATCCACATGATCTTCGCCCGCGCCGCCAACGGCGTGATTGGCCGCGACAACACCATCCCCTGGCGCCTGCCGGAAGACATGGCGCGCTTAAAGCGCCTGACGACCGGCTGGCCGGTCATCATGGGCCGCAAGACCTGGGATTCATTGCCGGTGAAATTCCGCCCGCTGCCCGGCCGCACCAACATCGTCATCACGCGGCAGCCTGACTGGAAAGACACCGGCGCCGAAACGGCCGCGAGCCTGGCCGACGCGCTGGCGCTGTGCGCATCTTCAGCCGAGGTGTGGATCCTGGGCGGCGCGCAGATTTACGCGCAGGCGATGCCGCTGGCAGATCGCATAGAAGTCACAGAGATCGCCGAAACTATTGAGGGCGACGCCTACGCGCCGCCCTTGGGGCCCGAATGGCGGGAGGCCGCACGTGAAAATCACGTGTCGGCCAACGGAATGAAGTTCAGCTTCATCACCTACCAAAAATAAAACTATCCATAACAGATAACAACACACACACGAGGGAAACAGATATGTCAGGAGGCGGATTTCACGTACACGGGCCCCACGACCATGAGCTCGAGCATGCGGCTCAAGGCGGCCACGGCGGCCACGACAACGGCGGCATGATCGCGCAAATCGCGGTCATCACGGCCATCATTGCCACCATAGGCGCCATCTTTGCCTACATGGGCGGTGCCACGCAGGCCAATGCGGGCTTGTATAAAAACAACGCGGCCATCAAGAAGACGGAAGCTTCCAACCAGTGGAATTACTTCCAGTCGAAAAGCACCAAGCAGTCGCTGGCCGAACTCGCCCGCGACCTGGCGCCTGAGGACAAAAAAGCCGGCTACCAGGGCAAGGTAGACCGCTACGAAAAGGAAAAGAATGAGATCAAGGCCGGCGCCGAGAAGCTAGAAGCCGAAGCCACCACCTGGGACAAGTCGTCCGATGAGCAGATGCACCAGCACCACCGCTGGGCGCAGGCCACCACGGTGCTGCAGGTGGCCATTGCCCTTGCGGCCATTGCGCTGCTGACCCGCAAGAAGTGGCTTGAATACGGCATGTTCGTCGTGGCCGGGGTGGGTTTGGTCATCGGCGTACTGGCTCTGCTACATATTTGATAGCTGCTTGCGCATGTTCTTATTGGGCCGGAGCACTAAATCATGAAAATTTCCACCTGGAACGTCAACTCCCTGACCGCGCGGCTTGCGCATGTGCTGAACTGGCTTGCGGCCAATCCTGTCGACGTGTTGTGCCTGCAAGAGCTCAAGATGACGGACGACAAGTTCCCGCTGGAAGCGCTCAAGGCCGCCGGCTATGAAGCCGCCGCTTTCGGCCAGAAAACCTACAACGGCGTGGCCATCCTGTCGCGCACGCCGCTGCGTGACGTGGTGAAAAACATCGTGGGGTTTGAGGACGAGCATTCACGCGTCATCGCCGCCACGGTGGACGGCCCTGCCGGCCCCATCCGCGTGCTGAACGGCTATTTCGTCAATGGGCAGGAGCCCGGCAGCGAAAAGTTCGCCTACAAGATGCGCTGGCTGGGTGGCCTGCAGGCTTATGTACGCGCGGAGATGGCAGCCCACCCACAACTGGTGTTGCTGGGGGACTTCAACATCACACCGGAAGATCAGGATTCGTTCGACCCAGAGGGCTTGCGCGACACCATTCACCACACCAAGGAAGAGCGTGAGCATTTCCGCCAGCTGGTGGCGCTGGGCCTGACCGACAGTTTCCGCATGTTCGAGCAGCCGCTCAAAAGCTTTTCGTGGTGGGACTACCGCATGCTGGGCTACCAGAAGAACCGCGGCCTGCGCATCGACCACATCCTGGTCAGCGACGCCCTGAAGCCGCAAGTCAAAGGCTGCACCATAGACCGCGTGCCCCGCAAATGGGAAAAGCCCAGCGACCATGCGCCAGTGACCGTGGAGATCGGCTGACCCCCGTCCAGGCTCACTTCGTGTAGCCTGTTCCCCCAAAAGTGATGCACCCCTGTCCAAGCTCACTGCGTGTAGCTTGTTCCCCCCTCAAGGGGGCGGCGCCTGCGGCCCGGCAAAGCCGGTTCCGCGGCTGCCCACTGGTGAATACCAGCCCTCACTGCTTACGCACTGAACTCTTAAAACCAGCATGAGCCGCGGGACTGGCTTTGCTAGACCGCAGGCGGGGGGCCCCCTCGGGGGGCAGGAAGCTACACGAAGTGAGCGACCGTGGGGGCCACATCCACCGTGGGGGCCACATTCACTCCAGATTGAGTTCCTGAATCTTGCGCGTGATGGTATTGCGGCCTATGCCTAACTTTTGAGCGGCCTCAATGCGGCGCCCGCGTGTATTGACCAGTGCGGTCTGAATCAGCTTGGATTCAAAACGCCGGGTCAGCACATCCCACACATCGCTGCGACCGGTCGCCAGCAACGCCAGGGCTTCTGCTTCAAGACCACTTTCCCAGCTTTGTTCAGGGCCAGAGACCGGCGGAACCGGTACGGCCGCTTCAGCCCCATGGCTGGCAGGAGTTTTCTCCGCGGCGCCTGCCGACCACTCCGCTTTGGCCGCCCCAACCTTCTCTGCGAAAACGGGGTTTCTGCCCGATTCGGGAACAATGCCCAGCACTTCGGGCGGAAGATCCTTGGGCTCAATCACCTGCGCCGGCGCCATGACGGTGAGCCAGTGGCAAATGTTTTCGAGCTGGCGCACATTGCCGGGAAAACCAAAGTTGCTGAGCTGCTGCAGCGCTGTATCGGAAATCCGCTTGGGCTCCACACCGAGCTGCTTGGCGCTTTGTTGCAGGAAGTGGCGTGTCAGCATGAAGACATCCTCGCGCCGCTCGCGCAGTGCGGGCAGGCGCAGGCGGATCACATTGAGTCGGTGGAACAGATCTTCGCGGAAGCCGCCCTCCTTGACGCGTTGCTCCAGGTCCTGGTGAGTGGCAGCGATCACGCGCACATTGGCCTTGACGGCGTTGTGCCCGCCGACGCGGTAGAAATGGCCGTCACTCAGCACACGCAAAAGGCGCGTCTGCAAGTCAAACGGCATGTCGCCGATTTCATCGAGAAAGAGCGTACCGCCCTCAGCTTGTTCAAAGCGGCCGCGCCGCATGGTCTGCGCGCCGGTGAACGCGCCGCGCTCATGACCGAACAGTTCGCTTTCCAACAAATCCTTGGGGATGGCCGCGGTATTGATGGCCACAAAGGGCCCGTTGGCGCGCGGCGAATGCTTGTGCAGCGCACGCGCCACCAGTTCCTTGCCTGAACCGGACTCACCGGTGATCATCACGGTCACCATGCTCTGGCTCAGCCGTCCGATGGCGCGGAAAACGTCCTGCATGGCCGGCGCCTGGCCAAGCATTTCGGGCGCGGAGGCCATGCGCTCTTCAGCCACCTCTTCGCGCTGGCTTTCTTCCACTGCGCGGCGAATGAGTTCTACCGCCTTTGGCAAGTCAAACGGCTTGGGCAGGTATTCGAAAGCGCCGCCCTGGAAGGCGGACACCGCGCTGTCGAGGTCGGAGAACGCGGTCATGATGATGACCGGCAGGCCGGGGAGTTTTTCCTTGACCTTTTCGAGCAGGTCGAGGCCAGAGCCGCCCGGCATGCGTATGTCGCTCACAAGAATTTGCGGCCCTTCATCCTCCGTCGCGCTTTCCAGTGCGGCAAGAACTTCGCGGGGATTGGTGAAACTGCGCGTAGGAAGGTCCTCGCGGAGCAGGGCCTTTTCCAGAACAAACCGGATGGACTGGTCATCATCAACGATCCAGATCGGTTTCATGTAGTGCAGTCCCTTTTTTCGTGCTTTCAATGCAGGGCTTTCTGGAACCCTCTGCACGATCGCGTTATGTATCAATCATGGCTGAGAACACATTTCAAGGCAGCGGTATAAGCAGCTTGAAATCTGTACGGCCCGGCACACTGTCGCACTCAATCAAACCGTGGTGTTGCTGGACAAAGGTTTGCGCCAATGTCAGCCCCAGCCCCGAACCACCTTCCCGCCCGGATACCAGCGGATAGAAGATGCGGTCTTTGATGGAGTCCGGCACACCCGGTCCATTGTCGATAACATGCAATTCCAATGCCAAGCGATAGCGCTGCTTGCCAAAAGTTACCTGCCTGGCGATTCTTGTCCTGAAAGTGATGTGCGCATTGCCTGCCGCCACCCGTTCCGCCAAAGCCTGCGCGGCGTTGTGTGCGATGTTCAACACCGCCTGAATGAGCTGTTCGCGGTCTCCGCGGAAATCAGGAATCGAGATGTCGTAGTCGCGTGTAACCCTCAAACCTTTTGGGAACTCCGCCAGGATCAGGGAGCGCACGCGCTCACACACTTCGTGAATATTGACATCGCCCACCAAGTGCGGGCGGCGGTGCGGGGCCAGCAGGCGATCTACCAGCGTCTGCAGGCGGTCTGCCTCATGGATGATGACCTGGGTGTACTCGGTCAGGTCCTTGCCGATTTCCATCTGCAGCAACTGCGCAGCGCCGCGAATACCGCCCAAGGGGTTTTTGATCTCGTGGGCCAGGTTGCGGATCAACTCCTTGTTGGCCTGCGCCTGGTCGATCAGGCGCTCTTCGCGCTCCTGCTTGGCCTGCTGCTCCAGCGGCAGCAGCTCCACAATCGCCTCACCCGGGGTGTCGGTTTGCGCCACCACCACATGCACGGGCAGCGGTTCGTGGTTCAGGCGCCTGAGCCACGCGTCGTAACGCAGGGCGGCAAATTCATTGCTGCCCGCGCCCTCCAGCGCATTTTGCAAAATGAGCGGCTCGGTAAAGCAATCGGGGAGCTGCGAGCCTTCAATGGTCCGCCGCGAGGTGCCCAGCGCGTCTTCCAGCGCGGCATTGGCAAACACCACAGTGCCGTCGGTACGCACCACAGCCACCAGCGTGGCCAGCAGGTCAAACGCCTGAAAGCGGGGGGGAAGTCCGGTGACCGGGACGGACGATAAAGCGGCACGGATGGAGGGCTTGTTCAAGCCATCCATTTTCCTCCAGAAGCCGGCTCGCCGCGGCTTATCGCCTTGGTTTAATTGACGACGGCGGCTGAGGCCGGGGCAGGCAGGCGGGAAATTTCGCGCTTCAGGCCGGCAATGTCACTCTGGTTACGGGTGATGCTGTCCTTGAGCTCGGCCACGCGGTCCAGGTAGCGCTGGTAATTACGGCTCTCAATGCCCTGTTTTTCAGGTTCACCGTTGTTGAATTCTTTTTGCTGCTCGGCCAGCTTGGCTTCGGCCTTTTTCAACTCGGCCTCAAGGATGGCGCGCGAATCGTTGTCGCGGGTCCGCTGTTCGGGGCTGCCATCGGTGCGCGGGCCACTGGAGCCTGCGGCCGCAGCCACGCGAACCGCGGCTTTGGGCACCGGCGTGCTCTGCATCACCGTCACATTGCCGCCGGACAGCAGTTTGCAGCTCCGGGTTTGGGCGTCTTTTGTGTTGTTGATGTATTCAGGGGCCGCACCCCCGACTCCTGCGCAGCGGTATACCTGCTGCGCCCATGCAGCATTCCCCGCGCCAGCCAGCAGCAACGACAAGGTAGAAAGCAATAAGGTGTGTTTCATAGGTACTCCCGATGCCCAATAAGGGCGAGGACGGTCTATCAGTATGCGGCAAAGGCGCCGAAATACAAAGCCAGCAAACCCACAACCGGCTTGGGCAATAAAAAAGGACGGCATATGCCGTCCTTTTTTGACCACAAACTGTGTAAATAAACAGTAGGCGGTTGGGCTTTCGCCCCCCTGATTACAGGGAGTAGTACATCTCGAATTCGATGGGGTGGGTCGCCTGGCGCAAGCGGGTCACTTCACCCATCTTCAGTTCAATGTAGGCGTCGATCATGCTGTCGGTGAACACACCGCCCTTGGTCAGGAAGCTGCGGCCCACGTCGAGTGCGTCCAGCGCCTGGTCCAGGCTGTGGCACACGGTTGGTACTTTTGCATCTTCCTCGGGTGGCAGATGGTACAGATCCTTGGTGGCGGCTTCGCCGGGATGGATCTTGTTTTCCACGCCGTCCAGACCCGCCATCATCAGGGCCGAGAAGCCCAGGTAAGGGTTCATCAGTGGATCGGGGAAACGCGCTTCGATACGGCGGCCCTTTGGATTGGCAACGTAAGGAATGCGGATCGATGCCGAACGGTTTTTGGCCGAGTAAGCCAGCTTGACCGGCGCCTCATAGCCAGGAACCAGACGCTTGTAGCTGTTGGTGCCTGGGTTGGTGATGGCGTTCAGGGCGCGTGCATGCTTGATGATGCCGCCGATGTAGTACAGGGCGAAATCAGACAGGCCTGCATAGCCGTCACCGGCAAACAGGTTTTTGCCGTCTTTCCAGATGGACTGGTGAACGTGCATGCCGGAGCCGTTGTCGCCGACAACAGGCTTGGGCATGAAGGTGGCGGTTTTGCCGTAGGCGTTGGCCACGTTCTGCACGACGTATTTCAGGACCTGGGTCCAGTCGGCGCGCTGAACCAGCGTGCTGAAACGGGTACCGATTTCGTTCTGGCCGGCACCGGCCACTTCGTGGTGGAACACTTCGACGGGGATGCCCAGCGACTCGAGGATCAGGGCCATTTCGGCGCGCATGTCTTGCGTGCTGTCGACAGGAGGCACGGGAAAGTAGCCGCCCTTGACGGTAGGACGGTGGCCGCGGTTGCCGCCTTCGAGCTTGGCACCAGAATTCCAGGGCGCTTCGTATTCTTCGATCTTGAAGAAGGTGCCCGACATGTCGGTGTTCCAGCGCACGTCGTCAAAGATGAAGAATTCTGGCTCGGGGCCGAAGTAAGCAGTGTCGCCCAGGCCGGAAGCCTTGAGGTAAGCCTCTGCGCGCTGCGCGATGGAGCGCGGGTCGCGGTCATAGGCCTTGCCGTCGGCGGGCTCAAGCACGTCGCAGCTCATGAACAGCGTGGTTTCTTCAAAGAACGGATCGATGTTGGCCGTCTTTGGGTCAGGCATCAGTTGCATGTCGGAGGCTTCAATGCCCTTCCAGCCGGCAATTGAGGAGCCGTCGAATGCATGGCCCGACGTGAATTTGTCTTCGTCAAAGTGGGACACGGGCACGGTCACGTGCTGTTCTTTGCCCCGGGTATCGGTAAAACGAAAGTCAACAAACTTGACTTCGTTTTCCTTGACCATTTTCATGACGTCTGCGACGGTCTTTGCCATCAAAATCTCCTGTTGCTGGATGGGTGGTTGAAAAATCTATTCGGGCTGTCGAATGCACTTTTTGTGCCACAGACATTGGCGGTTGAGTTTCCCGCCAAGCCCCGGATTGTGCCGTGATCTGGCTTCAGTTCCAGCCTTTGGCAGGCTGAAAATGCAAAAAACACCGGCCAGCACCGAATGCACCATGATCGTGCATCAACATACACGCACAAGCTTGGTGCAAAAAATTAACGCACCAACTCGGGGCCTAACTTCAGGTCAAATTTGTGCAGCCCGGCCAGCATGGCTGGATAGGCCAAATTGACCGCCTCGGGCGCGCCTTTGACGCCCAGTTCAATATGGCGGCCATATTCCGGGTGGTCCACGCTGGGCAGGCTAAACACTTTCACTCCCGCATGGGCCGCTTCAATATCGAGCATCAGGGGCGTGAGCATGGCCTCCATGGACCCAAAAATGATCACCGACTTCTCGGTGTAAGGCGATTTTTGGTGCAGGTGGGCGTACTGGTTGTCGAGCACCCATTCAATCATCGGCCAAGCCATCACCGGGAAGCCGGGAACGAAGTGAACCGCCCCCTGCCCCGCCCGGCAGGTAAAGCCCGGTATCTTGTTATAGGGGTTCGGAATAATCTCCGCGCCGACCGGAAACACGCCCATGTTCAACCGGTGGATGTTGTCGTCGCGGTCAGGCTCGTAGGGTGTCCCCTGCTCTTTCGCCACATCCGCCATGCGCTCAAGGATCAGGGTTTTGGCCGTGGGGTGCAGCGCGAGCTCAAGGCCCAGCGCCTTGGCCGCGCACTGCCGCGTATGGTCGTCCGGTGTGGCCCCTATACCGCCGCAGGAAAAGACCACGTCGCCGTGTTCACGCGCGGCGGCAAACGCCCGCGCCAGCGTGGCCGTGATGCGGGCGGGGTCGTCGCCCACGTAGTCGGCATAGGCCAGCTGCAAGCCGCGCGCGCCCAGCAGTTCGATGGCTTTGGGCAGGTGCTTGTCGGCACGTTTGCCGGAAAGGATTTCGTCGCCGACGATGATGAGGCCGAATTGTGGGGTCATGTTCAGGCTTGTCAGGTAACGGGTTCAGGGTTGTGATTCGGGCTTGCCGCCCAGTGAGCCGAAGCTGGGCGCCGGCCCGGGGAGGGCATCGGGGGCCAGCTCATTTGCTATCGATTCAATAGCTGCTTGCGCAAGCGGGTCGGGCGCCAGGGCATTATTCTTCTTGCGAAGTTGTTCCAGGGCCGACAGCGTGTAGTGCGCAAACCAGAGCGAGGAAAACGCAAACACCAGGGTGTAGATCCAGATGGCCACCGGCACCAGGATGGGCGCCATGGCCACAAACATCGCGCCCGAGGCCCACAGCAGGCTGGGGGCCGCACCCAGGTAACCGCTGAACACACCGATCGCCAGCAGCGGCAGGCGATGCTCCTTGAATATCTGGCGCCGCTCTTCACTGCTGGCGTGGTCCACCATGGCGTCATAAGACATGACACGGTAAGTCAGCCAGCCCCAGATCAGCGGCGGCAGCACCAGGATCAGCGGTGGAATCAGCCAAAGCGGAATCGAAACGACCAGCGCCACCACGGCCAGCAAAGTGGAGCCCAGCGACCAGAACAGGCTGGTAAACAGGGAGCCTCCACGCTTGCGCTCCATCTGGGGAAAGCGCCGTTCAGCCACCAGGGCCACCATGGCCGGCGTCATGAGCAATGCCACGAAGAGCAGTGAGACGATGATGATCACGGGGATGATCAAAAGCAGGAGCAGCACCTTGGGCAGTACAGACTGCAGCTGGCCCAGGCCCAATCCCTCCAGCCAGCGAACCATGGCATCAACCAGCTCGAAGCTCCCAAGTTGCACGCGGATGGCTTCCGCAGCACTGTCCCAGAAGAAGTAGCCCAGGGTCAGCGAAACCACCCCCATGATCACCAGCGGCAGGATCGACAGCACAATGACCCGCGGGTGCAGGCAATACATCGCGGCGCGCCAGAAGGCGTCAAGAAGTTTGCTCATGCTGAAAGTGTAGCCCCCACAGTCGTTCACTGCGTGTAACTCCTTGCCCCCCGAGGGGGCCGCCCGCCTGCGGTCTGGCAAAGCCAGTCCCGCGGCTCATGCTGGGTTAAGAACTCAGCAAGTTCAGGCTTTGCCAACGAGGCGTTTCAGGCCCAGCCACTGCTGCGACCAGAAACCTTTGCCGTAGTCGCGGTTGGCTTCGACCTGGTCGCGAATGCCCGTCGGGTCATAACGCTGCTCAAAATTGACAGTGCGGAACAGCATGTCCCACCAAGGGAGCAGCACGCCGAAGTTGTGGCCCCCCAGTGTTTTGGGTCCGTGGCTTTCGTGGCCAATGCCAATGCTGTGGTGCAAGCGGTGAAAGCGCGGGCTGATCCACAGGCGCTCGCCCACATGCCCGAACCACATCCGCACATTGGCATGCTGAAAGCTCTCGCTGAGCTGGGTAAAGGCCACGATGGCAATGAACTGCCCCGGCGCCACGCCGATGAGCTGGGCCACCAGCACGACGATGGAATCAACCAGGATGTCGTCCAGCAGGTGGTTGCGGTTGTCGCTCCACATCGTCATCTGCCGCTGCGCATGGTGCAGCGAATGCAGGCGCCACCACCACTCGATCTGGTGCTGGCCGCGATGCGTCCAGTACGCCACAAAGTCAAACACCACGAGGTAAATCGCGAAGCTGACGAGGGCGTTGTCCGTCACACCTGGCCAGAGCTGGTCCAGGTGGAAAGTGCCATAGCCGGCCGTGCGCAGCGCGCCAAAAGCCTCGTCAAACCACGGGTCCAGCGTGAAAAACAGCGCGATGCGAAACAGGCCCAACCGGTGGATCAGGGTGTAGAGCACATCGGTGCGTATGGTGGCCCGGTCCAGCACGGGTTCTACCGGCCGCCAGCGCTGCAGCGGGCCGACGATGGCCAGCAATATCAGCACCTGGATCACGCCCACCATGAACCAGGCAGTGGCGTCGTAGCCGTCTTCCAGCAGATTGCCCATGCCCAGCGCAAACATGGCCGGCTGTACGGCCGACTCAAACAGCCACTGCTGCGCCATTGAAAAGAGATCGCTGAACCAGTCCATGTGGCTTATTTTGAAGGCCTGGCAGGCACCGGGGCGGCCTGCGACGCAATCCAGTCTTTGTACTGGGGATGTTCAGCCAGGGTCTTGAAGCAAAAGCCCCGCGACTGCAGGCCGGTAATGAGCGGCTCCAGCACGGCAGGCGCCCAGGGGTCCTTGCGCGACCAGATGCCCAGGTGGGCCAGCAGGATGTCGCCGGAGCGGATGTCGCGCAGTGCCTTCTTCAGCAGGAAATCATTGCCGAACCTCTCGCTGGCGAGCTCGTCGCCCAGAAAACCAGCGGGCGACCAGCCCACATGCTCAAAGCCGCAGGACTTGGCCGCCGCCAGCAACGCGGGCGAGGTTTTACCGCCCGGCGCACGAAAGAGCGGCAGTGTTTTTTTTCCGGTGATTTCTTCGAGGCGTTTGCTGGACTTGCCGATTTCCTCGCAGTACTGCTTCGCCGTCCAGGTGAAGTCCTTGCCTTCCAGCGGGCCCGCAGAAGGCCGCATCTTGAACTGCACCGGTGCACCGGGTGCGCCGGGTACATCGCCCCGCCAATAAACGTGGTCCCAGGTGTGCGAGGCAAATTCGTGGCCTTCACCCGCCCGTGCCTTCCACCAGCCAGCCCACTGTGTACCCAGGCTGCCATCGCCGGTTTGCGTGCGCTCATTGGCGGCAAAAAAGGTGACCTTGACCTTGTGCTTGTTCAGCACCTCAGCCATCAGCGACGCAACAGCCATGTGGCCAGTGTCCAGCGTCAGGTAGACGGGTTTGCAGGCCGCTTCGGCCGGCTGCGGTGCATTTTGTGCGGCTTTTTGTGCATTGTTTTTGCCTGCAGCCCAAGCAGGATGAGCGCAAGCAGCTGCAAAAATGATAGCAAGTAACGCCCGCAGCGGACCCGGTGCAGCGGCGGTCCACTGGGACTCTTCAAGCAAGCAGGGGCCGCGGAACCGGCTTTGCCGGGCCGCAGGCGCAGCGGCCCCCCCGGGGGGCAGCGACCCACACAAAGTGGGGGAGCGTGGGGGCCTATCTAGGTGCGTGGTCAAGCGTCCAGACGCCATGGGGGCTCTTTCCAACATTGACCTGCCGGACGATCTTGTGGCTTGCCACGTCGATCACCGTGAGCTTGCGCGCCCAGCGCGATGTGACCAGTATCTGCTTGCCGTCACGGCTCACGTCGATACAGTCAGGGCCGCCCGGCGCGGGGTAGTTGTCCACCACTTCCAGGGTCTGCAGGTCGATCTTGCTGATGCTGTTGGCCACGCGGTTGCTGACCAGCACATGGCGTTTGTCGCCAAAGGCGCGGAACGCGTGGGCGCCGGCGCCGGTCTTGATGACCTTGATGCGCTGCGGTTGCGCGCCGCTCACGTCATACACCTCGACGGCGTCGCCGCCGGTCAGGCCCACCAGCAGGTGCTTGTCGTCGGCTGTGCCGTACACGTCAGCCGGGATGGAGCCGGTCTTGACACGCCATTTGATGGACTGGCTGGGCAGGTCGATGGCGATCAGCTCGTCGCTGTCCTGCATGGTCGAATAAATCGTGGTGCTTTTGGTGTCGATCCACAAATGGCTCGGTGTCCGGCCGGTGGCCACGCGCCTGGCCAGCGTGATGTCCTTGCCGTCCCACTTGTAGATGTCGATGTGGTTGAGGCGGTTGGCGGCCGTCACAAACCATTTCATGTCGGGTGAAAAGCGCAGCTGGTACGGGTCGATGATGCCGCGCACCGTGCGCTGCACTTCAGCGGTTTTCGGGTCGATGAAGGTGAGCGAGTCCGACAGCGCGTTGGCAACAATCACCGATTTTTCATCGGGCGTGAGGTACAGGTGATGCGGCTGCTTGCCGGTGGCAATGCGTCTGGTTTCCGTCCAGGTGGCCGGGTTGATCACGCTGACACTGTCTTCGAGCGAGTTCAGCACAAAAACAGGCGTTGTGATTCCCGAAAGTGCGGCACCAGCGGCGGCCGTCTGGGCAAAGGCGGTGGAGCATGCCAAACCGGCAAGGGCAAGCAGCCAGGCGGCGGCAAAACGGACGAAAACATTCACAAAAACGGTCTTTCTACGTGCAACCGGCTAGTGTACCGGGCGTCAGCCATGGCAAATGCCTGAAGGTGCCCAAAAGTCCTCTGCGGCCCCTTTTTCCAACGCCAGATTCGCCCAATCGTTTACATCCTTTACGATGCAGCGATGAATTTGATGGAGATCAACGGCGCGCGCCTGGAGGTCAGGCACATCGCCGGGCGCGCCGACCTCGCTCCGGTGGTTTTCCTGCATGAAGGCCTGGGCTCGGTCAGCCTCTGGACGCAACGCGGCCTGGACTGGCCCCAGGCGGTATGCACGGCAACCGGACGGGCGGGTATGGTGTATTCGCGACGCGGCTATGGGCAGTCAGAGCCCGTACCAAACGTACGCGGTGAACCGGCAAAGCAGAACGGCCAGCGCACCGGCCGCCTGCTACCCGACTACATGCACCGCGAGGCCTGGGAGGTGTTGCCCGCGCTGCTGGATACGCTGCGGGTTGAAAACCCCGTGTTGCTCGGCCATTCCGACGGCGCCAGCATCGCCCTGCTCCACGCCAGCCGGCACCCGGTTTCGGCCTGCATCGCGATGGCACCGCACGTGCTGGTCGAAGACATCGCAGTTCAGGCAATTGCCCAGGCCAGAACCGCGTTTGAATCAGGAGGTTTGCGCGAGCGCCTGGCTCGTTACCACGCCGATGTGGACGTCGCTTTCTGGCAATGGAACGATGTCTGGCTGTCGCCGGCCTTTCGCAACTTTGACATCCGGCCGGACTGCACGCGCATTGCGGCGCCGCTGCTGCTCATCCAGGGGCTTGAAGATGAGTACGGCACCATGCGGCAGCTGGACGAAATTGCGCTGGCAGCACCCCATGCCCGGCAACTGAGGCTGGCCGCCTGCGGACACTCACCCCAGCGCGACCAGCCTGAAAAAACGGTTGAAGCGATCACTGACTTTCTCAAAGACATCGATTGAACCGCTTGACGGGTGCTACGTTTTTTATAGCTGCTTGCGCCCGTCCCTATTAGCTAAAAGACCGATTTCATTTGGAAAAACAAGGCCTGGACCGTCATTTCAACGGGAAACAGGCGCCGCTCAAGCCTCTTTGACTTCGATGTGGTACGTCGCCCAGGGACACCAGGCAAAGCGCGCCGGCAGCGGCTTGGCAGCCATGTCGGGAAAACGGTCCGCGTCATACACCGCCCAGAGTGGTCCCAGCCCGCCCAGCGCCATGGGCTGGCCGTCCAGGTGGGTCGCAACGATGAAGCGGTACTTGCTGGCCTCGGCGGCGGTGACCTGGGCGGCGTAGCCGTCCACAGCGCGCAGGAAAAGCGTCGTCTTGTCGGTCAACTTCACGCCGGCAGCTTTCATGACATCGGCCAGCAAGGGGCCTTTCAGGGTGTGTGGCTTGCTGTCGTATTCCAGCGTCGGCTTGATGGTGACGGCCGGCAGCGCGGTGAGTGCGGCAAAGTCAAAGACATGGGCCTTGTCGAACTGGATTTTCTGCTTGCCCATCATCTGGTCGAGCGCCGGATCGAAGGCGCCGCGGTTGCCCGCGCCGATCCGCCCGCTGACGGTCAACAGGATCGGGCCTCGCGACGCTTTGGGTGCGTGCTGCGCCAGGGCCAGCGACGGCGCGGCCACGGCACTGATCGCGGCGGCATTCAGGAATTGACGGCGTGGATTCATGTTTCCTCCAGGTTTGCTTTTTGCGAAGCTGGCAGCGTAACCGCTTGCCGCCGCGTTTGGGTCTGGTTTTTTTACCGGTTTCAGGGAGTTTTGACCGAAGGCGCTGAAATGCTCGCCATGTCTTGCGGCGTCAGCCAGCGCCATTCGCCGGGTTTCAGGTCTGGCGGCAAATCCAACGAACCGATGCGTGAACGGTGCAGGCCGCCCACTTCCTCGACCCGGTTGCCCACTGCGGCAATCATGCGCTTGACCTGGTGGTATTTGCCTTCGGTGAGGGTCAGGCTGAGCTGGTTTTCACCAGTTTTTTCACACGCGGCGGCTCGCACGGGTTTCGGGTCGTCGTCCAGCACCACGCCAGCCAGCAGTTTCTGGATTTGCTTGTCGTCGACCGGGTGCTTGGCCCGCACCTCGTACACCTTGGGCACATGGTGCTTGGGCGAACTCATGCGGTGGATGAACTTGCCGTCATCCGACAGCAGCAAAAGACCCGTCGTGTCCTGGTCCAGCCGCCCTACCGCCTGCACGCCGGCAGCCGCGCCACCGCCGCGCTGGCGAATCGGCGCCGGCAGCAGGGTGTAAATACTGGGATAGGTGCTGGGCTTTTGCGAGCATTCGTAGCCGGCCGGTTTGTGCAGCATCAGGTAGGCTTTCTCGTGGTACTCCCAGGCCACGCCCTGCACCGTGAAGTGCAGGCCTTCTGCTATGAATTCCATAGCTGGTTCCGCACAAGGGACGCCCGCTACAGCCACAAAACCCTGTTGAATAAGCCCCGCGCACACGCGCCGCGTGCCAAAGCCCTGAGAGAAAAGAATTTCTTGAAGTTGCATGCTTGCCATGGGGCTATTGTCGCCCGGTACCAGGGCGGCGGGCATGAGCAGGGAGCAGACAGGCACCCCGAAAACAGGCGCCCAATGAAAAAGCCCAACCGGTAAAGGCTGGGCTTTCGTGAAGTGGTGGAGCTGGGGGGATTTGAACCCCCGTCCGCAAGCCTTGTTCGGGCAGATCTACATGTTTAGCGGTCTGATTTGAGTCTCGCCACCTGTGTCGCGCAGTCGCACGCTACACAGGACGCCAGCACCCTATTTTCTTGCCCCGGGTTAAGGTACCCAGCCCGGAGCCAGCCGATGAAATTATCTTTACAGCCGGGAGCATTTAACTTGCGCTAAACACCCCTTGCCCAGCCCATCGGCCTGCTGTTGTAAAGCTCACTGGCAATTAAGCAGCGAGTGCGAAACGTTCGTCGTTTGCAGTTAGTTTGTTTGAATCAGTTTTACGAGCACACTCAGCTCGACATGCACCACACCGCGTCCGAACCCACGTCGAAACCAATGCAGCCCCAGGAAGCCTAGTTTACGCCATTCGCAGCAAATTCAAGAGCGCGCCGGGCGCCGCGATAGTGGCATCGGCCTTCCAGCCCTCGGTATCGGCGGCTTTGCCGAGGTAGCCGTAGGCTGCGGCCACCGTGGGCATGCCCGCGGCCCGGCCTGCGAGGATGTCGCGCTCGTCATCGCCGACATAAATGCAGCGCCCGGGGGCAAGCTCGAGCTGGCGTGCCGCTTCCAGCAAGGGAGCCGGATGGGGTTTGGCATGCGGCGTGGTGTCGCCACTGATGATGGTTTTCGCTGTATTGAACAAAGGCATGGCCTTGGTCAGCGGAATGGTGAAGCGGGCGGACTTGTTGGTCACCACGCCCCATTTGAGCCCCATCTGGTCGATGCGCGCGATCAGATCCGCCACCCCCTCAAACACTGAGGTGTTTTCGGTCATGCGCGATTCGTAATTGCTGAAAAACTCTTCCCGGAGCACGCCAAAGCCGGTGTCTTCGGGCGTCAACCCAAAAGCCACGGCAATCATGCCGCGCGCACCCGCGCCGGCCATGGGACGGTAAAGCGCAAGGGGCAGCGATTCCAGACCACGGTCCGTGCGCATTTTGTCGGCCGCTGCGCCCAGATCAGGGGCACTGTCAATCAGGGTGCCGTCGAGGTCGAACAGCACGGCATCGGTGTCTTTGAACATGTAGCGCGAATGTGGGTAAAAACGAGACTCAGCTCTTTTGCGTGGCCAGCAGGTAATTCACGCTGGTGTCCGCACTGAGCCAATAGTGACGTGTCAGGGGGTTGTATTCCATGCCCCGGGTTTGCTCAAGCGAGAGACCGGAGACGCGGCAGTATCCGGCCAGTTCACTGGGTTTGATCAGTTTGGCGTACTCGTGGGTGCCGCGTGGCAACATATTAAGTACGTATTCCGCCCCAACGATGGCAAACAGAAAGGCCTTGGCATTGCGATTGATGGTCGAAAAAAACACATACCCCCCAGGCTTGACCAGCGCGGCGCAGGCTTTGACGATGGAAGACGGGTCGGGCACGTGCTCCAGCATTTCCATGCAGGTGACAACGTCAAAACGGCCAGGCTGCTCGGCTGCCAGCGCTTCGGCGCTGATTTCACGGTATTGGACACCCTCGGTCTGTGCCTCCAGCGCGTGAAGCTGGGCGACTTTCAGCGCTTTGGTCGCCAAATCGATGCCCAGGACATCGGCGCCCCGGCGCGCCATCGAGTCGGCCAGGATGCCGCCGCCGCAGCCGACGTCGAGTACACGCAGCCCTTTAAGTGGGACCAAACTCTCGATCCAGCCCAGGCGGAGCGGATTGATCTGGTGCAAGGGGCGGAATTCACTTTCGGTGTCCCACCAGCGGTGGGCCAGGTCTGAGAATTTCGCCAGTTCGGCGGGGTCGAAGTTATCGCTGATAGACATGACGCATTATCGTTGAGGCATAAAAAAACCGCGCCGTAGCGCGGTTTTTTAAGCGATCCGAAAGGATTACTTGTTGGCGCGGGTGCCAACCACTTCGATTTCCACGCGGCGATTCTTCGCGCGGCCTTCGGCGGTCTTGTTGTCAGCAACTGGCTGTTTCTCGCCCTTGCCTTCAGTGTAGACGCGGTTTTTCTCGATGCCCTTGGACACGAGATATGCCTTGACGGCTTCCGAACGGCGAACCGACAGCTTCTGGTTGTAAGCATCGCTACCCACGGAGTCAGTGTGACCCACGGCAATGATGACTTCCAGGTTGATGTCCTTGATCTTGCCGACCAGGTCATCCAGCTTGGCTTTGCCTTCTGGCTTGATCACTGACTTGTTGAAGTCAAAGAAAGCGTCAGCAGCGTACGTAACTTTCGTTGCGGCAGGAGGAGGAGGAGTGGCAGGAGTAGGGGCAGGCTTCGCAGCTTGACCAGCAACCGGAGGAGCAACAGGAGCCATTGCAGGGGCAATTGCGCCATCGCAACCAGGCGCTGCAGTAGCAGGCGTCCAATAAGCGTCACGCCAGCACAGTTCGTTGGTACCGTTTTTCCAGACCAGTTCGTTGGAACCGTTTTTCCAGTTGTCGATAGTTTGTGCACCAGCGGCGGTAACAAGCGCTGCGGAAGCAAACAACATTGCCACTTTGTTGAGTTTCTTCATGGTTCTCCTCTAGAGAAAAGCCGCAGACTGGCTGCGATTAGTAATTTACACGCCGTGAGTGACCATCACTCAAAGCGTTACATCGATTGTGCCACACCTGCCTGAACCTTCAAGCACGCTATCGGCTTCGTCTGACACAGACTTAAGATTCTTCAGCATTTGTTGCTGTCCCGCCACAGGCCATCGCTTTAAACTCCGGCCTTAAAATCAGCGGTTTCCTTCAAGATCTCGAAATCCCAACCAGGCCGCTCATGACCCAGTTCGCTAAAGAAACCCTGCCCATCAGTCTTGAAGAGGAAATGCGGCGAAGCTACCTCGATTACGCGATGAGCGTGATCGTGGGGCGGGCTCTGCCCGATGCAAGGGACGGCCTCAAGCCGGTACACCGGCGCGTGCTTTTTGCCATGCACGAACTGAACAACGACTGGAACCGTCCTTACAAAAAGTCAGCGCGTATCGTCGGCGACGTGATCGGCAAGTACCATCCGCACGGCGACCAGTCAGTCTACGACACCATTGTGCGGATGGCCCAGGATTTTTCCCTGCGCCACCTGCTGGTTGACGGTCAGGGGAATTTCGGCTCTGTCGATGGCGACAACGCCGCGGCCATGCGCTACACCGAAATCCGCCTGTCAAAAATTGCCCATGAGCTGCTCGCCGACCTTGACAAGGAAACTGTCGATTTCGGCCCCAACTACGACGGCAGCGAGCAGGAGCCGCTGGTCATGCCGACCCGCTTGCCGAACCTGCTGGTCAACGGATCGGGCGGTATTGCGGTGGGCATGGCGACCAACATTCCGCCCCACAACCTCAACGAAGTGGTCGATGCATGCCTTCACATGCTGAAAAACCCGGGGGCCTCCATTGACGAATTGATGGAGATCGTGCCCGCACCGGACTTCCCCACGGGCGGCATTATTTACGGCATCAATGGCGTCAAGGACGGCTATCGCACCGGCCGCGGCAAGGTGGTCATGCGTGCCAAGTGCCATTTCGAGGACATCGACAAGGGCCAGCGCCAGTCCATCATCGTCGACGAGCTCCCCTACCAGGTCAACAAAAAGACGCTTCAGGAGCGCATGGCCGAGCTGGTGCACGAGAAGAAAATCGAAGGCATCAGCCATATTCAGGATGAGAGCGACAAGTCGGGCATGCGCCTGGTGATCGAACTCAAGCGTGGCGAAGTGCCCGAAGTAGTGCTGAACAATCTGTACAAGCAGACCCAGCTGCAGGACACCTTCGGCATCAATATGGTGGCACTGGTCAATGGCCAGCCCAAGCTTTGCAACCTGAAGGACCTGATCCAGGTCTTCCTGTCGCACCGCCGTGAAGTCGTGACGCGCCGTACCGTGTTCACGCTGCGCAAGGCACGGGAGCGGGGACACGTGCTGGAAGGCCTCGCAGTGGCCCTGGCCAATATTGACGACTTCATCGCCATCATCCGAAATGCCCCCACGCCTCCCGTCGCCAAGGCCGAGCTGATGCTGCGCCCCTGGGACAGCAGCCTGGTGCGCGAAATGCTGACCCGCACGCGTGCCGATGGCGGCGTGGTGAACGCCGATGACTACCGCCCCGACGGTCTCGAGAAGATGTTTGGCATGGGCAACGACGGGTTGTACCGCCTCTCGGAAACACAGGCACAGGAAATCCTGCAGATGCGCCTGCAACGCCTGACCGGCCTGGAGCAGGACAAGATCGTGGCGGAGTACAAGGAAGTCATGGCCGAGATCGACGACCTGCTCGACATCCTGGCCAAGCCTGAGCGAGTGTCCATCATCATTGGCGAAGAACTGACAGCCATCAAGCTGGAATTCGGCCAGACAAAGCTCGGCGCTCGCCGCAGCCAGATCGAGCACAGCTCGTTCGATCTCAGCACCGAAGACCTGATCACCCCCACCGACATGGTGGTGACGCTTTCACACACCGGCTATATCAAGAGCCAGCCGCTGTCGGAATACCGGGCACAAAAACGCGGTGGCCGCGGCAAGCTGGCCACCGCCACCAAGGAAGACGACTGGGTCGACCAGCTCTTCATCGCCAACACGCACGATTACATCCTGTGCTTTTCCAATCGCGGCCGGCTCTACTGGCTCAAGGTCTGGGAAGTACCCGCCGGTTCTCGCGGTTCTCGCGGTCGGCCCATCGTCAACATGTTCCCCCTGCAGGAAGGTGAAAAAATCACCGTCGTCCTTCCTCTCACGGGCGAAAAGCGCAGCTTCCCGGCTGATCAATACGTCTTCATGGCCACCTCCATGGGCACCGTGAAGAAAACCGCCCTCGACGAATTTAACAATCCGCGTAAGGCCGGCATCATCGCGGTCGATCTTGACGCAGGCGACTACCTGATTGGTGCGTCGCTGACCGACGGCAAGCACGACGTGATGCTGTTCAGTGACGGTGGCAAGGCCGTGCGCTTCGATGAGAACGACGTGCGCCCCATGGGCCGCAATGCACGCGGCGTGCGCGGCATGATGCTCGAAGACGGCCAGGGCGTGATCGCCATGCTGGTCGCCGAAGACGAGCAGCAAAGTGTGCTGACAGCCACCCAGAACGGATATGGCAAACGCACGTCCATCACCGAATACACACGTCACGGCCGCGGCACCAAGGGCATGATCGCCATCCAGCAGAGCGAGCGCAACGGCAAGGTGGTTGCGGCCACACTGGTTCACGTGGACGACGAGATCATGCTGATCACCGACAAGGGCGTGCTGGTCCGCACGCGCGTCAGCGAAATCCGCGAAATGGGAAGGGCTACACAGGGTGTTACGCTCATCGGCCTTGATGAAGGTTCACAATTAAGCGGCCTTCAGCGCATCGTTGAAAACGATGCCACGCTGGATGAACCCGATACTGAAACCGGTACCGGCACAGACACCCCGAACATCGAAAGTACCTGATGAAAAACTTCCTTACCGCTATCACGATCGCTGCCATGGCCTGCGGCGCCACGGCTGTTCACGCGCAAGCAGCAGATCCGAAAACAGAGCTGGCCAAAAAAGTGGTCGCGCTGCAGCAAGGGCCGGAGCTTGACCGGCTGGTGAACCAGCTTGCGGGCACCACGGCGCAGGAACTCATTGTTAAATGGGCTCCAAAAATGGAGGCAAATGTTCCCAAAGCCAAGCAGCCAAAAGCGTCTGAAGAACTTAACGCCGAACTCAAGAAATATGCCGATGATGCGAGCCAGCTGATCAGCAAGCAGGTTAGCAAAGTCAGCGCCGAATCGCTGGTACCTGCGTATGCAGAACGGTTCACACAGGAAGAACTCCAGCAGCTTGCTGCTTTTTTTGAATCACCTGCCGTCAAGAAATACCAGGCTACGGCGCCCGAGCTGGGCAATGTCTTTGTACAAAAGCTGGTAGAAGCCTCGCGTGCCGACGTCCTCGCACGTGCCAAGCAGTTCGACGACGTGGCGCTGAAGATCATTGGCACCGGCCCCGCGCCGGGAGCAGGCAAGCCGCCCGCCAAGAAATGACCCGTCCTTTCAATTTTTCCGCTGGCCCGGCGAACCTGCCCGAAGAGGTCTTGCGGCAGGCGGCGGGCGAAATGCTGGACTGGCACGGCAGCGGCATGAGCGTGATGGAGATGAGTCACCGTGGAAAGGAGTTCATTTCCATTTATGAAAACGCGGAGGCCGATTTCCGCGAGCTGATGGCCATTCCGGCCCACTTCAAGATCCTGTTCATGCAGGGCGGCGGACTTGCCGAAAATGCCATTGTTCCCCTCAATGTCTCGCAGGGTCGTTCGGCCGATTTCGTGGTAACAGGCAGCTGGAGTGAAAAATCGCAAAAAGAGGCACGCAAGTATTGCGATGTCCAGGTCGCTGCGAGCAATGCAGACAACGGGCACACGCTGCTACCACCTCCGTCCGGCTGGAAGCTGCGGCCGGACGCAAGCTACGTCCACCTGTGCACCAATGAAACCATCCACGGTGTGGAGTTTCAAAGCCTTCCAGACCTTAAGGCCTTGGGAAGCGATGCGCCACTGGTCATCGATTTTTCCTCTCATGTAGCATCGCGGCCGGTTGACTGGTCTCTCGTTGGCCTGGCATTTGGTGGTGCACAAAAAAACCTGGGGCCTGCAGGTGTCACGCTGGTGGTCATCCGGGAAGACCTGCTTGGCCGTGCGCTGGCGATTTGCCCCAGCGCCTTTGACTACAAGACCGTAGCGGACAACCAGTCCATGTACAACACGCCCCCCACGTACGCAATCTACATTGCAGGCCTTACCTTCGCGTGGCTCAAGCGCCAGCAAGAAGGCGGCGCTACCGGCATTGCCGCAATGGAAGCGCGCAACAAAACCAAGGCGCAGTTTCTGTATGACGCCATTGACGGCTCGCAGTTTTATCTCAACAAGGTCGACAAAAACTGCCGGTCCCGGATGAACGTTCCATTTTTCTTGCGGGACGAGTCACGGAACGACGCGTTTCTCTCAGGTGCCAAGGCACGGGGCTTGCTTCAGCTCAAGGGTCACAAGTCAGTGGGAGGGCTGCGCGCCAGCATTTACAACGCCATGCCACTGGCCGGTGTCCAGGCACTGGTGGAGTACATGCGAGAATTCGAACAAAAACACGCCTAGGATGAAATGTTTTTTCGCCCTCATTATGGTTCGCCTTTCCGGCAGGTCTGCAGCGCCCGCCGCATGGCCGGGTGGTCTCTGACATGACCACCCATCTTGCAGATTTACGCGTACAGATTGATGCACTGGACCGAGAACTGCTCGCCCTGCTGAATCGCCGCGCCCAAGTCGCGGAGCAGGTCGGCGAAGTCAAGAAGCGCGAGGGTACGCCCTTCTTCCGCCCGGACCGCGTCGCCCAGGTTATTGAGCAGATCCAGCAAGCCAATCAAGGGCCGCTCAAAAACGAACATGTTGCTGCCGTATGGCGTGAAATCATGTCGGCTTGCCTGGCACTGGAATCTCCGGTGCGTGTGGCATACCTCGGTCCCGCCGGCACTTTCAGCGAGCAGGCAGCGCTGCAGTTTTTTGGCGCCAGCATCGAGCATGTTCCCTGTGTCAGCATCGACGAGGTTTTTCGTGCAACGGCTGCCGGCAGCGCCAGCTACGGGGTTGTGCCGGTCGAAAACTCGACCGAGGGCGTCGTGTCCCGATCTCTCGACCTGTTCCTGAACTCTCCCCTGCACATCGTTGGCGAGATCAGCCTGATGGTGCGCCACAACCTCCTGCGGCTTTCCGAGTCCCTGGAAGGTATCGAAGCCGTGTATGCACACCCCCAGGCCCTGGCCCAATGCCAGGGCTGGTTGACCACGCACCTGCCCAATGTGGAGCGCCGGGCAGCCTCCAGCAATGCGGAAGGTGCACGCCTTGCCTCCACCAACCCTGCATGGGCCGGCATTGCCAGTGATCGGGCCGCCACCCAGTTTGGCCTGTATACGGCCGCCCACGCCATTCAGGACGACGCGTTTAACCGCACGCGCTTTGCCGTAGTGTGCCTGCCGCAAACACTACCCTCCCCGCCCCTCTCCGGCAAAGACTGTGTCAGCCTGGTGGTCTCCGTACCCAACCGCCCCGGCGCCGTCCATGACATCCTGATGCCGTTGAAAGCTCACGGCGTCTCCATGACCCGCTTTGAATCGCGCCCGGCACGCTCCGGCCAGTGGGAATATTATTTTTATATCGATTTGCAAGGCCATCCGTCGCAGGACCACGTCAAGGCGGCACTGGCTGACCTGCAACAAATGTGCGCCTTTTACAAGGTTCTCGGAACCTATCCTGTCAGCGATTAATGCACGAACTCACAAAACTCCTGGTACCACGACATGTTTGAACAATTAGGTCTCATTGGATGCGGCCTGATGGGCGGTTCTTTTGCGCTGGCTCTCAAGCGCGCCGGTCTGGTCAAACGCGTGGTGGGCTACAGCAAGTCGCCTTCGACGACCGAGCGCGCACGCCAGATGGGTGTCATTGACGTAGAGGCACCTTCCGCCCTGCTGGCGGTCTCGGGGGCTGACATTGTCCTGCTGGCG
The DNA here is from genome assembly GCF_056405975.1 of Polaromonas sp. P1_E12. Lineage (NCBI taxonomy): Bacteria > Pseudomonadati > Pseudomonadota > Betaproteobacteria > Burkholderiales > Comamonadaceae > Polaromonas > Polaromonas sp. P1_E12. Next base: position 292,214 of record NZ_JBFUBB010000002.1, on the reverse strand, counting down.
GTGCCGGTTTCTGCAACCGAAGCCACCTTCAAGGCGATCCGGCATCTTGTTGGCCCAAACACCCTGATCATGGATGTCGGCTCCACCAAGCGCGACGTGGTCGATGCCGCACGGCGGGTCCTGCAGGGTAACGTCGGCTCTTTCGTTCCCTGCCATCCCATTACCGGCAAAGAGGTGTCGGGTGTCGAACACGCTGATGTCGACCTCTACAACGGAAAGCAGGTCATCCTGACCCCCATAGAGCGGACTTTCACGGTCCAGCTGCAAAAAGCCACCGACGTATGGACCGCCATGGGCTGCCATGTCCTCAAGATGTCGCCGCAGGCACATGACGCTGCGTACGCCGCAGTCAGCCATCTGCCCCACCTGATCGCCTTTGCACTGATCAACGGCATTACCGGACAGGAGCACGGGAAGGACTACATGTCCCTGGCCGGGCCCGGCTTTCGCGACTTCACACGCATCGCTGCCAGCGATCCGAAAATGTGGCGCGACATCCTGATTGCCAACCGCGAAGAGTTGCTGGCGCAGTCCAAGATCTTTCAGCAGACCCTGCAGTCCCTCGAAGTACTCATTTCGAGCAGCAACGGCGACGGCCTGGAAGCGCTCATTGAGCAAGCCAGCGAGACGCGCGCCAACTGGCGCATCTCTTCTCAAAAATCGCATAAATAAACCTGCGATTCATGTTCGACATCGAGTTCCTGGACATTCCGCCCCTCAGTGGAGCGGGAGGCACTGTCCGCCTGCCCGGATCCAAAAGCATTTCCAATCGCGTCTTGTTGCTGGCCGCCCTGAGTCACGGGGAAACCACAGTTCACGATCTCCTGGCGTCTGACGACACCGCCGTGATGCTGACGGCGCTCAGGCTGCTTGGCTGCGAAGTAAAACAAGAGGGCAGCACCGCGATGATCACCGGCCTTGGCGGCCGCAACGTTCACACACCGGTCAAGCTGTTTCTGGGCAATGCCGGTACTGCCATGCGTCCATTGACGGCCGCTCTGGCCTTGCTGGGCGGAGAATTTGAGCTGTCGGGCGTGGCCCGTATGCACGAAAGGCCTATCGGCGACCTGGTTGATGCCCTCCGGCAGCTGGGCTGCTCCATCGACTACCTGGGAAATGAAGGTTTTCCGCCCCTGCGCCTGCGTTCCGGCCAATTGAACCTGAAAGAGCCCATCCGGGTGCGCGGAGATGTTTCCAGTCAGTTCCTGACCGCCCTGCTGATGGCTCTGCCCATTGTGGCTGTCGACGACATCTGCATTGAGGTCGTGGGGGAGCTGATTTCACGGCCTTACATTGAAATCACGCTCAAGCTGCTCGAACGTTTCGGCATTGACGTGCAGCGTAAAGGCTGGGAGCAGTTCATCATCCCCGCCGGCAGCCGCTACCAGTCGCCCGGAGAAATCCATGTGGAAGGCGACGCTTCCTCTGCTAGCTATTTCATAGCGCTTGGCGCAATAGCATCGGGCTCTGCAGGCCAAAATGGCATAGAAGTTTTGGGGGTCGGGGCCGACTCCATCCAGGGCGACATTCGTTTCGTGGAGGCCGCACGAATGATGGGCGCGCAAATCGACAGCACGCCCAATTCATTGCGCATCTCGCGCGGTGCTTGGCCGCTCAAGGCGATTGATCTGGACTGCAACCATATTCCCGATGCCGCGATGACGCTGGCCGTGATGGCGCTGTATGCCGAGGGATGCACCACCTTGCGCAACATCGCCAGCTGGCGCGTCAAGGAAACCGACCGCATCGCCGCGATGGCCTGCGAGTTGCAAAAGCTCGGCGCCACGGTGGAGGAAGGGGCGGACTATCTCAAAATTACGCCGCCCCGGCCCGGCGAATGGAAAACCGCGCCCATTCACACCTATGACGATCACCGCGTAGCCATGTGTTTTTCGCTGGCCGCTTTCAATCCGGCCCGGTTGCCCATCCGGATTCTTGACCCCAAATGTGTCGGCAAAACATTTCCGGACTACTTCGAGGCCCTGTTCACGGTGGCCAGAGCAGATGTCAACCATATTCCGGTGATTTGCGTCGATGGCCCCACTGCCTCGGGCAAGGGTACCCTGGCAGCTTTGACGGCCCAACGGCTCGGCTACCACTATCTTGACTCCGGCGCCCTGTATCGCTTGAGCGCATTTGCCGCCTTGCGTGCCGACGTTTCGCTCGACGACGGGGCGGCTGTTGCGCAAATCGCCCGCACCATGCCGGTTCGCTTTCAGGGCGACCGGATTTTCCTCGGGGCGGAAGATGTGTCAGAAGCCATCCGCTCCGAAGCTGCCGGAATGGCCGCTTCCCGGGTCTCGGCCCATCCCCAGGTTCGCGCTGCGCTGCTGACCCTGCAACACAGTTTCCGGCAGTTGCCCGGGCTGGTAGCAGACGGGCGGGACATGGGAACCGTCATTTTTCCCGATGCACCGCTCAAAATCTACCTGACGGCCAGCGCCCGGCACCGCGCTGAACGACGGCATAAGCAGTTGATTTCAAAGGGAAATTCAGCTATAATCAGCGAGATTCAGCAAGATTTAGAGGCACGTGACGCCCGCGATTCATCGCGAAAAGCCGCCCCTTTGAAGCCTGCTGATGACGCCCGGCCCCTGGACAATTCCTATCTGTCGATTGAAAAGTCGGTGGATCAGGTGATTGACTGGTGGCAAGGCACCCGGCCCTTCTGACCCCCGACGCGCAACCTGCGCTTGGTCAGCAGGTTCATTAACGTAACCCGCAGCCTTATTCAACGTCTGGCCGCAAGCAACCGCCGCAAGCAGCTATAAAAACAATAGCAATTCCGCTATTGGAACCCTGTTGTGTGGATGAGGAAAATCATGTCTGAATCTTTTGCCGATCTATTTAACGAATCGCTCCAGCGCTCTGAAATGCGCACCGGTGAAGTCATCACCGCTGAAGTCGTTCGCATCGACCACAACCACGTCGTCGTCAACGCCGGACTGAAGTCCGAGGCCTATGTGCCGCTCGAAGAATTCAAAAACGACCAGGGCGAACTCGAAGTCCAGGTCGGCGACTTTGTCTCCGTGGCCATCGACTCCGTCGAAAACGGCTATGGCGACACCCTGCTGTCCCGCGACAAGGCCAAGCGCCTGGCCTCGTGGATGAGCCTGGAAAAAGCCCTGGAGTCCGGCGAATTCGTCACCGGCCAGACCAGCGGCAAGGTCAAGGGCGGTCTCACCGTCCTCGTCAACGGCATCCGCGCCTTCCTGCCCGGCTCGCTCATCGACACCCGCCCCATCAAGGACTTGTCTCCGTACGAGAACAAGACCATGGAATTCAAGGTCATCAAGCTGGACCGCAAGCGCAACAACGTCGTGTTGTCACGCCGTGCCGTGGTCGAAGCCAGCATGGGCGAAGAACGCGCCAAGCTGATGGAAACCCTGAAGGAAGGCTCCTCCGTCAAGGGCGTCGTCAAGAACATCACCGAATACGGCGCGTTCGTTGACCTGGGCGGCATTGACGGCCTGCTGCACATCACCGACATGGCATGGCGCCGCGTGCGTCACCCAAGCGAAGTGGTGACGGCTGGCCAGGAAATCGTGGCCAAGATCCTGAAGTTCGACACCGAGAAAAACCGCGTGTCACTCGGTCTGAAACAGATGGGCGACGACCCATGGATGGGCGTGAACCGCCGTTATCCACAAGGCACGCGCCTGTTTGGCAAGATCACCAACATCGCCGACTACGGCGCATTTGTGGAACTCGAGCCAGGTATCGAAGGCCTGGTCCACGTGTCCGAAATGGACTGGACCAACAAGAATGTGGCACCGAGCAAGCTCGTGGCACTGGGCGACGAAGTCGAAGTCATGGTCCTCGAGATCGACGAAGACAAGCGCCGTATCAGCCTGGGCATGAAGCAGTGCAAGGCCAATCCATGGCAAGAATTCGCACAGGAAACCAAGCGCGGCGACCGCGTCAAGGGCCCGATCAAGTCGATCACCGACTTCGGCGTCTTTGTGGGCCTGGCTGCCGGCATCGACGGCCTCGTGCACCTGTCCGACCTCTCGTGGAACGAACCCGGTGAAGCCGCCGTTCGCAACTACAAAAAGGGCCAGGAAGTCGAAGCGATCGTTCTGGCAGTCGACGTCGACCGCGAGCGCATCTCCCTGGGTATCAAGCAGCTGGATTCCGATCCGTTCACCACGTTCGTGTCGATCAACGACAAGGGCGCGATTGTGACCGGCAAGGTCAAGACTGTTGATGCCAAGGGCGCTGAAATCGATCTCGGCGAAGACATCATCGGCTACCTGCGCGCCAGCGAAATCAGCCGTGACCGCGTCGAAGACGCGCGCAACGTGCTGAAAGAAGGCGACGAAGTGTCCGCAGTCGTGGTGAACGTGGATCGCAAGACCCGCAACATCCAGCTGTCGGTCAAAGCCAAGGACAACGCCGACCAGCAGGAAGCCATGGCAACCCTGAGCCAGCAGTCTTCGCGCGAAAGCGCCGGCCTGACCAACCTTGGCGCCCTGTTGCGCGCCAAGCTGGACAACAACGAAAAGTAAGGCGACCGTGCAGCGGTGTGATGCGCCCCCGGCGGATTGCATCGCTGTACAGCTACTTTATCCATGACCCGAAGCGATCTTGTCGAAGAACTGGCAGCCCGATTCAGCCAGCTGACGCACCGCGACGCCGAATATGCCGTCAAGACGATTCTTGATGCCATGAGCGACGCCCTGGTGCGCGGCCACCGCATTGAAATCAGGGGATTTGGCAGTTTTTCCATCAACCGCCGCCCGCCTCGCATGGGCCGCAATCCGCGTTCCGGTGAAAGCGTGGCCATCCCTGAAAAACGGGTGCCCCATTTCAAGCCGGGTAAGGCGTTGCGGGAAGCAGTGGATGCCCGTACCCAGGAGCTCCTGGCGGTCACGGATCCGAAGTAAGGTCTTGCTGTTTTCCCCCGGTGGTCTGGCTACAATCGCGAGACCACCACGGGGGACGACCAAGTGAAATACCTCATGTGGCTGCTCAAGGCAGCCATTTTTTTTACGCTGTTTGCTTTTGCACTGAATAACCAGCAAACGGTTTCGGTGAATTTTTTCTTTGGCACGATGTGGCGAGCACCTCTGGTGCTGGTTGTCCTGAGTGTCTTCGCCTGCGGGCTGGCGCTCGGTATTCTTGTCATGATGCCGCGCTGGTGGAAAAAGCGCAGATCGGCGAAATATGCCTCCTCCACCATGGGCCCCCATACCGTGACCGAAGACCCCTCCACCCTCCACCATGGAATTTGATTTCACCTGGGTCCTGCTCGGGTTTCCGATCGCCTTTACCTTGGGCTGGCTGGCTTCGCGACTGGATTTGCGGCAACTGCGCATCGAAAACCGCCAGGCGCCCAAAGCCTACTTCAAGGGCCTGAATTTTCTGCTCAATGAGCAGCAGGACCAGGCCATTGACGCCTTTATCGAAGCCGTACAGAACGACCCCGACACGTCCGAGCTTCACTTCGCCCTGGGTAACCTGTTCCGCCGCCGCGGCGAATACGAGCGCGCCGTGCGGGTGCACGAACACCTGATGTCGCGCGGCGACCTGACGCAACCGGAGCGCGACCGCGCCCAGCATGCACTGGCCCTGGATTTCCTCAAAGCCGGCCTGCTCGACCGTGCCGAAATCGCGCTGCGCAAACTGGAGGGAACGCCGTTCGAGGAAGAGGCCCGGCTTGCGTTGCTGTCCATTTATGAACGCTCGCGGGATTGGCCTAACGCAACCGAAATCGCCGCCAGGCTGGGTACCTCCAGCCATGGCAGCTTCAGTGCCCGGCAGGCGCATTACCTTTGCGAGCAGGCCATTGCGTCCGCAGCGGCAGGCGACACAAGCCAGGCCCTGGAGACATTGCAGCAGGCTGTCGCCATGGCCCCGGTGTCGGCCCGCCCACTGATTGACCTGGCCAAACTGCAGCACCAGCTCGGCAAGTCCCAGGATGCCTTGCGCACATTGCAGAAGCTGGAAGACCTGGCACCGCAAGGCCTGCCACTTGCCGCCGGCCTGCTTGCCAATATCGCCCAGGCAAGCGGCCAGGAAGCCGCCGCACTGGAGTTGCTGAAGACCAGTTACGCCAACACGCCGTCCATTGACGTGGTTGAAGCCATCGTCAAACTGGAAAAAGACCCTGCGTCGGCACGCCAGTGGTATGCCAGGCATATGGAACGCCAGGCGTCCCTGGTGGCCGCCGGCAAGTGGATAGAAGGGGAACAACTCCAGGATGCGCATCATCACGCACTGGTGCAGCGCTCGCTGGGTCAGGCAACCAAGCCGTTGATGCGCTATCGTTGTGCCGCGTGCGGCTTTGAAGCCACGCAGCACTTCTGGCACTGCCCTGGCTGCCAGGCCTGGGACAGCTACCCGACCCGCCGAATAGAAGAATTATGAACACCCCCGTGGAGGCTTCGCCTCCTCCCCCCTTGCAGGGGGCAACAGCTGTGGCCCGGCGAAGCCGGTTCCACGCTGTTCTGGTTTGAATACAGACAGACATGACCACTACTCTCACACTATCCGCTGAACGAATCGCCAAAGCCCGTGTCCTCGTGGTGGGCGATGCCATGCTCGACCGGTACTGGTACGGCGCGGTAGACCGCATCTCGCCTGAGGCCCCGGTGCCCGTGGTACGTGTCACGCGCACCGAGGAACGCATAGGCGCCGCGGCCAACGTGGCCTACAACATCGTCACGCTGGGCGCGCAAGCCTCGCTGCTGACCGTGGTGGGCGATGATGAGGCCAGCCACCAATTGGAGGCGCTGGTCGAAAAAACCGGCATCGCCCCTTACTTCGGCCGCGATGCACGGCTCAAAACAACGGTCAAGCTGCGCGTCATTGGCCGCCAGCAGCAGCTGATCCGGCTCGACTTCGAGAACACGCCGGAAAACGAGGTGCTCGCCTCCCAGTCCGCCACCTTTGAAAAACTGCACACGCAGCACGACGCCGTGCTTTTTTCCGACTACGGCAAGGGTGGCCTCGCGCATATCGTGCTGATGATCGCCCAGGCGCGCGCTGCCGGCAAGGTGGTGCTGGTCGACCCCAAGGGGGCGGACTACGCACGCTACAAAAACGCCAGCATCATTACGCCGAATCGCGCCGAGCTCGAGCACGTGATCGGCACCTGGAGCGACGAAGCCGAGCTGCGCACCAAAGCCCACAACCTGCGCACCGCACTCAATCTTGATGCCCTGCTGCTGACACGTAGCGAAGAAGGCATGACCCTGTTTGACGCCCAGGGTGAGCTGAATGTACCGGCCGTGGCACGTGAGGTGTTCGACGTCACCGGCGCCGGCGATACGGTGATCGCCACACTGGCTGCCATGGCGGCCACGGGCATGAGCCTTCGTGATGCGGTGCCCATCGCCAACCGTGCCGGCGGCATTGTGGTCGGCAAGTTCGGTACCGCAACGGTCAGTTACGACGAACTGTTTGCCGCGCATTAAATTGCGCCTCAGGTTAAAGGAATCATCATGAAAGTAGTAGTCACGGGTGCTGCGGGTTTTATCGGCAGCAATATCATCAAGGGCCTCAATGCCCGCGGCATCGACGACATCATCGCGGTCGACGACCTGACCGAAGGCGACAAATTTCGCAACCTGGCCGGCCTGCAGATCGCCGACTACGTGGATGCCGACGACTTCTACGACCTCTTTGCCGAAGGCGCTTATGGTCAGGTCGAGACAGTGTTCCACGAAGGCGCCTGCAGCGACACGATGGAGCCCGATGGCAAGTACATGATGGACAACAACTACACGCTTTCGTGCGAGTTGTTTCATGCCTGCCAGGACCAGGGAACACGCCTGCTGTATGCCTCGTCGGCCGCCACCTACGGCGGATCCGACACGTTCAGGGAATCGCCCGAATTCGAACGACCACTCAACGTCTACGGCTACTCCAAGCTGCTCTTTGACCAGCGCCTGCGGCGTGAACTCGGCAACCGGTTTGAAGGCGCAGCCACCCAGGTTGCGGGCTTTCGCTACTTCAATGTCTACGGCCCCCACGAACAGCACAAGGGCCGTATGGCCAGCGTGGCCTTTCACCAGTTCAACCAGTTCCAGGCCGAAGGCAAGGTCAAGCTGTTTGGCGAATACGGCGGCTACGGCGCCGGCGGCCAGATGCGCGACTTCGTCTTCATCGACGATGTGGTGGCCGTGAACCTCTGGTTTTTTGACCATCCAGAACAATCCGGCATTTTCAATCTTGGCACCGGAAAGGCCCAGCCCTTCAACGATGTCGCGCTCGCCGTCGTGAACACCTTGCGCAAAGGGCAGGATGCTGCGGCGCTGAGCCTGGAAGATGCCGTGCGCGGCGGGCTCATCGACTACATCACCTTCCCGCCAGCCTTGGTGGGTAAATATCAAAGCTACACGCAGGCCGACCTCGGCGCCCTGCGTGCCGCTGGGTGTGACCATGTGTTTGCTGATGTGAAAGCGGGTGTAACTGCTTACATGCAGTGGCTGGGCAAGAATCGCTGAGGCTTGGGGTTCCCCAACCCAATCGCATCAGGCAGGTCAACCCCGTGTGAAACCGGGCCGTTATAAACACAGCATTCTTATTCACAGGATGCATAACGCGCTTCGCCACTCACCACTGAGGAGATTTCCATGTTCAAGAAAGTACTGGCGTTTTTCGCCGCCATGTCTCTCGTTGCAGCCTTTGCTGCGGTCGACGTCAACAAAGCCACAGAGGCCGAACTCGACGGCATCAAACACATCGGCCCCGTCACCTCCAAGCTGATCATCTCCGAGCGCAAGAAAAGCGAGTTCAAAAACTGGGATGACTTCATCACCCGCGTCAAAGGCGTGGGAGAAAAACGCGCAGCCGAGTTCTCCGCCGCAGGGCTGACCGTTGGCGGTGCCGCCTATACCGGCCCGGCCGCCGCAGATGCGAAGGCAAAAACCAAGGCCGAAGCCAAAGCGGACGCCAAAACCAGCAAGAAGGCCGACAAGCCGGTCACCGAAAAGGCCAAAGACGCAGCCATCGCCACCAAGGATGCAGTCAAGGGTGCGGCTATCGCGACCAAAGACGCCGTGGTGGAATCGGCCAAAGATGCCAAAGAGGCGGTAACGTCCAAAAAAGACGCCAAGAAGGACACCAAAAAAGAAACCAAAACCGAAGTCAAGGTTGAAGCGGCCAAGCCTGCTGCAAGCGCTGCCAAGAAGTAATTGGCCCGCATCCAATAAAAAACCCGCCTGGAGCGGGTTTTTTATTGCCAATTTTTGCCTCCAGTCCTTTAGGGGCGAGCGCAAGCAGCTATCTATTTCATAGCACCTTAAAGACCTCTACACCAGCGCAATCAGGTCCGTCACGCCCACCGCTGCCCCAGCCTGCGTGACCAGTGTCGTCACTTGCCCTCTATGGTGTGTCTGGTGATTGAAAAAATGCGTGAGGGCCTTCCAGACCACGTGCTCGCGCTGCACCCCTTTCGAGTTGGCGTACCGCATGGTCATGGCCGGGTAAGCCTCAGGCATGTCGGCAGCCCACTGCTCGATGGCGCCATCGAGCTGCTGCCGTTTGGCTTTCAGTCCGGCCCAGTCTTCGTAGAGCACCATGTCCAGCGTGTAGGCCTGCGGCATGTCCAGCACTTCAGCGCCCAGCGACGTGAAATGGATTCCGTTCTCATTACCGCACTGCGCAAAGCGCCTGAGCCAGACCTGGTCGGCCAGGACAAGATGGCCCAGCGTGTGATGGATCGAGCCGAAAAAGGCACCACGGTCACGCTTGCGCTCCTCATCTGACAGGGTTTCACACGCGCCATACAGCCGTTCATTGATCCAGCGGTTGTACTGGGCCAGAAGTCGGTAGTTGTCGGAAAATGCACCGGTCATACATGCTCCTGAATTGATAGCTTCTCGCGCTCGTGCTGATTGGCCCAGGGCCGGATTTCATATGAAATTACGGCATTCCGCACCCCTAAAAGCCTGCCTGCCCCCGTCACAAGGTGCGCTGGCTCCACTGCAGATTTTCCACTGTCCTGGCGATGGCCGATCGTTGCCGTGCAAAAAAAGATAGTGCTATACGGGAGGGAGGTCCGGTTTACGGCGCGTCCGCGATGCACAGCGTCGAGCCGTTTGCAGGTACTAAAGCCAGCCCCAAGTGTTACGGGCGGCTGAGCAGATGACTTTGCGAATGACGATCAGGCGCACGCGTGAACGGGCAGGCGCTTTACCCACCCGTCACAGCTGCGCGGTCGCTCCGCTTGGGAAGCAGGCCGGCATACACCGGCCCGTGATTGGCATCAAGCTTTCCCGAAGCCACCGCCGCCCGGCGTATGGATTTCAAAAATATCACCGGGCTGCATCTCGGCCTGGCCGATATGGCCCAGTGTTTCGATCTGGCCTTGCGCCCGGACCACAACGTTTTGCCCGACCTGCCCGGCCTGGCCCCCGGCCATGCCGAAGGCGCCGTGTTTGCGCCCGTTTGACAGGATGCTGGCCGTCATGGCTTCCAGGAAGCGCACACGGCGCACCCCGCCATTGCCGCCCTGCCATCGGCCCGCACCACCAGAGCCCTGGCGAATCTCATAACTTTCCAGCCGCACCGGGAAGCGGAATTCCAGCACCTCCGGGTCGGTCAGCCGCGAATTGGTCATATGTGCCTGCACTACAGAGGTGCCGTCAAAACCCGACACCAGCTTGCCCGCATCATCCAGCTTTCCGCCGGCACCCGAACCACCCGAAATGGTTTCGTAGTACTGGTGGCGTGCATTGCCGAACGTGAAGTTGTTCATCGTGCACTGGCCGGCGGCCATTACACCCAGCGCGCCATAAAGCGCATTGGTGATGCAGGTGGAGGTTTCCACATTACCCGCCACCACCGAAGCCGGCGGGTTCGGGTTAAGCATGGAGCCCGGCGGGATGATGACCTTGAGCGGCTTCAGGCAGCCCGCGTTCAGCGGGATGTCGTCGTCAACCAGGGTGCGGAACACATACAACACTGCGGCCATGCACACCGCCGTCGGCGCGTTGAAGTTATTGGTCTGCTGCGGCGATGTGCCGGTGAAGTCGATCTCGGCGCTGCGTCCTTTGACGTCAACACGGATGGACACCTTGATTTGGGCGCCGTTGTCCAGCGGCAAGGTGAACTCGCCATTTTTGAGGCGCGTGATCACGCGGCGCACCGACTCCTCGGCGTTGTCCTGCACGTGGCGCATATAAGCCAGCACCACCTCCAGGCTGAAGGTGTCCACCATCTTGCGCAGCTCCTGCACGCCCTTTTCATTGGCGGCGATCTGCGCTTTCAGGTCGGCCATGTTCTGCTGCGGGTTACGGCTGGGGTATTTGCCGCTTTTGAGCAGCGCAATCATTTCTGCCTCGCGCAGCACACCACGCTCTACCAGCTTGACGTTGTTGATCTGCACGCCCTCTTCTTCAATCAATGTCGAGAACGGCGGCATGGAGCCCGGCGTGGTGCCGCCGATGTCGGCATGGTGTCCGCGCGAACCGACATAAAACGTCGGCTGTGTCGCCGCACCAAGGTAGACCGGCGTAATGACGGTGATGTCGGGCAGGTGCGTGCCGCCATGGTAGGGGTCGTTCAGCACATACACATCACCAGGCTGCATCTTTCCGGCGTTCTCGCGAATCACCGTCTTGATGCTTTCGCCCATGGAACCCAGGTGCACCGGCATATGCGGCGCATTGGCGATCAGGTTGCCTTCGGTGTCAAACAGTGCACAGCTGAAGTCCAGGCGCTCCTTGATGTTGACCGAGTAAGCGGTGTTCTGCAGCTGCAGGCCCATCTGCTCGGCAATGTTCATGAAGAGGTTGTTGAAGACCTCCAGCAGCACAGGGTCTACCGTGGTGCCCGCCGCAAACTTCACGGCGCGTTCGGCCCGGCGGTCCAGCACCAGGTGGTCCAGCGCCGTCAGCGCGGCTTCCCAACCCGGTTCCACGACCGTGGTGGCGTTCTTCTCGGCAATGATGGCCGGCCCCGAGATGATGTCGCCCGGCCGCAGATCTTCACGCACCACCAGCGCGGCGTCATGCCACTGGCCGCCGGAGTACATGCGCACGGTTTCGCGGCGAGGTACTTCACGCGGCTCATGCGTGGTGTGGCGCGGCTCGGCAGGCGCGTCGCCTGCCACCACGGACTCTACCGACACGGCCTCAACCACCAGGCCCTTGCCCTGCATCAGGAAGGCAAAGCGCTGGCGGTAAGCGGCTTCGAACCCGGACTCGATCTCGTCCAGCGTACCGAAGGGCACGATGAGCGCGGAGTCACTGCCTTCATAACGCACATGCACGCGGTGATGCGTGGTGATGCTGCCGGTGCTGACCTGCTGGCGCTGCAGCTCGGCCTCTGCCGTCGCAGCGAGCGCGTTGAGCTTGTCGGCAATTTCCGGAAGCACGGCGGCCGAGAGCTTGAGCTCCACCGCCTGCTCACGAATCACATTCTGGTCGGCCAGGCCCATGCCATAAGCGCTCAGCACCCCCGCCAGCGGGTGCACAAACACCTTGGTCATGCCCAGCGCATCGGCCACCAGGCAGGCGTGCTGCCCGCCCGCACCGCCAAAGCATTGCAGCGTGTAGCGTGTCACGTCATAGCCGCGTGCCACTGAAATTTTCTTGATGGCGTTGGCCATCTGCTGGACCGCGATGTTGATGAAGCCTTCAGCCACCACCTCGGCACTGCGCCCGGTCTGCCCGGCCAGTTCGTTGAACTGGGCCTCTACCGCCTCGTAACTCAACGGCTCATCGGCATTGGGACCAAATACCTTCGGAAAGTAGCGCGACTGCACCTTGCCGACCATCACGTTGGCATCGGTCACCGCCAGGCGGCCACCGCGCCGGTAACTGGCGGGGCCTGGGTTGGCGCCTGCGCTCTGTGGACCAACCCGGAAGCGCTCGCCGTCAAATTTGAGGATGGAGCCGCCGCCCGCCGCCACGGTGTGGATACTCATCATGGGTGCCCGCATGCGCACACCGGCGACCTGGGTTTCGAATTCGCGCTCGAACTCCCCGGCGTAATGCGACACGTCCGTCGAGGTGCCGCCCATGTCAAAGCCTATGACCTTGGCATGGCCGGCGATTGCGGCCGTGCGGGCCATGCCCACAATGCCGCCCGCCGGGCCGCTCAGGATGGCGTCCTTGCCCTGAAATACATGCGCATCGGTCAACCCACCGGAAGACTGCATGAAAAAGAGCCGTACCCCCGGCATCTCACTGGCGACCTGTTCCACATAACGGCGCAGGATGGGGGAGAGGTAGGCGTCCACCACCGTGGTGTCGCCGCGGCTCACAAACTTCATCATCGGGCTGGTTTCATGCGAGGTGCTGATCTGGGTAAAACCCACCTCGGTCGCGATGCGCTTGGCGGCCTTTTCATGCTCCGTGAACCGGTAACCATGCATAAAAACAATTGCAAGGCTTCGCAGCCCCTTCTGGTACTGCGCAAGCAGCTCCTTTTTTAATAGCACTTCGTCGAGCGCCTGAAGCACCTCGCCTTGCGCGCCCACACGCTCCTGGGCCTCCACCACCGCGCTGTAAAGCAACTCGGGCAGCACGATGTGGCGGTCAAACAGACGGGGGCGGTTCTGGTAGGCAATGCGCAGGGCATCCCGAAAGCCGCGCGTGGTCACCAGCAAGGTCGGCTCACCCTTGCGCTCCAGCAACGCATTGGTCGCCACGGTCGTTCCCATCTTCACGCAGTCCACCACGTCGGCGCGTATCGGCTCGCCCGCTTTCAGGCCCAGCAGGTGGCGGATGCCGGCGACCGCCGCATCGCGGTACTGCTCCGGATTTTCCGACAGCAGCTTGTGCGTGACCAGCGAACCATTGGGCTTCTTGGCCACGATGTCCGTGAAGGTGCCGCCGCGGTCTATCCAGAATTGCCAACGGTCGCCGCCCGGTTTTGAAGTGGTGTCTTGCATAATTTTTTTGATTTCAGAGTTAACGTGTTCTTTGCTGATCTCTATGGATCTTATTGATCTTGCTGCTGTCAGACCTGGCTTGGCACGACGCTGTGAGGCGTTGCCGGCCGGGATCTCTTGTCCGGAAAATTGGCCATCTGCGCCCTGCCAATGTACCCAAGTACCGGCGCCAGGTGCTGGATGTCCGGCGCGCCCCGCAGGGCCGTTGAAGCCGGGCACCAGGGATAGGGAAGACCGGCGACCCAATCCATGACCTCGTCAGTGTGCGAGGCCGGCAGGGTCTGCATGCTCGCGATGGTGATTGAAAGGCTTTCCGCCAGACATGAAGGCGGCGAAAAACACCAATCGTAGCGACCACACCCGACCCGCACGGCGCGGCTGTCCTTTTCCGTCATGGCAACCAGCCAGTCACAGCAAAACACCTGCGCGTCGGCCTCCGGCGGCGAGCTCAGGCAGAAGGTGTAGACATTCTCGTAGGACTGGCCAAAACGGCGCACCAGCACCTCGCCGATGGCGTCCCTTCCCCGTGACACCGGAGGAAACGAGATCGCGCCGGTGTGGACGGTGACCTGCAGCAGGGCATCGTCCGTAAAGGCTTGCGCCAGCAGGTGAGGCCGGTTGCCATCCTTGGCATGAAGGTAGGCGGCGATGGATGCAGAAGGAGTTTTCATGCGATTCGAAGCCTGTGCTTATTGCGGCATGTAGTACGGCACGAAAATATCATTGGCTTCATTGCCCACCGATCGTATCCACTCGCGCGAGAACTTCTCGCCCATGCGCTTGATCTCAGTGTCCAGTTCGGGGGGAATGCGTTCTATCTTCACGCCGTTGGCGCGCAATTCCTCGGTCGCGCTGGTCGCCAGCGCCTGGCTGGCCTGCCAGCCGCGGACTTCCGCCTCGCCTGCCGCCTTGAGCACGGCAGCGCGCGCCTCGGGCTTCAGTGCATCAAAGACCTTGCTGTTCACAAACACCGCGTTTTTGGGGAACCAGGCATTGATCTCGTAGTAATACTTGATCGGGCCCCAAACCTTGTTCTCCACGCCGGTCAGCGCCGACGTGATCATGTTGTCCATCCGGCCTTCGGCCAATGCCTTGCCCACATCGACCATGGCCACATCCACCGGCTTGGCACCCAGCATTTCGGCGATGCGCATGGTGGTCTGGTTGTAGGTGCGCATCTGGGTGCCCCGAAAATCCGTCGGGCCCCGCACCGGCTTGTTCGAATGCAGGCCTTGCGGCGGCCACGGCACTGCGTACAGGAGCTTCATGCCATGCTCGGTGAAATGCTTTTCAAGGCCTGGCCGCTGTAGTTTCCAGAGGCGTTGTGCGTCCTTGTAGGAGGCCACGACGAAGGGAATGGAGTCCGCGCCAGCCAGCGGAATTTCCTTGACCATGCTCGCCAGGATGGTCTCGCCCGCTTCGGCCTTTCCCTGCTGCACGGCCGCGCTGATGTCCGCCAGCTTGGCCAGGGTGTTGTTGGGGTACACCTGTATGACCAGCTGTCCGCGCGTGGCCAGATCCACATCGCGCCCAAATTGCAGGAGGTTCTGCGTATGGAAGGACTCTGCCCGGTAGCCCGTGGCCAGCTTCCAGGTTGTCTGGGCGTGCGCTGCCCCCGCCGTGACGAGCACGGCTATTAAAATTGCTTTCATGGGAACTCCTTGGGAGTTGAGAATTAGCCCGGCGGCGGGTGCATGGAACTCACCCTTTCAGGTCCGTCACAAACATCTTGCCCGGCGCATGGGTGATGCACATCGACAGTCGGCTCTTCTGGGCAACCCATTGCGGCGTGACGCCGCAACCCCAAAACACCGGGATTTCATCATCCTTGATGTCGACTGCATCGCCGTAATCCGGTCGCGACAGGTCGGTGATGCCGATCGCCTCCGGATTGCCGATGTGAACGGGCGCACCATGCGCAACGTCAAACCGGCCAGAAATCTCCACCACCTTTGCCACATCGCGGCTCTTGATGGGCCGCATGGTGACGACCATTTCACCGCTGAACACACCAGCGGGCTGGCACTGGAGACTGGTACGGAACATCGAGACATTGCGGCCCTGCTCGACATGCCTCAGGGGAATGCCGGCCTGGGTGACCGCGGCCTCGAAAGAAAAACTGCAGCCGATCAGGAAGGCCACATAGTCGTCCTTCCAGATCGACCGGATCTCATCGCGCTCTTCAACAAACTCGCCGTCACGGTAAACGCGATAGCCCGGAATGTCGGTCGTGATGTCCGCCCCCGGTGCACACAAAGGCTCCGTGGCGCCCGGCTTCAGAACCTCCACCAATGGGCAGGGCTTGGGATTGCGCTGGCAGAACAACAGGAAGTCAAAGGCCTGGGCCTGGGGGACGATCATGAGGTTGGCCTGGATATGGCCGTTCGCGTGTCCCGCGGTGGGCAGGGCAAACTCGCCGCAACGGCTGGCCATCCGGAGGTCTGCGGGACGATCAAAAATCTTGTTCATGGCAGGGTAAAGCTTGATTGGAAAAAATAGGGTGATACAGCGGCTTTTCCGTCAAAGGCCCAGGTAGGCCTTTTTGATCCGGTCATCATTGAGGAGCTCATGACCCTTGCCCTGCATCACGATACGGCCAGTCTGGATGACATAGCCGTAATGCGCGATGCCCAGGGCCTTTTGCAGGTTCTGTTCCACCAGCAATATCGAGACACCTGTGGCATTGACCTGCTGGATAACCTCCAGCACCTTGGTCACAAACTTGGGCGCGATGCCCCACGAAGGCTCATCCAGCATCAGCAGCTTGGGCCGGGCCATCAGCCCGCGGGCGATGGCCAGCATTTGCTGCTCGCCCCCACTCATGGTACCGGCCAGTTGTGTGGCGCGCTCCTTGAGGATGGGGAACAGCTGCAGCATCTCTTCAATGCCCCGCGCCACCTCGTGCTTGTCCGTGCGCGTAAAGGCACCGAGCTCCAGGTTGCGAAGCACTGTCAGCCGGGGAAACAGGCGCCGGCCTTCCGGCACCAGCGACAGACCTAACGGGACGCGTTTGTGCGCCGGCATGCGGTGAACCGGCTCACCGTTGAAGGTAATACTGCCCGCTGCGGCGGCATTGAGGCCTGCCACGGCGCGCAAGGTGGTGGACTTGCCGTTGCCGTTGCCGCCTACCAGCGCGACGATCTTGCCGGGCTCGACCTGGAGGCTGACGTCGGAGATGGCCAGCACGTCGTCGTAGCAGACCTTGAGGTTTTTGATTTCAAGCATCTTCAGTCCCCGAGGTAGGCGGTAATCACGGCAGCGTCGTTCGACACCTGCTGCGGCGTGCCTTCGGCGATCTTCACGCCGCGGTCCAGCACGACGATCTTGTCGGCGATCGGCATGATGCCTTCCAGCACATGCTCGACGATCAGGCACGCAATGCCCTTGTCCCGGATCTTGAGAACGACGTCGACCGCTTCGCGAACTTCCGACGGGTTGAGACCCGCCATCACTTCATCCATCAGCAGGATGCGCGGCTGTATGGCCAGCGCACGCGCCACGGCCAGGCGCCGCTGCTCGCTGATGGTCATGCTGGCGGCAGGCCGGTCGGCAAAGCGTTCAAGCCCGGCAAAAGCCAGCCAGTCCATGGCAGCCTGGCGTGCCTTCGCAACGTTGTGCTGCAGCAGCATGGCCGCGGTCATCACGTTCTCGCAGGCCGTCATGCTGGTGAAGGTGCGCGCAATCTGAAAAGTCCGTGCCACACCGGCACGGGCGCATGTTTCAGGCGGCAGTCCTGCGATGTCGCGGCCGCCCAGCATGATGCTGCCCGATGTGGGAGCGAAAAACCCCGCCACGCAATTGAACATGGTGGTCTTGCCGGCGCCGTTGGGGCCGATCAGGCCCACCACCTGTCCGGTGTCCACGCTAAAGGACACATCCTGGTTGGCGACCAGCCCGCCGAAACGCTTGCTGACCTGTTTGACTTCCAGCAACTTCATACGGCCTCCTCGCCGGCGTTCTGCACGGTGGCGGTGGGCACCGCCATCTGCCGCGATGCATCGGCGCGTGCCTCGCGGCGCTCCCGGAAGCTGCGCAGCCAGCCAATGAGGCCCGTGGGATAAAAGACCGCGATCACGATGATGAGGCTCGCATAAATGATGACGTCAGTGCCGCGGCCCGTACCGCCGAAGGCAATGCGCGTGAATTCCTCGATGCTGGTCAGCACCACGGCACCCACAACCGGACCGAACAAGGTGCCCACACCTCCAAGAATGGATACCAGCGCCATCTTGATGGAGAGCGCCGTCGAGAGCACCGAATTCGGATCGATATAAAGTTCTTTCTGTGCGTACAAGCTGCCGCCGACTGCCGTGAGGAAAGCACTGACCGACAGTGCCACCTGCTTGTAGCGGGCGATGTTCACGCCGATGCTGCGGGCCGCGTCGGGTTCATCCTTGATGGCCCTGAAGTAGTAGCCGAGGTAGCTGCGCTCTATCCACCAGTTCGCGCCCAAGGTGATGATCAGCAGTCCCAGTGCCAGCCAGTAGTACGGCAATTTGGTAGCGAAGTTCAGCCAGAGCCAGCCTTGTTTGTCCATCGGCACGTAAAGCCCGACCGCCGCACCGCCGTAATCCCACTCAGTGAAGAAAATCTGCACCAGTTCGGCCACCGCGATGGTGGCCATCGCAAAGTAGTGGCCCTTGAGCCGGAAGCAGGACCAGCCAAACCCCAGGCTGAGCAAGGCTGCCACCAAACCGCCGGCGAGCACGCCTATCCAGGGATTGATGCCGAACTTGATCAGCAGCAGTGTCGAGACATAGGCGCCAAGTCCGTAGAAAGCCGCATGGCCGAGGGACACCTGTCCCGCATAGCCACCCACGATGTTCCAGGCTACACCCACCTGGGCCGCCATGAGGATGAGGATCGCCATGTTCAGGTGCGAGGCATCCGTGACCGCGGGGACGGCCAAGGCAAGCGCCAGAGCGGCGATAACAAAAAAGAGTTGCTTCATGATCATGCCTTGCCCATCAAACCCTGCGGGCGGAACATCAGCACGCCGAGGAACAGCACGAGCACGATGGCCGTCTTGTACTGCGGTCCGAGCAGCAGGCCGCCCATGACCTCGATCACGCCGACCAGGATGCCGGCCCAGAAGGCGCCCGAGACGCTGCCGAAGCCGCCCAGGTTGACCACCACAAAAGCCAGCAGGATGAAGCTAGCGCCAACGTCCGGAAAAATCGGGAAGAAGGTTGACAGCAGCACCCCGGCTGCGCCGGCGCAGGCCGCGCCTATGCCCCAGGCTAGCGAGAACATCTTGTGCGAATCAATGCCCATGAGACGGGCCGCTTCCTTGTCAGAGGCGGTGGCTTCCAGCGCCGCACCGAGCCGGGTCTTGTTCAGGAAGAAGTAAATCAGGCCGGTGACCACGACGGCCCCTACACCGGCGACCAGCTGCGGCTTGCCCAGTTGCACGCCCAACAGCTTGACCGTTCCGCTGACCGCCGAATTCTCGATGGAGCGGAAATCCGGTTTCCAGAGGAACTGGGCCACGCCGCGCAGCAGGATCATGATGCCGAAGGTCGTGAAGATCTGCGACAGCATGGGCGCGTTGATGATGCGCACGATCACCAGTTTGTACAGCAGCACGCCGAAGCCGAACAGCATGATCACTGTCAGCGGCAAGGTGAGCATGGGGTCCAGCGCATACAGGGAAAACAGCCAGAAGGCCGAGTACATGCCCAGCATGAGGAATTCCCCGTGCGCGAAGTTCACGATGTCCATGACGCCGAAAATCATGGTCAGGCCGATAGCCACCAGCGCGTAAATCAGCCCGATCAGCACGCCGGAGGCCAGCGTCTGAAGCAATATTTCCGTAGTCATGGTTGTCTCTTGGCTTTCAGGTCAAAACTCGCGGCTTATTTGCGCTGGTCCCACTTGGGCATGGGCCAGGTCACTTCACGCGAGGCCATGTCGAACGGCCAGACCGTGTTGTATTTGCCGCCGATGATCTGCACCAGGATGCCCTGGCCCAGGGTGTTCTGGCCGGTCGCATCGAACTTCACACCCTTCCACGGCATGATCAGCTTGCTGCCGGGCATGTCGGTGGCGGCCAGCGCCTTGCGGATGGCTTCGGGTTCGGTGGAACCGGCGCGGTTGATGGCGTCCGCCATCACCATCAGGCCGGTGAAAGTGCGCGAGGAATTGCCGGTGAAGTTGATCTTGTAGCGACTGTTGAACAGGTCGTTGACCTGCTTGATCAGAGGATTGCGGTTGGCCAGGTCCAGCGCCCAGACTTCACGCGTGATGATGTAGTCGGCGTCCTTGCCGAGTGTCCTGATGAAATCGGTATCGGTGAAGCCCGCGTTGTTCGCCAGGATCATGTCCGGCGAAAAGCCGAGTTCCTTGTAGGTCTTGATCGACAGGATGGCATCGGCCGTGTAGGACGACTGCAGCACCAGGTTGGGATTGGCGGCCTTGAGCGTCTGCACTTCCGAAGTCAGCTGCGTGGTCTTGGCCGGGTACATCACCTGCTTGACCAGGTTCTGCTTGAACTCGGGCGCGAGTTTGGTCTGCAGCTTGGTGGTTTCCGTACCCCACAAGCCGTTTTCGTTGAGGCTGGCGACCACGCCCGCCTTGATGCCTTTTTTGGCTTCGAGTTCTTTCAGGAAATCAAAGGCGTTGTGCACAAACAGGTCGTCATGCGGCGTGGTGCGAAAGAACCACTTGAAGTTGCGCTGCGTGAGCGATGCCGACGACGATTCAGGGTTCAGGAAAGGGATGCCGGCGCGCTCGGCGATCTGGCTGGCCGTGGCGGTGACGGCGCTGTTATAGGCGCCCACGAGTGCCACGACTTTTTCCTGCGTGATCAGGCGCTCGGCTTCCGTAGCGCCAGTCTGCGGGTTGGCCTGGTGGTCGGCAAACACCAGCTTGATTTTTGCGCCCTTGAGGTTGGGCAAGCCCTTGCCGGCAGACAGCGGCAGCTCGGAAACACCGGGCGCACCGTTATTGATGATGTCGGCGGCGAGTTCCAGCGCACTGCGCAGCTCGGCACCCACGGAGGCGGCCGGCCCGGTGAGCGGATAAAGCACACCGATTTTTATCTCTTGCTGTGCATGCACGCCAAAGGCCATGCCGGTTGACAACAACACTGCGGCCACTTTGGCCCACCAAGATTTCTTCATGACGCACTCCTCGTAAAAACATGACGGTTGGATGACATGTGACGAAGTGTGCGATTAGCAAATGACGAAATCAAACAAGTAATTTTTTGCTTACGTCATCGATTTTTTCGATGATTGGTATTTACCCTGACGCACCTTTTTTGCCTGTTTTTGCAACCCTGGCCGCCGGCTTGCGACCCGTTTTGGTGCCGGCTCCCGTGCTCTCCGCGGCAAACTGCACGGCCGACCTGACCACCGTCTCGACCACCGATGAAGTCGGGTCGGTGCGGTAGCTCGCGTGGATCGGCAACGACTTCACACGGGTGTCGCAGGTGAGCAATTTCAGGCTGGCGAACCCCGTCAGGCGCTGCACTGCGATGCGCGGCAGAAGGGCCACGCCAAAGCCGCCCTGCACCAGCTGGACCATCGCGGAAATGGATGAAATGGCATGCACCTTTTTGGGCTCCATGCGGTTCTGCTTGAACAGGTCGACCAGCGTGACGTGCGGCTGCGAGCCTTTCTGGAACGTCAGCAATTCCATTTCCGCGAGTTCATCCAGCCGGTAATTTCTTTTTTTATGCAGCGCCGGATTTCCCACAAAAGCCATATCCATGGGCGGCAAAGCCTGGTTGCGCACACCGTCCGCCGAAGCGGGCAACGCGGCGAAGACCAGGTCCAGCGTGCCGCGCTGCACCTGGTCCATCAGGATGGGCGTGGTTTCCACCGTCAGCTCCAGCTCCAGCCCGGGGTGGTCTACGCGGAGCTTTTCGAGCCAGGGAATCAGCCAGGAGTGCAACACCGATTCGATGGCGCCTATGCGCATCGATACCGCCATGGCCGCACCCGAACCCATCTCGTGTTTGACCTCGCGCTGCAGCTCCAGCAGCTTTTGCGCATAGACCAGGAAACGCGCGCCCGCGACGGTGAGCTTGAACTGCTTGTCGCGCCGGTCCAGCAGCAGGATGCCCAGCTCTTCTTCCAGTGTGGCGATCCGGCTGGACATGGCAGACTGCGTCAGGTAGAGCTTCTCCGCGGCGCGCGAGATACTTTTGAGCGAGGCAACCCAATAGAAAGCTTCAACAAAACGCAGGTTCATGGCGGGGCCTCAAGGTCGCAAAACAGGTAGGCGCCGGCTTTTCGGGGTATGCCCGGTGAACTGGCGCGGGATTTGCGTCTATCCTATTACTACTTACTAATTCCTTGTCCTGGAGCTTTTCATGAAATTCAAAGTCACCCTGGTGGCCGCCGCTCTCGCCTTCGGCGCCAACGCCTTCGCCCAGACCAAGTGGGATTTGCCCGCGGCCTACCCGGCCAGCAACTTCCACACGGAAACGCTGACGCAGTTCGCGACAGACGTCGACAAGGCCAGCGGCGGCAAACTCAAGATCACGGTGCACGCCAACGCCTCACTCTTCAAGGCCAACGAAATCAAGCGTGCGGTGCAAGGCGGACAGGCCCAGATCGGTGAGATCCTGTTAGTCAACTTCGAGAACGAGAACGCAATATTTGGTGCAGACGGCCTGCCCTTTGTGGCCTCCAGCTACGCCTCGGCACACAAGCTGGCCGAAGCGCAAAAGCCGGCGCTTGAAAAACTGCTGGGCGCGCAAGGCATGAAGCTGCTCTACACCGTGGCCTGGCCTCCCCAGGGCATCTACGTCAACAAGGAAATCACCGCCGTCGCCGACATGAAAGGCCTCAAGTGGCGCGCTTACAGCCCGGCCACCAGCAAGATTGCCGAGCTGGTCGGCGCGCAACCCGTGACCGTTCAGGCCGCGGAGCTGAGCCAGGCGATGGCAACCGGCGTCGTCAACAGCTACATGAGTTCGGGCTCCACCGGCTACGACACCAAGACCTACGAAAGCATCAAGTACTGGTATGACGTGCAGGCCTGGCTGCCCAAGAACGCCGTCATCGTGAACAAAAAATCCTTTGAGGCGCTGGACGCACCTACCCAGGCTGCCGTTTTGAAGGCCGCCGCGGATGCCGAGACCCGTGGCTGGAAAGTCAGCGAGGAGAAGAACGACTTCTACAAAAAAGCCCTGGCCGAAAAAGGCATGAAGATCATGACGCCCTCGCCCAAGCTGGTGGCCGACCTGCGCCAGGTGGGCAGCATCATGAAGGCAGACTGGATCAAACGCGCCGGCCCCGAGGGTGAAGCCCTGCTGTCTGCATTCGAAAAATCCAACGCAGCGAAGAAATAGCCATGCGCCGCATGCTCGATGCGCTGTATGACGGTGCGGCATGGCTGGGCGCCCTGTTCATGATCGGTACGCTGGTGTCGGTACTGGCCGGCGTCCTCGACCGCCAGTTCGCCTGGTCGCTGCGCGGGACCGACATGTATGCCGGTTACTGCATGGCTGCCAGCGGTTTTCTGGCGCTGGCCCACACCCTCAAGAAGGGTGAGCACATCCGCGTCACGCTGATCCTCAACGGCCTTCGTGGCAGCGCCCGGCGCGCGCTGGAAATCTGGGCCCTGGCCGCGGCTAGCGCCCTTTCGATGCTGTTCGCCTGGTACAGCGTCATGCTGTCGGTCAACTCCTATGCCTACCACGACATTTCCACCGGAAATGACGCTACGCCGCTATGGATTCCCCAGATCACCATGGGCGTAGGTGCCGTCATCCTGATGATCGCATTCATCGATGAACTGGTGCTGGAAATCAGAGGCCGGCGCACCCAGGCCAGCAGCGACGAAGCGCTGCATCACGAATAAGCAAGAACAAAAGAGCTTCAATGTCCGATCTCGCCATCACCTCGCTGCTGATACTTTCGCTTTTCCTGATTCTGGGCTCCGGTGTCTGGATAGGCCTCACGCTGTCGGGTGTGGCCTGGATAGGCATGCAGCTTTTCTCTTCGCGAGCCGCGGGCGACGCCATGGCGGTGACCATCTGGGGGTCTTCCTCAAGCTGGACACTGACGGCCCTGCCCCTTTTTGTATGGATGGGAGAAATCCTGTTTCGTACCAAGCTCAGCGAAAGCATGTTCAAGGGCCTCGCCCCCTGGGTCAGCCGGCTACCGGGTGGACTGCTGCACACCAACGTCATCGGC
This sequence comes from Polaromonas sp. P1_E12, assembly GCF_056405975.1. NCBI lineage: Bacteria > Pseudomonadati > Pseudomonadota > Betaproteobacteria > Burkholderiales > Comamonadaceae > Polaromonas > Polaromonas sp. P1_E12. The sequence goes on along the minus strand of NZ_JBFUBB010000002.1, from coordinate 268,220 downwards.
TGCACCATTTTTGCCGCGGTCTCTGGCTCCTCAGCGGCAACCTGCGCCACCATTGGCAAGATGACTCTGCCGGAGCTGGCCAAACGCGGTTACCCGGAAGACATCACGATAGGCTCCCTCGCGGGCGCCGGCACGCTGGGCCTTCTGATCCCGCCATCCATCATCATGATCGTCTATGGCGTCAGCGCCGACGTGTCGATTGCCCGCCTGTTCATAGCGGGTGTTTTTCCCGGCCTGTTGCTGGCTTCTCTTTTCTCAGGCTACCTGGTCGTCTGGGCCTTGCTCAACAAAGGCAAGATCCCGCCGCCCGATGCCGCGATGAGTTTTGGCGAAAAAATCTACGAGTCACGCCACCTGATTCCGGTCGTACTCCTGATCGGCGCCGTGTTGGGTTCCATCTATACCGGTGTGGCCACCGCGACCGAAGCCGCAGCCATCGGCGTCGTCGGCTCGCTCGTGCTGGCCGTCGTGCAGAGATCCATGAGCTGGAACACCTTCAAGGAATCCTTGCTGGGTGCGACGCGGTTGTACTGCATGATCGCGCTGATCCTGGCCGGCGCCGCGTTCCTGACGCTGAGCATGGGTTACATCGGGCTGCCGCGCCACCTGGCCGAATTCGTCTCCAGCCTCGGTCTTAGCCCCTTCATGCTCATCATCGTGCTGAGCATCTTCTACGTCGTCCTGGGCTGCTTCCTGGACGGCATTTCGATGGTGGTGCTGACCATGGGCGTCATCCTGCCCACGGTACAGGCAGCCGGACTGGATCTGATCTGGTTCGGTATCTTCATCGTCATCGTGGTCGAGATGGCGCAGATCACGCCGCCCGTGGGATTCAACCTGTTTGTGCTCCAGGGCATGACCAAAAAGGAAATCACCTACATCGCGCGAGTGACCTTGCCGTTTTTCTTCCTCATGTGCGGCATGGTATTGCTGCTCTGGTTCTTCCCGCAGATCGCCACCTGGCTGCCGGGCAAGATGTGAGGCCAGCGGCGCTCATCTCCACGGGCGCAGCAGCCGTTCATCGTCGGTCAGCGCCCAGGTCTTAAAGCCGGTGGCCTCTTCAATCGCTTGGCGATACGGCGGCAAGTTGGTGCATTCAAGCACTACCGCCTGGAGGGTAGGCTCACGCTGACGGAGAGCGATTGCCGCTGCCACCACGTCACCGCACGCCTTCTCCATGACCATGATTTGGCGATTCCCCAAAATAGCGGTGGCGAATTCACCGTCAGGATTGACCCCCTGCACCACCACATCCGCCAAGCGTTCATGAGTCACACCCGCTGCACACAAATGCTCTGCGCCCAACGCCGCTGAACTGATGGTCAGTACGCCCACCCTGGCGTGGCGTGCAAGCAGCGTCGGCAATTGAAGCAGGCTGGACGTGACAACAGGAACCGGCACGGCCGCCTGCAGCTCGTCCTGCAGCAGCACGAGGAAACCGCAGCTGGTGGTGATGGCCAGCGCGCCCTCGCTCGCCAGGGCCTGCACCGCCTGCACAAAAGCCGGCAGCACACCCGCAGCACGCAGGCCGGCGGCGGTCTGCACAATCTTGCCGGGCCCGGCTCCCGGCACCACCCGCTGGCGGACGGGCACGCCAAAAGCGTCGGGGTGGCCGATGTCACCCGGTAGCCGCGGAAAGCGCGTGTCGAGCATTACCACCCCCAGGAAGCCCGAAGGCTCGCTGAAAGCGGGTGCTGAGGTTAAAGTCATGGCTCTATTCTCCCGCCAAACAACCAACTCACCGCCGCCACTACCGTCATGCTGAACGTCATCGCGATTTCCATTGGAGCTTCAATCGGTGCGCTGGCGCGCTGGGGCCTTGGCCTGTGGCTGACGCCGGGCGGCCTCATTCCCTGGGGCACCCTTGCGGCCAATCTTATTGGTGGCTACCTGATTGGTATCTGCATCGCCGGTTTCCAGTCCATGCCGCAGCTGGACCCAGTGTGGCGGCTGGCGCTGGTGACCGGATTCCTGGGCGGCCTCACCACGTTTTCCTCGTTTTCGGCCGAAGTGGTGATCTTCCTGATGGAAGCGCGCTATGGGCTGGCCGCGCTTACGGCCACCGTACACGTGCTGGGATCCCTGCTGATGACCGTGGCCGGCCTCAAAACCGCTATGTTTTTTATAGCTACTAGCGCACGCTAAGAGTCGATTCCGGCCACTTTCCACCCAGAAAAAAAGTAATCACTCCGGTTTGCCTGTCCTATATTGCAGGAGCACGGCCATCCGCATCGCACGCTGCACGTGCCGCAGGAATTGGCCACAATGCACCATGGCATCCATGACCCCTTTTCACTCCGCCCCGGCGACGGGCGGGCAAGACAGGCTGGCGCGCATCGGACACGCTCGCCAGGCAGTTCTTCACGGCGATCCACTGCCAGCAGGCACCGCGCCGCTGGTTGAGAACTGGATAGAACGGTCCTGGATGCGCTGCCTGGCCCAGGGCCATCGGCCGGAGCAGGCTCCCTCCTTCGACATGGTTTCTGCCACCGCACTGCGGCGCACCCTGGAAGCCAACCACCGGCTGGTGCAGGCTGCGGCGCCTGTGCTGGAAAAGCTGGGCCAGGCCATTGCCGACACGCGCTACTTCGCCATCCTGACCAACCAGGCCGGCGTGGTCATCAATGTGAATGGCCCCATCGACCGGCGCGACCGCCGCGCCGACATGATCACACGCATCGGCACGGACCTTTCGGAACAACAAGTGGGCACTACCGCCATCGGCGCAGCGCTGACCGAACTGCAACCGGTGTGGCTGCATCGGGGTGAGCATTTTTTTGATGCCACCTCGGTCTACAGCTGTGCCGGCGCGCCCTTGTTCGGCCCCGACGGCCGCTGCGCCGGCATGCTGGACCTGACGGGCATCGAAGTGGTCGAGAGGCCCGAGCTCAAACACCTCGTCGCGCAATCCGCGCGCAGCATAGAGAACGCGCTCACTTTGGGCAAGCCCCATGCATTGCTGATCCGGCTGAATTGGCCGGGCCGCACGCTGGGAGATGAAACCGATGGGCTGGTGTGCGTGGATACCGATGGTTGCGTCACTGGCGCCAACCAGGCGGCGCGGCAGATGATTTCGCAGCTGGGCTTCACCGCAGGCATGGCGCCGCATTGCAACGATCTCTTTGCCATGCCCTTCGAAATGCTGTTTGACGCGGCGCAGCGCCAGGCGCCGGTGAATGGCGGCATCCTGGAGGTGCCGCTCTGGACGGGCCTGCGCCTGCATGCGCGGCCGCAGTTGCCCGGCCGAGACTCGCCGCCCCCTGCAACCAGCCTGCCGCCTTCAGGCGCCGCGTCGCGAACGCTGAAGGAACTCGAAACCGCCTTGATCCGCAAGGCAGTGACCGATTCACGCGGCAATGTGCTGCAGGCCGCAAAAGCGCTCGGCGTCAGCCGGGCCACGGTTTACCGCCGCCTGGGCTCGGGCAAACGCAGCTAACCCGGCAAACACAAATCAGTGCTTGTGCTCGGCCGCGGCACCGGCTGCTCCCGGTGCGGCGGTGGCAACCGGCAGCTTCAGCTCGAGCTTGCTTTCCACACCTTTGGCGTCCTTGAACAGCAGGGTCACGGGGATTGTGCTGTCTTTGGCCAACGGTGCCTTGAGGTCCATCAGCATGACGTGGTAACCCCCTGGCTTGAGCTCGACCTTTTTGCCGGCAGGCAAATCAAGCGATGGCACGGCCCGCATTTTCATGACGTCGCCGTCCATTTTCATTTCATGCACTTCAGCCACGCCCGCCACCGGCGACGACACGCCGATCAGCTGGGCCCCATCTTTGGCGGTGAGGCTCATAAAAGCCCCCGTGCCTTTTTGCCCTTGCACAGTAGCGCGCGCCCACGCCCCATCGACCTTGACTGCGGCCGTCTGGGCCAGGGCGAGCATGCTGGCCAGTGCCATCGAAAATGCCAACACGGCTTTTGAGAATTTTGCGGATGTCATGTGTAAATGCTCCTTGAAGCAGTGAATTGAATCTGAAACCAAGACTACAGGGCTCGCTCAGTGATTGTGCTCACCACCACCCGCCGACATCAGCTCCAGCGCGGCAGCAGGGTTTTTGAGATCGGACAATTTTTTTCCCGGCTGAGGCACTTCGGCCCAGTCAACCTTGCCGGTCTCGCAAACCTGGCTTACCGGCCAATACAACATGCCCGCTTGTGCAGGCAGTTTGGCCTGCAGCACAAATTCGTCGTACCAGTCGTTCTGCAGATAGTCAGCGGGGGTTTTAGCCGTCCAGCTGATTCGCGACACGTCTTCGGTGACGGTTTTGCCGTGGTCCAGCAGCGGCTGCGCCAGCTTCTCGCGTGTAACCTCCAGCGTCCAGCCTGCTTTGGGCATGGGCTTGGCACCCTGCACACCCGCGGGGATGGTGACCACGATCTGTTTGACGGGTGAATTCCCGCAGCCATGCCCGACCTTGAATGTGCCCTTGTAGTAGCTGCCTGCATTGGCGACCTGGTATTCCAGGGTGACGTGTGCGGTGGCAGGCAGGGATACAGCAATAAAGATAGCTCCAGCCCAATAGGGACGAGCGCAAGCAGCTATGGTTTTAATAGCATTTGGGTATTTCATGATTGATTCTTACAGGATTGAAAATTAAAGGCACCAGGATTTGCGGCTGAAATTAGGGCCAGCCAGCGCAGCGAGCGCCATGCCGAACGGAGCGCACGGGTGCGCAGAAATGGCTCGTGAAAGTGCACGCTGAAATGAACGATGGCACGGCGCCGGCCGCAAGGCCCGTGCGCGGGATGCCTGAGGCCTCCAGCGAGAGGCGGTTCAGTTCAAAGTGCGGGAGGTGCGCGGCTGAAAGGCAGCCCGGAGATGGCAGTGCCGGTGGTTGCCGGAATATCCGCCACCGCAACCGTGGTACCGGTGACACAGGAAACGCTTGCTACCGGTAGAGGTGGCAGCACCAGCCCTGCTGAGCCGCACAGGTCGCAGCGCTGGCCTGGGGAGGCTGCATTGCCATCGGTGGAGTCCATGCCGGCATCAGACGAAGCGGTGTTGACGCTGCAAATGCCGCTCAGCTTGCCGCTGCGCACGTCCTGGGCGAGCATGGACACCGGTGCCCACAACGCCGCCGCCACGGCCAGGAAAGCCAGCCAGGCGGCAAGGCGTTCCCATACGGGAAGGGTCGAGCGGGATACGGGGTGGTGGGGCACGGGGTGATTATATGTAGCCCCCACGCTCCCCCACTTCGTGTGGGTCGCTGCCCCCCGAGGGGGCCGCCCGCCCTGCGACCCGGCAAAGCCGGTTCCGCGGCTCATGCTGGATTAATGAGTGCAAGCGGGCAGCCGCGGGACTGGCTTTGCCAGACCGCAGGCGCCGCCCCCTCGAGGAGGGAACAGGCTACACGCAGTGAGACTGGACGGGGGTGGGTGTCTTGCTAGGGCGCCCCAAAACCAAACCGCCGAAACACCTCCTGCGCTTCCGGCGTCAACAAGTAGGCAGCAAACTGCCCAGCAGCAGCATCCCCGCTTCGCGCAGTCAAACCGTAGGCCGCACTCACCTGTAGAGCCGCCGGCATCTGCACCACATTCATCCGCGGCAGGTCCTTGCGAACCGCCACAGCATTGGTGCAATAAGTCAGGAACAGATCAGCACGCCCTTCCGAAACCAGCCACTCATAAACCCCCCGGCCTGCTGGAGGCTGGGGCGCTTCGGGTGAACCGGTGAGCTTGAGTGCCTTGGCGTCCAGTGCCGTGTAAGCACCGGGCTTGAGTGCTTCCGCCTTGCGGAACACTTCCCAGGCATAGTCCCCCGACGGGTCCGCCCTGGGCGTGGAAGTGCCGAGCTTGACGGCGGAGTCCAGCATCAGGTCGAGCAACTTGCCGGGCTCGGCGTTGAGCTGCGGCACGGCCAGTGCACACAGCTGGTTGCGCACAAACAGCGTGGGTTGCACCCATGCACTGCCCGCTGCGGAATAGAGGCGCTGGGGATGCTGCGTATCGGCCGACGCAAACACCTGCGCCGGCTCGCCCTTCTCGATGCGTTCGCGCAGCAAGCCAGAGGCGCCAAAGGTCAGCTGGGTTTTCACGCCCGTGCGGGTTTCATACGCGCGCGCGGCTTCAGTGAGCGCTTCGCGCAGGCTGCCCGCCGCATACACGCGCAGCGGCGCGGCGCCTTCAGCAGATGCTGCGGGCGATTGGGCATGCGCCATAGTCAGGCCTCCTGAAAAAACAACCAGCGCAGCAGCAATCCATGCCAGCAGGGGCCGCGGAACCGGCTTAGCCGGGCCGCAGGCGCCGCCCCCTTGAGGGGGGAACAAGCTACACGCAGTGAGCTTGGACAGGGGGGAACTCATTTTGCGTTTGGAAAGAACAGCTGCTCGCCATTGATCTTGTAGCCGGCAATCACGTTCTGGCCAGCTGGTGAAATCACCCAGTCCACAAACTTCTGCGCTTCCACCACTTTGGTCTGTGGATGCTTGGCGGGGTTCACCACCATCACGCCGTACTGGTTAAACAGCTTGGTATCGCCTTCGACCAGCACGACCAGGTCGCCGCGGTTTTTGAAGGACAGCCAGGTGCCGCGGTCGGCCAACACATAGCCGCCGCTGCTGGCCGCGATGTTGAGCGCCGGGCCCATGCCGCAGCCGCAAGCCTTGTAGTTGGCAAACGCAGGCTTGTCGCCCGGCGTCTCGACGCCCGCGGCTTTCCAGTAGCGAAGTTCGGCGGCGTGCGTGCCGCTCTTGTCACCGCGAGAGATAAAACCGGCATTGGCGGCGCTGAGTTTTTTCAGCGCTTCGACAATGTCCCTGCCCCTGGTTTTGGCTGGATCAGCTGCGGGGCCGATCAGCACGAAGTCGTTGTACATCACGGGAAAACGCTTGATGGCAAAGCCCTCAGCCACGACTTTTTCTTCCGCCACCTGGTCGTGCACAAAGAGCACGTCAGCATCACCCCGGCGGCCCATATCGATAGCCTGGCCGGTGCCGACAGCGACTACTTTCACGTCAATGCCCGTGGCTTTTTTGAACTCGGGCAGCAGGTAGGGAAACAGGCCTGACTGCTCGGTCGAGGTGGTTGACGCCATCACGATAGTGCTGGTTTGTGCTATCGAAACAGTAGCTGCCAGCGCAAGCGGGACAAGCGCCAAGGCCCTGATCGACCCGAAAATTCCCGACACCATGCTCAAGCTGTTCATGCAAGTTCTCCTTTTAAAAATGCTTCTGCCGCTGCGGGGACAGGACCGGTGAAAAAGGCCGCAGTCGGCAAGTCGGCTACCAGCCGGCCGTGCTCAAGGTAAATCACCCGGCTGGCCAGCCGCTTGACCTGCCCCAGGTTGTGGCTACTGAAAATGAGCGTCATGCCGGCATCGGCAAATTCCGCCATCAGGCGCTCGACCTCGCGCTTGGCCGTGGGGTCCAGGCTGGCCGTGGGCTCGTCGAGCAACAGGACCTGCGGCTTGAGCGCCCAGGCACGCGCCAGCGCCACACGCTGCTGCTGCCCGCCCGACAGCGCCTTGGCATTGCGTGTGGCCAGGTCTTCCAGCCCCACGCGCTCCAGGGCAGCCAATGCCTGGACTTTGGCCTCTTTCCAGCGCACACCACCCAGCCACAGTCCGAGTGCCACGTTGTTCAGCACGCTGGCGCGCAGCATGTAAGGCCGCTGGAACAGCATGGCCTGCCGCAATTGCACGTCGTGTTGAAAGCTGCCGGCAGAAGGCCGTACCAGGCCGTTGAGGGTTCGCAGCAGCGTGCTCTTTCCGCTGCCGTTGGCGCCCACCAGTGCCAGCCTTTCGCCGGCCTTGATACGCAGGCTGCAGCCGCTGAGCGCATGGACCTGGCCGAACTGCACACCGATGGCGTGCAGGTTGAAAACCTGCGTCATGGCTGTGCGCCCCCGGTGGCCAGGGCCACATCCGGCAGGCGGTCGTCGAACTGCTCGCGCCAGCGCCGCACCAAGGCTATCAGGATGTTGAGCAGCAGCACCACACCCAGCAGCACGATGCCCAGCGCAAGCGCCAGCGGCAAATCGCCCTTGCTGGTTTCCAGCGCGATCGAGGTGGTCATCACGCGCGTGAAGCCGTCGATGTTGCCGCCCACCACCATCACCGCGCCGACCTCCGAGATCGCCCGGCCGAACGCGGCGATCAGCACCGTCAGCAACGCATAACGCTCGTCCCACAGAAGGATGAGGCCTCGCACGAAGCGGCCCGCACCCAGCGACTGGAATTGCTCGCCATGAGAACGGTCGGCATCTTCAATCGTCTGGCGAACCAGCGCGGTGACGACCGGCAGCACCAGCACAGCCTGCGCCAGCACCATGGCCTTGAAGGAAAACAGCCAGCCCAGGAAGCCGAGGGGGCCGGTTCGGGAGAGCAACAGGTACACCACCAGCCCGACCACCACCGAGGGCAGGGCCAGCGCGGTGTTGAGCACAGCCAGAACCGCACCGCGGCCGCGAAAACGCGACACACCCAGCCACGCACCGAGCAGCAGGCCAGCGCTGCAGGCAATGAGACAGGCGCAGGCACTCACGGCCAATGAACGGGCCACGATGCTGGCCAGCATGGGATCGAGCGAGGTGATGAGCGTGAATGCCGTGGCGGCGCTGTCTGAGAAGGTGTTCATGTGGGAGATCTGCGGGGCACTGGTACTGCAATCCGGAAGTAGCGAAACACAATGAAAGTGATGGATTCGTGCCCAGGGCGAGGCGCAAGCCGCAGCGAAGGCTATACGCCTTCGCAAGGATTGCAACGCTGCCATGGGTTACGAATAAGCGCTTTCATGTTTCGATACTTCCGGATCGCAGTACCAATCGTAGCGCCCAAGTCCTTGATTTATATCGGGAATCATCGCTATGAATTGATTTGCATAGGCTGATCCCCGCTTCGCAGCGCGGCCCGCCCTTCGCCCGTCGCTGCTGACCTGTGCACTCATAATCAGTGCACTTACCGCCTCGCCATGCATAAAGTCGAACTCTCTTACCTGCTCACGCCACAGCGGGGCAAAAACGCCCTGATACGCAATCCGCTGATGGACATGCTCCATGCGGTGCGTGAACAAGGCTCCATCTCCAAAGCCGCCAAGGCGCTCGACCTGTCGTACCGCCACGTGTGGGGTGCACTCAAAGACTGGGAGCAGACCCTGGGACGAACACTGATCGTCTGGGACAAGGGCCAGCGGGCACGGCTCACGGAATTCGGAGAGAAACTGCTCTGGGCCGAGCGGCAGGCACAGGCTCGGCTGGCGCCCCAGATCGAAGCATTGCGGGGCGACATCGAACGGGCTTTTTCCACCGCCTTTGACGACAACGCCCATGTGCTCACGCTCTATGCCAGCCACGACGCAGCGCTTTCTGCGTTGCGCGAACAGGCGAGCCCGCGCGGGCTGCACCTGGACATCCGCTTCATGGGCAGCGTGGACGCCATTGCCGCCCTGAACGCGGGGCGCTGCATGATGGCCGGATTTCACACGCTGGACCAGCCTGGCAGTCAGTCCGTGACGGCCCTGACCTACCGCAACCTGCTCAAGCCCGGACTGCACAAGCTGATCGGTTTCGCCCATCGCAAGCAGGGCCTGATCGTGGCAAAAAACAACCCGCTGCACATCGCCGGCATCACCGACCTGGCAAGGCCGGGCGTGCGTTACGTGAACCGGGCGGAAGGCACCGGCACACGCGTGTTGCTGGACGAACTGCTGGGCAAAGCCGGTGTGGCGACTTCAGATATCCAGGGCTACCAGAGCCAGGAGCCATCCCATACGGCCGTGGCCCAGGCGATTGCCAGCAATGTCGCCGATGCCGGCCTTGGCATTGAAACGGCAGCGCGCGAGAAAGGCCTGGGCTTCATCCCGCTGGCGCAGGAGCGCTACCACCTGGTGTGCCTGAAGTCCGAACTGCCCACGCCGCAGGTGCAGGCACTGCTCAAGGAGCTCCAGAGCCGCGACTGGCAGGCCACGCTGGAAGAGTTGCCCGGCTACAGCGGCGAAACGGCCCAGAGCGGCAAGGTGCTGTCCCTGCGCGCCACCTTGCCCTGGTGGACATACCGCAAGGAAAAATTGGCGAAAAGTGCCTGAAACCCTTTCAGGACTAGCGCTACCAGCTATTCTTTTTATAGCGCGCAGGACCTGAAGCCACAGAAAATATCGTCCCGCCCGGGCAGGCAGAAGTTGCGGTAGCGGGGATGCTTCAGGCGCGCACGCGTTGCGAACGAGCCGCCGCGCAGCACCTTGTGGCTGCCGAACCAGGGTTCGGAATAGGCGGCGAAAGGACCGGGCACAAAACCCGGGTAAGCGCGAAAGGTCGTGCCCGTCCACTCCCACACGTCGCCCCAGCGAAAGCCCCTGCGGGCGGCCGTGCACGCAGCGACTTCCCATTCCACTTCTGCGGGCAGGCGGCGGCCGGCCCAACGGCACCAGGCGTCAGCCTCCCACCAGCTCATGTGCATGGCCGGCTGGTTGCCGAGCATGCGCATGGCCTTGCCAAAGCGGGTCAGCATTACGGCGCCGCTGGCCACACCAATCTGTTCAACGTAACGCGGACCGCGCCTGCCTTCGCTTTTGACGATGGCCTGCAACCACTCCCATCCCTCGGGCTGCCAGAACTCGGGCCGGTCATAGCCGCCGTCATCGACAAACTCCACGAACTGCGCCCAGCTCACCGGCTGCGCGTCGATCTCGAACTCGGGCACGCTGATGTCGTGCTGTGCCAGCTCGTTGTCAAAAACAAAACCTGCAGTGCCCGATGGTGCGGCAGAGCCCATTTTCCAGGTGGTAGCCGGGATCAACAGCGCGCCCCGCAGTGCCATGGGCGGGGGTGTGAAGGCTTGCAACAAATCCTTCTCAATAGGCACACCCAGCATCTGCGCTGCGTGGGTCAAGGCTTCGGCCTGCATGTCCTCATAAAAGAGGCACAGGCGGTAGAAGTAGAGCGCGTCGCCGTCCTCCCCGGCTTTGCCCAGCAATTCCAGCGTGCTTTCCAGCGTGTCGAGCAGATAGGCACGGCAAACTTCCACATCGGGCAGGTCAAGCGACCAGCGCTGGCTGTGCGGAACACTCGCAGGGTCCCACCAGCGGTCGGCATTGGGTTCCATCGAAGCGAGGCGGGTGTGCCCCGGTGCGCAGCGTATTCCCTGTGCACGCTGCACATTGCGGCCGATCCACCATTCCTGGAACCAGCCGACGTGGCCGAGCATCCACAGCGGGGGGCTCAGCAGCGGGGAGCCCGGCACGGCAAAACCAACGGATTCCAGCGCCTGCTGGTACTGGCCAAAAATCCGCAAGGTGTGATTGCGGGCATCCATCAGCGCCAGCGACAGGACGTCACGGCCGGCGCTGCGCATGAGGGGCGAATCGATCTGGCGGTCCATCGCGAAAAAAATGATTGCTGGCGGGAGTAATGAAAAGGTGTAGCGTCTTGAACCCGCACAAAGTCTGGCAAGCACTGACACGAATGGACACAAACAAGACACCATCAAAGCCGCGCGCCGATTGAGACCAGAATAGCAGACGGACGACCGGCTGGCGCGCATAAGTGTTTAGGTTGCATACTGGGCTCGAGGACAAACAAGGGGGCCTGCCAACCCGACGAAATATTGATGGCAAGGTGTCGCGCCACGGCGACTTACCCCCTTTTGTAACAACAAGTACACGGATAGACTCCGGCCAGTCGCCCCGTATCTTGAGAATGCCTGCGGGTGTCTGGAGGACGCATCGACTGCCCCTTGACCCCGCCCCTTGACTCACTCACCAGCACGCCACTTATGCAACCACACGATCTGAACTCATCGCCCGCCGAGCTCGACATGACGCTCCTGGACCTCGGGCCCCTGGCGTGGGTGCTGGAAGAACTGCGCAAGTCGCTGGAAGGTTCCAACAAAGCCCTGAAACGCTTTTTGCGGGAGGCTGAAGGCGTCAGCAACTCCGATCTCGCCGCACTGGATGCCGGCCAGTTACGTACTGCCCGCCAGCAGTTGCACCAGGCGGTCGGCGCGCTGGAGATGGTCGGCATGAGCGCGCCTGCGCTGGTGCTGCGGGCCATGGAAACGGCGGTGCAAAAATTCATCCAGACACCGGGGCAATGCACACAGGACGCTGCGACCAAAATCGAACTGGCCGGTTTTTCCCTGACGCATTACCTCGAAGACGTGCTGGCCGGCAAACCGGTGTCTGCGGTGTCACTTTTCCCCCAGTACCGCGACATCCAGGGCCTGGTTGGCGCCGACCGCGTCCATCCGGCGGATCTCTGGGTGTTCCAGTGGCGCTGGATAGAGCCGGTCCTCAATATCACTGTCGATGCCAGGGCGTACGGCGGGGAATCCAGGCAGCTGCTGGACCGGTTGATGCTGACCCTCATCCGAACCGGTGACGCGGAAGCCGCGCAAAGCCTCAGCGATGTCTGCCTGGGGTTCGCCCAGGGCCAGACCGGCATTGAGCCCAGGACCTTCTGGAAAATTGCAGCGGCGTATTTCGAAGCACTGGCAAAAGGCCTGCTGAAGATCGATCTCTATGTAAAGCGTGCAACCCTGCGCATCCTGCTGCAGTATGTCTGGCTGGCCAAGGGTACGGAGGCGTCGGCCCGGCTTGCGGAAGATCTGCTTTTCCTGTGTTCCCAGGCGAAAGTCCCACGCTCCAGCGACGCGCCGGTGCTGTCGGCGGTTCGTTCAAGTTATGGCTTGACACGGTTCAAGCCGGTGGACTATGAGTCGGTCCAGTTCGGCCGCTTCGCCCCGGCCCTGATCGCGCAGGCCCGCAAGCGCATCAGCTCGGCAAAGGAAACATGGTCTGCAGCCACCGCCGGAGACCTGAGCAAGTTCAAATCCCTGAACGACCAGTTCAGCCTGGTGACGGATTCACTGGTCAAACTGCATCCACCGAGCGAGCCGATGGCGCGGTCGCTGACGCGCGTGATCGCCTCGACGGTCAGTTCGGGTCAGGCCCCCAGCCCCGAACTGGCGCTGGAGGTGGCAACCGCGGTGCTGTACCTGGAAGCCGTGTTTGACGATTTCGACCCCAACGACCCGCGCCTGTGGGCCCGGACAGCCCGGCTTGCGGAGCGGCTTGAAAGCGCCAGGACGGGCGGACAGCCACAACCACCGGAATCGTGGATGGAGGAGCTGTACCAACGCGTCAACGACAAACAGACCATGGGAAGCGTGGTGGGTGAACTGCGCGTGGCCCTGGGTGTGCTGGAAAAATCCCTCGACAGCTTTTTCCGCACGCCGGAGGACAAAAAACCCCTGGCCGTGGTACCAGGGCAGCTCGCGCAGATGCAGGGCGTGCTGTCCATGCTGGGGGTAGACCAGGCAGCCCTGGCGGTAATGCATATGCGCGAACTCGTGGAACAGATGCTCAAACCTGGTGCCAATGAGCAGCAGGCCCACATGGCGGGATCGGTCGATCGCCTCGGCAATAACCTCGGAGCCTTGAGCTTCCTGATTGACATGCTCAATTACCAGCCCGGTCTGGCCAAAAAGCTGTTTGTGTATGACGCGGTGAAAGGCGAACTGAAGGCCGACAAGGACAACTGAAGCGCCAGGAGCGCGGCCGGGGTTGCGCCTGAGGGCAGCAGGTGAAATGCTCGAGAAAACCCCCTTGTTTTAAACTGGCTGCCCCGCGCACCGCCGGTACCGCGGGAACGCCATTGAAAGCACGCCATGAACGCCCCTGAAACACTTCCGGGCACCCCACCCCGGCTCACCAGCCTGTCGCATGGCGGCGGTTGCGGCTGCAAGATTGCGCCTGGCGTGCTGAGTGAAATTCTCAAAAACTCCAGCAACCTCCCGATTCCGCCGCAGCTGCTGGTAGGCATTGAAACCGCCGACGACGCGGCTGTTTACCTGCTCAATGACGAGCAGGCGCTGATCGCGACGACCGATTTCTTCATGCCCATCGTCGATGATCCCTACGACTTCGGCCGCATCGCCGCCACCAATGCAATCAGCGACGTCTATGCCATGGGCGGCACGCCCATCATGGCGCTCGGGCTGGTGGGCATGCCCATCAATGTGCTGCCGCTGGAGACCATAGGCGCGATCCTGCGCGGCGGGCAGGACGTCTGCCGCGATGCGGGCATCCCGATCGCGGGGGGGCACACCATCGACTCGGTCGAGCCGATTTATGGCCTGGTGGTGCTGGGCCTGGTGCACCCTTCGCGGGTCAAGAAGAATTCCGGCGCGCGCACCGGTGACGTGCTGGTGCTGGGCAAGCCACTGGGCATCGGCATCCTGTCAGCGGCGCTGAAAAAAGAACAGCTGGATGCCGAGGGCTATGCCCGCATGATCGCGCTCACCACACAGCTCAACAAGCCGGGTATCGAGCTGGCACGCATGGAAGGCGTGCATGCACTCACCGACATCACCGGCTTTGGCCTGGCAGGCCACGGCCTGGAACTGGCCCGCGGGGCCGGCGTCCAGCTGCGTATCGACTGGCATCGCGTGCCGCTGGTCAGTGGCGCGCGCGAACTCGCGGCACAAGGCTGTGTGACGGGCGCCTCTGGGCGCAACTGGGCCAGCTATGGAAATGAACTGCGTTTGCCCGCCGCCTTTGCCGACGTAGACAAAGCCCTGCTCAGTGACCCGCAAACCTCCGGAGGCCTGCTGGTGTCCTGCAATGCAGACAGCGCCGCCGAGGTTCTGGCAATTTTCCACGCCCAGGGCTTTGCCGAGGCGGCGGTCATCGGGGACGTCACCGCCGGCCACGGGCTGGCCGTACGCTGAAAAAATGCGCGAGAGTCTGGCACAAGCCGTAAAACCCTAGGGTAAACCCGGAAATTTTTTGTCAGTCTTTATTCAGTGCTGCGGGTGGCATCCGTCGTACCATTCATGCCTCGACGTACCCGGGTGGGTACTTTCTCATTCAAAAGAACTTATCGGAGACATCCCGTGTCCGCACTCCTCAAACTCGCACTGGCCTACGACTGGCTGACCACGCGACTGGGCAAGATCGCCGCCTGGACGGTATTGCTCGCCGCGATGATTTCCGCCGGCAACGCCTTTGTGCGCTACGGCCTGGACATCAGCTCCAACGGCTGGCTTGAAATCCAGTGGTACCTGTTCGCCGCCACCGTGATGCTGGGCGCACCTGTGGTCCTCAAACTCAACGAGCACGTGCGGGTCGACATCATTTACGGCAAGCTCAAGGGCAACGGGCCGGTGTATGTAGACATCTTCGGCCTGGCCATCTTCCTGCTTCCCGTGATGGGCCTGCTGGCCTACCTGAGCTGGCCGCTGTTCGTGAGCATGCTGCGCTCAGGTGAAGTCTCAGGCAACGCCGGCGGCCTGATCCGCTGGCCCGCGATGCTGCTGCTGCCGCTGGGCTTCGGTCTGATGTTCGTACAGGGCCTCTCGGAAATCATCAAGCGCATCTGCTATCTCCAGGGCAAATTCGAGATGGATACGCACTACGAAAAACCGGTTCAGTGATCCGTTTGCATCGCTCGTTCCCATAAAAATACTTTCAGGACTACCCCATGCAGATGGAAAATTTTGCCCCGATCATGTTCGCGGGCCTCGTGCTGATCATGCTGATCGGCTTTCCCGTCGCCTTCTCGCTGGCCGCCCTCGGGCTGGCCTCGGGCTTCCTGGCCATCGAGATGGGCTGGTTTCCGGCCAGCTTCATGTCCAACCTGCCGCTCAACATGTTCGGCATTTTGTCGAACGAGCTGCTGCTGGCCATTCCCTTCTTCACCTTCATGGGCGCCATCCTTGAAAAGTGCGGCCTGGCCGAAGACATGCTGGACTCCATGGGCCAGCTGTTCGGCCCCGCCAAGGGCGGCCTCGGCTACTCGGTGATCATCGTCGGCTTCATCCTGGGCGCGATCACCGGCACTGTGGCTGGCCAGGTGATCGCCATGGCGCTGATCTCGCTGCCCGTGATGATCCGCTATGGCTACAACATGCGCTACGCCACCGGCGTGCTGGCGGCCTCCGGCACCATCACCCAGCTGGTGCCGCCGTCACTCGTGCTGATCGTCATGGCTGACCAGCTGGGCCGCTCCGTCGGTGACATGTACAAGGGCGCCTGGGGCCCCTCCATCCTGCAGGTGCTGATCTTCGCGGGCTACACCTTCATGCTTGGCGTGTTCAAGCCGCACCATGTTCCCGGCGTTCCGAAAACCGCGCGCACGCTCAACGGCTGGGCGCTGTGGGGCAAATGCCTGCGCGGCATCATCCCGTCGGCCATCCTGATTTTTGCCGTGCTCGGCTCCATGGGTGGCCTGCCCGGCATCAACACCGCCATTGCCACGCCAACCGAAGCCGGCGCCATGGGTGTGGTGGGTGCGCTGATCCTGGCGGCCATGCACAAACGCCTGACCCCGGCGTTGATCTGGGAAGCCATGAGCGGCACGATGCGCCTGACAGCCATGGTGGTCTTCATCCTGATAGGTGCACGCGTCTTCTCGATGGTGTTCCAGGGCGTGGACGGCGCCAAGTGGGTCGAGCACATGCTCAGCGGCCTGCCTGGCGGCCAGACCGGCTTCCTGATCGCCGTCAACCTGTTCATCTTCTTCCTGGCTTTTTTCCTCGACTTCTTCGAGATTGCTTTCATCATCCTGCCCATGCTGGGCCCCGTCGCCGACAAGCTGGGCATCGACCTGATCTGGTTCGGCGTGCTGCTGTGCGTGAACATGCAGACCAGCTTCATGCACCCGCCCTTCGGCTTTGCGCTGTTCTACCTGCGAGGGATCGCCGACACCCTGTTCAAGGAAGGACGCATTCCCAAGCCGATCAAGTCCAATGACATTTACCTGGGCGCTATTCCCTGGGTGGCGATGCAGCTGATTCTGGTGGCGATCGTCATCTTCGTGCCGCAAACGGTGACGATCTTCCTCGACAAACCCGAGGTGGTCGACCTGGACAAGGTCAAGATCGAGATCCCCGTCGACGAGAGCGCGACCCCGCCCGCGGGCGGGGCCAGCGGTGCAGCAGGCACAGACCCGCTGGCCCCGCCGGCGGAGCCGAATGCCGATGACGAACAGAAAAAACTCGACGAACTGTTCAAGACCAAATAACCGATCGCAGCCTTCCAGGCCAGCGTCCAACGCCCCTTTCGCGAGGGGCGTTTTTATTGGCAGCCCATACTGTCAGTTTTTCCTTTCCATACCGCGAGCACTCCATGGACCCCGTACCCGCCCCCAGCACCTATTTCGGCCCACCGCCCTTCAAGTTCACCCCGACAGGTGGGAGCATCTCGGGGCAGGCGTTTTCCGTGCCCTTCAAGGTGTTGGCCACCGCCATCGTGCTGGCCCTGGCCGCGGCTTTTGTCCAGGCCTGGCTGGCTGGGAGGGCCTCAGGCGCGGCTGCCGGCGGGGGGTGGTTCATCGCCGGACTGCTGATGGTGGGCTACACGTGGTGGCACATCCTGCGCAGCGTCACGCGCCTCGACGAACAAGGCCTCTACCAGAGCTGGGTCTGGGACAAGCACATGGAGCTGCGCGAACTCGCCTACGGCAAGCTGATCCGCGTGCGCGGACTCGAATGGCTGATCGCACCACGTCTGTATGTGCGTACCTTGATGGGGAAGTTCGCGGTGTTCTACGCCGCATCGCCCGAGATGGTCGCGGAATTTGAACGGCTGGTAAGCGAGTTGAAGACCTTTCGCAGCCAACGCTGAGGGCACGGCTCACTGCCGCCGGAAAGGCAGGCGAAAAAAAACCGCGACATGTCGCGGTTTTTTATTTCCCGGGAAAACGGGGAACCACTGATTTCCCTTTCAAGCAGGGGCCGCGGAACCGGCTTCGCCGGGCCGCAGGCGCAGCGGCCCCCTCGGGGGGCAGCGCATTACACGAAGTCGAAGACGCAGTGAAAAGCGTGGGGGCTTATAAGGTGACACCCTGCATGTACGTGTCGAAGCGCGACTCGGCGAAGCGGAACCAGAGGATCTGGTCCTTCTGGAAAGCACGGTAGTCGGTGTATATCTTTTTCCAGTCAGGGTTCTTCTCGGCCAGCTCGGCATACAACTCCATCGACGCCTTGAACGAGGCATCGAGCACGGGCTTGGGAAAGGGCAAGACCTTGGTCTTGGCGCCCACCAGCTGTTTCAGTGCGGTCGGGTTGCGTGCATCGTACTTGGCCTGCATGTCGATGTGCGCATGTGAAGCGGCGGCATCGATGATCGCGCGGTACTCTGCGGGCAGGGCTTCCAGCGCCTTGTTGTTGACGAAAAAATCAATCTCAGGGCCACCTTCCCACCAGCCGGGGTAGTAGTAAAACGGAGCCACCTTGTTGAAGCCCAGTTTCTGGTCGTCGTAAGGGCCCACCCACTCTGCGGCATCCAGCGTGCCTTTTTCGAGTGCCTGGTAGATTTCACCGCCAGGCAGGTTCTGCGGAACCACGCCGAGACGCTCCACCACCTTGCCGGCAAAGCCGCCAATACGGAACTTCAGGCCTTTCAGGTCAGCCACGGTCTTGATTTCCTTGCGGAACCAGCCACCCATCTGGGTGCCCGTGTTGCCGCCAGGAAAGCTCACCAGGTTGTATTTGGCGTAGAACTCATTCATGAGCTTGCGGCCATTGCCTTCGTACATCCAGGCCGACATCTGGCGCGAGTTCATGCCGAATGGAATCGCTGCGCCGATGGCAAACGCTTCGTTCTTGCCGAAGTAGTAGTAAGGCACGGTGTGGCACATTTCCACGGAACCCTGGCCGACACCATCGACCACACCAAAAGCAGGCATCAATTCGCCGGCGGCGTGGACGCTGATCTGGAATTTGCCGCCAGTCATTTCGCTGACCTTCTTGGCGAACACTTCGGCACCGCCGTAAATGGTGTCAAGCGGCTTGGGGAAACTGGAAGCCAGGCGCCAGCGGATGGCCGCTTGCGCGTGAACAGCAGGTGCCACACCGGCGGCCAGTACACCGGCAATGCCGGCGTTTTTGATAAGTGAACGACGATCCATTAAATGCTATCTCCTGAAGGGTGGTCGGGTTTGCGGTCCGAATGGACGTGCGGGGCGCCCAGCTGGCAATCGACGGCTATGCAAGCCGCGCTTTTGAGCAAGAGGGCGGAGATCTATTTTGTCAGCATTTCACACCACTTGCCCAACCCGGTTTTACAGTATCGGGACAGACGTAAAAAAACCGCCTGCAAGAGGCGGCTTTCGGGATGACCGATGGGCCGGGTTCAGAGTTTCTGGGCTTGCATGAAGCGGTCAAACGTGGCTTCCGTGAAGCGGAACCACAGGTTCTGCTCGGCGCGGAACTTGGAGTAGTCGGCGTAGATCTTCTTCCAGTTTTCGTTCCTCGCGCTGATCTCTTCGTAAAGCGCCATGGACTCCTTGAAAGCAGCGTTCATCACGTCGGTCGGGAATGGACGGAGCTTGGTACCCGCACCCACGAGCTGCTTGAGCGCACCCGGGTTTTTTGCGTCGTATTTGGCCTGCATATCGCCATGGGCCTGGGCTGCAGCTGCTTCCACAATGGCCTTGTTCTCAGGGGTGAGGGCGTCAAAAGCCTTGTTGTTGATGAAGAAGTCCAGCTCGGGGCCGCCTTCCCACCAGCCGGGGTAGTAGTAAAACGGAGCGACTTTGTTGAAGCCCAGTTTCAGGTCGTCGTAAGGTCCCACCCATTCGGCGGCGTCAATCGTGCCTTTTTCGAGGGCCTGGTAAATCTCGCCACCGGGAATGTTCTGCGGCACACCGCCGATGCGCTCCAGGACCTTGCCGCCGAATCCGCCGATGCGCATTTTCAGGCCCTTGATGTCTTTCAGCGACTTGATTTCCTTGCGGTACCAGCCACCCATCTGCGCGCCGGTGTTACCGCCGGGGAAATTGACGATGTTGTATTTTCCATAGAACTCGCGCATCAGCTTCAGGCCGTTGCCTTCGTACATCCATGCGCTCATCTGACGGCTGTTCAGACCGAAGGGAATGGCACAGCCAAGGGCAAAGGTCTCATCCTTGCCGAAGAAATAGTAGGGGGCCGTGTGGCACGCCTCGACAGAGCCTTGCTGTACGCCGTCGACCACGCCAAAAGCGGGCATCAATTCCCCAGCGGCATGAACCGACACTTCGAACTTGCCGCCCGACATGGCCTTGACGGCTTTGGCAAATACTTCGGCGGCACCAAAAATGGTGTCAAGGGACTTGGGGAAGCTGGAGGCCAGGCGCCAACGAACGGCAGCCTGCGCATGAACAGCAGGTGCTACACCTGCCGCCAGCACACCGGCAATACCGGCGTTTTTGATAAGTGAGCGACGATCCATAAAACTCTCTCCTGAAGTTATCGAATTTTGCGTTGATCTGCCAGATCGGTTCGGCCTGCTACAACTGTTGAATTGCATTGCCTTGATTGAATCGGCGGAGCATGGATACTTTGTCACTCTTTTGCATAAAAACACCCCGTTTTTACCCGTAGATCGCGCACAAAAAAGCCGCCTGGGCWGGCGGCTTTTTGACGAAAACGTTTCAGCGAGCGGCTTGCCAGTTGCAAGCCGCTCGCCCCCTATCTGATCAAGTTGATGGCTTTACAGCTTCTGGCTCTGCATGAAACGGTCGAAGGTCGCCTCGGTAAAACGGAACCACAGGTTCTGGTCGCCGCGGAATTTCGAATAGTCCGCATAGACCTTGCGCCAGTTTTCATTTTTGGCCGACAGCTCTTCATACAGCTTCATCGACTCCTTGAAAGCGGCGTTCATGACATCGGCGGGGAACGGCCGGAGCTTGGCGCCAGCACCCACCAGCTGCTTCAGGGCCGTCGGATTCTTGGTGTCGTATTTGGCCTGCATGTCGACGTGTGCGGCGGCGCTGGCCGCTTCCACAATCGCCTTGTATTCGGGCGACAACGCGTCGTAGGCTTTCTGGTTGATGTACAGGTCCAGCTGCAGGCCGCCTTCCCACCAGCCGGGGTAGTAGTAGTTGGGTGCCACCTTGTTGAAGCCCAGCTTCTGGTCATCGTAGGGACCGATCCATTCGGCAGCGTCGATGGTGCCTTTTTCCAGCGCCTGGTAAATCTCGCCGCCGGGAATGTTCTGCGGCACGCCGCCCAGGCGCTCGATGACCTTGCCGGCAAAACCGCCGACGCGGAATTTGAGGCCCTTCATGTCGGCAATGGACTTGATTTCCTTGCGGAACCAGCCACCCATTTGCGCGCCGGTATTGCCGCACGGAAAGCTGATCATGTTGTATTTGGCGTAGAACTCGCGCATCAGTTTCAAGCCGTTGCCCTCAAAGGTCCAGGCGCTCATCTGGCGGCTGTTCAGGCCAAAAGGAATGGCGCCGCCGATGGCAAAGGTTTCGTCCTTGCCGAAGAAATAGTAAGGCGCCGTATGGGCTGCCTCGATGGAGCCTTGCTGCACGCCGTCGACCACACCAAACGCGGGCATCAGTTCGCCTGCAGCATGGACGGAGATTTCAAACTTGCCGCCTGAAATCGCCTTGACATGCTTGGCAAACGTTTCAGCACCTCCATAGATCGTGTCCAGCGATTTGGGGAAGCTGGATGCCAGGCGCCAGCGAACAGCGGCCTGTGCGTGAACAGCCGGCGCAACGCCTGCTGCCAAAACACCGGCAACGCCGGCGTGTTTGATGAGTGAACGACGATCCATCAGGTTGACTCCGAAAGGTAAAAATGAAAATTCCACTGGGCTCAGGCACCAGTCAGACCGTTTTGCAGGTCTTTGGGAATTCTAAAAATGAGGGGGTCTCGACCCGGCCGGGTTTACCCTTGAAGAGCTGACGGGAAGCTGAACAGATGTGGCCCCCACGGTCGTTCGCTTCGCGTAACTCCCTGCCCCCCGAGGGGGCCGCCCGCCTGTGGCCCGGCAAAGCCGGTTCCACGGCTCATGCTGGCTTTAAGAGTCTTGCCTAAGCTACCGACTTTAGGGTGGGCTTGCCGGTTCCCAGCAGAGCAGAAAACCGCGCCCTCACGGACGCTTCGATGCCTGCGGCATCGAGGCCTTGGAGGGCGAGCAGTTTTGCGGGATCGCCGTGTTCGATGAACTCGTCTTTCAGGCCCAAATGCAGCACCTGTTTGTTGACACCTGCGGCTTGCAGGGCTTCGCTGACTGCGCTGCCGGCGCCACCCATGATGGCACCCTCTTCCACTGTCACCAGGGCTTGGTGGGTGGCTGCGACCTTGAGCAGCAACTCGACATCCAGCGGTTTGGCCCAGCGCATGTTGACCACTGTGGCGCCTAGTTTTTCTGCGGCTTGCAGGGCCGGGTATAGCAAGGTGCCGAAAGCCAGGATGGCAACACCCGAGCCTTCGCGGCGGACTTCGCCTTTGCCGAAGGGCAGCGCCTCAAGGCCGGTTCCCGGCTGGATGCCGGCGCCGGCGCCCCGCGGGTAGCGTACAGCCACCGGATGGTTTTGCTCGAAAGCCGAGCTCAGCAGCATGCGGCATTCATTTTCATCGGCGGGGCATGCCACACTCATGTTGGGAATGCAGCGCAGGTAAGGAATGTCATAGGCGCCCGCATGCGTGGCGCCATCGGCGCCAACCAGGCCGGCGCGGTCCAGCGCGAACACGACAGGCAGGTTTTGCAGGGCCACATCGTGGATCAGCTGGTCGTAGCCGCGCTGCAGAAAGGTGGAGTAAATCGCGACCACGGGCTTGAGCCCTTCGCAGGCCATGCCCGCGGCAAAGGTCACCGCATGCTGTTCCGCAATACCGACGTCATGGTAGCGTTCAGGAAAGCGCCTGTGGAACTCAACCATGCCCGAGCCTTCTCGCATGGCCGGCGTGATGCCGACGAGCCGGCTGTCGTGCTCGGCCATATCGCACAGCCACTGGCCGAACACCTGGGTGAAGGTCTGCTTGGCCGGTGCGGTGGATTTTTGCAGCCCCATGGCCGGATCGAACTTGCCGGGGCCGTGGTAGGCGATGGGGTCGGCTTCGGCGAGCTTGTAGCCCTGGCCTTTTTTGGTGACCACATGCAGGAACTGCGGGCCGCCCTTGGTGTCCATCAGGTGCTTGATGTTCTCCAGCGTGGGGACCAGCGACTCCAGGTCATGACCGTCGATGGGGCCGATGTAATTAAAGCCGAAGTTTTCAAATAGCGTGGCAGGCACGACCATGCCCTTGGCGTGCGACTCCAGGCGTTTGGCCAGTTCCAGCAGCGGCGGCGCCACGCGCAGCACCTGCTTGCCCATGTGCCTGGCGGATGCATAAAAACGCCCGCTCATCAGCTGGGCCAGATAACGGTTCAGCGCGCCCACCGGCGGGCTGATGCTCATGTCGTTGTCGTTGAGCACCACCAGCAGCTTGCAATGGTCATGCACACCCGCATTGTTCAGGGCCTCGAAGGCCATGCCGGCGCTCATGGCACCGTCTCCAATGATGGCCACCGCATGCCGGTCTTCGCCTTTTTGCTGGGCGGCCAGCGCCATGCCCAGTGCGGCGGAAATCGAGGTCGATGAGTGGGCCGTGCCAAAGGTGTCGTAGGGGCTTTCGTCGCGGCGCGGAAAACCCGACAGGCCGCCAAACTGCCGCAGGCTGTCCATGCGCTCGCGCCGGCCCGTGAGGATTTTGTGCGGATAGGTCTGGTGACCCACGTCCCACACCAGGCGGTCTTCGGGGGTGTTAAAGACGTAATGCAGAGCCACCGTCAGCTCCACGGTGCCCAGGTTCGAGCTCAGATGGCCGCCGGTTTTTGAAACGCTGTCAAGCACGTAGGCACGCAGTTCGTCGGCCAGGGGTTTCAGGTCAACGCGGGGCAGGCTCCGCAGGTCGGCGGGGCTGTTGATGGTTTCAAGCAATGGGTACATCGTGGTGTCGCTGTTTATGGCAAGGCCGGTTTCCCGGTCCGCGGTATTCAATCCTGATGACGGCTTCAATGATGACGGTTCACAAGCATGTCCGCCAGTGCGCGCAGAGCATCGGTGTGACCCAGCCCGCTGGCGTCCAGGCTGCGCAGTGCCTTGCCCAGCAGTTGCTGCGCATAGGCTTTGGAGTCTTCCAGCCCCATCAGCGATACAAAGGTGGGTTTGTCCTGGGCGGCGTCCTTGCCGGCCGTCTTGCCCAGTGTGGCGGAATCAGCGGTGACGTCGAGGATGTCGTCAACGACCTGGAAAGCCAGGCCGACGGCGGCGCCGTAATCGTGCAAGGCGTCTTGAGCGGCCGGTGTCGCAGCACCACAGGCCGCGCCCATCATCACGCTGGCCTGCAGCAGCGCACCGGTCTTCAGCCGGTGCATTTCATGCAGCTGGACGGACGTCAGCGGCAGGCCCACGCTGGCAAGGTCAATGGCCTGGCCGCCGGCCATGCCCTGAAAACCGGCCGCCTGGGCCAGCATGCGGCACAGGCGCGCCTGTGTGGCCGCATCGACTGAGTCATCGGGAGGCGTGAGGAATTCAAATGCCAGCGCCTGCAGGGCGTCGCCGGCCAGTAGTGCCTGGGCCTGGCCGAACTTGACATGCACCGTGGGCTTGCCGCGGCGCAGCACATCGTTGTCCATGCAAGGCATGTCGTCGTGTACCAGCGAATAGGCGTGGATCAGCTCTACCGCGCAGGCGGCCCGCAGGGCGGCTTGCGCATTGCCCTGCACGGCCTCGCAGGCCGCCATGACCAGCAGCGGCCGCAGGCGTTTTCCACCGTCGAGCACGGCATAACGCATGGCGTCGCCAAGGCCCGCAGGCGCAGGCGCATCACTGGGACAGGCAACCCAGCGCGACAAGGCGCTCTCGACATTGGCAAGCTGCCCGGCACTCCAGGCGCTCAAGGTAAACAGGGGCAGTTTTTCAGGGGCGTTCAATCGTGGGTCTCTTTTTTAGGGGGTGAAGGAATGTTCTGCCTGCAATGCGCCGTGGCGCCGGCTGCGCCGGTTATTCCTGCACCCACGGTTTGAGTTCCGTGCCTTCCAGCACCTTGATCTGGGTTTCCACGGCCTCGAGCTTGTCCCTGCAGAACTTCAGCAGCTGCGCACCGCGCTGGTAACCGGTGAGCAACTGGTCCAGCGGCAGCTGCCCGGATTCCAGGCTGTCAACCAACCCTTCGAGTTCCTGCAATGCGGCCTCATAGCTGGCGGGCAATGCCGGAACAGCGGTAGCGGAAGCAGCAGCGGTGGACGAAGGACTTTTGGCCATGGTGATTTGGATGAAGGCTGATTTTAGGCCGTTGCAGGCAGGTTGCGGCCCCGGCGCCCGAGGCTACGAATCCATACATCTCTATTATCCGGTGGCGGCGCGCGAAGACCCGCAAAAAAGCCCGCGCGGGTACAATTGATAACAGTTCTCGATAACGGCAGTACCCCTGCTGCGGGATATCCGGCCTTGTTTTCTCCGTGGGCTGTCGCTCAGCCTGCCTACCCGCTTGTCAACAGCCTCCACCGCCTTGGCGCGGAGGCATGTTCACCGAAATTTGCATGTCTGATCTCAGCCTCCGTCTCCTGCAGGCCACCAGCCAGCTCCCCATTTCCAGCTATTTTGATGCGGGCCTGTACCAGCGGGAGCAGCAAAAGCTGTTTGCCCGCGGGCCGCGCTACCTGGGCCATGAACTGGCCGTGCCCCACCTGGGCGACTATTACGCCCTGCCGCATGAGGGCGAAGGCCGGGCGCTGGTGCGCAACGCTTCGGGCATCGAACTGATCTCCAACGTCTGCCGGCATCGCCAATCCACCATGCTGCAGGGCCGCGGCAATACCGGCAGCAACATCGTCTGCCCGCTGCACCGCTGGACCTACAACACCTCCGGTGAGCTCATCGGCGCACCGCACTTCGAGATCGACCCCTGCCTGAACCTGAACCGCTACAAGACCACGACCTGGAATGGCCTGGTGTTCGAGGACACCGGCCGCGACGTGGCGGCCGAGATGTCGCAGCTGGCCACCTACGCCGACCTCGACTTTTCCGGCTACCAGCTCGACAAGGTGCACCTGCACGAGTGCAACTACAACTGGAAGACCTTCATCGAGGTCTACCTGGAGGACTACCACGTCGGCCCCTTCCACCCCGGGCTGGGCGGCTTTGTGACCACCGACGACCTGCGCTGGCAACTTGAACCAAACTATTCAGTGCAGACCGTGGGCGTGTCAGACAAGCTGGGCAAGCCCGGCACCGACACCTACAAGAAATGGCATGACGTGGTGCTGCAGTACCGCAAGGGCGTACCGCCCAAATACGGCGCCATCTGGCTCACCTACTACCCGCACGTGATGGTTGAGTGGTACCCGCATGTGCTGGTGGTCAGCACGCTGCATCCACAGGGCCCCGACAAGACGCTCAATGTGGTCGAGTTTTTTTACCCCGAAGAAATCTGCGCTTTCGAGCGCGAATTCATCGAAGCGCAACAAGCCGCCTACATGGAAACCTGCGTGGAAGACGACGAAATCGCCCTGCGCATGGACGCCGGCCGCAAGGCCTTGATGGTTCGCGGCGACAACGAGTTCGGGCCTTACCAAAGCCCCATGGAAGACGGCATGCAGCACTTTCACGAGTGGTACCGCCGCGAAATGGGCGCCAGCAAAACCACGCAGATGATCTGACGGCACCGGAACTGCTATTTATTTGATAGCTGCTTGCGCAATACCATTGCGGATCCCAGCCACTTTTACCACTCATAACTTCTTACCCTGAAATCGATGCAAGCCGTCTGGATGATTCTTTCCTCCTTCCTGTTTGCCACGATGGGGGTCTGCGTCAAGTACGCGTCGGAACACTTCAACAGCGCCGAACTGGTGTTCTATCGCGGCACCCTGGGCATCGTCTTCATGGCCGCCTACGCCCGCGCGCGCGGCATCACCCTGGCCACCCGCTACCCGTCCATGCATGCCTGGCGCAGCGTGATTGGCGTGATGTCGCTGTCGGCCTGGTTTTACGCCATTGCCCATCTGCCGCTGGCGACCGCCATGACGCTCAACTACATGAGCAGCGTGTGGATTGCGGCCTTCCTGGTCGGCGGCGCTTTGATGGCCTGGGCGCCGCCGAAGGCAAATGACACGCTGAGCGCCGCCGGGCCGCCCCAAGGCGCGAGCGCCCCCTCGGGGGGCAGCGCAGCACGCGAAGCGGCAAGCGTGGGGGCTCTATTTTCCAGCCAGGGGCCTCTCGTCATGGCCATCCTCGCCAGCTTTGCCGGCGTCGTCATGTTGCTGCGCCCTGCCATCGACCAGAACCAGACCTTCGCCGGGCTGGTGGGCCTGATGTCCGGCCTGGGCGCCGCCTTTGCCTACATGCAGGTGATGGCGATTTCGCGCATGGGTGAGCCCGAAACGCGCACCGTGTTTTATTTTGCCGTGGGCACGGCGGTTGCCGGCGCGCTCGGCATGTGCGTCATGGGCATCACACCCTGGAATTGGGAACACGCGCTGTGGCTGCCGCCCATCGGCATCCTGGCTTCGCTGGGCCAGCTGTCCATGACCAAGGCTTATTCCATGTCAGAAAACCATGGCGGCACGCTGATGGTGGCCAACCTGCAGTACTCGGGCATTGTGTTCGCGGCTATCTACAGCCTGATCCTGTTTGGCGACAATATCCCCCTGATCGGCTGGGCCGGCATGGGCCTCATCATCGTCAGCGCGATTGCCGCAACTGTTTTGCGCGCCCGCGCTGCGCCCAATGCCCCGGCTGAAGAGCATTAAGGAGTTTTCCATGAGCTACACCACCCTGATTTCCGCCGAACAACTGCAAGCCCTGATGGCATCGGCCAAGCCCCTGCGTATCTTCGACTGCACCTTCGACCTGATGAAGCCGCACGCCGGCCAGGAGCAGTACCTGGCCTCGCACATTCCCGGCGCCGTGTATGCCAACCTGGACACCGCATTGAGCGCCAAGCACGGCGTGGCGGGCGCCCATGGCGTGATCACGGCCAGCGGCGCTGATGCACCGGCATCAGGTGGACGCCACCCGCTGCCAAACCGCGAGAAGTTCGCCACCTGGCTTTCCAGCGTCGGTTTTGCCAACAACATGCAGGCGGTGGTGTATGACCGCAACGGCGCCAACTACTGCGGGCGCCTGTGGTGGATGCTCAAGTGGGCCGGTCATGAAAACGTGGCGGTGCTCGACGGTGGGCTGCAAGCATGGCAGGCCGCCGGCGGCGCCGTCAACAGCGGCGAAGAACCTGCGCATTTCCAGGCCAGCTTCCTCCTGGCGCCGGAAAAAGCCACATTGGTATCGGCCCAGACCGTGGCGAGCCAGTTGGGCCGCCCGGCACAAACACTGGTTGACGCGCGCGCCACGCCACGCTTCAAGGGCGAGGTGGAGCCGCTGGATCCGGTGGCCGGCCACATCCCCGGCGCATTGAACCGCCCCTTCGGCCAGAACCTGGGGCCCGACGGAAAGTTCAAGCCGGCAGTCCAGCTCAAGGCCGAGTTTGAAGCCCTGCTGGCCGGCCGCGACCCGGCCACCGTGGTACACCATTGCGGCAGCGGCGTCAGCGCCGTTCCCAACATCATTGCCATGGAGTTGGCCGGCCTCGGAAGAAGCGGGCTCTACGCCGGCAGCTGGAGCGACTGGTGCAGCGACCCGGCGCATCCGGTCGCACAGGGCTGAGGCCGCCCCGCTTCGCGGCGCCGCCAGAAACACAAAAACCTGCACGCTGGAAAGCGTGCAGGTTTTTTTCATGTTGAAGCGGCCGCGCAGGACCCGCTCAAAAAGTACCGGTCAATGCCGGATTTTCATATCCGATTACTTGGCCGGAGCGCTGGCTGCCGTACCAGGCGTCGCTGCGTCACCTGTCATCGGAGACGTGCTGGTTCCCATTGGGGTGCTACCGGTTGTGGACGTACCCATCGAAGAGCTGCTGCCTGTTGGGGATGGCGTGGTCGACGGCGAAGGTGTGGTCGAGGGTGAAGCGGCAGGTGTCGAAGGCGACGCGCCGGTGTCTTCCACCTTTTTGCCACAGGCTCCCAGTGCCAGCAAAGCGGCCAGGGCAACGGCGGTAAGGGCAGCAGGTTTGAATTTGGATGCGTGCATGTCGGTTTCCTTTTTTGAAGATGAAATGGCTGAACGGTGAGTGGCTGAACGTCAGCCGGAATTCAATTTAGCCCGCTACATCGGGCTTACCCCATGAGACGGTGTCCCACAGGGCTGTAAGCGTTTTTCGCCTGATGCGCACGCGAACGTTTGATGAAAAAGCACCCGCATCAATGCGCGCGTGCGTGGCCGGACAGCCGGATGCGCTTGTGCGGGTTGTCAAGGCGTGACCCCGACGAAGGGCCGGCACCACGACTGCTCCGCGAGCCGTTGTCCGGCCGGTCACCCAGGCGTCCTTTCGAAGGGCTGGGTTCGGGCCTGTGGGAGTGAATTGTCTCTGCGGCGGTTTTCATGACGGTCTCCTTGAAGGTCACCTCTGCTTGCGGCAGAAAGCCGCAGCGAGGTGCAGACTGTTGAGTGGGATTGGGGGGTGGGTTGCGGCGCTTGCACACCTGCTACGCACCTGTGCCTGCCTTATTCACTGTAGGCATCGTTGCGGCCGAGGAATGTAGGCAATGCCTGTGGATTGCGTAGGAACAAGCCTACAAACCCTCTTCTTTCGTCTTTTTCCTTCGGACGCCAGCGTTCAAATCCCACTGGAAAAGAAAGCCACGCAGGTCAGTACCGGCCACCAAAAATATTCAAAAATCGAAACAAAAAACGGTCGTTTGCCATTATGGGAAAAGCGCAATCAGCTATCAAATCAATAGCATTCACGACCATTCAGCCGGTATCGGAAGTCACCGGCTGCGCTGGTGAGCGCACATGCTCCGGCCGCACGCCCACGCCGACCGCATAGGCCGGCAGCGCCTGCAGCAGGGGCCAGCGCCGCATCAACTTCAGTGGCCAGGGCAGTGCCATGGGCGGGCCGTCGCGCCCCCGCGCCGCCAGTACCGGGCTGAGCAGGCGGTTCTGGATGGCGACCTGCACCGCCTGCGTGACGCGTGTGGGAAACAACCGCCGTCTTTGCACCTGCGCCAGAAAGGGCGTCAGGGCGGCCCGGTCCACCTGCGGGTTCGCCAGCGGCGCAGCCAGAATATTGGCCGCCGCCACGGCATCCTGTACCGCCAGGTTGATGCCCACGCCGCCCACAGGCGACATCGCATGTGCAGCGTCGCCGATGCACAGCAGGCCGGGCTTGTACCAGTGCTCCAGCCGGTCCACCGTCACACTCAGCAGCTTGATGTCGTCCCAACTGGCCAGGGTGGCGATACGGTCGGCAAAGAGCGGTGCTACCTTCACCACATCAGCCCTGAAAGCCTCCAGCCCCTGCGAGCGAACGGCCTCGATGCCGCCCTTGGGAATCACATAGGCGCACTGCCAGTAGGTACGGCGGTCAATCATGGCCAGGAAGATGCCGTTGGTAATGCGCCCGCCCGTCGTGGAAGGATCGCCCGGCATCTTGGGCAGGCGCATCCACAGCACATCAATAGGCGCACCCAGATCGCGCACGACCAGCCCCGCCGAACTGCGCACCGTGGACCGCCTGCCATCGGCGCCGATCAGGAGGTCCGCCATCACCTGCAAGGCGCCCCCGGGCGTGGCGACCTCCACGCCCGTCACCACGCCGCCCTGCTGGATCACGCCGGTCACTTCGGCGTTCTGGATAAGGCGAAAACCGGGATACAGCTCCGCTTCATCGCGCACAAAATCCAGGAACTCCCACTGGGGGATCATCGCGATGAATTTGCAGCGCAGGCGCAAATGCCTGAAGCTGGCCAGCACGAGTTCGGTGTTGCCGACCACGGCGCGCAACTCGCTCACTTCATCGTGCGGGCGCGCCAGAAATTTCTCCAGCAGGCCCAGCTCGTGAATCACTTCGAGGGTGGAGGGATGCACGGTGTCGCCGCGAAAGTCACGCAGGAAATCGGCGTGCTTTTCCAGCACAAGCACCTGCACCCCTGCGCGTGCCAGCAACAGGCCTAGCATCATGCCGGCCGGGCCGCCGCCGGCGATGCAGCAGCGCACATTCAGAACGTCGGCCATCGTGTCTCCCGGGAATGAAATCCCCCGACCATATCCAGACTTGATGGCCCTTGCAAGCTCCAGGCGGGCAGCCACCGCCCAGACCCGTCAACATTTCTTGCGGAGCTGTTTTCGCCTATTTCAGCGTCATTGGCATGGGGGTGGTCTGCACTTCGCCCGGGTCCGGCGGGGTGTCCAGGGGCGGCAGCGGCTCGGGTGGCGGAACGTTCGGGTTGGTGGCCATGGCTACTTCCGGCCTCCCTTTCCGGCGTCGTTGTGCAACTTGCCAGGCGACTGCAGAGACTGCGGCGGCTCCACCCGTCTGGGCAAGTCGCGGATCATCGCTTCACCTTTCTCGTCCCGGCCGTCGGACGGCAGGTCCGCCTCCGATGTCGGTTCGGGCTCTTCATTGCCCGGCCGCTTGCGCGTGCCGCTCATCACAGGCCCACCACCATCAAAGGCATGTCATGGATTGCCAGCGCAGCAGCGGCTGCCATGCTGGCGAAAACGGTAATGAAAAAAGCGATGTACGCGGCTGCGCGCGGGCGATGAAAACTACGCGGCTTGCGCTGTGGCGCTTCTTGAGCCAACTCGCCGCTGACATCGTAGGCCGAGGGGCGGAAAGCGCTGGAAACCGTGGTGGAGTCTGAATGGAAGTTCATGGCGGGCCTGCCTTTTGCACAGTGTTTTGCACAACGCAACGGGGCATCAGGAAGATGCTTGGCCTTATCTTCCCGCTCCGCCCGAAACCCGCCTATAGGTCGCCAGGCCTTGTACTTGTCAGGCGCCGTCTGACAGCAACCGCAGTTGCGCCTTGCCGCTCAATGGTGGTGCGCAAGGCTGCTGATCAGCGTGACCAGGCCGATGCCGATGCCCAGCCAGGCGATTTGCGCCATGGTTTCCCGGGCAGTGACGCGTTTTTGCAACTGGGGAATCAGGTCGGCCAACGCGACATAGATAAAGCTGCTGGACGCCATGATCAGGAAAAACGGCAGGTAGTCGTACAGCTGGTCGACCAGCGCATAGCCGACCACGCCGCCCAGCGCGGTGACGGCACCGGCCAGCGACACCTTGATGAAGGCGGCGCGGCGGTTGTTGGATGTCTGGCGCAGCACCACCAGGTCACCCATGTGGTGAGGCACTTCATGCACCAGCACCGCCAGCGCGGCGACCACGCCCAGCCGCAAATCGGCCATGAAGGCCGAGGCGATGAGGATGCCGTCGCCGAAAGCGTGCACGCTGTCGCCGGCCAGCACAGCCCAGCTGCCGCTTTTGGCTTCGCCATGCGTATGGCCGTGGTGGCCGTGGTGGCTGTGCGCGGCATGGACATGCTCTGTATGGTCATGCTGCGCATGCGCCGCCACCTCGGGGCCATGGTGTTCGCCGCCATGGTGCTCATGGCCGTGATGCCACAGCTCGGCCTTGTCCAGCAGAAAAAAGAAGACCAGCCCGACCAGCAAGGTGGCAAACAGTTCCTTGGCCCCGGCCTGGCTTTCAAAAGCCTCGGGCAGCAAATGCATGAAGGCCGTGGCCAGTAGCGCGCCGGCCGCCAGGCTGAGCATGTGCTGGGTGTACCGGGCCAGTACGCCAAAGCTGAGCAGCGCCGCCAGCCACACGCTGCCAATGCCTGCAGCCAGGGTTCCCACCAGGATTGCTATCAAAGTCATAGCTGCTTGCGCTCGTATTTATTGGGCTAAGGCCCGAAATCACTCAAAATTATCCGCAGAGGTTACACCACAGACGACAAAACCCCGGGCGGGCATCCAATGCCTGCGGCCGGGGTTGCTTCAATCTTATCAAGCCTGTCAAGTGGTTAGCCCCCACGGTCGCTCACTGCGTGTAGCTCCCTGCCCCCCGAGGGGGCCGCCCGCCTGCGGTCTGGCAAAGCCAGTCCCGCGGCTCATGCTGGCTTGAAGAGTTCAGGGCGCAATCAGTGTGGGGTATTTCACCAGCAGGGGCCGCGGAACCGGCTTTGCCGGGCCGCTGGCGCCGCCCCCTCGAGGGGGGAACAGGCTACACGAAGTGAGCCTGGACGGGGGTGCTTTTTAATTCACGCCGTGGGTTTTGAACCACTCAACAGCGCGCTTGAATCCGTCATCTGCCGCATCCTTGCGGTAGCTCGGGCGGTAATCAGCATGGAAGGCGTGGGGAGCTTGCGGATAGACCACAAACTCGGAAGCTGCTGCGGCCTTGTTGCCCTTGGCGCCGGCCTCGGCCAGCGCGTCCTTCATCTGGTTGACGGTGGTCAGCGGGATGCCGCCGTCCTGCCCGCCATACAGACCCAGCACCGGCGCCTTGAGGTTGGCGGCCAGGTCCAGCGGATGCTTGGGCGTCAACGCCGACGGCTGGCCGACCAGGCGGCCGTACCAGGCCACGCCGGCCTTGACGTTCTTGCTTTGCTCGGCATACAGCCAGGTGATGCGGCCGCCCCAGCAAAAACCGGTGATGCCCACCTTTTTGGCATTTCCGCCGTTAGCGGCTGCCCACTTCACGGCGCCGTCCAGGTCGGCCATGACCTGTTCGTCAGGCACTTTGGACACCACTTCGGCCAGGAGCTTGGCCATTTCGTTGTACTTGCTGGGGTCGCCCTGGCGCGCATAGAGCTCGGGGGCAATCGCCAGGTAGCCGGCTTTGGCAAAGCGCCGGGCCGTGTCGGCGATGTATTCGTGCACGCCAAAAATTTCCTGGATCACCAGCACCA
Organism: Polaromonas sp. P1_E12; assembly: GCF_056405975.1. NCBI lineage: Bacteria > Pseudomonadati > Pseudomonadota > Betaproteobacteria > Burkholderiales > Comamonadaceae > Polaromonas > Polaromonas sp. P1_E12. Next base: position 234,772 of record NZ_JBFUBB010000002.1, on the reverse strand, counting down.
CCGGCAGGTTGGTCTTGCCGGCCGGCGCCGCGAAAAACGCGGGCACCTTGAAGCCATTGACTTCATAGGTGGTTTCGCCGGTCTTCAGGCCTTCTGAGGAAGTTTTGATGGCTGTCTGCGCCATGATGGGCATGGCGGTGGCGGCATACCCGACCCCCAGGGCCGTTTTGAGCGCGGTGCGGCGGCTGGCGCCGGCTTCGGTGGACCGCCCGGGCAGCAGGGCGTCGAAGTCTTTCTTCTGGTCGTGTTCAAGCATGGCGGTTTCCTCGGTAGATTGTGGGAGGTTGTCAAAAGGCAAACAGTCGGAGTCTATGCGGCCCCGGAAGTTCTTGCCACCGCGAGGCAATGACGCTGGTGTTTTCCCTTGCCCACCGCCCTGCCCCACACTCAAACTCAAACTATCTTGACACTGAGCTCCGGCAGGCCGTCGATATGGCATTCGATGACATCGCCCTTGACCACCGGGCCGACGTTTTCAGGCGTGCCCGAGTAAATGATGTCGCCGGGAAAGAGCTCAAACGCTTCGGACAGTTTGGAGATCTGCTCGGCCACCGACCAGATCATGTGGTTCAGCGTGGCCTGCTGCTTGACCTGGCCGTTGACCTTGAGCCAGATCGCGCCTTTGGTGTAGTGGCCAGTCTGCGCAACCTTGTGGATGGGACCGATGGGAGCCGACATGTCAAAGCTCTTGCCGATTTCCCAGGGCTTTTTCTGGTCGCCCATACCGCGCTGCAGGTCGCGGCGTGTCATGTCCAGGCCGAGAGCGTAACCATAGACACGATCCAGCGCCTCGCTCATCGGGATGTTGCGCCCACCTTTGGCCAGCGCCGCCACGAGTTCGACTTCGTAGTGGTAGTTTTTGGTCAGTGTGGGGTACGGGTGGTCTGCGATCTTGCCGGGCGGCACCACCTGAATGGCGTCCGTCGGCTTCTGAAAGAAGAACGGCGGTTCACGGCTCGGATCCGAACCCATCTCGATCGCATGTGCTGCGTAGTTGCGGCCTATGCAGTAAATGCGGCGCACCGGAAACATTTCGGCGCTACCCGCGATGGGAATGTAGGTCTCAGCCACCGTGAAAGGCGTGGCCGGCGCATTGGCCGCCGTGCCCGGCGTGGCGCAGCCGACGACGGCGCCTGTCGCCATCAGGGCGCCTGTTTGCAGAATTCCGCGTTTGCTCATGTCTGGGTGTGTCATGTGTGTCTCCTGGGATTGATGAAAGCTGGAGCTTGTTGTCGGGTGTTTTTCTCCAGCTATCGAGCTTAGGGTGCGCAGGCCGCGCGCAGGCGGACGCAATTACGCATTAACCGGACGATTCAATGCAACGCTGCTGCGCTGCAGCGGCAGCGGCTTCAGGTTGAACCGGAAATTTTGGCGCGTACCGAGTCGCGAAAAGCCTTGGGCGTCTGGCCGAAGCGCTGCCTGAAGCGCCGCGCGAAGTAGGCCTCGTCAGCAAAGCCCGAGGCATGGGCGATGCTGGCGATGCGCTGGCTGCTGTGCGCCAGCTGTTCCTGCGCAAACTCCAGGCGCCGCTCTGTCACCAGGTCGGTGAAAGTCTTGCCGGTTTCTTTCTTCAGAAGGTGCGCAAGGTAGTTGGGCGAGAGGAAAGCGGCCGCTGCCGCGTCGGCCAGCGTGACCTCGCCGGCCAGGTGCTCACGGATGTAGCGCACCGCGCGCTGCAGGCTGGCGCGCCGGCTGCCCTGCTGCGCCTGGCTGGCCGAAAAACGCAGCAGGTCGGCTTCGTACTTGCGGCAGACCATGCCTATCAGCTGCAGCATCAGGCCGCGAATCATCTCGATGGAGCCGAAGCGGCGATGCGCGTTCTCCAACGCGAGTTTTTCCAGCAGCGCTTCGATCTCGGGAAACTCTTCCTCGGAAAAATAGAAGTCAGCGTACTCCTGGAACAGGAAGGGCGCGAGTTCGGGCGCGCGGCTCAAGGGCACGTCTTCCAGATCCAGCGGATCCACATCGAGGCCGGGGCGCAGGAACTGCTGCGACATGTTGATGATGACGTAGCGCGAACCCTCGGGATGCGGGATCACATGCACGCGGTAAGGCAGGATAAAACTCAAATAGCCGCGCCGGAAAGGCCGCACCGTGCCGGCCACATTCTGTTCGGTGTCGCCCTGCAGACTGATCTGGATCTGGAAATACTCGTGCCGGTGCGGGCGTACCAGCGGCGGCCGCACCAGCTGGGACCGGATGTCGAAGTCGAGGTGGTCGGCCCGCTCGGACATGCCGTAGGTCTTGATGTCTGTCATGCGCCGTATTCTCGGGCTTGGGCCTACGTTGTTGTTTCTTTTCAGAATCCTTTATTTCTGTATTGACAGAAATTTCAGACGGCGTATATTCAAAGCCATGGAACTCAGCCCCGTCGCCCGCAAATTCGTCGTCCACTGGGGAGAAATGGGCACCGCCTGGGGCGTGAACCGCACCGTTTCACAAATCCACGCCCTGCTTTTCTTCCACGGCCGCCCGCTGCATGCCGAAGACATCGCCGATACGCTGGAAGTGGCGCGCTCCAACGTCAGCACCAGCCTCAAGGAGCTGCTGAACTGGAACCTGATCCGTGCGACCCATGTGTTGGGCGACAGGCGCGACTATTACGAAACCTCGCTCGACGTCTGGGAACTCTTTCGCACCGTGGTGCGCGAACGCAAGGAGCGCGAGTTTGACCCGACCGTGCGCATGCTGCGCGAGTTGGTGAAGGAAGACGGCTTTGAGGCGGAGTCCGCCGATGCCCAGGACCGGGTACGGGAAACGCTGCGCCTGATGGAATCCCTGGGCTCGTGGGCCGACGAGATGCTGCGGCTGTCACCCACCACGCTGGAGAAAGTGCTGCGCATGGGCGCCAGCGTGCAGAAGTTCGTGCGAGGCGACAGCGACGCGAAACTCATGGACCCCTCCGAACTTTTACCGCCCACTTTTTGATTTAGAGGACCTGGCCAGCTTTGGCCCTTTTTTTGACTATTGATTTCTGTTTGTACTGAAATTTCTAAAGGAGAGAAATATGACAAGCGCCCGCATAACCACCCGCAGCGTTCCCGACCTGGGCAACACCCGTTACGACAGCTTCAAGGCCGGGCTGGATCCCACGATTTATCCGCTGACCCTGTTCTACGAATCCGCCTGCCCGCTCTGCAATGCAGAAATGAGCAACCTCATGCTGCGCGACACCGAAGGCCATCTGCGCTTTGCCGATGTCTCGGCGCCGGACTTCGCCGATGTGCCTGCCGGCGCCACGATGCAAGACCTGCTGGACCTCATCCATGCACGCACTGCGGACGGCCGCGTGCTCAAGGGCGTCGAGGTGTTCCGGCTGGCTTACGAAGCCGTCGGCCTGGGCTGGGTCAGCTCGGCCATGCGCATGCCCTTGCTGCGCCCGCTGGCCGAATGGGGCTACCCGGTGCTGGCACGCAACCGCCACCGCATCCCGCGCGGCTTCGTTCGCCTGCTGTTTGAAGGCGCTGTGCGGCGCGCGGCCGAGCGCTCGGTCCTGGCGCGCTGCGACGCCGGAAGCTGCTCACGCTAAGCCGTTCCATCACCACTCACCCAACCATCCGAGCAAACGAAAGGAAATCATCATGAGTGCCAACCTGTTTTTTGTCTCCCTGCTGATCGCGCTGGTCGGCCCGGTCGTTGCGATCACTTACCTCAAGCCCATCCTCTACAAGGTGCTGCGCATGCTGTGCGACGCCGACGGCGGGGCCGAGTTCTGGATACGCTGCGCCTACCTGCTGGCGGTGTCCGGCACCTTGCTGCTGATGCTGACCTTCGGCGAATTCAATGACCGCAGCAGCGTCATCGACACCGTGCGGCGTTCGCTGTGGCTGGTGCTGGCGGGCGTGTTTGTCACCGTGGCGATCATTTCGCGCAATGTGTGGATGCAGGTGCGGCAATGGCTGGCTGCGAAAGAGCTGGCCACCCATGTGCAGGGCGCCCGGATCGCCAAGCCCGCCGAATCCGCTGTATCCGATGAATCCTCCACGGCCGGCTGGCCCGCCTGAAGAGGCTCATGAACGGAGAATCAAAATGATCACCGCAACGCCTGCCACCAGTCGCGTCATCACCCAGCCGGCCAAAGAAGGCGAAGCACGGCTGGCGGACATCAGGTCTTACTACAACGCCGTGGCCGACGACTACCGCGCCTGGAGCCCCGGCATGAACATGCACTTCGGCTACTGGTCCTGGAAGGTCAACCCCTTGGGCCGCGAAGCCATGCTGGAGCGCATGAACCTGGAAGTACTGCACCGGCTGGCCCTGCCAGCCAATGGCGCCGTCCGGCTGGCCGACCTGGGCTGCGGCGCCGGTGCCACGGCGAGGTCCATCGTCAAAGCCCGTAAGCACAGCACGGTAGACGCCGTCACGCTGGTGGCGCGGCAAATCGTGCAGGGAGCCGAACTCAACCAGGCCGCGGCCTTGCCCAACCAGGTCCGCTTTCACCTGGCCGACTATGTGGACACCGGCTTGCGCACGGGTGCCTACGACGGGGTCTACGCACTGGAAAGCGCCTGCCACGCGCCCGGCGCCGACAAGCGCGCGTTGGTGCGTGAGGCGGCTCGCTTGTTGCGTCCCGGCGGCACATTGGTGATTGCCGACGCCTTACGGCGCAACAACAAACCCCTGCCCGGATTCATGGAACGGATCTACAGGCTGTGGTGCCATCACTGGGCTGTGAACGAGCTGGCCGAGAAAGACGCGCTGCACACTGCGCTTGCAAGCCAGGGTTTCACCGACATCCGGTTTCAGGACATCAGCCTGCGCCTGGCGCCGAGTGCATTGCAGATTCCGCTGTTCGCCACGCGCTTTGCCTTGCGTGAACTCTGGCGCGCCCGCTTTCGCCTGTCGCCGCTGCGCCGCGGTCACATCGTCGCATCGTATGCAGCCTTCCTGCTGGGCGTGTGGTTGCCGGGGTTCGGCTACTACATGGTTACCGCGCGCAAAACTGCCGATGACCAAGCATCGCACTAAACCTGTCACAACACCCATCATTGCGTAACAAAACAAGGTGCAGGGGACAATAAACCTAACGTGCCGACCCCGCGACTGCAGCGTGCTGCATGACCACCGCGCGCACTCCATCGACGACTTTCGCCATGCGCCGGTAATCCAGCCTGTCTGCGGTGTCCTGCGGCGTGTGATAGGCCTTGTTCCGGTAGAAAGCCGTGTCGGTGACCATCATTCCCACATAGCCTTCGTTCCAGTAATTGAGGTGGTCTGAAAAATCGACACCCACCACGAAACCCGGCGCGTTGATGGAATACACCGGCAGGTCGGAGGCCGACTTCATCGCCGCCTTGACCTGGCGTGCGATGTCGCCGTCCTGGTAGAAACCCACCAGTGAAATGAAATTTCCGGTAGTGGGGTAGATCGCATTGAGAAGCCGCACGGGATGGTCCTGGCTTCCCGGCTCATCACTGAAGTAGCCGATGCACTCGAGCGACAACATGAGGTATGCGCGCTTGCCGGACTCTGCGAGAGACCGGGCGTGAATGGCGCTGCCCATGTAAGGTGTGCGGAAAAAAGGAGGCTCTTCATTCGTGTAGATCACCAGTTCTACCCGCTGGCGGAAAGATTGGCCCTTGAGCAAGCGTGCCAGCTCAACGAGGCCCGCCACGCCGCTGGCATTGTCGTCCGCGCCGGGCTGCTCACCAGCCACGTCATAGTGCGCACCCACCACCATCACCTCAGGTGTATCAGGACCCAGCTTCACGACCAGGTTGCGGTATGGCCTGCCTTTGGCCGTGAAGCGTTGGCTCTCCACCTGAAGACCCAGTCCGGAAAGCTGTGACTCCAGATAGACGGCAGCACCTTCAAGCCGGGTTCCGTTATCAAACGTGCGGTTCGGAAAATCGGTGGAGAGTTTGTAGACCAGTTGCTTCAGTCTCGCGGCGGATGCCGTTTGCGAAGCAGGTGCTGGCGTCTCGCCAGCCGGCACAAGCGGCTGGGTCAACCGGTACCAGGCATAGCCTGCCGCGGCGCCAGCCATCAGCAAGGGCAGGACAACACCAGCGACGAGGATTTTCCAGCCCCGCCTCACACACAGCCCCATCGCAGGGAAAATGGAGCCGGCTTAATGTGCCTTGTCCCAGTTGGGCCCAACGCCAATCTCCGCCAGCAACGGCACTTTCAGCTCAGCGACGCTGGCCATCAGGCGCGGGATCTCGGTACGCAGCCACTCGACCTCTGCCTCCGGCACTTCAAACACCAGTTCGTCGTGCACCTGCATGATCATTTTGGTGGCGCGCTTTTCTTCGTCAAGCACCTGCTGCACCTTGTTCATGCTGAGCTTGATCAGGTCGGCCGCCGTGCCCTGCATGGGCGCGTTGATGGCCTGCCTTTCCGCGGCCTTCTTGCGTGGCCCGTTGCCGCCGGTGATTTCCGCCAGGTACAGCTGCCGGCCAAATACGGTTTCGACGTAGTGGTGTTCCTGGGCAAACGCCACGGTCTGGTCCATGTAGTTCTTGACGCCGGGATAGCGCTGAAAATACTTGTCGATGTAGGCCGCCGCGGCCTTGGTTTCGATGCCAAGGTTGCGCGCCAGCCCGAAACTGCTCATGCCGTAAATCAGGCCGAAGTTAATGACCTTGGCGTAGCGGCGCTGCTCGCTGCTGACCTGGTCGACCGCCACCCCGAACACCTCGGCGGCCGTGGCACGGTGCACGTCCAGGCCGTCGGTGAAGGCGCGCAGCAGTGCTTCATCGCCGCTCAGATGCGCCATGATGCGCAGCTCGATCTGCGAATAGTCAGCGCTGGCGATCACGCTGCCTGCAGGCGCGATAAAGGCCTCACGTACGCGCCGGCCTTCTGCCGTGCGAATGGGAATATTCTGCAGGTTGGGGTCGTTGCTGGAAAGCCGCCCCGTGACCGCGACGGCCTGCGCGTAATGCGTGTGCACGCGGCCGGTACGGGGCAACGCCAGCTGCGCGAGCTTGTCGGTGTAGGTACCCTTGAGTTTGCTCAGCGAGCGGTGCTCCAGCAGCTTGGCAGGTAGCGGGTAGTCTTCGGCCAGCTTTTCCAGCACCTCCTCGTCGGTGCTGCGTGCGCCACTGGGGGTTTTCTTGATGACCGGCATGCCGAGCTTGTCGAAAAAAATCTCGCCGAGCTGCTTGGGACTGCCCAGGTTGAAGGGCTGACCGGCGATCTCATAGGCCTCGGCTTCCAGCTGAATGATGCGCTGGCCCAGCTCGTGGCTCTGCGCGGCCAGCGTGGGCGCATCGATCATCACGCCGTTGCGCTCAATGCGGTACAGCGTTTCGCTGCTCTGCATTTCCAGTTCATAGATAAAACGCAGTTTCTCGTCGGCCTCCAGCCGCGGCCACAGCACACGGTGCACGTCCAGCGTCTGGTCGGAGTCTTCACAGGAGTATTCGGCGGCCTTGGCGATGTCGACCTGGTTGAACTTGATCTGGTGCGCGCCCTTGCCGCACAGGTCTTCATAGTTGATGCCGCTGCGGCCCACATGCCGCTCGGCCAGGCTGGCCAGGCCGTGCGGCTTGGTCACTTCCAGCACATAGCTTTGCAGCATGGTGTCGTGCGCATAGCCCTGCACTTCCACGCCGTGGTTGGCAAACACATGGCGGTCATATTTGACGTGCTGGCCCAGCTTGGCTTTGCTCGGGTTTTCCAGCCAGGGTTTCAGGCGCGCCAGCACATCGTCGCGCGGCAGCTGGGCGGGTGCATCAGGGTAATCGTGTGTGAGCGGGATGTAGGCCGCCTCGCCGGGCGTGACACTGAAACTCAGGCCGACGATTTCCGCCAGCATTTCGTCGAGCGAGGTGGTTTCGGTGTCCAGCGCCACCAATTCTGCCGCTTCGATCTTTGCCAGCCAGCGATCAAACGCTTCCCAGGTCAGCACCGTGTCGTAGTTCAGGTTGCTGGCGCGTTCGGCCGGTGGCGTATCGGTCAGGGGCGCTTCGTCAAACAGGCCCGGCGAATCCGAACGGCCGCCTGGACCGCCGGCGGGCACGGGCTTGTGCCTGCCTTCAGGTCCGCCAATCAATTCCGGCGGCGTGCTTTCGATTTCGATCTGCTTGACCAGGCCTTTGAAACCATACTTTTCATAAAAGGCTTTCAGGGGTTCCGTCTGCTGGCCGCCGATGGTGATGGCATCCAGGGCGGGCAGGCCGGGGATGTAGCCGTCCAGTTCGCAGTCCTTCTTGATGGTCAGCAGCTCACGGCCTTTGGGCAGCCAATCGAGTGACTGGCGCAGGTTCTCACCCACCACGCCCTTGATCTCGCCGGCGCGTGCCACCAGCGCATCAAGCGAGCCGTATTCGAGCAGCCACTTCACGGCCGTCTTGGGGCCGACCTTGGGCACGCCGGGCACGTTGTCGACCGCGTCGCCGACCAGGGCCTGGTAATCCACCATGAGCCGCGGCGGTACGCCGAATTCAGCCTCCACCCCGGCCAGGTCGCGCCGGCGGTCGTTCATGGTGTCGATGACGGTGATGTTTTCGTCGACCAGCTGGCTCAAGTCCTTGTCGCCGCTGGAGATGATGACTTCGATCCCCTGAGTTGAAGCCATGCAGGCGAGCGTTCCGATCACGTCGTCGGCCTCCACGCCGGGCACGTCCAGCACTTTCCAGCCCAGCAGGCGCACTACTTCGTGGATGGGTTCGACCTGGCTACGCAGGTCGTCGGGCATGGGTGAGCGCTGGGCCTTGTATTCAGGGTACAGCGCATCGCGAAATGTCGGCCCTTTGGCATCGAACACGCAGGCAGCGAAGTCAGCGCGCACGTCCTTGCGCAGCTTTTGCATCATGTTGACCATGCCGCGTATGGCGCCCGTGGCCGGGCTGGCCGGGTCGCCCGGGTTGGCGCGCAGGTCGGGCATGGCATGAAAGGCGCGGTACAGGTAGCTGGAGCCGTCCACCAGCAGCAGTGTTTTTTTGTCGGTACTCATGAAGCCGATTGTCGGGGATATCGGCCCGCCGCTGCCCGCGGCGCCGATAGCGCCCCGCGCTGGCCTGTGGGGAAGCTTTCCGCCTACAGCCGCAGCCCCCTTATTACGACATGCCGGGCTTGTCGGCCGGGCCCTGCGGCCTACAATGCAGGCATGAACCACGCTTTCCGCCCTCTTCTTGCCGCCGCGTTTGCGGTGCTGCCGCTGGCTGCGGCCATGGCTCAAGCGCCTGCACAAAACGCAGTGCCGCCCGTGACCGCGGAGGCCCCGGCGCCTGCAGGCCGGCCGGACAAGGCGATCCAGCGCATTCGCACTGAAGACGCGGGCAGCCGGATCGACGAACTCCGTGTGGGCGGCGAAACGCAGCAAATCCTGGTCCAGCCCAAAGTCGGCGGTGCGGCTTACGAAATCAAGCCCGCAGAAGGCGCCCGGGGCACCGCCCCCGCGTCGACCAACAACGACACCAACGGCTCACGCGTCTGGAACGTGCTGAAGTTCTGATTTTTCGCAGCCCCCACGTACTCCAAGAACTCCAGGATCCAGTTTCAGGCATGGCCGTATATACCGAAGTCTCGTTTGACGAGGCTGCAGCGTTCTTGAACGCCCTGAATCTGGGGCAGCTGCAACATATCAAAGGTGCCGCAGGCGGCATCGAAAACACCAACTACTTTGTCGACACCGACCAGGGCCAGTATGTACTGACCCTGTTTGAGCGCCTGACATTCGAGCAGTTGCCGTTTTACCTGCACTTGATGAAGCACCTGGCGGCGCACGGTATTCCGGTGCCAGATCCGGCAGCCGACCCCAAAGGGAACATTCTTCACCGCCTGAAGGACAAACCGGCCTCCGTCGTCAACAAGCTGCGCGGCCACAGTGAGCTGGCACCTACTGCCGGCCACTGCGCAGGCGTCGGGGAAACACTGGCACGCATGCACCTCGCAGGCCTCGAATACCCGCGGCGCCAGCCCAACCTGCGGGGCCTGGCCTGGTGGAACGAGACCGTTCCGGTCGTGCTGCCCTACATAACACCCGAGCAGCGCAGCCTTATTTTGGGCGAGCTGGCCTACCAGAACCATGTAGCGGCTTCATCCGCCTTTGGCAGCCTGCCGCGCGGCGCCATACACGCCGACCTCTTTCGCGACAACGTGATGTTCGAAGACGGCAGGCTCACTGGTTTTTTTGATTTTTACTTCGCCGGCTGCGACACCTTCCTGTTCGACATTGGTGTATGCCTCAACGATTGGTGCATAGACCTGGAAACCGGTGCGCAGGACGAAACCCGTTCGGCGGCCTTCATGAAGGCTTACGAAAGCGTGCGTCACCTGACGCCGCAGGAGCGCAGGCTCCTGCCAGCCATGCAGCGCGCCGGAGCCCTGCGCTTTTGGCTATCGCGGCTGTGGGACTGGCATTTGCCCCGTGAAGCCGCAGTGCTCAAGCCGCACGACCCCAGCCATTTCGAGCGTGTCCTGCGCGAGCGGCTCACGCACCCATACGTCCTCTAGCCCAAGCCACCCCGCGGGCCTGATTGCCCTTCGGCCAAGGCCTGTGTGAGGGCCAGCGCCAAGCATCGCTGCTTTCAGGCAAACTGCCCTTCTGCAATCGCCCGGTTTCGTCCGGCTCTCTTTTCCCGCTGAAGACCATGAAACTTAATATTGTTCCCGCAAGCACCGGCATGACCTGGGTCAGGTTGGGCATCAAGACTTTCATGCAGCAGCCGCTGGCCATGTCGGGCCTGTTTTTCCTGTACCTGGCCGCAGTCACGGTGCTTTCCTTGCTGCCGTTTTTCGGACTGATCCTGGCGCTGATGATTGTTCCCGCTGCCATGCTGGGCCTGATGGCCGCCACACAGGAAGCCGTGAAGGGAAAATTTCCCATGCCCACGGTGCTCCTCAGCGCTTTTCGCGCGGGACGCGAGCGCTTGGGCGCGATGCTTGTCCTTGGCGCGATCTATGCGGCGTTCTGCGTGCTGATCAACTGGATCGTACCGATGCTGGTGGATCCCCCGGTTGCCGCCGACGCGAGCCGCGAGGCGATGATGACGCCGCAGTTCCAGCTGGCCATGGCCAAGAACATGTCGGTGTCCCTGCTGCTGTACCTGCCGGTGCTGCTGCTGTTCTGGCACGCACCCGCCCTGGTTCACTGGCACGGCATTTCTCCGGTCAAAAGCCTCTTTTTCAGCGTTGTCGCCTGCGTTCGCAACGCGGGGGCCTTCCTCATGTTCGGGCTGGGCTGGCTCGGCGTATCCATGGGCATGGCCATCGTGCTGAGCGTGCTTGCCGGCCTGACAGGCAGCGCCGAGTTCATGGCCGCGGCAATGATGCCCCTGGGCTTGCTCATTGCAGCCATGTTTTCCACCTCGATTTACTTCACGTTTCGTGATAGCTTCGTGGCCACGCTACCCGGTGACTCGCCGGACGGCGCCAATAACCCGGAAAACACCAACAACGACCCCGCTACCCCAGGAGATTCTTCATGACCCAGCACCAGCTGCAAGGCCGTACCGAACAGGAAATTTTGTGGTTTCAACGGCGTGACACGCTCAAGGCGGCAGCCGCCTGGGTGGCAATGGGGGGATTGCCGGCCGCTATGGCCCAGCAGCGAAGCAACATCGTCGAGCTCCGGGGCGATGCCCTGCTCAACGGCAACCGGCTGCAGACCGGCCAAACCATCCTGACCGGCGACCAGATTCAGACCGGCCCGGGTTCCAACCTGATGTTTGTCATCGGCAACTCGGCATTCCAGGTGCGTGAGAACTCCATGATGAAGGTGGAACGCGGCAGCTCGCTCAGTACCGTGAGCCTGCTGCGCCTGCTCACGGGCGCCGTGGTCAGCGTCTGGGGCAAGGGCAGCAGCCGCGCCATTGTCCTGCCCACGCTGACGGCCGGCATACGCGGCACGGGCGTCTATGCCGAGGTCTTCGCCGACCAGGGCAACCGCAGCTATTTCTGCAACTGCTATGGTACGGTTGACATGGAGTCGAACGGGGAAAAGACCGTGTCACAGTCAAGTTACCACCAGTCATTCTGGGGCGAAGTGGAGCCCAAAAACGGCCGCCGCCTCACCCCCGCCAACGCGATCAATCACAGTGACGAGGAACTGGAATTCCTCGCCGGCCTGATCGATCAGCGGACCTCCTGGCAAATTGCAGGCAGGAAAGGCATCAAGGACGGTAGCGGAAAAATGACCTACTGACCCGGCCTCACCGGCGCTGGCTACAAGGCATCGCCGGATGCGTCTTGCAGCCGCCTGACCAATGCCACCAGTTGCGGCTGCACCTGCGTCATCAGGAAATGCGGCGAAAGATTGAACCCCGGGCCACCGCAGCTCACCACCATGACGGAGCGTCTGCCCGCAGGCCGGAATGCAGCAGCAATAGCGTTAACGTCCTTCTGCCAATCACCAAAAGAGGCGCAGCAGCCGTGATCGCGGTAATGCGCCAGCGCCAGCGCCATCACCTCGCGGGTTTTAGGCCACGCTTCCTCGTCCTGGACCCGAATACGCTCAAGCAGGGTCTCACGCTCCTTATCCGAACAGCCGCACAGGTAGGCTCGCCCCATCGCAGTGCTGGCCAGTGGAATGCGCGAACCCACGTCCAGGCTGAGCGTGAGCGCAGATTCGCTGCGGCAGTTTTCCACATAAATCATGCTCAGGCGATCGCGTATCCCCAACGACACCATGGCCTGCGAACTGTCGGCGAGATCCTGCATCAACGGCCTGGCGAGCTGCCGCATGTCCATGCGCGCCAGCATGGCGCTTCCCAGCGCCAGTACCGCACTACCCAGCCGATAACCGGCGCGGCCGCTGGCGTCCTGCGCATGCTCCAGGTAGCCGTGCTTGGTCAGCGTATAGGTCAAACGCGAAATCGTTGACTTGGGCAGGCCGCAACGGCGTGCCAGTTCCGTGTTGCCCAAGGACCGGTCTCGCGAGCGAAAAGCACTGAGCACATCCAGGCCGCGTGCCAATGCCGTCACAAAGTGCCGATCTTCCTTGGCATGAACAGGGCTGACCGCTCCGGGAGCCGGCCTGCCGGGAACAGGAGATTGAGACATTGCTAGTTCTGCATTGCGGAATAAAAAGTCCAGGGATTGTGGCACCCAGACAGCATTGCACTCATCACCCGAGGGAAATCCACTATCAAAAATGTATCTTAATGTTTCACAATTTGGATGAATGATCAAGCAAACAGTTCTGCAATGCAGAACAAGTAAGTAATCTTAATTAACCAGGAAGACTGATGGAAAACAAAAAAATACATCTCATGGCCAAAGCCATGAGCTTGGCCGCCCTGCTGTCGGTTGTCCTGTCCGGGCAGGCGGCGCCGGCACGCGAAGATCTGGTGATCGGGCAGGTGGCACCGCTGACGGGCACCATAGCCGGAACCGGTAACGAATACGTAGCCGGCGGTGCTGCATATTTCGCCTATGTCAACGACAACGGCGGCATTTATGGCCGCAAGATACGCGTCGCACTGAAGGATGACAGCTACAAACCGGACCAGACCTTGGCCCTGACGCGTCAACTTCTGGCAGAGGAAAAGCCTTTGGCCCTGTTCGGTTTTGTCGGAACCGGCAACGTGCTGGCCCTGAACAAGAACAAGGTGCTTGAGGAAGCGGGCATTGCCCTGCTGGCGCCCTACACGGGTGCTCAAGAGTTGCGCGACCCGGTGAACCCCCTGATTTTTCACATCCGGGCCAGCTACGCCGACGAAACTGCCCGCATGGTGGAACACCTGCACACCATTGGCCTGCGCCGCTTCGCGGTGATGTACCAGGACGACCCCTTCGGTAAAAGCGGCCTGGCAGGTGCGGAAAGCGCGCTGAAAAAACTGGGTATGACGGCCGTGGCCACGGGCAACTATGACCGCACCAAGCCCGAGGAAGTTGATGCAGCGGTCTCGGCCATCACCCCTGCCAATCCGGACGCCATCATCATGGTTTCAGTCAACCGTGCCTCCGCCGCTTTCATCAAGAAGATGCGGGCGCAAGGCAGCAAGGCTCGCCTGTTCAGTATCTCGGTGGTGAATTTCAAGGAACTGCTGAAAAATGCCGGAGAGGACAACGCCCGCGGCATCGGTATTTCCCAGGTCATGCCCTACCCTTATTCCACCCTGGCGCCGGTGGCCCGCGAGTTCCAGACCCTGATGGCCAAATACCAGCCGGACAAGGTGGTTTCTTATGCCAGCATGGAGTCCTTCATTGCAGCCAAAATTCTTGTTGAAGCCATGCGCCGCAGCGGCGCCGATCCAACGCGCCAGAAAATCATCACCCAGCTGGAGAAGATGAACAGCTACGACGCAGGAGGTTTCAAGGTCAGCTTTTCGCCGGAGAACCGTGTCGGCTCGAAGTTTGTTGAAGTGACCGTGATCGGCCGCGACGGCAGGTTGCTCAAGTAGCGCGGCGCACTTCGAGTATTTCGTACTCCATCGCTTCTTCGTAGGTCTTGGCGTCACTGAGCGCCAGGTGCAGCAATATCTTGGGCGCATGGGCCTTGATAACCCTGTGCATCAACACGCCGACGACGACCATCGGCAGGCCCACCCAGAGGTAGCCGTACATGGAAAGCACCACACCGATGCCCAGGAGGGGCAAGGAAATGCCGACCACAAAGAGCCGGTGCTTGACGTATTTTTGTGCACGCTCCGGATTCACGATCACGCGGAACCGGCCGTGCGGCAGGCCGGTGCGGAATTCCTGGTGCGGAACGTAAATCGCTGACGAGCCTTCAGGATTTTCAGTGCCTTCATTTTTTCCGGTCTCGATTCCGGTTTCGGAATTTGTCTCTGTCATTTTTTCCCGTCAGTTTGAATTCAACAAAATGCCGCGCGCGGCGCGGCAACTACACCACCGTCAATTTGGCCACGCTCAGGGCCAGCCACTTCACACCGTGCCGCGTGAAGTTGATCTGTGCGCGCGCATCGTCGCCGCTGCCCTCCAGCATCAGCACTTTTCCTTCGCCGAACTTGGCATGGAACACTTCCATGCCGCTTTTGAGCCCATGCGAAGGCGCATTCTTCTGAGGCGGCACCGGCGGGTTGGCAAAACGCTCTGCGCTGCCGAATTTTGAAGAAAAAACGCCGCTAGCCCAATCTCCACGTGCGCTACCAGCTCCTGAATTGCTAGCACCAGCCCATCCGCCGGAGCCCATGCCCGACGCAAAACCGGGGTTCTTCGGCGTGATCCACTTGAGTGCGGCTTCGGGCAACTCGTCAAAAAACCGGCTCTTGAGGTTGTAGCGCGTCTGGCCGTGCAGCATGCGGGTTTGCGAATGACTGAGATACAGGCGCTTGCGCGCGCGCGTGATCGCGACATACATCAGGCGGCGTTCCTCTTCCAGACCGTCGCGGTCGCTCATCGAGTTCTCGTGCGGAAAGATGCCGTCTTCCAGGCCGGTGATGAAGACGCAGTCAAACTCCAGCCCTTTGGACGAATGCACGGTCATGAGCTGCACCGCATCCTGCCCGGCCTGGGCCTGGTTGTCGCCCGACTCCAACGCGGCGTGCGTAAGAAAGGCCGCCAGGGGCGACAACGTCTCGCCGGTCTCGGTGTCAGGCGCCAGGGCCTCGGGCAAAGGCTCGCTGACAAGCGGCGCGGATGGGTCCAGCCCCTGGCTGGCCGGTGACTGCGTGAGCCGCGCGCCCAGTTCGTCGACCGGCAGCGCCACTGCGTCACGGCCAAAACCTTCCTGGCTGACGAAAGACTCGGCAGCATTGACCAGTTCGGCCAAATTCTCCAGCCGGTCCTGGCCTTCCTTTTCGGTCTTGTAGTGCTCTTCGAGGCCGCTGTGCTGCAGCACCAGTTCAATGATCTCCCGCAGCGTCAGCCCCGTGGTCTGCTCGCTCAGCACCTGGATTTTGGCGGCAAAGGCGCCGAGGTTCGCACCCGCCTTGCCCGGCACAGCGCTCACGCCGTCGTACAGCGAACAGCCGGCCGCACGCGAGATGTCCTGCAACTGCTCAATGCTGCGCGCGCCAATCCCGCGCGGCGGAAAATTGACGATACGCATGAAGCTGGTGTCGTCGTGTGGATTCTCCAGCAGGCGCAAGTAAGCCAGCGCATGCTTGATTTCAGCGCGCTCGAAAAAGCGCAGGCCGCCGTAGACGCGGTAAGGCACACCGGCGTTGAAGAGCGCGGTTTCCATCACCCGGCTTTGCGCATTGCTGCGGTAAAGCAGCGCGATCTCCTTGCGTTCGGTGCCGTCACGCACCAGTTGCTTGACCTCATCCACAAACCACTGGGCCTCGGCAAAATCACTGGTCGACTCGTACACACGCACCGGCTCGCCCGGCCCCGCTTCGGTGCGCAGGTTTTTGCCCAGGCGTTTGCTGTTGTGGCTGATCAGCTCGTTGGCTGAATCAAGAATATTGCCGAAGCTGCGGTAGTTGCGCTCGAGTTTGATCTGATGTGTCACCTCGAACTCGCGCACAAAGTCAGCCATGTTGCCCACACGCGCGCCGCGAAAGGCATAGATGCTCTGGTCGTCATCACCCACCGCCACCACTGAGCCGCCCGGCATCGCGCCGGTGCCCTGGATCGCATCGGGCCCTTGCCCTGCCAGCATCTTGATCCACGCGTATTGCAGCTTGTTGGTATCCTGAAACTCGTCGATCAGGATGTGGCGAAAGCGCCGCTGGTAGTGCTCGCGCACCGGCGCGTTGTCACGCAGCAGTTCGTAGCTGCGCAGCATGAGTTCGCCGAAATCCACCACGCCTTCGCGCTGGCACTGCTCTTCATACAGGGCATAAATTTCGACCTTCTTGCGGCCTTCTTCGTCGCGCACCTGCACGTCCTTGGCGCGCAGGCCGTCTTCCTTGTTGCCGGCAATAAACCACATCAGCTGCTTGGGCGGAAACCGTTCGTCGTCCACATTGAACTGCTTGCACAGGCGCTTGATGGCCGAAAGCTGGTCCTGTGTATCGAGGATCTGGAAACTCTGCGGCAGGTTGGCCAGCTTGTAGTGCGCGCGCAAAAAGCGGTTGCACAGGCCGTGGAAGGTGCCTATCCACATGCCGCGCACATTCACCGGCAGCATGGCCGACAGCCGCGCCATCATTTCCTTGGCCGCTTTATTGGTGAAGGTGACAGCCAGAATGCCGCCGGGCGACACCTGGCCGGTTTGCAGCAGCCAGGCGATGCGTGTGGTCAGCACACGGGTCTTGCCGGACCCGGCACCGGCCAGGATCAGCGCATGCGTATTGGGCAGCGTGACCGCTGCGAGTTGCTCCGGGTTAAGGTTTTGCAGCAGAGGGGAACTGGAGACTTCTGTGGGGACTTCTGGGAACATCCCCCATTGTAGAAAGAACACCGGCTCCGGCACTGTGCCGGGATGCTCCCCGTCCGCCCGAGGCAGATTTTTCTTCACCAGCCGGGGCCGCGGGTCTGGCTTTGCCAGCCCTCGGGGGCAGGGAGCTTGCGCGTTGTGAGCGACCGTGGGGGCTCTAGCTCCCGTCCGTCTTCAGGATGGTCTCGCCCTTGAGCGCTCCTACGTCGCGGATGGCCATGCGGTGGCGCTTCCAGCCGTCCCAGGTACGGCGGAAATTCGCCAGCGAAATACCGTAATAGATCGCCTTGAACATGCGCAGCCGTCCCCAGAACGGCGTCTTGCCGAAAATATCTCCCGCCAGAAGTGACAGCAGGGCTTCCTTGACGCGCAGCGGGTTGGCCGGGTGCATGAACATGTGCCGGATGGTCGGGTTGGTCACGCGGTAGATGAACCACGAATACTCGCTCGGGCCCTTGCGCATCATGGCTTCGAAGCTTTTGCGCACAGCGGGCAGGTCGGCCGGCTGGTCAAGCGCCGTTGCCACCAGCTCGGCACCGTCAAAAGCGCTGTGCATCGCAAGGTAAACACCTGACGAGAACATCGGGTCGATGAACGTGAATGCATCGCCCAGCATCAGGTAGCGGTCGCCGGTAGCGTGGGTGCTGCTGTACGAAAAATTACCGGTGGCATGCACGGCGTCATCGACCAGCGTGGCATTGGCAAGACGCCGTTTCAGCTCCGGCGCCAGGGCAATGGTGTCCATGAAGAACTCGCGCAGCGGCTTTTCGCGCGACTTCAGGTAATACGGCCAGCACACCGCGCCGACACTGGTGGTGCCGTCGGCCAACGGAATAAACCAGAACCAGCCGTGCGGAAACCAGCAGATGCTGATATTGCCTTCGCGCTTTCCCTGCAGCCGCTCGACATTCGTGAAATGGCCAAACAGCGCCGTACTGTTGTGTTCCTTGCTCTTGGCTTTGGAGCGCAGCTTGTTCGCCAGCAGCGTGTCGCGCCCGGAAGCGTCCACCACGAAGCGGGCCCGCCAGCTGCGCTTCGCGCCGCCCTCCAGCTCCGCCTGAACGGTGGCGCCTTCCGCGTCAAACACCACATCGCGCACGGTGCAGCCTTCGAGCGTTTTTGCCCCACGCGTCGCCGCGTTGCGAAACAACAGTTCGTCGAGATCAGAGCGCCGCACCTGCCAGGCCGAAGGCATCGATTTGTCCCAGGCGTCGGCGAATTCGATGTAACTGCAGTGCGCGTGTTCGGGTGAAACAAACTCGATGCCCCATTTGGGCATGCCGATGCGGTCAACCTGGTCGCGCACCCCCAGGCGTTCGAAAAGCTCCACATTGGCCGGAAGCAGCGATTCACCGATGTGGAACCGCGGGTGGTGCGCTTTTTCGAGCAGCACCACGTCGCGCCCCTGGGCGGCCAGCAAGGCTGCAATGGTGGAGCCGGCCGGGCCGCCGCCCACAATCAGTACGTCACAGGTGGAAGTAGATGCAGAAGCGGGGATTTCGTTCATGGCAGGCATTGGCTATGGGTTCGCGCAACGGCATGTCAGGCACGCCGCTGCAATTGTGAAAGACTGCGCGCAGGGTAACACCGCTCGCGCCGCGCGTTCAACTTTGCCTCTTTTGAAATTGTATGGTTCAGTTTCTTCTGCACCCGCCGGGTATACGCCGGACTGCGACCGGGAAACCCGTAAATCCCCGCCCGGCCGCAGCTTCTGCGAACATAGCCATATTTGGGGTTTTCATGACTACAGGTTTGGGCCCATCAGGGCCTGCTTGGCTGGCCGCCAGCCTTTTGGCGGTGGGCCTCGGTTTTGCCGGCATGGCGCGTGCGCAGTCGTCCTGCTCCAGCGACGGCCAGGGCCGGCCGGTGATGCTGCTTGAGCGTTTTATCAATGCCAACTGCGACACCTGCTGGGCCGACCCGGCCACTCCGCAAGCCACGGCCGGCCAGGTTGCGCTGGATTGGGTAGTTCCGGGCGACAAGGGCAGCGACGCCCCGCTGTCCGCCGTCGCCGCAAGCGAAGGATTGCAACGGCTGGAGGCGCTGCGCCAGGCCGTGCCCGCACAGAGCCTGGCCACCACCTCGCCCATCAAAGCCATCAAGGGCGCCACCCTGCGTGTCGCGCATGGTCTGCCGCTCAGCGGCTACCTGGGCACTTCCATCGAGCTCAAGCCCATCCCGGCCGCCGCAAAGGGCCGCCAATGGACAGCCTGGCTTGCCCTGGTCGAAACCTTGCCGGCCGGCACCGAAGGTTCCCCGGTCGAGCGGAATTTGATTCGAAACGTGCTCCAGACCAATTGGAACGGGCGCAAGCAGCTATCAAAAACAGAGCAAAACCGGTTCTTTGATGCACGCTCCATGAGCATTGCGGAGGGCGCCAACCCGGACCGGATGCACGTGGTGGGCTGGGTGGAAAACGAAAAAGGCCTGGTGGTGGCCGCGGCGCAGTCGCGCTGCGTGCCTTAAAAATATTTCGCGCCATTTAACCCCTTTGTGTTGCGTGCGCCGTTTCACGGTGCATCGCCAACAACAAAAGGGGTTTTCATGCCAAACGGTTTTCACGGCTTCACGGGATTCACCCGGCTGACTGCCGCCCGCCTCCTTCAGGCCACCGCCGCAGCCTGCTTCAGCCTGCAGGCGCTGGCGCTCAGCCCGATGCCGCAGCCTTTCCCCAACGGAAAGTTCGCGCCGCCGCCCGACTGGCGGCCGCCGGTCATCGCTGTGAACCATGCGGGCCAGCCCATCCAGCTGCGGGCCGTTTCCATCGAAGTCGATCTGTTCGGCGACCAGGCCCGCACCAGCGTCGAGCTGCGCCTTTTCAACCCCAACCCCCGCGTGCTCGAAGGCGAGCTGCAGTTCCCACTGCAGGAGGGCCAGGTCGTGACCGGCTTCGCGCTGGATATCAACGGCCAATTGCGCGACGCAGTGCCTGTACCCAAGGCCAAAGGACAGGAGATCTTTGAAGACATACGCCGCCGGCGCGTAGACCCGGGCCTGCTGGAAGCCGCCGCCGGCAACCAGTACAAGCTGCGCGTTTATCCCATCCCGGCCCAGGGGGAGCGCCGCGTGCTCATCACATTCAACGAGACCCTGCCGCGCCAGCGCGATGCGGGTGTACTGAGGGTGCCGCTGGTGTTCGCGTCAAGCGTGGGCCAATTGCAGGTGAAGGTGCGCGCCCATGGCGCAGCCCACCGGGACGTGGAACTGCTGCAGGCGCCCGCCGGCACCGAGCTGAACGCCAGCGCCACCGGCACAGAACTGGCCCTGCAAAAAACGCACTGGCAGGCGCCCCAGGGCCCTGCGGGCTGGCTTCAGGTGGCGCTGCGCCGCACCGGCAAGCCGCAGGTCATGGTCGGTGAATCCGCCGGCAAGCCGTTCTTTGCCGGGCAACTCGACGTGCGCGATGAGCTGGTGAGACGGCCCGCCCCTGCACACATCGCACTGGTGTGGGACGCATCGGCTTCGGCCGCCGCGCAGGCCCGGGTGCTGCCGGTGCTGGAGGCTTACTTCCGCAAGCTGGGCAAGCCCGTCAAGCTCAGCCTGCTCGTGGTGCGTAACAAGGCCGAGGCTGTGCGCAGCTTCACCGTTACGCCGGGCCGCTTCGGTGAACTGGCCGATGCATTGCGCGCAGAGCCCTTCGACGGCTCCAGCAATTTTGACGACCTGCCCATTCCCGCCGACGTGGACACCACCCTGATGGTGACCGACGGCCTGATGACGGACGGTAAAAAACTCATTCGCTACACCCACACGGCACCGGTGATGGTGATCAACGGCGCAGCCTCCGCCGACATGGCGCGCCTGGCCAGGCTGGCCGACCGCACCGGCGGTGCGCTGGTCGATGCTGCGCTGCAATCGCCCGAAGAGGGCGCGCAAGCCATGCTGATGCACGGCTGGCGCATTGAGAAGCTGGACAGCCTGTCCGCGCGGCAACTCGTGACGCCGACAACACGGATCAGCCAGGGCCGCGTCTCGGTGGCAGGCGAGCTGCTGGACAGCACCGCCCGCATCGACATCACGCTGGCGCAC
Organism: Polaromonas sp. P1_E12; assembly: GCF_056405975.1. Classification (NCBI taxonomy): domain Bacteria; kingdom Pseudomonadati; phylum Pseudomonadota; class Betaproteobacteria; order Burkholderiales; family Comamonadaceae; genus Polaromonas; species Polaromonas sp. P1_E12. Next base: position 213,564 of record NZ_JBFUBB010000002.1, on the reverse strand, counting down.
CCGGACGGCCGCAAGCGCACACTGGCGCTGCAGGTCAGCGCCAAGCCGGTCAGCGGCCACTGGCCCGGCCAGCAGTGGGCCCAATGGCGCAGCGCCGAGCTGGCTGAAAATGCCGGCCTGCACAGCGCAGAACTTCAGCGCATCGCGGCGGCGCACGGCGTCGTGGGCCCCAACAGCTCGCTGATCGTGCTGGAGCTGGCCACCGACTATGCACGCTACAACCTCCCGGCCCCGCCCGAGCTGGCGGATGAAGTGGCGCGGCTGGGCCAGCAACAACTCGCACAGGCCGCGCAGACGCGGCAGTCACACATTGAGGCCATGGTGAGGCAGTTTGACGAGAAGCAGCGCTGGTGGGGCAGGGACTTTCCCAAGGAAGCACCCAAACATGCGGAGCCCAAGGCCGAGAAGCACATCAGCCAGGGCGGCCTCGGCAGTCTGGCCGGCACAGCACGGTCGCGCGAGCAAGCCCAGGGCGCACCCGCAGCACCACTTTCCTTCGCCCCTGCTGCCCCTGCCGCTGCAGCCCCCGCAGCCGCACCGGCCGTAATGGCCGAAGCACGCTCCGACGTCATGGACAAACGCAGTGCCAAGGCGGTTGCCGCCGCGCCCGTAGCCACCATCGCGCTGCAGGCCTGGGTGCCCGACGCGCCCTACATGAAGCGCCTGCAGAATGCCGGCAAGGACGAGCTCTACCGCGTCTATCTCGACGAACGCGCCGCCTACCTCAGCAGCAGCTCTTTCTACATGGATGCAGCGGGCGTGTTCTTTGACCGCGGCCTGCCCGAGCTGGGGCTGCGCGTGCTCTCCAACCTCGCGGAGATGAACCTGGAGAACCGCCAGCTGCTACGCCTTTACGCCTACCGCCTGGTGCAGGCGCGCCGCAACGACCTGGCCGTGCCGGTGTTCGAACGCATCAGCGAACTGGCGCCCAATGAGCCGCAGTCCTGGCGCGACCTGGGCCTGGCGCTGGCCGAGAGCGGCCAGCCGCAGCGCGCCGTCAACGCCTTGTGGGAAGTGGTGTCGCAGCCCTGGAACGGCCGCTTCGCCGGCATCAACATGATTGCGCTGGCTGAACTCAACGCGATTGCCGCCCAGCCCGTCGCCAGCGGCCAGCCGGCGCTGGACATGAGCCTTGTGGACACGCGCCTTCGCCGCAACCTGCCGCTGGCCTTGCGTGTGGTCATGGCCTGGGATACCGACGACACGGACATCGACATGTGGGTGAGCGACCCGAACGGTGAAAGGGCCAGCTATGCGAATCGGCTGACCCATCAGGGCGGCGCGATGAGCCCCGACGCCAGGGGTGGCTACGGGCCGGAGGAGTTTTCGCTAAAGACCGCCAAAGCCGGCAAGTACAGCGTGGAGGCGCAGTTCTACGGTCACCGCCAGCAGGTGCTGTCGGCTGGCACCACGGTGATGGTGCGCGTTACCACCGGGTTCGGCACGCCGCAGGCACGTGATGAGTGGACGACCTTGCGCCTGGCGCGCGGCCAGGAAACCGTGCGCGTGGCCGAGGTCGAAGTGCGCTGACGCCTCGCTTCAAACACAAGATGCCACTATGCATATAAAGGCTATACCGCTTTGCAGGGTAACGCCCGCTTGAGAGGCGCATAAAATCAATCACCGGGCCCAAGCAATTGCGCCCGGTTTTTTGTTTCAGCCTTGCCCACGCAAGCGCCTGCCAGCAAGCCGGTCCAGTCCAAGCGCCTTCTGTTCTTCAACAGTTTTTTCAAAGGCTTGGGAATCATGGAAATCTTCGACTACGACAACATTCTGCTGCTGCCGCGCAAATGCCGCGTGGAAAGCCGTTCTGAGTGCGACGCCAGCGCGACGCTGGGCGGCCGCAGCTTTCGCATCCCGGTGGTGCCGGCCAACATGAAGACGGTCATCAATGAGGAGATCTGCGCCTGGATGGCAAAGAATGGCTACTTCTACGTGATGCACCGCTTCGACCTGGACAACGTGCAGTTCGTGAAAGACATGAAAGCCCGCGACGCCTACGCCTCGATATCCCTGGGCGTGAAAAAACCAGACTACGACACGGTGGACCGCCTGGCCGCCGAGGGCCTGGTGCCCGACTACATCACCATCGACATCGCGCACGGCCATGCCGACACGGTGCAGAAGATGATCGCCTACCTCAAGCAGAAGCTGCCGGCATCCTTCGTGATCGCCGGCAACGTGGGCACGCCCGAAGCGGTGATCGATCTGGAAAACTGGGGCGCCGACGCGACCAAGGTCGGCATCGGCCCCGGCAAGGTCTGCATCACCAAGATGAAAACCGGTTTCGGCACCGGCGGCTGGCAACTGTCGGCGCTCAAGTGGTGTGCTCGCGTGGCGACCAAACCCATCATTGCCGACGGTGGCATTCGCGAGCACGGCGACATCGCCAAGTCGGTGCGCTTTGGCGCGACCATGGTGATGATCGGCTCCATGCTGGCGGGCCTGGAAGAAAGCCCGGGCAAGACCGTCGAAGTGGACGGCAAGCTCTTCAAGGAATACTACGGCAGCGCCTCGGACTTCAACAAGGGCGAGTACAAGCACGTCGAAGGCAAGCGCATCCTGGAGCCGGTCAAGGGCACGCTGGCCGATACCTTGCGCGAGATGGAAGAAGACATCCAGAGCTCCATCAGCTACGCCGGCGGCACGAAGCTGCTGGACATCCGCAAGGTCAACTATGTGACCCTGGGCGGCGACAACGCGGGTGAACACCTGCTGATGTAGGCCGGCGGTAACAAATAGTAGCGAGGCCGGCTCCGGCGACAATAAGCCTTGTTCCTGAAGAGACCCACTCCCCTTGCCCACCGCAGCCATTGAAGTACGCCGGCCCTATTCCGGCGAAGAAGAAGCAGCCCTCATGGACGCCGTCCAGGAGGCGTTGACCTCTGCGCTGAAGGTGCCGCTCTGGACGACCTCCATCCGGCTGGTTGTCCATGAGCCGCAGCGCTTTCGTGCGCCGCCCGACAAAGGCGACCGCTACACGCTGGTGACGATCGACTGTTTCGTCGGGCGATCCCTGGAAACAAAACGCGCCCTGTACCAGGCCATCGTGCAAAAGCTCGGCCTGTGCGGCATTCCCGCAGACCACGTGAAAGTGCTGCTGCGTGAGGCGTCACGCGAAAACTGGGCGATCCGGGGCGGCCTGCCGGCGTCCGACGTGGTGCTGGAGTACGACGTCGATATCTAGGACCGGCTACCCGCCAGCAGTTGCAATGCAAGCTGGTGCAGGCGGTGAGACGGCTCCGTCAGCGCCTCCAGGATGCTGAAATGGTTTCGCCCCAGATGGGACTCGCAAACCGGCACCACCCCGGCGCCCCAGGCTTGCTGGATCGACACGTTCTGGCGCAGAAACTCCGCGCTTTCGTCGGCACCCGCCACGCTGTACAAGGTACCGCGGCCCGGCGCCGGCAGCAGGGCCGGGCTGGCCTTGAGCACCTGTTCAGGCGTGAGTTTCAGCGAATCCTTCAGGAAAGGCGTGTGGCGCATGGGTTCAAGGTCGTACAGGCCTGAAATCGACAGGGCATTTTTCAAAAGGTCTGCCGGCAGGTCGCGGGCATAGGCCTGCCAGTCGCACGCCATCAACATGGCAGCCAGGTGTCCGCCGGCTGAATGGCCTACCACCGTGATGCGGGACGGATCCCCGCCGTAGCGGGCAATGTGGCGCCAGGTCCAGGCCAGCGCCGCCACCATCTGCATCGTGATCTGGGGAATGGTCACCGCGGGGCACAGCGCATAGTTCGGCACCACGACGCAGGTGCCGGCCTGCGTAAAGGCCGGCGCCACAAAGGAATGGTCAGCCTTGTCGAGAGACCGCCAGTACCCGCCGTGAATGAACACCAGCACCGGCGCACCGGCCTGGCCCTGGGTGCCGCCATGGGTGGCGAAATCACCCGCCGGAAACACGTCGAGCATTTCACCCGCATGGTTGCCATAGGGAATATCGATCTGGCAGGGCACGCGCTTGCGAATGGCTTGCGAGCTGTCAGCCCAGCGCGTGAAATACACCCCGTGGTCCGGCACGAGAGCCCGGTTGTTGTACATGCGGTCAAGCCAGGCGGGATCGGGCTGGGTCATTGTTCTTCTCCTCAAGGTGTCAAAACGGCTTCAATGGGTGCCATCTTGGCACAGCCCGGCCGCCCGCAGCCATTTACGGGTAAACCCGAAATTTCAGGTCTTCGATCACAGTGTATTCTGTATACAGAGTACGAATATGACGCAACAACTGATCAAAATCGAATCCACGCCCGACCTCGTCGACCAGGTCTACCGCAGCCTGCTGGACGCCATCAGCGAAGGTTCGCTGGCGCCGGGTGCGCGCATCATGCAGGAAGACATTGCCGAGCAACTCGCGGTGTCGCGCCAGCCGGTGCTGCAGGCTTTGCGCCTTCTGAAGAAAGACGGCTTTGTGCTGGACGCCCCGGGGCGCGGCGTGCTGGTGGCGCCACTGGACGTAGCCTGGCTCGTGCAGATTTACCAGGTACGCAGCGCACTCGATGCGCTGGCCGCCCGGCTGGCCGCGCAAGCCCGCTGCAGGCTCGACCCGCAACTGATCAGCCAGGGCCGCAAGGCCGCGCGGGGCGGCGACGTCAAGGCCATGATGGCGGCCGACGCGCAATTTCACGCGGCCATTTACGCCGCGTCGGGCAACCCGCTGATCGCCCAGAGCGCGCAGCTGCACTGGCACCACATCCGCCGCGCCATGGGTGCCGTGCTGCAGGTATCGACCATGCGCGAATCGATCTGGGATGAGCACGAAGCCATTGCCGAGGCCATCGCGGCCGGTGATGAAACCCAGGCCGAAGCGCTGATCCGCGAGCATGGCGAGGAAGCGGGCCACAACCTGGCAAACCTGCTGTCCAGCGCACTCAGCCAAACCGGCGCTCGCGCAGCGCCCTGACACCCGACAACACACACCAGGAGACATGCGATGAAACTGACCCCGGAGCAACTTGCGCAATTCGACCGCGACGGCTACCTGTTTTTCCCCGGTCTCTTCACACCCGAAGAAACCCGGGCGCTCAACGATGCCGTGCCCGAGCTCTACAGCCGGCGCGAAGACTACAACGTGCGCGAAAAGGGCAAGGACTCGGTGCGTACCAACTTCGCCGCGCACATGTACAGCGAACCTTTCGCGCGGCTCGCGCGGCACCCGCGCATGATCGAGCCGGTGGAAGATCTGCTGGGCGAGAAGCTCTACATGCACCAGTTCAAGATCAACGGCAAGATGGCTTTTGAAGGCGACGTGTGGCAGTGGCACCAGGACTACGGCACCTGGCTCAACGACGACATGATGCCGACCGAGCGCGCGATGAACGTGGCCATCTTCATGGACGACGTGACCGAGCACAACGGCCCGCTGATGTTCATCCCCGGCAGCCACAAAAAGGGCGTGGTCGATGCCAAACACGACCTCACCACCACCAGCTACCCGCTCTGGACGGTGGACAACGATTTGATCCGCCAGCTGGTGCAGCGCGCCGGTGGAAAGCAAGGCGGCATCGTCAGCCCCAAGGGCCCGGCCGGCTCGATGATCCTTTTTCACTCCTGCCTGGTGCACGCCTCAGGCAGCAACCTTTCGCCCTTCAACCGGGTAAGCGTTTACCTGAGCCTGTGCGCCATCAGCAACCACATCCGCCGCCACAAGCGCCCCGAATACATCGCGCACCGCGACTTCACGCCGATCGAATGCCTGCCCGACGACTGCCTGCTCAAAGACTACCCGGTGGATCTGCCGTGGAAGGACGGCGTGCCGGCGAGCGCGCTGCAAACCTCGATGGAAGAACTGAAATTGGCTGCGTAACCATTGGCAGAACTGATGATGAATATGAATCGCTTGGCTTGTATCGCTTTCGGAATTGGCCAATTTATTGCGTCACCCGCAACTGCCGAGGAGGAACTCGGTGGTCCAGGCACTCATTGCGAAACGCATGAACTGGTCGTGTTGTCGTGCCCAATCGCGGGGAAAAGCGATAAACACATGTCGATCTGCCGCACATCTGCCCAGACATCCGCGAATGCCTACATGCAATACCGTTTTGGCAAACTAGGTCAGACTCCCGAGCTGACATATCCAGCTACGACCCAAATGCACGCCAGGGAAGCGTTTCAGTTTTCCGTACGTAGCCCGAATGGTTGGACAGGTGCAGATAACCTTCATTTCAAAATCGGCCAAGCGTCGTACACCGTGTACCAATTTTCCTCTGCGCGATTCCCTGAAAAAGAAGCAGGCGTCGTAGTACGCGTGGGAGAAAAAAAACCCATATACATCGAATGCACGGAATCCAGCACGAGTCATTACAGAGACCTTAACGAACTGCGCAAGTTGGAATTACCTGAGATGACAACCCCCGTCGTCTTCGGTCCAAAAGCAAACAAGATTTATCGAAATTAATCAGCAAGACCGCTCATCCATGAACCTCTACACCAAACTCCAGCAACGCGCGGCCGAAGGCAAACCGGTGCGCATAGGCCTCATAGGCGCCGGAAAATTCGGCTCCATGTACCTGGCGCAAGTGCCGCGCACACCGGGTGTGCACCTGGTGGCGATTGCCGATCTGTCACCCGACGCAGCGCGCGCCAACCTCGCCCGTGTAGGGTGGAATCCGGCTGTAACCCAGGCAGAATCTGCGCAAGCAGCTATCAATACAGGAGCAACCTGGATCACCGACGACTGGCAGGCGGTCGTCACGCATCCGCAGATCGACATCATTGTGGAATGCACCGGCAATCCGATCGCGGCGGTAGAGCATTGCCTGAAAGCCTTTGCACACGGCAAGCATGTGGTCAACGTCACGGTAGAAGCCGATGCCTTTTGCGGCCCGCTGCTGGCGCGCAAGGCCGCAGAGGCCGGCGTGGTGTATTCGCTGGCTTTCGGTGACCAGCCGGCGCTGATCTGCGACCTGGTGGACTGGGCGCGCACCTGCGGCTTCCCGGTGGTGGCGGCAGGACGCGGCCACAAATGGCTGCCGCATTTTTGCGAATCAACACCCGAAACCGTGTGGGGCAACTACGGCCTCACGCCCGAACAGGCCGCGCGCGGAGGGCTCAACCCAAAGATGTTCAACAGTTTTCTCGACGGCTCCAAGCCCTCCATCGAATCGACTGCTGTGGCCAACGCCACGGGCCTGACCGTGCCCAGCAATGGCCTGCTTTACCCGCCGGCCAGCGTGGAAGACATTCCCTACGTGACACGCCCCATCAGCGAAGGTGGCGTGCTCGAGCGCAAGGGCATGGTCGAAGTGATCTCGTCACTCGAAGCCAATGGCCGAAAAATTCCCTATGACATCCGCATGGGCGTCTGGGTCACGGTAGAGGCCGAAACGGACTACATCAAGAACTGCTTTGAGGAATACAACGCGCACACCGACCCGAGCGGGCGCTACTTCACCTTGTACAAACGCTGGCACCTGATCGGGCTGGAAGTCGGCGTGTCGGTCGCCAGCGTCGCGCTGCGCGGCGAGCCCACCGGCGTGGCGACCTGCTGGAACGCCGACGTGGTGGCCACCGCCAAACGCGACCTGAAGCCCGGTGACATGCTGGACGGCGAAGGCGGCTACACCGTGTGGGGCAAGCTGCTGCCGGCCGATACTTCCATGAAGATGGGCGGGCTGCCGCTGGGCCTGGCGCATAACGTCAAGGTCGTGCGTGCGGTCAAGAAAGGCCAGAGTCTGAGCTGGGCCGATGTGGCGATGGACACATCGACCCACGCCTGGAAAGTGCGCCAGGAGATGGAAAGCATGTTTGCGCCGGCGCTGAAAAAAGCCGCCTAGAAAGCTGCCTGACAGCCTTCTACCCGCCGGTTCCTTCATGATGGTTCAACGCCATTCCGAGGACATGAATTGACCATCACAAGTGACACGCCCCTGCCCCGTATCGCGTTTTTGGGCATGGGCATCATGGGCCTGCCCATGGCCAGGCGCCTGTGCGAAGCGGGCTACACACTGCAGGCATGGAACCGCACGCCGGGCAAGGCCGACTCGCTGGCGGCGCTAGGCGCCACGCCACATACACAAACCAGTGCCGCGGTGGCCGCAGCCGACATCGTCATCAGCATGCTTGAAAGCGGCCCGGTCGTGGAAGACGTGCTGTTCACGCAGGGCGTGGCCGCCGCGATGAAACCGGGTGCGCTCTTTCTGGACATGGCCTCCATCCAGCCGCGCGAAGCACGCGACCATGCGGCGCGCCTGGGTGCACTGGGCATCGCCCATGTGGACGCACCGGTGTCGGGCGGCCCCGGCGGCGCACAAAGCGGCACGCTGGCCATCATGGCCGGAGGCAAGGCAGAAGACTTCGCCCGCGCCCTGCCCGTGCTGGCGCACCTCGGCCACGCCGTGCATGTGGGCCCGCACGGCAGCGGCCAGCTCACCAAGCTGGCCAACCAGATGATTGTGGGCATCACCATAGGCGCGGTGGCCGAGGCGCTGCTGTTCACCGCGCGCGGCGGGGCCGACATGGCCAAAGTCAAGGAAGCGATTACCGGCGGCTTTGCCGACAGCCGCATTTTGCAGGTGCACGGCCAGCGCATGGTAGAGCGGGATTTTTCGGCACGCGCCCGGCTGTCGATACAGCTGAAAGACCTGCGCAATGTGTTGGCCACCGCACAGGAAATCGGCTTTGAAGCGCCGGTCACCGCCCTGTTCGAGCAACTTTACGCGGAGGGCATGGAGCATGGCCTGAGCGATCTGGACCATTCGGGCTTGTTTGTCGAGCTGGCCAGCCGCAACGGAATGAGCTGACAGCGGCCGGGCCTGCTCGGAAGCTCAGCAGATTGACGTGCGGCAACAGAGCTGGCGAAGTTTCATGTTTCTCCCTGGGCGCCATCGATACGTACGGCGGCTCCTTGATGCCTGCCTGATGGCTGCCCGAGGTTTACTTGATGGCGACCGCATCGGGTGCGCGGGGCAGAAGGTCTCCTCGATAAACGAGATGAATCTTGTTCCCGTCTGGGTCGCGTATGTACGCACCGTAGTAGCCTGCGCCGTACCTGTCTCTAGGGCCTGGCTTGCCATCGTCAGTCCCGCCTTCCTTGATCCCGTTCTCGTAGGCGGCATCGACAGATTCGGGATTCGGAGCGACGAATGCGACCATGCTTCCGTTGCCGGAGGTACAAGGCCTACCGTCGTAGGGAAGATATATATAGAAGCGCGGTAGCTCCGCCCCGGGCATAATCCAGCACGACCAGAGTCGCCCAGGACGGGGCGGGACCAGACGCCTGACGAGGCCCAACGGCAGCAAAATCGCGTCGTAGAAGCGACTGGATATGTCAAGATCGCTGCAGCCGACGGTGATGTGACTGAACATCGGTGTTCCAAAGCAGTTGAAAGTTGGAGCATAGCTGGGCATGTCAGAATATTCAAATAAGTGTTCTAAGCACATGCCAAGCCCCTCTGTTCGATACTCGCAACTGGTTGACTGTGTGGATCTGCCTCAAAATGCGCCGCTCGCCACAGATTCCGGTTTGCCGGGTTGCCAGCCGCCGCCTAGCGCCTTGAAAGCAGCCACCGCTGCGCGTGCTGATTCCGTTTGCGCATGTGCCCGCGTATCGGAGGCACGCAGCAGGTTTTCATCGGCCTGCAAGACTCGATCAAACGGCTTCCAGAATCCCGGCCTACGACCAGGAGCGCAGCGTCGTTGCCCAGGCCATTCAAAGAAAAAGTCCATCAAGCGCCGGAGCCCGACGGGGTGGCCACCACGATTGTCGATGCCGCTTTGGGTACATGGAAAATGCGGCGTACGCCCAAAGGCGAGGCCTCTCTTCTGGCCAGGTTGCGCCGTTTCATGCCAGCTGGCCCTGTCGAAGCAGGCCTGAGGAAAACGTTCGGCCTGGCCTGAACATCTCGCTGCGAAAGCAGGTGCGCCTGTTCTGGGCCATGCGGGCATGAAAAAGGCCGCTGCAGACAGTGTCTGCAGCGGCCTTTGTTTGCCGCAGCGAGGGCGCTAAAGATTAGTCACGCGCTGGCTTGGAAAACTTGCCGGACTTCTTGGCCGCATCACGGGGCACAAATACCTTGCCAGCTGGCTTGGCAAAGCCGCCGGGCTTGCGGTTGGCAAAGTCAGGGCGCGGTGCAAAGCCTTCGTTGCGGGAAGCAAAGCCTTCGTTGCGCGGAGCGAAGTTGCGGTCTTCACGCGGGGCGAAACCGGTGTTGTTGCCGCCGCCGAAGCCGCGGTCATCCTGGCGGCGCGGGCCGCGGTCATTGAAACCGGAACGGTCGCCATAGCCACCCTGTGGTCCAGGAGCGCGGCCCTGGAAGGGAGCGCGGTCGTCACGGTCGTTGTGGCGAGGAGCGCCGAAGCCGCCACCGCCAGCGCCACCACCAAAGCCACCTGCGGGCTTGCGGCCGGCATAGCCGCCACGATCACCACCGCCGCCGCCGAAGCTGCGGCCACCGCGGTCGCCGCGATCACCACCGAAGTTGCCGCGGGGGCGGTCGGAGGTCGGGGCAAAGCGCTGCTGCGGCTCCAGACCGGCGATCACACTGGGCTTGAGGTTCTGCTGCATGTAGTGCTCGATGTCCTGGATCTTGCGGCGATCGCGGAATTCGGCAATCGTGATCGCCTGGCCTTCGCGGCCGGCACGGCCGGTGCGGCCAATGCGGTGCACATAGTCTTCGGCTTTCATCGGCAGGCCGTAGTTGATCACGTGGGTGATCGACGGAACGTCCAGGCCGCGGGCAGCCACGTCGGTCGCGACCAGGATCTGGACGCGGCCATCGCGGAAAGCCATCAGGCGGCGGTTGCGCAGGCCCTGGCCCAGCGCGCCGTGCAGCGCCACAGCGCTGAAACCTTCCTGTACCAGGTCGTTGGCCAGGCCGTCGCATTCAACCTGGGTGCAGGCAAACACGATCGACTGGTTCATGGTGGTGTCGCGCAGCGAATGATCCAGCAGCTTGCGCTTGTGGGTCATGTTGTCGGCCCACAGCAGCGACTGGGTGATCGACGCATGTTTTTCATGCGGCGAGTCGATCTCAACACGCTGCGGCTGGCGCATGACGCGCGTGGCCAGTTGCATGATGCGCGGCGCAAACGTGGCGCTGAACATCATGGTCTGCTTGCGCTCGATCGTGAGCTGGTTGACTTCGGTCAGGTCATCGGCAAAGCCGAGGTCCAGCATGCGGTCGGCTTCGTCGACGACCAGGAACTGCACCTGGTCCAGCTTGATCTGCATGCTGCGCTGCAGGTCGAGCAGGCGGCCGGGGGTGGCCACCACGAGGTCGGCATTTTGCAGCTTGGCAATTTGCAGCTGGTAAGGAATGCCGCCGACCACGTTGGCAATGCGCAGGCCGCGGCAATGGCGAACCAGGTCGATCGCGTCGGCGCAAACCTGTTGAGCCAATTCGCGCGTTGGGCACAAAATCAGCGCGCCGGGCGTGGCAGCCTTGAAGTTGCGCGGGCTGGTCGGGTCTTTGCGCTTGGGTTTTTTCAGCGGTGCTTCGCCGCGGGCGACGGCTTCGGCGCTCAGGCGTTCAAATTCGGAGCGCTCAAAACGCTCGGCTTCTTCCTGCTGTTTCAGCAGGGTGTGCAGCACAGGCAGCAGGAAGGCGGCGGTCTTGCCGCTACCGGTCTGGCTGGAAACCAGCAGGTCGGTGAACTTGGCTTTAGGGTCGCTTTTGGCGTCGTGGTCCAGGGCCTGCATGGCCTTGGGGATGGTGGCCATCTGCACGGACGTCGGCTGGGTAAAACCCATGTCGGCGACAGCTTGCAGGAGTTCCTTGGCCAGGCCCAGCTTCACGAAACCATTGGGTTCGGCTACTACGGCTTCCAGGGAGGTGGGAGCCATCGAAGGCTCGTCCGAAGAAAAATCCGGAATCACGTGGATCACGGCTTCAGCGGCGGTATCAATATTTGTGTCGGGCAAAACGTCGCCACGAGCCTCAAAAGAGTCAGTCATGTTTTTCTCACTAATCACCTGTGCGCAACGCTTTTGGCGAGGGAACAGGAAACTTCACCCCCGCGATGCGGAGGATTCGTTCATGGTTAATAAAACATCAACCATCAAACGAATATGCGGTCCAGGCAGCAGAAATGTGCCCGAAGCGGTGACTCCGTTATTGGAGTCAAAAGTGTGAGGTAGATGTACAAATGCAGGGCACCCAGTGCACTGCAAGCCCACGATTATAGCGTGCTTTGCGGGTTTCTACCAGTCCCCCTGACCAAACGAGTCCATTGCGGCTTCCTGCCGCAGCCGCATGCACGCTGATTTGCTATCATTTCAATAGCTTCTTGCGCCCGTCCTGCCTCGCCAAATCCCAAAAAAGGCTTAAGCCACGTTCACTTCAGAAAGTGTTGCCGGTAGTGCTCAAGCTCGTCAATCGACTCATGCACATCGGCCAGGGCGGTATGGCTCTGGCGCTTTTTGAAGGCGCTGTAAACCTCGGGACTCCAGCGCTTGGCCAGTTCCTTGAAGGTGCTGACGTCAACGTTGCGGTAGTGCAGGAAGGCTTCGAGTTTGGGCATGTACTTGACCAGGAAGCGCCTGTCCTGGCTGATGGTGTTGCCGCACAGCGGCGAAACACCCTTGGGAACGTATCGGGCCAAAAAAGCCAGAATCTGCGCTTCGGCATCTGCCTCGTCCACAGTGCTGGCCTTGACCTTGTCGATCAGGCCGCTGCGCCCGTGGGTGCCCTTGTTCCAGTTGTCCATCTGGTCCAGCAACTCGTCGGTCTGGTGGATCGCCAGAACCGGGCCTTCGATGCGCGGCGTGAGTTGCGGACCCGTGACGATGACGGCGATTTCGATCAGGCGCTCTTTTTCCGGGTCGAGGCCGGTCATTTCGCAGTCCAGCCAGACGAGGTTCTGGTCTGATTTTTTGAGTAGGGGTTCAGTTTCAGGCATCTTGCGATTCTCGCTGATCGCCTAAACTGCCAGCCATGACCGACTATTCGCTTGTTTTCACCGGGGTGTTTTCTGCCTTTCTGGTGCTGGGGCTGCTCACGAAGTTCTACCTGGCTTCGCGGCAGATCCGCCATGTGGCCCGAAACCGCGATGCAGTGCCCGCCGCTTTTGCGGCCACGATTTCGCTGCAGGCGCACCAGAAGGCAGCCGACTACACCATTGCCAAGGCGCGCTTCGGCATGCTGGAGATGGCCTTCGCCGCCGCCGTGCTGCTGGGCTGGACGCTGCTGGGCGGCATCGATGCGCTGAACCAGGCCATCGCCGGTTCCGGCCTGACCGCCTGGGGCGCGCTGGTGCCGCAGCTGATCCTGCTGGCCGCTTTTGGCCTCATCAGCGGTTTGCTCGACCTGCCCTTCACCCTTTACAGCACCTTCCGCATTGAAGAGCGTTTCGGCTTCAACAAGATGACCTTGAAGCTCTGGCTGGCCGACCTGGTGAAATCGACGCTGGTCGGCATCGTCATCGGCCTGCCCATCGTGGCGCTCATCCTGTGGCTGATGGGCAGCGCGGGAAGCCTGTGGTGGCTGTGGGCCTGGGGCGCCTGGATGGGCTTTAACCTGCTGGTGCTGGTGCTCTACCCTACCGTCGTCGCGCCGATGTTCAACAAGTTCAAACCGCTCGAAGACGAAACGCTGAAGGCGCGCGTGACGGCCCTGATGCAGCGCTGCGGCTTTGCGGCGAAAGGCCTCTTCGTGATGGACGGCAGCAAACGCTCGGCCCACGCCAATGCCTATTTCACTGGCTTCGGCGCGGCCAAGCGCGTGGTGTTTTACGACACCCTGCTCAAGCAGCTCAACCCCGGTGAAGTTGACGCCGTGCTCGCGCACGAGCTGGGCCATTTCAAGCACAAGCACATCATCAAACGCATCGTTTCGATGTTTGCCATGAGCCTGGCCGGGTTTGCCTTGCTGGGCTGGTTGTCGTCGCAGGTGTGGTTCTACACGGGCCTGGGCGTGCGGCCCAACCTCACCGGCGCCAACGACGCGCTGGCGCTGCTGCTCTTTTTGCTGGTGGTGCCGCTCTTCAGCTTCTTCATCTCGCCAGTATTTGCGCAGTTCTCGCGTAAACACGAGTTCGAGGCCGACGCCTATGCCGTGGCACAGACGGACGGCAAGGATTTGCAGAGCGCCCTGCTCAAGCTCTACCAGGACAATGCCAGCACCCTCACGCCCGACCCGGTATTTGTGAAGTTTTACTATTCGCATCCGCCCGCCTCCGAACGGCTGGGCCGCATGATCCCTTCTGTTGAAAGCACCGCGACATGAGCAACCCCATCCACCAAAACCGCCGCGCCCTGAGCGCCACGGAAATCGTCACCCAGCTGAGCAAGCTCAATGGCGAGCAGGCCCTGGGCTGGCGCCTGATTGACGGGTCGCTGGAAAAAACCTACAGCTTCAAGAACTACTACGAGACCATCGCCTTCGTCAACGCACTGGCTTTCATTGCCAACGCCGAAGACCATCACCCCGACCTGGCCGTGAGCTACGGCAAATGCACGGTGCGTTTCAACACGCACGACGTCGATGGTGTCTCTGTCAGTGATTTTTTCTGTGCGTCGAAGGTTGACGCCTTGCTGGCTTGAGCAAACCGGCACGCCCTGCCGCCGCGCCCATCGCAGGCACGCGGCCCGGGCTGGTGGTGGCGGGTTTTGGCCGCCATGTGCTGGTAGAAACCGACACCGGCGAACGCCTCATCTGCCACCCGCGCGGCAAAAAAAGCCAGGCCGTGGTGGGAGACCGCATTCGCTGGCTGCCTTCCGAAGACGAAGGCACCATCGAGAAAATTGAAGAGCGCAGCAACCTGTTTTACCGGCAGGATGAGATGCGCACCAAGTCCTTCGCCGCCAACCTCGACCAGGTGCTGATCCTCATCGCAGCCGAGCCAGAGTTCTCGGAAAGCCAGCTGACCCGCGCGTTGATTGCCGCTGAAGCCGAGGGCATCACCCCCATCATCGCCCTGAACAAAAGCGACCTCACCGAGCCTTTCGGGCGCGCCTGGGCCAAGCTGGCACCCTACCGGGCCATGGGCTACAGAATGCTCTCGCTGGCCATCAAGCCCAAAACAGCGACAAGCGGGCCGGCCGATGCCCCGCATCCGGAATTGCAGGAACTGACGGATTTGTTGCGGGACAAGAAGACGCTGGTGCTGGGACCTTCGGGTGCCGGTAAAAGCAGCCTGACCAACCTGCTGGTGCCCGATGCACGGGTGCTGACGGCGGAAATATCGCAGGCCCTGAATTCAGGCAAACACACCACCACCAGTACCACGCTGTATTGGGTGAATACCGGCACGGGCAACCAGAGGACCACTGCGCTGATCGACTCGCCGGGCTTTCAGGAGTTCGGGCTGCACCACATTGACCCAGTGCAGCTGGCCAACTACATGCCCGACCTCAAGGCGCACGCCCAAGACTGCAAGTTCTACAACTGCACCCACCTGCATGAGCCGGGTTGTGGCGTGATTTCAAAGGTCAAATCGGGCCCCAGCCCAGACGGAATCAGCGCGAGCCGCTATCGTTTGTATAGCGAATTGTTTGCCGAACTGTCGCAACCCCGCTATTGACGGAATTGACGGGCAGCGGCTGGCCGGGCAATAACGTCAGGCCTTGAGCAGCTCGCGGCAGGCCTGCACCAGTGCCTCACATTGCGCCGGTGTGCCCACGCTGATGCGTAAATGCTGATCGATGCGTGCTTGCCTGAAGTGCCGCACCAGGATGTTTTTCTCGCGCAAGCCGACCGCGAAGGCCGCTGCGTCGTGGCCAGGATGACCAGCCAGCACGAAGTTGGCTTGCGAGGGCAAGACGTCAAAGCCCAGGCCTTGCAGCTGCCGGCTTAACAGATCGCGGCTCTGGATCACGGCCGTGCAGGTCGCTTCAAAATAAGCACGGTCCTCGTAAGCGGCCACGGCGCCGGCGATGGCCAGGCGATCCAGCGGATAGGAGTTGAAGCTGTCTTTCACGCGCTCAAGGGCTTCGATCAGGTGGCGCTGGCCGGCGGCAAAACCAACGCGCAACCCGGCCAGCGAGCGCGACTTGGACAGCGTGTGCACCACCAGCAGGTTGGGATAGCGCGCAATCAGTCCGATGGCGGTTTCACCGCCGAAATCCACATAGGCCTCGTCTACCAGTACAACCCGCTCGGGCTGTTGCTGCAGCAATTGCTCGATCTGCGCCAGTGGCAGCCCGGTGCCGGTGGGCGCATTCGGGTTGGCAATCACCACGCCTGCGCATGGTGCGGTGTAATCCGCCACATTGATGCGCAGAGACGCATCCAGCGGCACGAGCCCGGCCTCAATGCCATAGAGCCCACAGTACACCTTGTAAAAGCTGTAGCTGACATCCGGCATCAACAGCGGCTGGCCGTGGCGGAAAAATGCGCAGAAAGCGTGCGCCAGCACTTCATCCGAACCATTGCCGGCAAACACCTGATCAGGATCTATGCCGTGGCAGCCGGCAATCGCCCGCCTGAGTGCGTTGGCCTGCGGGTCGGGATAAAGCTGCAGGCCGTTTTGAGCCGCTGCCGTGATGGCGGCAACGACACGGGGCGACGGTGGGTAAGGGTTCTCGTTGGTGTTGAGCTTGACCAGGTCCGCAACGCCGGGCTGCTCCCCCGGCACATACGGCACAAGACCGCGCACCGCAGGGCTCCAGAAGGATTGCCCGAAGGGCAAGGCGGAAGGCGGGCTGCCGCTCATCCGAGCAGGCGTGCCAGGGTCAGCAGCGCCAGCAAGACCATCCACAGGACCACGGAACGCCACACCAGCCCCACGATGCTTCGCAGGTGCGCCACTTCGGGTTCACGGCCAGGCGTGGCTTCTGTGGCGATGCCGTCTTCCGCGTCCAGGCCACCCGCCTGGAAACTTTGCGAGGTGTCCGCTGAAAACGTGGTCTTGAGCGCTTCGCCGCCCAGGCGCACGTTCACGGCACCGGACGTAGCAGCCAGGATGATCCCGTCGTTGCGGTTTTCAGAGGCCGAAGGTGTGCCAACCGGAAACCGGTGCGTGTAGTTGCGCCAGGCATCAATGGCGTCTTCAAAACTGCCGACCACCGCGAAACCCAGCGAGGTGACACGGGCAGGCACAAAATCGATCACGCCCCAGGCACGGCTTGCGGCGAGCTGCAGCGCCGTACTGGCGCCCTCGCCTGCCGCGGCGGCGGTCCTTCTTTTATAGGCCCAGTAGCGTGAAACGAACTCGCTCATGCGGTAGAGCACGGCGCCCGCGGGCCCCAGCCCCAGCGCAGCAAGCACCGAAAACCAGCCCAGCACGCCGAACACATGGCGGTGCGCGGCCAGCACCGAATATTCAATCACGTGGCGGACGATTTCGCTGCGCGGAAGCTCGCTCGCATCGACCTGGCGCCACTGCGCCAGCAATTCGCGCGCTGTCGTTTCGTCGCCGTCATCCAGCGCATCGCGTATGTCCGTGAAGTAGTGGCTGAACTGCCGGAAGCCCAGCGTGACATAGAGGATTGCCACGTTCCACGCAAAAGCCAGCACGGGATTGATGGTCCACAGCAGCCAGTGAATCAGGAAGGTGACCAGCGCCGGCACCAGCACGGCGACCGTCCATGCGATCCAGCCATGGTGCGGTTTGCCGGCATCCAGGCTGCGATTAGTCCAGCGCGCCCAGCCCCGGAATCCCGCATGAATCCAGTTGCCGCGGGCCAGCGGACGGGCCTGTTCGATGATGAGTGCAAACAAAACGGCAAAAAAGCTCATGAGGAATCATACTGCCCCCACGCTCCCCCACTGCGTGTGGGTCGCTGCCCCCCGAGGGGGCCGCCCGCCTGCGGCCCGGCAAAGCCGGTTCCGCGGCTCATGCTGGCTTGAAGAATTCTTTGGGTGCTATCGGTGATGGAGTATTTCACCAGTGGGGGCCCGCGGGACTGGCTTTGCCAGACCGCAGGCGCCGCCCCCTCGAGGGGGGAACAAGCTACACGTAGTGAGCTTGGACGGGGGTGGACTAAGCCACCAGAAAACGATAGAGATTACGCAGCATGCCGGCCGTCGCGCCCCAGATATAGCGCTCCCTGGCCTCGTTGCCATCACCTTCCATGGAGGGGTCTGAGTACGGCATGGAAAGCCATTGGCGCAGGGCGCCGTCGAACTCCATCTCGTGGCGGCGATGGTTGGCCGGGTTCATCAGGTAGCCCAGCGGCACCTCGAAGACATCTGCGACTTCACCGGGGTTGGGCTGCAGCACGAAGCCGGGCTTTACCAGCGCCACGACCGGTGTGATGATGAAAGCGGTGCCGGTGACGTAGGTCGGCAAGGTGCCCAGCACCTCCACATGGTCGCGCGGCAAGCCGACCTCCTCGTGCGCTTCCCGCAGCGCGGTGTCCACTGCATCGCGGTCGGCCTCATCCGTGCGGCCGCCGGGCAAGGCGACCTGGCCTGAGTGCGTGGACAGGTTGGTGGTCCGCTCCGTCAGCAGCAGTGTCAGCTCGTCCCGCATGACCAGCGGAATCAGCACCGCAGCCAGCGCAGGCGTGCGGTCGGTAAATTTCTTTTCAACGCTGTGTTCGGGAGTCCAAACAGGCGGATGCCGAAAACGCTGGCGCAGCGCTTCCGGCGAAAGATGCGCAGAAGGGACGCCCGCCAGATGGTCATCAATACCCAGCACCGGGATGCTGCGGGGGTCAAACTTCGGCAGGGGCCGGGTGTTGTTCATGGAATGAGAGGTTAGCAGGCAAAAAAAAGCCGCTCGACAGAGCGGCTTTTCAGGGCGGAGGTGCTTTTAGGCAGCCTTGGCGCCCAGCTTTTCCTTGATACGTGCGGATTTGCCGCTGCGGCTACGCAGGTAGTACAGCTTGGCACGACGCACATCACCACGGCGCTTGACTTCAATCTTCGCGATCAGCGGGCTGTAAACCTGGAACGTACGTTCCACGCCTTCGCCGTTGGAGATCTTGCGAACGATAAAGCTGGAATTGAGGCCGCGATTGCGCTTGGCAATCACCACACCTTCAAAAGCCTGCACACGTTTACGCGTACCTTCCACCACATTGACGCTGACGATCACGGTGTCGCCGGGAGCGTAAACGGGAATGGTCTTGTTCAAGCGGGCGATTTCTTCCTGCTCAAGGGTCTGGATCAGATTCATGATTTTTCCATCTAACTTCTTCGCTCATACACGCGCTACGCTAAAGACCGCAAATCCATGGATTCACCCGAAGATGATTCAGATGGTTGCAGTGGCCGCCAGAGGATCGAAAAGCCTTTGATTATAGCAAGTCACTGCTTTTTCAAGCGTCTTTGTCCGGGTTTTCGACCAAATCGGCCAAAAAAGCCTCGTCACTTTCGCTCAAATTCCCACTCTGCCGTGCCATTTGCACCAATTCTGGGCGTTGGCGCTGCGTCAGCGCCAGGCGCTGTTCGCGCCGCCACCGCTCAATGTGGGCGTGGTTTCCAGACATCAGGGTGGTCGGAACAGGCTGGCCGCGCCAGCTTTCGGGCCGCGTGTAATGGGGGCAATCCAGCAAGCCGTCGAGTGCAGGATTAAAGCTGTCCAGCTGGTGGCTGCCCTCGTCATTGAGCACGCCGGGCTGGAGCCGGGCCACCGCATCGAGCAAGGCCATGGCGGCAATTTCCCCGCCCGACAGCACAAAATCGCCCAGGCTGACCTGCAAGTCAACATGCGCCTGGATGAAGCGCTGGTCCAGCCCTTCGTAGCGGCCGCAGATCAATACCGCACCGGCGCCGGCCGACCAGCCTTCAACGCCGGCATGGTCCAAAGCCTTGCCCACGGGAGAAAAAAGCACTGTGGGAACCTTGGGCGCACCGCTCGCAGCACGATCAGCCTGTATTTTTTCAAGGCACAGTGCCAGCGGCTCAGCCATCATCACCATGCCGGGGCCGCCGCCGAAAGGGCGGTCGTCCACGCGGCGGTAGTTGCCGTCGGCAAAGTCCCGCAGGTTCCAGAGCTTGACCTCGACGAGGCCAGATTCGTAGGCGCGGCGGGTCACGCCGCTGACCAGGAAGGGCGCAAAAAGCTCGGGAAAAAGTGTGATGATGTCGAAGCGCATGGGGCTATTGTGTGCGAGCCCGGCGCTTCGGGGCAACAGCCCCTTTGGGCTACAAAAATCAGTAGTCCGGCTGCCAGTCAACCGTGATGCATTTGCCGGCGATATCCACCGCGTCGACATACACGGAAACAAACGGAATCATGCGTTCGGCGGTCACGCTCGTGCCGTCTTCCTGCTGGACGGTGTACTCCACGCACAGGACAGAGTGCGGGCCGGTGGCCATCAGGTCACGCACCAGGCCCAATGGCACGCCTTCGCGGTTGACCACGTTCAGGCCGATCAGGTCGACCCAGTAGTACTCATCCTTGGAGGCGGCGGGAAAGCTGCTGCGTGGCAGGAAGATACGCGCGCCACGCAAGGCCTCGGCCGCATTGCGGTCATCAAGGCCCATGAATTTGGCGACAACGGTATCGGAATGGACTTTGGCTTCGTCGACGCTGAGCGTGACTGTGCCGGAGAACACGGTAAACCCCGGGCGGAATTTGGCGTCAGGCGCCTGCAAAAACCAGGATTTGGCCGCAAAAAGCGCTTCTGGATCGGTGCTGTGCGGCAGGATTTTCACCCAGCCCTTGACGCCCCAGGCATCCAGGATGCGCCCGACTTCGATGGCGTCGTGCGGAAGGCTTGAGGGTGTCAAGCCTGCCGACGATTGAAGGCCGGGAAGAGCGTTAGCCCCCACGCTCTTCACTCCGTGTAATACGCTGCCCCCCGCGGGGGCTAATTTTCCTTGGGGCGGCCCGGCGGAAAATTTTCACTCCAATCAGGCGGTGGCTGGAGCAGCCGTAGCACCTTGCTTGACCAGGCGCAGAACGGTAGGAGACGGCTGGGCGCCCACACCGATCCAGTGGGTCAGGCGGTCTTGCGCAATGCGCAGGCCTTCTTCGCCACCTTTGGCAATCGGGTTGTAAAACCCGATGCGCTCGATGAAACGGCCGTCGCGGCGAACGCGTTTGTCAGCCACAACAATATTGAAAAAAGGACGGTGCTTGGAACCGCCGCGTGCAAGTCGAATGACGACCATGATTTATCCTTCGGGTGGTGGGGCTTACCGGTAAGGTAGATACCCCAATGTTCTGCAGCGCTTGAGACACACGACATGGCCACCCGGCCAGCGAATTGCTGCAAAGCCTGAGATTATAGCCTGCGGAACGGTTTTGGCCCAAATTCACCCCTACCCCGCTCCTGAAGCCCCCGCACACCCATTCTCCTGTCTCCGAAACCACCACCGACATGCCCCTCATCCGCCCCAGCCGCGAAGAAGACATTTCCGCCATCACGGCCATATACAGCCACCACGTATTGCACAGCACAGGCACCTTCGAAACCGAGCCTCCCAGCGTGGCCGACCTGACCGCCCGCCGGGCCGACGTGCTGTCCAAGGGCCTGCCTTACCTGGTCGCCGAAGAGGATGGAAAAATCGCCGGCTTTGCCTACGGCAACTGGTTCAAGCCCCGCCCGGCCTACCGATTTTCAGTGGAAGACTCGATCTACCTCGCGCCTGACCTGCACCGCAAGGGCCTGGGCCGTGCGTTGCTGGCCGAGTTGCTGGCACGGCTTGAAGCGGTGGGCGTACGCAAGGCCATGGCCGTGATCGGTGATTCGGCCAACGCCGGCTCGGTGGGCGTACACCGCTCGCTTGGCTTCAAAGAGGTCGGCACCATTGCCTCCTGCGGCTGGAAGTTCGGCGCCTGGCGCGACATCGTGATCATGGAAAAGACCCTGGGCGCAGGTGACACGCAGCCGCCGGTGGATGCACCCGCCGCATAATCGCCGCATGCAAGCAACCGCCTCCACAGCCCCTAAAGCGCCCAAAAACAAAACCCTCGCCGCCTGGCTCGCCTTCGTAGCCGGCCAGCTCGGCGTGCACCGCCTCTACCTGTTTGGCCTGGGCGACATCTGGGCCTGGCTGCACCCCATCGCCGCCGCGCTGGGCTGGTGGGGCGTGGAACGTGTGCGGCTTTATGGGCAGGACGATCACCTCGCCTGGGTGCTGATTCCGCTGCTGGGCTTTACGCTGGCCGGTACGGCGCTCACCGCGATTTACTACGGCCTGATGTCGACCGACAAATGGAACGCGCTGCACAACACGGCTACGCCCGATACCCAGGCGGGCAACACCAACTGGCTGACCATAGGCGCGGTGGTGTTTGCCCTGTTGTTCGGCACCATCTCACTGATGTCCAGCATCGTCTTCAGCTTCCAGCGCTACTTCGAGTACCAGGTCGAAGAGGCCAAAAAGATATCGCAGTGAATATGGCCCCCACGGTCGCTCACTTCGTGTAGCTCTCTGCCCCCCCGAGGGGGCCGCTGCGCCTGCGGCCTGGCAAAGCCAGTTCCGCGGCCCCGGCTTGATTAAAGAGAGGCCACGACGCATGCTCAGTGCGCGGCGCGATCAGAAAACCTGAAGGCTGACCCAGTAGGCTATCGCGGCCACGAAGGCCGAGGCAGGAATGGTGAAAATCCAGGCCCAGACGATATTGCCGGCCACGCCCCAGCGCACGGCTGAAGCGCGCTGCGTGGAGCCTACGCCCACGATGGCGCCGGTGATGGTGTGCGTGGTGGAAACGGGAATCCCCAGCCCGGTCGCCAGGAACAGCGTCAGCGCGCCGCCAGTCTCGGCGCAGAAGCCGCCCACGGGCTTGAGCTTGGTGATCTTCTGGCCCATGGTTTTCACGATACGCCAGCCGCCGAACATGGTGCCAAAGCCGATGGCGATGTAGCAGACGATGACCACCCAGATCGGCAGGTGTTCCGTGGTCGCCATCATCCAGACCGGCAAACCCTGCACGTTGCTGGTCGTCGCGGCGATCAACAGCAGCCAGATGATGCCGGCGGTCTTTTGCGCGTCGTTGCCGCCGTGCCCCAGGCTGTAAGCGCCGGCGGAGACCAGCTGAAGCCGGCGAAACCATCGGTCGGCCTTCGACGGGGTCGTCCTGCGACACACCCAGGCCACCGCCACCATCATCAGCGAGCCCAGCAAAAAGCCGAGCAACGGCGACACGAAAATGAAGGCCACCACCTTGAACACGCCCGAGGCGATCAGCGCGCTGGCGCCGGCCTTGGCGATGACGGCCCCCACGATGCCGCCTATCAGCGCATGCGAAGAACTGCTGGGAATGCCGTAGAACCAGGTGAGGATGTTCCAGGTGATGGCGCCCATCAGCGCGCCAAACACCACATGCGTGTCCACCACGCCCGGCATCACGATGCCCTTGCCGATGGTCGCCGCCACGCTCAGGTGGAAGATGAAATACGCCAGGAAGTTGAAGAAAGCGGCGAACAGCACCGCCTGCCCCGGCTTGAGCACGCCCGTCGACACCACCGTGGCGATCGAGTTGGCCGCGTCATGAAAGCCGTTCATGAAGTCGAACGCAATGGCCAGGAAGACCAGCAGGAACACCACCCACAGGGCGGCCTGTACGGTTTGCATATTTATCCCAATGAGGTAGCTAGGGAAACGAACGCGCCGGGACGCAGCGCAGGGCCGCCCCAAGCAAGGCCAGCCCCCTCGGGGGGCAGCGAACTACGCGAAGCGAGGAGCGTGGGGGCTGCCATCTTCAGGAGTTCTCGAGGACGATGCCCTCGATCAGGTTGGCCACATCCTCACACTTGTCGGTGATGGTTTCCAGTAGTTCGTACACCGCCTTGAGCTTGATCACTTCCCGTACATCGGGCTCTTCGCGGAACAGCCGGCTCATGGCCGAGCGCATGACGCGGTCGGCGTCGGACTCGAGCTTGTCGATTTCCTCGCAGGTCTTGAGTGCCGCTTCAGCCGTCGCGGCATCGCTGACTTTTTCTATCATCGCCACGGCGTCTTGCAGGCGTTCGCAGCATTTGACGCTCAGGTCGGTCAGCCGCACGATGTCTTCCGTCATGTGGCGCACGTCGTACAGCGCCATGGTTTCGGCCGAATCCTGGATCAGGTCGGCCACGTCGTCCATGGTGTTGATCAGCTTGTGGATCTGCTCGCGGTCGATGGGCGTGATGAAAGTCTTGTGCAGCGCCCGGTTGACTTCATGCGTGATGCGGTCGGCGGCACGCTCGGCGTGGTCGACTTCGCGGTTGAAAGCTTCGCGCTTTTGCACGTCCGCGTAGTTCGCAACCAGGTTCGAAAACGCGTGGGCGGCCTCGACGATGCGTTCGGCATGCTGGTTGAACATCTCGAAAAAATTGCCTTCGCGCGGCAGCAATTTGCCAAACAGCATGTCAGTTCCTCAGGAAATATGTCAAAAGTATGACGTTTTTGTGACTGCCGGAAGTTTAACCGCCTCGGATTTCGGAGCGATTTGGGTGTTTGGGCACTGGATTTTCTGCTTAGGCCGCTGGCCGGGGGTTGCCCGGCGGCAACTCACTTTTCTTTTGCTTCGCCAAAAGCAAAGTAAGCAAAAGAAAAGGCGACCCTGCTGTCTGCGTCCCTTCGCTTCGCTACGGGCAACCTGCGGTGCTCGGTCCAGACGGGGTCTCGCTCGAACTCGCTACGTTGCACTTCGCTCAGACAATCGCGATCCCTGATCCGTCTGGCCCTGCGCTCCTCGGCGCATCCAGAAGGGGTGGGACAGGAATACCAAACAGCCGAATACCAATACCGAAGATTCAAGCGCTGCGGAAGATGAAGTAGACGGCGCCTACCATGCACAGCGCCGCCCACAGGTAGTCAAGCTTCAACGGCTCGTTCAAATAGAACACTGCAAAAGGCACGAACACGCTCAGCGTGATGACCTCCTGCATGATCTTGAGCTGGCCCACGCTGAACTGGGTAAAGCCGATGCGGTTGCCAGGCACCTGGAGCAGGTATTCAAACAGTGCGATGCCCCAGCTGATCAGCGCTGCGATATACCAGGGCGAGGTGGCCAGGTTTTTCAGGTGTCCGTACCAGGCAAAGGTCATGAACACGTTGGAAAGCAGGAGCAGGCCGATGGTTTGCGCCGATACCGGCAGGGACTGGAGGAACTGCATCAATGGCTCCGTGAATGAGATTTAGACAAACCGCCCGACCAGCAGCAGCACAATGGTCAGCGTCACCAGGGCCAGCGCGGTAGACACCACGACACTGGCAGTAATCAGGTCTTCCGCCACCTTGTAGCGCTGGGAAAACAAAAACACATTGGCGCCAATGGGGAGGGCCGAAGCCACCACCATGACGGCCATCGGCACGCCGCCCACACCCAGCAGGCGGCACAGGCCGAACACCAGCAAGGGGTGCAGCAGGTTTTTCACGCCGGCCAGTGCCAGCGCCGGCCGCCAGTGCTCACCCACACGCGTATTGGCCAGTGTCACGCCCACCAGCACCAGCGCCAGCGGACCGAAGGCATTGGCCAGCAGTTCCAGCGGCTTGTCGATCACCACGGGAATCGCAAGGCCGGTTTGCGCAAACAGCAGGCCGGCAATGATGGGCAACGGCACCGGGTGCAGCAACGCGTTTTTCACGGCCATCAACACCGTGGCCACCGGGTGGCGCGGCGCAGTGGTGACTTCATCAGACGTGCCCAGCTTCTGTTCATGCGCCACCGCCAGCTCCAGCACCACCGTGGCGCTGGTCAGCAGCACCAGCGAATGCACCGAGACCAACGTGAACAGCGTAATCAGACCTTGCGGTCCATACATCAGCCCGATCAGCGCAATGCCGATCATCACGGTGTTCGAAAAAGTATTGGCCAGCGCCAGCACCGCTGCGCGGCGGTTAAAGCCCTGCAGCAGCAAGGTGCCGCCAAATAGCACCACGACCGCCAGAAAGTAAGCCAGCACCGGCTTGAAGTCCAGTTCCTCCACATGCACCCGGCTCATGGTGCGAAACAACAAAGCCGGCGTAAGCAGCAGGAAGATCAGGTTTGAAAGGTCTTTTATCGCTTCGGGCCTTATCCACTGTGCGCGACCAGCTATGAAACCTGTAGCAATCAACAACACGACGGGAAGCAGGGACACGAAGACAAGCTGGTTCATCCGCACAATCTTAGCGCGCGGGCGGTCAGCGAGTCTGCGTGTTTTACGTAGTGGCCCCGCTTAAAAAGCGAGCTGCATGCCCACCTTCAGGCTGCGCCCCGGCAGCGGCGCCTTGGGAAACGCCGTGGTCGTCAGTACCGAGGCCGCGCTGTAGGCCAGCTGGTTGGTCAGGTTGTCCACCTTCGCATACCAGAGGATGTTGCTCACGCCTGCCTTCATGCGATAGGTGGCCGCCAGGTTCCACAGCGTGTAGGCCGACGTGGCACGCTGGCCGGCGGCCACACGGTTTTGCGCCATCGAATGGTCAAAGCCGATGCTGCTGCCCCACGGCCCGTGGGCCCACACCAGGCTTGCCCCCATGCGTGCCGGCGCAATGCGCGGCAACGGCAGGCCGTTGCTGAGGTTGGTGGCACGCACCACATCGCCGCGCAAGGCCAGGTCCAGACTGGAGGCTCCTTCGATCAGGCGGATGTTGCCGCTGGCCTCCAGGCCCACAAAGCGGGCGCGCACGCCGGTGTAAGCAAACTCCGGCAGCAGCTTGTTGTCCGGGTCGTTGTCGTCCACGCCGTCACCGTCCAGGTCGGCCGGGTTCAGCGCGCCGTCTTCCTGCCCATAGTTGTTGCCCGTGGCCAGCAACCCGATGTAGCTTTTGAAACGGTGCACATAGGCATTGGCCGCAAAGCTGTTGGCGCCGGACTTCCAGGCCGCGCCAACATCCAGGCTGGTCGACTTCTCCTTGCCCAATGTGGCGTCGCCGGTTTCCCAGGCTTTGGTCGCTACGTGCGGGCCCTGGGCGAAGAGTTCGTAGTCCTTGGGTGCGCGTTCGGTATAGGCCAGGTTGCTGGTGAGCTGCCAGCCCGGCGCCGCGTTCCACAAGGCGCCCAGCGCATAGCTGTGCGGCGTAAAGTCGCGCGTCAATGGTGCGAAGCGCGCCACCAGCGGGTTGCCCAGCGACTCCACCTTGACCGACTCCAGGCGCCCGCCAAAGCTGAGCTTGCCCCATCCGGTGGTGTATTCCTCATACGCAAACAAGGCGTTCTGCGAGGTCTTGCTGTAAGGCGCAAAGGCCTCGGCGCCGTCGGCCGAAAACTTGTTGTTCTCGGCCTGAAAGCCGATCACGCCGTCCAGGTTGCCGATGCGCGCATGGCGGGCCTCCAGCCGGAAATCACTGCCCTTGTTCTTGAACACCGTGCCGGGGTTGGGCCCTTCAAATTCGGTGTGTTCGTAGTCGGTGTGGCTCAGCTGGCCCTTTACGCTCTGGATGAAACCGCCCAGGTTACGCACCTCGCCTTCCAGCGCCGCACGGTTGGACTTCATGTCGATCGTCACGTCGTCCTCGGCCACCGTGCCGTAGTTGCTGCGGTAGGTGCTGACGGACGCGCCCAGGTAGCCGTGGTCAAAAAACACCGAGCCGCCCGCCGCACCACCGCGCACTTTGCTGTCCGAATTGCAGATGCGGTGGGTGATGGTGTTCACGCCGCCCTTGCTGCAAGCCAGGTCGGTGGGCACCTTCACGTCGCCGGTTTCGCGGCTGAACACGTCAACATGCAGGGCGTAGCGATTGTTGCCGCCTTCGAGCAACACGCCGCTGCTTTTCTCGCGGTTGCCGGTGGCCAGGCCCAGGTCGACCTTGCCGCCGACACCGCCTTTCTCATCAAACAGCGGCTCGCGCGGAATGCGGTTGTCGATCACGTTGACCACGCCGCCCACCGCACTGCCGCCATACAGCAATGCGCCGGGGCCGCGCAGCACCTCCACGCGTTCGATGCTGATCGGGTCGGACGTCACCGCGTGGTCATAGCTCAGGCTGGAGGCGTCCAGCGTCGCGCCGCCGTTGCCCAGGATGCGGATGCGGTCGCCGTCCAGGCCGCGGATGATGGGGCGGCTGGCGTTCGGGCCGAAGTAGGTGCTGCTCACACCGGGCACGCCGTCCAGCGTTTCGCCGAGTGTGGTTTTGGATCGCAATAGCAGTCCGGCGCCCGAGTACTGTGCGGCAGGCGCTATCAAATCAGTAGCGCCCAGCGGGTTACCGGTGACGGTGACTTCTTTCAGGCTGGGGGCAGATGCTGGCGAGGCGGTCTGGGCAGTCGCCAGGCCGCAGGAGAGCGTCGCCGCGACGCAGAGCGCGCGGCTGATAAAAGGTGGGTTCATGATGACTCGCTGAATCGAAAAACAAGAGGGCAAAGCTGCGCCCTGGCCAGGTGGCCGGCGCACAGAAAAACGGGGAGATTCAGCGAGTGGAAGGCGGGCCGCGCGCGTCGAACAGCGCCGCCCAGCGGGCGAGTGCTTCGCCGCGGGAGATGTCAAATGCCACGCTGGAGAGCACCAGCGGCAAACTCAGCAGGGGAAGCGTGGGCGCCGCCTGGCCGTGGCTGGCCTGGTCAAACAGGCGGCAGTCCGGATCGCCGTCATGCGAGGAAAACAGAGAAGCCAGCCAGCCGCCTTCACTCTCTCCCTCTTCTTCCACATGCGCAAGAGCGGCGTGTCCCTGATGGTGGCCGTCATGATGCATATTCGAATGTGAATGGATGTGCGCCTGCGGGCTGTGCACCACGCCGTGCATCAGCCCCAGCAGTTGCGCAAGCAATAGCGTGGCGGCCAGCAGCCAGGCCAGGGCCCGGGCGCGACTCAGACCCCGACGCTCACTTGACGCTGGTGGCATCCGTGATGCGGTAGTAAAGGCCGTAAGAGTCGTCATTGAGGACGAGGAAGCGCCCCTCCACCACCACCGGCTCCATGCTGTATTTCACCGGCGTTTTGGTTTTGACTTCGACCATGCTCTCGGGCCCGCCGGGCAGGCAGAAGGCGCAGGTCAGCGGCACTGACGACAGCAAAAAATGCTTTTGCTTTTCGCCCGGGTCCAGCGGCATCATGAAACCCTGGATGCGCTGGGTTTTCTGGTTCAGCGCCATCTGGTCGAGGGTGAAGACCGGAAGGATGCGGTTTTTCTCGTTTTTGGTTTTCACCGCCGTCAGCACCGACCAGGGCACCACATCCGTACGGGCTGCCAGCGGCGGAAACGGACTGTTGGCGCCATGCACGCCCGCGCCCTGTCCGACCGGTATGTCAAACGCCGGCCCTGCCGCGGCAGGCTTGCCGCCATTCGCCAGCGGTGAAGACAGCGTTTGCGCCGAAAGGCCCGCCGCGGCCAGCAGCGTGCTGCAGGCCAATGCCCACCTCAGTCCGTAAAGGCTTGGAGTGCGAGGGCGAAAAGAGGCTGTCATGCAGTACTCCAGAAAATCCAGAAAAAAGGTGAGGCCACTTCAGGGGCGTCGCGGTGACGTCAGTGGACGTCAATGAACGTCAATGAACGTGTTTCATCCCGCAGTATTTGCCGACAGCCAGGCCTTTGCAAGCGGCCTGCAGCTCTTTTTCACAAACTTCGTCTTTCTTGCCCGATTCCAGGCATTTGGCGGCGTTTTCGTGGGCGGCGGCCATGGCGCGGTGGCGCTGGATGTCTTCCTTGGTTTCCTTGTCGTTGTGCTGCGCATGGGCCAGCGAAAACGTGGCGCTCAGGGCCACCGCCGCAAACGTGGCCGCAACAGGAGACAGGGTGAGGAATTTTTTGATGGAAGAGAGGTTTGTCATAAGAAGGTTACCTTGATTGGAGAAGTTCAAACACACTGACCCGGTAGGCTTCCCAGGCGGGCAGCAACGCAGACGCCAGCGCCACCCCCAAAGCCAGTACCGGCACACTGACCAGCTCGACCGGCCATGACAGCGCACCGATCAGGACAGATTTTTCAAGTTGCAACGCCCAGGCCAGCAGTGCCGTCAGCCCCTGCCCCGCAAGCACCCCCAGCATGGTTGCCAGCAACGCCAGCCACAGCGCTTCGCACAGCAGCAGGCCGGCCACGCGGGCCGGCGGCGCGCCCAGCATGCGCAGCAGCGCCAGGTCGGCCCGGCGCTCACGCACGGCACCCCACAGCGCAATGAAGACGCTCAGGCCCGCCGTCAGCAGCAGCACGCCGGCCAGCGCCCGCAGCACGTCGGTGCCCACACCCACCATGCTCAGCAGGCGCGTGATTTCCAGCGCCGGCGCGGCAGCCTGCATCTCGGTGCTGCTATTGATGTAGCGCGGAAAAGTCACGGCCGCCAGCGGCGTCTTGTACTGGATCAGCGCCAGCGTGATTTCGCGCTCTTCTTCCAGCACCTTGCGGTCGTCGTCGTCCAGTGCCGTGTCGGTTTCATGCACCTGCCAGACAGACTCGGTAGCCGTCAGCACCAGGCGGTCCAGCACCGTGCGGCTGCTGGCCAGGATGCCCGACACCACGTAGGGGCTCAGCTTGTGTTCTTCACCGCCGCCGCCCAGGCCGTGCGTGCCGGTAAAGCTGTCGCCCACTTTCAGGCCGGTTTGCTGCGCCACCTGCGCACCAATGACGGCCTGCATCGGCTTGGACCACAGCACACCCTGCGCCAGCTGCGCGTCGTAATGGTGGATGTAGTCGGGCGTGGTGCCCACGATGCGAAAGCCGCGAAAACTGTCGCCCAGGCTGATGGGGATGACCTTGGCGACCTGCGGATGCTTTTCCAGCTCCTTCACCGCCGCCAGCGGCACATTGCCCGTCGGCACGTCGAGGTGAAACACGCCCGACAAAATCAGCTGCATCGGGCTGCCCTTGGCGCCCACCACCACATCAATGCCGGCCACGTCACGGTCAAACGCCTGGCTGATCTGGTGGCTGACCAGCAGCAGAAAAGTGATGGAAGCCAGCCCCAGGGTGAGCAGCAGCAGGTTGAGCGCTGCCGCCAGCGGCCGCGACCACAGGTAGCGCCATGAAAACACAACGGTTTTGAATGCTATCGTTTTCATAGCTGCTTGCGCTCGACCAATAAGGACTGCAGGCCTTTTTCGTCTTTAAAAAAGGCCTGGACACGCGCATCGTGCGTGGCAATCACCAGCGTGGCGCCCTGCTGCTGCGCCGCGCTTTGCAGCAAGGCCAGCGACGCAGCGGCCGCGTCGTCGTCCAGGCTGGCCGTGGGTTCATCGGCCAGGATCACGCGCGGCTTCAGCAGCACCGCACGTGCCAGTGCCACACGCTGCGCCTGCCCGCCCGAAAGCTGCGCCGGCTTGCGCTGCGCCAGCGCCTGCACATCCAGCGCGGCCAACGCCTCGGCAATGCGGCCTTCGTCATCCGGCTGGCCGGCGGCCCACTGCGCCATGGCCAGGTTGCCCTGCACCGTCAGCGCTGCGCTCAGGTGAAGCTTCTGCGGCAAAAAGCCAATGGTTTTTGCCCGCCACGCGTCGCCGGCACGTCCGCCCAATGCCTTGATGGACTGGCCGGCCACTGTGATGTCGCCCTCACTGGGCGCCAGCAAACCTGCCGCCAGCGCCAGCCAGGTTGATTTGCCCGAGCCCGACGCACCGCGCAGCAGCAAGGTGCCGCCCTGCGCGACGTCCAAGTCCGCAAAGCGCAGCTCGGGACCATTGGTGTAGCGGTAAGCCAGCTGGCGGGTGCTGATCATGAAGAAGCCGTGCCGTTGGCGCAGTCGGCGCACACGCCCCGCACGGCAAAGTCCATGCTCATGCCCTGGTAACCCAGCGCCTTCAATGCTTCCAGCGCGGTTTGCGCGGCGCGTTCCAGGTCTTTGGTGCTGGCCTTGAGCGCACCCGAACGCTTGCCCGACAACGCGCCCGACAAGGGGCTGTCGCGGTGGCAGCTCTGGCATTCAAAGTGGGGAATGGCGTGCACGCTGCTCGGCATGGCCTGGTAGCGCCGCACGCGGTTGGCGTCCACGCGGCACAGCAGCAAACCCACCTGCGTGAGCCGGTCGATCAGCCGGTACAGCGTGACGCGATCCAGTGTCACGCCTTCGCCGGCATCATCGTCGCCGCCCAACGCGGCCTGTAGTTGCGCGTGCGTGTAGCTGGTGTCCGGGTGGGCCAGCAGCCAGCCCAGCACCAGACGCGCAGCGCTGGTGCGGCGCAGGCCGTGGGCTGACAACAGCACATCAATCGGGTCCGCGTCGGCGGTGATACCGGGCTCGGTTTTGGAACGCCTGACAGGGTGGACGGATGCCATGGGATGAAGCCGTTCGGAAAGAGTTTGGCAAAAGAGCGCGCGGTGTATTTTCGCAATGCGCGCACATAACGCAACAATGTTGCATTAGACTATACAGCAATTCAGTTGCATTATTACCGCAACCGAGTGGCTTTTGATGACTTCCCGGCCCGCTTGTTTGTAAAGACGACTCCCTTGCCAGCTTCACCTCCTCCCTTCCCTCCACCACCTCTGCGCCGCCGCAGCATCCTCGCCTGGCCGGCCTGGCGCCGGGTGCTCGCGGTATTGCCGGCCGTGGCGCTGCTCTGGATGGCGGTCGCCTGGGCTTCGGCGGAAATAGCGCCATGGTGAGCGCCATCGTCGCGCTGGACAACCTCACCGTCAGCTACCGGCAGCATCCGGCGCTGCACCACGTCAGCGGTCACTTCGCGGCGGGTTCGCTGACTGCGGTTGTTGGCCCCAACGGCGCCGGCAAAAGCACGCTGTGCAAAAGCATCATGGGTTTGCTGCCCCGTTCGGGCGGACAGGTCACCACGGCAACGCCGCGCGCGCGCATCGCCTATCTGCCGCAACAGGCTGAGCTGGACCGGAGCTTTCCGATGGACGTGTGCGACGCCGTGCTGCTCGGCTGCTGGCCTTCACAGGGCGCATGGGGATGTGTCAGTGAGGCGCAGTGGGCCGCCGTCGGCACGGCCTTGCGCACCGTTGGCCTGGAAGGTTTTGAAGCGCGGCCCATTGGCACGCTTTCCAGCGGGCAGTTCCAGCGCGTGCTGTTTGCCCGCCTGCTGGTGCAGGACGCCCGCCTGATCCTGCTGGACGAGCCCTTTAACGCAATAGACAGCAAGACCACCGCCGCCTTGCTGGCGTTGATTCGTCAGTGGCATGCCCAGGGGCGCACCGTGATTGCCGTGCTGCACGACGATGCCCAGGTGCGGGCGCATTTTCCGCAAACACTCCTGCTGGCGCGCAAAGCCGTCGCCTGGGGGCCCACCGCACAGGTCATGACCGAAGGCAACCTGGCGCGCGCCCGCGCGATGGCAGAAGCATGGGACGAAAGCGCCGAAGCCTGCCGCATCGACGACAAGGCAGTAGCCACACCAGTGGCATTGCACGAGCCCCTGCGGCACAAGGCTGCGGCATGATGGAAGCCGCGCAACATGCTTTTCACGGTGCCTGGGCCGTTCTGTTTGCGCCGTTCGCCGAATACGCCTTTATGCGCCGCGCGCTGGTGGCCACGATGGCGTTGTCGCTCAGCGCCGCACCGCTGGGCGTTTTCCTGACCTTGCGGCGCATGAGCCTGCTGGGTGACGCGCTCAGCCACGCTATATTGCCCGGTGTCGCCATCGGTTTCATGCTGTGCGGCCTGTCGCTCACGGCCATGGCAGCAGGCGGCGTACTGGCCGGCATGCTGGTGGCCGCGCTGGCCGGCTTCATCAGCCGCGCCACCACGCTGAAAGAAGACGCCAGCCTGGCTGCCGTTTACCTGGTGGCGCTGGCGCTGGGCGTGACGCTCATTTCCGGCCACGGCACGCAGCTTGACCTGCTGCACATTCTGTTCGGCAGCGCGCTGGGCGTCGACACGCCGGGCCTGCTGCTGGTGGCCGGCGTGGCCAGCATCAGCCTGGTCGCGCTGGCGGCAGCCTACCGCGGCCTGGTGCTCGAAAGTTTTGACCCGGTGTTCCTGGCTGCAACGGGCCGTAGCGCCTCCTTCAAATGGGCGTGGCAGCAGGGCTTTTTGATGCTGGTCGTCATCAACCTCGTGGCCGGCTTCCAGACACTGGGCACGCTGATGGCTGTCGGCCTGATGATGCTGCCCGCGGTGTCGGCGCGCCTCTGGCATGACACCCTGCCCGCGCAGCTCGCCAATGCCGGCGCACAGGCCATGGCGGCAGGTTATGCCGGGCTGCTGCTGTCTTACCACTTCGATACACCTTCGGGCCCGACCATCATCGGCTGCGCCGGCGCGCTGTACTTTGCCTCGCTGCTGCTGGCGCCCGGCGGCTGGCTGCCGCGCACGTTCGCGCGCGCGCACCGCACCGCCTGAAGCTGCGCATCTTTCCTTTCTTTACCAACCCGGAGCCCTTCCATGACTTTCATGAAACACCTGGCGCGCAAACTGCTGACACCCCTGGTCGGGGCCGCGCTGCTGTCCGCCGCCACCGCCGGCATGGCCGCCGACAAGATCCCTGTGGTCGCCAGCTTCAGCATCCTCGGCGACCTCGTCCGTGTGGTCGGCGGTGAACGCGTGGCTGTCACCACCCTGGTCGGCCCCGATGAAGACGCGCATGTGTTCGAACCCAAACCCGCTGACGCCAAAAACCTGTTGCAAAGCAAACTGCTGGTCAGCAACGGCCTGGGCTTTGAACCGTGGGCGCAAAAACTCGTCAAGTCCGCCGGCTACAAGGGCCCGGTGGCGGTGGCTTCGCAAGGCGTGAAGGCCCGCACCATGCCCGGTGAAAAAGGCGGAAAAGAAACCGACCCGCACGCCTGGCAGGATCCAACCAACGTCGTGATCTACGTGCGCAACATCGCCGCAGCCCTCGCCCGGCTCGACCCCGCAGGTGCAGCCACCTACAAAGACAACAGCGAAACCTACGTGAAGGAGTTGCAGGCGCTGGACGCCTGGGCCAAAGAACAGCTCAGCGCCGTCCCGTCTGCCAAACGCAAGGTCATCACCTCACACGACGCCTTCGGTTATTTCGGCGCGCACTACCAGGTCAGCTTCCTGGCGCCACAAGGAATCTCCACCGAAGCCGAACCCAGCGCAAAGGAAGTTGCCCAACTGATCCGGCAGATCCAGCGCGAAAAAATCAAGGCCGTGTTTTTTGAAAACATGAGCAACCCCAAGCTGCTCGCCCAACTGAGCAAGGACGCGGGTGTGACACCCGGCCCCGCGCTGTATGTCGATGCCCTGTCAAAAGCTGGTGGCCCAGCTGACAGCTACCTCACGCTGATGCGGCACAACGTGACACAACTGGTGGCGGGGATCAGGCAGAACTGAGTTGGAATGAACCGGCATCGTGGAACGGCTCGTTGGCCGCGCTGGCCTCCGGGCAAAGCTGTGAAGCGTTCAGTCGCGATAGGGTTGATTGCTTCGGGGCGCATCCGGCAACTGTTCATCAAACGACTGGCGGTAACGGATACAGCCGCGAAAGAACTGCGGCCAGTCGGGTACAACGGGCACCGGGTCGCTCTTCTCCGGCAGCAGCGCCCACAGCGCCGGGTGGTGCCAGCACAGCTCATGGCCTGTGCTGTCGCGGTGCTCGCGAATGCCCTGGCGGAGCTTTTTGACTTCCACAATGAGTTGTTCACGCGACAAGCCTTCAAGGTCGGCGTCCATGTTGCCTCCGTAGCGATATGGGTTGAGCAAGGTCTGGAAACGCCGCCATCATAGGCAGGAAGCTTCGCCGCACGGCATGCCCATTGGCAACAAATAGCAACGCCCCCGGATGCTTCACCTTCCCTTCCAAACCGCTGTATAACCAAGCCATGAACGCCACACCTGCAGCGGTGCATTACCCATGACTTCCATTCCTGCCCAACACCCCACCCACCTGCGTGCCCACACCTACCATGGCCTCGCCCCCGGTCCGCGCCTTCTGGTCACCGGCGCCGTGCACGGCAATGAGACCTGCGGCACGCGTGCCATCACGCAGCTGCTGGAAGAAATCGACAGCGGCCAGTTGGGCATTGAACGCGGCACCGTGACTTTTGTGCCCGTGACCAACCCGTTGGCCTACCGGCTCAAGCAGCGCATGGGTGAGCGCAACCTCAACCGCAACATGGCGCCGAGTGCGATTCCCCAGGACTTTGAGGACCGCATCGCGAACGTGCTGTGCCCGC
This sequence comes from Polaromonas sp. P1_E12, assembly GCF_056405975.1. NCBI lineage: Bacteria > Pseudomonadati > Pseudomonadota > Betaproteobacteria > Burkholderiales > Comamonadaceae > Polaromonas > Polaromonas sp. P1_E12. The sequence goes on along the minus strand of NZ_JBFUBB010000002.1, from coordinate 177,864 downwards.
TGCTGGATGCGCATGATGTGCTGCTGGACCTGCACTCTTTTCACACGGGCGGCGCGCCGTTTGTGATGATTGGCCCGCAAAACAACACGGGGGCGCTGGAGCCCTTTGACCATGCCGCGGAAGAAATGCAGCTGGCGCTGCACACCGGGCCGCACCGGATCGTGGAAGGCTGGCTGGAGACGTACGCCCGGGGCGTGCAGCGGCGCGCGGCAACGGCTGCGGGCGCTGCGGGAGGCGCCCGCGCGCAGACATTGGTGACCGACCCGAACTACGGCGTAGGCACGACCGAATACATGCGTTCACGCGGCGGCTACGGCGTGACGCTGGAATGCGGCCAGCATGACGACCCGCAGGCGGTGCAGGTGGCGCGGCATGCAATTCAGCAGACGCTGGGCCTGCTGGGGCTGATTACGCAGAAACCCGCGCCGGTGCCGATGACGCGCGAAATCCTGCGGCTCGTTGACGTGGTGGACCGCGAGCATGCGGGCGACACCTTCACGCGCGAGTGGCGCAGCTTCGACGCCGTGAAAGCCGGCGAGGCGATTGGCACGCGAAATGGCGGCGCACCTGTTGCCGCACCGGCGGACGGCTTTGTGGTGTTTCCGAATCCACGAGGCGAAGTGGGCCAGGAGTGGTTCTATTTCGCGCAGCGGCGGGTTTGAGCGCGGATGGGCCGGGCCAGCGCCGTTGCGGGGTGGCTACGGCTTGCCGCAAGGTGCCGACATTGCTATCTATTTAATAGCTGCTAGCGCCTACCCCTATTGGCTTGCAGGCCAATTTGATGGTTAAACGAAGGGCTTTTTTGCGTCAAAACGGGCTAAAACCCGTTTGAAAACCCGAAAAGGTTGGTTTCAGACGGCCAAAGCCGCCAAAAACACGATTTCTCAGTATCAAAAGTGGCCGCAGCCCAATACTGAACTGCGCCAGCAGCTATTTATTTGATAGCGACCGCAACCATCCATTCAATCCTTCACACGTGACGCAAAGGTCTTGCGGAATTTGTCGACTTTGGGGCCGACCACAAACGCGCAGTAACCCTGGTTGGGGTTGTTTTCGAAATAGTCCTGGTGGTAGGACTCGGCGGGCCAGTAGTTTTCGAGCGGCAGCACTTCGGTGACGATGGGTTTGCCGAAGGTCTTGTCCTGGCTGACCTGACGGATGAAGTCGTCGATCTCCGCCTTCTGCTCCGGCGTTGAGTAATAGATGCCGCTGCGGTATTGCGTGCCGGCGTCGTTGCCCTGGCGGTTCAGGCTCGTCGGGTCGTGGATGACGAAGAAAATTTCGAGGATCTCGCGCAGCGTGATGTCGGCCGGGTCGTAGGTGAGCTTGACGACCTCGTTGCTGCCGGTGCGGCCCGTGCAGACCTCTTCGTAGCTGGGCCGTGCGGCCTGGCCGTTGCTGTAGCCCGACTCCACGTCGGTAACACCGCGCACCTTGACGTACACCGCCTCGGTGCACCAGAAGCAGCCGCCGCCGAGCGTGATGGTTTGGGGGGAAGAAGGCATGGAAATCTCCGCTGAAATCCGTTGGTCGTACGGGGAGCGGCAATCTTACGCCGCGGCCTGCAGGCCCGCGGAGAGGCCCACACATTGCCCCTGAAGCGAACTGGAAAGCGTCCGGTTCAGTCGCGCCGGCGCGGGCCTTTGGTGACGTGCTGGGGGCCGATTGCACGGCGCATCAGCCGCAGCAGGGCCAGCGCCACAAGCCCGCCGGCCACAGCCAGGCCGAGCGAACCCATGCTGAAGACCTTGTCGTTGGTGGCGCCCTTGCTGAGCAGGGCAGCCACGAAGTCGCCGCCGATGAAAGCGCCGAACATGCCGACGCCGATACTTTCGAGGATGAGGATTTTTTCGCGGGTGCCCGCGAGCAGGCAGGCAGCTCCGCCGAGAAGGGCACCCACCGCACACCAGATATACGGGTTGATGCCGTTCTCCTGAAGACTATGAACTGCCCCATGGTGACAGCTTTACGTCCCCAGCGGTGGACATACTTTTACCAAGGTCATTCGCCAGGGCACCTGGGCGGGATGGAATCTTCATGCCTTCGCCGCCGGGGCGATTGCGCGCACCGCCTTCACAAACGCGGCCAGCGCCTGGTGGTCGCGTGCGGTTTTCCAGAGGCAATGCGTTTCATAAGGTGTGGTGGCGGCATCCAGCGGCACAAAGGCCGCCCCCGCCATGGCCGACTGCCTGAGCGCAGCCGGCACCAGCGCCACGCCCATACCCTGCGACACCAGCGACACCACACTGAGCCAATGCCGCAGTTCGTAGCGGATCTCCGGGTAAAAACCGGCTTCAGTACAGATTGCCAGGATGCGTTCGTGGTAGTCGGGCGAGACGGTGCGCGACACCACGGCAAAGGGTTCGCCCTGTAACTGCTGCAGCGATATCGAACGCTTTCGCGCCAGCGCGTGCCCCGCGGGCAGGCAACCGACAAAGGCCTGGCTGGACACCAGCACCTGCGACAACTCGGGCGGCACGCGTGTGGTGTGCACAAAGCCGAGGTCCAGCCGGTCATGCGCCAGCTCGATCAACTGCTCGCTGGAGTTGAGTTCCTTCAGCGTGAGGCGCAGCAGCGGGTGTTCGGCCTGGAAGCGCTCCAGGATCTTGGGTAGGCCGCTGTACAACATGGTTCCTGAAAAGCCGATGGCCAGGCTGCCGGCCATGCCCTGCCCCACGTCGCGTGCATGGCCAGCCGCCTGCGCGGCCTGATCCAGCAAGGCGCGCGCCGCCGGCACAAAGGCCTGCCCGGCGGCGGTGAGTTGCACCGATTTGCTGTTGCGCGTGAGCAGCTTGGCGCCGACCGAGGCTTCAAGCTGCTGGATGTTCAGCGACAGCGGCGGCTGGGAAATCGACAGGCGCCGGGCCGCCCGGCCGAAATGCAGCTCTTCGGCCAGGACAAGGAAATAGCGGAGGTGACGAAATTCCATGAGCCATCCATGAATATGTTTTTTATATCGTTGGATCGATATTTGATATTAGACAACTATTCATGCTTGTCAAACAATCGAGCTGCCCGCGGGCATCCCAGCCACGCGCCCTACACTGCAAACCAAGCCACCTTTTTCGGAGACAACCCATGAAAACCCAATTCAACTGGCAAGACCCGTTTTTCTTTATGGAGCAGCTGAGCGAAGACGAGCGCGCCATTGCCGACGCCGCCCACGCTTTCTGCCAGGAAAAACTGCAGCCCCGCGTGCTGATGGCCGCACGCCACGAGAAGTTCGACCGCGAAATCATGAACGAAGCCGGCGCCATGGGTTTCCTGGGCTCCACCATTGAAGGCTATGGCTGCGCCGGCCTCAATTACGTGAGCTACGGCCTGGTCGCGCGTGAGGTGGAACGCGTCGACAGCGGCTACCGCAGCGCCATCAGCGTGCAGAGCTCGCTCGTCATGCACCCGATCAACGCCTATGGCAGCGAAGCGCAAAAACAAAAATACCTGCCCAAGCTGGCCACCGGTGAATGGGTCGGCTGCTTTGGCCTGACCGAGCCCAATCACGGATCCGACCCCGCCAGCATGCTGACGCGCGCCAAGCCTGTCGACGGCGGCTTCATCGTCAAGGGCGCCAAGATGTGGATCACCAACAGCCCGATCGCCGACGTGTTCATCGTCTGGGCCAAGCTGGAAGACCCCGACGGCAAGGTCGGCGGCCAGGAAAGCATCCGCGGCTTCGTGCTTGAGAAGGGCATGAAGGGCCTTTCCGCCCCCAAGATCGAAGGCAAGATGAGCTTGCGCGCCTCGATCACCGGCGAGATCGTGATGGACGACGTGTTTGTGCCCGAGGCCAACCTGCTGCCCAACGTGAGCGGCCTGAAGGGCCCCTTCGGCTGCCTGAACAAGGCGCGCTATGGCATAGCCTGGGGCGCTCTGGGCGCGGCGGAAGACTGCTGGTTCCGCGCCCGCCAGTACACCATGGACCGCCAGCAGTTCGGCCGTCCGCTGGCGCAGAACCAGCTGATTCAAAAGAAGCTCGCCGACATGCAGACCGAGATCACGCTGGGCCTGCAGGGCTGCCTGCGCGTGGGCCGGCTGATGGACGAAGACAAGTCCGTGCCGGAAATGATTTCGCTGATCAAACGCAACAGCTGCGGCAAGGCGCTGGACATCGCCCGCCTGGCGCGCGACATGCACGGCGGCAACGGCATCCATGACGAATACCATGTGATCCGCCACATGATCAACCTCGAAACGGTGAACACCTACGAAGGCACGCACGACGTGCATGCGCTGATCCTGGGCCGTGCCCAGACCGGCCTGCAAGCCTTTTATTGATGACCTTTCAGGGCTTCAGCCCAATCAGGACGTGCGCAAGCAGCTATATTTTTCATAGCAAATAAATACAACGCATGGAATTCGGCGCGCTCAAGCCTTTGCTCACCAGCCTGGCGCTCCCGCCAGCCTTGCTGCTGTTGCTGGCCTTGCTGGGCCTGGTGCTGGCCTGGCGTAATAAAAAAGCCGGGCTGGCGCTGGCAACCTTTTCGGTGCTGCTGCTGGCGCTGCTCAGCTGCCACGGCACGGCCGTATGGCTGGCGCGCACCGTGCTGCCGCAGTTTGCCGCCATGCCGGTGGCCAACCTCAAGGCCCACAAGGTGCAGGCCATCGTGGTGCTGGGCGGCGGCGTGCTGCCTGAAGCAGCTGAATACGGCAGCAGCCAGCCAGGCGCGCACACAGCGGCGCGGTTGCGCTACGGTGTGTGGCTGGCGCGGCAGTCGGGCTTGCCGCTGGCCTTTACCGGCGGCATGGGTTGGGCGGCCAGCAGCGCACAGACCGATTCCGAAGCCGTGGTGGCCGCACGCATGGTGCAGCAGGACTACGGCATGACGCTGCGCTGGAACGAAGCCCAGTCGCGCGACACCTGGGGCAATGCCCGCCTGCTGGCGCCGCTGCTGCAGCAAAGCGGTGTGCAGCGCATCGCGCTGGTCACCGACGCCTGGCACATGCCGCGCGCTGTCCGGGCTTTTGAGCGTGCCGGCCTGACGGTGACGCCCGCCCCCATGGGTCAGGTGCAGCCGGCACAGCACGACCTGATGGAATGGGTACCTTCCGCATCGGGCCTTATGGTGTCGCAGCAGGTACTGCGCGAATGGCTGGCGCTGATGGTTGGTCGGTTCACGCCTGTTTAGACAGCCGGCCTCTCGCGGGCCCCTTTCGCCTGGGCCCGCGGCAGACCCAGCTGCTTTACCGCGGGTTTACCTTTCAGGGCACTACCGGCTCCCCCGCCTCGGTGTAGCCTAGGCGGTTTTGGTTGACGGTCGGAAAGTAAGCAGATATATTACTAACCAGTCAGTCAGTAACTATGTCACTTTCCAAATTATTTTGCGACAAAACCTCCGCGGTCGCCGCCAAACGCGAGCGCCGCAAGGAAGCACGCCCCGGCGAACTGCTGGACGCCGCGCTTGACCTGTTCGTGGAAAAAGGCTTTGCCGCCACCCGCGCCGAAGAAGTGGCCGCCCGCGCAGGGGTATCGAAAGGCACATTGTTCCTTTACTTCCAGAGCAAGGAAGAACTGTTCAAGGCCGTGGTGCGCGAAAACATCTCGGGCCGCTTCACGGAATGGCGCGCCGAGCTGGACACCTTTGAAGGCACCACCCCTGAATTGCTGGCTTACTGCATGAACAGCTGGTGGGAGCGCGTGGGCCTGACGCGCGCCTCGGGCCTGACCAAGCTGATGATGAGCGAGGCCAAGAACTTCCCCGACATCGCGGCCTTCTACCAGCAAGAAGTCATCATGCCGGGCCACGGGCTGATCCGCAGCATCCTGCAACGCGGCATGGACCGCGGCGAGTTCCGGCCCATGGACCTGGACTATGCGGTTTACCTGGTGGTCGCTCCGATGATTTTCCTGATCCTGTCCAGGCACACCGCCGGCATCTGCATCAGCAGCGACGCAGACCTGGATCCGCAAAAATACATCGCCTTCCAGGTGGAAACCATCCTGAACGGCATCTCCGCACCGGCCGGCGCCGCCGCACAGTCCAACAGGAAAGCCGCAGCATGAAGCGATGGGTCAAGTGGGGGGTCGCCGGACTCATCGTGCTGCTCATCGCGGGCGGCGTGCTGCGTGCATTGTCCGCACGCAAGGCCCAGCAACAGGCGCTTGCCGCAAGCACCGCCGTCAAGGACATGGGACAGGTCGAACTGGCCGCCACCGATGTGGTCAAGGCGCAAACGCGCGACGTGGTTCAGGGGCTGCCGGTGTCGGGCTCGCTTAAGGCCGTCAACTCCGCCGTCATCAAGGCACGCGTGGCCGGCGAGCTGCAGGGCCTCACGGTTCGCGAAGGCGACGTGGTCAAGGCCGGCCAGGTGATTGCGCGCATCGACGCCACCGAATACCAGTCACGCGTGCGCCAGGCCCGCGAGCAGGCCGAGTCGGCCAAGGCGCAGGTGGATGTGGTGCAGCGCCAGTACGACAACAACAAGGCGCTGGTTGACCAGGGTTTCATCTCGAAGACCGCGCTCGATACCTCGCTGGCCAACCTCAACGCCGCGCAATCCACCTACAAGGCGGCGATGGCTGCCACCGAGGTCGCGGCCAAATCGGTGGACGACACAATCCTGAAAGCCCCCATCTCCGGCCAGGTGTCGCAGCGCCTTGCCCAACCCGGTGAGCGCGTGGGCATCGACACCAAAATCGTCGAGGTGGTGGACCTGAGCCGGCTCGAGCTGGAAGCCACCTTGAGCGCCACCGACTCCATGGACGTGCGTGTGGGCCAGACCGCACAGCTGCAGATTGAAGGCAGCCGCCAGCCCGTCACGGCCAAAGTGGTGCGCATCAATCCCACGGCGCAGGCCGGCAGCCGCAGCGTGATGGCTTACCTCAGCATCGACAACCCGGGCGCAGCAGGCGACGCCGGCGCGCCACCCTTGCGCCAGGGGCTGTTTGCGCAGGGCACGCTGGGCACGGCCAGTGCTTCGCTGCTGTCGGTGCCGGTCAGCGCCGTGCGCACCGACAAACCCACGCCTTATGTGCAAGCGGTTGAAAACGACCTGGTGGTGCACAAGAGCGTGGAGCTGGGCGCTCGCGGCACCGCCGGCAAAGACAGCGTGGTCGCTGTCAAGGGCCTGGCCGACGGCGCGGTGGTGATCCGCGGCGAGATCGGCGCATTGCGCGAGGGCACCAAGGTGCGCTTCACACAACTTCCGGCTGCGGCGCAAGCAGCCAGTGCACCGGCCAAGCCGGCGCCCTGAGGACTCGCGCGCATGTGGTTCACGCAGGTCAGCCTCAAGAACCCGGTGTTCGCCACCATGGTCATGCTGGCCATCGTGGTGCTTGGGCTGTTTTCGTACCAGCGCATGCGGGTCGACCAGTTCCCCAACATCGACTTTCCGGTGGTCGTCATCACCGCCGAATACCCGGGCGCTTCGCCCGAGATCGTTGAAAGCGAAGTCACCAAAAAAATTGAAGAAGGCGTCAACTCGATCGCCGGCATCAACGCGCTGACCTCGCGCAGCTACGAAGGCCAGTCGGTCGTCATCATGGAGTTCCAGCTCTACGTCGACGGGCGCCGCGCCGCCGAAGATGTGCGCGAAAAAATCGCCGCCATACGCCCCAACTTTCGGGACGAAGTGAAAGAGCCGCGCGTGCTGCGCTTCGACCCGGCAAGCCGGGCGATCTGGTCCGTTGCGGTGTTGCCCAATGCCCAAAGCGGCAATGCCATGTCGGCCGTGGAGCTGACCAACTGGGCCGACCAGGTCTTGAAAAAGCGCCTGGAGAACGTACGCGGTGCAGGCTCCGTTACGTTGGTGGGCGGCACCAAGCGCGAAATCAACGTCTACCTGAATCCGCAGGCCATGGAGTCGCTGGGCATCACGGCCGACCAGGTGGTCAATGCCGTGCGCAACGAAAACCAGGATTTGCCGGTGGGCGCCATCCGCTCGCTGCAGCAGGAGCGGGTCGTCAAGATCGATGCACGCATGAAGCGCCCCGAAGACTTCGGCAAGATCATCGTGGCGCGCAAGGGCGCCGCGCCGGTCACGGTGGACCAGGTGGCGCGCATTGCCGACGGCGCGCAGGAGATCGACAGCCTGGCGCTGTACAACGGCCAGCGCACGCTGCTGCTGTCGGTGCAAAAAGCGCAGGACGAAAACACCATTGCCGTGGTGGATGGCCTGAATCAGGCCATCAAGGACATCCAGCCGCAACTGCCGCCCGGCGCCCGGCTGGAGCTGATCACCGACGGCTCGCGGCCGATTCGCGTGGCGGTGGAAAACGTGCGCCGCACGCTGATTGAAGGCGCGCTGCTGACGGTGCTGATTGTTTTCCTCTTCCTGAACTCGTGGCGCTCCACGGTGATCACCGGGCTCACGCTGCCGATCTCCATCATCGGCACCTTTTTGTTCATGAACCTGTTCGGCTTCACCATCAACATGATCACGCTGATGGCGTTGTCGCTGTGTGTGGGCCTGCTGATCGACGACGCGATTGTGGTGCGCGAGAACATCGTGCGCCATGTGCAGATGGGCAAGGCACCCTACCAGGCCTCGCTGGACGGCACACAGGAAATCGGCCTGGCGGTGCTGGCTACCACGTTCTCCATCGTCGCCGTGTTCCTGCCGATTGGCTTCATGGGCGGCATCATCGGCAAGTTCTTCCACGAGTTCGGCGTGACCATCGTGGCGGCGGTACTGATCTCGATGTTCGTGAGTTTCACGCTGGACCCGATGCTCTCCAGCATCTGGCACGACCCTTCCATCGAAGCGCACGGCAAACGCCATGCGCCCGTCACTTTCTACGACAAGACCATAGGCCGCGTCACCGGCTGGTTCGACCACGCCACCGACTCGCTGAGCAACAGCTACCAGGGAATCCTGCGCTGGTCGCTGGGCCACAAGCTGGCCACCCTGGCCCTGGCTGTGGTGATTTTTATCACCAGCATTTTCATGGTGCCGCTGCTCGGCACCGAGTTCGTACCCAAGGCCGACTTCTCGGAAACCTCACTCAATTTCTACACGCCGGTGGGTTCGTCGCTGGAAACCACCGAAGCCAAGGCGCGACAGGTGGAAGCCATCATCCGCGAATTCCCCGAAGTGAAGTACACGCTGGCCACCCTGAACACCGGCAACGCCCAGGGCAAGATGTACGCCAGCATTTACGTGCGCCTGGTGGACCGCAAGGCACGCACCCGCAGCGTCGACGAAATGTCGGGCGTGTTGCGCGAACGCCTCAAGCAGGTGCCAGGCATCACCGTGACGCACGTCGGGCTGCTCGACGCGGTGGGCGGCAACAAGCAGGTGGAGTTCTCGCTGCAGGGGACGGATTTGAAAGAGCTGGAACGCCTCACGCGCGCCATCAACGACAAGATCCGCGGCATCCCCGGCCTGGTGGACCTGGACTCCAGCGTCAAGGCCGACAAGCCGGTGATTGAAATTGATGTGCGGCGCGACGCAGCCTCCGACCTGGGCCTGTCGGTGTCGCAGATCGCTGCCTCATTGCGCACCCTGGTGGCCGGGCAGACGGTAGGCAACTGGCGCGCGCCCGACGACCAGACCTACGACGTGAACGTGCGCCTGGCGCCCGATGCACGCAACGCGCCGCAAGACCTGGAGCGCCTGCCTTTCATGAGCACGCCCGGCAGCAGCGCCGACGGCGCCGCGCACATGGTACGGCTCAACCAGGTGGCCACCGTGAAGGAATCCACCGGGCCCAACCAGATCAACCGGCGCGACATGGCGCGTGAAGTCGCGATCAACGCCAACGTCTACAACCGCTCGGCCGGCGAGGTGTCGAACGACATCAAGGCCGCGCTGGAAAACTTCAGCTTTCCGCCCGGCTATCGCTACCAGTTCAGCGGCTCCACCAAGAACATGGCCGAATCCTTTGGCTACGCGGTGTCGGCACTGGTGATGGCCATTTTGTTCATCTACATGATCCTGGCCAGCCAGTTCAAGAGTTTTTTGCAGCCGATGGCGCTGATGACCTCGCTGCCGCTGACCTTGATCGGTGTGGTGCTGGCCCTGCTGCTGTTCCGCTCCACGCTCTCGATGTTTTCCATCATCGGTGTGGTGATGCTGATGGGCCTGGTCACCAAGAACGCCATTTTGCTGGTGGACTTTGCCATTCGCATGCGTGCCGACCAGGTCGACGTGGATGGCCACCGCGTTCCGGGCATGAACCGCAGCGATGCGCTGCTGCACGCCGCCAAGGTGCGGCTGCGCCCCATCCTGATGACCACGCTGGCGATGATTTTCGGCATGGTGCCGCTGGCTTTTGCCCTGACCGAGGGCTCGGAGCAGCGTGCGCCCATGGGCCAGGCCGTGATCGGCGGTGTCATCACCTCTTCGCTGCTGACCCTGGTGGTGGTGCCGGTGACGTATTGCTACCTGGACGACCTGGGCCAGTGGTTCAAGCGCAAATTCGGCCCCAAAACACCGCCGCAAGACCCCGCGGACATGCCTGCTGCAACGCCGGCCGCCGTCATGGGCGACCGTTAAAATCAAAGGTTTATCTCGTGTACAGCTCACCCTCCCCCATTTCGCCAACTTACAGGTCCGCCATGAACTACGAACAAGCCCGATTCAACATGATTGAGCAGCAAATCCGCCCCTGGGAAGTGCTGGACAACCAGGTCCTTTCCCTGCTGGCCGTGGTCAAGCGCGAAGACTTTGTGCCGGCCGCCCAAAAGGCACTGGCCTTTGTCGACATGGAAATCCCGCTGGGCAGCGGGCTCGGCCAGTGCATGCTGGCGCCCAAGGTGGAAGCCCGCATCCTGCAGGAACTGGCCGTGCAAAAACATGAAAAGGTTCTGGAAATCGGCGCCGGCTCCGGCTACATGGCCGCACTGCTGGCCCACCGCGCGCAGCAGGTGATCACGCTGGAGATCGACCCCAAGCTGGCGCAGACCGCACGCGACAACCTGCAAAGGGCGGGCCTTTACAACGCCGAAGTGCGCACCGGCGACGGCGCCGCAAAAATCGCCCAGGCCGTTTCCAGCAACGACCCGCTTCGTGGACCGTTTGACGTGATCGTGCTCAGCGGCTCGGTCGCCGAAGTACCGGCTTCGCTGCTGTCCCTGCTCAAGGTGGGCGGCCGCCTGAGCGCCATCGTGGGCTTTGAGCCGATGATGCGCGCCACCCTGGTCACACGCGTGGCCGAAGACGCCTGGCGCACCACCCAGGCCTGGGACACCGTGGCGCCGCGCCTGCTGAATTTCCCTGAACCTTCGAAATTCAGCTTCTGAGCCTGGGCGCCGTACACGACTTCACCAACGCCAAGCACGCATTCCAACGCAGGACAGCCGACCATGATTCCCCAACTGAGCCCCGCCAACTTCGCCGAGTGGCGCAACAACGCCGGGGAAGGCGCGCCCGCCCTGCCTGTGGTGCTGGACGTGCGCGAGCCCTGGGAACTGCAGACGGCCTCGGTCAGGGAGGACGGCTTCAGGCTGGTGCACATCCCGATGCGGGAAATACCCACGCGCCTGGCTGAGCTGCAGGAAATCGGAGCCGGCACCGGCCAGCCGATCGCCTGCCTCTGCCACCACGGCATGCGCAGCCTGCAGGTGGCCAACTTTTTGACGCAAAGCGGCTTCACCGAGGTCGTCAATCTGCAGGGCGGCATTGACGCCTGGTCGCAGCAGGTGGACCCGTCGGTCCCTGTGTACTGACCTTTGCCGCCGCTGCACACCGTATTCACCTCCACATCGCCGATTCACTCATTCCTCAGGACCTTTATGACCACGCCCAAGAAACCGCCGGCGCTACGCCTGTCGATGTTGCCCCTGTCGATCGCCGTCACTGCGGCGCTGATGATGGCAGCCCCGGCCGCGCAGGCCCAGAGCCTGGTGGAGCTGTATGAGTCGGCCCGCGCCTTCGACGCTGCCTACCAGTCCGCCAAGCTCCAGTACGACGCCAACCTCGCCAGGGCCGCCCAGGCCAAGGCCGGCATCTTGCCGACAGCAGGCGTTTCGGCGGGCGTGTCGCGCACCAGTTTTGAAAACACCGCACCGGTGATCGAGCGCAGCTTCAACACGCAAAACGCCACGCTCAACCTTTCGCAGCCGCTGTACCGCCCCGCCAACTGGGCCACCTACCAGCAGGCCTCCAGGCAGGTCGAGCAGTCCCAGGCACAACTCGAAACCGCCAACCAGGACCTGATCGTGCGCACCAGCCAGGCGTACTTCGACGTGCTGGCCGCGCAGGACACGCTGACGTTTGTCCGGGCGCAAAAAGCCGCGGTGGCCGAGCAGCTTGCATCGGCCAAGCGCAACTTTGAAGTGGGTACCTCCACCATCACCGACACCCGCGAAGCGCAGGCACGCTACGACCTGGTGATCGCCCAGGAGATCGCCGCCGAAAACGATTTGCGCGTCAAGAAAATCGCGCTGGACACGCTGGTCGGGAAAACCGAAACGCAACCCAAGCCCTTGCTCGCGCCCGTCAATTTGCCGGTCGTGGAACCCGCCGATGTGAACATCTGGGTGCAGCAATCCGAAGCGGTGCACCCGAATATCCGCCTGGCGCAAAGCGGGCTGGAGATCGCCGACCTGGAAGTCAAAAAAGCCGAAGCCGGCCACAAGCCGACGCTGGACGCGACGGCCAGCTACAACGTGACGCGCAACCCGTCGGGCACGGCCACCACCATCCCTCCGTTTGCCTTTCGCACCAACACAACCACCATCGGTGTGGTGCTGAACGTGCCGTTGTTCGCCGGCTTTGCCACGCAAAACCGCGTACGCGAAACCCTTTCGCTGAAAGACAAGGCACAAAGCGACCTTGAAGGCGCGCGCCGCACCGTGGCCCAGGCCACGCGCACCGCGTTTTTCGGCGTGCAGTCGGGCCAGGGCCAGGTGAAAGCGCTGGAAGCCGCCGAGCTGTCAAGCCAGAGCGCACTGGATGCCAACAAGCTGGGTTACCAGGTCGGCGTTCGCATCAACATCGACGTGCTCAACTCGCAGAGCCAGCTGTTCCAGACCAAACGCGACCTGGCCAAGGCGCGTTATGACGTGCTGCTGGGCGACCTGAAACTGCGGCAGGCCAATGGCACGCTGACACCGGAAGACCTGCAAAAAATCAACGCACTGCTGGCCAGGTAAATCGCGGTACGCTTCACAACACTCCAACAAAGGCCCGGCCCGGGGCCAGAATTTCCATGTTGATGCCCGCACACAATCCCCTGCCCTTGCCGATAGAGGCTGAACGCGTGACCGATGCGCCGGTACACATCCCCAAAGGCCCCAGCTTCGAGCTGATCGAGGAAGCCACCTGGGAAGAACTCAAGCGCGCGGGCCGCCGGCCACCGTTTGACAAACCCGTGCTGGTCAAGGGCGGAATCCATCACTGGCCGGCCTGGAAAAAATGGTCGTTTGAATTCCTCGCCGACGTCTGTGCCGGCAAGGGCGCCGAGGTGCCGGTCAAGTTCACCGATGGCCTGGTCGAACAGGGCGTGACCAAGGGCCGCCCCTTCCTTCCGGTCGCACCCTATCTGCGGGAACTCGGCAAGGCGGCGCAACGCACGCCGGACCCCATGGCCGGACTGCTGCCCAAGCCGGTGCGGGACGGCTACAAACCCGGCGAGCGCTTTCACCTGAACTGGGCCCACATGCAGTCGTTCAAGCCGACGACCTTGTACCTGGCGCAGTGGGACATCCTCGAAAAATACCCCGAGCTGCGGCGCGACCTGCTCATCAAGAGTCTGTGGCCCGGCCGCATGACCTGGGAATATGTGTTCATGGGCCCGGCCAATACCGTGACCGGCCTGCACAACGATTTCCCGCACAACTGGTTTGTGCAACTCCAGGGCGTCAAGGAGTTCATCCTTTTTTCACCCGACCAGCGCCAGCACATGTGCCCGGCCGCCAAATACGACTGGGGTGCCACGCTGAGCGACATCAACGTCTCGCGCCTGCCCGAGCAAGTCCGCGAACTCGCCTCCTTCGAAAAAGCCCACGGCTACCATGCCCGCGTTGAAGCCGGCGATGCCCTGTTCATCCCCAGGCGAACCTGGCACTCGGTGGTGTCAGTGGAGCCCTCCATCAGCCTGGGCATGTTTGGCCTGACGCCGTATGAAGTGGCGACCGGCGGCGCCTGGGCCACGCTGCGCGACTGGGCGCATCACCTGCGCCTTTATGCGTGGGGAAATTGCACTTGTCATCAGGTGCTGGGCAAGCGCTAGGCCATCGAACGAACGCCTTTCAGCAAAACGTCACTTGCACCGGTCGTTGATGTCAATCGCTGGACCACCAAAACAGCCATGAAGCCGCTCGATCTCGATCACTTTCCCCAGCCGGACTCTAACGCTGCCGGTAGCGTGGAAGCTGCGCTCGACGCGCTCTGGAATGCATACGATGAATCGACCGCAAATGAAGCCTACGATGCGCTTCTCTGGGCAACTGGAAACAACCACAGGGGCACGTACTATCCTGTCGTCTTGGGTGTCCTTCCGGAGATTGAACAGATTCTCATGAAGGGAAAAGAGTGGGCGCAGCGAGCAGCTATGGAGTCATTAATAGATCTTGGTGGCTCATTCGTCCCTGAAAAAGGTTACGACACATATCTTGGAGCCTCGGTCAAAGAAACACTCAATGCATTCATCTACTCCATGCGCCAGCGCATTGCACCACTCGCTAACGGTACGGGTGCGCGCGCCAAAAGTGCAATTGAGCTGTTGGAGCTCATTGACGACCAGGCGGCCTAGGTGCCGTTAAAGCCACTTAAATAGGTCTGGAGCGCATCCACCGTCTTCACCGTCGCACCGCGGTTGCTGTCGGCGAAAGCCAGCCCGGCGGCCACCGCGGCAGCGCGTGCTTCGGGTTTGTCCATCAGCTTTCGGGCGGCACGCACGCCCTGCTCCATATCGACCACGCGCCGGGCCGCCCCCGCCTCGATGGCCAGCTCGGCGGCTTCGGTGAAGTTGAAGGTGTGGGGGCCCATCACGACCGGACAGCCACAAGCAGCCGCCTCGATCAGGTTTTGCCCGCCCAGCGGCGCGAAGCTGCCGCCCAGAAGGGCGACATCGCTCATCGCGTAATACAGCGCCATTTCACCCAGTGAGTCGCCCAGCCATACATCCGCCTGCAAGGCATCGTCGTTCACGGCCGGGCCGCTTGCCGCCTCGGGCCAGTGCGAGCGGCGCGAGACACGCAGGCCGTGCTGCTGCACCAGCGCCTCCACCTCGTTGACCCGTTGCGGGTGGCGCGGCACCAGCAACACCCTGAACTGGCTTCCCGGCCCCTCCTTGTGCGCTTCTTCCCGCGATTCATTCGCTACAGAATTGATAGCTGTCTGCGCTTGTTCAGATTGGGCTGTAGCACTTAATTGCTTTAAAAACTCCTGCTCTTCGCCTTCACGCGAGCTGGCAAACATGAGCACCGGCAGCCCGAGCGCCTGACGCCAAACCTTGCCTTTTTCCAGCTGGGTGTCGTCAGGCGAGGCATCAAACTTCAGGTTGCCAAACACGCCGCTCACCGCAGCACCCGCCTGGCGAAAGCGCCGGGCGTCGTCATCGGTCTGGGCATACACCGCAGACAACGCCGCGTAAGCCGGAAACGACAGCGGCGACATTTTCAGCGCCTGCTGCAGGGACTTTTCAGACAGCCTGCCGTTGACCAGCACCAGCGGCATGACACGCGTCTGGGCTGCGGCCACCATGTTGGGCCAGATCTCGGTTTCCATCAGCAGGCCCAGGCGTGGTTTGAAGTGATCAAAAAACCGCGCCACTGCGCCTGGGCTGTCCCAGGGCTGCCACACCTGCACGTCGCCGGGCTGCAGCAGGGCCACGCCCTCGGCGCGCCCTGTGGCCGTACCGTGCGTCAGCAAAATACGCAAGCCGGGGTGTTGCGCGCGCAGCGCCTTGAGCAGCACGGCTGCCGTGCGGGTTTCGCCGAGGGAAACGGCATGCAGCCAGACCAGCTCAGAGGCGGTTTCCACCGGCTGGGCGTAGTGCCCAAACCGTTCCTGCACCGCCTGAAGGTAGCCGGGTTCCTGCCTGCCGCGGCGCGCCAGTTTGCGGCGCAGCAGCGGCTGGCCCAGCCACATCAGAAGCGAATACAGCTTCAGGGCCAGCGCGCTCATTTCGCCCCGCCGGCACGGGTGGGGCTGCTCACCGCCCAGCATGCCAACCAGGCCTGCCAGACGGTCTCCACTGTGGGCGCCGGCCGCGCATACACGCTGACCTGCCGCCCACCGTGGCCGAGGGCAGCGGGGCCGGTTCGCCACGCCGTGTCGAAGTTGTAGATCTGCACATGCGGCAAATCCAGCGCCACGGCAATGTGGCTGACACCGCTGTCGACACCAATGACACCGGCGCACTGCGCCAGCGCTTCAGTGAGCGCGTCGAGCGGCAGCAGAGGCAGCACCAGGGCGATGTCCGCGGCGGTTTTGGTCAGCGCCTGCGCGATGGCCTGGCTGGTGGCCAGCTCGTGTGCATTGCCGTGCGCCAGTGCCACCGGGTAGCCGGCCGCATGGAGGCGACGCCCCAGCGTGATCCAGTGATCCAGCGGCCACTCCTTGTCGGGGCGCGAGGTGCCGTGGACCAGTACCACCCGGCCTTTCGACGCTTCAGGCGCTATCTTTTCAGGAGCTGCTTGCGCCCGTCCCTCATAGGTTTCAAGCCTTTTTAATCCAAAATCTGGCGCGCCTTTCAGGGTGTAGCCCAGCGCGCGCGCCGCCAGCTCGCGCGAGCGCTGCACCGCGTGAATATGCGGTGGGAGGGTGATGGCCACGTCGGCCACCCAGCGGGTAGGCGCTTCATAGCCCGAGCCCTCGGTCTGGTTGGCCAGGGCATAGCGCTTGCCGCCGGGCGCCACCGTGGCAAGCCGCGCCACCAGCGCCGACTTGGTCAAGCCCTGCAGGTCGATGACGGCGTCATAGGCTTCACGTTGAAGGTCGCGCTGGAAGGCACGCCATTCGTTTCGCGTGGCCAGCGTCCAGAATGATTTGCGCCAGCGCCGGATCTCACAGGGAATCACCCGGTGCAGACCTTTGTGGCGCGCCAGCAAGGGGGCAAAGGCCTTTTCCACTACCCAGTCAATCTGCGCGTCCGGGAGCGCGGCATGGATGTCCCGCACCACCGGCAGGGTGTGCACCACATCGCCGAGGGAGGACAGCTTGACCAGCAAAATTTTCATGAAGCATTTTAGACCCCCACGCTCCCCCACTTCGTGTGGGTCGCCGCCCCCCGAGGGGGCCGCCCGCCTGCGGCCCGGCAAAGCCGGTTCCGCGGCACCCGCTGGCTTGAAGAGTCCGATGGGCGTAACTAACGGGGGGTATTTCACCAGTGGGGGCCGAGGGTCCGGCTTTGCCGGCCCCAGGCGCCGCCCCCTTGAGGGGGGAACAAGCTACACGTAGTGAGCTTGGACGGGGGTGGGCCTAGTGAGCGGCGGCAGCGAAGCTGGCGCCGGGCTTCACGCTCCGTAACAAGGTCAGCATGTCGGCCTCGATGCGCTCCAGTGCCTGCTGGGTATGGCCCTCAAAGCGCAGCACCAGCACCGGCGTGGTGTTGGACGCACGGATCAATCCAAAGCCGTCGGGCCAGTCAACGCGTACGCCATCAATCGTCGAGATCCTGGCAGGCGCCGCGAATTTCGCGGATTTGATCAAGGCCTCCACCACCGTGTGCGGCTCGCCTTCCTTGCAGGCCACGTTAAGTTCGGGCGTGCTGAAGCTGGTAGGCAGGGCATTGAGCACGATGCCGGCGTCGGGCACGCGGCTCAAAATTTCCAGCAGGCGCGCGCCGGCGTAAGTGCCGTCGTCAAAGCCGTACCAGCGTTCCTTGAAGAAGATATGGCCGCTCATTTCGCCGCCCAGCGGCGAATCGACTTCTTTCATCTTCGCCTTGATCAGCGAATGGCCGGTCTTGTACATCAGCGGCACACCGCCGGCTGCCTCGATCTCGGGCGCCAGGCGCTGCGAGCATTTCACGTCGAACAAGATGGTGCCGCCCGGCACGCGCGAGAGCACGTCGCGGGCAAACAGCATCATCTGCCGGTCGGGGTAAATGTTCTGGCCGTCTTTGGTCACGATGCCGAGGCGGTCGCCGTCACCGTCAAAGGCCAGGCCCAGTTCGGCCTTGCCGCTTTGCAGGGCCTTGATCAAATCCTGCAGGTTTTCGGGCTTGCTGGGGTCGGGGTGGTGGTTGGGGAAATTGCCGTCCACCTCGCTGAAGAGTTCGGTCACCTCGCAGCCGAGCGCACGAAAGATCGCAGGCGCCGAAGCGCCGGCTATGCCGTTGCCAGAGTCGATAACGATTTTGAGCGGACGCTCGAGCTTGATGCCGGACACGATGCGGTCGCGGTAGGCCGTTTCGACATCGACCTGGCGAATGGCACCGGCCTGGGACGGCAACACCCATGTCTCGCCTTCCATCGCGCGGCGCAGCGCCTGGATTTCTTCGCCATAAATGGCGCGGCCTGCCAGCACCATCTTGAAGCCGTTGTAGTCCTTGGGGTTGTGGCTGCCTGTGACCTGGATACCGGAAGCCGTGAGGGTGCTGGCCGCAAAGTACAGCATGGGGGTGGTCACCATGCCGACGTCGATCACTTCCAGCCCCACCGCGGCCAGGCCGCGCATCAGCGCCGCACTGAGCGATGGCCCGCTGAGGCGCCCGTCACGGCCTACCGCCACGGATTTCTCACCTTCGGCCAGCGCCGCCATGCCAAAAGCCTTGCCCAGCGCCTCGGCCATTTCCTCATGGATGGTGGAGGGCACGACACCGCGGATGTCGTAGGCCTTGAAGATGGACGGGTTGATTTGCATCGGCGAGATCCTTCAATTTGATGGGTTTGATTGTAGGGGGCGGTCCTTTCGCGAACTGTAGGCCGCCACCGTTTCCAGGGGGCCCGTTCAGACTATGGAAAGCTTCGGCAAAGTGGTATCTAACCGGTCTCCAACGAGGCGAAAAACGGCTAGCCTGGACAAGAATTTTGAAGGCTTTTTCGGCCAAAGGGACATGTCCGAAAACGGCTAGTCAACAGCCTGCTGCGGCGTATCATTTCCCTCATGAACCGCGAAACCACCCCTCTTGCCGACAACGACTGCTACCTCGCCCTCAAGGCGCGGGACGCCCGGTTTGACGGCAGTTTTTTCACCGGTGTGACCTCCACCGGCATCTATTGCCGTCCGGTCTGCAGCGTGAAAACCCCCAAACGCGAAAACTGCCGCTTCTTTCACCACGCGGCCCAGGCCGAGAGCGCGGGCTTTCGTCCCTGCCTGCGCTGCCGGCCCGAGCTGGCGCCGCATTCAGTGGTGTGGTCAATACAGGATGCGTCCTACATCCTGGCGCACCAGGCGGCGCGCCTGCTGGATGAGCCCGAGGTGTGGACCGAGGAAGCACCTTCTGTAGAAAAGCTGGCTGCCAAGTTGGGCGTGAGCGACCGCCACGTACGGCGGATTTTCGAGGCACAGTTCGGGGTCTCGCCCATGCAATACCTGCAGACGCACCGGCTGCACACCGCCAAACAATTGCTGGCCGACACCAATCTGCCCATCACGCAGATTGCGCTGATCAGCGGTTTTGCCAGCGTGCGGCGCTTTAATGCTGCCTTTGTGGAGCACTACAAACTCAACCCCACGCAGTTGCGACGCCAGGGCCCGGCCCGGGTCGGCGAGGTGGGTGAAGGCGTCATCGTGCGGCTGGGCTACCGCCCGCCCTATGACGTGCAGGCCATGCTGGCCTTCTTCAGCAAGCGCTGCATCAGCGCCATTGAATTCATTGACGCGGACGCTGCGCAGCCCGCTCTGCGCCGGACTTTCAGCATCGAGTCGGGCGGCAAGCTGCATGCCGGCTGGCTGCTCGCAAGCTTTGACGAAAGCCGTTCGCAGCTGGTGCTGCGCGTCAGCGATTCGCTGCGCGAAGTGTTGCCGCTGGTGATACGCCGCGTGCGCACCACTTTTGACCTGGACGCTGATCCGGCCACCATCAACAGCGTACTGCACGATAGTTTCCCCGAAGGCGACGGCCTGCGAGTGCCAGGCGCGCTGGATGGCTACGAGCTGGCGGTGCGCGCCGTGCTGGGCCAGCAGATCACCGTGGCCGCCGCACGCACGCTGGCGCAGCGCATGGTGGACCGTTTTGGCGAACCGGTGGAAACACCGTGGCCGCAGCTAACGCGCCTTTTCCCCGCACCGGCCGTGCTGGCCGCGGTCAGCGGCGACGCGCTCGGGCAACTGGGCATCGTCAGGCAGCGCCAGGCCGCCATCGTGGGAATCGCGCAAGCAGTGGCAGAAAAACGCCTTCAATTGCACAGTGGCGCCGACATCAACACGACGGTGACTACGCTGAAAGGGTTGCCCGGCATCGGTGACTGGACGGCGCAATACATTGCCATGCGGGCATTGCGCTGGCCCGATGCGTTTCCTTCAGGCGATGTGGCGCTGCACAAGGCACTGGGTGTGCAGGAAAAAAAGAACCCGGCACGGGAGGCTGAGCTGGCCTCGGATGCATGGAAACCCTGGCGCAGCTACGCGGTGATCCGCGCCTGGAGCGGCACACTGGAGCGTCCCGGCTGACGGCGCAACAGCGACGACATGGCGATTCATGCGTTCGGGGAATGAATGCGGCGCTTCGATTTCATTGGACGGTCCAGCGCCTTGGCGCGAACATCGCCGGTGAATGATCGAGCCAGTCTTTGCCCGCAAAAGAGACAAGTCAGCTTAAGCCGCCTATTCAGGCCCAAAAAGGACCTCATAAGGCAGAAACTCGAAACCATTCAAAGGTGAACAAGATGAAATTCGACAACTCCATCGTCCAGACGACCTTCCACAGCCCCTTGGGGGAAATGATCATTGCCGCGACTGACAAAGGCCTGGCCGGCACCTGGTTTGCCGGCCAGCGTCACCTGCCGCCGCAACTCGTGAAACCTTATGTGTGGCGCGAAGACCCGGACCACCCGGTGCTCAAGCAGACCATCAAGCAACTCACGGAATACTATGCCGGCACACGCACCGAATTTGACCTGCCGTTGGACCTGGGGCACGGAACGGCCTTCCAGCAGTCGGTGTGGCAAGCGCTGCTGGCCATCCCGCAGGGCGGCACCCTCAGCTATGGCCAGGTGAGCCAGCGTATCGGCAAGCCGGAAGCCGTGCGCGCCGTGGGCGCAGCAGTCGGGCGCAACCCGGTCAGCGTGATCGTGCCCTGCCACCGGGTGCTGGGCTCCGATGGCTCACTCACAGGCTACGCAGGCGGCCTGCACCGCAAAACCGCCTTGCTTAAACTCGAAGGCGCACTTCAGGAGAGCACGCTGTGAGTTCCAGTCCCTCCGGTATCGCCGCGCCGGTGGGTGCGGCCCTCACCAAGCCCAAAAACTGGGCTGCCGATTTTGTGATGCTGGCGGCCATCTGGGGCTCTTCCTTTCTCTTCATGCGCATCAGCACGGTGGAGTTCGGTCCCCTGCCCACCGCCGCAGTGCGCGTGGGCATTGCGGCGCTGTTCCTGCTGCCCATCGTGTGGTTGCGCGGCCTGTTGCCTGACCTGAAGAAAAACTGGAAACGGATTTTCTTCATCGGCATACTGAATTCGGGCATCCCGTTTGCGTGCTTTTCGTTTGCCCTGCTGTCCATCACCACCGGCTTGTCGGCCATCCTCAATGCCACGGTGCCGATGTTCGGCGCCCTGGTGGCCTGGCTCTGGCTGAAAGACAAACCCAATGCCTCACGCGTGCTGGGCCTCTTCGTGGGTTTTGCCGGCGTAGCCATGCTGGCCTGGGACAAAGCCACCTTCAAGCCCGATGCTTCAGGCGTAGCGCCAGGGTGGGCCGTGCTGGCCTGCCTCTTTGCCTGCATTTGCTACGGCATATCCGCCAGCTACACCAAGCGTTATCTGTCAGGCATGCCGCCGCTGGTCACCGCGGCGGGCAGCCAGATTGGCGCAACCCTCGGCCTGGCCCTGCCCGCCGCCTGGCTGTGGCCGGCGCAGATGCCGGGCGCGCATGCCTGGCTGGCGCTGCTGGCCGTAGGCGTGGTCTGCACCGGGCTGGCCTACATCCTGTTTTTTCGCCTGATCGAAAACGCCGGCCCGCCGCGCGCGCTGTCGGTCACCTTCCTGGTGCCGGTGTTTGCGGTGATCTATGGCGTGATCTTCCTCGGTGAGCATGTGACGGCCTGGATGGTGATCTGCGCCGTGGTGATTGTGATTGGCACCGCGCTGTCAACCGGGCTGCTCAAGCTGGGCCGCAAACCTGAACAGCAGAAGGCATGACGTCGGCCCGCAAGACCAAGCTGAAGATCAAGCTGACCACGCCCAAGCCGCGCAACCCGCTGGTTGCCCCGGCGACGCAGCGTAAGGCCGGCTCACACCGCAAGTCTGAAGCGAGCCTTCGCAAGAAGGAAAAGATGGCGCTGAAGAAGCAGTTGCTTCGAATATAGGAAGCCAGGAACCTGTGCGCTGGGCCTGAGTAAATAGGCGTTGCGGCCGCTTATTGCAGCGCGCCCGCCACCACATTGATGCTGAGCGCCAGGATCAGCATGTTGAAGCCGAACGACAGCACGCTGTGCACCAGCGTCAGCCGGCGCATCTCGCGCGAGGTGACCTGCACGTCGGAGACCTGTGAGGTCATGCCGACCACGTGGGCGTAGTACAAAAAATCGAAATAGTCCGGATCCAGCCCGCCGGGAAAACACAGACCGGGTCCATCGGGCTCTCCGAGTTTTTCTTCGTGGTAATAGCGATGGGCATAGCGAAACGCGTAAATCGTCTGCATGAAAAGCCAGGAGGCAGCCAGCGCCGCAACGGAGAGCACGATGTGCAGCGTGCGCTCCATACCCGACAGGTTTTTTGCCTGTTGCATCATCAACGTAATGGCAGCGACGCAGGCCATGGTGGCCAGCAGCATCAGTAAAAACAGCACCACGCTGGGTTCGTCCTGAGCCTGTGCACGTTCGCGCGTTCGTTTGGCGTCAAAGCGCACGCACAGCCACCAGGCCAGCCACAGATAAACGCCGACGCCGGCACACCAGCCCAGCAAGCCGCAAAACTGCCAGCCCAGGGGCAGCGGCAGCGCCGCCACAATCAGCCCGGCCACCAGGCCCAGGGTGAGCCGCTGCGGGCCCGTGGTTTCGGAGAAATGTTTGCGCATGGCTGCATTGTGAGGCTAGCGGCATCCCGGCTTCAAGGGGGAGATGAGGCACCCATGGTCCGCCGGTACCACTCGTGGAAATGCTGCATGCCGTCTTCCAGCGGCGACTGGTAGGGCCCGGTGTCCGAGACGCCGCGCGCCAGCAGCGCGCGCCGGCCCGCATCCATGCGCTCGCCGATCTCGTCGTCTTCCCGGGCGGTTTCCATGTAGGCGGCGCGGTGCGCTTCGATGAACTCCCGTTCGAAGGCGGCGATCTCTTCGGGATAGTAAAACTCCACCACATTGACCGTGTCCTGCGGCCCTTTGGGATAAAGCGTGGAGAGGACTAACACATGCGGGTACAGCTCGATCATGTGAGTGGGGAAGTAAGTCACCCAAACCGCGCCGAAGTCGGGCGGGGTGCCGGTGCGGTAATTCAGCAGACGGTCGTGCCAGGTACTGTAAATATCAGAGCCCGGCGCACCAAGCGACTCATGCACACCGACACGCTGCATGCTGTACCAGTCGGCAAAGTCCCAGCTCAGGTCGTCGCAACTGACGAAGCTGCCCAGGCCGGGATGGAAAGGCGCGACGTGGTAGTCCTCCAGATAGACCTCGATAAAGGTCTTCCAGTTGTAGTTGCATTGGTGAATTTCCACGTGGTCGAGCACGTAATCCGAAAAATCGAACTCGGGCCGCTCGAACAGCGGCGCCATATCCTGAGCCGGGTCGCGCGGGCCTTCGAACAGCTGGCCGTGACAGTTCCGCAAGGGAAAACGCTGCAGGTTCTTGCAGGGTTTTTGCTCGAACTGCGGCGCGCCCAGCAACTCGCCGCTGCTGTTGTAAGTCCAGCGATGCAGCGGGCAGACGATGTTCCCGCCGGCAGCCGACAGGTTGCCTTTGGGGTTGGCCGGTCCGCTGACGTTGCCGGTTTCACCGCCCAGGATCAGCGCCTGCCGGTGCCGGCAGACGTTGGACAACAGCTCCACGCCCTGCGGGTTGCGCACCAGCACGCGGCCTCCGCCTTCCTGCGCGAGCCGGTGCCAGTCGCCGACCTGCGGCACGGCTTTTTCATGGCCGAGGTAGCGGGCGGACTGGTTGAAGATCAATGCCTGCTCACGTGCGAACAAGGCCTCGTCAAAGTACGCGCCTACGGGCAATTGCGGGTCCGCCGGCATGACATGCACCAGGCGTGCGATATCGTTCATGGAACTCTCCAGGGCGTGGCGAAGCATACCGGCCTTGAGAAAGGCACAGCCGCATCGCGGAATCAATGGCCCGGACTACGAAGGATCGGCCAGCAATCGGGCGATACGCTTGTCGAACGGGAGCTTGGGGCAGGTGCTGCATTTCTCGCCGTCATGGCGGCGAAAGTAGTGGCAGCACACCTTGCGATCCAGGGCGAGCGCGGGCGTCCCATCGCGCGCCCGGTAGGCAAAGAAGCCGCAGCCGCCGCTTATGCCCAGCTGCGCCAGCCATTCCTCACCTACCGCGGCGACCTCGCTATCGGCCAGGACTGGCCGGCTGCGATGCACCAGCAGCAGCGCGCCCAGCACGCACTCGGCCTGCAGCCGGTCGGCGGCGCGTGCATGCAGCGCCACCAGCGGCATGAGTGCCGCGCGCGTGGATTGGCACAGTTCGCGCAGCTCGCCCGTTACCAGGCGGATGCGTGAAGGCAGCGCCCCGGCCTTCATGGGCGCATGCACCGGCAATTGAAAGCCGCTGGGAAAGCCGTCCACCACGGGCTGCGCCAGACCGGCGAGCCGCGGAACGTGTGTATCAAGATGCGCGGCGATCACGCCGAGGTAGACCGGCTGCCAGATTGCCAGCCCCCAACAACGCAGCGCCACATAGTGCGCGCCGGCTTCGGGGTAGGCCTCTGCCCAGTGCCGGCACAACGCCCGCAACGGGCCCGGTCTGGCCGCTGCGTCGTCGCCATGACGCAGTGCGCTGGGCAGAGGTGCATCGCCCTGCTCGCCGCGCAGCGAGGGTGCGATGCGCCCGGCCAGTTGCAACACGCGGGCGAGGTCAGCGTTGGGCGCGGACGCCCACGCCTGCAACGGAGCGCCGTCGCGCACGGTGTCCTCCGCCCGCATGTCAAAGCTCATGCAACGCTTTCCACAACCGGTTCTGCCTCGGCCCGGTGCGCGGCGCGGCGGCGGAGCCCGGCAATCGGGTTCACGAGATTGCCGGCCATCTTCAGGCTGGAAGCGGGGTCGGCCAGGTTGACCATCTGCACGTTGTTGCCGAGTTGCAGGCGGTTCAGACAGGAATGCAGGAACCCGGGCACGAACATGTCATAGTGCGCGAACTTTGCGGCCATCTCGGGGTGGGCATCCTGGTAATCGGATACGCAGTCGGCCACCGATTGCCAGAAGTCTCCCTCGCTGCAGCAGGCGTTTTCCACCAGCACCTGGTTGATGTGGCGCAGCACGCCGTCGAACACGTCGATAAAGATGCCCAGCAGTTTGAAATGGTCGGGCACATCGACCGCCAGGCGATTGACGCGCTCCGGTAGCAGCGCCTTCGCTTCGATATTGAGGATGGCGCATTCCTCGGCGATGTCTTTCATGATGGCGCGCACCGGCACATGCTTGTCGAGCACCAGGATCAGGTTCTCGCCATGCGGCATGAAGGTCAGGTCGTGCTTGTAGAAGCAATGTAGCAGCGGCGTGAGGTAAGACGCCAGATAGCTTTTCAGCCAGGCCTTTGTGCTCAGGCCGGAACGGCGGATCAGTTCAGGCAGCAGCGCGTGGCCGTCCTTGTCGACATGCAGCAGCGCGGCCATGGTCATCAAGCGTTCGCCCGGTTTGAGCAAGGGCAGCGGGCTCTCGCGCCACAGCGCCGAGAACATCTTCTTGTAAGGGGTGTCGACCGGTATCGCGGCTTCGTAATAGTGGTTGCGAAAGCCGATTGACGCGACCTCTCGCAGGATGGTGAAGCCGTTCGCGCGCAGGAAGGCATCGCCCGACACCAGGTCCTTGATGAACTCATTGATAGCCGGTGTGCCCGACATGTAATAAGGCGACAAGCCGCGCATAAAGCCCATGTTCAGGATGGAGAGCGAAGTCTTCACATAACGCTTGCTGCGGTCGCTGGTGTTGAAGAAGGTGCGGATCGACTGCTGGGCGATGTAGTTGTCGCGGCCATAAGCCAGGCAGATGATCTTGCGCTGGGCAACATAGCCGGCGAAGGCGATCGACAGCTTGTTGAACCACTGCCACGGGTGGGCCGGCATAAAGTTGTAGTCGACTGGATCGACGCCCAGCGCTGCCACTTCACGGGTAAAGCCGTCCACGGTCTCCTGCCCCAGCTCTTCGGCCAGCAGCTGTTCGTAGCTGAGCGTGGAGATGCTGGAGAAAGCCGCATGGTCCTTGTGCACGGCCAGCCAGATGACTCGAATCTCCGAGCCGGCCTCAGGCGCGTAGGCCTGATAGTCGGCCGCGGTGAAGCCCAGCCGCCCGTTGTTGGCGACAAAACCCGGATGGCCTTCGGTCATGGCGACCTCAATGGTCTGGAAGTCGGTGGCGTCGGCCAGCTGGGCGCTGCTGGGTGCGTCTGCCTTCATGCGCTTGTAGGCACTACCGAAGAGCGTGCTGCTGATCTCGTCGAGGTAGATGGGCAGCAGCTCATCACGTATGCCCAGACGTTGGCGGCATTCGATGATGAACTGGAGCGCGTCCAGCGACTGGTCTGCGCCGTTCACCAGCTTGCGGATGGATTCCGGTTTGATGTACCAATGACGCAGCGCCAGGCGTTGTGCTTCGAACTGGTAGGACACGGCGCCATCATCCGAGCACACCTGGTACAACGCGAAGCCACCCTTCCCTGCACGCAGTTGCTCCGGTTCGATGATGATCTCATGGGCATATTCGGCAATGGCTTTGCGCAACAGCAGGCGGTTGGCCTGAGCCCAGACCTCCGGCGTCAGGTGGGCGGCGAATTGGGCCGGGTCGTGCGCGATCTGGTGGGCGATGGTGACGTTCATGAATGGACTTCCTCTAGGGTGGCGGCCGTAGCCTGTTCAAAATCCCGCCGTGTGCAAAAGGCGAGGCTGGCGATCTTCTCGGGGAAGACCACATCACGGTCGTAGGCAAAGCCCGCGGACCGGTTCAAGGCATGGACCTTGTGATTGGTGGCGTCGGGCTCCACGACGATGCGCTGCGCACCCAGGTGCTCGAACATGAAGCGCATCAGCGCGTAAAACACAGTGCGCGAGTACCCGGCGATGCGCTGCTGGGGCGGGCCGATAAAAATATGCATGCCCAGGTCGCCGGGCTGCACTTTGTAGAAGGCCCGAATGCGGTCCTGCGCGGGGTCGTAGCACTCCGCCAGGAAGGCTGGCTGGCCTTCGTACCAGCCGATGTAGGGCGTGGCGCCGCCGGAATCCATCATGCGCTGGTAGGCCTCACGAACTTCGTCCTCGGTCTTGTCCTGCATCAGCCAGAAGGCCGCACGCTCTTGCGTAAACCAGCGGTGCAAAGTGGGGATATCCTCCGGTATCCGCAGCGGACGGAACACAAAACCGGCCTCGTCGCGGTAAGGCCTTTGCACGGCATCGGCGCGGCGATGGATCGTGTCAGTATCAATTGGCATGGGCGGGCTCCTTTAGAGAGGCGGGATGGGCTGACTTGTCGCCTTCCTCCAGATGCCCGGCGCTGGGCACTTTGAGGATCAGGCGGTCCAGCAGCGCTGTAAGGACAAAGCCGCCGGCCGCCAGCAGGAATGGCACATGCAGCCCGTAGCGATTGACAATCGCACCCGCCGCAAACGAGGACAGCAGCACGCCCATGTTCTGGAAGAAATTGGTGATGCTGTAGTCCTGTGCATAGCGTTGCGGCGTGGATAAGCGGAACAGGTTGACCTCCAGCTTGACGATGATCTGGAAGAAGGCCCAGCCGTACAGCACGCGCCCCAGCACGACCAGGAAAGGATCAGGTGCGGCATGCAGCAACAGGCCGACCGCGCCCAGCATCAGGTTGCCCACCGTGTGGTCGGGCAGGTCCCCGCCGCGTGCCCGTATCCAGGCATGCAGGCGCAACGCGATGATGGCCACCACGCCCGGTATGGCGAAGGCCATGCCGGACAGCAGCTCGCTGTCGTTGCCAGTGATCTTCTGCCAGTACAGCGCGAAGAAGGGGCGGATCAGGTAGGCACTGAAGTCGAACATCAGCATCACGAGCGCCAGCTTCAGGATCGGCAGGCGGGCCAGCAGCCCGACGCGGCGCGCTTCGGTGGCTTCGGCCATTGCCTGCTCACCGGTGTTGACGCGAATGATCTTTCCGCTGCGGATCAGGTAAAAGCAGACGGCCATCTGGAAATAGTCGCCGGCCGCCATGGCCAAAATGCTGGCGCGCGGCCCCCAGGTCTGCAGCACAAAGCCGCCCACCACCGCGCCGAAGATGGCGCCGAAGTGCACCACCACCGACAGGATGCCAATGGTGGCCGCATGCTGCTCCTTGGGGGTCAGGCGCATCATGTACGGGTACATCAGCAGATAGCTGCTCTTGCACATGAACATCATCATCGACAGTACCCAGTAGATCTCCACGGTAGGCGCCCAGTCGCTCAGCAGGCTGAAGGTGCCGGCGGCAAACTGCGTGTAGACCAGCAGGTGCAGCGGTTCGACGCGGCGCGCCACGCGCGCCCACAGCGGCAGCGTGCACATCACGGCGATGGAAATAGCCGCCACGTAGGCGCCCACATGCATGGGGCTGTCGATGCCGTAGCGGGCGCTGAAAAACTGCGGATAGAAGGGAATCAGGATGGCGTCGCTGATGACGGCCAGCACCGTCATCGTGATGATGTGGAATCTGAGGTTCATGTTGGTTGTGCGCCTCAGGCCTCAGAGCAGGACAAAGTCCGCAGTGGCTGGAATGGTGAAATCCTGGATCGCGACGCGTCGCTCTATCTTGTAGTGCTCCACGCCCGTGAGTTCGCGCAGGATGTAGGAGTTGCGGTAGCAGCTCATGCCCAGGTCCTGGTTGGTCATGCCATGGGTGTGCTGGCCGGCGTTTTGCACGAATATCTCGTTGCCGTTGAAATCGGCAGCGTAATTGCGCGCGAGGCGATAGCGGCCTTGTTCGTCCCAGCGCAGGCGGTGGCGGATGCCGTCAACGAAAGGCGGGATGTTTTCGCGGTAACCCGTGGCAAAGACCAGCCCCTCGCTGCGGTGCGCATAACGTGCGTCGCAGTCAAGCTGACGGAATTCGATCTCGTAGCTGTCGCTTCCGGCGTCGTAGCGGCACCCCTGCAACTCGCAATTGGTAATGAGGTGCGTGCGCAGCGGCCCCTGCTTTCGCCTGTCGTCCAGCAGGTCATAGATCTGGTTGATCAGGCTGGCATTGACGCCCTTGTACAGGCTGTCCTGCGCGCGCACGATGCGCTCCTTCTTCCCATCGGCCAGGTTGTAGAAGTAATCGATGTAGTCCGGGGAGAACATCTCCAGCGTGAGCTTGGTGGTCTCCATCTGGAAGAAGCGCGAAGAGCGGGTGATCCAGGTCAGGCTGTAGTCGTGCCCGTCGGCGTCCTTGAGCAGGTCGTGGTAGACCTCGGCCGCGCTCTGGCCGCTGCCGACGATGGTGATGGAGCGCTTCTTCTGCAGCTCGGCCTTGCGGGTGATGTAGTCGGCGGTATGCAGGTAGCGATGCCCGCCCGGCGCGCAACATTGTGGGAAACGGGGCTTGGAGCCAACGCCCAGCACCAGCTTGCGGCAGCGCATGACAAAAGGCTCGCGCTGCGGGCCTTGCACACCGGTCACGACATAGCAGCCGTTCTCGATGTCGTGGACGATCTCCTGCACGTCATATTCGAAGCGCGCGTTGGACAGGCGCGCCGCCGCCCAGCGGCAGTAGGCGTTGTACTCAGCCCGCGTCAGGTAGAAGCTCTCGCGGAAGTAGTACGAATAGATTTTCCCTTCTTCCTTGCAGTAGTTGAGAAAGCTGAAGCAGCTGGTGGGGTCCGCCAGGCTCACCAGGTCGGCCAGGAAGGGGTTTTGCAGTGTGGTGTTGTCAATCAGCATCCCGGGGTGCCAGTTGAACTCCGCATTGCGCTCCAGAAAAACCGCGTTCACCCCGGTGATCGGCTCCTCCAGACAGGCCAGACTCAGATTGAAGGGTCCAAGCCCGATCGCAATAAAGTCATAGACATCATTTTTCATTGCACTGAACTCCCTGATTTCTGGTGCGCCATCCGGTGGCGCATGGTGATCAAAAGAATGCCCGCCGCTGACTACAGCACCGGGCCGCGTTCCTACCACTGATACGTCACGGTCGCGTTGACGCTGCGCGCGTCGCCCCAGTAGCAGTACTGCTGGCTCAGGCACGACGCCACATAGGTCTTGTCGAGGAGGTTATTGACGCTCAGGCGAAGGTTGGCGCCCTTGAGCGACGGATTCAGCTGGGCCAGATCGACGCGCAGCATCAGGTCCACCAGCGTGTAGGGCGGCACCTTCATGCTGTTGGCGTTGTCGACCCAGCTCGAGCCCACATGGCGCACGCCCGCACCCATGGTGTAGCCCTGCGAGAAGTTCCAGTCGCCCCAGACCGAGGCCATATGGCGCGGCGCCTGGTACGGCGTGTTGCCGGTGAAGCCGTCCGACGATTCGGTGAACTTCATGTCGGTATAGGTGTAGCTCGCCATCACCGAGACCTTGCGGCTCAGCTGCGAACGGGCCTCCAGTTCCAGGCCGCGCGAGCGCACCTTCCCGGTAGGTTCAAAGTAGGTGGCGCCCACCGGGCGTGTGGCGACATTTTTCTGCGACAGGTCGTACACCGCCGCCGACAGCAGGGTGTTGGAGTCCTTGGGCTGGTAGCGGATGCCGACTTCCAGCTGTTTGGTCTCCGCGGGCGGCAGGTTGTTGCCTTGCCGGTCATTGCGCAGGCTGGGATTAAAGCCGTCCGAATAACCCACATAGGGCGCAACGCCGTTGTCAAACAGATAGACAACGCCGGCCCGCTTGGTGAACTTGGAGCCGCTCCACTGCGCCGGATTTCCCGAACCATACTGGTTGGAGGCCTTGGCCCAGTCCATGCGGCCGCCCAGCGTGAAGCGCCAGCGGTCCAGCTCCGTCTGGTTTTGCAGATACAGGCCGGTTTGCTCGAGCTGGCGATCGATAGGGTCGCTGGTCACGCCGGTCAGGCCCGGTGCGCCGTAGCCTGGATTGAACACGTTGATCGGCAGCGCGCTGCCCGACTCCCAGCTCCCGCTGACGCGGCGCTTCTGGTAGTCCAGCCCGGTCAGCAGGGTGTGCTTGAGCGCGCCCGTCTCGAAGTGGCCTTCAAGCTGGTTGTCGATGGTGTTGCCGCGTGTCGACTCCGTGGCGCCGGAATAGTAGCGCGTCAACTCGTTGGCGCTGGCCCAGCCATAACCGTAGATCTGGCGCAGCGTGGTATTCGCCGTCACGTGGCGGAAGTTCTGCCGGAACTTCCACGCATCGTTAAAGGCATGCTCGAACTGGTAGCCGAGGAAGCGTTGCTTGCGCTGGTATTTCTCGACACTGGAATCTCCATCGAAGAAATAGCGCGAAATCAGGCGGCCGTTGTGATTGGCATTGAGACTGGCGTCCGCCGGAACCCCGCTGTGATAGCTGCCCTCCGGGTCATCCTGGAGATAAGCCTGCAGCAACAGGCGCGTGTCGTTTGACGGGTTGATCGCCAGGGATGCAGCAATCGCCTGGCGCTCTTCCTTGACTGTGCTGAACTGTGAGTCGAGCGAGCGCGTCAGTGCCGTCAGGCGAAAGGCCATCACACCGTCTTTGTCGATGGGCCCCGAAAGATCGACAGCCGCTTCCCGGCGGTTGCGGTTGCCGGTGGTGACTTGTACTTCCCGGTAAGGCTGGTACTGCGGTGTCATGCTGGTCAGCGCCACCAGGCCGCCCGGCGACGCGCGTCCGTACAGCACAGACGCAGGGCCCCGCACCACGTCAATGCGCTCCAGGAAATAAGGATCCACCTGCATCGAGGTGTAGCTGCCCTGGTCACTCAACATACGCAGCCCGTCAAGCAGGGTGCTGTCTACGCTGCTGTCCTTGAAGCCGCGCAGCGCCACGTAGTCGTAGCGATTGGACGCGCCCACCAGCCCTGTGAAGGCGCCCGGCGAGTAATTCAAGGCCTCGGAAACGCTGCGCGGTTTCTGGTCTTCCAGCTGCTGCTTGGTCACCACCGAGATCGACTGCGGCGTCTCGATGATGGGCGTGTCGGTCTTGGAACCCGAGGCACTGCGCTTGGCGACGTAGCCATTGCCGCCGCTGGTGGCCGTTTCCTGCTCCGCGCCGGCCGTCACGGTCACCAGCGGCAAGGTTGCCGCGCCCGATGACGTTGAAACAGGCTTGACCACAAACACATTGCCGTCGATGGTCGCCGCCAGGCCGCTGCCGGCCAACAGCCTGTCCAGCGCCTGTTGCGGCGTCAAACGGCCAGACACAGCCGGCGCCGTCTTGCCCGCCACCAATGCGGGCTGCACCATCAACTCAAGCCGGGCCTGCTGCGCCAGGTCGTTCAGCGCCTGGGCCAGGGGCTGCACCGCAATGCTGACCTGTACCGGTATGGCGGCACGCGTGCTGCCGGTGTTTTGGGAAAAAGCCACCGTACTTCCGAGGGCCAAAGCCAGGGCCAACGGGGGTAGATGGAAGCGGGAACGAGGCATGCGTGCAATCTCCGGGAGAAGGTTTAAATAAGAATCCTTCTCATGTAGACGCGTGGGCTCTGGGAAACCCTAGGTCGGGCACAAAAGTTTTTTTGTGTCCTGATGTCACCTGCTTCGGCCAGCAGGCCAGGCAGCTCAAGCCGATAACTAATAGTTAGTGGCTAACGGCGAATGACTAATGACCGGCAGAGACGATCTCGGCCTCGCCGCCCTGCTCGCGCAGCTTCACGGGCAAGACCTGCTGCAGGATGCGGGCGAAGTTGCCCGGCCGCCGCGGGTCGAACGTGCCCGTCACGCGCAGCGCGGCCACGGCCGGCTCCCGCACCGTCAGATGCACCGGGCCGTAACGCTCGAACTCGGCCAGAGCCTGGTTCAGAGGCGTGTTGTCAAAACTGACGCGGCTTTCACGCCAGGGCGCAATTCCGGCTGCGGGCAAGGCAGACACCGCGCCCAGCAATCCCGACATGTCGCTCGCGATCTGCTGGCCGGCGACCAGCTCAACCGCCGCATCGGTAGCGGACCGTTCGACGCGCGCCACGCGCACACGCCCTTCTTCCACCGCAACCTGCACACCCGCACGGCCCGGCACACCGGGCGTGTAGCGCACAGAAAACCGCGTGCCGACCACCGTGATGCGCAAAGGCCCGGCCAGCACATCGAAAGGACGCGCCGGGTCACCCTTGACCTGGAACATTGCCTCTCCCTGCGGCAGGCGCACTTCACGGCGCTCACGGTAAAGCGTGACGTCGGCGGTGGTCAGGGTGTCCAGCCTCAGGCGGCTGCCTTCCGGCAAGACCACCTCCAGCTGCTGGCCTCGCGTGGTGGCAAAACTCTGCTCGAACACCGGTTGCTGCTGCCAGAGGCTCCAGGCCATATAGCCCCCGCAGGAAACCATCAATGCCACGGCGGCCAGTGCGCCCTGCGGCACCCAGGCAGACAGCCCCTGCCACCAGGCGCGCCGGCGCGGCGCGGTACGGACGGCGGCAGCGGCTTTGTCGTCGGCGAGGTTCTGTCTCAGCGTGCGCAAGCCATCTGCCGGCAGCGCGTCGAGCAAACGCCAGTCACGCTGGTGGCGCGCAAAGGCCGCGCCGTGGGCGCTGTCCGCCGCCAGCCAGGCCAGGAACGCAGCCTCGTCCGCCGCGCCAAGCTGCCCACCGGTATGCCGCACGAACCAGTCCAGCGCCGCTTCGTCGGGCTCTGTGGACGGTGCGGCTGGCGGGTGGGCTGGCGGCGGGATGTTCATGGTGTGCTTATCGGCTCTTGGATGTAGACGCACGAACAAGCCGAAACCCTATGCCGGGAAAATAAGAATACAAATAAAAATTCATTCGAAAGCCGAAAGTCATTCGCGGGCGGGTTTTCTTCGTCGGAGCACCGGGGTAGAGATGGGGGTAGAAGTTGGGCCGGCGGTGGCGGGTGCCCCGTCGAGCGCGTCTTTGCAACGCCTGCAGGCGTCCATGGCCAGCTTGATGTGCTGCTCGACCATCTTGCGCGAGATGCCCATCTGCTCGGCCACCTCCGCATGCGGCAGGCCGTCAAACTTGTGCAGGATAAAAGCCTCGCGGCAGCGCAAAGGCAGGGCATCAATCGTGGCCAGCAGGGCGTTCACCCCTTGCGCGGAAGACGCCGCAGCATCGGGCTCGCAGGCCAGCGGCGCCGCGAGATTCTCGAGCTCGGCGGCCGAGGCCTCGGCATCGGGATGCAGCGCATCGCCGCGCACTTCACTGCGGCGGTGCTGGTCGATCTGCAGGTTGCGTGCTGTGCGGTAGAGCAGTGCGCGCGGCTCAGGCACCGCCTGGCCGGAATGCTGCACCGCCAGGACGCGCGCATAGCTCTCCTGCACGACATCAGCCGCAGCATCGCGGTTTCGCACCGTGCGGGAACAGAAGTTCAGCAGTTCTTGGTAATAGCGCTCAAGCACAGGTCGGTCATTGCCATGGAGGTGACGGATCCCTTCAAGCGGCAGACGAGATGTGGCGGTGGCTGACCAGGCGCGCGTCGTAGATGGGAATTATTCTCATTATGAACGAAACACGCTATCGGACTCTGCTGCGGGGACCATCGTTACCTTTGATACCACCACTGCCCTGTTGAGCGGTCGCTCCTGAATTCACATGCGAGTCTCAAGGACCCGAGACATCGCAAGAAGGAAGCGAGGAAATGCGCGTTGTCTATGGTCGGGTGTGCTTCAACCTTCATCGGGATTGTCAACACCCTGAAAACTACATAACAGGCAGTTCCGTCGTTGAGAGCACCTGCTTCAGCACGACGAAGGTGCGGATCTGCCGCACCCCCGGGAGGTAGAGCAGCTCCGCGGCATGCAGGCGGTTAAACGATTCGTTGTCCTGCGTGCGGACGGTGACGAAGTAGTCGAACTCGCCCGTCACCACCACGCATTCCAGGCAGCCCGGCACCTTCTGCACCGCTTTTTCGAAGTCGGCGAAGGACTGCGGTGTGGACCGGTCCAACACCACGCCGATCACGACCAGCATGCCAAGGTTCAGCGACGCAGGATTGAGCAGCGCGACGATGCGCTGTACCAGGCCCATCGATTTCAGGCGCTCCACCCGACGCAGGCAGGCTGCGGGGCTCAGGTGCACCTTGGCCGCCAGTGCCACATTGGAGATCGATGCATCGCGCTGGAGCAGGCGCAGGATCACGCGATCAACCCGGTCCAGGTCAGGTCGTGGGGCAGTTGTTTCATTCTGTAAACGCACTTTTATTTCTCTTTTTTCTTTAATCACACACTTCTCCAAGTTTTCAAATCTAATTATTCGAATAACTGATCTTAAAAGTCAATTATGTTGCAACCCTGTTGCGCGGCCTCGGCGATAGACTTTCCTTGACTCCTCAAGCGGATTTCCGACATGCCCTCCAACTTTGCCGCTTGGGATTCTGGATACGTCGAAACGCAATGCCTGCAGTTTCCTGTTTCGCAACGGTTGATCAACGCGGCCCATGCCGTATCAAAGAGGAGCAATACGATGATGAACCCAAGGTATGAGAAGCGCTTCTTCCTGGCCATGGCGCTGGTCTTGCTGGCCCCGTGGGCCAGCGTTCACGCGCAGGGCTATCCGTCCAAGCCGGTCCAACTGGTCATTCCTTTTCCGCCGGGCGGCGCCACCGACATCGCCGGACGGCTGGTCGCCAAGAAGCTGGGTGAGCGCCTGGGGCAACCTGTGGTCATCGACAACCGGCCGGGCGCCGGCACCATCGTCGGTGCCGCATTCGTCGCCAAGGCGGCGCCGGACGGCTACACGCTGCTTATCAGCTCGGGATCCACTTTCACGGTCAACCCGGCACTCATGCCCAAGCTGCCTTACGACCCGATCAAGAGTTTCGAGCCTGTCGGGATGGTGGCGCGCGTTCCCCTTGTTCTTCTGGCCAACTCCGATGTCCCGGTCAACGACCTGAAGCAGCTGATCGCAGCGGTGCAACGCGCACCGGACAAGTACGTGTACGGGTCGTTCGGCAACGGCACCACAGGGCACTTCGCCGGTGAAATGCTCTGGAGCGCCGCTGGCATCAAGCTGCAGCACATCGCTTACAAAGGCAGCGCACCAGCGATGACCGACCTGATGGCCGGCCAAATCCCCTTCTCGATTGACACCGTCGCGGCGGCGCTGCCGCAACTGAAGGCGGCGAAGCCGAGGATCAAAGCCATCGCCGTCACCGGCGAAAGCCGCGCGACGCAAATGCCCACGGTGGCGACTGTGGCGGAGAGCGGTTTCAAAGGTTTCTCGGCCGATTCCTGGCTGGCCATTGCCACGCCCAAGGGGGTGCCGGCGGATGTAAAAGCCAAGCTGCAGAAGGCGCTGGCCGAGGCGATGAAGGATCCCGAGCTTCGCGAAAAACTCGTCGCGAACGGACTCGAATACGCCTGGGAGCCCGCTGCCACGGTTGCTGCGCGCATCGAAAACGAGCTGCCCCGCATGCGCGTGATCGCCCTGCGTTCCAACATCCGGATCGATTGAAAGTGGCGGCCGGCAAGGACCTCGTGGCCTTCTCCGATTGATTGTTACCCATGGGGCTGGACTCACTATCTACAGCCTCAGGCTTGACAGGTGAAAGCGTTGCACGTGCGAGTTGGACCGCGTTAAGGAAACTGGAAATGAGAACTGGTCAGTTGATTTCCCGCCTGGCGGGCCTGGTTATCGCAAGCGGTATAGCGTCGTCCGTGCTGGCCGCGCAGCTTGTAGTCGGTCAGGTGGCGCCGTTGACCGGCATTGACGCGAGCCAGGGCCGCGCCTATGCAGCTGGAATGCAGTTGCATTTCAACGCCGTGAACAAGGCGGGCGGGGTCAACGGAAACACCTTCATCCTGGCGCGCCGCGACGACGCTGGACGCCCCGATGAAACACTCACCCAAACGCGCGCGCTTCTGGCCGAGGACAAGCCAGTGGTGCTTGCCGGCTATTTTGGAAGCCGCAATATCGCCCAGCTGGTCAGCGCGGGCATATTTGAGCGCGAGCACATCGTGCTGGTCGGCTTCCGCGCGACCGAACTGAATCTGGACGTTCCGCAACTTTATGGCGTGCGCGCCACATTGCGAGACGAACTTGCGAGAATCACGGCGCACCTGGCGACAGTCGGAATCACCAGGCTTGGCTTGTTTTACGAAAACGGCCCCGGTGCTGCGCCACTCGTCGCCGCCGCACAGGAAGCAGCGGCGAATGCCAAGGCCAGGATCGTGCAAACGGCGGGTTATGACGCCGGGACCAGCCGCGTGACTGCCGCCGCTGACGCCATGCTGCAAGCCTCGCCGCAGGCGATCATCATGATTGCAAGTGGAGGCGCAGCTTCCGGTTTTATTGAAAAATACCGCTCGGCCGGAGGAACGGCCCAGCTGTTTGCACACTCGGGCGCGGACATTGAGCAGATGGCGAAACGGCTTTCTGACGAGCAGATGCAAGGCATCGCGATCGCTCAGGTTACGCCCAGCCCCTACAAACTGACAAATCGGCTTTCCAAGGAGTTCAACGACATCGCGGCAACAGCCGGAGCGCAGGATGTTCCGATCAGCTACGCGATGATGGAAGGCTTCATCGCGGCCAAGGTGATTGTTGAAGCGGCCCGGCGGCAAGGCTTGCGTGTGACCCGTGAAGGTTTTGCTTCCGCTCTGGATGGACTGGACAGCTTTGACCTGGGAGGATATGTCATCGGATTTCGCCCGGGGATGCGCAATGGTTCGCGCTTCGTGGAGATGACGATCGTCAGTGGAAACGGAAGAATCCGGCAATAGAAAAGCAGGGTCGATACCGCTGCTTTGCGCCACGCACCCAATCTTGAGGACGCAGTCAGGAAACAAGGGCCGGAAAAGAGAAAAGGGTTAGCAGATACTTACCTGCTAACCCTTATCAATATTGGCGGAGTGGACGGGACTCGAACCCGCGACCCCCGGCGTGACAGGCCGGTATTCTAACCAACTGAACTACCACTCCTGGTAGTGACAACATTCGCTCTTTCGAGCCAAGTCGCTTGAGCCCTTGCGGGCCGGCGGTTGTCAACTTGCGCCTTGGGCATCACACGCAAGGTGTGATGAATTCTGGCGACCCTAAGGGGATTCGAACCCCTGTAGCCACCGTGAAAGGGTGGTGTCCTAGGCCTCTAGACGATAGGGTCAAAACCTTGGAACTTCCGGATGAGCCCCTGCTTTCACACGGACCCACAAAACTTCAAATTCTTCCCGACTAACTTTTAACTTTTGGTGGAGGTAAGCGGGATCGAACCGCTGACCTCTTGCATGCCATGCAAGCGCTCTCCCAGCTGAGCTATACCCCCGTCAAGTTATTGAGGTTTCCCTGCAATTGTCGAGCCTTGAATTATAGCCCGAAAAATTGGCCTATTTCAAATCCTCAAACAAGCTTCAACCGGGAGACCACATCTTCGCGTTTCATGAGCTCCAGAATCGCGTCGAGCGACGGGGTTTGCGGCGTGCCCATGACCAACACGCGCACGGGCATTGCCAACTGCGGCATCTTCAGGCCCGTGTCGGCCAGCACCTGTTTGATGGCGGCCGAGATCGCGGCCTTGCTCCACTCGCAGGCCACCAGCGAACTGCTCAGTTTTGCAATGGCCGGGCGCACCGCCTCCGTGACGTGCGTGCTGATGTCTTCAGCGCTGGGCTTGCCCCCGGTCACCAGCAGTTGCAGCCAGCCGGCCAGCTCTACGAGTGTGCTGCAGCGGTCTTTAAAAAGCCCGCAGCCGCGCGCCACCCATACCGGGTCCACGCCGGTAATGCCCTGGGCAGCCAGGAAAGGCTGCACCAGCGTTGCCAGCGTGTCATCTGCAGTAGCCTTCAGGTGCTGGGCATTGACCCAGCGCAGCTTGGTTTCGTCGAACTGCGCGGCGCTCTTGCCCAGGTGATCAAGGTTGAACCATTCAATGAACTGCTCGCGGCTGAAGATTTCGTCGTCGCCGTGGCTCCAGCCCAGGCGCGCCAGGTAATTGACCATGGCGTCCGGCAAATAGCCTTCGGCGGCGTACTGCGTCACTGGCTTGGCGCCATTGCGTTTGCTGAGCTTTTCGCCCTGCTCGTTGAGCACGGTCGGCAGGTGGGCGTAGACCGGTGGCTCCTTGCCCAGCGCTTTAAAGATGTTGATCTGGCGCGGCGTGTTGTTCACGTGGTCGTCGCCGCGGATCACGTGGGTCATGGCCATGTCGATGTCATCGACCACCACGCAGAAGTTGTAGGTCGGCGTGCCATCGGGCCGCGCGATCACCAGGTCGTCGAGTTCGTCGTTGCTGATCTCGATGCGGCCCTTGACCTTGTCGTCCCACACCACGCTGCCGCCCTGCGGATTCTTGAAGCGCAGCACGGGCTGCACGCCTTCGGGCACGGGCGGCAGGGTCTTGCCGGGCGCAGGACGCCAGGTGCCGTCGTAGCGTGGTTTTTCCTTGGCGGCCATCTGCTTTTCACGCAGGGCGTCGAGCTCGGCCACGCTCATGTAGCAGGGGTAGACCAGGCCATCAACCTGCATCTGCGCAAGCACAGCCTTGTAGCGGTCCATGCGCTGCATC
This sequence comes from Polaromonas sp. P1_E12, assembly GCF_056405975.1. Classification (NCBI taxonomy): domain Bacteria; kingdom Pseudomonadati; phylum Pseudomonadota; class Betaproteobacteria; order Burkholderiales; family Comamonadaceae; genus Polaromonas; species Polaromonas sp. P1_E12. The sequence continues at coordinate 138,211 of NZ_JBFUBB010000002.1, read as the reverse complement.
TGGAAAAACGGGCCTTCGTCGTGGTTCAGGCCCAGCCAGCGCATGCCTTCGATGATCACGTCGACGGCTTCCTGGCTGGAGCGCTCGACATCGGTGTCTTCGATGCGAAGAACGAAGTCGCCGCCGGTGGCACGGGCAAAAGCCCAGGGGTAAAGTGCTGAGCGGATATTGCCGAGGTGGATGAATCCGGTCGGGGAAGGGGCGAAACGGGTTCTTGTCTTTTGGGTCATTGGGGCAGTCATGCAGTCATGCAGTCATACGATAAGGCTCAGGCCGCGGGACAGGTCGGCCTTGATGTCGTCTACGTGGTCCAGCCCAACGGCCACGCGAACCAGGCCCTGGCCTATGCCGGCGGCCTGGCGCTGCTCTTCGCTGAGGCGCCCGTGCGAGGTGGTGGCTGAATGGCTGATGATGGTCTTGGTGTCGCCCAGGTTGGTCGCAATGCTGAGCACCTGCGTGCTGTTGATCACCTTGAAGGCATTGGCGCGTGCCGCTTCCGGTGTGTCGCCAAGCACGTCAAACGACAGCACTGCGCCACCCAGTCCAGATTGCTGGCGCATGGCCAGCTCATGCTGGGGATGCGATTCAAGACCAGGGTAATAAACGCGCGCCACCGCAGGCTGCGTTTCAAGCCACCTGGCAACGGCCAGCGCGTTGGCGCTCTGTGCCTGCATGCGGATGTTCAATGTCTCCAGGCCCTTGAGCACGACCCAGGCGTTGAAGGGCGCGAGCGTCATGCCGGCGGTGCGCACGATCGGGCCAAACACATCAACGATGAGTTTGGACGAGCCGCAGAGCGCACCCGCCATCACACGGCCCTGGCCGTCCAGGTATTTGGTGCCCGAATGCATGATGAGGTCAGCGCCGAATTCCACCGGGCGTTGCAGGGCCGGTGAGCAAAAGCAGTTGTCCACCGCGAGCAAGGCGCCCACGCTGTGCGCCAGATCAGCCAGCGCCCGGATGTCGCAGACTTCGGTCAGCGGATTGGTCGGGGTTTCAGCAAACAGCAGCTTGGTGCCGGGTCGCAATGCGGCCTTCCACTCGCTCACGTCGGTCTGCGACACAAACGTGGTTTCAACGCCGAACTTCCCGAACTCGCGGCCTATCAGGGCGATCGTCGAGCCAAACATCGAACGCGAGCAAATGACGTGGTCGCCGGACTTCAACAGCCCCATGCACATCATCAGGATCGCGCCCATGCCGGTCGAGGCACCGATGGCGGCTTCGGTGCCCTCCATCGCGGCGAGGCGGCGTTCAAAGCTTGTGACCGTCGGGTTGGACGTGCGGCCGTAGGTGTAGCCTTCTGTCGGGTCGGCAAAGCGCCGTGCCGAGGTCTCGGCATCAGGCTGCACAAAGCCGCTGGTCAGGTACAGCGCTTCGGAGTTTTCACCGTGCTGGCTGGGCTCCAACGCCACGCGCACGGCCAGCGTATCGCGGTGCAGGTTGTCAGGCAGTTTTCTTTTCGTCATGCTCAGGCTTCTTGCGGATTGGGCAGCGCCAGGCGGGACACGTCCACGTCGCCTTCTTCGCCGGCGGTGTCGGCGCGCTGTGAATTCATCGCTGCGATGGTCTCTGCAGTCACGTCGCCCGTGATGTAAACGCCGTCAAAGCAGGAGGCGTCAAAGCCGTCGAGCTTGCCGTTGAGTGAGCCAATGGCGCGCTTCATGCCTTCCACGTCCTGGTAAATCAGCGCGTCGCAGCCAATGACTTCACGGATTTCTTCAATCGTGCGGCCGTGGGCCACCAGCTCATCAGGCGTAGGCATGTCAATGCCGTACACGTTGGGAAAGCGCACGGGCGGCGCAGCGCTGGCAAGGTAGACCTTGCGCGCACCGGCGTCACGCGCCATCTGCACGATCTCGCGGCTGGTGGTGCCGCGCACGATGGAATCGTCGACCAGCAGCACGTTCCGGCCCTTGAATTCGCTGGCGATCACGTTGAGCTTCTGGCGCACGGACTTCTTGCGCACGCCCTGCCCCGGCATGATGAAGGTGCGGCCCACGTAACGGTTCTTGACGAAACCTTCGCGGTAAGGAATACCCAGTAGGTGCGCCAGCTGCGTGGCACTCGGCCGGCTGGATTCGGGGATCGGGATGATCACATCGATCTCGCTGGGTGGCACGGTGGACACCACGCGTTTGGCCAGCGTCTCGCCCAGGTTCAGGCGGGCCTGATAGACCGAGATGCCGTCCAGCACCGAGTCGGGGCGCGCCAGGTACACAAATTCGAAGATGCAGGGGTTGAGTTTGGCGTTGGGTGCGCACTGCTCGGCGTGCACCACGCCTTCCATGTCTACATACACGGCTTCGCCCGGGGCGATGTCGCGCTCGAACTGGTGCGACGTGCCTTCGAGCGCCACCGATTCGCTGGCCACCATGACGGTCGTGCCGTTTTCATTCTCGCCGCGGCCGATGCACAGCGGGCGGATGCCGAAGGGGTCGCGAAACGCCAGCAGGCCGTGGCCGGCGATCAGCGCGACGACGGCATAAGAGCCCTTCACACGCTTGTGCACACCGCGCACTGCGGCGAACACATCAACCGGCTTGAGCGGCAAGCCGCGTGTGGTTTTTTCGAGTTCGTGCGCCAGCACGTTGAGCAGCACTTCGGAGTCGCTGTCGGTGTTGATGTGGCGGTGGTCGGTGTTGAAGAGCTCGGCCTTGAGCTCGGCCGCATTGGTCAGGTTGCCGTTGTGCGACAGCACCAGGCCGAACGGCGCGTTGACGTAGAAAGGCTGGGCCTCGTCTTCGCTGTAGGCGTTGCCTGCCGTGGGGTAGCGCACCTGGCCCAGGCCTACCGTGCCCGGCAGCGCGCGCATGTTGCGGGTGCGGAACACATCGCGCACCATGCCCTTGGCCTTGTGCATGTAGAACTTGCGCCCCTGCTGCGTGACGATGCCTGCGGCATCCTGGCCGCGATGCTGCAAAAGCAGCAGTCCGTCATAAATCAGCTGATTGACCGGGGCTTTGCTGACGACGCCGACTATCCCGCACATGGTGTTCCGATCATGATGAGTTGACTCTTCAAAGTTAAATTAAATACTTGGCAAACTGTTCGGGCAATACCGGCTTCAGGGCTTTGAGCGTGGCCGTCAACACCGGCGCGCCCTTTGATTCCCGCCACCAACTGCTGGACTTCAGCGCCGTCATGTCGATCACAACGGTCGCGGCCAGCAGCAAAACAATTCCGCGCAACACACCAAAAGCGGCTCCGAATACTCTGTCCACAGGCGCCAGGCCGACGGCAGCTACCAACTTCTTCACCACAAAGGCCAGCAGCCCTGCCGCGAACACGGCGGCGATAAAGATCAGCACAAACGCCGCCGCATAACGCACCGGGTCAGAAGCAGACTGCACCGGCAAGCGGGTGGCCAGGTCGGGCGCAAACCATTGCGCCACAAAAAACGACACCACCCAGCCCAGCACCGACAACACCTCATACACCAGCCCGCGCCATGCGCCCAACAGCATGGAAAAAACCAGCACCCCCAGCACAATCCAGTCAACAGCCGTCACGACACCACCGGGGCAGTACCCATTACAAGGTCAGGATGGCAGCGGGTAAATCAAGGGCCTTGATCTTGGTCGCCGCCTTGTCGGCCTCGGCCTTGGTGGCAAACGGCCCCACGCGGACCCGGATGCGCTTGCCGTCTTTGGTTTCCGCCACTTGTGTATAGGTTTTGAGGCCCGCCTTTTCCACCTTCAGGCGCGCTTCGCGGGCCTTGGCCACATCGGCAAACGCGCCGACCTGAACCACAAAACGGCCATCCGCCTCGCTGGCAGACGGTTTGGCGGCCGGCGCGGCGGTGCCGTTCAGCAGTGCGGCGGCACGTGTGGCGTCGTCGTTCGCAGCGGGCTTGGCCGGCTTGGGTTCCGGTTTGACCGGGGGCTTCACCTCAGGTTTGGCTTCCGGTTTTGCTTCATTTTTGATAGCTGCTGGCGCAGATGCAGCAAGGGCTGGGGCCGGTTTTGATGAAAGAATTTCTTCCCTGGGCGCCAGGCTGGCGTCAGCGGTTACTTTTTCGGCGGGCTTGTCGGCCACCTTGGGGGCGGACGCGGAAGTGGCTGCCGGGGCACCGGGCCCGGGAATCACCAGGGGCTTGACCGTGCCCTTGCCGGGAATTTCAATCGGGATATCGACCGGAATGGGCCTGGGCTGGGTGTCAAACAACAGCGGGAAGCCCAACACGCCGATCAACACCAGCACGGCAGAACCGATCAGCCGGTGTTTGGCGCGCTTGCGAATCACTTCCACGCTTTCCGTTTGAGCGGCTGACCCGGCATTGGAGGCAGCGTTGGAGCCGCCCCGGCGGAAGTTGAAAAACGGCATGGTGTGGCTTGGATCCGATAAGGGGTGACGTTAACGGTGAACGCGGGCTGACGGCCCTTGGAATGCTTGACGGACCGGCTTGTCCGGTCTCAGGCGGCCAGGTGCGGGGCCGAAAGACGCGGCACACCGTCCTTCAAAATGCCGCCCACCGTATAGAAGGAGCCGAACACGACAATTCTATCAGCGGGGGTTGCGGCCCTGACCGCCGCCTGCAGCGCCGCTTCGGGGGATTTGTAAGTGCCGGCGCTTGCATCAGGCCGGGTATTGGCCGCCGTCCACCTGGCCTGCAAATCCTCGGCAGAAGCGGCCCGCGGCGTCGGCAAATCGGTGAAATACCACTTGTCGATGAGCGGCGCCACCCGCGCCAGCATGGGCGCGAGGTCCTTGTCGGCCATGGCACCGAACACGGCGTGTGTGCAGGGGTAAAAGCCCATGGCATCGAGGTTTTCGGCCAGCGCAGCCACCGAATGGGGGTTGTGCGCCACATCCAGCACCAGCGTGGGCTGGCCGGGCACGATCTGGAAGCGCCCCGGCAGTTCGACCATTGACAAGCCGTTGCGCACCGCCTGGGCGGTGATCGGCAGGCGCTCACGCAAGGCAGTCAGCGCCGCCAGCACGCCTGAAGCATTGACAAGCTGGTTGGCGCCGCGCAAGGCCGGATACGCCAGGCCGGCATAGCGGCGCCCGCGCCCTGCCCAGCCCCATTGCTGCTTGTCGCCCGAAAAATTGAAGTCGGTACCGAAACGCCACAAGTCAGCACCCACTGCGGCGGCGTAGTCAACGATGCTTTGCGGCGGCACCGGATCGCTCACGATGACCGGCTTGCCGGCGCGCATGATGCCGGCTTTTTCGCGGCCAATGCTTTCGCGGTCGGGGCCCAGGTATTCCATGTGGTCCAGGTCGATGCTGGTGATCACCGCGCAGTCCGCGTCCAGCATGTTCACGGCGTCCAGACGCCCGCCCAGGCCGACTTCGAGGATGACCACGTCGAGCTTTGCGTCGGCCAGCAGCTGCAGGATGGCCAGGGTGGTGAATTCGAAGTAGGTGAGCGAAACCGCGTCACCGCCCTGCGTGCGCGCCGCCTCGACGCGCGCGAATTGCGCAACCAGCTCGTCAGCCTTCACGATGTCGCCGCGCACCCGGCAGCGCTCTTCAAAATGCACCAGGTGCGGCGAAGTGAAGACGCCGGTGCGGTACCCGGCCTGCAGCAAGATGGCTTCGAGCATCGCGCAGGTCGAGCCTTTGCCGTTGGTGCCCGCCACCGTGATGATGGGGCAGTCAAAGGCCAGGCCCATGCGCTTGGCCACAGCACTGATGCGCGTCAGGCCCATGTCAATACCGACAGGGTGCAGGTGCTCGCAGTAGGCGAGCCAGTCGTCGAGAGTGTTCGGTTTGTCCATACAGTCCAGCATTGTCGCGCAGGGCATAAAACCCCGGCGTCAGACAGACTCAGTCAGCGAAGCGGTCTGTGGCGGCTATCAGCTGGCGCAGGATGCCGGGCTCGTTGAAGGCGTGGCCTGCGTTGTCAATCATGTGGAATTCAGCCTCGGGCCAGGCGCGGTGCAGGTCCCACGCGGTTTTGGCTGGCGTGGCGACGTCGTAGCGGCCTTGCACGATGACACCGGGAATCCCGGCCAGCTTGTGCGCGTCGCGGATCAGCTGGCCTTCCTCGAGCCAGCCAGCATGCACAAAATAATGGTTTTCGATGCGCGCGAATGCCAGGGCGAAAGCGTCGTCCCCATGCTGGGCGGTAAAAGACGGGTCGGGCAACAAGGTAATGGTCTGGCCTTCCCACAGGCTCCAGGCGCGGGCAGCCGCCAGTTGCGCAGCGCGGTCAGCGCCCACCAGGCGTTTGCGGTAGGCAGCAATCAGGTCGCCGCGCTCTGCCTGGGGGATGGGTTTGACGAATTCTTCCCACAAATCAGGGAACAACCAGGACGCGCCCTCCTGGTAGTACCAGAGCAGCTCGGCGCGGCGCAGCGCAAAAATGCCCCGCACGACGAGCGCCGACACCCGGGTCGGATGGGCCTGCGCATAAGCCAGCGCCAGTGCGCTGCCCCAGGAGCCGCCGAACACCAGCCAGCGTTCCACGCCCAGCAGGGTGCGCAAGCGCTCGATGTCGGCCACCAGGTGCCAGGTCGTGTTGTTGTCCAGCGAGGCACTGGGGCGGGAACGGCCGCAGCCGCGCTGGTCGAACAGCAGCACGCAATAGCGCTCCGGGTCGAACAGGCGGCGATGCTCGGGCGAGCAGCCCGCGCCCGGACCACCATGCAAAAACACCGCCGGCTTTCCTTTGGGGTTGCCGCATAACTCCCAATACACCGAATGGCCGTCACCCGTTTCAAGAATGCCTGTGCGGAAGGGTTCGAGAGGCGGGTAAAGAACGGCGGGGGCAGTGCGCGTGGCTGAAGCAGCGGTCATGAGGCAAGGCATCCATACAAAAAGGTCACAAAGGGTTGGGCCGGTCGGCGTTCTTCATTATTCCAGCCTTGCCAAAGGCTCGCCCACGCGTCCAGGCCCTTGCCTGCCTTCGCAGAAACGCTACTAATTTGATAGCTGCTTGCGCAAGTCCCACTTGGCCGGAAGGCCTATTTCTCTTAAATCTGCGAAAATCCGGCCATGATCATTCTTTACGGCATCCCCAACTGCGACACCGTCAAAAAGGCCCGTGCATGGCTCGGCGAACAAGGTGTTGACTACCAGTTCCACGATTTCAAGAAGCAGGGCGTGCCGCCCGACCAGCTGGCGCGATGGGCCCAGGCGGCAGGCTGGGAAAAGCTGTTGAACCGCCAGGGCACCACCTGGCGAAAGCTGGACCCGGCGCTGCAGGCCGGTGTGCATGACAGCGCCAGCGCGCAAACACTGATGCTGGCCAACCCCAGCGTCATCAAGCGGCCCGTGGTGGACTGGGGCAAAGACATCACGGTGGGTTTTGACGCCCTGGGCTGGGCTGCGAGGGTTTGAACGCACGGCAGGCCGACCGGTTACGTTTTGCAGCCTGTTTTGCCTCCAACGGGATTAAAAGGGCAGCTTTACCGTCGATTTACCGAACTCCGCGCCCCAAAATGACTCTGACTTACTAAAATTACGTTTGCCACTCGAGCCATCACCCGACCAGGGTGAGCCCTTTGGCGGTGCAACTTCAGCCACGTGCTGAAAAGGGTTGAATCATGAAAAAAGCGCTTGTTCTCTCTGCTCTTGCTGCCGCCTCCGGGTTGGCAGCTGTACCCGCCTCCGCCATGGACATCCTGGCCCGGGTGATTTCAAGCACGCCGGTGGTGCAACAAGTGGCCGTACCGCGCCAGGTCTGCAGCAACCAACCCGTCGTTGTCCAGCAACCGAACTCGGGCGCAGGTGCGCTGATGGGCGCTCTGGCAGGCGGCGCAGCCGGTAACGCCATCGGCAATGGCGGCGGCCGTGCGGTTGCCACCATGATCGGGCTGGTCGGCGGCGCCATCGTTGGCGACCGCATCGAAGGCTCAAACAACCAGGTTCAAAACGTGCAGCAGTGCACAACGCAAACCTATTACGAAAACCGCCCCAGCCACTACAACGTCGTGTACGAATACCAGGGCACGCAGTACAGCACGCAAATGGCCACCGACCCGGGCCAGTATGTGCGCCTGCAGGTCACGCCGGTCGGCGCCATGGCGCCTGCGCCGCAGACTTTCCAGTCTGCCCCGCAGCAGCCCCAGACCTATGTGCAACCGGCACCCCAGCCCGTGTATGTGCAGCCTGCCGTGACTTACGTGGAGCAGCCGGTGGTTTACCCGGCTTACTACCCCCGTCCCTACTACCAGCCGTACTACGCACCTATCGGCCTGTCGCTGAACTTCGGTTACAGCCGGGGCTACGGTGGCCACCGTCACTGGCGTTAAATCGCGGTCCGGCAGAACCAAAAAAAGGGGCGTTTGCAACGCCCCTTTTTGCTGTCCGCGAATATTCGACTGTTGCTATTTGGGCGTTTCAATCAGCGCGCCCTTGAACAGCACCGGCCCGGTCGGCCCGCTGCCAGGCGGCACACCACCCTTGGGCTCCAGGGTGATCGCCAGCGTCGGTACCTGGCGCATGTCAGTGCCTGCGGCGGTCAGCCGAACCACAGGGTCTGCGCCCATCACGCCCAGTGATTTGGGCGCCGCGCCGGGCGGCAAAGCCCAGAGTTCCAGGGACTTGTCGGGCTGCTCCCTGAAGCTGCCCACTCGCTTGAGCGACAGTGTTTTGTTCTTCGGGTCAAACGTCACCAGCAGCGACGCCGAAGCCTTGTCATCGGTCAGCACGGCCACGTATTCGATCTCGGGGGTGGCTGTCAGTTTGGCGGTCAGCTCGCTGACCTGCCCGCTCAGCCGGCCGTTCACGTTCAGCCCCACGACAACCGCCGCTGCAGTCGCGAGTGCGCCCGCCACGGCCCCGCCGCGCCACAGCCCCAGGCTGGACCACCAACCCATGGCGCTCGGAGCGGCCCGCGCCGCCTGCATGGCGCGCGCCTCTTTGTCGGCCCTGACCAGGTTTTCAATGCGTTTCCACACGGCGGGGCCAGGCACCGCCTGCGGCTGCAGCTCAGCCACCGACGACAGCCGGCTTTGCCAGACCAGCGCCGCCGCGCGCAAAGTGGCGTTGTCGCGTGCCAACGTCTCAAACCGGCGACGCGCGCCGCCGCGCAAGGTGCCCAGCGCGTAGCTGGCCGCCAGTTGCTCCATCAGGGCGGGATTACTTTGTAAATTCATCAGGCAAACCTCGCCATGCAACCGCGAAGCTGCTCCAGCCCGCGCCGGATCCATGTTTTGACAGTACCCAAAGGCAGTTTGAGCTGCTCGGCCAGCTCACCATGGCTCAAATCCCGCAAATACGCCAGGCTCACCACTTCGCGCTGCTTGTGCTCCAGCTTGCCAAGGCACTGATGCAAAGCCCAGGCCTGTTCGCTGGCCTGGGTCGTGTCCATCGGGTTGGGCGAGTCGCCCGCCACCGTGTCGGAAATCACGTCGTCGAGTTCCTGCATCAGGTCGGCCCGGTCCGAAGCCCGGCGCCGCAAAAAATCCAGGCCGCGGCTGCGCACCACCAGCGCCATCCAGGCCATGGGCGGTGACAGGGTCGCCTTGTAGTCGCCAGCAATGCGCCAGATGTTGAAGAAGGCCTCCTGCAACACGTCTTCGGCCCATTCACGGTTGGTCACCACACGAATCGCGACACCGTAGAGCTTGGACGAAGTCAGCTCATACAGCTCCCGCAGGGCCGACTCATCGGCCTGGGCCACGCGGTCAATCAGCGCGATCAATTGTCTGTCCGGGCTTTCTGGCTTCATGAAGAACATTGTCAGGTATTGGTGGCTATCGGGAAACACCGGCAGGCGGCTGGCATTGGGGATACGCCACAAAGGGCCAACCGGATTCACCGCGGGCCCGGCGAAAGGCTCCGGGTGACCTAAAATCAACGGTTTTGGCGCCACGCGGTGCTTTTCCGCAGCCCGGAACAGCCCCTTTCGTCTCTTTTCGTCTCTTTTCGCCTCTTTCAGTCTCTTTTCAGCACCTTCCCATGCCTACCGAAAAAATCGACAACATCAGCGTGACCACCAAGGCCAACGTCTACTTTGACGGCAAATGCGTGAGCCACGGCATCACGCTGGCCGACGGCACAAAAAAATCGGTCGGCGTGATCCTGCCGGCCACCCTGACCTTCAATACCGGCGCCCCCGAAATCATGGAATGCGTGGCCGGCGCCTGTGAATACAAGCTGGCCGGCAGCGACAGCTGGGTCAAGTCTTCGGCGGGCGAAAAATTCAGCGTGCCCGGCAACGCCAAATTCGAAATCCGCGTTGCAGCGGGCGAAGCGGCTTATCACTACATCTGCCACTTCGGTTAAAAAGCGTCCAAGTCCACCCCCAACCGATCTTTCGCTCCTTTTTTCATAGCTGCTCGCGCAATCTCTACGCGGCTTTCAGCGATATTCAGGCCTAAAACATGTCTAACACCATTCTGCAAAACATCCCCGCCAACCAAAAGGTCGGCATCGCGTTCTCTGGCGGCCTGGACACCAGCGCCGCGCTGTTGTGGATGAAACAGAAGGGCGCCCTGCCCTACGCCTATACCGCCAACCTGGGCCAGCCCGACGAAGCGGACTACGACGAGATCCCGCGCAAGGCCATGGAATACGGCGCCATCAAGGCCCGTCTGGTCGACTGCCGCCCACAGCTCGCTGCTGAAGGCATTGCCGCGCTGCAATCCGGCGCCTTCCACATCACCACCGCCGGCGTGACCTACTTCAACACCACGCCGCTGGGCCGCGCCGTGACTGGCACGATGCTGGTAAGCGCGATGAAGCAGGACGACGTGAACATCTGGGGCGATGGCTCCACGTTCAAGGGCAACGACATCGAGCGCTTCTACCGCTACGGCCTGCTGACCAACCCCGCGCTGAAGATCTACAAGCCCTGGCTGGACCAGCAGTTCATTGACGAACTGGGCGGCCGCGCCGAGATGAGCGCATTCATGACGGCCAACGGCTTTGGCTACAAGATGAGCGCCGAAAAGGCCTACAGCACCGACAGCAACATGCTGGGCGCCACGCACGAAGCCAAAGACCTTGAAAACCTCAACAGCGGCATCAAGATCGTCAACCCCATCATGGGCGTGCCGTTCTGGAAGGACGACTGCGTCGTCAAGGCCGAAGAAGTCAGCGTGACCTTTGAAGAAGGCCGCCCTGTGGCACTCAACGGCGTCGCATACCCCGACCTGGTGAGCCTGATCCTCAAGGCCAACGAAATCGGCGGCCGCCACGGCCTGGGCATGAGCGACCAGATCGAAAACCGCATCATCGAAGCCAAGAGCCGCGGCATCTACGAAGCCCCCGGCCTGGCCCTGCTGTTCATCGCCTACGAGCGCCTGGTCACCGGCATCCACAACGAAGACACCATCGAGCAATACCGTGACAACGGGCGCAAGCTGGGCCGCCTGCTGTACCAGGGCCGCTGGTTCGACAGCCAGGCCATCATGCTGCGCGAAACCGCCCAACGCTGGATCGCCAGCGCCATCACCGGCACCGTGACGCTGGAACTGCGCCGCGGCAACGACTATTCGCTGCTGAACACCGAATCGCCAAACCTGACCTACGCGCCTGAGCGCCTGAGCATGGAGAAGGTGGAAGACGCGCCGTTCTCGCCGCTGGACCGCATTGGGCAACTGACGATGCGCAATCTGGACATTACCGATACGCGGGCCAAGCTGGGGATCTATTCCAATGCCGGCATGTTGGAGTTGGGCAAGGGGGATGATTTCTTGAAGCTGGGGAAGTAAGCCGATTCAAGCCGTAAAGACAAAGCCCGCCAAGTGAAAGCTTGGCGGGCTTTTTCGTTCTGGGCCGGTTTACCTAGGCGACTGTCACCTGCCCATTCATTAGTAGGGGAAGCAGCCAATCGCGGAGTCGGGCAAGCTCCATGTTCTGCTGAAGGTTGTTTTGAATCCGCAAGAACAATGGTGCTGCCTTGCTGGTGTATGCGCTCAAGGCTGTATCTGCGGGTATCACCAATGGTGACTCATCCAGCACTCCCTTGTTGATGTGCGGCTGTTGCGCACCTGTTCGAAGTGCCATCAATCTAGGGATTTCACGAACTAGGTAGGGGTAAATAAAGCAGTGTTTCAGTTTGTCGGTTTCTACAACCCCCACAACAGATTGATTCGTAGCCGCCTCGATACCCAGTATCGATGCCCTGAGATGACGAACGATTGAAAGAATCACCGTTCCCTGGGGCAGCAGTTTAGCTGGGGAGTTTTGCAAACCGAGTGTCGAAATTTGCTCATCAGGTGCCACGACAAACGTACTAGGGTTCTCTCCGGAGCTAAGCCAATGCACTTCGCCGGGTTTCCAATAGCCCCCGACGTCACGTGATGGCGTGCCGCCGAGATGGGTTCTGAACGTTTCGCCAATTGTTGAGTGTTGCCACCCCGCAGGAATCTCCCGTTTCAAAGTGGCGTTGTAGACCATCTTGCCGCCGGACGATTTGTAGGGTTTGCCGTTGACGTCTGGGAAGTCGAACTGCACGAACCAGTAGTCGTACAGCGTCTTGGCCATCGCCTCCAGCTCGGCGTTAATGCGGTTGTTGCAGTCGATTTTGGCGTCGAGGGTGGAGAGAACGGCGGCAATCTTCTTCTGCTCTATTGCCGTCGGCGTTGGAATTTGAAGACTTCTTATTGATGCAAGTGACAGGTTTTTGATAGTAGAACCTGTGGCAACATTCCACATCTGCTCCTGAACACTTTTCAACTGCAAGTAGAAGTAAAGAAAATCAACGTGTATTGATGAACACTTAATGTAAGCCGCGCTCTTACCAAGAATCACAGACTCCCCTCGGTATTTTGCCAAGCTACCTAGAGTGCCATTGATTGACAAAAGCAATGTATTTTCATCAAGCTCGATGAAATATCTTTGAAACTCTGAGAGCGAAACTCTTTTCGTATCTGAAGATATTTGAATAAAGCCTTGCTTCAAATTGTTGCCGTTTATGAATGGGTACTCAGAGGTCTCAACGTATTGGGGCGTGCCGTGAACTCCATCCCCGATTTTTGAGCAAAGAGCATCCAAGCTAGATTTCGGCCAACGGGGATTACTCATATCGCAACCCTACCAACTGCTTCCTTATTTCCCGCTCCAACCCCGCAGACTGCTTGAATAGCTCATCCAGTCGGGTCGTAAAGCCTTGCATCTTCTCTGCAAACTGAGCTGGGGTCAGGTCGCAGTATTCGATCCTCACCTCGAAATACTGTCCGGCGCTTAGGGAGTAATTCTTTGCGGCAATGTCGGCGTAACTCACTACCACCGAAAAATCTTCAACTGCCTCTTTGCTGTTGAAAGTGGCGATGATGCGGTCTTCTTCGGCTTCGGACAGTAGCGTCTTCTGGTTCTTGCCGTCTTTGACCTTGTTGCCAAGGTTGGATGCGTCGATCAGAACAACGTCGGCCTTGTTAGACGCATCAATAAATAGGATGGACACATTGGTGCCAGTGGTGGCGAAGATGTTACTGGGCATAGAGACCACGCCTGCCAGCATTTTGTTGTCCACCAAATGTTGACGAATGCCTTTGTCAATACCGCTTTGTGCGGTGATAAAGCCGGTGGGCACCACCACGGCTGCCTTGCCGCCGGGCTTCAAGGAATAAATGATGTGCTGCAAAAAGAGCTGGTAAATAGCCATCTTGTCGACGGCCTGCTTGGGTGTGTTGGGTACCCCGGCAAAAAAGCGTTCTTGGTGCTCTTTGCTGTCCAGCTCGTTGCGAAAGTCTGAGAAATCCATCTTGAACGGTGGATTGCTGACGATGTAGTCAAACTTCTTAAGGGCTTTGCCGTCCCGATGGTAGGGGTGGAGCACGGTGTTGCCCTGAATGATGTTGGGAATGGAGTGAACCAGATTATTCAAAATCAGATTCAGGCGCAGCAGGCTGGATGATTTTTGCGAAATGTCTTGCGAGTAGATGCTGCAGCGTTGCTCGCCAATGGCGTGGGCAATGTTCATCAGCAGCGTGCCCGAGCCCGCCGACGGGTCGTAGCAGCTCACGTTGTTGACTTTGCCCCGCACCTTTTCAGGCACGAGGATGGCGGCCATGATCTTGGCCACCGCATGCGGCGTGTAGTACTCGGCGTATTTGCCGCCACTGTCCTTGTTGTAGTCCTTGATGAGGTATTCAAACAGCGCGGCGTAGAAGTCGTACTTCTCACTAAAGATGCGCTCAAAGCTGAAGTCGCCCAGCTTGTTAATAACGGCGCGGCAAAAGGCGTCGCGCTTGGAGGTGTCGGTGATGAATTCGCTGACCCGGTCAAACAGGGTGATCTTGGTGCCACCGTCGGTTTTAACGGCAAAGATGTCGTTGTTGGTGATAGCGATGTCGCGCAGGGTGTCGTCGAACAGCTTGGCGAACTCGGGCCCGTTTTGGCGGCCAAACAAGTGGGCAATGAAATGCTCGGGCTTCAGACGGGCGGTGTCGGGGCCCATTTGCATTTGCAGCATGTCCAGGTCATTGGCACTCAGGGCAGCAATGGCGGCTTCCCAGCTCTCAGCCTTGGCAAGGGCTGGCCGGATTCTTTTGGCCTCAAAAGCGAATTTGTCGTTCAGAAACTTGTAGAGAAAGACCTGGGTGATGATCTTGAACTCATTGCCGTCGTTGCCCAGGCCATAGGCTGCGCAAATGGCTTTGAGGCTGTCGATGAGTTCGCGGGTGCGTTGTTCAAATTGTTGGGTTACCAAGCTTGTGCTCCAGGGAGGCCACCGCCCGTGCGGGTGCCTGCAAAAAATTCATTCATGTATTCCGACACCACCAAGTGGTTGATGCTGCGGGTAGCGTCGGGGGTCAATGGGATGTGTTGACGGGTGTAGAACTCGTCAATCACGATGGGCTGCATCAGCCGTTCAAAATAGTTTTCGTTGTTCAGCAGCTGGGTGTTTTGCAGCACTTGTTCGTCCGCCTGCACTTTGACGCCGACCAGCGCTTCAAACAATTTTCGCTCGGTTTGCGTGAGGGTGCCACGCTCTTGCAGACGCTTGTGGATGCGCGTGTATTTGGCATCGCCACGGTACTTGGCACGCAGTTGGTTGTTTTGGCGATTCAGCTCTTTCACCTTGTCGTAAATGGCGTTGAGTGCGCCAATGTTGGCGTTCATGTCCTCTTGGCTCACTTCGCTGAGCCTTTTGTTCTTGAACAGACGCTCCAGCTCTTCGCGCAGGGTGACGAACTTAGGATCTTGCTGGTCAAAGTTGTCAGCCAAGGCCTCGCGCGTTTGGCGCAAGGTGTTTTTGAGCTTGTCTGCCAGCACCAGTTCTTCTTCCCTGATCTTGGCGAATTTGAAAATGACGTCTTCCAACGCCATGTTGAGCAAGTTGCTGGTGTCAGTTTCCGATTCGATGGCCTCTTTGAGGTTGAGCAGGTCCAGGTGGTTGCTGGTTTCGCGATAGAGCTGGCCGAGCTTGTGAAAGTCGAGCTGCTGCAATAACCCGTATTCGCCTTGCAGGCGAATCAGGTTGTAGAGATTGCGGGCGTCGGCCAGCGCTTTTTTTAGCGCCAGCACGGCGGTGCGGTCTTGGATCTGGCTAAGCTGTTTTGAAAATTCTTCGGCGTTTTCAATATCGAAGCTGAAGAGGATGTCTTTGATGGCTTCGATTTCTTGTCTGATCTCTTCGGCCGACTTGAACAGGTTGGAGTAGTGCTCGATCTCGTCGCCCAGCTCGGACTGCAACTCGTCAAAGTAGTCTTTGTTGGTTTTGTCGAATTCCTTGCGGATGTCGGCAAAGTCCACCACGTAGCCATAGCGGAAATCTTTGTATGTGCGGTTAACCCGCGTGAGCGCTTGCAGCAAGTTGTGCGCCTTGATGACGCGCCCAAGGTAGAGCTTTTTCAGGCGTTTGGCATCAAAGCCGGTGAGCAGCATGTTGTAGACAAACAGGAGGTCGATTTTTCCGGCCTTGAAGTCTTCCACCCAGTCTTTGCGCTCGTCTTTGCTTCCAACATCGTGCAGGATCAGGGCGGCGCTTTTAACGCGGTTGGCAAGCTGCGCACGTTCTGCATAGCTGCCCGTTGGGGCCATAGCGAATATGGCTTGTCCTGAGTCTTGGGCAACTATGGCTGACGACGAGGGCGCGGCGTACATCGCCGTGAAAATGCGGAACATTTCACGTGCTTGATCCGCGCTGTCACAGATCACCAAGCCACCAATGCTGGCGTCGCCCAAGGCGCTGCGGCTTCTTTCAAAGTCACGCACGATGTAATCGAGCATGGGCTCGACGAACGTTGGATGGGAGTAGATCAGTTTGCGATCCACATCGCCTTGCTTTAGCCGGACCGTGGCGAGTGCCTCTTGCAGTGAGAGCTTGTAATTGGTGGCGATTTCTTCGCGGATCAGCCTGAGGGTGTAGCCGTCGGCGATTGAGGCGTTGTAGTAGTACTTGTGGAAGTAATCACCAAACAAGGCTCGGGAGTTGTAGTCGTCGCCAAGCAGGGGGGTGCCAGTGAGGCCTATTTTGATGGCGTTGCGGTCTGACTGACTAAGGTTGGCCAGAAAGCTGCCCTGCGGGTTATAGCTGCGGTGCACCTCATCCAGAAAGTAAACGCGCTGGATGTTGAAGTCGTAATCCTCGGCGCGCACTACATCTGGGTCGTCCAGAAATTTCTGGATATTGACCACGGTGATTTCTGGTTTGCCACTGTGGTTGTGCAACACCTGAGTGGTTTTGATGTCACGCGCAAAGTCAGCGCGGCTGTCGATGGTGTGGACCACCAGCCCCCGGCACGAAAACTCATGCTGAGCCTGCGTGGCCAGATCAAGGCGATCGACGATGAAGTAGAACTTCGGAATGACGCCTTTGCGCTGGAAGTAATCGGTAAGAAAACGGGTGTTGTAGTAGGCCAGTGCGGTTTTTCCGCTGCCCTGGGTGTGCCAGATGATGCCCTTTTTGACGCCTTCATTGAGCTTCTTCTCGATGGCCTTGGTGGCAAAAAGCTGAGGGTAGCGCATGACATGCTTTTGCAAGCCGTCTATTTCATTGACGTAGGCAAGCGCAAAACGCAGCAAGAAAGCCAAGCGCCCACGACTGAAAAGGGACGTGCAGATGCGGTTTGTCGGCGTGTCTGGCGACTTGTTGCTCAGAAACTCGGGGCTGTGCTTGATGACGTTAAGGTTGTTATCGCGCAGTACTTCGTTCTCAAGGACGTCATCCCCTGCCGCCAAAAGCTGAGAAAGGTCTAGCGTTTCGACTTCGCGGTCTTCCCGAAAATAGTTGAAGACGGGCGAGTCATAGGAAGGGCTGGCATAGAACGCTCCTTCAATGGGCTGTGGCGAACCGTCTTCGTACTCCATGTTGTTGGAAAAAACCATCAACTGAGTGGCGTTGATAAAGCGCCTGAATTTGGGGTTGCGGCTGCGCGTGATGATGCGGTTGCGCTCGGCTAGCACGCCTTCGCGGTTGTTGGGCTTCTTGACCTCAATGAAAGCCAGCGGCATTCCGTTGATGAGCAAGGTGATGTCAGGCCGAAATTCATCGTCACCGTTTTTGCAAGTCAGCTCTGTGACGACATGAAAGCTGTTGTTGTCAAAGTTCTCGAAGTCAATAAGCCGAATGCCTGAGCGTTCTGTGAGTTTTTCGTAGAAGGCTTTACCGAGGTCTTCGTTGTCCAGCGAAAGCTTGACGTCAGCCAAAAGACGGTCAATGTCACCGGTTTCTGCTTCGGGGTTGATCTTGAGAATGGCGGAATGAAACAAATCCGGGAAGATATTGGTTTCTTCATCCCATGAGACGCCTTTGAGGGAAAGGTATTGATAGCCAAGTCGCACCAAGTGCAGGATGCAGGGGATTTTGACTCTTGAGTCTTCGCTAAAAATCATTGGCTAAGTTCTCCCCGTTTGTCGCTCTTTTGGACTCTTACTCAGCCAGCAGGCCAATGTACGCAGCGCAACTGTAGCTGCGATTCTTCTTCTGCCCGGTCAGCTTTGTGACGATGCCAAAATCTTCCAGCACCTTGACCGCCGCGGTCGCGGTTGGGAAGCTGGTGACCAGCTTCTGGCGCACCTGGTCAATGGTGGAGCGCGGCATCATGGGCAGCATTTCAAACAAACGGTAGCTGCTGGGCCCTGCCTTGGGCGAAGCCAGCAAACTGCGGCGGTCGGTAGCCAGCAATTTCGCGATGGCCTGGTGCGAAAGAGTTCTTTAATTTGATGAAATCACATTAAACCAATCTTTAATACGCAGCGGAAGTATGAAAGGAGGCTTGAACAGAAGGTTTAGGGGCAAAACGCCGGCCATGGCGGTCTTTTTTACGTCAAATTGGCCTCTAGCCCTTGTGGAATGTGCGCGAGCAGCTATTAAAAACATAGCAAGTGTCAAAAAGCCGCCTTCAGGCGGCTTTTCCGTTGGCTTTTCGTCCCCTGGCCACGCGCTAATCGCCACCCCCGCCACAACCACCGCCGCATCCACCTCCGTCGCTACCGCCGTCACTGCCTGCGTCACTGGAGTTACTGCTACTGCTGTCGGAGCCGCCAAACCCATCCGCGTCGCCGCTGTAGCTACCGTCAGAAAAGCTTTCGCCGCAATAAGCACCCGCCGAACCGCCTGTTCCGTCGTCACGCTGAGGCTGGCTGCAGTCGGGCAGGTAATGAAAGCCATTGGGGATCGCCAGCTTCGCGTCCAGGGCAAAAAGCAGCGGCAGGCGGCTGGGGGAGCGCGGTTTGATGGCCTCGTCGCGGCAGGCCCAGTACCAGGCGCGCCGCAGGCCGTCGTTGCTGGAAGCGCGGCGGCCCAGCACTTCAGCCGGTACATGGTCCATGAAACGGCCCAGCACGAGGTCGCACCACTCACGGTAGGCGCGCGTGTGCAGGATGAATTCGTGCCACATGCTGTCGACCACGCGCGACGGCATGGCCACAAACTTGCCCTTGCTGCGCACGCAGGCCAGGAAGAACTGCCGAAGCCCGCGCTCGACCAGCTCGGTGTCTTTTGCGCTCAGATGCGGATAGGTGTCGCGCAGCTTGCGCTTGAGGAACTGCGGCAGCGGCGCCTCGCGCACCAGGCGTTCGCGTTCACGCGTTGCCCACACAGCCAGCACCACCATGGCGGCGACCAGCCCGAATATTCCGGTTGCCAGCCCCGTCGGTTTGCGCCAGCCGGCCTCGCCGGCCATCATCAGCACCACCCACAGGATGACCAGCACGACCGCAAGCTGCCGCGCATGGCGCAGCACCAGGCGGCGCCAGAGCGCGATGTCGGGCCCGGTGTAGACCTTTGCGGCGGTCGCCATCAGACCACCACCGGTTCAGGCTCCAGCAGGATGCCAAAGCGTTCGTACACACTGGTCTGGATGGCCTTGGCCAGCGTCATGACCTCGCCGCCTGTGACCGGGTCGGCCGTGCCGCCGCGGTTGACCAGCACGAGCGCCTGTTTTTCATAGACACCGGCATTGCCGATGGTCTTGCCCTTCCAGCCGCAGGCATCAATGAGCCATCCGGCGGCCAGCTTGACCGTGCCGTCGGCGAGGTGGTAGTGAACGATTTTGGGCTCCCTCTGGATGATGTCGGCGCACTGCTCGGGCGAGACAGTTGGGTTCTTGAAAAAGCTGCCGGCGTTGCCGATCACCTGCGGATCAGGCAGCTTGGCTTTGCGGATCTCGCAGATCCAGTCGTAAATTTGCTGTGCGTCGGGCGTCTGGATGCCGGATTGCGCCATTTTTTTGTCGATGTCGGCATAGCCCAGCACCGGCTTCCACGCCTTGGGAAGGGAAAAGCGCACCCGCGTGATGAACGCCTTGCCCTCCAGCCCAAAACCATGGGCGGCCGACTCCGGCGCCGAACTGCTGTGCTTGAACACAGAATCACGGTAGCCAAACGCGCATTGCGCGGCATTGAGGGTAAATGGCTGGCCTGTCGTCAAATCGATGGCGTCGAGCGACTCAAAGCGGTCTTGCAGCTCCACGCCATAGGCACCGATGTTCTGCACAGGCGACGCGCCGACCGTTCCGGGAATTAATGCCAGGTTTTCCAGGCCCGGGTAGCCGTTTTGCAGCGTCCAGGTAACGAGGTCATGCCAGTTTTCACCGGCGCCCGCCTCGATGACCCAGGCCTTGGCGTCTTCCCTGAGCAGCCGTTTCCCCATGATTTCGACCTTGAGCACCAGCGGTTTTACGTCGCCGGTCAGCACGATATTGCTTCCGCCGCCCAGCACAAACTTGGGGGCAGCCTTCAGGGCCGGGTCCTGCAAAGCCGCGGCAATATCGGCCTCCCTGGCCACCCGCACCAGGCTGAGCGCCTTGGCGACGATGCCAAAGGTATTGGAATGCTGGAGTGGAACGTTTTTCTCGACTAACATCCGGGTGATTGTCTCACTCCAACCCCCGAAAAAAAGACTTGCACCATGCCCTCTTTCGACACCGTTCTTGAAGCCGATCTGGTCAAGGTCAAAAACGCCGTGGAAAACACCTCCAAGGAAGTCGGCAATCGCTTTGACTTCAAGGGCACCTCGGCCTCCATCGAGCTGAAGGACAAGGACATCATCCTCGTCGGCGACGGCGACTTCCAGATCGACCAGATCAATGACATCCTGCGCTCCAAGCTCGCCAAGGCAGGCGTTGACGTGCGCTTTCTGGACACCGGCAAGATCGAGAAAATCGGCGGCGACAAGGTCAAGCAGACCAACAAGGTCCGCAATGGCATCGACACCGAAACCGCCAAGAAGATCCAGGCCGCCATCAAGGCCAGCAAACTCAAGGTGCAGGCCGCCATCCAGGAAGAAAAAGTCCGCGTCACGGGCGCCAAGCGCGACGACCTGCAGGCCGCCATGGCGCTGATCCTGTCGGAGATGAAGGACTTTCCGCTGAGTTTTGACAACCGTCGCGATTAGGATTGCCATGAATCTTCTGCCTACCCTCACCCAAGCAGCATTTTTGCTGTCCGCGACTTTGCTGCTGCACGGTGCCGCCCGGGCGCAGAGCGAAGGCCAATCCGTGGCGCTGGCCGGCATGATGGGCACCAAGGCCCTGCTGGTGGTCAACGGCGGTTCACCCAAGAGCGTCGCGCCCGGTGAAACACACCAGGGCATAAAGATTATTTCCACCACCAGCGATCAGGCTGTCATTGAGCAGTCTGGCAAGCGGCACACGCTGCGGGTGGGCGATGCGCCGGTGAACTCCGGCGGCAGCACCGCCTCAGCAGGACGGGGCACCCGTATCACCATTACCGAAAGCGGCGGCGGTCATTTCATGACGGCCGGGCAGATCAACGGAAAGGCCGTGCAGTTCATGGTTGACACCGGTGCGACCAGCATTGCCATGAGCGCGTCGGATGCGGAGCGCTCTGGCATTAACTACAAAGACGGGCAGCCTGTGCGCATGTCCACAGCCAACGGCACCACGCAAGGCTACCGGGTCAAGCTCAATTCGGTACGTGTGGGTGACGTGGAGGTCTTTGACGTGGATGCCGTAGTCATACCGCAACCGATGCCTTTTCTGCTGCTGGGCAACAGTTTTTTATCGCGCTTTCAGATGAAGCGCGACAACAACCTCATGACGCTGGACAAGCGTTATTAGCCCTTCGAGGTGCGTTGCCGGCCGGGCTATTTGGTGGCCTGTTTTGAACCACCCAGCTTCGACTCCGTTCCCTTGATCAGCTTGTTGATGTTCTCGCGGTGGCGATAGATCAGGAGCGCACTGACAACGACCATCATGGCCAGCAGGTTCTTGTCGACATACCAGGCGGCCCGGTCGCCAAACAGGTAATACAGCGGCGAAAAAACGGCCGCCACCAGTGATGCCAGTGAGGAATAGCGCGAAAAGAAGGCGACGATCACCCAGGTTGCCAGCGTGGCAACACCCAACACCCAGCTGACGCCCAGCAACACCCCGGCCGCCGTCGCGACACCCTTGCCGCCCTTGAACTGAAAAAACACCGGATAGAGATGGCCCAGAAAGGCCGCCAGCCCCACGGCAGCCATCGTGCCCTCACCGAGGCCGTAGTCGCCACCAAACCATTTGACAAGCACCACCGGCACCCAACCCTTGAGGCCGTCCAGCAGTAACGTGATTGCCGCCGCGGCCTTGCTGCCGGAACGCAGCACGTTGGTGGCGCCGGGGTTCTTGCTGCCGTAGCTGCGGGGGTCACTCAAACCCATCACCCGGCTGACGATGACAGCAAACGACAGCGAGCCGATCAGGTAAGCCAGCAAAGTCGCGCCGGCTGAATACACGTAGTCCAAATTCATCTCCCTTGTTATGTGGTGGCCACCGGCATTTCAGCCGTGGCCCGTTGCGTTGTCCAGGCTCAATGCACAACGGACTGATTTTGCACCCAGCAAGATGACACAAACCTGCGGGTCAATACCAATCAGGTAGCCCCGCCGCCCGCCGTTGATGGCGATTTTGGGCAAGGCCAGGATGCTTTCCTCGATATACACCGGCATCGCCCTGCGGGTGCCGAAAGGCGATGTGCCGCCGACCAGGTAGCCGCTGTGGCGGTTGGCGACTTCGGGCTTGCACGGTTCGACCGACTTGGCCCCGATCTGCCGTGCCAGGTTCTTGGTGGAAACCTTGCGGTTGCCGTGCATCAGCACCAGCAAGGGTTTGGCGTCCTGGTCCTGCATGACCAGCGTTTTGACGACGGTGAATGGGTCAAAGCCCAGCACCTCGGCGCTGTGCTGCGCCCCGCCGTGCTCGAGGTATTCGTAAGGGTGCTCGGTGAATGGTACCTTGCTGACCTTTAGCAAGGCAGTAGCCGGTGTCTCGCTGACGTGATCTTTTTTTGCCATGACGCGACGTGCGCAGCAGACCGCAGCTTACAAGGCTGGGTCGCGCGTTTCCCATCGGATTTTGTCGATCTCAGCCAGAACTTCAGCGGTCAACTTGGTGCCCCAGGCATCCAGGTCTTCGTCCAGTTGCGCAACCGAGGTTACGCCGATGATGGTGCTGGCGACTTGCCACTTGGTGTAGCAGAACGCCAGCGCCAGCTGGGTCGGGGTCAGCTTGTTGTCACGCGCCAGCGCGTTGTAGCGCCGGGCGGCGGCCAGTGCCTCGGGGCGGCCCCAGCGTTGTTTGCGCACCGACTCGAATTTTGCGATGCGCGCATCTTTGGGCGCGGCCGGGCCTTCAGTGCCGGACTGGTCGTATTTGCCTGTGAGCAAGCCGAAGCCCAGGGGCGAATAAGCCAGCAACGAGACACCCAGGCGGTGCATGGTTTCGTCCAGGCCGTTTTCCACCGTGCGGTTGACGAGGCAGTATGGGTTCTGCACGGAGGCCACACGCGGCAAACCGTGCTGCTCGGCGAGGCGCACAAACTCGTGCACGCCATACGGGGTTTCGTTGGAAAGCCCGATAAAACGCACCTTCCCGGCTTTCACCAAAGCACCGAGTGCCTCGAGCTGCTCATGGATCGACGTGGCAGAGCGCTCTTGCGCAGGGTTGTAATACAGCGCGCCAAACGCCGGCACGTGGCGTTCAGGCCAGTGAATCTGGTAGAGGTCGATGACATCGGTCTTCAGCCGCTTCAGGCTGGCATCGCACGAAGCCAGAATGTCTTGAGCCGTCATGCCGCTGCCTTCACGCACCCAGGGCATGCCGCGCGAAGGTCCGGCTACCTTGGTGGCAAGCACCAGTTTGTTGCGTGCTGAAGGATTTTTGGCAAACCAGTTGCCGATGATGGTTTCGGTCGAACCGCAGGTCTCGGCGCGCGCCGGCACCGAATACATTTCGGCGGTGTCGAGAAAGTTGACGCCGCGCTCCAGCGAGCGGTCCAGGATGGCATGAGACGTGGGCTCATCCACCTGCTCGCCGAATGTCATGGTACCCAGGCAAATGGGGGTCACGTGAAGGTCGCTGGAGCCGAGTTGAACTTTATTCATGGAGGAGTCACATGTGAGATTGAAGAGGCCGTACGACAGCAAAAACGCTGTGACGGAATTCACGGAATTGACAAAACGGCTAGTTTAAGGTCTCCGTAAACGGCGTGCAGGCGCGCCTATCTCGCGCCCTTGTCTTACAACTGCTCACTTTTTGCATGCCTAGTATTCACACACCCGCGCTTTAATGCGCTGCTGATTGAAGTGAGACCGACAACCGCTCTCTTTCATTCCGATACCTACATTAACTTTCCGAGGAGCATTTCATGAACAAACTGACCATCACATCCATTACCTGTGCGGCGCTGGCTGCGTTGACCCTCTCCGGCTGCGCCAACATGAGCGAAACACAGCAAGGCACCGCCAAGGGCGCCGGTATTGGCGCCGTAGCAGGCGCGGTGCTGGGCGCAGCAACCGGCGGATCCAAAGGCGCAGCCACTGGTGCTGTTCTGGGCGGTGCTGTAGGCGCCGGCGGTGGTTATATCTGGTCCAAGAAAATGCAGGATCAGAAAGCTGCGATGGAAAGGGCGACTGTTGGTACCGGTGTGGCCGTCAGCCAGACCACCGACAACCGCCTGAAGCTCGACATCCCCAGCGACATTTCTTTTGACGTGGGCCGTTCCGCCATCAAGCCGAACTTCGCCCC
Organism: Polaromonas sp. P1_E12; assembly: GCF_056405975.1. NCBI lineage: Bacteria > Pseudomonadati > Pseudomonadota > Betaproteobacteria > Burkholderiales > Comamonadaceae > Polaromonas > Polaromonas sp. P1_E12. The sequence goes on along the minus strand of NZ_JBFUBB010000002.1, from coordinate 113,894 downwards.
CATCCTGAACCAGTTCGCCACCAGCCTGAACCAGAACCCGGTAACGACAGTGACCATCATCGGCCACACCGACAACACCGGCTCTGACGCCATCAACAACCCGCTGTCCATTGACCGTGCCGATTCGGCCCGCGACTACCTGGTCAGCCGCGGCGTGGCACGCACCCGCATCGTGACGGACGGCCGCGGTTCGCGCGAACCGGTGGCTGACAACAACTCACAGCAGGGCCGTGACAAGAACCGCCGCGTTGAAATCTACGTGGCTGAACAGGTCGCAGCCCGCTGATTGGCACACCCCTGTTGAGGCTCACTTCGTGTAGCCTCCTCTCCCCTTGCAGGGGACAGGCGCCTTGGGACTGGCAGAGCCAGATCCCGGCCCCTACTGGAAGGAAAAAAGCACCCTGCGGGGTGCTTTTTTTATGGCGGTTCGCTACTACGTTTTTGATGCTTTGAAACGCTCTTCTTCCTGCAGGCGCAGCACGCGCCTTTGCACCTTGCCAGTCGTAGTCATGGGCAGCGCATCAATGAACTCAATCTCCTTCGGATATTCGTAAGGCGCGAGCATGGTCTTGACGTGGGCTTGCAGCTGCAGCGTCAATTCATCATCAAATCGGGCTGTACCGCCCTGGTGGCTTGCGCGAGCAGCTATCAAATCAGGAGCAAGTACGACATACGCCTTGACGACTGCACCGCGCTCGCGGTCGGGCTTGGGCACCACGGCGGCGTTGGCGACGGCTGCGTGCTTGACCAGGCAGTTCTCGATTTCGCCGGGGCCGATGCGGTAGCCGGCGGCCTTGAAGACGTCGTCTGCGCGGCCTTCGTACCAGAGGTAGCCATCGGCATCGCGCCTTGCCAGGTCGCCTGTGCGGCACCAGTCGCCGGTGAACTTGCCGCGGGTGGACTCCTCTTTCTTCCAGTAGCCCAAAAAGAAAATCGGGTCCGGGTCGCCGTGGATGTCGTAGCGGTTGACCGACACATCGCCCGGCACGCCCACCGCGCATTCATTGCCTTCGTCGTCAATCACCGCCACACGGTGGCCCGGGTAGCCTTTGCCCATGCTGCCCGGCCGGGCAGACCAGAAGCGGCTGCAGTTGCCAACGACGTAGTTGATTTCGGTCTGCCCGAACATTTCATTGACGGTGACGCCGAGCTGATCCTTGCAGTACGCAAACACCGCATCGCCCACGGCTTCGCCGGCGCTCATCATGGCCTGCAGTTTCAGCTTGAAGTGCTGCCTGGGCCGGGGGTAGGCCTTCATCATGGCCTTGAGGGCCGTCGGGAACAAAAAGGTGTGCGTGACGCCCTGTTCCGCCATCAGGCTGAAGGCCAGCTCGGGGCTGAAACGGCCGTTGAAGGCGACGATGGGTCGGCCGAAGTAGAGGCTGGGCAGCAAGGCGTCCATCAGGCCGCCAGTCCACGCCCAGTCTGCCGGGGACCAGAAAACAGCGTCGGACTTTTTATTGGTTTTGCCGTCAAAGCCAAACCAGTTCTGGCTGCAGATGAAACCCGGCAGGTTGCCGATCAGCGCCCGGTGCGGCAGCAGTGCGCCCTTGGGCGGGCCGGTGGTCCCGCTGGTGTAGATCAGGATCGCCCCTTCGTCGGCCTTGGTCTTGACGGCGGTGAAGGCGCTCCTGTGTTTCGCCAACGCAGTTTCGTAGTCCACGTCACCCTTGCCCTGCGCCGTACCTGCTGCCACCACCGTGCGCAACGCCGGGCAGTTGCCGCGGATGGCATTCAGGCTGTCAATCGAACTTTCGTCGCAAATGGCCAGCACGGCATCGCTGTCCTGCAGGCGGTATTCGAGCGCGTCAGGGCCGAACAGCATGGACAGCGGCATGGCGACCGCCCCCATCTGGAAGACCGCCATGTAAGCCACAGCGGTTTCAAAACGTTGCGGCATCACGATGGCGACGCGGTCGCCGCGCTGAACGCCCAGGCCGGCCAGTACATGGCTCAAGGCATCGGCAGCGCCCTTCAGTTCCGAATAGGTATAAGAAACGGCTGCAGCGCCCGGCTGGTGAGCGCGAACAGCTATTCTTTTAGTAGCACCCGCCGTTGCACCTTCACCCCTGGCCCAGCGGCTGCAACATACTTCGGCGATGTTGAAGTGCTCGTCGACCTGCCAGCGGAAGCCGGAATGAAGCGCCGCGTACTGGTCGGCTTGCCCGACGGCGGGGGATTTGGGACCGGCCGGCTTGTCCCTGTTTTGACTGCGCGTCAACTCGTGTCTCTTTATCATGGGAACCAATGTACAAAGAAAAACGATCATCACGCAGCGAGTTTGTCCCTATACGTGGCTTGAGTTACCACGTGTGGCTCTGGGAAAGCGCAGCAGGCGCGAACCCGGCATTGCCGCCGCTGGTTCTGGTGCACGGCTGGATGGATGTGGCGGCCTCCTACCAGTTCATGGTGGACGCACTGTCGGATGCCTTCGTCAGCGGCCGGACCATCATCGCACCCGACTGGCGCGGTTTCGGGTTGACCGGCTCCGGCCCCGCAGGCAACCCTGCCGACAATTATTGGTTTCCCGATTACCTGGCGGACCTGGACTTTCTGCTCGACCACTACGCCGGCGACAAACCCGTTGATTTGGTAGGCCACAGCATGGGCGGCAATGTCGCCATGCTGTACGCGGGCGTACGGCCCGCACGCATCCGCAGGCTGGTCAACCTGGAGGGCTTTGGTCTGCCATCCACCCAAGCTGGGCAAGCCCCCGGCCGTTATGCCCAATGGATGAACGAACTCAAAAGCCTGCATCGGGGCGAGCTGGAACTCAAAGCCTATACCGACGTGGCCGGCGTGGCGCGCCGCCTGATGAGAACCAACCCGCGCCTGTCCGCCGACAAGGCCGGCTGGCTGGCCAGCCATTGGTCCCGGCCAAATGCCGAAGGGAAATGGGAGATTCTGGGAGAAGCTGCCCACAAGATCACCAGCGCGCAGCTCTACCGCGTCGACGAGGCCCTCGAGGTCTACCGCTGCATCAGTGCTCCGGTGCTGGCCGTCGAAGCGTCCGACGACTCCCTGGCCCTGTGGTGGAAGGAAAAATACACCCTGGCCGAGTACCACGAACGGCTCAAACAGGTCCGCCAGGCGCAGGTCGCGGTGATCCAGGATGCCGGCCACATGCTGCACCACGACCAGCCGGAACAGCTGGCAACACTGATTGAGGGGTTCTTGGCCTGAAAGGCCCTGCATCATGAGAAAATGTCGGGTTACGCCGCCCAATGCGGCTCCCACCATTTAGGACAGAAAAATCATGGACGCAGAACGCATCAACCTCATCAGCAACCAGCTCGTGGACCTCAGCAACCGGGTCAATGAACTTCGGGGGTATCTTTGACTACCCTGCCAAAGAACGTAAGCTGAACGAAGTCAACGCCGCACTGGAAGACCCGAAGGTCTGGGACAACCCCAAGCGCGCGCAGGAGCTCGGCAGGGAAAAGAAATCGCTGGAAGACGTGGTCCATGTGATCGACCGCCTGAGCGCCGAGCTGGCCGACAACACCGAACTCTTCGAGATGTCCAAGGCCGAAGGCGACGACGCCGGCATGCAGACGATTGAAGGCGAAGCCGCCAAGGTGGCTACGGAAGTCGAAAAGATGGAATTCCGCCGGATGTTCAACAACCCGGCCGACCCCCTGCCCTGCTTCCTCGACATCCAGGCCGGCGCCGGCGGCACCGAAGCCTGCGACTGGGCCAGCATGCTGCTGCGCCAGTACCTCAAATACGCGGAGCGCAAGGGTTTCAAGACCACGGTTGAAGACGAATCGCCCGGCGACACGGCCGGCATCAAGGGTGCGACCATCAAGATCGAGGGCGAGTACGCTTTCGGCCTGCTGCGCACCGAAACCGGCGTACACCGTCTGGTGCGCAAGTCGCCGTTCGACTCCTCCGGCGGGCGCCACACCTCGTTCGCTTCGGTGTTTGTCTACCCCGAGATCGATGACTCGATTGAAATCGAGATCAACCCTTCAGACGTGCGCACCGACACCTTCCGCGCCAGCGGCGCCGGCGGCCAGCACATCAACAAGACCGACTCGGCCGTGCGCCTGACGCACATTCCGACCGGCATCGTGGTGCAGTGCCAGGACGGCCGCAGCCAGCACAGCAACCGTGACGTGGCCTGGAAGCGCCTGCGTTCGCGTCTGTATGACTTCGAATTGCGCAAGCAGCAGGAAGCGCAGCAAAAACTCGAAGACACCAAGACCGACGTGGGTTGGGGCCACCAGATCCGCAGCTATGTGCTGGACAACAGCCGCATCAAGGACCTGCGCACCAATGTGGAAGTCTCGGCCACGCAGAAAGTGCTGGACGGCGACCTGGACGTGTTTATTGAAGCCTCACTCAAACAGGGTGTGTGAGGGCGTGTGAGCGCGTGCCTTTCGACGCGCTCGGGAAGTTGTGAAATTTTGATTTTCAGGAATTAACCATGCTGCATATGCTTGACGGAGCGAGCCCCGGCGCCGCGGTGGTCATCAACCGCGCCGACTACGTCGCGCCCGCCTACTGGATAGACACGGTCGACCTGTGCTTTGACCTGGACCCGCAGAAAACACGCGTGCTCAACAAGATGAGCCTGCGCCGCAACCCGGACGTGCCGGCACAAGCCCTGAAGCTGGACGGCGAAGAGCTCAATCTTTCGCGCGTGCTGGTGAACGGCCAGGGCACCTCCTTCAAGATGGAAGGCAACCAGCTGGTGCTGGAAAACCTGCCAGAAGGCACCGAGCCCTTTGAGCTGGAAATCTTCACCACGACCTGCCCCGCCAAAAACACCAAGCTGATGGGCCTGTACGTCAGCAACAACTCGTTCTTCACGCAGTGCGAGGCCGAAGGTTTCAGGCGCATCACCTACTTCCTGGACCGCCCGGACGTGATGGCCAGCTACACCGTGACCCTGCGCTCCGACAAGGCGCAGTACCCGGTGCTGCTGTCCAACGGAAACCTGGTCAGCCAGGGCCCGCTGGAGCCCGGCCCCAACGGCGCGCGGCATTTCGCCAAGTGGGTAGACCCGCACAAAAAGCCGAGCTACCTCTTTGCCCTGGTGGCCGGCCAGCTGGTGGCCCGCGAGCAGCGCGTCACCTCCCGCGCAGGCAAGGAGCACGTGCTGCAGGTTTATGTGCGCCCCGGCGACCTCGACAAAACCGAGCACGCGATGACATCGCTGATGCATTCGGTGGCATGGGACGAAGCCCGCTTCGGCCTGCCGCTGGACCTGGAGCGTTTCATGATCGTCGCCACCAGCGACTTCAACATGGGCGCCATGGAAAACAAGGGCCTGAACATCTTCAACACCAAGTACGTGCTGGCCAACCAGGCCACCGCCACCGACGTTGATTTCTCCAACATTGAAAGCGTGGTCGGCCACGAGTACTTCCACAACTGGACGGGCAACCGCGTGACCTGCCGCGACTGGTTCCAGCTCAGCCTGAAGGAAGGCCTGACGGTGTTCCGCGACCAGGAGTTCAGCCAGGATCTGTGCGGCGAGGCCTCGGCCCGCGCCGTCAAGCGCATTGAAGACGTGCGCGTGCTGCGCACCGCCCAGTTCCCCGAAGACGCCGGCCCCATGGCCCACCCGGTGCGGCCCGACAGCTACGTCGAGATCAGCAACTTCTACACCGTCACCATTTATGAAAAGGGCGCTGAAGTCGTCCGCATGATGCAGACCCTGGTGGGCCGTGAGGGCTTTGCCCGCGGCATGACGCTTTACTTTGAGCGCCACGACGGCCACGCCGTGACCTGCGACGACTTCGCGCAGGCGATTGCCGACGCCAACCCGATGTCGGACCTGGCGCGCCTCTTGCCGCAGTTCAAGCGCTGGTACAGCCAGGCCGGCACGCCGCGTGTGCACGCGCAGGGTGCTTATGACGCGGCGGCGCGCACCTACACCCTGACCTTGTCGCAAAGCTGCATGCCCACGGCAGGGCAAGCCGTGAAGGAGCCGTTTGTCATACCGGTCGGCCTGGGCCTGCTGGGCGCAGACGGCCAGGACTTGCCGCTGCAGCTGGCCGGTGAGAGCCAGGCACCTGCCCGCACCCGCACCGTGGTGCTGACGCAGGCCAGCGAAACGCTGACCTTCGTCAACATCGATGCCGAGCCGGTTCCCTCCATCCTGCGCGGCTTCACCGCCCCGGTGGTGCTGGAGTTTGACTACACCGACGCCCAGCTGCTGCATTTGCTGGCGCATGACAGCGACCCTTTCAACCGCTGGGAAGCCGGGCAACGCCTGGCCGTCAACCGCGCTATCAAATCAATAGCTGGTGGCGCAGGACCCGTAACGGCTGCGGTGCTGGATGATGCATATCTTGATGCGATGCGCCAGGTGCTGCGCCACCCCGCGCTGGACTCCGCATTTAAAGAACTGGTGCTGACGCTGCCGTCTGAGACCTACCTGGCCGAGCAGCTGGACGTGGTGGACCCGCAGCGCATTCATGCAGTGCGCGAAGCCATGCGGCAGCAGCTGGCCACAGCCCTGGCAGCCGACTGGCAAGCCGTGTACGAGGCCAACCACGACACCGGCGCTTACACGCCTGACCCGGCCTCCTCGGGCCGCCGCGCGCTCGCGGGAATGGCACTCACGCATCTGTGCCTGGCGGCGCAGGCTTCCGGCGATACCGTCTGGCCGGGCAAGACCCTGCAGCGCTTCAAGGACGCCGGCAACATGACAGACCGCTTCAACGCGCTGGCCGCCCTGGTCTCCAGCGGCCACGCGCTGGCCGCCGAGGCGCTGCCACTGTTCCACGCCATGTTCAAGGACGAAGCCCTGGTCATCGACAAATGGTTCGGCCTGCAAGCCGGCGCGCCCGACCGCGGCGGCAACATCCTGCAGGCCGTCAAACAACTGATGAAGCATGCCGACTTCAGCCTGCGCAACCCCAACCGCGCCCGCAGCGTGGTCAGCACTTACTGCCAGGGCAACCCCGCCGCGTTTCATCGCGCGGATGCCGCCGGTTATGTGTTCTGGAGCGACCGTGTGATGGAGCTCGACGCCATCAACCCGCAGGTGGCCGCCCGCCTGGCGCGCGCGCTGGACCGCTGGAGCAAGCTGGCCGAGCCCTACCGCAGCGCGGCGCGTGAAGCAATTGCACGCGTCGCGGCCAAGACCGACCTGAGCAAAGACACACACGAAGTCGTCTCTCGCGCACTGGCTGACTGAACGCGGACGGCACCCGCCATGGCATTCTTCACATTCACCACCCCCGCGCAGCGGTTTGCGAAGAAGTTCAACCCGCTGCGCGACACGGTGTACGACGCCAGCGGCATGTTCAGCGGTTCGCGCATGTCAGCCGACCTGGCCGCGCTGGAGCCCCTGGCCGAGACCCTGGGCGCCGACTCCGCCGAGCTGGCTGACTTGCTGTGGTTGCAGTTCGTGGTGTTCCACAAACGCCAGCTGGATGCCGAGGGCCTGCCCCTGGGCCTGCGCGCCCTGGCCATCCGCGCTGCCAAGGGCAGCCTCACGCCCACCGAGCGCTACGAACAGCATTACGCCATCGGCGAGTCGGCCCTGGAAGCCGAGGAGTACGACACCGCCGTCGAGCACCTTCAGCAGTCGGCCCATTGGGCTGCGCACGAAGGCGCCACGCTAGGCGTCGACCAGAAGCTGGGCATTCGCGAAGAGACAGGCTACGCCCTGCACGAGGCCGGCCGCTTCGCCGAGGCTGTGGCGCACAACCGGCAACTGCTGGCTGATGCACAAAGCGCCTTCGGCTCCGGCACGGACAAGCGCCTTTCCGGCCTCATCAACAACCTGGCGCAAAATACCTACGAGCTGGGCGAACATGCGCAGGCTCAGGCCTGGCTGCAACAGCGCCTGGCGCTGGGCCAGGCCTTGCAGGACACCGACATCTTGCTGGACACCTTGTTCCAGCTTGGCGTGCTCGCACACGAAACGGACCAGCCCGCCGAAGCGCGCGCCCTCTTCCAGCAACGCGTGGACATTGCCCGTGCGAAGGACGACGAGGACCTGCTGGACGACACCCTGGCCACGCTTGCCGAATTTGAAGAACGCGAACAGCAAGGCGAGCCTGGCTAAGCGCCCGCCCAGCCATACGCCGCCCAAACGAACTATCCCTCAACCGAATGGAGCCCCCCATGTCCCAAAAAATCTCCCTGACCCGCTACCTGATCGAGCAGCAGCGCATCGACGGTCACATTCCCTCGCAGCTTCGCTTGCTGCTCGAAGTGGTCGCCCGCGCCTGCAAGAGCATCAGCCAGGCCGTCAACAAGGGTGCGCTCGGCAGCGGCATGGGCAGCGCCGAAAGTGAGAACGTGCAGGGTGAGATCCAGAAGAAGCTGGACATCATTGCCAACGAAGTGCTGATTGAGGCCAATGAATGGGGCGGCCACCTGGCTGGCATGGCCAGCGAGGAAATGGAAGGCATTTACGTGGTGCCGAATCGCTACCCCCAGGGTGAATACCTGCTGCTGTTCGACCCGCTCGACGGCTCCAGCAATATCGACATCAACGTCAGCATTGGCACCATTTTCAGCGTGCTGAAAATGCCCGAGGGCGATCGCGGTGTGGATGAAGGCGACTTCCTGCAGGCCGGCCACAAGCAGGTAGCGGCGGGTTACTGCATCTACGGCCCGCAGACCACGCTGGTCCTGACGGTTGGCGACGGCGTCGCCATGTTCACGCTGGACCGTGAACAGGGCTCCTTCGTGCTGATCGAGGAAAACGTGCAGATCCCTGAAGACACCAAAGAGTTCGCCATCAACATGAGCAACATGCGCCACTGGGATGCCCCGGTCAAGCGCTACGTGGACGAGCTGCTGGCCGGCAAGGACGGTCCGCGCGGCAAGGACTTCAACATGCGCTGGATCGCCGCCATGGTGGCCGACGTGCACCGCATCCTGTGCCGCGGCGGCATCTTCCTCTACCCCTGGGACAAACGCGAGCCCGAAAAGGCCGGAAAACTGCGCCTGATGTACGAAGCCAACCCCATGAGCTGGCTCATCGAACAGGCCGGCGGCGCCGCCACCAACGGCAAACAACGCATCCTGGATTTGCAGCCCACCAAGCTGCATGAGCGCGTCAGCGTCATACTCGGCTCCAAAAATGAGGTCGAACGGGTGACCTCTTACCACTCCGGGCTATAATTGAAGGCTGTATTTGATACAAAGCCGGTGTAGCTCAGTCGGTAGAGCAGCTCATTCGTAATGAGAAGGTCGGGTGTTCGATTCATCTCTCCGGCACCAATTGAAGCCCCTGTTTCGCAAGGAACAGGGGCTTTTTTCATTAACCTCCGCCCAATGATTTCAGCGCAATGAATACCTTGGTCGTACCGGGAAAGTCATCCCCCCGCATTGTTTGCGTGCTTGGGCCTTTTCCATAAGAATAAAACCCAGCAACAGGGGGATTCGTATGGGGATAATTCCGCTTCGTCCTTTTCGACAACGGCTGTTTCCGGCCGTCCTGGCTATAGCGGCGATTGCCGTACCGCAGTGGGCTCAAGCGCAGGCCACACTGGAGAAAATCAAGAGCCGCGGGCAGATCAATGTGGGCTACCGCGCAAACTCCGCGCCCTTCTCGTTTCACCAGACGGCGGAAAAGCCTCTGGGCTATAGCATCGAATTCTGCAAGCCCATCATCGAGCGGCTCCGCCAGGCTGCCGGCAAGCCGAACCTGCCGGTACGGTATATCGAAACGTACGTGGACGCCCGCACACGCTTGCTGTCTGAAGGCAGTGTCGATTTGCTGTGCGAGAACGTAACCGACACACCGGAGCGCCGGGCGCGAATGGATTTCTCGACACCGATTTTTATCGAAGCCGTCCAGGTGGCGGTGCGCACCAAGGACAAACTCAGCGCGCTCGACCAACTGCAAGGCAAAAGCATTGTGGGCATTGCCGGCACCACCGTGGTTCCCGCGCTGGATCTCTACGCGCAGCAGCATTCATTGAAGTGGCAACACGCCAAGGCAGTCAACGCGGATGCCGCCCTCGGACAGTTGCAACTGGGCTGGGCGGCAGGGTACGCCCGTGACGGTGTGGCGCTCGCCGCGCAATTGGCGAGCCTGCCCAATGCAGGCGACTACCTGATCCTGCCGGAACGCCTGTCGGTAGAACCTATTGCCATCGCCTACCGCAAGGGGGATGCAGCCATGGGTGAGCTGGTCAATGGCTCTATCAAGGAATCCATGCGCAGCGGCGCAGCGCAGGGCTGGTATGAACAATGGTTTTTAAAACCCATGAAACCGGGCGGCAAACCGCTGACAGCCGTGATGCCGGCGGAAACGAAGGCATTGTTTGACACCGCGAAAGCAAATTGAGTAACGACTGAAAACCGCAACACCGCTGCGGCTTTAGACGTTCAGGCGTTGGTGCCGTTCGGCGTATCCGGCTCTTCCGGTGTGATGAAAGAGTCTTCCCACTGCACAGCAAAATTGTGGTCGGCGTTGTCATGAACAATGCCTGAACCGGTGCTGAGCGGGTCGAAATTGGTGAACCGTATCCTGCGGTTGCGTTCCAGCTTGGCTTGCAGGCTGCTTCGGGCTGCCGCGATGTCCATGCTGGCGACTTTTGGCGCGTCCTCCAGGAGGGTTCCGTTGGCTGCACGCATGGTATCGGGCACGGTGGCCATGTTGGCATCGGCGTCGGCATCCACCTCGACCGGCAAGGCCAGGGGAGGCTCGCCGAGCACGGCGGGTTCGTCGTCCGACAGGTCGATTTCTCCGAGGAACGCCGCGCGAACATCTTCCAGCGTGGGTAGGTTGCTCGCACGCACGACGGCGTAGGCAATCCCGCATTCTTCAAACAGCTTGCGCTTGAGGTCGCGGTTGCTGGCCTTGAGCCCCCGGGGACCGGGGACATCCAGGCAACCAATGACGGTTCCATCCGCGGCGCATACAGTGAAAGTGCAGTAAACGGTTTTCAGCAATTCAAAGGAACGCTGCCCTTCGGCTTCGGTTCGCGGCGAGACAAAGCGGATGACAGGGACTTTGATCAGGACATGGTGGTCAAAAAAGGCCCGCTGAAGCCAATGCCACACGTCCTGTTCGGCCTCCAGTAGCAGTGGCCTTGGCTGCAGGTGCCAATGCGTGGGAAGGCGCCTTTTTTTGCGCGCGGAACGCGCCAGCCAGCCATGGTGGCAGGCTGCTCCCGTCGCCATTGCAGACACCGCCGTCGCAGTGAGCGCCAACACAAAAACATCAAACATGAGTGCCTTAACTTTTTTTCAGTTTAAACACAGCCCCGTTAAGTTACAACTATTTACGTATGAAGGTGTTGTGAACGCGACTCATGTTGAATCCAATCTACCTAAAAGCGGCCTTTTTTCACATATATGTTCCGCCAATACAACCCAAGTGGTCTACTGGCAGAAACAAATATTTACATATTGGGATCGACCGGAATGGGGCTGGCCAGGATTTTGTCGATCCGCTTGCCATCAAGGTCAAGGACTTCGAAGCGCCAGCCCGCGCATTCCACCCGCTCGGCGGTTTTCAGCAACCGCCCCGAAACGCTTTGAAGCAGGCCGGCCACCGTGTTGTAGCGGCCCCGGCCTTCCTCGGGCAGTTCCCTGATATCCAGACGGGCTTTGAGTTCAGAGACAGGCATGACACCGTCAATGAGCCAGCTGCCGTCCTCTCTTTCGGTCGCCCACGCGTCCATCTGCGCGCCGGGCTGCAACTCACCGGTGATGGCTTCCAGCATGTCCATGGGCGTCATGAGACCCTGCACTACCCCGTATTCATCGACCACAAACACAATGCGGGTGGAACGGGCCCGGAACTGCTCCAGCAACTCCATGCCCGTGAGCGTTTCCGGCACGAAGACCGCCGGCACGGCATAAGCACCGATGCGGTCGGTCACCGAGGGTACCGCGCCCGAGCTCTGGCCGGAAGCGGCGGGCTGGATCTGGCCGCGCAGCGCGAGCAGCTTGGCCACATTGACCACGCCCACCACGTCATCAAGGCTGCCGCGGCAGACGGGGTACCACGAATGGCCGGTGGCGCCGGCCTTGTCGATGGCCTGGGCAATGGTATCGGAAGCATCGAGCCACTCAATGTCGGAACGCGGCAGCATCAGTGACGTGAGCAGGCGGTCATCCAGCAGAAACACGTTCTGCACCATCTGGTGTTCATGCTCCTCAATCAGGCCGGCGTCCACGCCCTCCTCCAGGCTGGCCGCGATCTCTTCTTCGGTGACGGCCCGGCCGGCGCTGTTGTCGATACGCAGCAGCTTGAGTACCGCCTGCGTGCTGATGGACAGCAGCCGGACAAAGGGTTTGAAGCCCGTCGCCACCCACATCATGGGCCTTGAAACCAGACGTGCGACGGTTTCCGGGTACAGCTGCCCGATGCGTTTGGGCACCAGCTCGCCAAAGACGATGGTGATGAAGGTGATGACTGTCACCACCAGCGCGGTGGCGGTGATCTCGGAGACGCGCGGCCGCACGCCGAAGGTCTGGATCCACGCCGCCAAACCGCTGCTGAAAGCCGCCTCGCCAATAATGCCGTTGAGCATGCCGATAGAGGTGATGCCGACCTGCACCGACGAAAGAAACTGCGTAGGGTTGTCCAGCAGCCCCAGGGCCGCCTGCGCGCCCTTGTCGCCGGATTCGCCCATGGCCGAGAGCCGGGCTTTGCGGCTCGAAGCCAGTGCCATCTCCGACATGGCAAACACACCGTTGAGCAAGGTCAGAAAAGCAATCAGGAAAAAGTCCATGGGGCCTGGCGCAAAATAAACACATGTCACTTTACTGTATCGGCGACCTGCAGGGTTGCCACGCACCTTTTCAGCGCTTGCTGGACAAGATCGATTTCTCGCCAAGCCGCGACACTCTCTACATCCTTGGCGACCTGGTCAACCGCGGCCCCGGCTCCCTGAAGGTGCTGCGCAGCCTCTCGGCATTGGGCGACGCTGCGCAATGCCTGCTCGGTAACCACGACCTGCACCTGCTGGCTGTGTGGCAAGGCGTGCGCAAGCCGGGCCGCAGCGACACCGTACAGGACATTCTGGAGGCCAAGGACAGCGAGGAACTGCTCGACTGGCTGCGCCACCGCGCCATGGCCATCCATCGCCACGGCTGGCTGATGGTGCATGCGGGCGTGCTGCCGCAATGGAATGCGGCGCAAACCGTGGCGCTGGGCTCAGAGGTGGAGCAGGTGCTGCGCGGCGGCCATCTCAAGGACTTCCTGCAGGCCATGTACGGCAACACGCCTGATCACTGGAGCGACAGCCTCAAGGGCGCCGACAGGCTGCGGGTCATCGTGAACGCACTCACGCGCCTGCGTTTTTGCACACCCGAAGGCGTGATGGACTTCAGCAGTACCGACGGCCCCGGCAGCGCGCCAGAAGGCCACCTGCCCTGGTTTGATGTTCCCGGCCGGGCCACAGCAGATACGCCGGTGGCGTTTGGCCATTGGTCTACGCTGGCCAGCGGCAAGAACAGCACACCCGCCCTGCGCAACAACACCTTGCCACTCGACACCGGCTGCGTGTGGGGCGGCTGCCTGACGGCGGCCAGATTGGGGACGGCGCCCGGCGAGTTTGAACTGGTCAGTGTGCAATGCGAAGAAGCGCAAAAACCTCGCAAGGCCGGCAAGCCGGCTTAAACCGGTTGCCGCGCGGCACTTGCCGCATCCGCCCAGGCCCGGGCCATGCTTGCAGCCAGCAACAGCACAGCCGACGAAAAGTAAATCCACATCAGGATCACCACCAGTGAGCCCGCCGCGCCATAGGCCGACACAATCGCAGCGGTCGAAAGATAAAAAGCCATCAGGTGCTTGCCGACCGCAAACAGGATGGCCCCCGCCGCGGAACCCATCACCAGATAGCGTAAAGCGGGCTTGGGGCCCACGCTCATTTTCATGAGCGCCACAAAGAGCACCACGCAAAAGCAGAAAGACACGACCTCATTGAGGACCCAGGCGATCTTCTCAATCGGCAAATAGCCGCCTGCCCAGCCTGAGAGAAGGCTCAGAAAAGTCGAGATCGCCAGCGAAACCAGCAAGAGAAAACCGAAGGCCAGGATGTAGGCCACACCTCGCAGCCGCAAAGAAGCGCTGTGCCACCATTTCTGCTGCGGCAGCTCACCACTGCCTTGCCGCCACAGGCGCTCAAACGCATCCTGCAGTTCGGCAAAGACGCCGGTCGCACCCGACAACAGCAGCGCAAAAGCAAACAGCGAAGCCGTGATGCCCTCTGAAGGAGCCTGGGCACTTGAAAGTGCCTGCTGTACCACCTGTGCGCCCTGCGCGCCGATGACGCTGCGGATCTGATCCACCAGGCTGGTTTCGATATACCGGCGGTCCAGCCACCAGCCGAGCACTGCCACCAGCAGCACCAGCAGCGGCGCCAGGCTGAGGATGCCGTAGAACGACATGGCCGCGCTCATGCGCATGCCGCCTGCATCAATCCAGTGGTCGATGGCCTGCCACAGGGGCCGGTAAAGAGGCCTGAAAATCTTCTGAAGGGAAGAAAGCGCGAAGGCCGGCGGGGCCTGAACATGCGGATCGGGTTTCTCCATCATCCCGAAAGCTTAGGAAACCCGCAGCAAAGACCCAACCGGACAGCAGCTCCCTGCACCGTAGGCGTGAACCGACGGGAGTATGGAAACTGGTGGAGGAAATCGGGTAGAGGCGCTGCTCAGCGCCCCGCAATGAACCGGTGCTGGACGGGCGCGCCCTAACCGGTTGTCTTAACCGGCTGTCTTGAACAGCGCTGCGACTTTTTTCTTCGGCTTGATATTGGCCGACACACTGCTGCGCGCGGGGGCGGCCTTGGCGGCAGCCTCCCAGGCGGGCGTGGCATCGGGCGCAGCGGTTGCTTCGTAGGGCTGGTCGAAGAACGGGTCACGCGGCGCCGCCGGCTGGCGATGCGGCGTGTACTCGCGCCGCTCCCGCGGCTGGCGCGCTTCACGCGCATGGCCGCCCTCTTCACCTTCACGGTACATGCGGCGGCCGTCATTGATACGGCCCTGCTCGCTGATCCGGGGCTGGTCTTCCTCGAACTCGATGGGCTCCAGCTCGATCTTGGTCTTGATCAGCTTCTCAATATCAGCCACAAGGCGCTGGTCGCTGCTGGCAACAAAACTCACAGCCAGGCCCGATGCGCCGGCCCGGCCGGTACGGCCGATGCGGTGCACGTAATCTTCGGCATTGAAGGGCACATCGAAGTTGAACACCGCGGGCACATCCTTGATGTCCAGGCCGCGCGCCGCCACGTCGGTGCACACCAGCAGGTCGACTTCGCCCTTCTTGAAGGCTTCCAGCGCCTTGAGGCGTTCGTCCTGGCTCTTGTCGCCGTGCAGCGCCGTGGTCTTGAGGCCTTCACGTTCCAGGGAACGCGCCAGCCGCGCGCAACCGAGCTTGCTGTTGACGAACACAAAAGCCTGCTTCATGCCGCGCTGTTTCAGGATCTGGTGCAGGGCACGGCGCTTGTCGTCAGCGCCCACGCTGTAGAAATGCTGCTCGACGGTAGAAGCCGTCGCGTTGGAGCGCGCCACTTCAATCGTGACCGGGTCCTGCAGGTAACTGGAAGCCAGGCGCTTGATTTCAGGCGAAAAAGTCGCCGAGAACAGCAAGGTGATGCGCTGCTTGGGCAGGTAGCTCAGGATGCGCTGCAGGTCGGGCAAGAAACCGATGTCCAGCATGCGGTCGGCTTCGTCGAGCACCACGTATTCGACCTGGTTGAGTACGGCGTTCTTGGCTTCAATGTGGTCAAGCAGACGACCCGGCGTGGCCACCAGCACTTCAACGCCTTTTTTGAGCTCGGCCGTCTGCGGCTTCATGTCCATGCCGCCAAACACCACGGTGCTGCGCAGATTGGTGTATTTGGCGTACAGCTCGACCTGCTGGGCCACCTGCACGGCGAGTTCGCGCGTGGGTAGCAGCACCAGCGCGCGCACCGGGTGGCGGGCTGGYGACGTCGAGGCGTTCTCGTGCTTCATCATGCGCTGCAGCAGGGGCAGCGCGAAAGCCGCGGTCTTGCCGGTGCCGGTTTGCGCGGCGCCCATGACGTCTTTACCCTGCAGGACGACCGGGATGGCCTGTTCCTGGATGGGCGTCATGGTTTCGTAGCCCATTTCGGCCACGGCGCGGGCCAGCGGTTCTGCCAGCGAAAGATTGGAAAAAGAGGATGTCATAAAAAGGCTTGGCGGTACTCTGCGGGTTGTCTTGCGAAGGGCGCGCGGACCGGCGCGCTGGCAGCCAACGGCACCGCTGCACCATTGGCAAGAAAGGGAGCGCGGCGGGCCGCCCGGCGTGGCACGGTCAGCGACCATGATGGGGCTGTTGCAGCGCTTCCTCAGCCTTCTATTGTCGCACTTTAGGCCCCGATGCCGGCTTTGCCGGCCCACTGCGCCTTCAGGGCCATTTGGGCCAGGGCAGCCACTGGGGCAATGCCCGTCTATTGCTATCTATTTTATAGCTACTTTCGCACGTCAGTAAAGGGCTACAGCCCGATTTCACTCTAAATTGTTGACTGCCGGCTAAATACTGCGGGCACTAAAGGTGTCGCAGGCCTTCATGCTGCCGGTTTTCAGGCCCGTGTCGAACCACCGCTGCCGCTGGGCGCTGGTGCCGTGGGTGAAGCTTTCCGGCACTACCGCGCCACCACCGGCCCGCTGCAGGGCATCGTCGCCGATTTTGGCGGCCGCGTTCATGGCCTCCTCCACGTCGCCCTGCTCCAGTATCTGGCGCGCGTTCTGTGCGTTGTGCGCCCAGACGCCGGCAAAACAGTCGGCCTGGAGCTCAAGGCGAACGCTCAGGGCGTTGTATTCGGCCTTGCTGACCCGCCCGCGCATCTGGTCCATCTTGCCGCTGATGCCGAGCAGGTTCTGCACATGGTGGCCCACCTCATGCGCGATCACATACGCCTGGGCGAAGTCGCCGGGTGCTCCCAACCGGCTACGGAGGGTTTCGTAAAAACCCAGGTCGATGTAGACCTTCTGGTCGCCCGGACAGTAAAACGGCCCCATGGCGGCCTGGCCCTGGCCGCAGGCCGTTTGCGTGGCGCCACGAAAGAGCACCAGCCGCGGTTTCTGGTAAGTGCCGCCGCCCTTGGCAAACACATCGGTCCAGACATCTTCGGTGTCCGCCAGCACGGTGGAGACGAATTTCGCCATGCGGTCATCGGCCGGCGGCTTGGGAGCCGGGCCCTGTTGTACCTGTGCCGGCGGTCCGCCGCCGCTGAGCAGGCTCAGAATGGTCATCGGGTTGATGCCGAAGATCCAGCCGCCGACCAGCGCCACCACGATGGTGCCGATGCCGACGCTGCGGCCCCCAAAGCCGAAGCCGCCTCCCCCGCCACCGCCGTCGCGCCGGTCTTCAACGTTGTCGGATTCGCGATTGCCTTCCCACTTCATGGTGTCTCCCTGTCTGTCATCCGTGCATACTGGCCTTTCCGGCCCGCTGCGGCACCTGCCCCAAAGCCCGGTCCGCTGTCAGCGCATGCGCCGACTTTACTTGAGCGGCCCCCCCGCCGTGGAACAAAATTGCACCCTGGTGTATCCATTCGTCATGACTACTTTTGCCCACCCAACGCCCGCAGGCCCCGGCACCCAGGGCGGCGCCATTTCCGTGTTTTTCCCGCTACGCCTGGCGCTTGCGGTGCTGCTGGCTGCGCTGCTGACGGCCTGCGCCAGCCCCATCACCACCCGCGTGACCAGCTTCAACCAGTGGCCGGCCGATACGGCAGGCGCGACCTTCAGCTACATCACGCCGGTGGACACGACACGGCAGCTGGAACAAGCCACCTATGAGGGCTATGTGCAGGCCGAACTGGAAAAGCGCGGCCTCAAACGCGCACCTGAAGGACAGACCGGGCGCCTGCACGTCGACGTGGCGGCCAGCAGCCGCAGCGAGGAAAAAACCTTTGTGCAGCCGGTTTACCAGGACAACTTTGTCTTCATGCCGCCCTACCGCGACGCCGCGGGCCGTCTTTACGCGGGCGGCTGGATGCCCGACCCTTTCGGGCCGCGCTATGTGGGTGACCGGCAGCTCAACATGACGGTCTACACCAACAGCCTGCGCGTGCGGCTGCTCGACACCCAGGGCACGCCGCCGGGCAAGCCGCCGCGTACGGTGTTCGAATCACGCGCCGTCTACGAGGGCGGCAGTGGCGACCTTCCGCTGGTCGTGCCTTACCTGGTTCGCGCCGTGTTTGACAACTTTCCCGGCCAGAACGGCCAGGTGCGCGTCGTGAAATTCGACAGCGAAACCGGCGCGCTGATCAAAAAGTAAGCTCAACCGCCGAACAATCGGGTGGAGCCCGGTCGCCCGTTTCACCCACCCGGAGGGCCGGTATCCGGCGCGGCAACGGGCACGGAAATGTCCGGATGGGCTGGGGATAGCCAAAACACTGCCGTCCTTCACAATGGCGGCATGCGCACAGCCCCTTCCGCTTCTTCGCTCCCCCGTGTCCTGCTCACCGGATTCGACCCCTTCGGCGACACCGGGCACAGCAGCCTGCCCCTCAACCCCAGCTGGCTGGCGGTGCAGGCGCTGGGCGGCAAGCGCATCGGCGGCCACCTCCTGGTGGCGGCGCAATTGCCCACCGTGTTTGGGGACTCCGTCACCGAACTCGTCCGGCTGATGGCCTTGCACAAGCCCGCGCTGGTCATTTGCGTGGGCCAGGCCGGCGGGCGCAGCGCGATTTCTCTGGAGCGCGTTGCCATCAACGTGAACGATGCACGCATTTCCGACAACTGCGGCAGTCAGCCCATCGACACGCCAGTGGTGGCAGGCGGGCCTGCCGCCTACTTCAGCAGCCTGCCCATCAAGGCCATGCTGCAGGCGCTGCAGGAAGCCGGTGTAGCGGCCGAGGTGTCACAGACTGCGGGCACCTTCGTCTGCAACCACGTGTTTTATGCGCTCATGCATGCGCTGGCCACCAGGCGCGGCTTGAAGCGCACGCGCGGCGGCTTCATCCATGTACCTTATGTTCCCGAACAGGGCAAACCCAGCCTGCCGCTGGAAGAAATTGTGCGCGGGTTGCGGCTGGCCATAGCAGCGGCGCTGGCCACGCCCCACGACATTGTCAAAGGCGCCGGGGCCGTCAATTAGCGTCTGGCGCTTCTGTGTTCTGCGGGGGTGCAGCAGGATCATCCCGCAGCAACCGCCACAGCAGGAAGGTGCCAACCACGGCGTTACCCAGCGCAAAACAGGTAACCAGCACCGTGGCCCAGGCATTCAAGGGACGGTTATGCACCACCCAGGCCAGCGCTGGCGACAAGGCATTAAGCGTGAGCATCAGCCAGAACAGGGGATTGCGCGGCTGGTAAAGGCGCGAGAGCGGACGTGACGGTTTCATCGTGGCCACATGCTAACCGCACCGGCCGCAAGACCTTCCGATGATTGCTGAATCAGCGGATAGCGAAGGACGCCGGCATAAAGCCCTGCGCCGGCTGCATTGGCAGCATGCTGCTGACAGTGGCGCCTGCTGCGTTGCTGGCCATCACACCGCTGGATTCCCCCGATGAATCGGCCACGACCTGACCTTTTTGCGCGCTGGCGATCACGGGCGGTAAGGCTGAGGCGGCCGCGACGCGGGCCTGCTGGATACAACCCTGGCGGGCGGCACCGGCGGTGTTTTCGATGCACTGCGCAATCGCCTGCACTTCAACCTGGCGCTGATAGTCGCGGATCCTGGCTTTGGTGACTTGCCCGTCCGCCACAAACGCGAAGGCTGCCAGCTGGCAAACAAACACCAGCCCAGCCGCTACCCAGAGCAGCGTCTTGTAAGGCATTTTGTCGAATTTTTGCAAGTGGTCAGAAAACATGGCAGGCCTCCCTGTGAACCTGTTTTCATCCTAGGGAAGTGTTTGCGGTTTCCATCCAGCACTTTTCCCGGGAATATGTAGGATAAAAACCTTTCATTTTTTTACGCGACGTAACGCCGGGCGCCGACACCTTCTCGTATCGCCCCTCCACTTCCTCCCTTTACCATGGCCCCATGACGCCCACGCTGCTCAGCCCCGCCCAGACCGCCGCCCGCCTGCCTTACCCATTGCTGGTCAGCGAGCTGACGCACCTGCTCAAGGACAGTTCCGTCCAGGTGCCGCCGCGCGTGGTGCAGCCCCTGCCCGGGGGCGGCAGCCTGTTTGTGATGCCGGCGCTGGACGACCGCACCGCGATCACCAAACTGATCACCTTCACGCCTGGCAATGCCGGCACCGGCCGACCCACTATCCAGGGCGACGTTGTGGTGTTTGACGTGGCCACCGGCAGTCGCCGGCTGATGCTCGACGGGCCCACCGTCACCGCCCGGCGCACGGCAGCCGTCTCACTGCTGGCCGCGCAGCGGCTGGCGCCCAACACGCACGGCCCCATGCTCATCGTCGGTGCCGGTGTCCAGGGACTTGCGCATCTGGAGGCTTATGCCGAAGGCCTGGGCGTGCACGAATTTCGCATCGCTTCGCGCAGCTACGCCAGCGCCCAGGCCCTGGTGCAGCATGCAGAGGCGCTGGGCGTGAACGCCCGCGTGGTGCACGACGCCGATGCTGCGCTGGCCGACTGCCCGCTGGCCGTTACCTGCACGCCGGCTGCCGCCGTAGTCCTCAGCGCGCTACCCCGGCCTGACGGCTTCATCAGCGCCGTTGGGGCTTTCACCCCTGCCATGATGGAACTGAGCGCCGCGTTATGCCAATACTTCGCGGCGAAGGGTTCGGTGTTTGTCGACACGGCTGATGCCATCCACGAGGCAGGGGACCTGCTGCAGGCCGGACTGGACGTGGCCCGCTTCGCCAGCCTGGGCGATGTGATACGCCAGGACACCAAAAAGCCCGCCGGGCCGGTGCTGTTTAAAAGCTGCGGCTGGGCAGGCTGGGACTTGGCCGCGGCACGGACAGCGCTGGCTTGAACGGCGCCAAGTCGGCACCTGGAGCCAAGCCATTTTCCCCGGACTGCAAGACGAAAACAGGCGCTCACCTACAGCGGTACGAGGGCGCTGGTGTTACGCTGATCCGATCACACCGGAGAAAAACCATGAAGATTCTGTTCGCCGCCGATGGCAGCAAATACACCAAAAAGGCCCTGGCCTTTCTGGTCAACCACGATGAACTCGCCGGTACCGAAGGCGAAGTGGTGGTGATCAATGTGCAGGCTCCCGTGCCGGGGCGCGTCAAGACCATGCTGGGTTCGGCCAACGTCACCGCCTACCACGCCGAAGAATCGCAAAAGGTGCTGGCGCCGATCGAGCGTTTCCTCCAGCGCCACAAGATGGCGTTTAGAACTCTCGCCGTGGTTGGCTCGCCCACCGCTGAAATACTGCGTGCCGCCAAGCGCGAAAAAGTGCACCTTATCGTGATGGGCACACACGGCCAGGGCCTGCTCAGCCGCGCGCTGATCGGCAGCGTGGCCCAGCGCGTGGTCGCCGAGTGCGAGATTCCGGTGTTGCTGGTCAAGTAGCAAGGTTCACCGAGGCCCAGTCCCGCCCCCGGGGCATCCGTTGAGCCGCTGCGTGAGAGCGCTTTCATGCGTCCGGGATTTACCGGATACTTGCCCTCACACAACAAGGAGCTCAAGATGGAGACAGGCATGGGGTTCAAGTCGATTCGCAAACTGCTGGGCTGGGTTTTACTGGCACTTGTTGCGGCTGGCGCACCGCTGTCGTTTGCCAGCGAGGTCACCGTCAGGTCCTTCAACTCAAAGGCCTTGAGCGCAGACTACCGCTACACCATTTACCTGCCGGACGACTATGAGAACGGCCGGCTGCGCTACCCGGTGCTGTTTCTGCTGCACGGCAACGGCGGCGACCACAATGACTGGCCGGTCAAAGGCCAGGTGCAGGCGACCATGGACACGCTGGTCAGGGAAGGCCGCGTCCAGCCGGCCATCATCGTGATGCCGGGCGGCGGCTCCACCTGGTGGGTGGACGGCAACAAGGACAAGGCCGAGACCGCGCTCATCAAGGAGCTCATCCCGCACATCGACACCAACTTCAGGACCATCACCGCGCGTGAAGGCCGCATGATCGCAGGGCTGTCCGCCGGCGGTTTCGGCACGGTGAACGCCGTTTTCAAGTACCCCGAGCTGTTTGTTTCCGCCGCGGCGTTGAGCCCGGCGATCTATTCACCGACACCCCCGGGCCACTCTTCGGCCATGCAGGTGGCGCCGTTTCAGGCAGGCGGCAAATTTGACCAGGCCTCGTGGGACCGCCTGAACTACACCGCCAGCTGGGAAGCCTACAAAAGCAAAAA
Source organism: Polaromonas sp. P1_E12 (assembly GCF_056405975.1). Lineage (NCBI taxonomy): Bacteria > Pseudomonadati > Pseudomonadota > Betaproteobacteria > Burkholderiales > Comamonadaceae > Polaromonas > Polaromonas sp. P1_E12. The sequence goes on along the minus strand of NZ_JBFUBB010000002.1, from coordinate 91,754 downwards.
AATCGTGGTACCCCTGTACATCAACAGCGGCGACCACGACACCTTTTCCATTGCCTACCACTCGGCCGGCCTGTTCCAGAAATTGTTTGAATACCAGCCCAAGCTGGTGGAGTACCGCGTCGTCGACGGCGACCATGAATGGCCGGTGTGGCGCGACACCATTGGCGACGCCATCAAATACATGAGCGGCTTTGCCAGCCGCCCCCAGGTCGCCAAACCCTGAGGCTGTAGAGGGCAGAAACGAAAACGGACGCCCTTTGCAGGCGTCCGTCCAAATCAGTCGTGTAGATGTCCGTTACGCCTTCGGCAAGGTCACCCCAACCTGCCCCTGGTACTTGCCGCCGCGGTCCTTGTAGCTGACCTCGCAGACGTCGTCCTTGTCGCTCTCGAAGAACAGCACCTGCGCGCAGCCCTCACCCGCGTAAATCTTGGCGGGCAGCGGCGTGGTATTGGAGAACTCCAGCGTTACATAACCTTCCCATTCGGGCTCAAACGGCGTGACGTTGACAATGATGCCGCAGCGCGCATAGGTGCTTTTGCCCAGGCAGATGGTCAGCACATTGCGCGGGATGCGGAAGTACTCCATGGTGCGGGCCAGCGCGAAGCTGTTGGGCGGGATGATGCAGCTGTCACCGTGGAAGTCGACAAAACTTTTTTCGTCAAAATTCTTCGGATCCACCACCGTGCTGTGGATGTTGGTGAAAACCTTGAACTCAGGCGCGCAGCGGATGTCATAGCCGTAGCTGCTGGTGCCGTAGCTGATGATCTTCTGGCCGTCCCGCTGGCGGATCTGGCCGGGTTCAAAAGGCTCGATCATGCCGTGCTGCTCGGACATGCGGCGTATCCATTTATCGCTCTTGATGCTCATGGGATGGGGCTCCTGTTGTGGCTGTGATTGTAAGTTGGGGTTGGAGCGCCACCCCCACTGACCGCCAGTCCGGAGACAGCCAGCCCTTCCTCACCAAGGGGCCTGTTGGCAAAAGCACGGGGCTGAGGGCTGTCGCTGCCCCACAATCCGATAAAACGCCAGGGACGCATGGACGGGGAAAGTGCCGCTGGTCAAGACATCACATTCCGCGTAACGTTGCCCCTACGACGGGCACAGGTGCAAGCTGAAGTGCCGTTTTCCCCTATCTGAAGCCGGTTCATGCGAGGCGCCCCACTATGAAAACAAGTTCTACCCAGAACAAGGACCGTATTCTTGTCGTGGACGGCAGTCTCGGAATTCACGATGCCTTTCACAAAATACTTGTTGAAGATGACAATGCACAGGGGAAATTCGAACTGGATGGTGCCCGCGACACACGCGAGGCGCTGGCCCTGGTACAACAGTCGCTTCTGGCTTCGCGCCCCTACACCGTGGCATTTATCGGTGTTTCTGGTACGGCTGGAGGAAATGCGCTCGAAATAGCACCTCAAATATGGGCGCTTGATCCGGGAGTCCAGATAGTGCTTTGCGCGGAGCGACTGGATTTTTCTTCTGATGCACTGTTCGCAGCCATGGGAGCCATGAATAGCAGGTGGCTGGTGCTCAAGACGCCGCTTGATCCCGTAGAAGTCATCCAATCGGCATACTCCCTGGCAGAGAAGTGGCATTTGCAACAACTCGCCGGGTCTCATCCAGGCGGGCACCCAGAGGCGGATGCCACGGAGAAGGGGAGCGCGGCGGCTGACTCCCAGATCAACGAGCAGGATTTGTTGCGCACGCTTCTGGACAACGCTCCCGATCACATTTATTTCAAGGATGCGCAGTCCCGCTTTCTCAAATGCAGCAAGGCACAGGCGCTGCAGTTTGGGGCATCACCGGAGGAGCTGGTGGGCAAGACGGATCACGATTTTTTTTCCGAAGAGCATGCGCGCCCCGCCTACGAGGATGAACAGGAAATCCTGCGCACAGGTCAGCCGATCATCGGCAAAGTGGAGAAGGAAACCTGGAAAGACGGACGCGGTGAATCCTGGAAGCTGAGTACAAAGATGCCACTGCGCAACAACGCCGGAGCCATCATTGGTACCTTCGGTATTTCCAAGGACATTACTGCCCTGAAGCAGACTGAAGCAGCGCTGGCGCATCACCGTGATTTGCTGGCTACGCTGATGGAGAGCTCACCAGATTCCATCTTCTTCAAAGATCTGAAATCACGTTTGGTAAAAGTCAGCCGCTCGGAGGTTCACAACCTCCTGCGGCTATCGATCAGCCGCTATCGCGCAGCACATCCGGACATGGGTGAGGAGACACTTCCACCGCATTTGGCCAGTGTGGAGGAGTTTGAAAAGTATGTGATTGGTAAAACCGATGCAGACATTTACGGCCAGGACAGGGCGAGTGAATTTAGCCACGACGAAGAAGAGATTATCCGGACGGGGAAACCCATCCTCGAAAAGAGCGAAAAAACCGTTCATCCTGATGGGCGTGTCGTCTGGTACCTCACCAACAAGGGGCCCTGGAGAGACAGGAACGGCACACTGATCGGAACCTTCGGGACTTCGAAAAACATGTCCGAATTGAAGGAGGCGGAACGAAAAATTGAAGAGGTTCAAGCCCAGCTGCTCACCACGGCGCGTCTGGCGGGCATGGCAGAGATCGCAACCAACGTGCTGCACAACGTGGGGAATGTTCTCAACAGCGTCAACGTGTCGGCCGAACTGATTGGCAGCCAGTTGCGGACGTCCAAGCTCAAGGGGCTCGCCCGCTCTGTGGGTTTGATGGACGCTCATACCGGAGATTTGGGGGAGTTTTTGACGCGGGACAGCAAGGGCAAGCTGTTACCCGCCTATCTGCGCGAGTTGGCGCGGACACTGGAGGCAGAGCATGAATCCATCGCGAAAGAACTCGACGCACTTTGCAGCAGTGTGGACCACATCAAACAGGTCATCGCGACCCAGCAATCATACGCAGGCACCCCGCGTGTCGTCGAATCCGCCAAGGTGGATGAGTTGCTGGACGACGCGCTGCGCATGAATGCGGATGCACTGACGCGTCACAAAGTGGATGTTGAAAAAAAATACGCAACGTTGCCCACCCTTTTGCTGGATCGGCAACGCGTTTTGCAGGTTCTGGTGAACCTGATCAGCAACGCCAAGCAGGCTTTTGGCACGATTACAGACAGGCGCCCGTTCATTACGCTCAATGCTGTTTTGCTGGAAGGGCCCGTGCTGCGCATCACGGTGACGGACAACGGGGAAGGCATTGCACCGGAGAACCTGACGCGCGTTTTCTCCCACGGCTTTACCACTCGCAAAAACGGGCATGGCTTTGGTCTGCACAGCTGCGTTCTGGCCGCGCAGGAAATGGGCGGTAGCTTGCAAGTCCACAGCGACGGCCCCGGGCAGGGCGCATCGTTCATCCTGGAGATTCCCGTCGCAACCGCGCAGGTTCATTGAACGCGCCAAAAAAAAGTTTTTTTCGCCCAGGCAGGGCTTGGGCCGGCTTAAAAAACATGCCCGGTCGCCAGTGCCGCGGCTGCTGCCCGTGTTTCCACGCCCAGCTTTTCAAAAATGTGCTCCAGGTGCTTGTTCACCGTGCGATGGCTCATGCCCAGGATGTCGCCGATGTCGCGGTTGGTCTTGCCCTTGGCCAGCCATGAGAGGACCTCGGTTTCCCGCGGCGTCAACGCGGCATTGGCCAGGCGCGAGGGCGAGGCGACATTCGCACCGCGCTGCTCCAGCAACAGCATGGTTTCGCCTATGCCGACCCGGCCCATGTTGCGCACCGACAGCTGCACGCCGGCCAGGGCCAGCAGCACCTCATCGGTGTCGCCTTCCAGCGCCGCATGGACCGCATCGGGCAACCGCCCCGGCTGCACACCGCCTCCGGCGCCTTGCAGCCACAGGGCCGCTTGGGGCGATCGCCAAGCGATGCGCCCGCGCGCATCGACCAGCACCACGCCGAAGCCGGCCACGTCCACGGCCTCACGCGCCAGCCGCGTAATGCGCGCATTGCGCGTATGGGTGTGCAGGCGCGCCACCACTTCCTGCGCGCGCAGCGGCTTGACGACGTAGTCGACACCGCCGCAGGCAAAACCTTCCAGCACGTGCGGCGTCTCCGACAAGCCTGTCATGAAGATCACCGGGATGTGCGCCATGGCGGGGTTGGCCTTGATCTGCCGGCAGGTGTCAAAGCCCGAGAGGCCGGGCATGACGGCGTCCAGCAGGATGGCGTCAGGCGCGACCAGCTCCAGGCGCTGCAGCGCCGAATCGCCGTCGCGCGCCACCAGCACGGTGTAGCCCTCGCCTTCCAGCGTGTCGCAGAGCATGCCCAGGCTGCTGGGGGCGTCGTCCACCACCAGCACGACAGGGCGTTGTTCTTCAGCGGCTTCAAGCATCGACGCCCTCCGTCAAATGATCGAGCAGCAACTCAAGCTCGCAGCGGCTCACAAAGCCGCGCAGCCGCGCGCAACTGGCGGCCAGCGTGGGGTCTTCGGTCGCGACGCGGTCCAGCAGGCGGTGCAGGCCGTGCACGTGGCCCAGCTTCACCAGCCGTATTAACCCCGCGCGGGCCTCCTCGGGCAGGCCCAGCGAACTCTCCCCAGCCGGGCTCGCCAGCGGCGCCGGGGAGACCACGGAGGTCACCCACTCCAGCCCCAGGTGGCGCTGCAGCGCGTCCATCAACTCGGATTCGAGCACCGGCTTGCCGACAAAGGCCTGGCAACCCGATGCCTTCAGGCGCGAGGCCTGGTTCTCGAACACATTGGCCGACACCACGATGATGGGCACCCCGGCATAACCCCGGCCGCGTATCTGCAGCGCGGTTTCCCAGCCATCCAGGTCGTCCATACTGATGTCCAGCAGGATGGCGTCGGGCACGCCGTCCTTGAGGCTGTCTATGCATTCCAGCCCGCTGGCCGCCTCTTTCACATCAAAGCCCAGCGGCGTGAGCATGCCGGCCAGCATCTGACGCTGCACTGGCTGGTCGTCCACCACCAGTAGCGTCCTGCGCTTGCCGAAGAAGCCGGCGATCTGGTGCGGCGGGTCGGCCAGTGGGCCGGGATCGTCGATCTCGCGCAGGTACAGGCGCACGCTGAAGGTGCTGCCCTTGTCAGGCTCGCTCTTCAGGCTCAGGTCGCCACCCATCAGCGCGGTCAGCAGCCCGGTGATGGTCAAGCCCAGGCCTGTGCCCGGCTCGCCGCGGCGGCGGCCCGCGGCGCCGCGTTCAAAAGGCAGGAAGATGCGCTGCTGGTCCTGCGGCGCGATGCCTATACCGGTGTCCACCACGTCGAATCGGATCACCTCGCGCCGACAGTCCACATGCAGCTTCACGCTCCCCGTGTCGGTGAACATCACCGCATTGCTCAGCAGGTTGATGATGATCTGGCGCAGCCGCTTGGCGTCGGCTTGCACCCAGGCCGGCATACGGCCGCTGTGGGTATAGAAAAAATCCACGCCCTTGGCTTCGGCCTGCGGCCGCACCATGCTGACCAGGCCTTCGAGGAAGTCGGGCAGTGGCACGGGGATCGGCTCCAGCCGCAACCGGCCGGCCTCGATGCGCGCCAGGTCGAGCAAACCGTCGACCAGTTGCAGCAGGTGCTCGCCACTGCGCTGTATGGTCTGCACGGCTTCGCGCGGCGTGCTGGCCAGCGCCTCGCTTTTGAGCAAAATCTGCGAATAACCCAGGATGCTGTTGAGCGGTGTGCGCAGCTCGTGCGTCATGCCGGCCACATAGCGCGTCTTGGCCTGGTTGGCCGACTCGGCCACTTCCTTGGCGGTCTGCAGCGCCGCGTCGGTGCGCTGGTGCGCCTCGATCTCGCGCGACAGCAGCTGGTTCTGCCGGTTCGACTCGTCCTGCGCCATGCGCCGGCTTTCGCTGCCGAGCACCACCCACCAGCTGCAGACAGCGACGATCAACAGCAACATGGCGAACACCTTCACGAAGGCCGAGCGCAGCAGGCCGGAGAGATCGCCCGACAGCGGGAAAGCCGTTTCCTGCGTGTACACCATGCCCATTACGGTGGCCAGCAGCGCGCACAGCGACAGCATCACCACCATGTAGTGGCCGACGCGAAAGTTGACCCGGCCCGACAGCGCGCCGGGCAGCAGCGTGCTTAAAAACTGTTCGGCCTGCTCGGCCGCGCGTGAGCGCGTCTTGCAGCGATCGTGGCAGCGCGACTCCAGCGTGCAGCACAGCGAGCAGATGGGCGCACCGTAGGCGGGGCAGCTGGCCATGTCCTCGGCCTCAAAGGCGTTCTCGCACACATGGCAATGCACCATCTGGCCCGGCGCGCCCATGGCCTGCGGCTTGCGCGCGATGTAATAACGCCCGCCGGTGAGCCAGGCCAGCAGCGGCGACAGCACCAGCGCCAGGCCCAGCGCGATAAAGGGCGAGAAGGCCTCGGCCTGCGGGCCCATGGCGCCGGTGTAGGCAAACACACCGGCCGTGGCGGCCAGCAGCATGGAGCCCAGGCCTACCGGGTTGATGTCGTAGAGGTGCGCGCGCTTGAACTCGATGCCCTTGGGACTCAGGCCCAGCGGTTTGTTGATCATCAGGTCGGCCACCAGCGCGCCGACCCAGGCGATGGCCACGTTGCCGTAAAGCCCCAGCACCTTTTCCAGCGCCGAGAACACATCCAGCGTCATCAGCAGCAAGGCGATAGTCACGTTAAAGACCAGCCACACGACGCGGCCCGGATGGCTGTGCGTGAGGCGCGCAAAAAAGTTGGACCATGCGAGCGAGCCCGCATAGGCGTTGGTCAGGTTGATCTTGAGCTGCGACACCACCACAAACAACACGGTGGCCGCCAGCACCCAGGCCGGGTTGCTGAAGACATACGCAAAACCTGCCAGGTACATCTGCGTCGGCTCCATGGCTCTGGCCGCCGGCAACTCATGCTGCAGCACCAGAAAAGCCAAAAAGGCGCCGCCCAGCATTTTCAGCATGCCCAGCACGATCCAGCCCGGCCCCGCCATCAGCACCGCGCCCCACCAGCGCACGCGGTTGACGTGGGTCTTTTCGGGCAGGAAACGCAAAAAGTCCACCTGCTCGCCGATCTGCACCACAAGCGAGAACGCCACCGTGGCGGCAGCACCAAACATGAGCGGATCGAACTCGCTGCTGCCCGACGTGCGCCCGGCCAGGCCGGTGAAGTCGAAAAAAGCCTGCGGGTTCTTCCACAGCACGGCCAGGTAAGGCAACAGCAGTAGCACGCCCCACAGCGGCTGTGTCCACATCTGTAGGCGCGAGATGAGCGTGATGCCGCGCACCACCAGGGGCACGATGACCACCGCGCTGATGACGTAACACCAGGCAATGGGAATATCGAGGTACATCTGCAGCGCCAGCGCCATGATGGCCGCCTCCAGCGCGAAGAAGATGAAAGTGAAGCTCGCGTAGATCAGCGATGTGATGGTGGAGCCCAGGTAACCGAAGCCCGCGCCGCGCGTGAGCAGGTCCATGTCCACGCCGTAACGCGCCGCGTAGTAGCTGATGGGCAGGCCGGTGAAAAAGGTGATCAGCCCCACCACCAGGATGGCCCACAACGCATTGGTAAAGCCGTAGTTCAGCGCAATGGCCGCGCCTATGGCCTCCAGTGCCAGAAACGACACCGCACCAAAAGCCGTGTTGCCCACGCGCCATTCCGACCACTTGCGAAAGCCGCGCGGCGTGTAGCGCAGCGCGTAGTCCTCGATGGATTCGTCGGCCACCCACGCGTTGTACTCGCGTCGAATACGAAAAATTTTCTGGGTGGCGATAGTCAAGAGAAATCTCCGTCGAACGGCCGGTTGGCTGCAACAGGTTCCGCAAGAAGTGTGCCCGCATCTGGTGCAACGCACCAAGACAGGTGGCTACGTTGATTGACGTATAGGGATGCGCAGCCCTTGTGAACATGATTCACCTGACCAGAACGTAAGCCTTCCTCTTTTTATTGCGTCAGTTTTCTCCCCTTCAACTTTTCACGTTTTCACTTTTCACCAACCGCAGGAGCCCAGCATGTCCAACGACGATCGCGATCCATCTTCCTTCATCAACCGCCGCCGCCTCATGCAGGGCGTCGCCGCGGCCCTGCCGCTGGCCGGCTTGCCAGGCTGGGCGCAAGCCCAGCAATTTCCCACAGCCAAGGTCAACACCACAAAGCTGGCCGTCACCGACACCGAAGTGACCGTGGGCCAGTTGCACTCGGCCACCGGCACCATGGCGATTTCCGAAACGGGCTCCATCCAGGCCGAGCAGCTCGCCATCGACCAGATCAACGCCATGGGCGGCGTGCTGGGCCGCAAGATCAAGGTCATCAAGGAAGACGGCGCCTCCGACTGGCCGACCTTCGCCGAAAAATCCAAGAAACTGCTGGTCAACGACAAGGTCGCCGCCGTGTTCGGCTGCTGGACCTCGGCCTCACGCAAGGCCGTGCTGCCCATCTTCGAAAAAGAAAACGGCATGCTCTACTACCCGACCTTTTACGAAGGCCTGGAGCAGAGCAAGAACGTGATCTACACCGGACAGGAAGCCACGCAGCAAATTCTCTACGGCCTGGACTGGGCTTCCAAAGAAAAGAAAGCCAAGACCTTCTTCCTGGTCGGATCCGATTACATCTGGCCGCGCACCTCGATGAAGATAGGCCGCAAGCACATTGAAAGCCACCTCACCGGCAGCAAGGTCGTCGGCGAAGAATACTACCCGCTGGGCCACACCAACTTCAACTCGCTGATCAACAAGATCAAGGTCGCCAAGCCCGACTGCATCTTCATCGCGGTGGTGGGAGGCTCCAACGTGGCTTTCTACAAGCAGCTCAAGGCCGCGGGCGTGACGGCAGACAAGCAGTTCCTGCTCACCATCTCGGTCACCGAAGACGAGGTGCTGGGCATAGGCGGCGAGAACATGAAGGGCTTCTACGCTTCGATGAAGTACTTCCAGTCGCTGGACAACCCCAACAACAAGGCTTTTGTGACGGCCTTCAAAGCCAAGTACGGCAAGGATGCGGTGATCGGCGACGTGACACAGGCCGGCTACCTCGGCCCTTGGCTGTGGAAAGCGACGGTTGAAAAAGCCGGCAGCTTCGACGTGGACAAGATCGCCGCGGCCTCCACCGGCATCGAGCTCAAGACCGCACCCGAAGGTTACGTGAAGCTGCACGAAAACCATCACCTGTGGAGCAAGGCCCGCATCGGCCAGGCGCAACCGGACGGCCAGTTCAAGGTGGTGGCCGAATCAACGGCACTGATCGAACCCAATCCCTTCCCCAAGGGCTACCAGTAAGCGTTGACGCTGGCTCCTACCGGTTCACTCCGCCCTATGGCTGGGTGAGCCGGCAGGGGCTTCTTCTTTTCTTCCTCACAGACACCTTGCCTTTTTGGCATTCGACCCACCCGCCGCACCGGAGCCCCGCCATGAATCTTTCCGAAATGCTCAACATCGGCCTGATGCAAGGCTTTGCCGGGCTCAGCCTGTTTTCCGTGCTGCTGCTCATGGGCCTGGGACTGGCCATCATCTTCGGCCAGATGGGCGTCATCAACATGGCGCATGGCGAGTTCATGACCATAGGCGCTTACACCATCTACCTGTTTTCACACCTGTCCGAAACCTACGCACCGGGTTTCGTGCAGGCCTACTTTCCCTTCGCCATCGCGGCGGCCTTCATCTTCGCCTTCGCCGTCGGCTGGCTGGCCGAATGGGCTTTCATACGCCACCTCTACAAACGCCCGCTCGATACTCTGCTAGCCACCTGGGGCCTGTCGCTGGGCATGCAGCAGATCTTCCGCACTACCTTCGGTGCCAAGGAAGTCAGCCCCACCCTGCCCGACTGGCTCATGGGCTCCTGGGCGCCGGCGCCCGGCCTGGACATCCCAATCAACGGCCTGTTCGTGATGGCGCTCACGCTGGTGGTGACCTGCGGGGTGCTGATCGCGCTGCACAAGTCGCGCTGGGGCCTGCGTGTGCGCGCCACCGTCGCCAACCGCGTGATGGCCAACGCCACCGGCATCAACACCAAGAAGACCGACCGCCTGACCTTTGCCATCGGCTGCGGCATCGCCGGCGTGGCCGGCGCGGCCTTCACCACGATTGGCTCCACCGGCCCGACCAGCGGCTCGCTTTACATCGTCGACGCCTTCCTGGTCGTCACCTTCGGCGGCGCGGCCAGCCTGCTGGGCACCGTGGTCTCGGCCTTCGGCATCGCGCAGACCCAGTCCATCGCCGAGTTCTTCATGACCGGCTCCATGGCCAAGGTGCTGACGCTGATGACCATCGTGACGATTTTGATGCTGCGCCCGCAGGGCTTGTTCGCCTCCAAGGTGCGGCGCTGAGTTTTCATTCCATTCCCACGGCAACCTAGACAACCGGAGTTTTTCATGAACAGCCTCAAGCAATGGATAGTGCGCAACGGCCTGGGCAACGTCGCCCTGCTGGCCCTGGTGCTGCTGGTGGCCTTTCCGCTGGCGCTGGATCTGTTCCGCCTCAACCTCGTGGGTAAATACCTCAGTTATTCCTTCGTCGCGCTGGGCCTGGTGATGCTGTGGGGCTACGGCGGCGTGCTGAGCCTGGGCCAGGGTGTGTTCTTCGGCCTGGGCGGCTACGGCATGGCGATGTTTTTGAAGCTTGAAGCCAGCGACCCCATCACCACCAAGATCCAGTCCACACCCGGCATTCCCGACTTCATGGACTGGAACCAGATCACCGCGCTGCCGATCTGGTGGAAGCCTTTCCAGTCATTCCCACTGACGCTGCTGCTGATCCTGGTCGTGCCCACGCTGCTGGCCTTCATCATCGGCTACGCCATGTTCAAGCGGCGTGTCGGCGGCGTCTACTTCGCCATCATTACGCAAGCCGTGGCGCTGATCCTCACGGTGCTCATCATCGGCCAGCAGGGCTACACCGGCGGCGTCAACGGCATGACCGACCTCAAGACCATCCTGGGCTGGGACACACGTACCGACAGCGCCAAGTACATCCTCTACTTCCTCACCGCCGGCCTGCTGCTGGGCGCCATCGTGCTGTGTACCTGGATCCAGAAGAGCAAACTGGGCACACTGCTGCTGGCCATGCGTGACAAGGAAGACCGCGTGCGCTTTTCGGGCTACGACGTGGCCATGTTCCGGGTTTTCGCCTTCTGCTTTGCGGCCATGCTGTCGGCGGTGGGCGGTGCCATGTTCACCCTGCAGGTGGGCTTTATGTCGCCCTCTCTGGTCGGCATCGTGCCGTCGATCGAGATGGTGATCTTCGCCGCCGTGGGCGGGCGCATGTCGCTGGTGGGCGCGGTTTACGGCGCGCTGCTGGTGAACTTCGGCAAAACCTATTTCTCCGAGAGTTTTCCCGACCTCTGGCTGTTCCTGATGGCCGGCATGTTCCTGGGCGTGGTGCTGGCCTTCCCCGACGGCCTGGCCGGCGTCTACACGCAGCGCGTCAAACCCTGGCTGACCAAGCGCTTCACGCGCCGCGAGAAAGTCGCCCCGCCTGCCGCCCCGCCCATGGCGCCCCCGCCGGTTGCGGCCCAAGCAACGCCCCCGCTGCCCGCTGGCTTGACCGGCCAGCAGACCTGAACACCCAAGGAAGCCACCATGATCGCTCCTGCCATGACCCCCAACGACTTCGTGCTGTCGGTCGAAGACCTGACCGTGTCTTTCGACGGCTTCAAGGCCATCGACAGCCTGAACCTCTACGTCGACCAGAACGAGCTGCGCGTGATCATCGGCCCCAACGGCGCAGGCAAGACCACGCTGCTGGACCTGATCTGCGGCAAGACCCGCGCCAGCCACGGTCGCATCAAGTTCAAGAACGCCGAGATGACGAAACTGCCCGAATACCAGATCGTGCGCTCCGGCATAGGCCGCAAGTTCCAGACACCGTCCATCTACGAAAACCTGAGCGTGTTCCAGAACCTGGAAGTGTCTTTCCCGCGCGGACGCGGTGTGTTCGGTGCGCTGTTCTTCAAACGCAGCGAGGAAGTCAAGGCCCGCGTGCAGGCCGTGGCGGCCGAGATCGGACTGGACGGACAGGTGGATACCGAAGCCGGCCTGCTCTCGCACGGGCAAAAGCAGTGGCTGGAGATCGGCATGCTGCTGATGCAGGACCCTGAGCTGTTGATGCTGGACGAGCCGATCGCCGGCATGAGCGTGCGTGAGCGCGAGCTCACGGCCGAGCTGCTCAAGCGCATCTGCAAGGGCCGCGCCATGATCGTCATCGAGCACGACATGGAGTTCGTCAAGCGCATCGCCGACAAGGTGACCGTCATGCACCAGGGAAAGATTCTGGCCGAAGGGTCGATGGAAAAAGTACAGGCTGATCCCCGCGTGATCGACGTGTACCTGGGCCACTAAGCACCAAAGCATCAAGGGAACCACCATGCTCAACGTCAACAACCTTCACGTCAGCTACGGCCAGAGCGAGGCGCTGCACGGCATCACCTTCTCCGCTAAGAAAAACGAAACCGTGGCCATCATGGGCCGCAACGGCATGGGCAAGACCACGCTGTTCAAGTCGCTGATCGGCATCCTGCCGCTCAAGTCCGGAACGATTGAAGTCGACGGCCTGGACATCTCGAAAGACGAAAGCTATCAGCGCGTCGCAAAGGGCGTGGCCTACGTGCCGCAAGGCCGCATGATCTTCCCGACGCTGACGGTGCAGGAAAACATTCTGACGGGCCTGGAGAACGCCAAACACAAGCAGATCCCGGACGAGATCTACGCGCTGTTCCCGGTGCTCTTCGACATGCGCGGCCGCAAGGGCGGCAACCTCTCGGGCGGCCAGCAGCAGCAGCTGGCGATTGCCCGCGCGCTGGTGACCAACCCCAAGGTGCTGCTACTCGATGAGCCGACCGAGGGCATACAGCCTTCCATCATCAAGGACATCGCGCGTGCGCTCAACGAGATCCGCAAGATGCGCGAAATCACGATTGTGGTGTCGGAGCAGGTGCTGAGCTTCGCGATGGACGTGGCCGACCGGCTCTTCGTCATCGAGGGCGGACAGCTGGTGCACGAGAGCACACGCGCCGGCACCGACACGGCGCGCATCAAGCAGTTTCTTTCCGTCTGATTTTCCTTTCCTTCCTTTATTCATCATCACCAGGAGATATGGCATGACCGACACGCTGATCAAGGTTGACCTGACGAAGTCGCCCACCCTCAACGAGAACATCCACAACCGCTGGCACCCGGACATCCCCATGGCCTGCTGGGTCAACCCGGGCGATGATTTCATCCTGGAGACCTTCGACTGGACCGGCGGCTTCATCAAGAACAACGACAGCGCCGACGATGTGCGCGACATCGACCTTTCCACGGTGCATTACCTGTCAGGCCCGGTCGGGGTCAAGGGCGCGGAACCCGGTGACCTGCTGGTGGTCGACCTGCTGGACATAGGCGCCAAGCAGGACAGCCTCTGGGGTTTTAATGGTTTCTTCAGCAAGAAGAACGGCGGCGGCTTCCTGACCGACCATTTCCCCGAAGCGCAGAAATCGATCTGGGACTTCAAGGGCATGTTCACGAGTTCGCGCCACGTGCCGGGCGTGAACTTCGCCGGGCTGATCCACCCCGGCCTGATAGGCTGCCTGCCCGACAAAGCCATGCTGGAGATGTGGAACACGCGCGAACAGGCGCTGATCGACAGCGAGCCGACGCGCACGGGTCTCGCCAACCCGCCTTCGGCTGGCACCGCCCACATGGGCAAGATGACGGGCGCGGCGCGCGACAAGGCCGCGGCCGAGGGCGCGCGCACCGTGCCGCCGCGCGAGCACGGCGGCAACTGCGACATCAAGGATTTGTCGCGCGGTTCCAAGGTCTACTTCCCGGTCTACGTCGACGGCGCGGGCCTGTCTGTGGGCGACCTGCACTTCAGCCAGGGCGACGGCGAGATCACCTTCTGCGGCGCCATCGAGATGGCCGGCTGGGTGCACATGAAGGTCACTCTGATCAAGGGCGGAATGGCCAAGTACGGCATCAAGAACCCTATCTTCAAGCCCAGCGTGATCACGCCGCGCTACGACGACTATTTGATCTTTGAAGGCATCTCGGTCGACGAGGCCGGCAAGCAGTACTACCTGGACGTGAACGTCGCCTACCGCCAGGCCTGCCTTAACGCCATCGAATACCTGAAGAAGTTCGGCTACTCGGGCGCGCAGGCGTATTCCATCCTGGGTACGGCACCGGTGCAGGGCCACATCAGCGGGGTGGTTGACGTGCCGAATTCCTGCGCCACGCTGTGGCTCCCGACCGGCATCTTCGACTTCGACATCAACCCGAACGCGTCGGGACCGGTCAAGCACATCGACGGCAAGATCAGCATGCCGCTGTCGCCCGACCTGCGTTAAGACCCCAGGGGAAGCACCATGCCCACCTACGACTACGACTGCCCACAGTGCGGCAGCTTCGACGCGCTGCGCTCGGTCTCCATGCGCAACCAGGCGGCGGCCTGCCCGGCCTGCGGCGGCCCCGCCGCACGCATTCTGTCCGTCCCGCCCTCGCTGGCGTTGATGGAAGACGGCGCGCGGCGCGCGATGGACACCAACGAGCGCGCGCGGCATGAGCCCAAGCGCTCGGGCGACTACGCGCGGCTCAAGCATCCGGCCGGATGCGGCTGCTGCTCCAGCGGCAAGCGCGGAGCCACGCTCACCGCGCCCAATGGCAATAAAGCTTTTCCGAGCAAACGCCCCTGGATGATCAGCCACTGAGGACACCCTTCACAAGGAGCACGACATGATTCACGGCGATATTTCAAGCGGCAAGGTCACCGTCGGCGCGGCGTATCCATTTGTCGTTTTTTTGATGCTGATTGCGTTCTTTTCCCATAACCCTGTGTGATGCTCCTCTTCTAAAAGTCTGCCTGCCCACAGTCCCGAAAACCCGAAATCCTGGCCAAAGCGGGCCGTGGACACCCTCTGGCGGTGTGCTTAAATGGCACATCACTACACAACAGGGGGAGCGGCAATGAACTGCAAAACTTGGATGGGGATCGCCGCAGGGACCGTGCTGATGCTGCTTGGCGCCGGGGCACAGGCGCAGAAGATGCATCGCTGCGGCAACGTCTACCAGGACCGCCCCTGCGACACGGTGCAACCGGGCACTGAAGTGCGCAATTTCGACAATGCCCCCCGACCCGTCGCCAGCGCGGGCACGGACACACAGTGCCGGCAACGCGGCATCGACTCCCAGAAAATTGTCTGGTCTCGCGAAGCGGGAGCGCAGGCGGAAAAACTCAGGGCCGCCGCCTATTCGGAAGAAGAGAAAACCCTGATCACCGAGGTCTACGGCAAACGCGGCACCGCACCGGAAGTTCGTGCCAGCATCGAAGCCGACTGCATCGCGGCCAAGAAACATGCCCAGGAGGTTGCGGCGGCGCTGGCCGCCGTGGGAAAACTGCCCGGCAGTCCGGCGCCAGGCGTCGCGCCTGCGCGGCCTCAGGCCATGGAATCCAGGGCCGTCGAGGCTGCGCAGGGCGGCGATGCCTCCGCGCTGCGATCCGCCGAATCGCAAAAGAGGCGTTGCAGCAGCATCAACACCAAAATTGAGGGCATCCAGAAGAGCCAGCGCAGCGGCGGCAGTGTGGCTGCCATGGAAAGCCTGAACCAGCGCCGGCGCGACGCGGAAGCCGAACGCGACCGGGCCGGCTGCTAGGCTGCGCCGCCCGCCTGGGAAATCACGGCCTTTGCAATCACCCGGTCGTCACCCAGCACAATCAGTGCGAACAACAGCTCGTCCAGGCTGGCGGCTTGCGCCGTCTTGCGCGCCAGCAGCGGCGTGGCCTGCAGGTTGAGCACGACAAAATCGGCTTCGCAACCGGGCTGCAGGTTACCGACAACGCCTTCCAGGCCCAGTGCACGCGCCGCACCCGCCGTGTGCTGCCACCACAGGTGCTGCGGCTTGAGCGACAGGCCGGTTTTGGTCTGCCCCTCTCTTCCCACGTAGTAGGCCGCCAGCATGGTGTGGAAAGGGCTGAACGAGGTGCCGCCACCCACGTCGCTGGCCAGGCCATAGGGGAAACCGATGCGGTCTGCACCCTCGTAGTCAAAAAAACCGCTGCCCAGAAACAGGTTGCTGGTCGGGCTCACGGCTGCCGCCGTGCCGGTGCCGCGCATCAGGGCGCGGTCTTCGTCGTCGATGTGGATGCAATGCGCATATACGGCGCGCGGGCGCAGCAGTCCGAACTGTTCATAGACGCTGAGGTAGCTGCGCGCCTTCGGATAGAGCTGGCGCACCCAGGCGATCTCGTCCTTGTTCTCCGCCACGTGCGACTGGATCCACACGTCCGGGTATTTCGCGGCCAGCTCGCCGGCACCGCGCAGCTGTGCTTCGCTGCAGCTGGGCACAAAACGCGGCGTGATGGCGTAGCCCAGCCGGTCTACGCCATGCCAGCGCTGGATCAGCGCTTCGGTGTCCTGCAAGCTTTGCACCGTTTCGTCGCGCACGCCGTCCGGGGCATTCTGGTCCATCAGGCATTTTCCGGTCATGAGGCGCAGCTGGTTTTTCTGTGCCTCGGCGAACAGCGCGTTGACGGATTCCACATGCGAGGTCGCGAAGGCCAGTGCCGTGGTGACCCCGTTGCGAAGCAGTTCTGCTATGAAAAACGTAGCTGCTTGCGCACAGTGGTCCTTGCTTGCGAAGCGTTTTTCTTCTGGAAAAGTATAGTTTTCAAGCCAGGGCAGCAGCCCTTCGGCAGGCGAGCCGATCACGTCCAGCTGCGGATAGTGAACGTGCATGTCGACAAAACCCGGCGCGATGAGGCGGCCCGGCAGGTGTTCGGTGGGCACCTCGGCAAACCCGGAAACCAGCGCGTGGTAGCTGCCGACGGCTTGCACCACCTGGCGGCCTTCGGCATCGGGCCCGGTCACCAGCAGGCCATCAGCCTCATAAACGGCCTGCGCAGGCGCGGCAAAGTACAGGAGGGCGGCGCGATAGGCTTTCATGGCTGCAAGATTAACCCAGTCACCGGCGGGCTGAATATTCAAAACCCGATAAGGCCTATTGGGCTTGTTGCCAGCCGGACAGCCGGGTTCAGCGGCTCACACGGCAGCCGTCGCCCAGCGAGGCGCGCCAGACCCGTACCGAAGTCAAGCCCGGCAGGCGTGCGTCCAGCTTGCGGAAGATGAACTGGCACAGGTTTTCCAGCGTGGGCGGGCCCAGATCTTTCACGTCGTCGAGCAGGTGGTGGTCCAGTTCCTCGCGCAGCACCTCGATCTCGCGCCGCACCAGTCCCAGGTCCATCACCATGCCGGTGACCGCGTCGGGCTCGCCAGCGACAAAAACCTCGGCGTTGTAGGTATGGCCATGCACGCGCTTGCTGCTGTCGGCCTCGATGACGCGCTTCAGGGTGTGCGCCGCGTCAAAGTAGAAAGTCTGGCTGATCTCGCAGCGCATGGGTTCTGGCGTGGGGAGCTTTTTCATCGGATGCCCGTGATTTTGTGGGTCTGCAGGCTCAGGCGCCAGGCCGGGCGTGCCATGCACAGCTGGATGCAGGTTTCGGTGTTCTGCTGGCGCTGGGGGTTGTCCATGGGCTGCAGGTAGCGGTGGGTGAAGTCGGCAGCCTCAAGTTCGGCCAGGTCGAAACTTGGCTGTGGCCAGACGACCTTGAGCTCCTGACCCGCGCGTTGCACCCAGGGTGCGCCGGCCTTGGGACTCACGCAGATCCAGTCAATGCCCTGGGGCGCGGCAATGGTGCCGTTGGTTTCCACCGCAATCTGGAAGCCGCGCGCATGCAACGCGGCGATCAGTTCGGCATCGACCTGCAGCAAGGGCTCGCCGCCCGTCATCACCACAAAGCGGTGGGCACTGTCGCCCGCCGGCCACTGCGCTTCAATTTTTTGGGCCAGCGTATCGGCATCGGCAAACTTGCCGCCCAGCGTGCCGTTGGTGCCGACAAAATCGGTGTCGCAAAACTGGCAGACGGCCGTGGCACGGTCCTGCTCGCGGCCTGTCCACAGGTTGCAGCCCGCAAAACGGCAGAACACCGCAGGCCGTCCGGCATTGGCGCCCTCGCCCTGCAGCGTGTAGAAAATTTCCTTGACCTGGTAGCTCATGGCGCGGCTTTCGCAGCGTCATGGCCGCAGCGCGCCACAGGCAGTTGCCGGGGCGAAGGGAGACATTGAGCGGGAGAAATAAAACAGGCGCCCACTGAGGCCGAAAGACCGGGGGTCGCGAGGTTTTTATACATGGTAGTCCTCTACATGGCCCCGGAAACAAAGCAAATGCCGGCGCGCCGAGGCAGCACGCAAGCCCTGATTTTAACGGCCAGCGGCCAATAGCGGGATTTCGGGGGATTTACCGGCCAATAGCGGCTTCAGGGCGCGGGAGCTTCGTGTGCCTGTTTTTCCAGCCAATCGCAGAATTTGTCCAGCCGCACATTCGCCCGGGCCCGGCGCCTGGCCACGTACTGGTAGCTGCTTTCCTCAAAGCCCAGCGGCGCCACCAGCCGTCCCGCGCGGATATCGTCCATCACCAGGTGCCAGGGCGCAATGCAAACGCCCAGGCCAGCCACTGCCGCCTCCAGCGTGAAGTAATAGTGCTCAAACTCAGGACCGTCCTGAATAGGAAGGGCAAGGCCGCGCGACTCACACCACATCTGCCAGGCATCCCGCCGCGTTCGGGTGTGCAGCAGCGGCAAGCGGGCCAGGTCGATCGCTTCACGCACATTCGCCTGATTGGCGAGCGCAGGCGCCATGACAGGTCCCAGGCGCTCCACAAACAGCGGCAGCAGCGTGCCCGATTTTTCGCTGCCCCGCCCGTCTACCGTGATGACGAGGTCGTAGCGGTCACGGTCCACATCGACCACACGCTCGGCGGCGCTGAGCCGGACGTCGATATCGGGATGGCGCGCATTAAAGTCATAGAGACGCGGAATCAGCCATTTGACGGTGAAGGTGCTGAAGCAGGAAACGTCCAGCGTTCCGGCCTCGCTGCTGCGCACTTCACGCACGGCGGC
Source organism: Polaromonas sp. P1_E12 (assembly GCF_056405975.1). Taxonomy (NCBI): domain Bacteria; kingdom Pseudomonadati; phylum Pseudomonadota; class Betaproteobacteria; order Burkholderiales; family Comamonadaceae; genus Polaromonas; species Polaromonas sp. P1_E12. The sequence continues at coordinate 72,922 of NZ_JBFUBB010000002.1, read as the reverse complement.
TTCCATCTGGTCCAGCCCAGCGGCAAGGGCCGGCCACAGCGCGGCGCCGGCAGCGGTCAGTTGTGGCTTGTTTTTGGCACCTTCGAAGAGCGGCACGCCCAGGGACTGCTCCAGCTGGCGCACCTGCCGGCTGATGGCGCCGGGGGTCACCGACAACTCCTCAGCCGCAGCCGTCATGCGGCCCAGCCGGGCAGCGGCTTCAAAGGCACGCAGGGCATTCAAGGGTGGGAGATGACGCTTCATCATTATGTGAGTTTATGGCACATATGACTTGCGAACAAATCGCTTTGCCTGACGGCCATTGCTTGCAAGAATTCGCGCCACCTCGGTGAAAGATTCAATTCATCGCCATCTATTTAAATTGAGGAAAAATCACATGCCTTTTGTCCGTACCAGCGTCCACCGCAGCAGCAGCCCCGAGCAACGGCAAGGCATCGTCGACGGGATTCACCAGGCGCTGGTCGACAGCATTGGCATGCCTGAAGACGAGCTTTTTAATTCGGTCAGCAGCTACGATGCGCAGCAGTTCTTCTTCAACCGAAGCTTCAACGGCATGGCACGTTCAGAGCAGCCGGTGGTCGTCGAGATCACGATGCGGCGCGGCCGCAGCGACGCGATGAAGCGAGCACTCTATGCGGCCATCGCGCGCAATTTAAAGACCAACGCCGGTGTTGCCGCCGATGACGTTTTCATCTTCATGCATGAAAACGACTATTCGGACTGGTCGGTGGGCGGCGGCAAGTTTGCCATGGCGCTGGTGCAACAGCCCGGTCCTGACTGATGAGCGAAGCGCTTACTTCTGCGCCGCTACGCCGCCAGACGGTAAAGCCGGCAGTACCGGATAAGCCTTCGCCATCCACCCATACACCACAGCGCCCACCAGCAGCGAGGCCGCCGCAATTTCCAGCGACATCGTGAAACCCACACCCGCGTTGGGTGTGCGCCGCAGCAGCACGGCCACCAGCGGCGGGCCGAGGATCTGGCCGACACCGTAGGTGGCTGTCAGAAGGCCCATGAAACTGGCGGCTGTGGCGGGCTTCAGGCGGCGCACTTCCTGCATCGCAAAAAAAGTGATGGCGGTAAACGGTATGCCCAGCATCAGGCTACCGATGGCAAAGCCCGCGAGGCTGGGGCTCCAGAGGCTGGCGGCAATACCCAGCGCCTGCAAAAAGTAGCAGCCGGCCAGCAGCAGGCGGAAATCTTTGCCCGGCGGCAGGCGTGTGGCCAGCAGCGCACCCACCATGACGCCCAGGCCGAAGATGGGCCAGAACATGTCCAGCCAGGCCGATCCCGGCAAGGCCGCACGCGCGATCACCGGCAAAAAAGTGGCGGTAATGATGTAGCCAAAACCGGCCAGGCCATAGGCCAGCGTGAGCAGGGTCATCTCGGCATTGCCGTGGTGCTGCGGCGCATCACCCGGCCGGGCAGCAGCGCGCGGCGCCAGTGCAATCAGGCGTTCATCGCCGCCGCGCAAGACATGCCACACCGAGGCTGTCAGCGCAAACGCCAGCACGCCGAAAATCATCCAGCCCGTGGCGGCCGTCCAGTGCCAGGCGACCATGCCAGTGGCAAACAGGCCACTCACCAAAATGCCGGCGCCCGGCCCGACGTAGATGATGCCGCCCATCGCGGGAACGCCACGCTTGGCCAGCTGCGAGAGGCACCAGCCCGAAGTAAACACAAACACCACCGCGCTGGTCACGCCCGCGGCAAAGCGCAGCAGCGGCCATGCAGCCGGAAAATGCCAGCCCATGGCCAACGTCAGCACGCCTGTGGCAACCAGACCGGCGCGCACCAGGGACGAGTACGCCAGGTGCGGCAGCCACTTGAAGCGCGCCCACAGCCAGGGCTGCAGCGTGCAGAGAATCGCACCCAGCATGTAGCCAAAGTAGTTGGCGCTGGCCAGCCAGCTGGCCGTCGGCAAATCGACCACGCCGTCGTTGAGCATCATCGGCAGCAGCGGCGTGAAGGCAAAGCGCCCGAGGCCCATGGCCACCGCCAACGCTACCAGCCCCGCCAGCGCGATGGGCCAGGGGTTTTGGGCGACAGGGGTTTGCCCTTCTTTTGGCGTCAACGCCATACACAGTTCTCCGTCATGTTGAATTCAGGCCGTGCCTTGGGGGCAACGCGCTGATAGGCTTATTGAAATGTTTCGAAGGCCTGATGGAGGCGGTCGACATAGCGGGACTTTGCCGAGGCTTCGATGAAACTTGCCTCAAAGCTGTTGCGCGCCAGCACATAGGCATGCTGCGCATTCAGCCCCGTCGCAGCAAAAGTCTGCGTGAAGTTCTCATTCATGTAGCCGCCGAAATAGGCTGGGTCGTCTGAATTGACGGTGGCCACCAGCCCGGCATCGAGCAGCTCGCGCAGGTTGTGGCTGGCAAGGTCCGGGAATACGCAGAGTTTGAGGTTGGAGAGTGGGCACACGGTCAGCGGAATGCGGTCTTTCGCCAGACGTTGCATTAGCGACGCATCGCGGCTGGAGCGCACACCGTGGTCCACGCGCTCGACCTTGAGCACGTCAAGCGCCGTCCAGACGTATTCGGGCGGGCCTTCCTCCCCGGCGTGGGCCACCAGGTGAAAGCCCAGCTCGCGGCAGCGCGCAAACACACGGGCGAATTTTTCAGGCGGGTTGCCCACCTCGCCCGAATCAAGCCCAATACCGATGAATTTGTCGCGGAACGGCAAGGCCTGCTCCAGCGTTTTAAACGCGTCCTCCTCGCTGAGGTGGCGCAAAAAGCACAGGATCAGCGAGGCGCTGACGCCCAGCCCGGCCTGTGCATCCACGCAGGCGCGGTGCAGGCCGTTGACGACCGTTTCCATGCTGACGCCGCGCGCCGTATGCGTTTGCGGGTCGAAGAACATTTCGGTGTGCACCACGTTGTCAGCGGCAGCTTTGCGCAAGTAGGCATAGGCCATATCGTAAAAATCCTGCTCGGTGATGAGCACGCTGGCACCTGCGTAGTAGATGTCGAGAAAGCTCTGCAGGTTGGTGAAGGCATACGCGCTGCGCAATTCTTCAACGCTGGCGTAGGGAATGCTCACGCCGTTGCGGCGGGCCAGTGCAAAGATCAGTTCGGGCTCAAGCGAGCCCTCGATGTGCATATGCAGCTCGGCTTTGGGCATGCTTTTGAGCAGCTCAGGCAGGCGGTCCGCGGACACGGGTTTTACATTGAATGGTGCGGGCGTCATTTCAACTCCAGAAACAAAAAAAGCTGCCCGAAGGCAGCTTTGAAACTACGTTGCGAGCGCTCCGGCCCGGGAACTGTTGCCCCAGGCACGGCGCTGCGTCCATTATCCTCAGTTGCCGGGAACCTTGCCTTCGACACCCTTGACATACGTCTTCAGGCCGCCGAGAAATTTGTCGTCCGCCACCACATCCTTGGCCAGCAGCTCCTTGCCGGTGTTGTCGGTGATGGGGCCTTTCCAGATCGAGAAGCTGCCGTCCTTCAGGCCCGCCTTGACTTCGTCGATGCGCTTTTTGGTGTCGTCCGGCACATCGGCGGCAATTGACACGATGTCAATCGCGCCTTCCTTGACGCCCCACCAGGCAGCGGTGTTGCCCGTCCATTTGCCTTCAAGGGCCTCACCCACGGATTTCACGTAGTACGGGCCCCAGTTGATGATGGCCGATGCCAGGTGGGCCTTGGGGCCGTAAGCGGTCATGTCCGAATCCCAGCCGAAGGCGCGTTTGCCCATTTTTTCGGCGGTCTGCAGCACGGCGGACGAATCAGTGTTCTGGAACAGCACGTCGGCCCCACCATTGATGAGAGCGGTGGCAGCCTCGGTTTCCTTGGGTGGGTTGAACCATTCATTGACCCACACCACCTTGGTCTTGACCTTGGGATTGACCGACTGCGCGCCCAGCGTGAAGCTGTTGATGTTGCGCACTACTTCAGGAATCGGCACCGAGCCAACCACGCCCAGCGTGCCGGTCTTGCTCATCTTGCCCGCGATCACGCCGGCCATGTAGGCGCCTTCGTAAGTGCGGCTGTCATAGGTGCGCATGTTGGCGGCCTGCTTGTAGCCGGTGGCGTGCTCGAACTTCACGTCTTTGGTGTCGCCTGCTACCTTGAGCATGGGCTCCATGTAGCCGAAGGTGGTGCCGAAGATCAGCTTGTTGCCCTGGGCTGCCATGTCGCGGATCACACGCTCGGCGTCGGCTGACTCGGGTACTTTTTCGACGAAGCTGGTGACAACCTTGTCGCCATAGGCTTTCTCCACGGCCTTGCGGCCGTTGTCGTGCGCGAAGGTCCAGCCGCCGTCGCCCACAGGGCCCACATAGGCAAAGGCAATTTTCAGAGGCTCGACCTTGGCAGGCGCTGCCGCCGCCGGTGCGGCAGGCGCCGCTGCCGGCTCTTCCTTCTTGCCGCAGCCCATCAGAGCTGCCCCAGCTACAGCCGACAGGGCCGCCAGCTTGAGCAGGGAACGTTTTTGCAGGTCAGTCATGTGAACTCGCTTTCGTTGTAGGAAATGACATTGAAATGGAAAGTGGAACGGGAAGGCGAAAAAAAGCAATTATGCGGCGGATCGGCCGGCAATACACCATCAGGCCCCCGGGTAAAAAGGCTTGCCGATGGAGCTGGGCATGTTGACGCGAATCCACAGCGGGTTGCGCGAGATCAGGACCAGCACCACGATGGTGGACAGGTAGGGCAGCATGCTAAGGAATTGCGTGGGCATATTGACGCCCAGGCTTTGCAGGTGAAACTGCAGCATGGTCACGCCGCCGAACAGGTAAGCACCCAGCAAAACCCGTGCCGGGCGCCAGGTGGCAAAGGTGGTGAGCGCCAGCGCGATCCAGCCTTTGCCGGCGATCATGCCCTCCACCCACAGCGGCGTATAGACCACCGACACATAGGCGCCCGCCAGCCCGCACAGCGCACCGCCGGCCACCACGGCCGCCAGCCGGATGCGCCGCACCGGGTAGCCCAGCGCATGCGCCGACTCGGGGCTTTCACCCACCGAGCGCAACACCAGGCCAGCGCGCGTGCGGTACAAAAACCAGATCAACCCGGCCGTCAGCGCCATCGCGATGTAAACCATGGGGTGCTGGCGGAACAGCGCCGGGCCCACGAGCGGAATATCGGCCAGGAAGGGAATCGGGTACTGCGACTGTTCGGGCAGCTTCTCTTGCACGTATTTGATGCCGGCAAAGGCCGAAAAACCCGCGCCGAACAGGCTGAGCGCCAGGCCTGTGGCGTACTGGTTGGTGTTGAGCCAGATCACCAGCACACCGAAAACCGCGGCCAGGAACGCGCCCGCCGCCATACCGGCCACAAAGCCCAGCCAGCTGTTGCCGGTGTGCACCACGGTGGCAAAGCCGGCAATGGCGGCGCACAGCATCATGCCTTCGGCGCCCAGATTGACGATGCCGGCCTTCTCGTTGATCAGCAGGCCGAGCGCGGCAATGGCCAGCACGGTGCCCGCGCTGAGTGTGGCCGCGATGAGCAATGCGGTGGAGTCCATCAACCGGCTCCTTTCACAAGGTCGGTGGAAGGAAGCGTGGCCACCTGCACGGGGATGGGCCTGGACAGCCTGAGCCTGTAGGCGATCAAGGTATCGCAAGCCAGCAGGCTGAAGAGTAGCAAGCCCTGGAACACGCCGGTGATCGACTTGGGCAGCCCCAGGCGCGACTGCGCGAGCTCGCCACCAATGTAGAACATGCTCATCAGGATGGCCGAGAACACCACGCCGACCGGGTGCAGCCGCCCGACGAAGGCGACGATGATCGCGGCAAAACCATACCCCGCCGGCACATAAGGCGTGAGCTGGCCGATGGGGCCGGCCACCTCCAGCGCGCCTGCCAGGCCCGCCGCGGCACCCGATGTCAGCAGCGCCAGCCACAACGCGCGGCGCGACGAAAAGCCGGCGTAGCGCGCGGCAGCAGGCGCCAGGCCGCTGACTTCATGCCGGAAACCCGCGTGTGTGCGGAACATGAACAGCCACAGCCCGGCCACACCCAGCAGCGCGAGGATGATGCCGATGTTCACGCGCGAGCCCTGCATGAGCCGCGGAATCTGCGTCACGGCCTCGAAAGTTTTGGTTTGCGGGAAGTTGTAGCCGTTGGGGTCTTTCCAGGGGCCGAAGACGAGGTAGTTCAGCACCATCTCCGCCACATAGACCAGCATCAGGCTGACCAGGATTTCATTGGCGTTGAAACGGTCTCGCAGCAAGGCGGTGATGCCGGCCCACACCATGCCGCCCGCAAGGCCTGCCAGCAGGATGGCCGGAACGATCCAGGGGCCGGTGGTTTTTTCAGCCAGCAGCGCCACGCCGCCTGCGGCGATCGCACCCATGACGAACTGGCCTTCGGCGCCGATGTTCCACACGTTGGAGCGAAAACACACGGCCAGCCCCAGCGCGATGATGAGCAGCGGCGTGGCCTTGACCAGCAGTTCGCCGATGGCATACGGCGACTTGATGGGTTCCCAGAAAAACACCTGCAGCCCCTTGACGGGGTCTTTGCCCAGTGCCACGAAGAGCGCCACGCCGATCAGCACGGTAATCAGCAGGGCCAGCACCGGGGAGGCATAGCTCCAGAAGGAAGACGGCTGGGGACGGATTTCGAGCTTCATGCCGAGGCCTCCGCCGTGGTTTGTGTTGTTTCTGTTGGGTGCGTGCCGGGCGCCCAGAGCCCGCTCATCCACTGCCCCACCAGTTCCACCGTGGCGTCGACGCGAGGCAGCGAGGGTGAAAGCTGGCCTTTGGCCATCACGTACAGCCGGTCGCAGATGTCGAACAGTTCTTCGAGTTCCTCGCTCACCACCAGCACCGCGCAGCCGGCATCGCGCAGCTTGAGCAGCTCGCCGCGGATCTGCGTGGCCGCGCCCACGTCAACACCCCAGGTCGGCTGCGAGACGATCAGGAGTTCAGGCCGGGCATCAATCTCGCGGCCCATGATGAACTTCTGCAGGTTGCCGCCCGAAAGGGATTTGGCCACTGCCTGCGGCCCGCCCGACTTCACCTTGTACTCGGCAATGATGCGGTCGGCCTGCGCCTGCAACGCGCCGCGGTCGAGCCAGCCGCTTTTGCCGACGGCCTCCTTGCGCGTGAGCAACAGGTTGCGCGCCAGCGAAAGCGACGGTACGGCGCCGCGGCCCAGGCGTTCTTCAGGCACAAAGTGCAGGCCCAGTGCGCGCCGGCCACCCGGCCCGAGCTTGCCCACCGGCTGGCCTTTCACCGCAACCGCATCGGCCGCAGCGCGGGTATCTTCGCCCGACAGCGCATAGAGCAGTTCCTTCTGGCCGTTGCCCGACACTCCGGCGATACCGACGACCTCGCCGGCGCGCACCTGCAACGCGACCTGGTGCAGGTCGACGCCGAACTGTTCTTCTTTGGACAAGTCGAGCTGTTTCACCTCTAACACCACGGCGCCGGTGCGCACCGCCCGGTGTTCCAGCGCGGGCGGCTCGGCGCCAATCATCAAACGGCTCAGCGAGGCGTTGGACTCCTGCCGTGGATCGCAGAAACCGGAAACCTTGCCGCCGCGCAACACCGTACAGGCGGTGCACAGCGCGCGGATTTCATGCAGCTTGTGGCTGATGTACAAAATACTGCAGCCCTGCGCGGCCAGTGTCCTCAGCGTGACAAAGAGGTTCTCGACCGCCTGGGGCGTCAGCACCGACGTGGGTTCGTCCAGGATCAGCAGCCGCGGATGCGTGAGCAGCGCCCTGACAATCTCCACCCGCTGGCGCTCGCCGACGCTCAGGGTATGCACGGGACGTGTCGGGTCCAGCTGCAGGCCATAGGCTTGCGTCGTCTGCATGATGCGCTGCGAGACCTCGGCCAGCGTGAGGTGTTTGTCCAGCCCCAGCCAGACGTTTTCGGCCACCGTCAGCGTGTCGAACAGGCTGAAGTGCTGGAAGACCATGCTGATGCCCAGCGCCCGCGCTTCGTGCGGGTTGCGCACCACGACCGGTTTGCCGTCCATCGCCACGCTGCCGGCGTCGGGCTTGACCGAACCGTAGATGATCTTCATCAGGGTGGATTTGCCCGCGCCGTTTTCACCGAGCACGGCGTGGATCTCACCGGGCTGAACCGTCAGCGAAATGCCGCTGTTGGCCACCACGCCGGGGTAGCTTTTGGTGATGCCGGAAAGCTGCAGCCGCGGCGGCTGGCCGGGCGGGCTGTCAGTCTGGGGCGGGGCTGCGGTCATTGTCTCTGGGGTATCCGGTTTTGTCGTCGGTTTATAGGTAATTCCGGCTGCAGCCCATACAAGACGGGCGCAAGCAGCTATTCTTTTCGTAGCGTTGAGGCCACGGACTTGACACGTTCGCGCAGCCAGCGGGCCGAGTTGGAGGCGTGCGTGCGTTCGTGCCAGAGCTGGTAATACATCATGCGGGGAAAGGCGATCGGGGTGGGCAGTATTTTCACCGGCAGCAGGCTGGCAAAGCGTTCGCAGTACTGGCGCCCGGTGGTCATCACCAGCAAGCTTGATGCCACCATGGACGGCATAAGGCTGAAGTGCGGGCAGCGCACCGTGATGTTGCGCACCATGCCCAGGGTGTCGAGATGCTCGTCGATCACACCCTTGGCGCCGGGGTGCGTGGCGGTAGGGGCGATGTGTTCGGCTTCCAGCCAGGTCGCGGCATCCCAGCCGCGGCGCACCGCCGGGTGGTCTTTGGCGACCAGGCACACCACTTCGTCGCCGAAAAGCCGCGCCATGTGCAGGTCGTCGGGCGGTGCGGCCCAGTTGCCTATGACAATGTCGGCCTGGCCTTGCGCCAGGTGCATGCGGTAGTCGGATTCAGCGGACAGCGGGTGGATTTCAATATGGCAGAGCGGCGCCTGGGATTTGATCTGTGCCACCAGTTGCGGCAGGAAAGACGGGTCCAGGTAGTCGCTCGCCGCCAGGCGAAAGGTGGTTTCTGCCGTGGCAGGGTCAAACCCCCGCGCGTCACTGAACAGCATGCCGGCCGCGCGCAAAATGCTGGCCGAGGGCTCGATCATGCGCAGGCCCGCATCCGTAGGCACCATGCCGGAGCCGGACCGCACCAGGATAGGGTCACCCGCCAGCGTGCGCAGGCGCTTGAGCGCCGCGCTGACGGCGGGCTGGTACATACCCAGGCGGAGGGCGGCGCGTGATACGCTGCGTTCAGTAAGCACGGTATTCAAGACCCTGATGAGATGGAGGTCTATCTTGTCGAAAAGCGCCTGGTCTTTCATACCTTTTCACCCATGCGGTTGATATGCACTTTTGTATGCTGGCCGCGGCGCGACTGTTTTAACCTGAAGCATGGCTGTCCCATCTTTTTCCAGACCCATCCGCTTCGTCAGGCGGGGTGAAGTTGTTTCCGTCAGCAATGTACCACCCAGCCGCACCCTGCTGGAGCTGCTGCGCGAGGACCTGGCCTGCACCGGCACCAAGGAGGGCTGCGGCGAAGGCGACTGCGGCGCCTGCACCGTGGTGCTGGGCGAGGCGGCCGGCGGCAAGCTCGAATACCGCGCCATTAACAGCTGCATTCGCCTGGCGCATTCCATTGACGGATTGGCCGTCTGGACCGTGGAAGATATTGCCCCCACGCTTTTCACTTCGCCTTCGGCTTCGTGTAATGCGCTGCCCCCCGAGGGGGCGCTGCGCCTGCGGCCCGGCAAAGCCGGTTCCGCGGCCCCTGCTGGCGAGGGAGAAGGGGTTGAACCAGCGCTACATCCTGCCCAGCAAGCCATGGTCGACAAGCACGGCTCCCAATGCGGCTTCTGCACCCCCGGCTTCGTGATGAGCCTGTTCGGCATGTACCAAAACCACATCTGCAAGGGCGAGCCTGTCACGCGGGAGCTCGCGCAGGAAGAACTTTCGGGCAACCTCTGCCGCTGCACCGGCTACCGGCCCATCCTGGAGGCCGCGCAAACGATGGGCAGCCTGCGTCCCGTTCGGATCGACGAAGCCGGTTTGCTACAAAAACTGGAGCTGCTTGCGCCCGTCCCTATTGGGCTGCAGGCCGATTTGGCTTACAAATCGCCGAAAACACTGGCAGCCCTGCTGCAGGCCCGCGCCGCCCACCCTGGCGCCCAGCTGGTGGCCGGCTGCACCGACGTGGGCTTGTGGGTGACCAAGCAGCATATGCAGTTTGGCGAAGTGCTTGACGTCACCCGGGTGCGGGAGCTGCGCCGCATTGAAGACTACCCGCGGCACATCGCCATTGGCGCCGCAGTGACACTGGCCGACGCCTATGCGGCGCTGGTCAAAGACCGGCCGCAGTTGCACAACTTCGCGGCCCGCTTTGCGGGGCTGCCGGTGCGCAATTCCGGCACGCTGGGCGGCAACATTGCCAACGGCTCGCCGATTGGCGACTCCATGCCCTTGCTGATTGCGCTGGGGGCCAACATCGTCCTGATGAGCGTGCGCGGCCACCGCGAAATGCCGCTGGAAGCGCTTTACACCGGCTACCGCAAGAACCTGATGGCGCCCGACGAAGTGCTGGCCTGGATCAAGGTGCCCAAGGCGCAGCCCCGGGAGGCGATGAAGGCTTACAAAATCTCCAAGCGCTACGACGACGATATTTCCGCCGTCTGTCTGGCGATCAATCTGCAGATTGAAAACAACACCGTGGTCACTGCGTCCATCGGTGCGGGCGGCGTCGCCGCCACGCCGGTGCGTGCCATCCAGACCGAGGCGGCGCTGACGGAGAAACCCTGGACGCAGACCACTGTGCAGCACGCCATCGCTACGTTACGCGCCGAGTTCTCGCCCATCTCGGACATGCGCGCCTCTGCGGCCTACCGCAGTCAGGTGCTGGGCAACCTGCTCCAGCGTTACTGGCTTGAAAGCCAGGGACTGCAGCAGATCAACCTGGCGAGCTTCCGGCTGGAGGAAGCCGCATGAACGCCGCGAAAGACATCTCCGTCAGCCGCGATGCGGTGGCCGACCCGGACGTACGCGCAGCCAACGCCCGCGCTGGTGATATGCCCGCTGCGGACCTGGCGGAAAAAACGTCGCTGGCCAAAAAACCTGCAGGCACGCAGGCGGCGGGCCGCTCGACGCCCCATGAAAGCGCTCGCGCGCAAGTCGCCGGCGCCGCCACCTATGTCGACGACATTCCCGAGGTGCGCGGCACGCTGCATGCCGCGCCCATTTTGTCGACCGTGGCACACGGAAAGCTGCTGGGCGTCGACACCACTGCGGCGCTGGCCATGCCGGGCGTGCACGATGTGATTCTGGCGCGCGACATTCCGGGCGACCCGGTGCTGGGCAATTTCTCGCACGACGAACCGGTATTTGCGCAGGGCACGGTGCAGCACATCGGCCAGGTGATCGGCGTGGTGGTGGCCGACACCGTCATGCAGGCCCGCCGCGCCGCGCGCAAGGTGGTGTGCAACATCGAACCCCTGCCTGCATTGTTGACCGTGCGTGATGCACTCAAAGCTGAGAGTTATGTATTGCCGCCGGTCTTCGTCAAACGCGGCGATGCGGCAGCTGCACACAAAAAAGCTCCGCACACGCTGCACGGCACACTCGAAGTGGGCGGCCAGGAGCACTTTTACCTCGAAGGCCAGGTTGCCTACGTTGTGCCGCAGGAGCAGCAGCAATGGCTGGTGTATTCGAGCACCCAGCACCCCGGCGAAATCCAGCATTGGGTGTCGCACGCACTGGGCATTGCCAACCACGCAGTGCGCGTTGAATGCCGGCGCATGGGCGGCGGCTTTGGCGGCAAGGAAACGCAGTCAGGCCAGATGGCCGTCTGGGCCGCCATCGCTGCCCACAAACTGCATTGCCCCGTCAAGCTGCGGCTGGACCGCGACGACGACTTCATGGTCACCGGAAAACGCCACCCGTTTGCCTACGAATACGACGTGGGTTTTGACGAGACCGGCCGGCTCAGCGGCCTCAAGCTCATGATGGCGGTGAACTGCGGCTTCAGCGCCGACCTGTCGGGCCCGGTGGCCGACCGCGCGGTTTTCCACGCCGACAACGCTTACTTTCTGGAGGACGTGGAGATAGCGTCCTACCGCTGCAAGACCAACACCCAAAGCAACACCGCCTTCCGCGGCTTCGGCGGGCCGCAGGGCATGATCGTGATTGAAGCCATCATGGGCGACATCGCACGCACGCTCGGGCTGGACCCGCTGGAGGTGCGAAAACGCAACCTCTACGGCATCGGTGAGCGCGACGTCACCCACTACCAGATGAAGGTCGAGGACAACATCCTTGAGCCGCTGCTATCAAAACTGGAGCTGTCCGCGCTTTATTCACAGCGCCGCCAGGCCATTTCTTCCTGGAACACCCAAAGCCCGGTCATCAAGCGTGGCATCGCCATCACACCCGTCAAGTTCGGCATTTCGTTTACCGCCACCCTCTTCAACCAGGCCGGCGCGCTGGTGCACGTCTATACCGACGGCAGCGTACAAGTGAACCACGGCGGCACCGAAATGGGCCAGGGACTGAACACCAAAGTCGCCCAGATCGTGGCCGATGAACTGGGCGTGCCCTTCGCTCAGGTGCTGGCCACCGCCAGCGACACCAGCAAGATTCCGAATGCGTCAGCCACCGCAGCCTCAGCCGGCACCGACCTCAACGCGCGCGCCGCGCAATACGCCGCCCGCAATGTGCGCGACAACCTGGCGCAATTTGTGGCCGGCTTGGACCGCTGCGGCGCGGGCGCCGTGCAGTTTGAGGGCAGCAAGGTCGTCACACCCGCAGGTACGCGGCCCTTCACCGAAGTCGTGAAGCTGGCCTATGCCAACCGCATCCAGCTCTGGAGCGATGGCTTTTACCGCACACCCAAAATCCACTACGACAAGGCCACATTGACCGGCCGGCCGTTTTACTACTTCGCCTACGGGGCAGCCTGCACCGAAGTGGCCATCGACACCCTGACGGGCGAAAGCCGTGTACTGAAAGTCGACATCCTGCATGACGTAGGCACCAGCATCAACCCGGCCATCGACATCGGCCAGATCGAAGGCGGCTTTATACAAGGCATGGGCTGGCTCACCACCGAGCAGCTGGTGTGGAACGACAAGGGCCTGCTGACCACGCACGCCCCCAGCACCTACAAGATTCCCGCGACCGGCGACGTACCCGAACACTTCAAGGTCGATCTATGGCCCGAGCCCAACCGCGAAGACAACGTCTTCGGCAGCAAGGCCGTGGGCGAACCGCCGCTGATGCTGGCGATCAGTGTGTACGAGGCACTACGGGATGCGGTGGGGGCTGGAAAGCCAGGGGATCAACTTGTGGTGATGGATGCGCCGGCTACGGCGGAGAATGTGCTGAGGGCCGTCGGCTATGGTGATTCGCCAAAATTATTGACGTAGGCTCATGCCCCTGGACAGATCAACATCAAGCCGTGCAAGGGAGCAACGCATGTGGCAATCCGCTTTATTAATATTCGTTCTGGGATTCACCATTTCAGGCGCAGAGGCGCAAGGCTCCCCTTCTCTGTGCTGGGTTCGTAGCACCTCGCTGTCCGACACAGGCGAAGCAATTGTGAAATTCGATCCTGCTGCCCGTGGGTTTATGGGCATCACGTCTCCCGGCGCCCAACAGCCGGATACGACCTTCTCCCTGGTACCCGAAAGCAGCAACGAGAACGGGAGCGACTCTACGGTGCGTATCCCAAAAAACAAGGAGGCCTGGTTGCGCCAAGGCCATGAAGGCTGTGAGTTTCGATGGGCCCAGGAAGGCGGCAGCTCAGGCATACGCATCAGTGCGACCAGTTCCTACGTCCCGCCAGGAGCCGCACCAGCGACTGCGCATGCATTTGTTCCTTTCTCGAAAAAATGACTGTGCCTGGATTCCTCGCGCGCCGTTGCCAATACTTCACGACAACAGGCGGGTCCACGCTTCGCCCAGGCGTGGTCAAACACAGCGGTAGCCTGCGACCCCGCAGCTACGGCAGCGTTTGAGCGCCTGATCCGAGACGGAAAATCAAGCCTCGCGGTACATCCCCGAGTCGCCCCGTACGCCCAGCTTTTTCCGGAAAGCCTGAATATCAAAGCCCTCGCTGGCGAGCTGCTTTTGCATGACGGTCTGGGCGGCGGCCACCGCATCGGCATTGGCCCACTCGACCACGGTCACCACATCGAACTCGCTGCTGTCGCCCGTCTGGGTCAGCACATGTTTTTGCAGGCAGCCGGGCTGCTCGCCCAGCATGCGCTGGACCTGGTGAATGCGCTCGACAAAAGCGGAGATCGATTGCGAGGGCACGACGAATTTGTCGACGCGGAACACGGAGGCGGAAGCGGGGCTTGATAAATCGCTGGACATGAAAACAACTCCTTTGAAATAAGCGGGCCGGATTGGCCTGAAAAATGAGGAGTCTGAAACCTCAAGTAAAGTTTAGGTCAAGCATTTTTTTCAAGGAAATCCATGGGCACGGAACTGGAACAGGCCGGCATCTTTCCCACACTCTCGGTCGGCGACATGGCACGCCGCAGCGGCGTGGCGGTGTCCACCCTGCACTTTTATGAGAAAAAAGGGCTGATCAGCAGCACCCGCACCGAAGGCAACCAGCGTCGCTACGCACGTGAGATGCTGCGTCGCGTGGCTTTTGTGCGTGTGGCGCAGCGGGTGGGCATTGCGCTGGCCGACATCGAGGCAGCCCTGGCCACCCTGCCCGCGAAGGCGGCCCCCAGCCGCGCGGACTGGGCCCGACTGTCGGCAGCCTGGCGCGCCGACCTGGACGAGCGCATGGCCCAGCTCAAAAAACTGCGCGACACCCTGGACGACTGCATAGGCTGCGGCTGCCTGTCGATTGACAAATGCCGGCTGCGCAACCCGTATGACCAGCTCGCCGGGCAGGGCGCGGGGCCGCAGCGTTTGTGGGTTCGTCGCCGGGAAGCCTAGAACAAGGGGCGGATCAGATCCAGCAACATCATCGCCACCGCAAAGCCCATCACCACCACACCGCCCCAGCCGAACCACGTGGTCTTCAGGCCCGAGGTGAAATTGCCCATCACCGATTTCCGGCCGGCCAGCAGCATCAGGCCGGCCATGATGGGCACGGCCACCACGCCATTGATCACGGCACTCCAGTAAAGCGCTTTCATCGGGTCTATGCTGGTGAAGTCCATGCCCGTGCCTACCACGGTAGCAATGACGATGATGGCGTAAAAGCGCTTGGCTTCGTACCAGTGGCGCTCCAGGCCTTCGGGCCAGCCGAAGGCCTCGGCCACGGCGTAGGCAGCTGACGAGGCCAGCACCGGCACGGCAAGCAGGCCGGTGGCGATGATGCCGCCGGCGAACAGCGCAAAGGCAAAATCGCCGGCCAGTGGCCGCAAAGCCTGCGCCGCCTGCGCGGCTGATGTCACATCATGGATACCGGCCGCATACAACACCGCACCACCCAACACCATGATGAAAAAGGCGATGGCATTAGAGAAAAACATGCCGATGTAGGTGTCGCGCTTGACGCGGCGAAGGTCGCGGCGGATCTTCTTTTCAGCGCCCAGCACGCCGCCCTTCAAGCGCAGCTCTTCGACCTCCTGCGAGGCCTGCCAGAAAAACAGGTAAGGCGAAATCGTGGTGCCCAGCAGCGCGACGATCATCATCCAGTAGCCCGAGGTCCATTGCAGTTTGGGAACGACCAGGTCATGCAGCACCTGGGCCCACTGCACCTGCACCAGGAACACGGCGATCACATAGGCAAAGAGAAAGAGCGTGAGCCATTTCAAAATGGGTGCGAGCTTGCGGTAAGGCACAAACACCTGCAGCAGTACGGTGATGATGCCGAAGGCCACCGCATGAAAGTGGTCGCCGCCGCCCACAGCCAGCTGCAGCGCCTCGCCCATGGCGGCAATGTCGGCGGCGATGTTGATGGTGTTGGCAATGACCAGCAAAAACACCATGCTCATCAGGAAGGCGCGCGGCGTGTGCTCGCGCAGGTTGGCCGCCACACCCTTGCCGGTGACGCGACCTATGCGGGCGCTGACCAGCTGGATGGCGATCATGAAGGGCAGTGACAAAAATACCGTCCACAGCAGCCCGGTGCCGAACTGCGCCCCCGCCTGCGTGTAGGTGGCGATACCGGAAGGGTCGTCATCGGCAGCGCCGGTGACTACACCTGGGCCGACATGGCGCAGGAAAGAGGGGATGCGGTTCAACATGGCCGCGAGGCTAACACGGCTTGATGAGGCCTGGCTTAAGCCAGATCAACATATCGATTCAGGCTACAGACCAATGCAGGCGAGCGCCAGCAGCTATAAAAACAGTAGCAGATGACTGGAATACAGCCTGGCGTCCAGGCTGGCAGCCATCAAAGGCGTAGTATGGAACACCTGCGGCAAGTTCTCGCGGCCCCACCCGACCGGCGCCAGGCAGCAGATGGCGTCTGCGGGTTTTCACACCGGAGAAATCATGACAGTTGCACCATGCACAAGCGGCGGACCGGCTCAGTCGTTCAGATGGCTGACACCGCTTTTTCTGGAAACCCGGAGCGCGGGCAATGAGAACCCGACGATGCCGCGCGCGTTGCCTGCGGGAGCTGCATGATGGACAGCGCCGCCCTCAGCCTTCTGGGTGCTTTCCTGTTGTCCATCATCGGACTCTTTGTCTTCATCTGGTCGCTGCGCAAAGGTCTGCTGCAAGAAAACCCTGTCGCGGCTTCCGTCATCTTCGCGCACGGCGAGATCGGCCAGGTCGACGACCCCGCGCTACAGGACGCAGCACAGGCGTCAATGCAGAAGGTAGTGAAGGAAGGCGGCATCAAGACGCACGCGGCCGACGCCGCCGAACTGCTGGACCGCATCACGTCCGACCGCTCCACCGCGTTTCCGGTGTTCATGTTCATCACCTTTGCCTGCCTGTGGCTCATCGTGGGCTCGATGGCGGGGCTGGTGTCGTCCATCAAGCTGCATGAGCCCGACTGGCTCACCGACTATGCCTGGCTGACCTTCGGCCGGATACGCACCGTGCACCTGACCGGCGTGCTCTACGGCTGGATCACCAATGCGGCGCTGGGAATGATCGTGTGGCTGCTGCCGCGGCTGCTGCGCACCCGGCTCTACGGCGCCTTCTGGGTCATGCTGGGCGGGGCGCTCATCAACATGGGCATCGCCGGCGGCATAGGCGCCATCGCGACCGGCTGGAACGACGGCATGGAATACCTGGAAATTCCATGGCAGATCGCGATCTTCATGTTCGCCGGCTTTGCCCTCGTCATCCTGCCGGTGCTGTTCACGCTGGTCAACCGCAAGGTCTCGCACCTGTACGTCAGCGTCTGGTACATGACGGCGGCGCTGCTGTGGATTGCCCTGCTCTTCCTGGTCGGCAAGATGCCCGGCGTGCACACCGGCGTGCAGCAGGCCACCACCAACTGGTGGTATGGGCACAACGTGCTGGGCCTGTGGTTCACGCCCGTGAGCGTGGGCGCCATCTATTACTTCCTGCCCAAAATCATCGGCCGGCCGATACGCTCCTACAACCTCTCGCTGCTGGGCTTCTGGACGCTGGCGTTTTTCTACGGCCAGGTCGGCGGCCACCACCTCATCGGCGGCCCGGTGCCCGGCTGGCTCATCACGCTGTCGATCGTGCAGAGCGTCATGATGGTGATTCCGGTGATCGCCTTCAGCATCAACATGGGCGCCACGCTGCAGGGGCGCATGCACCTGGCGCGTTATTCGCCGACGCTGCGCTTCATGATGTTCGGCGGGCTGATGTACCTTGCCTCATCGCTGCAGGGCTCGCTGGAGGCGCTGCGCAGCGTCAACCAGATCACCCACTTCACCCATTTCACGGTGGCCCATGCGCACCTGGGCGCCTATGCCTTCGTCACCATGGTGCTGTTCGGCGCCATCTATTTCATGATGCCCCGGGTGCTGAACTGGGAGTGGCCGTACCCGAAACTGATCACCCTGCATTTCTGGCTGGCGGCTGTCGGGGTGACGATATATTTTGTCGGGCTCACCATCGGCGGCTGGCTTCAAGGTGTGGCGATGCTGGATGCCGCCCAGCCCTTCATGGCTTCCGTCGAGCTGACCCTGCCCTACCTGAAATGGCGATCCGTGGGCGGCGGCCTGATGGTACTCAGCCATCTGGTGTTCGTCGGCCATTTCCTGGCCATGGCGCTTCGCTTCGGGCCGGGCCGCGCGGGCGCCGCCCTCTTCTGGCCCAACGACGCACGCAGCGCTGAAATGGGAGCCGCTCATGGAAAATGAAGTCAAGCTGGCATCGGGCGCCATGGTGGCCCTGGGCATCGCCACGGCGGCCCTGGTGGTGATGCCCTACATGCAGGTACGCGACATCAAACCGCCGCCGGAGCTGAAAAACTACACCAGCGCCCAGCTGCGCGGGCGCGAGGTCTACATTGCCAATGGCTGCGTTTATTGCCACAGCCAGCAGCCGCGTGACCGGAACTTCGGCCCCGACGCGGAGCGCGGCTGGGGCCGGGCCTCGGTGCCGGGCGATTATTTCTATGACAGGCCGCATTTGCTGGGCAGCATGCGCACCGGGCCGGACCTCTTCAACATCGGGGCGCGCCAGCCGAGCAAGGACTGGCACCTGGGCCACCTGTACCAGCCGCGCGCCTATGTGCCCGGCTCCATCATGCCGTCCTACCCCTATCTCTTCACGGTGAAGGACGCCAAAGACGCCGAAAGCGAGGGCGAGCAGCCGCTGGCCCTGCCACCCGCCTACGGGCCGAACATCGGCCAGGTGGTCGTGCCTTCGCCGCAGGCGCTGGACCTGGTCAAGTACCTGCAGGGCCTGAACCACACCTACCCGGTGCTGCCACCCGCCCCCAAGCCCTGAGCCACACAAGGTCATCCCATGTTGAACGACAAGACATCTGAAAGCCGGGCCCAGGAGCGGGAACAGGCGGAGCCCTCTGAAAAGAGTCAGCCCATCCCGCTGATCTTCCTGGTCGGGGCATTGGCCCTGGTGCTGTGGGGCGCGGGCTACATCGTGCTGTCCGGCTCTTTCGGCCGCGCCGACCTGGGGGACAAGCGCACCCTGGCGGACCTCTCGGGCCCCGCGCCGGGCGCTGCGGCCAACGGCAAACAGCTGTTCACCGCCAACTGCGTGGCCTGCCACCAGGCCACCGGCAAAGGGCTGCCCGGGGTGTTTCCACCGCTGGACGGCTCCGAATGGGTAACCGGCGACGAGCGCACCGTGGCCAACATCCTGCTGCACGGCGTCACGGGCGAGATCACCGTCATGGGCAACACCTTCAAGGGCGCCATGCCGGCCTTCGCGCAGCTCAGCGATGCCGAACTGGCCGCGGTGGCAAGCTACGTCCGCGCCGAATGGTCCAACAAGGCGGGTGCCATCAAGCCCGAGCTGTTTGAAGCCGAACGCAAGGCCGGCACGCGCACCACACCGTTCAACGGCGCTGCCGAGCTCAAGGCGCTGGCGGCCAAAAGCTCCTGAGCTGAAGGGGCAGCAAGCGTGGTGGGCCAGCCCTGATGCTTCGCACCGCCTTGCTCAGCGTCATGCTGGCCCTGGCGGGTTACGCCGCCGCCGCGTGGCTGACGCACGACTTTCAGGTCTGGACCGCCGAGGGCGCCCGTCGGCTCGATGTTGCACTGCGACCTGTCGCAACCCCCGCAGTCAGCGTCGACGGGCCCGGCATCACCTCTCAGGCACTGTCGCAGCATCTCGCCGACGGGCAGTCCGTCACGCTGGTGGATTTCATCTACACACGTTGCCAGACCGTCTGCCTGGCGATGGGCAGCAGCTTCCAGCAAATGCAGCAGATATTGCAGGCGAGGCAGGAGCGCGGCGGCAGGGTCAAGCTGCTGTCGATCAGCTTCGATGGGCGTCACGACAGCCCCGCCGTGCTGCAGGCCTATGCAGCGCGATTGAGCGCTGACCCGGCGCTGTGGCGCTTTGTGCGTGTGCAGGACCCGCGGGACACCCAGCGCCTGCTGGCGGGTTTCCAGGTCGTGGTGGTTCCTGATGGCCGCGGCGATTTTGAACACAACGCGGCGCTGCTGGTCATCGACCAGAAAGGCCGGCTGGTTCGCATTTTTGACTACGCGGAACAGCAGCTCGCGCTCGACTATGCGCAGCACCTTGCGCAGGCTGCCCCGCCATGAAGAGGCTGGCGCCTCCCTCGCGCGGCACCCTGGCGGTTATGGCCGTCGCCCTGCTTTGCCTGCTGGCCTTGCCCGGCCTGCGGCATGGGCTGGAAGCCAGCATGACACTTCATATGCTGGTGCAGTATCCCCTGCTGGCGCTGGCCGGCTATCTGCTCGCCACAGCACTGCCGGGGCGCTGGCTGGCTCGCCTGGGGCTCTGGAATGCCCACGGCATCAGCGGTTTGTTCGCTGCCGCGGTGGTGCTCGCGATCCTGATGATCCCCCGCGTACTAGACCTTGCGCTGGTGGACGGCCGCATCGAAATCCTGAAATGCCTGGCCCTGCTGGCCTGCGGCGCCGCCGTGCGCTTGTCCTGGCACGCGGCGGGCCTGCTGGTGCAGGGTTTCTTTCTGGGCAATGTGCTGCCGATGATGGCAGTCGTGGGCAACCTGTATGAAACTTCGCCGGTACGCGTCTGCAACGCCTACCTGCTGGACGATCAGGCGCGCCTGGGGCAGATGCTGGTGTGGATTGCAGCAGCGATTGCCGCTGCATGGTTTACCTGGCTGGTCCGTGCCTTGATGCAAAGAGACACTGCCATGCTGCCTGACGATGCAGCAACGAAACCCACGGCACGCTGACACCACTCATGCCGCCGGGGCGCCACTCACATGGCAAGGTTCAGATCCACTTCCAGGCCTGCCCGCTTCATTTCACGTGCCAGCAGCAGCCGCCACAATCCGGCCTCGTCGACCGAAATGCTTGTAGCGCCTTTCAGGACATCCGGCAAGGCGTCGTCTTCGGACAGCAGGCAGGCAATGCGGTTACGGCCGAGCGCGGCCAGCATGAACCCGATGGCCAGCATGGCCGCTGGCGCATCGGATTTGTTGCCCGGCAGGAGCAGCAAAAACGCCACATTGCGCAGCCCCTCCAGCTGGTCGATGGTGACGGCGTCGAGTATCGCCGCCTCCAGCCCCAGCTGCTCCATGAACTGGCACGCGTCGCCCACGGCATCTCCGCCCAGGCCCAGGATGGCCACGCGAGAACCGGACACGGCTTGCGGCGCGGTGGCGGAAGAGAGATCGGTCTTGGACATGGGCATCCTCGTTGGAATGGAAGGTGAAGGTGTGGAGATCTGCTCCGGTTCCGGCTCCGGTTCCGGTGCTGGTTCCGGTGCTGGTGCTGGTGCTGGTGCTGGTGGGGGCGGTGGTGGGGGCGGTGGCACCGGTTTCGCCTCCGCAACCGGCTCCACTATCGGCGCTGCAGTGCCATCGAGGTAGTCGCTCAGCAGCTTCTTGGCCGCATTCACGCGCATGATGGCCAGATCGATCCCTTGCCTGACTTTTTGCTGGCGTTCGTCGTCCGTGAAGCGGTCGCCGAAAGTCTTGTCCAGCAGAAAATCCTGTATCGCGACGGCAAACTGCCGGTATTCGGGCGTGCCCACGCCAAAGCTGTCGGCCAGGGTGGTGTTGACTTTCTTTTGCAGGGACTCCACGCTCGAATCCCAGCCGGTTTGCGTCACCGATATTTTGAAGGCCCGCAGAATCTTGATCTGCCGATTGACCTTTTCGATCGCGTTCTCGATCTGGGCTTTATCGGGGGCGCCGGATGGTAGTGTATTTTTGCCGTTGGACATGCAGGTTCCTCATGCGACCAGCCCATACTGTAAGGCTTCTCTGGTTCCGGACTCAACACCAGCAACGTCCCGCAGTTTTCATATTGGCATGCATCGGCCAGGAATGACCCGGCCATTCATCACATCTGCAGCGAAATCACCGTTCCGCCACCGCATGGCTCGCATGAGAACTTCACAGGCAGGAAGGCTTCGATGGTCCGCGCATTGGTGCGGGTGTGCTCGGTCAGCTCCGTCGCCCAATAGCGACCCATCCGACCCTGCAGGCCCGCCAGTGCCATGGGAATCATCAGCTGGTCTGCCAGGTGCGGGCCTACCGGCGCCTCGTGTGCCTGGTAATCCTTCACTTCCTGCAGCACACGGCGGGCAACCTGCTCGGCACTCACGCTCTTTTCGCCATAGGCAGCAAAGACCTCGGTGATGTTTTCATAGCGCAGGACAGCCAGCAGCGCATTGCCCGGCCCTTCGTTGCTGCGCAGCCCGCGGTCGCGCAGGCAGTCTTCCTGCCAGCCAAGCCCCTTGCGCAACACGTCCAGCTCACGCTCGGCCACACCTCTCGGCAGGCCGGCGTGCAGACATTCGGCGTATGCCTCTACCAACGCGCCACGTTCCATGAGGTGAATGGCCGAAAAGCCGTGCGCGGGCGGGTTCAGGCGCACGCGCGCCTCCCCGCCTCCCGCCGGGTAGAAACCGTGGCGGCGCAGTTCAATGTCAAACAGTGCCTCGCCGCTGCCGGCGAAATAAGGCGCCAGCGCGGTCAGAAAGGAACACGACGGCGCCATCGGGTTGTGCGTGCCGCCGCTGAGCAGCAGCGTCGAAGCCGCCTCGGCCTGCAGTAGCGGCCACAGCACGGTCTGCAGCACCAGCATGCAGCTGCCTGCCGAGCCGACCGCAAATTCGTAGTCGCCCGCGCGCACCTCACCTGGCGTGAACAGCAACGTGGTTTCGCCAATCTGCACGGCCTGACCGGTGGCATTGACGGCAGAAGTCTCATCGCCGCCGCCGCCCACAGCCACAGCCGCGTTCACGCAGGCCAGGTGCTGGCGCATCAGGCCGGGCTTGGGCCGCTTCGCACGGATGTTGTTCATGCGAAACGGCTTGCCCGTGACCAAGCTGAGCGCCAGAGCCGTGCGCAGAATCTGCCCGCCGCCTTCGCCTTGCGAGCCATCGAGTTCAATCATTGTTTTTCTTCTTTCATCATCAGTCAGTTGCGCTGGCGGCAAGCACGCTCAAGGTCCGGTTAACAGGGTTCCACACCGTCAGGCACCAAATGCCCCACCACTCTTTTCCCGCTTCAAAATAGTTACTCCATTGGCTGCGCGATGGTTCAAGATCAGGATCACCAACCCAGTCGATCACCTCAGGAAGATGGCCCGGGATCAAACCTAAAATTTGACACCACCGATCAAACAGCGCCTTCGCGTCAGCATCTTTCATGAAACCGTAAGGTGGGTCACTAAAACTCAAAAACAAACAAGGCGCACCGGCTGGATGCGCCGCGCAGGAAAAGAGGTCCTGTACTTTTTCCACCGGCAAAATTTCCGGACTCGCAGCGGCACAGTCGTAGTCGAGCTGATGAAAATTCGACGCACTAAATTGCGGAAATTTTTTGATGGCCTCCTGGTGGTTTACCAACCATCGCTCCCGTACGTCCGCGAACAGCAGCTCCAGCGCGCACCGATGCAGCGCCGCAGAAGGATCAATGCCTTTCTCCAGCGTGTAAACAGCAAAATCAAATACGCAGCCTGCTTCGGCAAGTTTTGCCCGAAGAGCCGTCAGGGCAGGACCGGACAATGCCTGCAGAGCGTTGTCCTTTTGCCCCCCTCCCTCAACCTTTGACACACACCACCTGCTTGAGCGTGTAAACCACTTCCACCAGATCACTCTGGGCCAGCATCACGGCGTCAATGTCCTTGTAGGCCATCGGGATCTCGTCGATCACCTCCGCGTCCTTGCGGCATTCCACGCCTTCGGTAGCCTTGATCTGGTCGTCCACCGTAAACAGCTTTTTGGCCTGCGTACGGCTCATGGTGCGACCTGCTCCGTGGCTGCAGCTCATGAAACTGTCCGGGTTACCCTTGCCGCGCACGATGAAACTCTTGGCGCCCATGCTGCCTGGAATGATCCCGAGCTCTCCCGCCTTGGCGCTCACGGCACCCTTGCGGGTCACAAACACCTCTTGCCCAAAGTGCGTTTCCTTCTGCACATAGTTGTGGTGGCAGTTCACCGCCTCCAGGTGCGTCTCGAAGGGCTTGCTGATCACCTTGCGCAGCGCGCCAATGGCGGCCTGCATCATCACCTCGCGGTTCAGGCGCGCAAATTTTTGCGCCCAGCCCACACCGCGCACATAGTCGCCAAAGTACTGCGAACCTTCTTCGAGGTAGGCCAGGTCCTTGTCGGGCAGGTTGCGCTGGTGCAGCTCGGCGTCTTTCTTCGCGAGCTCGATGAAGTGCGTACCGATGGCGTTACCCACCCCGCGCGAACCACTGTGCAGCATGATCCACACCCCGCCGCCTTCGTCGAGGCACACCTCGACAAAGTGGTTGCCGCCACCCAGCGTTCCCATGTGGCGGTGGTTGTTGGTGTTCTTCAGGCGTGGGTAGTCCAGGCAGATTGCCTCGAACTCTTCGACCAGCTGGCCCCAGGCCGCATCTGCCGCGCTGGGCGGATTCGTCCAGGCGCCGACCTCTCGCACTGAACCATTCCTGCGATAGGTCTTGGGCGCCGAGCCGTGCGGCACGGCTTTTTCGATCTCCGAGCGCAGCGGACCCAGGTTGTCAGGCAGGTCTTCGGCGCGCAGCGTGGTTTTGCAGGCCATCATGCCGCAGCCGATATCCACGCCCACCGCAGCTGGAATGATCGCCTTGAAGGTCGGGATCACGCTGCCGATGGTCGCGCCCAGGCCGTAATGCACGTCGGGCATCACGGCCACGTGCTTGAACACAATGGGCAGGCGGGCGGAGTTTTCCAACTGCTTCAGGGCCTGGGCTTCCACCGGTACGCCGTTGGTCCACATCTTGACCGGCACACCGCCGGTGACTTCATGTTGTTGGTAGTTCATTGTTTTTCTTCCTTTTTCAATAAAAACGGATGACTAGAGCTTGTGAAATGAAATTCCGCCACTTGTTGCCAAGCTGGGGCTTGAACCCAGACCCCGCGCCTTTCAGCGCGAGAGCGTTTGCACGCCGCGTCTACCTGTAATTTCACGGGCATTCATCCAAAACCTTTTGATCACCAGCAGCAACAAAATTGTTGAAATGGATACGTGCTCTACCAGACTGAGCTACGGTGCTGCAATGGGCTCGGGCACAAGCCCATTGCAGCACCGGCGGGATTCGAACCCGCGACCTCGGCATTAACAGTGCTGTAATTCCAACCGCATTTGCCGCCGGCAATCAAAACTTTTTGCTCTCTCTTCAAGAACTTTCAAAAACACGACAAGGATCGGTGAGATTTTCATGTGCATTCAGTTTCCTGTGATGCACATGGCCAGAGTCGAACCGGCTATATCCAATGTAATCCCGCCAGCATTCGTGCTTTTGAAAACCCTCTTGCCAATCTTTAAAAAAGGCCCCCGCCTGAGGACTAACAGTTGTGTGATAGAAACAGTTTGGATGTAATCACACCGGCATTCCTCAGGCGACGACGCTCAACACATCGAGTCATGGCTTACAAAGCCAGCTCGTCTATCAATCCGACCCAGTGGTCGGCTCCCAACGCCCCCGCGGCAAACAAAGCCAGTACCTTGAACACTTCATCGGTAAAACCGCCGATGTTCAGGATGTCAGGCCGTTCAAGCGCCTGCGTATGGGCGTAAGGCTGGATGTCGATACACACCAACCTGGCTTGCGGGTTGCGCTGCTTGAACACTTCCCATTCACGCAAGGTTTGCGTCGCACCGGCACGCTTGCTATCCACCCATGACTCGTTGTCCGACACCAGCACCACCAGGTCTGCCTTGGCCTTACCGGCGTTCAACAGGGCCAACGGCGCCGAGCAGTTGGTTCCGCCACCGCCCACGGCAGCCAGTTTCTCCGCATTGGTCATCACCGAGTCACGCGGGTTCAACGACAAGTTGACGACTTTCTGCTCAAACGGCAGCACCATGGTTGCCGGGTTCTTGCGCAGCAGAGCCGCAGCCACCAGGGCCGCCACGTCAATACAACGCACCGCACTGGTTGCAGAACCACGGTGTCCAGACACCGCCGAGCTCATGGAGCCCGACACATCAGGACACACCACCACCTTACCCACCAGAGCGGGCACGTTCTTCAACGCGATTTCCATCGCGTCTTGCAATGCTTCACGTACCTGCAGAGGAACGGTTTCATCCGTCGCTTTGTAGGCAGCCATCAACTGGTAGGGCAACACGCGGGCCTTCTCAATGCTCTGCACATCACGCAGTTTGGCGGCAATGGCCTTTTCAGCCTTGGTCGTACCAAACACACCGTGGCGCGCAAAGGTGTTGAGGTTCTGTCGAACCATCTGCCACGAGCCGTTCTTGGCAATCTGGGTCCACTGGTTGGTGGTCAGGTTCAACGCGGTCAGCATCTGAAAAGGCACATCGGGTGCCGCACCGCAGCGGTCCTTTTTGTAGGCTTCAAAAGCACGCGTCGCCTCGGGCAACTGGCTCACGTCAAAGTCACGGCCAATCAACCAGGCAAACCACGCGGCGCGCCAGGCCTCAGCCGGTTTTGGGTGAACCATCTTCACGACGTCGGCCAATGACGGGCTGTTACCCACGCTGGCGTTCAGCAGCTGCTTCTCGCTTGCATTGCACAACCAGGCCTGCACCAACTTCTTGGGACGCGAACCCATTGACTTACGGCCCACACGGCCGCTACGCAGAATTTGCACCACGTTACGCAGCATCTTGCCGTTGTCCACGACGCGAGGAAACGCCTTGGCAAACAGTGCCACATCGCGGGTCGCCAGCGAGGCCAACAGCAGCGCCGGCATGTCTTTCATATGGCCGCGCTCACGGGCATAGATGGCGGTTTTGGCCACGAAGCCCGCATCCACCTGCGCAGCCAGCTCCAGCACTTTGTCCAGTTGCTCGGCAGCACCGGCGTAGTAAACATTGTTCAGGCAACCGGTGACGGCCAACTGCACCAGCGCATGCCGAGGTGCCAGAGCATAAGCCACACCACCCGCCTCGTTGACAGTGGTGGAAGCAGACGGGAAAGCGCCTTTGCTGTTTTGAAATAGTTGAGTGTTTGCCATGTTCTTGTTCCTTGTTTGCATTCACCGTTGTGGTGACGAACTATGTATTGCAGGCAGCGTGCCAACTCTTCAAAACTTTTTCTCCATCACCGTAGATCATTGATTTAATTGAGTATTTTTCATAAAAATCAAAAAATAACCGGTTCATCTTCACTCATCTCTCCTATTTTTTTAGCTTTAAAGCTAGTACATTAGAAATATGAAGAAGAAAGTGGTGATGGGTTTCCTGGGTACCCAACTGGATTCGGGCCTGAGTGCTTCCCGTTGGGAGAAATGGCGGCCGACGGTGTCGATCGCACAGCATGAGGACCTGATCGTCGACAGGCTGGAGCTGATGCACGACGTGCGCAACAAGGCGCTGGCCGAACGGGTGCGTGACGACGTGGTTCAGCTCTCGCCCGGCACCGAGGTTCGGCTGGTCGAAATGAACCTGGCCAACCCCTGGGATTTCGGCGAGGTCTATGGCGCGCTGTATGACTGGATGCGTGCTTACGCCTTCGACACCGAGCGCGAAGAGTACTGGGCGCACATCACCACCGGCACCCATGTAGCGCAGATCTGCCTGTTCCTGCTGGTCGAGGCGCGCTTCATTCCCGGCGTTCTGTTGCAGACGGCGCCGCCCAGGGGCCGGCAAG
The DNA here is from genome assembly GCF_056405975.1 of Polaromonas sp. P1_E12. NCBI lineage: Bacteria > Pseudomonadati > Pseudomonadota > Betaproteobacteria > Burkholderiales > Comamonadaceae > Polaromonas > Polaromonas sp. P1_E12. The sequence goes on along the minus strand of NZ_JBFUBB010000002.1, from coordinate 45,475 downwards.
GCCACGGTGTGGGCAGTTATGAACTGATTGACCTGGACCTCTCGCGGTATGACGCGATCAACACGCGGCTTGCGGTGGCGCAGCAAGATGCAGTGTCCTTCCTCAAAAGCGGCATCGCCACACGCAACCCCCGCTTCAACAAGTTGATCGAGGAAATCGAACACATCGCCGTCCAGAGCAAGGCGCCCATCCTGCTGACCGGACCGACCGGCGCGGGCAAGTCGATGCTGGCGCGGCGCATCTTCGAGCTCAAAAAGTCACGCCACCAGGTCAGCGGCAGCTTTGTCGACGTGAACTGCGCGACGCTGCACGGCGACGGTGCAGGCTCCACGCTGTTCGGCCACAAGAAGGGAGCGTTCACCGGGGCGGCCAATGACCGTCCCGGCCTGCTGCGCACCGCCGACAAGGGCGTGCTGTTTCTCGACGAGATTGGCGAGCTGGGCCTGGACGAGCAGGCCATGCTGCTCAAGGCCGTGGAAGAAAAGCGCTTCCTGCCCGTAGGCGCCGACAAAGAAGTCGAAAGCAGCTTCCAGCTGATCGCCGGCACCAACAAGGACTTGCGTCTGGAAGTCGCCCGCGGGCGCTTCCGCGAGGATCTTTTTGCGCGTATCAATCTGTGGACGTACACCCTGCCCGGCCTCAGCCAGCGCCGGGAGGATATCGAGCCCAACATGGACCACCAGCTCATGCTCGCATCCGAAGATCTGGGCAGAAAAACCCGCATGACCGCCGAAGCCCGCGCCGCCTACCTGCGATTTGCACAATCGGGCGAGGCCATCTGGGCTGGCAATTTTCGGGACTTGAGCGCATCCATCACCCGCCTTGCCACGCTGGGCGACAACGGCCGCATCGGCGCGAGCCTGGTGGAGGCCGAGATCGCGCGGCTACGCTGGCAATGGCAGGCCACAGAACAGGAAGCCAGCGGCGGCGCTGCCTCACTCGCCGAATTAATGGGAGGCGCCGCGGACACACTCGATTACTTTGAACAGCTACAGCTTCAAGCCGTGATTGAGGTTTGCCGCAAAAGCGCTTCCCTCAGCGACGCCGGGCGGGTGCTCTTCAATGTCTCACGTACCCAGCGCAGCGTGGTGAACGATGCGGACCGGTTGCGCAAATATCTGCTGAAATTTGACCTGACCTGGGAGCAGCTGTCGACCTGAACCTGGGTACAAACCCGAGACACAAGGCCAGGCAGCCCTATTCGCTCATCACCACCAGCACCTGCGCATCGCTGCGGCCCAGCGAAAGATAGATGTGGCCCACGCCACTGTCGAAATAGGCCGACTCATGGCGCCCCACTTCGATGATTTCGCCGGTCTCGAACTCGATGCGCACACGGCCCGACAGCACGATTACGAACTCCTGGCCTGCGTGGCGGATGAAGTCAGGGAACTGGCTGCGGCTGCGCGCCACGATGCGGCCGTGCATCGGCGTCATGCGCTTGCCCGGAAAGCCGGCGGCCAGCGCGCCGTAGTCATAGTTGCCAGAGCTGTAGGCTGGCGCACCGCCCGCCTCGGACCAGACCACCACCGGCTTTGCAGCGCCGGGGGCCGGCGCCGCGGCCCGCGCGTCCAGCAGTTGCCCCACGTCCAGCGACAGCGCCCGCGCCACGGCGGCCAGCTTTTCATAGCTGACCGAAATCTGGCCCAACTCCATCTTGGACAGCGTGGACAGCGCGACGCCGGAACGGCCGGACAGGTCCTTGAGCGTCAGCCGCCGCACCTTGCGGTGCCCGCGCAGGCTCAGACCGAGCCGCACCCGGTCCGCCTCGGGGGCGGCGGCAGGGTTGCGGGCGGGGCGTGCAGGCATGGTGTTTTCCCTTTTTTCGAAAAATCCCGGTAAATGGGCTGGACAGGCACGATTCTCGCATGTGAGAATTCTCAAATGAGAGAATTTGACATCCTGATCTTCGGCGCCGGCATTGCGGGCGCATCTTTGGCCTGGCGCCTGGCCGGGCAACGCAGCGTTGCGCTCGTCGAACGTGAATCCCAGCCGGGGTTTCACTCCACCGGCCGGTCGGCGGCCATGTTCATGGAAACCTATGGCCCGCCCATGGTGCGGGCACTGACGCGTGCCAGCCGCGGGTTTTACGAACGGCCGCCGGAAGGGTTTCACCCGGCGCTGATACAGCCCCGGGGCGTGCTTTACCTTGCCACGCACGGCCAGGAAAAAGAACTGGCGCACACCCGCCAGGAACTGTCCGCAAGCTGCCCCGGCCTGGTGACGCTGGACGCCGACACCACGCTGGCCCATGTGCCCTGCCTGCGGCCCGATGTGGTGCACGGCGCGCTGTACGACGCAGGCGCGCAGGACATGGATGTGCATGAACTGCATCAGGGCTTTCTGCGCGGCTTTCGCCAGAAGGCAGGCGCCGACGGAGAGCTGCGCACCGCCGCCACACTGACACAGGCCACGCATGACGGACAGCGCTGGGCCCTGCAATTCAGCGACGGCGAGACGCTGCGCGCCAAAACCGTGGTGAATGCCGCAGGCGCCTGGGCTGACGAGCTGGCCGCCATGTTTGGCGCGCAGCCCATCGGCCTGGTGCCGCACCGGCGCAGCGCCTTTACCTTCAAGGCGCCCGAGGGCATGGACGCCTCACACTGGCCCGCCGTGGTGGGTGTGGACGAAAGCTATTACTTCAAGCCCGATGCCGGGCAGCTGCTGGGCTCACCCGCCAATGCGGACCCGACGGTTCCGCACGACGTGGCTCCTGAAGAGCTGGACATTGCCATGGGTATCCACCAGATCGAAAGCGTGTCGACACTGACGATCCGCCGCCCTTCCAGCACCTGGGCCGGCCTGCGCTCTTTTGTACCCGACGGGGAAATGGTGATTGGCCACGACAACGCCTGCCCCGGTTTTTTCTGGCTCGCGGCGCAGGGCGGCTACGGCATCCAGAGCGCGGCCGGTGCAAGTGCGCTGGCCGATGCGCTGATCCGCCAGGCGGCGCTGCCTGAAGAGCTGCGCCAGCAAGGCGTTGAAGCCTCCAGGCTCGCACCGGCCCGTTTGCGTTAACTCTTGAGCCCGCCCCTTCGAATCACCCCCTTCCGATTGATCAAATTTTCAACGAGGCCTACCATGCAACACATGTCTTTCAAAGCAATGCGCCGCACGCTGGCCGCCAGCGCTGTCTTTTTTTGTGGACTTGCCGCCGTGGGCGGGCCCGCCCATGCGGCCGAGTTTCCTGAGCGGCCCGTCACACTGGTCGCACCCTTCCCAGCTGGCGGTGCGGCCGACGTGCTGGCGCGCATCCTTGGCAAAGCCCTGGGTGACCAGCTGGGCCAGCCCGTGGTGGTCGAAAACAAGCCGGGCGCCGGCACCGCCATAGGCGCCGCCGCAGTGGCCAACGCCAAGCCCGACGGCTATACCCTGCTCGTGAGCTCCAACTCCACCTTCACACTGAACCCGGCGCTGCAACCCAAGCTGTCTTATGACCCGGCCAAGGGCTTTGAGGCGATAGGCATGGTGGGCTCAGTGGCGCTGGCCATGCTGGTGAACCCGTCGGTCACGGCCGCCGACGTGCACCAGTTCGTGGCGGCGGCCAAGGCCAATCCGGACAAATACCTGTACGGCAGTTTCGGAAACGGCACCAGCTCCAACTTCGCCGGCGCGATGTTCAATACGGCCACGGGCCTGAAGATGACGCATGTGCCCTACAAAGGCTCCGGCCCCCTGATGACCGATCTGATCGGCGGCCAAATCCCGGTGTCTTTCGACACCGTGGTCGCCGCATCGCAGCAACTCAAGTCCGGAAAGATCCGCGTGCTGGCCGTGGCCATGAACAAGCGCTCGGCCCTGCTGCCGAATGTGCCGACCATGGCCGAGGCCGGCTACCCAGCCGTCGACATGAACGCCTGGCTGGCCGTGGTGGCGCCCAAGGGCCTGCCGGCGCCCGTCAAGGCACGGCTGGAAAAGGCCCTGGCCACGGTGATGGCCAGCACCGAAACACTGGACAAGCTCAAGGCCGCCGGCTTCGAACCCGGCTATACCGCGGTTCCCGACTGGTCCGGCTTGGTGACGGCCGAGATCGCGCGCATGAAGGCGCTGGCCGAACGCTCCCAGATCAAAACAGATTAGTCATGACGGCCCCCACGCTCSCCACTTCGTGTGCTTCGCTGCCCCCCCCCGAGGGGGCGCGTTCCGCCTTGGGGCGGCCCGGCGGCGAGACCTGGCCCCCACGCTCSCCACTTCGTGTGCTTCGCTGCCCCCCCGAGGGGGCGCGTTCCGCCTTGGGGCGGCCCGGCGGCGGAACATGACCATTTCCTTCGACACAAGACATTGATATGCACTCCACCCTTCCAGACATCTCCGCCGTCGAACTCCGCAGCCTGATCGCCAGCCGCGAGGTATCGCCGGTGGAGCTGATGGACGCCTGCATAGACCGCATCGAACGCCTCAACCCCGCCATCAACGCGATCTGCGCGACCGACTTCACGCGTGCGCGCGAGGGTGCACGCGAAGCCGAAGCGCAAGTGATGCGCGGGGGGGCGCTGGGCCCTTTGCACGGACTGCCGCTGGGGGTGAAGGATCTGCAGGACACCGCGGGCCTGCTCACCACCTACGGCAACATAGGACTTCGCGGCAACGTGCCGGCCAAAGACAACGCACTGGTGGCCAAACTGCGCGCGGCCGGCGCCATCGTCACGGCCAAGACCAATGTGCCCGACATGGGCGCCGGCGCCAACTCGCGCAACCCGGTGTGGGGCGCGACGGGCAACCCGTTCAACCCCACGCTCAACGCGGGCGGTTCTTCCGGCGGCTCGGCGGCGGCGCTGGCAGCCGGCATGCTGCCGATCTGCACCGGCTCCGACACCGGCGGCTCGCTGCGTATTCCGGCTTCGCTCTGTGGCGTGGTCGGCCTGCGGCCTTCGCCCGGGCTGGTGGCCAACGACGCCCGGCCCCTGGGCTGGTCTGTCATCTCCGTGCTGGGGCCGATGGGGCGCAACGTGGCCGATACGGCGCTGCTCTTTGCCGCCAGCGTGGGCGCGAACGCACGCGACCCGCTTTCCTACCCGGTGGATGCCTCCACGTTCTGGCCCTTGAAGCAGGTGGACCTTTCCACCTTGCGTGTGGGCACCACGGAAGACTTTGGCATGTGCATCGTGGACCCGGAAATCCGGCGCGTGTTCCGCCAGCGCGTGGAAGCCGTCCGGCCGCTGGTAGCGAGCTGCGAGCCGATAGACCTTGAATTGGGCGATGCCGACCGCGCCTTTGACACGCTGCGCGCAGAAAGTTTTGTAGCGGCATTCGCCGATACCTATCGCAACGCCCCCGAGACCCTGGGCCCGAATGTACGCGCCAACATGGAAATCGCGGCTGCCATCACGCTGGCGGACCGCGCCTGGGCGCACCTGGAACAAACACGCATTTCACGCCGCTTTGCCAAGGCTTTCGAGCAATACGACATCATCCTGGCGCCCGTCACGCCGGTCACACCCTTTCCCTGGACGGAGCTGTATGCCGGCAACATCGACGGCCAGGCCATGCGCAACTACTACCACTGGCTGGGCCTGACCTATGTGGTGACCCTGGCCACCAACCCGGCGCTCGCGCTGCCCTGCGGCAAAGACGAACACGGCATGCCCTTCGGACTGCAGGTGATTGGACGGCTGCACGCCGATGCGCAACTGCTGGCTGCATGCCAGGCGCTGGAACAGGTCTTTGAGGCCAGCGACACGCTGCGCAGGCCGCAACCCGATTTGCAAACTTTGCAGACGGCACGGCCGGAACTCAAATCCATCGTCACGCATCCGCCCGAAATCAGCGCGGCGCCCGGCACAGGTGGTTTGACAGCCGTGTGAGGCTTTTTTTCGCCTGTTTTATGTATCAAACAGGCCCGCAGCGCAGGTAGAACCTGCGCGAGCAGCTACAAAATCAATAGCGCCCGGAAGTCATTGACGTTGGTATGTGTGGGCCCCGGAATGACCAGGCCACCCAGCGGCTCGAAGTAGCCGTAGGCGTCGTTGCGGTCCAGGTACTGGTCCAGCTTCATGCCTTTGGCCAGTGCGCACTGCAGTGTGTCGGGCGCTACATAGGCACCCGCGTTGTCTTCCACACCGTCGATGCCGTCGGTGTCTGCTGCCAGCGCATACACGCCCGGCTGGCCTTGCAGGGCCAGGGCCAGGCCCATACAGAATTCGCCGGCACGGCCTCCGCGGCCGCGCGGCGTGCCTTCTGCTTGCTTGCGAACGGTCACTGTGGTTTCCCCGCCGCTCAGGATCACGCAGGGCTTGCTGAAGGGCTGCCCCTTGAGCGCCACGGCACGGGCCAGCGCCGCATGCACCTTGCCGACCTCGCGGGATTCACCTTCCATCTCGTCGCTCAGGATGTGCGCCTGCAAGCCGGCTGCGCGCGCCACTGCGGCGGCAGCCTCCAGGCTTTGCTGCGGCGTGGCGATCATGTGCACCTCATGGCCTTTGAAGACCGCGTCGCCCGGCTTGGGGGTTTCGAGTGCGCCCTGCTCCAGCAGGCTCATGATGGCGCCCGGCACTTCAATGCCGTAGCGCTGCAGGATGGCCACCGCCTCGGCGCAACTGGTGGCGTCGGGCACCGTCGGGCCGCTGGCGATGATGGACGGATCGTCTCCCGGCACATCGCTGATGGTCAGCGTCACCACACGCGCCGGCGCGCAGGCTGCGGCCAGGCGGCCGCCCTTGATGCGCGAGAGATGTTTGCGCACGCAGTTCATCTCGGAAATATTGGCGCCACTGTTGAGCAGCGCCTTGTTAATGCGCTGCTTGTCTTCCAGCGTCAGGCCTTCAGCCGGCAAGGTCAGCAACGCCGAGCCGCCCCCCGAGATCAGGCACAGCACCAGGTCGTTTTTGCCCAGCCCCTGCACCATGGCCAGGATGCGCTGTGCAGCTTCCAGCCCTGCCGCATCCGGCACCGGGTGCGCGGCTTCGACAATCGCGATGCGCTGTTTCAGTCCCTCGGGGCGCGGCGGGATGTGGTGGTAGCGGGTCACGACCAGGCCTTCAAGCGGTGCGTCGGCGGGCCAAAGTGCCTCCACCGCCTGCGCCATGGAACCGCCGGCCTTGCCCGCACCGATCACGATGGTCCGTCCGCCGCTTTCGGGGGTGGGCGGTTTGGGCAGGTAGCGTGCGGTGTTCTCAAGCGGCAGCGCGCGCGCAACGGCGGCGGCGTACAGGTGCTCGAGGAACTCGCGCGGCTGGGTGGCGGCGTCCGGGATGGGCGTGCCGGGGGTAGGTGTCTTGGCTGCAGTCATTGAAATGTCTCCACCCCGGATTGTGCCGTGGTAACCGGGCAGTAACCCGGCAACGCGGGAGGGTTTGGGATTTCGCCGGAAAGGCAGCTTCCTAGAATGAGCCATCATCCACCGAAGCAGAAAGAAGAGCCTCATGAACGCTTACCTGGCCCTGGGCATTGCCATCGTTGCCGAAGTCATTGCCACCACGGCACTCAAGTCCAGCGACAGTTTCACGCGCCTGGTGCCCTCGTTGATCAGCATCGCGGGTTATGGCACCGCGCTGTATCTCCTCACGGTGACGATGAAGTCCATCCCCACCGGCGTGACCTACGCAATCTGGTCGGGCCTGGGCATTGTGCTGATCAGCATCACCAGTTTCTTCGTTCACCAGCAGAAGATTGACCTCTGGGGCATGGTGGGGATGGCGCTCATCATTGCCGGCGTGGTGGTGTTGAACCTTCTTTCCAACACCACCAGCCTCCACTGACGCCCCGGTCTTGCGGCCCTGACAGGACTTTCATCTCACGGCAAAGATCCGACATTGGAGTTGAAGCCATAACCGACCGGCGCCGGGAGCTACTTTTTCCCCAGGCCCAGGCGCTTCGCACCTTCGGTGTAGATACGGATGCGCTCCTTCATGAAGCCGTCCATCTGGTCCAGGCCCACGCTGACGAGTTCAAAGCCATTTTTGGCGGCGAGTTCCTTCATCTCGGGGTCGTTGTTCAGCACGGCCCACATGTCGGACAAGCGCCTGCGCGCCTCCAGCGGGGTGGATTTGGGCACGCCAATGCCGCGGTAGGCGCCGTCCACCCAGTCCACACCGAGCTCCCTGAAGGTGGGCACGTCGGGCATCATCGGGTGGCGCTTTTCCATGGCGACTGCCAGCGGGCGCACCCTGCCCTTGTTGCCGATGGCAAACGGCGTGTAGGTCATCGCACCGTCGACCTGCGAGCCGATCACGGCCATCGACATGTCGCCCGTACCCTTGTAGGGCACGTAGGTGCTCTTGACGCCGAAGGCAGCGTTGAGCCGCTCATGCGCCGCATGGTTGGCGGAGTTCAGCCCCGAGCCGCCCAGGTTCAGCTTGCCGGGGTCTTTTTTGGCTGCGGCGATGAAGTCTGCAAACGTTTTGATCGGGCTTTTCTCGGGCACCACCAGCACGTCGGGGGTGTAGTGAAACCAGAACACCGGCACGATGTCGGCAGTCTTGTACTGCACCTCGCCCTCGATGGGCTGAAACACGATGTGCGGCAGGTTGATGCCCACTACATTGAGGCCGTCGCCCGGCAGGCTGTTCATCTGGCCCCACATCAGGCCGCCGCCGGCGCCCGCCTTGTACTGGATGATGGTGTCGACGGCCGGGCATTTTTTCTTGAGCACGACCTGCTGGTGGCGCGCCGACAGGTCCGACTCACCACCCGGTGGAAAGGCCTGCCAGTACAGCACGTTCCTGTCGGGGCACACCACACCCGCTGCGGGCGCGGCAGTCTGCGCCATCGCGGCGGGCACTGCGACCATGCAGAAAATGCCTATCCACTTTTTCACTTCAACTTTCATGGTGTGTCTCCTGAATGTTTCTGAAGCGGAAAACTCGCCGTCATGCGTAGCCTGGTTGCACCGGCTTTCACTGAAAGGCTCAAGCGGCCTGCAGTAGTCGCTGCCTGCCGACCTCTGCACAGACGGCCTCGGTGACCTGCGCCGTGGTAGCGCTTCCGCCCAGGTCGCGCGTATGCAGGGCGACGTTCGCGGTCGCCTTTTCAATCGCCGCCATCAACACCGCGGCCGCACCGGTTTCGCCCAGGTGCTCCAGCAGCATGACACAACTCCAGAAAGTGCCAATAGGGTTCGCCAGGCCTTTTCCCATGATGTCGAAGGCCGAGCCGTGAATCGGCTCGAACATGCTCGGAAAGCGGCGCTCGGGGTCGATGTTGCCGGTCGGTGCAATGCCCAGGCTGCCAGCCAGTGCAGCGGCCAGGTCGCTCAGGATATCGGCGTGCAGGTTGGTGGCGACCACGGTGTCGAGCGATGCGGGGCGATTGACCATGCGGGCCGTGCAGGCGTCGACCAGTTCCTTGTCCCAGGTCACGTCCGGAAACTCCCGGCTGATCTGCAGCGCGATCTCGTCCCACATCACCATGGCATGGCGCTGGGCGTTGGACTTGGTGACCACGGTCAGCAGCTTGCGCGGGCGGGACTGGGCGAGCCTGAAGGCAAAGCGCATGATGCGTTCAACACCGGCGCGGGTCATCATCGACACATCGGTGGCCACTTCGATCGGGTGGCCCTGGTGGGCGCGCCCGCCTACGCCTGAGTACTCGCCTTCGGAGTTCTCGCGCACGATCACCCAATTGAGCTGCTCCGGTGTGCAGCGCTTGAGCGGCGCGTCGATGCCGGGCAGGATGCGCGTGGGCCGCACATTGGCGTACTGGTCAAAGCCCTGGCAGATTTTGAGGCGCAAGCCCCAGAGCGTGATGTGATCGGGGATGTGCGGGTCGCCGGCCGAGCCAAACAGGATGGCGTCTTTGTCGCGCAGCGCGTCCAGGCCATCCTCCGGCATCATCATGCCGTGCCGGCGATAGTAGTCGCCGCCCCAATCGAAAGCACTGAAGCTGAAGGCGAAACTCTTTTGTGCCGCGGCCAGGGCCTGCAGCACCTGCTGGCCGGCCGGTATGACTTCCTTGCCAATGCCGTCGCCGGGGATGCAGGCGATCTTGTAGGTCTTCATGTTGGTTCCTCTGTTTTCTCGGTTGTGATCTGCTCACTGTAGCGATTGGCACAGGCAATAAAACCTCTTAAAGTAAGATCACTGTTAACTACAGGTTATGAATGAATCCGGTCAATACAGCCCCCTCGGAGATGGCTTTTTTCAGCCTGCTGGCGCGCTACGGCAGCCTGTCGGCTACGGCGCGCGAGCTCGGCGTCAGCACGGCAGCCGTCAGCAAGCGGCTCGCGCAGATGGAGGCCAGGCTGGGGGTGCAGTTGCTGAGCCGCACCACGCGGCGCGCCAACCTCACGCAGGAAGGCGAGATTTACCTCACGCACGCGCGCCGCATCCTCGCCGACATTGACGACATGGAGCAGCAGGTGTCCAGTGCCGTGGCGGCGCCCAAGGGCCTGCTGCGCGTGAACGCCACCATAGGCTTCGGCCGCAGCCATGTGGCGCCGCTGATCTCGCGTTTCGTGAAAGCCCATCCTGAGGTGGAAGTGCAGTTGCAGCTCACGGTCAATCCGCCGCCGCTGACTGAAGACGCCTTCGATGTTTGTGTCCGTTTCGGTGAACCGCCGGACGCCCGCGTGATTGCGCGGCTGATCGCGCCAAATCGCCGCCTGCTCTGCGCTTCACCGGCCTATCTGGCCCGCCACGGCACGCCCAGGGTGCCGCACGACCTGGCGCAGCACAACTGCATCGGCATACGCCAGGGCGACGAGGCCTACGGCATGTGGCGCCTGGCGTCCGGCAAGCACACGCAGGCCATCAAGGTGCACGGCAACCTCAGCACCAGCGACGGCGAGATTGCGGTGAACTGGGCGCTCGATGGCCACGGTATTTTGATGCGCGCCGAATGGGACATCGCCAAATACCTGCGCAGCGGCAGGCTGGTGCAGGTGCTCGAGAACTACCGCACACCGGCAGCCGACATCCATGCGGTGTACCCGGCCCGCCACCAGCATTCGGTGCGGGTCAGGGCTTTTGTGGATTTCCTGGCCCAGCACTTCGGCAAGCCGTCCACACGCGCTGCGGGGCTGGCGGGCAACTGGTAAGGCTTGCCCGGCTTACTGTGTTTTGGCGCCCGCATCGAACCACTGCCTGATCGCCTGCCGCTCGGCCTCGGTGATGCCCGTGGCATTGTTCATGGGCATCAGCCGCGTGACCACCGCCTGCTGGTAGACCTGCGTCGCGTGGCGCGCCAATGCCTCGGGCGAATCAAGCCGCACGTTTTTCATCTGCACCTGCGCACCGTGGCACAGGTAGCAGCGCTGGGCCATGATGGCCTGCACTTGTTGAAAGCTGTTTTGGCTTGCAGCGCCCACTGGTTGTGCGCCACCAGCTACTGAATTGATAGCGCCCACAGCGACAGGAGGTTTCATCCAGACGATCACGGCGGCGATGACAGCCACGCCCACCAGCGCATACGGCAACGGGTGTCGGTTGCGGCCCAGCTTGTAGCCGTGGCGCAGCACAAAGAACTGGCGGATGGCCGCACCGGCCAGCATCATCAAAATCAGCACCAGCCAGTTCTGCGGGTGGCTCCAGGTGAAGCTGTAGTGGTTGCTGAGCATGGCGAACAGCACCGGCAGCGTGAAGTAGGTGTTGTGCACGCTGCGCTGTTTGCCGCGCTGGCCGTGCACCGCATCGACCGGCTCGCCGGCCTTGATGGAGGCCACCACCTTGCGCTGGCCGGGGATGATCCAGAAGAACACGTTGGCGCTCATGGCGGTGGCCATCATGGCGCCTACCAGCAGGAAGGCCGCGCGCCCGGCGAACCAGTGGCAGGCCAGCCACGAGGCTGCGCACACCAGCACCGCGACCAACGCGCCGACGATGGCGTCTCCGTTTTTCTTGCGCCCGAACAGCTGGCAGATGCCGTCGTACAGCATCCAGAAAATTACAAAGAAGGACAGCGCCACCGCACCGGCCGCACCGGGCGACCAGTTCATCAGCGATTTGTCGACGAGGTAGGTGCCGGCGTTCCACAGATAGGAAATCGTGAACAGCGCAAAGCCCGACAGCCAGGTGCTGTAGCTTTCCCAGTAAAACCAGTGCAGATGGGCCGGCAGCTGCGGCGGCTTGACGGCAAATTTGACGGGGTGGTAAAAACCGCCGCCGTGCACCGCCCAGAGCTCGCCGCTCACGCCCTGCTTTTTGAGGTCTTCATCCTCGGGCGGCGTGAGGCTGCTGTCGAGAAAGACAAAATAAAACGAGGAACCCACCCAGGCGATGGCGGTGATGACATGGACCCAGCGCAGCAGCAGGTTGGCCCAGTCGAGAAGGTAGTTTTCCATATCTCTCAACCTATGCAGCACGCGAGGGCGCTGCCTTGTGCAACCTGCTCACCACTGCGGGCGCTGTAAGCAGAAAACGTGGCCGCGAACAAAAGAAGCTGGCGCCAACTTGAAGTTAGCTCCGGCTTCCCGGCTCCGCTGCGGCCTGACGCGCCAAGTTTATAGAGTTTGGCTTCAGCTCCGAAAAATTTCTGCGCCGCGCTCAACCCGCGTTGATGGTTTGCAACAGCTGGGCCGCTACCGCCACGGCGATGACTTCTGGCTCCTTGCCGGTAATGCCGGGCACGCCGATGGGGCACGTCACTTGCGCCAGCTCGCCCGCGGCGAAGCCTCGAGCTTCCAGGCGGTGGCGGAATACCGCCCATTTGGTCTTGCTCCCGATCAAGCCGATGTAGGGTAAATCGGATTTCTCTCGCTGGCGCAGCAGGCAGGCGGCCACGATGTCCAGGTCTTCCGCGTGGCTGAAGCTCATGATGAGCACACGGGACTGCGGCGCCAGGCCAGGCACGGCGGCTTGTACGGGATCGGAATGTTCGGCCATCACGCGCGGCGGCACGCTGGCGGGAAACACGCCATCGCGGCTGTCTATCCAGGTGAGTGAAAACGGCAAGGGCGCGAGCACCCGCACCAGCGCGTGGCCGACGTGGCCGCCGCCGAACAGCGCCACCGGCGTCAGCGCGGCCTGGCCCAGCCGCAAGGCGAGCGCCTGTATGTCACCCACGCTGACGCACTCAAAGCGAAGCTCCACCACGCCGCCGCAGCATTGGCCCAGCGAAGGACCCAGCGCCACGCGCACGGTTGTCGCCTGACGCCCCTCGGCGCCATCCGCGAGCAGCGCACGAGCTCTGGCGATGGCGTCGTATTCCAGGTGGCCGCCGCCTATGGTGCCCACCAGCGCATCGGGAAAGACGGCCATCCAGGTTCCCGCCTCGCGAGGCACCGAGCCCTGCGCCTCTGCCACCTCCACCAGCACCGCCGGCGCCGAGGCCAGGCGGGCCAGGAAGTCTTCAAGTTGCAGACTGGAGACACTGGAAACCATTGGTGACGACTTGACAGGTGGGTGGACAAAATATTGGGCAAAATGCCTTGAACGCCACCTTAGCACCACCTTGGCCCCTGGCAGCTACGGGGCGTGATAGCAGGTATATACAGAATTCAATGAGCCGGCCGCTCAAAAAGCCGGCAAAGGCAAGCACGATGAGACAAGACATGTCCGACTCCACACCGCGCCGCTTCTGGCTGGTGGCCCTGCTTTCTGCAGCCGGTGCAGCAGTGGTGAGCGCCTGCAAGACCGCGCCGGAACCCGCAGCACCGACATCGAAGGCCCCGGAACCCTCTTCCCCGGTGATCGGGCCGATCGCGGGGCCGCAAGGTTCCGCCAGAAGTTCGGGGGCGTCTACACCGCGCGCCTACCGGGAAGACGGCGCCACGCACATCTACGGCCTCAATTCCGACCGTATCTACAAAGGCCGCATGCCACCGCTGCTGTATGCCGTGGGTGTGCTGAATGTGGAAATCGACAGGGTCGGCCGCGTCACCCGCCTGGACTGGATGCGCGCACCGCGCCATGCACCCGAAGTGATAGCGGAGATCGAACGCACCATCCAGCAGGCGTCCCCCTTCCCGGCGCCTACGCGCATGGGCAAGGTGGTCTACACCGACACCTGGCTTTGGCACAAGAGCGGCAAATTCCAGCTCGACACCCTTACTGAGGGACAGGACTAGAACTCCGCCGACAAAGGGCAGAAGCACGAGAAGAAGGCGATGCGATGCGAAGCGAGCCGGCCATGCCAGCATGAGCCGCGGAACCGGCTTTGCCGGGCCGCAGGCGAGCGGCCCCCTCGGGGGGCAGGAAGCTACACGAAGTGAGCGACCGTGGGGGCCTATTCAATCTTCAGATTCTGCGTTTTAACGACGTTGCGCCAGGCGCGGTAGTCGGCTTCGATGAAGTGGCCGAGCAATGCGGGCGAGCCGGGTGCGGCCTCCACGGCGTCGGCCTTGAACCGCGCCACCACCTCGGGCAAAGCCACGACCTTGTTGATGGCCGCGTTCAGTGCATTGACGATGGTTGGCGGTGTACCGGTGGGTGCCATCAATGCGAAGTAATTGACAACGTCAATGCCCGCCAGGCCGGCTTCCGTCATGCTGGGCACGTCGGGCAAGGCACTTGAACGTTTGGCGCTTGTTACCGCCAGTGGCTTGATGCTGCCGTTTTTGATGAAAGGCAGCAGGGCCGGGATGGTGCCTGTGATCAGCTGGATCTGCCCGCCGATCATGTCCATGGTGGCGGGCGCCACACCGCGGTAAGGAATGTGCGTGATGAAGGTACCAGTACGGGCTTTCAGCAACTCAAGCACGAGGTGGTTGACACCGCCCGCCCCGGCCGAGCCGTAGTTCAGCGCGCCGGGCTTTTGCCGGGCCAGCGTGACCAGCTCTTTCATGGTGTTGGCCGGCAGCTTGGTGTTGGCCGCCCAAACCAGCGGTCCGCTGGCGATCATGCCCACCGGCGTGAACTGGCGCAGCGGGTCGTAATTGGCGCTGGGCAGGGAGGCCGCCACGGTGGTGAAGGGTGAGGCCACCAGCAGCAGCGTGTAGCCGTCGGCCGGGGACTGCGCCACATACTGCGTGCCTATAGCGCCGGAAGCGCCCGCACGGTTGTCCACCACAAAGGTGGCATTCATGGTTTCGCCGAGTTTTTGCGCAATCAGTCGTGCCATGGCGTCGGTGCCGGCGCCGGGGGCAAAAGGCACGACGATCTTGACGGCGCGCTCAGGATAGATGCCGGCGGGAACGGATGCGGCCGAGGCCGGTGAGCCGGCAGAACCCGCTGAAGGGCCTTGGGCCAATACGGCTGGAGCCACGAGGCTGGCGGCGGTGCCTGCGGACAGCAGCAGGGCCTGGCGGCGGCTCAGGGTCATTGGCTTGACATTCATGGAGGAGGAAGAAAGTTGCACAAACCGCTGATTGTCGCCGCCCCGGATGACGGCGCCATGACACGGGTCTGGCCTGGCACCCGCTCAGCTGCCGCGATAGGTGGAATAACTCCAGGGGCTGACCAGCAGGGGCACGTGGTAATGAAGGTGCGGATCGGCCACACCGAAGTCCAGCGTCACCTGGTCCAGGAAAGCCGGCTCGGGCAGTTTCACGCCGCGCGCCTTGAAGTAGGCCGCCACCTCGAACACGAGCCGGTAGGTGCCGGCTTTCAGATTAACGCTGTCGTATAGCAGTCCATCGGGATTGCGCCCATCTTCATTGAGGATGAAGTGCTTCACCAGCGTCGCCTGACCCGCATGCGTGGTGTAGAGCGACGCCTTCATGCCGCCTGCCGGCGTGCCGTGCATGGTGTCCAGTACATGTGTGCTCAAGCCCATGGTATTCCTTGGTAGTAGTTGAGGGAGCTGCTCAAAAAACCCTCCTGGCGTTGTTGCGCCACCTTGCCGTGCTGATAGCACTGTCTGCGGCGACGCGCCTGGCCAGGACCGCTTCGCTGGGTTTTTGAGCAGCTCTTGCTTTGATCCGGTTTACCAAAAGTGTATACACTTTTCAGCATTCCGGCTATTATCGACCGATGGAATCGTCAACCACCCACACCATCGTCGAAGCCCTGACCAAGGCTATTGTGGAGCACAGGCTGCATCCGGGCACCAAGCTGGCCGAGCAAAAACTGGCCGACCATTTCGGCGTCTCGCGCACACTGGTGCGGCAGGCACTGTTCCAGCTTTCGCAAAACCGCCTGATCCGCCTGGAACCGGCCCGCGGCGCTTTCGTGGCCGCGCCGTCCGTGATGGAAGCGCGGCAGGTGTTTGCCGTGCGCCGCATGCTCGAAGCCGAAATGACACGGGCCTTTGTGCGCGAAGTCACCCCCGCCAAAATCAAGGCACTGAAGGAACACGTCGCACGCGAAAAATCCGCGGTGGACCTCGGCGACGTTTCGGGCCGGACGGAGTTGCTGGGCGACTTTCATGTGCGCATGGCCGAGCTCATGGGCAATGAAGTGCTGGCCCAGATGCTGGGCGAGCTGACCTCGCGCTGCGCCCTCATTACCCTGATGTACCAGACAGCCAGTGCTGCTGAACACTCCAATGACGAGCACGCCGAAATCGTCAAGGCGCTGGCCGCCAGGAACGAAGCGCTGGCCGTACGCCTCATGAATGACCACCTGCTGCACGTCGAGAAGAGCCTCGCCTTTGACCGCAAGGTACCGACGAACGATATTTCCATGGCGCTGTCATGAGTACTGATATGAACACTGGCTACCCTAGAAATTTGGTCGGCTACGGCCGCAACCCGCCACAAGCCAACTGGCCGGGGCGGGCACGCATCGCCGTGCAGTTCGTCCTCAACTATGAAGAAGGCGGCGAAAACTCGGTGCTGCACGGCGACGCCGGCTCCGAACAGTTTTTGTCCGAGATGGCCAATCCACCCAGCTTTGCCGACCGGCACCTCAGCATGGAAGGCATCTACGAATACGGCTCACGCGTGGGCGTGTGGCGCATCCTGCGCGAGTTTGAAAAGCGCAAGCTGCCGCTCACGGTGTTCGGCGTGGGCATGGCGCTGCAGCGCCACCCCGAAGTCGCCGCGGCTTTCACCGAACTCGGCCACGAAATCGCCTGCCACGGCTGGCGCTGGATCAACTACCAGCAGATCGACGAGGCCACCGAGCGCGAACACATGCGCCTGGGCCTGGACGCCATTGAAAAACTCACCGGCACACGCCCGCTGGGCTGGTACACCGGACGCGACAGCCCCAACACGCGCCGGCTGGTGGCCGATGACGGCCGGCTCGAATACGACAGCGACTACTACGGCGACGACCTGCCCTTCTGGACCGAGGTGAAACGCACCGACGGTCAGGTCGTGCCGCGCCTGGTGGTGCCCTACACGCTGGACACCAACGACATGCGCTTTGCCCTCCCGCAGGGCTTCTCGCAGGCCGATGATTTTTTCATCTACCTGCGCGACAGCTTTGACGCGCTCTATGCCGAAGGCAGTGCGTCGCCCAAGATGCTGAGCATCGGCATGCACTGCCGCCTGCTGGGTCGGCCGGGCCGCATCGTGGCGCTGCAGCGTTTTCTTGACCACGTGCAAAAGCATGAGCGCGTCTGGGTCTGCCGCCGCATCGATATTGCGCGCCACTGGCAGGCCAACCATCCTTACATGCCCCGGCAGGAAAGCTGAACATGGCCATCACGCTGGAACAAGTCAATGCCGTACCGCGCGCAGAAGCGCTGCAACTGCTCGACGGCCTCTATGAGCATTCCCCCTGGATTGCCGAAAAGGCGCTGGACGCCCGCCCTTTCCAGTCCCTCGCCCACCTGAAGCACACCATGGCGCAAGTACTGCGCGAGGCCGGCAAGGACGCGCAGGTCAAGCTCATCCAGGCCCACCCCGAACTGGCCGGCAAAGCCATGGTCAGTAAAAGCCTGACGGCGGAATCGACCAACGAGCAAGGCAAGGCCGGCCTCACGGACTGCACGCCCGAAGAGTTCGTCACCCTGCAAAAGCTCAATGCCGACTACAACGCGAAGTTCGGCTTTCCTTTTATCCTGGCGGTGCGCGGCCCGCGCGGCGACGGTTTGAGCAAGCAGCAGATCATCGAGACCTTCGCTCGGCGCCTGCAAAATCACCCTGACTTCGAGCTGCAGGAAAACCTGCGCAACATCCACCGCGTGGTGGAACTGCGGCTCAACGACAAGTTCGCCGCCACGCCCGCGCTGGGCAACGACGTGTGGGACTGGCAGGAAACCCTTTCGCAGTACAGCGATCCGGGCTATCTTGAAAAGGGCCAGCTCACGGTGACCTACCTCACTGATGCGCACCGTGCCTGCGCGGCTTTCATCAGCAACACCATGCGGGACTGCGGCTTTGACGAGGTGAAGATCGACGCGGTCGGCAATGTGGTGGGTATCTACAAGGCCGCCACCCCCAACGCCAAGACCCTGCTGACCGGCAGCCACTACGACACCGTGCGCAACGGCGGCAAATACGACGGCCGGCTCGGCATTTTTGTGCCCATGGCCTGCGTACGCGAGCTGCACCGCCAGGGCAAGCGCCTGCCCTTTAATTTTGAGGTGGTCGGCTTTGCCGAAGAAGAAGGCCAGCGCTACAAAGCCACCTTTTTGGGTTCAGGCGCGCTGATCGGTGACTTCAAGCCCGAGTGGCTGGAGCAGAAAGACGCTGACGGCATCACCATGCGCGAGGCCATGCACAACGCTGGCCTCAAGCCCGAAGACATCACGAAGATCAAACGTGACGCGGACAACTACCTCGGCTTTATCGAGGTGCATATCGAGCAAGGCCCGGTACTCAACGAGCTCGACCTGCCGCTGGGCATCGTGACCTCCATCAACGGCAATGTCCGCTATCTGTGCGAGATCACCGGCATGGCCAGCCACGCCGGCACCACGCCCATGACCCGCCGCCGTGACGCCGCAGCGGCCGCGGCCGAACTGCTGCTGTATGTGGAACGGCGCGCGGCGCAAGACGGAAATTCCGTCGGCACGGTCGGCATGCTGCAGGTGCCCAGCGGCTCCATCAATGTGGTGCCCGGGCGCTGCCTCTTTTCGCTCGACCTGCGCGCGCCCATCGATGCGCAGCGCGACGCGCTGGTGGCCGACGTGCTGGCCGAACTCAAAAGCATTTGCGAGCGCCGCGGTGTGCACTTCACGACCGAATTGACCGAGCGCGCCGCCGCTGCCCCCAGCGCACCTGCCTGGCAACAGCGCTGGGAAGCCGCTGTGCAAAGCCTGGGCGTACCCCTCTATCGCATGCCCAGCGGCGCCGGCCACGACGCGATGAAACTGCACAAGGTGATGCCGCAGGCCATGCTTTTTGTGCGGGGCCAGAACTCCGGCATCAGCCACAACCCGCTGGAAAGCACCACCAGCGACGACATCGAACTTGCGATCCAGGCCCTGGCGCATCTGCTCACTAATCTCTCTCCTGAACAACAATGACCCTCACCACAGATTACGCCCGGCTTGACAGCTGGATCGATGCCCATTTCGACGAAGAAACGGTATTCCTGCAGCAGCTCATCCGCGTGCCCACCGACACGCCACCGGGCAACAACGCGCCACATGCCGAGCGCACGGCAGAGCTCATCAAGGCCTTCGGTTTTGACGCTGAGAAATACCCCGTGCCCGAAGCCGAAGTGCGTGGCTACGGCATGGAGTCCATCACCAACCTGATCGTGCGCCGCCACTATGGCGGCAAGGGCGAAGAAATGGAAAAAGGAAGGACCATTGCCCTCAACGCCCACGGCGACGTGGTGCCGCCCGGCGAAGGCTGGACCAAAGATCCCTATGGCGGCGAGATTGAAGGCGGCAAAATTTACGGCCGCGCCTCAGCTGTCAGCAAATGCGATTTCGCAAGCTTCACCTTTGCGGTGCGCGCGCTCGAATCACTGGACGCACCACTCAAAGGCAGCGTTGAGCTGCATTTCACCTACGACGAGGAATTCGGCGGCGAGATGGGCCCGGGCTGGTTGCTCAAGAAAGGCCTTACCAAGCCTGACCTGTTGATCGCGGCAGGCTTTTCTTACGAGGTCGTCACCGCGCACAACGGCTGTCTGCAGATGGAAGTCACGGTGCACGGCAAGATGGCGCATGCCGCCATTCCCGACACCGGCATCGACGCCTTGCAGGGCGCGGTGCACATCCTCAATGCGCTCTATGCGCAGAACGCGCAGTACCAGCAGGTCACGTCCAAGGTTGAAGGCATCCAGCACCCTTACCTCAACGTGGGCCGCATCGAAGGCGGCACCAACACCAACGTCGTGCCCGGCAAGGTGATGTTCAAGCTGGACCGCCGCATGATCCCCGAAGAGAACCCTGCCGAGGTCGAAGCCAACATCCGCAAAGTGATTGCCGACGCGGCGGCTGGCTGCAAGGGCATCACAGTCGACATCAAACGCCTGCTGCTGGCCAACTCCATGCGGCCGCTGCCCGGCAACAAACCCCTGGTCGACGCCATCCAGAAGCACGGTGAGGCGCTCTTCGGCCAGGCCATCCCGGCTATGGGCACGCCGCTGTACACCGACGTACGGCTGTACGCTGAGGCCGGCATTCCCGGCGTGATCTACGGCGCCGGGCCGCGCACCGTGCTGGAGTCCCACGCCAAACGGGCCGATGAGCGGCTGGAACTCGAGGACCTGCGTCGCGCCACCAAGGTGATTGCGCGCACCTTGCGGGACCTGCTGGCCTGACGGGCCCTCTGCACATCCTGCCGAAAACTCCCGCTTCAGCGGGAGTTTTGCTTTGTGGCACCTCTTTTAAGGGTGCTTCAGCTTTAACCGGATCAGCATCAATAGCCCCGGGATAACCCTGTGACAGCAGGCAAAAAACTTGCCTACATTGCTTGTATTCAAGATTTGCGTGCAAAGAACAGCGACGTCCTGCTGCCTATAACTACTCTTTCGGAGACTGACATGCCCAAGTTTTTCCGCTCCCTGTTCGGCCAGGTGCTCCTGGCCCTCCTTGTCGGCGTGATCGTCGGCTTTCTTTGGCCCGAAACGGCCGTCAAGCTCAAGCCCCTGGGCGACGGCTTCATCAAGCTGATCAAGATGCTGATTCCCCTGATCGTCTTTTGCGTGGTCGTGCACGGCATCGCAGGCGCCGGTGACTTGAAGCGGGTCGGGCGCGTTGGCGTCAAGGCGCTGATCTACTTCGAAGTGGTCACCACCATCGCCCTGGTGATCGGCCTGGTGCTGGCTTTTGTGTTTCAGCCCGGCGCGGGCATGAACGTCGACCCAAAACTGCTGGACGCCAAGGCTATGGCCGCCTATGCCGAAAACGCCGGCAAGCTCACCGGCGGCGGTACGGTGGAGTTCCTGATGAAGCTGATTCCCAATACGGCCATCAGCGCCTTCGTCAACGGCGACGTGCTGCAGGTGCTGCTGTTCTCGGTGCTGTTCGGCTGCGCGCTGGCCATGCTGGGCAACAAGGGGCAGAAGGTCGTCGGCCTCATCGACGACCTGGCGCACGTACTCTTCAAGACCATGGGCATCATCATCAAACTGGCACCGCTGGGCGTGCTGGGCGCCATCGCCTTCACCGTCGGCAAATACGGCATCGGCTCGCTCAAGCAACTGGGCATGCTTGTCGTGCTGTTCTACGCTGCAGTGATCATTTTCGTGACGGTCGTGCTGGGCGGCATCATGCGTTTTTCGGGCTTCAGCCTCTTCAAGCTGCTCAAGTACCTGCGCGAAGAACTCATGGTGGTGTTTGCCACCACCTCGTCCGACAGCGTGCTGCCGCAAATCATGGCCAAGCTCAAGCGCATGGGCATCCGCGATTCGACCGTCGGCCTGGTCATCCCGACCGGCTACTCCTTCAACCTCGACGCGTTCTCCATCTACATCACGCTGGCCGCCGTCTTCATCGCTCAGGCGACCAACACGCCGGTCTCGATGAGCGACCTGCTGACCATCCTGGCGATCTCGCTGGTCACCTCCAAAGGCGCACACGGCGTGCCCGGCTCGGCCATCGTGGTGCTGGCCGCCACGCTGCAGGCGATCCCTGCGATCCCGGCAATCGGCCTGGTGCTGGTGCTGTCGGTCGACTGGTTCATGGGCATCGCCCGTGCCCTGGGCAACCTGATCGGCAACTGCGTGGCCACCGTGGCGGTGGCGGCCTGGGAGGGCGACATCGACCGCGAGCGGGCTCTTGCGGTACTCGACGGCCGCTATGTGCCGCCGGCCGAAGACGACATGGACATCGAAGTGAACGCCGTTCCGGTCAAAGCCTGAGGTCTCGCTCCGGAAAACGCATCATCTTGCCGTCGATTTTCTTCAAACGCTCCGCCTGCTGAATCACCCCGGGGTCGCTACACTTCCCAGCACATATGAGCATCAGCCAGGTCCAGATCGCCCAGCAAGTCGTCGAATCCATCCTCGCGCAAAAACTCGCGCCCGGTGAACGCCTCGGCGAGCAGGAGCTGGCAGAGCTCTTCGGTGTCAGCCGCACCCTGGTGCGCGAAGCACTGATGCAGTTGCAGGCACGCGGCTTTGTCGAGGTGCGCACCCGCAAGGGCTGGTATGTGGTGGAGCCTTCCGTCGAAGAAGCGCGGGACGCTTTTTCAGCCCGGCGCATCATCGAAACCGGCATCCTGCGCGAAGCCGGGCGTCCGCTGCAGTCGGTCCTGCGCAAACTGCGCCAGCACATCGCCCAGGAGGAGCAAGCCATCGAAGAAGCCGACGCCGCCACCCGGGCCTTTTTACTGGCCGACTTCCATGTTTGCCTGGCCGAATGCCTGGGCCAGAAGCTGCTGTGCGATGTGCTGCGCGACCTGACCGCGCGCACTACGCTGGCGGCATCTCTCTACCAGTCCAAGCACGACGCCGGCCAATCCTGCGCGGAGCATGCCGGCATTGTGGCCGCGCTCGAAAAAGGCCAGCTGGACCTGGCCCGCGAACGCATGCTCGCGCACATCGGCAGCGTCGAAGCCGCCCTGGGCTCATCGGCGCCGGGCATCTCACCCGGTAACGAACGGCTGCGTATCGCGCTGTCGCAGCTGGTACAGCCGCCCCTGCGTAAAGCTGTCCGGCACAAAACGCTCCCGATTTGATAGCTGGCTGCGCCCGTCCTTCAATGGCTACAGCCAGATAACCACAAAAAATCAGGCCTCCGGACACCAAGCCTGGGCAGCCTCCGCAAGGAGCGCCCAGACCTGCCGCCTCCCTTCACTCGTGGGTGTAGTCCAGCAGCGCGAGATATTCCTTGCGTTCGGCCTTGACCCACTGCTTGACGCCGATCTCGGACATGATGCTGGCCGACTGGCTGTTCATGGCCAGCAGGGAATCCTGCAGGCGGCTGATCATGTCCGCCGGCACGCCGGGGGCGGCCAGCACCGACCAGTTCACCACGGGCTGGGTTTCACCAATGACACGGCCCCCGCCCTCCTGCCATTTCCTGGCGATGGTCGGATTCACCGCACCCACCTCGGCAAGGCCTGCCGCCACCTGTGCCGACACGGAATCCTGATAGCGTGTGTAGGAAATATAGGGTTCGCGCACGTTCAGGCGGCGCATTTCGGCACGCGCGACCGCCACCGTGGCGGACGATTCGTCGGGCATCAGGATCTTCTTGCCGCTCAGTTGCCCGATGTTGTTGATGGGTGAGTTGTTCTTCACGATAAAGGCGGCCTGGTAGGGCTCGGGCCTGCGCACCAGGGGTTGGTAACCTCCATCGCGAACCAGCTTGGACAGCTGGTTGACGGATTTTCCGAACACCATGAGGGGCTTTTGCTCTGACGATGCCTGCCGCACGAAGTTCTGGATGTCGATGACGGGGTCAACCACCACCTGCTTGTTGCGGATCTGCCCTCCCAGGTAGTCGGCCAGCCCCCGGTAACGCAGGGCCAGCATCGAAATGCTGAGGTCTGCCGTAACCGCCTCATTGATCAGCAGCCTCCAGCGATCAACACCCGCCAGCTGGCCCGCCGCCTGCTGGCTCCAGCTGACCATGGGAAAGCCCTGCCAGGCCACGGCAACCGCGGTGCCCACCACACCGCGAAGAACCGCGCGGCGACCGGTAACTTGTGACAGCAACGGAGTATTCATTTGATCACCTTCAAAGGGTTAATTGCAGATTGCACGGTCTTCTTCGCTGCCTCGTCTTCCCATTGCCTGGCAGCTGTCAAGGTTGCCTTGAATGCCAGCGCACTCTCAAGCAGCCATTTCTTGTTGTCTTCCGAGAGCGCGTAGCTCAACCTGAACTCGTCCATCGGCATGCGGTCTTCCCGCACGGCCTTGATCAACCGGTCTACCTCTGCCGCGGCATGCGCGGGTGTAGACAGCAGCACCAGGCGGCTCATCTTGTCGGGGTTGTTGGGTACATGGCAGTTCACACATTGCGACTCGCGCATCTGCAGCGCCAGGTCACGGTAGCGTTTGTCTACGTTGCCCAGATGCGGGTTTTCCGGCCGGTACAAGCCGTCGAACAGCGTCACCGCCGGTTGGGTGTGGCCCTTGTCGTCAGTCCAGAGCCATGGGCCCTGGTATTTTTCATGCTGCACCGTCTGCACCGGTTGCAACAGCGGCGTGGGCGCCACGTCGGTGAACTGCGCTACCTTGATGGTTCCCGTTTCGGGGCTGATCCAGAGCATCATGCTGCGGGCGTTTTCGTACATCGACCACTTGGCCTCGTCGTGCCAGAACGGATAAGGAAACTGGCCCGGCGGCAGGCGGTTGCGAAAGGCCGCCTCAAGCCGCACCAGGAACATCTTCTCGTCGGCCACCCACTCCACGGTATGCCGGCCGTTGAACATGAAGAGCGGCGCATACATGCCGGTCCAGGCGTCAGGGGCGAACTGGGTCAGGTTGGTCTGGCGCAGGGTGGCGTTGTCCTTTTTGTTTTGCCGACCCCACAGCATGATGGGCGCCACATGTGCACGCAGCTGGCTCGGGCCGAACAGGGTTTGCCGGCACTGCGTGTAGGCATTGACGTCACCGGCCGGCGCCAGCGGGCAACTGCTGGCGAGCTCCGCGGCAATTTCAGCCGCTGCCTGTGCGATGTTGGGCGGTATCGCCCTTTTTTCCTGGGCTTGTACGCCGCAGGAAAATGCCAATATGGCGGCCAGCAGTCCGGCCCGCCATGGCGAAAGTGAAAGTGAAAACAGACGTGCTTGAATCAACGTACCCATTTTTTACTCCCTCGTGTAGTCCAACAAATCCAGGTAGTCCTTCCGTTCCGCTTTAGCCCAGGCCTTCACGCCCATCGAAGCCATCACTGCTGCGCTTTCCGAATTGGTGGCCAGCAGCGCGTCGCGCAGCTGCTGCACCATGTCCGCCGCCAGGCTGGGACTGGCAAGCACCGACCAGTTCACCACCGGCTGGGTTTCAGCCACCACGCGCCCGCCCTCTTCCACCCACTTTTTGGCAATGGTGGGATTGACCACGCCGATCTGGCCCATTCCGGACTTCACAAACTGCGCGACTTCCTCCTGGTAGCGAACGTGTGTCACGCGGATCTGCCCAAGCTTTTGCCGCCGCAGTTCCGCCAGGGCCACCGCACTGGTGGCGGCAGACTCGTCGGGCATGATGACCTTTGCATCAGCCGCATCCGCCAGGGTTTTAATGGGCGAATCCTTGGCCACGATGAAGGCCGCCTTATAAGGGTCAGCGCGCCGCACCACCGGCTGGTAGCCGTTGTCGCGCACCAGCTTGGCCAGCTGGTTGACGGACTTCCCGAAGACAAACTCCGGCTTGCTGGCGCCTTGGGCTACCGCCATGAAGCGCTTGATATCCACCATGGGCTCCACGACGATAGGCCGTCCCTTGAGCTGGACGCTGATGAAGTCGGCGGCAGGGCGATAACGGTTGGTCAGCAAAAAAGAGTTGGTGTCCCCCCCCACCGCTTCATTGATCAGCAGCCGCCAGTTCGCGCCACCTGCGGGTTTTTTAGCAGCAGAAGCAGCGGCTGCAGCCGAAACCTGGGCCCAGGCGTTACCCGGCCCACCCATACCCCCTGCGAGGGCGCCCAGGCCCAGGATTGACAACATCTGACGGCGAAGCTGCGAGGAAGGTGTTTTCATGAAAGCCTTGTTTTGGAAAGCCCGCTAACCCAGTACATCGTTGCTGGATGACTTCGGCTACTGCCCCAAGGCTTTGTCAAGGCTTCGGAACTGCATGGCCTTGCGGCTTAATCCTTGTCACCTACGCAAATACACTCTATGGACGGGCCGCAAAAATAGTCAAAGCCTGTTCATGGCGTCCGCCCTGTCAGGACTGACAGGTGAAACCTGCCATGGGCATGGGCGCGGCGGTGCCCGGCCCAAATCACCGGCAGCTGCCCCGCTCAAACGTAAACAGCTGTAACAGCTTCAGCCTTCCTCCAGAACTTCCTGGCGGCCAGGAACAGGAGGTGCCAGCGGCCACCTTTTTAATAGCTGCCTTTGGGCATCCTCCCGGCCAGGGCCGCTCAATGTGCGGAAAGCAGGCCAGCCGTACACCCAAAAATACGGAGGCCGATACATCACAAAATGCATCCTGTGAGTAATCCCAGTGTGCGAAAACTGACAGCACCTGAACGCGGCAGGTGTTGCTCTTAGGCCAATCCGCATCGCCCAGCGGCAAGACCCACCAGACACCTGAACTGCCGGGGCAATGCCAAAGTTCTACTCCGCAGCGTGGCAGGCATTGTTTTTGCTGTATCGTTTTGAGGTTCGCTTCGATTTCACGGCCACCGCGTTCTTATGCTGATTGCTGGCCTGCCGGTTTCCCCTTTTGCAACCCCTTCAAGAAAATCCCGCCATGAAAAATCGTGCACCTGCCGCATCTGCCTTTCCCAGCCTTGTAGCCAGGATGACCGGGGCGGTGATCGCCCTGGCGGCCCTGAACGCCCATGCGCAAAACACGCCGATCAAGTTCCAGCTCGACTGGCGCTTCGAAGGCCCGTCCGCCCTCTTCCTCACGCCGGTGGCCAAGGGGTACTTCAAGGCCAACAAGCTCGACGTGACGGTGGACGCCGGCAATGGCTCAGGCGGGGCGGTGACCCGTGTGGCCTCGGGCACCTACGACATGGGTTTTGCCGACATGGCCTCGGTGATGGAGTTTCACGCCAACAACCCGGACGCACCCAACAAGCCGGTAGGCGTGATGATGGTCTACAACAACACGCCGGCCTCCGTCATGGCGCTCAAAAAATCAGGCATCAAGACGCCCTCCGACCTGAACGGCAAAAAAATGGGCGCGCCGGTGTTTGACGCCGGCCGCCGCGCCTTCCCGATTTTTGCCAAGGCCAACAACATCACCGGCTTCCAGTGGACAGCCATGGACCCGCCGCTGCGCGAAACCATGCTGGCCCGCGGCGACGTGGACGCCATCACCGGCTTTACCTTCACCTCGCTGCTCAACCTGGAGGCGCGCGGCGTGAAGGCTGAAGACGTGGTGGTGCTGCCCTATGCCGACTTCGGCGTGAAGCACTACGGCAACGTGGTGATCGTCTCGCCCAAACTCATCAAGGAAAACCCGGCCGCCATCAAGGCGTTTTTGCAGGCCTTTACCAAGGGCGTGAAAGACGTGGTGGCCGACCCGGCCGCCGCCATCGAATTCGTGAAAGCGCGCGACGGCATCATCAATGTGCCGCTGGAAGTGCGCCGCCTGCGCCTGGCCATCGACACCGTCGTCAACAGCCCCGACGCACGTGCCGAAGGCTTCGGCCAGGTCAAAGCGCCGCGCCTCTCGCTGATGGCCTCGCAGGTGTCGGACGCTTTCGGGACCAAGACCCGTGTCAACCCCGACGCAGTGTGGAACGGCTCCTTCCTGCCCACGGCAGCCGAGCTCAATGTGCTGCCGAAGAAATAAGTCCTGGCCTCAGGCTCTGTGCCTGGCGCCATGCCTGCCCGGATTGCTACACTTTTAATAGCTGCTTGCGCACATCCCGATTGGGCCAGCAGCCGTTTTCCTACCTAAAACATGCCCCTCGCCACCGCTGACAGCCCTTTTGTTGACTTCCGGGACGTCTGGCTTGCCTACAACGACGAGCTGTTGGCGCGCAAACAGTTTTCCGTTGAAGCCATCGATCTGCAGGTGCGCCAGGGCGAGTTCATTGCCATCGTCGGGCCCTCGGGCTGCGGCAAGTCCACTTTCATGAAGCTGGCCACCGGGCTGAAGATGCCGTCGGCCGGGAGCATCCTGATTGACGGACGGCCAGTGACAGGGCCCCTGAAGATTTCCGGTATGGCCTTCCAGGCGCCATCGCTGCTGCCCTGGCGCACCACCGTCGACAACGTGTTGCTGCCGCTTGAGATTGTCGAGCCTTATCGCAGCCAGTTCAAGGCCAGGCGCAAGGAGTTTGAAGAGCGGGCGCGCAAGCTGCTGCAGAAGGTGGGCCTGGCAGGCTATGAAGACAAATTCCCCTGGCAGCTGTCTGGGGGCATGCAGCAGCGCGCCAGCATCTGCCGCGCGCTGATCCACGAGCCCAAAATGCTGCTGCTCGACGAGCCCTTCGGCGCGCTCGATGCCTTCACGCGTGAAGAGCTCTGGTGCATCCTGCGCGACCTCTGGACCGAGCAGCGCTTCAACGTGATCCTGGTCACGCATGATTTGCGCGAGTCGGTGTTCCTGGCCGACACCGTCTATGTGATGAGCAAAAGCCCGGGACGCTTTGTCGTGCGGCGCGAGATTGAACTGCCGCGTCCGCGCGACCTGGAAGTCACTTACACCCGCGAGTTCAGCGACATCGTGCATGAGCTGCGCGGCCACATCGGCGCGGTGCGCGGCGGAGCCGCCGTATGAACATGAACAACAAACAGCTCGAACGCTGGGCGCCATGGGTGTTACTGGCAGCCGTGGTGGCGCTGTGGCAGGCGGTGTGCGCCGGTTTCTCGGTGCCGGAGTTCATCTTTCCCGCGCCGCTGGCCATTGCCCAGGCCATGCACGAATTCGCGGGCCCGATTGCCGAAGCCGCCTGGAAAACCTTCTGGGTCACGATGGTGGGTTTCGGCCTGTCCATCGTGGTCGGCGTATTGCTGGGCTTTCTGGTGGGCTCGTCGCGGCTGGCCTATGCCGCGGTCTATCCGCTGCTGGTGGCTTTCAACGCGGTGCCCAAGGCCGCGATTGTTCCCATCCTCATCGTCTGGTTCGGCATCGGCGTGGGCCCCGGCATCCTCACGGCTTTCCTGATCTCGTTTTTCCCCATCACCGTGAACATGGCCACGGGCCTGGCCACGCTGGAGCCAGAGCTGGAAGACGTGCTGCGCGTGCTGGGCGCCAAACGCTGGGACGTGCTGGTCAAGGTCGGCCTGCCGCGCTCCATGCCCTTCTTCTTTGCCTCGCTCAAGGTCGCCATCACGCTGGCTTTTGTCGGCACGGTACTGGCTGAAATGACTGCGGGTGATTCAGGCATTGGCTACCTCATGCAAAGTGCCGGGTCGCAGCAACGGCTGGCGTTGGCTTTTGCCGGGTTGGTGGTGATTGGGGCGATGGCTATGGCGATGTATGAGTTGTTTAGCTATGTCGAGAAGCACACTACGGCGTGGGCGCATCGGGGGTCGCAGAACGGCTAAGGTATTGGTCGGGTCTTGCTCCGGCCTTTGCGCTCTTTGCTGAGGGCTGTTGGCCGGGGGTTGCCCGGCATGCAAGTAACTTTCTTTTGCTTCGCCAAAAGAAAGTCACCAAAGAAAAGGCGACCCTGGTTCCTGCGTTCCTTCGCTTCGCTGCGGGCAGCCTGGTGCTCGGTCCAGCCGGGGTCAAAAACAACTCGCTTCGCTCAAACGAGTTTTTGCCCCGATCCGTCTGGACCTCCGCTCCTCGGCGCATCCACAAGGGCCAATCGGGAACGGGGACCGAATACCAAAGACAAATACCAACCAGGACTCGCCAGGGCGAGTCCTGGTTTCTTCTGGTATTCCGGGTTTTGTCTTCGGTTGTTTGGTATTCCTGCCTCCACCCCCTTCTGTCTGCGCCGAGGAGCGCAGGTTCAGGCGGATCAGGGATCGCGATTGTCTGAGCCGAAGGCGAGTTCGAGCGAGACCCCGCCTGGACCGAGCACCACAGGTTGCCCGTAGCGAAGCGCAGGGACGCAGACAGCAGGGTCGCCTTTTCTTTTGCTTACTTTTCTTTTGGCGAAGCAAAAGAAAAGTGAGTAGCTGCCGGGCTACCCCCGGCCAACAGCCCTCAGCAAAACGCACAAAGGCCGGAGCAAGACCCGGCCTAAAGAAACCGCTCCAACAACCGCCGCGACCCCCGGTCCAGCGCCGTCATATCCCGCACGCTGTACTGCACCCCCTGGCTGCCTGCAATCAGCAGCCCCGTGCGCCCCAAACGGCGAATATCTTCTTCGCCCTTGAGCACAAAAGACGTCTCACCCCGGTCGGTCTCCACCGTCCACACACTGGGGGTGGCAAAGGTCGAAACGCTTTTCAGCCGCGTCACCTCGGGCACAAAGTCGCGCAGCGCCAGCTCTTCTTCCAGCAAGGTGCGTGCATCCGCCGGCAATGCCTGCAGGTTTTCCACCCAGGCAACCTCGTGCCCTTCGGTGTTGACCAGTGAAATGCCTTCATCGGGCGCGGCCAGGGGAAAGGCCCGCACCGGCACGACGCCAGCATGCTGCTGGCCACCGGCATCGACGAACACCAGCCGGCCCGACGCCGTGCGTTCCAGGGAAAATGAAGTGGAAGAGAAATGAGAAGAAGTTGTCATGTGCAATCCTTGGCTCACCGGTTGCCGGTGTGCTGCGCGGTGTGGGCCAGTTGCGAGGTGGCCAGTGCGATGCGGCTTTGCTCGACTTCCTCGCCGCCCTCTTCGCTGTCGACCTGCCGCGCCTGGGCTTCGTACAGCCGCCAGTAAGCACCCTGCTTCGCCATCAATTCGTCGTGCGGCCCCACTTCCACCACCTGGCCGCGGTCCATCACCACCAGGCGGTCGGCCTTGCGCAGCGTTGAAAGGCGGTGGGCAATGGCAATCGTGGTGCGGCCCTGCACCAGGTTGTCGAGGGCACGCTGGATTTCTTTTTCCGTTTCGGTGTCTACCGACGAGGTCGCTTCGTCGAGGATCAGAATGCGTGGGTTGATCAGCAAGGCACGCGCAATCGAGATGCGCTGGCGCTCACCGCCCGACAGCCCCTGGCCGCGCTCACCCACCAGCGAGTCGTAGCCCTGGGCCAGCCGCAAAATGAATTCATGCGCATGGGCGGCACGCGCGGCCGCGACGATTTCAGCGCGCGTGGCGCCCGGCTTGCCGTAGGCAATGTTTTCGGCAATCGTGCCGAAGAAAAGAAACGGTTCCTGCAGCACCAGGCCGATGTTGCGGCGGTAGTCGGCCACACCGAAGCGGCGGATGTCGGTGCCGTCCACGCTGATGGAGCCGTCGCTCACGTCGTAAAACCGGCAGATCAGGTTGACCAGCGTGCTTTTGCCCGAACCGCTGTGGCCCACCAGGCCGATCATTTCGCCGGGACGGATCTGCAGATCGAGCCCGCGAATGACCGAGCGGTTGCCGTAACGGAACCCGAGGTTCTTCATGTCGATGCGGCCTTCGAGCGCGCCAATCTTCACCGGGCTGGCCGTTTCGGGCACGTTGGAGACATGATCGAGGATGTCGAAAATGCGCTTGGCGCCGGCGGCGGCCTTTTGCGTGACGGAAACGATGCGGCTCATCGAATCGAGCCGGCCGTAAAAGCGGCCGATGTAGGCGATAAAAGCCGTCAGCACGCCGACCGTGATCTGCTGGCGCGACACCAGCCAGATGCCAAAAGCCCAGACCACCAGCAGGCCGACTTCTGTGAGCAATGAGACGGTGGGCGTGAACAGCGACCAGGTCTTGTTGAGCTTGTCGTTGACCGCCAGGTTGTGCTGGTTGACCTCACGAAAACGCTGGGCCTCACGCTTTTCCTGGGCAAAGGCCTTGACCACGCGGATGCCCGGAATCGTATCGGCCAGCACGTTGGTCACGTCCGACCAGACGCGGTCGATTTTTTCAAAACCGGTGCGCAGCTTGTCGCGCACCACATGGATCATCCAGCCGATAAACGGCAGCGGCAGCAGGGTCACCACGGCCAGCCAGGGGTTGATGGAAATGAGGATCACCGCGGTCATCACGATCATGAGCACATCGGTCGCGAAATCCAGCGCATGCAGCGACAAAAATACGCAGATGCGGTCGGTTTCCGAGCCGATGCGGGACATCAGGTCGCCGGTGCGCTTGCCGCCAAAGTAGTCCAGCGAGAGCTCCAGCAAGTGGTCGAAGGTGGCGGTGCGCAGGTCAGCGCCTATGCGCTCGGACACCAGTGCCAGCAAATAGGTACGCGCCCAGTTCAGCGCCCAGCCCAGCACGGCCGCGCCCAGCAGGCCACCCAGCAGCAATCCCACCTTCCAGGGCTCAATCTTCTGGCCGTTCTGGAACGGTATCAGGATGTCGTCCATCAACGGAATCGTGAGGTAAGGCGGCACCAGCGTGGCGGCGGTGGAGGCCAAAGTCAGCAAAAAACCGGCCAGTAGCTGGTAGCGGTACGGATCGGCAAACCGCCACAGGCGCAGCAGCACCCAGGTGGAAGGCGGCGTGTGCAACTCGCGTGCGCAGGCCGGGCACTCTTCGCTGTCAGGCGGCAGCGGCAGGTCGCACTCGGGGCACAGGGCTGTGTCCTCGGCCAGTGCCGTGGCATCGCCCGCCGCCGGGGCCTGCTGCTGGGCAAACAGGCGCACCAGGCGCAGGGCCTGCACATTGGCACCCAGGGTAAACCGCCAGCTGGCCAGCCGCCGGCCCGCTTCATGCAGCTCCAGCGTACCCACGCCGGCATGGTCGAAATGGCGCAGTGAAAGCCCTTGCAATACGGTGCCGGCGGCGTCCGCCGTGGGCCAGCTGGCCCATACGCCTTCGGGGTTGCAGGCCAGCAGCCGGCGGTCCGTCAGGGCCAGCAGGCCCCGGGCGAAATGAAGTTGGTTATCCAGGTCAACCACCAGCGTGCACAAAACGTTCTCTTGGGTTGCAAGTTGTGAGCGAAGCCCTGCCAGAACAGGGTCGGTAGGGCTGGAGTCGTCTGCCGGGTGGTTGTGTTGCATTGTGTTGTGGAAAATCTTGGCGTCCCGCATCTGGCGCGGCAGGGTATTCGCAGGTTCTTCGTAGTTGTGCGAATAGGCCCGAAACAGGGATTTTCGCCGAATGCGGCCTGAAGCGACCGGTTTGACCATATCAACCCCCTGAAAATGACGGAACCATCAAAATCGACCCCTGGCGGCCATCGCCGAGACAAAAACAACAACATAACGAGACACAGGGACCCACCGAGACCTTGACAGGCCTCACACTGAAATCCATCGGCCAGGGCCGAGGCTTGCCCCCGGGGGTACCAAGGCCTAACCCTGCCGACAATTTTGCGAAAAATGAGCCCACAGGACGACATCAAGCTGCTGCGCATCAATTACCTGCGCGGCCCCAACATCTGGACCTATCGGCCCGTGCTGGAAGTCTGGCTGGACCTCGGCAGCCTCGAAGACTTCCCCTCCAACCTGTTACCGGGCTTCAATGACCGCCTGGTCGCCCTGCTGCCGGCCCTCGTCGAACACCACTGCGGCGTGGGCGAGCGCGGCGGCTTCATCCAGCGCCTGCTGGAAGGCACCTGGTCCGGCCATGTGCTGGAGCATGTGGTCATCGAGCTGCTGAACCTTTCCGACATGCCGACCGGCTTCGGCCAGACGCGCAGCACCTCCCAGCGCGGCGTTTACCGCATGGTGTTCCGCGCCCGCGACGAGCAGGTGGCCCGCACCGCGCTGGCCGAAGGCCACCGCCTGCTGATGGCCGCCATCAACGGCACAGACTACGGCCAGGCCGGCGTGCAGTCCGCCGTCGAGAAAATCCGGACCAAGGTGGACGACTGCTACCTCGGCCCCAGCACGGCCTCCATCGTGGCCGCGGCCACCGACCGCCGCATTCCCCATATCCGGCTGAACGACGGCAACCTGGTGCAACTGGGTTACGGCGCCAGCCAGCGCCGCATCTGGACGGCCGAAACCGACCTCACCAGCGCGATCGCCGAAGGCATCGCCCACGACAAGGACCTCACCAAAAGCCTGCTGGCCACCTGCGGCGTGCCGGTGCCTGAAGGCCAGATCGTCGGCACAGCCGAAGAAGCCTGGGAAGCGGCCGAAGACATCGGCCTGCCGGTGGTCGTCAAGCCGTCCGACGGCAACCATGGCCGGGGCGTGTCGCTGGACCTCAAAACGCGGGCCGAAGTCGAAGGTGCGTTCGAGGTTGCGGCCCGGCATGGCAGCGAAGTCATGGTCGAGCGCTTTGTACGCGGCAATGAGCACCGCCTGCTGGTGGTAGGCGGCCGTGTGGTCGCCGCCGCGCGCGGCGAGGCGGCCTGGGTCACCGGCGACGGCAGCTCGACCGTCTCGCAGCTGGTGGACGCACAGCTCAACACCGACCCGCGCCGCGGCGTCGGTGAAGACTTCCCGCTGGGCCGCATCAACACGGCGAGTGACGGCGCCATCATTCTTGATCTGCAGCGCCAAGGGCTGAGCCCCGAAGCCATACCGGCCGTGGGCCGCGAGGTGCTGATCCAGCGCAACGGCAATGTGGCCATCGACTGCACCGACCAGGTTCACCCTGACGTTGACCACATCGTGTCGCTGGCCGCCCGCGTGGTGGGCCTGGACATCGCCGGGGTCGATGTGGTGGCGCAAGACATCTCGCGCCCGCTGCACGAGCAAGGCGGCGCCATCGTTGAAGTGAACGCCGGCCCAGGCCTCCTCATGCACCTCAAGCCGGCCGAAGGCGCGCCGCGCCCGGTGGGCCGTGCCATCTGCGACCACCTTTTCCCCGCCACCGACTCCGACAGCCCTGACGGCCGCATTCCCATCGTCGGCATTGCCGGCTCCAGCGACAACCAGCGCGTGGCGCGTCTGGTGGCCTGGCTGCTGCACCTGTCGGGCCGGCACACCGGCCTGGCCTGCCAGGGTGGGTTGTTCCTGGACCAACGCTGTGTGGACGCATCCAACTGCGCCAACTGGGAAGCCGGCCAGCGCCTGCTGATCAACCGCGCCGTGCAGGCGGCCGTGTTTGAAAACGGCGCCGACACCATCTTGCGCACCGGCCTGCCCTATGACAAATGCCAGGTGGGTGTTGTTACCGACCTGGGCGGCGCCGAAGGCCTGGCCGAATTCGACATCACCGAAGCCGACCAGATGTACAAGGTCATGCGCTCGCAGGTCGATGTGGTGCTGCCCGGCGGCGCCGCCGTGCTCAATGCCGCAGATCCCCGCATCGCCGAAATGCAGGAGCTCTGCGACGGCGAAGTCATTTTCTACAGCACCGACCCCAAGGCCGAGGCCATTGCGGCGCATTGCGCCAAAGGCGGCCGTGCGCTCTACCTGCGCCAGGACCAGGTCGTGCTGGCCACCGGTGCCAGCGAGGCTTTTTTGCCGGGCCTCGGCAAGCTTGCCGCCTGGCGCGAACGCCGCGGACTGTCCGAGGGTGGACTGCTGGCCGCCGTGGGCGCCGCCTGGGCGCTGGGCATCCCCCTCAATTTGATAGGCGCCGGCATGGAAGCCTTTGAAACCACCCCTAAAACCGCCGGGAGTGCCGAGTAATGGAAGTGTCCCGTATCCGGGCCCTGCGCGGGCCCAACCTCTGGAGCCGCCACACGGCGCTCGAAGCCATCGTTGCCTGCACTGCGGTGGAGTGCAATATCACTGGTCTGCCAGGCTTTGAGCCGCGCGTGCGCTCGCTGTTCCCCGAGATGGGCGCCTTCCGGCAGACCGGCCACGCAGGCCCCGTCTCACTGGCCCATGTGCTTGAAGCCGCCGCGCTGGCGCTGCAGACGGCTGCCGGTTGCCCCCTCACTTTCAGCCATACCGCCTCTACTGTTGAAGCGGGCACCTACCAGGTCGTGGTCGAGTACAGCGAAGAAACCGTCGGCCGGCTGGCCTTCGAGCTGGCGCAAGCATTGATCCACGCCGCCCTGCGCGACACCGCCTTCGACCTGGACGTCGCGATTGCCCAACTGCGCGAACTCGACGAAGACGAGCGCCTCGGCCCCAGCACCGGCGCGATTGTCGACGCCGCCGTGGCACGCGGCATTCCCTACCGGCGCCTCACCAAAGGCAGCATGGTGCAGTTCGGCTGGGGCTCCAAACAGCGGCGCATCCAGGCCGCGGAAATCGACGCCACCAGCGCCGTGGCCGAATCCATCGCGCAAGACAAAGACCTCACAAAAAAACTGCTGCGCGCGGCCGGCGTTCCCGTGCCGCTGGGCCGCCCGGTCACCGATACGGACGATGCCTGGGCCGCGGCCCTGGAAGTGGGTTTGCCGGCAGTCGTGAAACCGCTGGACGGCAACCAGGGCAAGGGCGTCACCGTCAACATCACCACGCGCGAACACCTGGACACCGCCTGGAAGGCAGCCGCCGAATATGGCGAAGTGATGGTCGAAAAATTCCTGCCCGGCAGCGACTTCCGCCTGCTGGTGGTGGGGAACAAGCTGGTGGCCGCCTCGCGGCGTGAGCCGCCACAGGTCGTGGGCGACGGCCTGCACACCGTGCGTGAGCTGGTCGACATCGTCAACCAGGACCCCAAACGCGGCGAAGGCCATTCCACCTCGCTCACCAAAATCCGCTTCGACGACATCGCGGTGGCCCGCCTGGAAGCACAGGAGCTCACGCCCGAATCCATCCCCGCCAAAGGCCGGCGCGTCATCCTGCGCAACAACGCCAACCTGAGCACGGGCGGCACGGCGACCGACGTGACCGACGACGTACACCCGGCTGTAGCCGCCCGCGCCGTGGCTGCGGCTCAAATGGTCGGCCTGCACATCTGCGGCGTCGACGTGGTGTGCGAAAGCATGCTGCGCCCGCTGGAGACACAAAACGGCGGCGTCGTGGAAGTCAATGCCGCGCCAGGCCTGCGCATGCACCTGTCGCCCTCCTACGGCAAGGGCCGCGCCGTCGGCATCGCCATGATCGACGAGTTGTTCGGTCCCGGCGGAAATGACGGTAATAACGGCCGCGTGCCGGTGATTGCCGTCACCGGCACCAACGGCAAGACCACCACCACACGCCTGATTGCCCACCTGCTGGCCGCCGACGGCCTGCGCACCGGCATGACCAACACCGACGGCGTTTACATCAACGGGCGGCAAACCGACAGCGGCGACTGCAGCGGCCCCAAGAGTGCGCGCAACGTGCTCATGCACCCCGACGTCGATGCAGCCGTGTTCGAGATCGCCCGCGGCGGCGTGCTGCGCGAAGGCCTGGGCTTTGACCGTTGCGAAGTCGCCGTTGTCACCAACATCGGCAGCGGCGACCACCTGGGCCTGAACTACATCACCACGGTGGAAGATTTGGCCGTGCTCAAGCGCGTGATCGTGCAGAACGTCTCGACCACCGGCTACGCAGTGCTCAATGCCGCCGACCCCATCGTCGCCGACATGGCCGCCACCTGCCCCGGCAAGGTGATCTTTTTCGCTGCCGACCGGCACCACCCGCTGATGGCCACGCACCGCGCACAAGGCAAGCGCACCGTGTACGTCGACGGCGCCATGCTGGTCGCCGCCGAAGGCGCCTGGGTCGAACGCATCGCGCTGCAGGGCGTGCCCGTCACACGCGGCGGCACCATCAGTTTCCAGGTCGAGAACGTCATGGCCGCCGTCGCGGCCGCCTGGGGTGCCGGCATCAACTGGGACACCATCAAGCGCGGGCTTTCCAGCTTTGTGAACGACGCGCACAACGCGCCCGGCCGTTTCAACGTCATGGACTACAAAGGCGCCACGGTGATCGCCGACTACGGCCACAACCCTGACGCCATGCGCGCCCTGGTGGCGGCTGTTGACGCCATGCCGGCCACGCCAGGGCAGCGCCGCAGCGTGGTGATCAGCGGCGCCGGCGACCGCCGTGACAGCGACATCCGCGACCAGACCATCATCCTGGGCAGCGCGTTCGACGACGTCATCCTCTACCAGGACGCCGCCCAGCGCGGCCGCGCAGACGGTGAAGTCATGGGTCTGCTGCGCGAAGGCCTCGACAAAGCCCGCCGTACCAAACAGATTGACGAGATACGCGGCGAGTTTCTGGCCATCGACACCGCACTTTCGCGCCTGTCACCCGGTGACCTCTGCCTGATCCTGGTCGACCAGGTGCAGGAAGCGCTGGACCACCTGGCCGCGCGGGTGAAGGAAGCTAAAGAGAAAGTCACGAGCTGATCCCCCAGGCCTGCAGGCGGCAAAAGAGGAGCGAAAGGCGCCAGGGGCATCACCCTGCTGCCTTTCGCCGACTCCGAA
Organism: Polaromonas sp. P1_E12; assembly: GCF_056405975.1. Lineage (NCBI taxonomy): Bacteria > Pseudomonadati > Pseudomonadota > Betaproteobacteria > Burkholderiales > Comamonadaceae > Polaromonas > Polaromonas sp. P1_E12. The sequence continues at coordinate 7,549 of NZ_JBFUBB010000002.1, read as the reverse complement.
GCCTTCCAAGCCTCCGAGAAGCCTGATAAACACAAAAAAATCGCTTCCAGAGCCCAAAATTTAAGCAAAAAGAGGCTACGGCGCATACAGAATCTGCGCGAGCAGCTCCTGAATTGATAGCAAAGCCAGGCTGCCTGCCCGCGTTAAACTTGCCCCATGACCTGGAACGCGACCCTCGCACTCGACTACACCCACCAGGCCGGCAAGACCCTTGCCCACTTTCGCCATAGCGGCCCCCTGCGCATCCTGCAAAGTCTTTACCCCGAAGGCGACGCGATTTGCCACAACGTCATCGTGCACCCGCCCGGCGGCCTGGTCGGCGGCGACACGCTGGACCTGGCCTTCAGCGCAGCACCCGGCACACACGGCCTCATCACCACGCCCGGCGCCACGCGCTTTTACCGCTCCGCCGGCGAGCCCGCCCTGCAGCGCACCCGCCTTGACCTGCAGGCCGGCGCCCGCATGGAATGGCTGCCGCTGGAGGCCATTTGCTACAACGGCTGCCTTGCCGAAAACCACCTCACCATGACGCTGGCGCCCGGCGCCGAACTGATCGGCTGGGACGTCACCGCCCTGGGCCTGCCCGCCGCCAGCCTGCCGTTCGAGAGCGGCAGCTTTCGCCAGCACATCGAAATGCCCGGCGTCTGGCTCGAGCGCGCGCGCATGGATGCCGAAGACACCTTGCTGATGAACAGCCCGCTCGGCATGGCCGGCAACCGCTGCCTCGCCTCACTTTTTTTTGTGGCCGGCAGCAAGCTCGAGCGCCATCGCCGCCAGCTGGCGCTGGACTGCGCACGTGAGGTGATGCAGGCCCACGCGCTGAGTGCCAGCGCCGGTGCGACCAGCCCCGACGGGCAGGTCGTCGTCGTCCGTGTGCTGTCGCCAGTGGTTGAACCTGCCATGGCCTTGCTCAAGCAGGTCTGGCAAGCCTGGCGCACACAGCTCTGGCAGCTGGCGCCCTCCACCCCGCGCATCTGGTCGATGTAGTTCTGCAGCTGCTCACGCAGGCTGTACAAAAAAACATCTTCAGAAAATTCGTTACGCCGGCCCCGCAGCTCAACGGGTTTTGTAGTCTTTAGTTAGCCGCGCGAGCCCCGGCCTCAACAGCCGCTGAAAGACCTGTCCTACAGGCGAATGGGCTTAGGGCACGGCTTACCCGGACCTTTTCCTTTCATGGCCGTTTCAGGTAGCGGCCCAGACTCCATTTATCGATATCCATCGAGTTTCGAACAAGGAGTTTGACCATGACCTCATCCCTGAATTTCCGCCTTGCGCGCACTGCTGCCTGTTTCGGCGCTGCCGCCCTGCTTTCCCTGGGTGCCGCGGCCCAGATTGCTTCCGGCACCACCGGGATCGACGCCACGGGTGACGCCAGGAGCGAAATGGCCGCCTGTAACAACGGCAAGACCCAGCAAGACCGGGCAACCTGTATCACTGAAGTCAAGAACGCCAACGCCGCCAAACGCGCCGGCAAGGTCGACAACGCCAATGGACAGTTTTCCGCCAATGCCTTGAAGCGCTGCGATGTCTTCAAGGGCGAAGACCAGGTCGCCTGCCAGGCCCGTATCGTGGGCTACGGCAAGGCTGATGGCAGCGTCGCCGGCGGCGGTGTCGTGCGCCAGGTAGAAACCGTTGTAGTGCCCCCGGGCGCCACCAACGTTCGCGTGCAGCCGCAGACCTCGACAGACATTGTGGTGATCCCGGCGCCCGTCGCCTCACCGCCGCAATAACCAGTTGCCACTCGCTCCGCCGGGGTTTGATGAATTCACCGGATGGAGCAGAAGCAAAGGTGGGCCGCTTGCGGCCCACTTCTTTTTTGTGTGCGTTTTATGGGCAGGTTTTCCACATCGCCGGTTTCTCCAGGCGACGCATATTTCATTCGCCGCCAAACACAGGTAATCCTCCCGTAAAGTCCACCCGGTCAACGGATTTCGCGTGCATGATGAGGGGGACTATCGCGCGTCCACTGCGGGACGCCGTCTCCATGCTCCCCCGGCCATTACCCGCCACGTCACCCGCCACGAAAGCATCCATGCAAAAACCCCAGAACACCTCGCCCGAGAAGCCACAACTGGCGCGAGCGCTCGAAAAAAACGATGCCGTGCAGGACACAGTGGAAAGATCCGCACAAGAACTGCTGCTGATCAACAAGGTCCTCGAAAAAGAAATTCCACCCGCGGTCAAAACAGGCGACGTTGCGATGGCGCTGGTAAAAACCGCGGAACTCGAAGACAAAATCCAGAGCTCCGCGGAAGAGCTGGCACACGTCAACGACCTGCTGGAACGGGAGATTGCGGAGCGTGCCGAACTGGAGAAAAAACTGCTGGCAGCCACAGCCGGTATCGCAGAAAAAGACACGCCCAACGCCACCGGCAGTTGAAAAAAACAGCGCCGACACCTTTGGTGCCGGTCTTGAGTCATGTCAAAGTGGACCGCTTGCGGCCCACTTTTTTTTAGCCTTCCTGCTTATCGGTTTGTGCGGATTTCAGCACCCCATCCGCCTTGAACATGGCCTTGATGCCGCGCACCGCCTGGCGGATGCGGGCCTCGTTTTCGATCAAGGCAAAGCGCACATGGTCGTCACCGTGGTCGCCAAAGCCGATGCCGGGTGACACGCACACCTTTGCCTTCTCCAGCAGCTGCTTGGCAAACTCCAGCGACCCCAGCTTGCGGTAAGCCTCGGGAATGCGCGCCCAGATATACATCGACGCCTTGGGGCAGTCCACCGGCCAGCCCGCTTCGGTCAGGCCCTTGTAGAGCACGTCGCGCCGCGCCTGGTATTGCGCGGCGATGTCCTTCACGCATTGCTGGTCGCCTTCCAGCGCGGCAATCGCCGCCACCTGCAGCGGGGTGAAGGTGCCGTAGTCGTGATAGCTCTTGATGCGCGCCAGTGCGGCCACCAGGTCGGGGTTGCCCACCATGAAGCCGACGCGCCAGCCCGCCATGTTGTAGCTTTTGGAGAGTGTAAAAAACTCCACCGCGATGTCTTTGGCGCCCGGCACCTGCATGATGGACGGCGCCTTCCAGCCGTCGAACACGATGTCGGCATAGGCCAGGTCGTGCACCACAAAAATGTCGTGCTTGCGCGCCAGTGCAATCACCTTCTCGAAAAACTCCAGCTCCACGCATTGCGCGGTGGGGTTGGACGGAAACCCCAGCACCATCATCTTGGGCTTGGGGTAGCTGCCGCGAATGGCTTTTTCCAGCTCGGCAAAAAAATCCGTGTCGGGTGTCAGCGGCACCGAGCGAATGTCGGCCCCCGCGATCACCGCGCCGTAAATGTGGATGGGATAGCTCGGGTCCGGGACCAGCACGGTGTCGCCGCGGTCCAGCGTGGCCAGCATCAGGTGGGCCAAACCCTCTTTGGAGCCGATGGTGACGATGGCCTCGGTGTCAGGGTCAATCGCCACCTGGTAACGGCTCTGGTACCAGTGCGCAATGGCGCGCCGCAGCCGCGGAATGCCCTTGCTGGCCGAATAGCCGTGCGTGTCGGGCCGCTGCGCGACCTCTGTGAGCTTGGCCACGACGTGCGCGGGCGTGGCCCCATCGGGGTTGCCCATGCTCATGTCGATGATGTCCTCGCCGCGCCGGCGCGCCGCGATTCTCAGCTCGGCCGTGATGTTAAAAACGTAGGGGGGAAGCCGGTCAATGCGCGCAAAACGGCGCTTGCCTGAAGAAGAGGCGGACATAAGAAACTTTCACGTAAGCGCCCGGAACCGTCCGAGCGACGTGGCTGGCAATGGGGCCAGCCGACGCCATGGTAACCGACAGGCAGGCCGCTTACAACCGGCGCCACCGCCATGGTCTACCATGCGGGGCTTGGCCGCCGGCACGGAGCCGGAAGGCATAAAAACAAGGGGAACCATGGACTCCGCAATGACCACCACCGAAACCTATTTGATCGCCATGGCGCTCATCTTCGCGGTGCCCTACCTGATCTGGCGGGTTCTCGGAACCGACTACTACGCGCCACTGGTGGTGGTGCAGATGATCGCCGGCATTTTGCTGGGCCCGGGCATCCTGGGCAAGGTCTACCCTGACTACTACGCCTTTGTCTTCAGCGCGCCGGTGGTGCAGTCGCTCAACGGCATTGCCTGGTGGGCCGTCATGGTGTTTGTCTGGATCGCCGGCATCGAGCTGGACCTCAAAAAGACCTGGGAACACCGGCGCGAAAGCGGCATCACCGCCGGCCTGGCGCTAAGCACACCGCTGGTGTTGGGCTGCGTCGTGGCCGCAGGCATGCTGATGTACCCAGGGTGGCTGGGCACGCAAGGCATGCCCTGGCAGTTTGTGGTGGGTGTCGGCATGGCCTGCGCCGTGACGGCGCTTCCCGTGCTGATCCTGCTGATGGACAAGCTCGCCATCCTGCGCCAACCGGTTGGCCAGCGCCTGATACGTTACGCGAGCCTGGACGACATCGCGATCTGGGGCGTGCTGGCGCTCATCCTGATGGACTGGAAACGCGTGGGCACCCAGGTCGGTTTCCTCGTGGCGTTCGGCGTCGTGAGCTACGCCTTCCGCAAGCTCATGGTGTGGCTGCCCGAGCGTGACCGCTGGTACGTCGGCTTGATCTGGCTGATCATCTGCGCCTTCGGCGCGGAATGGGCCGGGCTGGACTACATGATCGGGGCTTTCCTGGCCGGCGCCGTCATCGACGGTGAGTGGTTCGACCAGGAACACATGGACCTGCTGCGCCATCACGTGCTGCTGGTGATGATGCCGGTGTTTTTCCTCAGTGCGGGGCTGCGCACCAACTGGTCCGTCGGCGGAGAAGCCGTTTTTATCGCCGCGGCGGTGCTGCTGGTGGCCTCGGTCGGCGGCAAGTTGATGGGCACTTACATCGCAGGCAAAGTGCTGAAATGGGCGCCCGGTGAAGGCTCCATCATCGGCTGGCTGCTGCAGACCAAGGGCCTGATCATGATCATCTTTGTCAACATCCTGCTGGGCAAGAAAATCATCACCAACGAGACCTTCACCGCCCTGCTGCTGATGGCCATTGCCAGCACCATGCTGACAGTGCCGATGACGGCGCCCCGGCTTCAGCGCATGAAAGAGATCATCTCTCGCTCGAAGTAACCGGCGCAATCGGAGTAATTGGCCTTCTGGCAGCCTTCCAGCGGGCCAGCAGAAACTCCAGCGCCAAAACCAGCAGAAATCCGCAGGCATAGGCCAGCACGTCCATCCAGTCAGCCACCGAACCCAGCAGAATCTTCAGCACCCGGTTCTGCACGTGCCAGCCGTTGACGCTGGCCACATACTGGGCCAGCTCCACCAGGCAACCCACCGCAAACGCCACCAGCGCCAGGTTGCGGGTGTTGGCCTTGATCACGGTCTTGAGCAAAAGGTACACCCACACCACCGCCAGCACGTCACCGACAAAACCCCGCAGCCAGCGGTGGTGTGACCACACAGTCGCGATCAGCACTTCAATGATGAAGATGAAGACCGCCCAGAGTGCAGCCTCGCGGTCAAAGCGCAGCTTCACGCGGGAAACGCCTGTCTCAGTCGGGGACATGGATGCGCGCCTTCACATGCTTCAGGTTGGCCACGATGGTGAAGGTCATGACCACCAGCAGTGACCAGGAACTCCATTTGCCCACATGAACAAGGGACCAGGCGCCCAGCTGGTTGGGGTAGTGCCACAGGCTGAAGAACGTGCTGATGTTTTCAGCCACCCAGATAAAGAAGCCGATCAGCAAAAAAGCCAGCAGCAAGGGCATGCTCCGGTCCCGGTCATAGGGCCGGAAGATCACCGTGGACCTGGCGTACAAGCCGCCCAGGCAGGCGGCGATGTACCAGCGGTAGTCGGCCCAAAAGTGGTGCGCGAAAAAGTTGCCATAGATCAGCAATGCAATCACCACGCCCATCCAGTAAGGCGGGTGATGCCGGATGCGCAGGTCAAACAATCGCCACGCCTGGATGATGTAGCTGCCCACCGCCGCATACATGAAGCCGGAAAACAGCGGCACGCCAAACACCTTGGTATAGGCAAAGTCCGGGTAGCTCCAGGACTGGATGGACCCGGAAGTCTTGAAGACTTCCAGCGCAAACCCCACCACGTGAAAGAGGCAGATGGCCTTCAGCTCATCCAGGGTTTCCAGCTTGGCCAGCACCATCCAGCCTTGAATCAGCAGCGCTATCAAAAGCAGCAGGTCGTAGCGCGGAACACCGGCCACGCCTGCCCGCGGCACAAGGAACACCGCTGCAAAGAACAGCCCGGCAAAGAGGCAGGCCCTGGCTTCCTTGAGGCCGAAGCAGCCAAACTCCACCAAAAAGCGGCGAAAGCCCGACAGGCCCGCATGAGATTTCGTCTGGATCAGCCAGTTGTCCAACGCAAGCAACGCCATCGGCATCTACCTTTTTTTGATTGTTTTTTGCCGGTTTGTTTCGGCGACCGCTGCGATTCTACGTTCGCGGAACTGATACGAATATCGGCATGCCTGCAGGCACAAAAAAGCCCGGACAAACCGGGCTTTGACGCAAGGCGACGACAGGCACCCTGCTTAAATCGCCACCAGCTGCCGCACGCCGTTGGTTTCCATGTCCTTGCCCTGGCCGCGCGCAATGAATTCGCCGCGCTCCATCACCAGGTAGTCGTCGGCCAGTTCCTGCGCGAAGTCGTAGTACTGCTCCACCAGCAAGATGGCCATGTCACCGCGATCGGCCAGCATGCGGATCACGCGGCCGATGTCCTTGATGATGCTGGGCTGAATGCCCTCGGTTGGCTCGTCAAGAATCAACAGCTTGGGCTTGGCCGCCAGTGCACGCGCAATGGCCAGCTGTTGCTGCTGCCCACCCGACAAGTCACCACCGCGCCGGTTCAGCATTTGCTTGAGCACCGGAAACAGCTCATACAGCTCGGCAGGAATCGGCGTGCTCGCGCTTTTGTAGGCCAGGCCCATGCGCAGGTTTTCTTCCACCGTGAGGCGTGCAAAAATCTCGCGGCCCTGGGGCACAAAGCCGATGCCTGCGCGGGCGCGCTCATACGGCGTGTTGCCCTGGACAGGTTTGCCGTCGAATTCAATCGTGCCGGTCTTGATGGGGATCAGGCCCATCAGTGATTTGAGCAACGTGGTCTTGCCCACGCCGTTGCGGCCCAGCAGCACCGTAACCTTGCCCAGGTGAGCGTCCAGGCTCACGTCCCGCAGGATGTGGGAGCCGCCGTAGTATTGGTTGATGTTTTTGGCTATGAGCATTTGGATTTCCTTACTCTGCCGAAGGCTGGGTTTTGTCGAACGAGCGCGTCCTGCTGAGGGTAGCTGGCCGGGGGTTGCCCGGCATGCAAGTAACTTTCTTTTGCTTCGCCAAAAGAAAGTCACCAAAGAAAAGGCGACCCTGGTTCCTGCGTCCCCTTCGCTGCGCTACCGGGCAACCTGCGGTGCTCGGTTCAGGCGGGGTCTCGCTCGAACTCGCCTTCGGCTCAGACAATCGCGATCCCTGATCCGCCTGAACCTGCGCTCCTCGGCGCATCCACAAGGGGCAATCGGGAGCGGGGACCAATACCAACAAGGACACGCCATGGCGTGTCCTTGTTTCTTCAAGTGTTCGG